>CAVXZV010000001.1:0-138011 GCA_963766355.1 uncultured Alphaproteobacteria bacterium
GCAGTCTGACCTGACTTTGAGCAGAGATCATCGCGGCGACTTAACCAGTCATTTCCGACGGCTCCCCTAAGGTTATCGACAAACCGAAAGGCCCCAAATGTCTGTCGCGGGTACAACTATGCGTGCTGACAAGCCGCGAGAGCGGTTGGCGTTCCTTTCTCATTTCATGAGGATTTCCCCGGCGTACATCGTCGTGTTCGCTGCCGTGCTCTTCGCGGCCAGCTGGGTTTCGATACGCATTGCCCAGCAGGTTGGAGGGTTCGCCGCCATTTGGCTAACGAACGGCCTTCTCTTGGCCGCCTTGTTCAGGGCGCCAACTCGCCATTGGACGACATTGGCGCTCGTCGCTTTCGTAACCAGTGTGTTGGCGGATACCCTGACCGGACGCGGCGTTGCGACCGGTTTCGCGTTTTCGTCGGCGGATCTTGTCGAAGTTCTTATGATTGCCGTCCCGATGCGCCGCTTTGGGCTCGATCAAGACATCCGCGACCTTCGCTCGCTCGTGGCGTTCTTGGCGCTCGCTTTCGGCCCCGCAATGGTGGCATCCGCTGTTCTCGCCGCGTCCTATTTGAAAATTGCGCAAAGCGCTCCCTTCTTGGGATCGGCCGCCGGCTGGTACATGGCCGACGGTCTTGGTCTGATTCAGGTGGTGCCGGCCGCCTTGCTGGTAAGGCGCACAGACATTGCAGTCATATTCAAGCGCGACCAGCTATTGCCGGCACTTGCCAGCATAGGCGTGCTTGCTTTCGTCTATGTGATCATGATCAAGTGGCCGACCGTGCCGCTGGGATTTCTTCTGTTTCCGTGCGTTCTGGTGATCGCGTTTCAGCAAAGTTATGCCGGTGTCGCCTTTGGTCTGATGCTGATCACGTCCGTCATCGTCACAAATCTGTTTCACGGCCACGGCTATCTCGCGATGGCCCCTTGGACGCTACGCAACAAGATATTCTTCCTCCAATTTTTCGTGATCGTACTGACGGCCACGATGCTGGTCGTCACCTCGATCCTGTATGAAAAGAAGAAAGCCGAGCAGTGTTTGCGGGAAGCGACGCAAGCCGCCATCGAGGCGCGAAACGAAGCGAACTTGGCGCGGCTGGAAGCGGATCGCGCCAATCTGACGAAATCGCAATTTCTGGCCAATAAGAGTCACGAGTTGCGGACGCCGTTGAACGCCATTCTCGGCTTTTCGGGGATTATTCGCGACGGAGGCCTGGCCGCCAAAGGCACCGCAAAATTCCCCGAATATGCCGAGCATATCCATAGCGCAGGAAGCCACCTTCTCGATCTGGTCAACGACATTTTGGATACTTCGAAGATCGAGGCCGGCAAGTATGAGCTTCATCTTGAGCGCCTTGATCTCTTAGGCGCCGTGCGCGAAGCGATGGCGCTGGTCGAGCCCCGCGCGTCCGACAGCGGCGTTGCCATGAGCATCGAAGTGCGTCCCAACGCGCTTTCGGTGCTTGCGGACCGCAGAGCGGTGAAGCAAATCGCCTTAAACCTGATATCCAATGCCGTGAAGTTCACGCCTTCGGGCGGATCGGTCGCGGTCGCAGTCCGTGAAGAGGAGAACTGCGCCGTAATCGTCGTGAAAGACACCGGCATCGGTATTCCGGCCAACGAATTGCCCAGGCTGGGCCGGCCGTTCGAGCGCGTGCGCAATCAAGCGGCCCACGCGCAACCGGGTACGGGTCTCGGACTTGCTCTGGTGCGTGCCCTGGCGGAGCTGCATGGTGGAACCATGAAAATCGAAAGTATCGAAACCATCGGCACGACCGTGAGCGTCAGCTTTCCGGCAAACGCCAAGATCCTGGCGGCATAGCTGTCACCCGGCGTTAAGTCCCCAGATGAGGCTCTGAAACGCACCCAGCCAGACAAACACGATCAGGTATTCCACCACGTCGCTCACATTGTGCCCGATGATCGGCGCAACGACACTCTTCGATTTTTCCAGCCAGTAGGCATAGAGGACACCAAGCGCGAAGGCGTAGATCTGCTGTCCGAGCGCTTCCGCCCAATTGCGCGTGTCGAAACTCGAGGCGTGCGCCAGGGCGAAGATCAGCGCCACGACAACGCCTGCCCAGTTCATGTTGAAACGGCCGATATGCAGTTTGCCGGGCATCGTCGTTGCGAGATATGTGACCAAAAGCGCGCGGAACGGAACTTCCTCGGTCGGGCCGACATAGATGCCTTCGAAGAAAGTCCAGCCCCGGATATTGCCGGGCGTAAGCGGAAACCCGGGATTGGGCTTGGTGTGCGCGATCAGCTGCGGCGCATAATCCACCACCGTCATGAGCACGCCGAAGAAGGCGCCCCACAGAACGGCGGACCAGATGTAAGTTTTGCCGCGTGGCCAATGCAGTCCGTAATCGGCCGGCACAAGCCAGAATTTCAAGACGGCAATGACGATCAGCGCGACGAGAAACTGGAAGCCGTGCTGCATATAGAGCCAGGACAGCGTCGGGCCCGTGGGAGAGGCCGAGTGAAAGATCTTGCTGCAGTAAAACGCGGCATAAGCCGCGCCATACGGCACCGCAAAACCCAGAGCCGCCGTGACAAGAATGGGGATAAGCTTCAGCCGAAAGCGTGGCTCTGCCTTGGATTCCGCGATGGTCATGCGCAAGATCTAAACGAGGTTCGCAGGACCCGTCTTGAACAGATTTGACCTGCGCCATGCGCGAGGGGTTGCCCCCGTCAAGGCGCGCATGGTGCGCGACATATGAGCCTGATCGGCAAAGCCTGTAGCGGCCGCAATGGACGCGAGCGATACCTCGCTTGCTGTGATCAGCGCGAAGGCGCGGCGCGCCCGGGTTTCCATGCGGAAGAATGCCGGTGTGACATCGAATACCTTGTTGAATCCACGAGAAAGCGTTTCAGCGGCAAGGCCGCGTTTTCTCGCCCAGCTATCGAGACGGCAATGGGGATCGCTCAGGAGATCGCGCGCCAGAATATCGGGCCAATCTTCCGGCTCGCGGTTTGTCTCGCGAAACCGTTCGCGCAATAACGCGGCTGCTTCGATCGGATCGCGCTCCGCTGCGCGCGCTATGATGTCGAGATCGCCGATATGCCCGAGGGCGAAACTCGGCGCAAAATCGGCAATAACAAGGTTCAGGATTTGCGCGCCCTGGCGCTGAAAGCGGTTCAGATGCGCGTCGAACGTGCTGTGCAGAAGTACGTCGCCCGCAGCGACGCGGAACCGGCCTTGGCTGCCGCATTCTTCGTAACCGCCGGACAGCACGACCGCCGCGTAAGCCAGATCGTGGCGATGGCGTTGAATACGGTGGTTTGCACCCCAACTTTCCCGACCGTTTGTGATTTGCGTGAAACAGCCCATCGACACTCAGATTTCAATTGGCCGCGGACCAATCGCCGCGTCCATCCATCCCGCGGCCGATATACCAGAAACCGGAGGACGCATCACCTGCGGCGCGATCTTGCCCGGACCCCACAATGGGACGCCTAGGCTCCGACTGAGCAGATTTTGCAGGCCTGGCAGCGCAAATATGCGCCGGCACCTGCGCAGCCTGCATGCCGTAGATAGAGCGTATACAGAGCAATCGTGCCACAGCTCTTAACAGAACCTGAATAACAAGGGTTCCCAGCGTTAACTACGCCTTAGCTTTTTGCGCCACAACATTGCCCAACGCATCGGGCCGTCCGTTGCGCGTTTGGGAATGCTGGGGAGAGTTGTGCGATGGCATGCATAGATGTCGACGCGCTAGCGCAATACGAGCACGATGCCAAAGCCGGCCGCGCCGATGCGCTATATAATCTTGGATTGGCTTATTCCACCGGACAGGGCGTCGGCGTCGATTTCGTCGCCGCCCACAAATGGTTCAACTTGGCTGCACTCAAAGGCAGCGACGAAGCCAAGACCTGGCGGGCGCAGCTCGCCCGCGAGATGGCGGCGTCGCAAATCGCCGAAGCGCAGCGTCTGGCGCGGGAATGGCTGTCCATCTTCGCTTGAGGCTAATGAGAGCCTTGAGCGTCTGAAGCGGTATCGCTCGGTTTGGGCTTGGGCAGCGTTGTGGGTGCCGCTGCGGGCGGCGGCGCATAAATCAACACCTTCGACGGCGGCGCATTCGGCGCATAGAGATCGGCCAATATCCGTAAGGGTTGGTCGCGCCCCGCCAAACGATTGCGGTAGACTTGCATATTCTCGATCACGCGCTGGACGTAATTGCGCGTTTCGCCGAACGGAATCTCTTCGATCCAGTCGATGGGATCGACACTGGGACTGCGCGGATCGCCAAATGTCGCAATCCACCTTTTGGCATTGGTCGGACCGGCGTTGTAGGCCGCCGCCGCTAGGATCAGCGAATTGCCCCAATCGCTCAGATAGCTGGAGAATTCCGTCATGCCGAGCCGCATGTTGTAATCCGGATCGCTGGTGAGATCGTTGGGCCGGTAAGGCAGGTTGGAAAGCCGCGCCAACCGGCGTGCATCATGGGGCATGATCTGCATGATACCGCGCGCGCCGGCGTGGCTGACCGAAGCGGAATCGAACTCGGTTTCCTGGCGTATAATACCAAGAACCAGCGCCGGTTCCGGCGCTGTGCCCGGTCCGGAATAGGGCGGCAAAGCAATCACCGGATGGGTGTATGCCAGCATCGGGATATCGGTGTAACTCGCGGCCTTCGCGACTCTCACGGCCACGTCGCGAAATCCCGCCTCCACCAACATCTGCGACAGAAGCTTCACATGACCCGCGTCGGGATGAAGCTCCTGATAGTTCAGCGCGAAGAAGCGCAGGAAATCCTGCGCGCCGAGATCGGCTAGCACTTGCATGGCCCGCACCGGCTCTTCCCGCTCGAAGGCGGCGCGCGAGAGTGGCGCGTCGACCGCCAGATTGCGCAGATGCAGCAGCGGTGTCGCCTCGATGCGGGCCAGCGCCAGCTGACCGTAAAATGTGTCCGAGGCTTTGGCGGCAAGATGATATTGTTGCCAGGCCGACGCCGGATCGCCGGCCTCTTCATAGGCGCGGCCGGACCAATAGCGGGCGCGCGACAGGCTGATCGGCCGCGACACACCGTCGCCCAGCTTCTTGAAATGCATCAGCGCGGTTTGCGGGTCTTTGAGGAAGCGCAGCGCAATCCATCCCGACAGGAATTCCGCATCGGCAAATTCGCTGCCAGAGGTGAAGCCGCAATCGGACGCCATCTCATAAGCCGCCTTCGAGTTCCCTTCTTGCAGGGCTTGGCGGATGGCGATGCTGAGTTCGCTCCACAGCTTGGTGGGATGCAGCCTGGCGAGCTCTTTGAGCGGTGCGCGCTGCAGCAGCACCACCGCGCCGTCGCTGTCGCCGGCGCGCCGCGCGGCCCGGGCGCGGTCGAACAGCAGCGAGGGATCCGAAATGATATCGGCCGACAGACTGGCAATGTCCCGTTGCGCGGCGCGCGAATTCAGCCGCAGATCGATGCGGGCGGCAGCAAGCCGCTGCGCCGTGTCGTCGACGCGCGCCATCTCGCGCCGCGCCCCTGCGACGTCGTCGCGCCACAGCAAATTGTCGAGCCGTTCGCGGTCGGCCTCCGGCGAGAGCCAGGCGCCGTCTTTCTGCACAATGGCCAATTCCTGGGCTGGCTCGAAACTGCCTTCCGCCCAGCCTTGCCGGATGAGATTGCGTCCCAGCGTCGTTTTGCCGGTGGCGATGTCCGCTTCGCCAAGCCAAATCTTTCCCATGGCGCTGGCCGGCGTCCTATCGCCGAACCAAGCGATGACCGTTGCCGGACTTGCCGTAGGGTCTATGGCCGCTTCCGCTCGGGCATATAGGCTGCCGCGCGACGGCCATTCGGGGTTGGCTTTGAGGAAAGCATCGATTTCGGCGAAGGAGGCGCCGCTGTTCTTATCCAGCAGAAAGCGCCATTGCACCAAGCGCTTTGCGATCGGATCGCGTCCTTGCGCTGCCAACCCATTGGCAGCCGGCCAATCGCCGCGTTCGATGGCCTCAAACGCCCTCGTGAACAGATCGTGGTCGCCAGCGTTCAGCACATGGCTAGTCCCGGTGCGGTGCTCCGGCTCCGAGGTGTCGTCGCTCTGATCGGAATCTTTGGACTGGCTGCATGGAAATCACGCCGCCCTGCTGCGTCAGGCCGTCCGGCAGGGAGCTGGTTTGCGCCCAGGCTGCCGCGCCCAAAAGAGCTGCGGTTACCACCATCAGGATGCGGCGTTTTTGCATCGGTTACTCAATTGTTGCGCCGCATAAGGCGACGCAATTCAACATAGCGGCGCGGGACCGCGCATGCCAGAAAATCCCGATACACATGTTGCAGGGCCGCCATGCCTTGCTATGGCTGTCATGGTCTGTATTTTGGCCGGAATCGAAAGAGTTGTGACCATGTCTGCCGCGCGCGAACGCTTCAAAGGTTCAATCCCAGCCCTCATCACGCCGATGAAAAACGGCGCCGTGGACGAGGCCGCATTCCGCCGCCTTGTCTCCTGGCAAATCGCTGAGGGAAGTCACGCGCTGGTTCCTTGCGGCACAACCGGCGAGTCCCCGACGCTAAGCCATGACGAGCACAAGCGCGTCGTGCAAATCTGCGTGGAGGAGGCGAGCGGTCGCGTCCCGGTGATTGCCGGCGCAGGATCCAATTCGACGACCGAAGCGATCGCGCTCACCAAGCATGCCAAGGCGGTCGGTGCCGACGCCGTGCTGTCGGTCACCGGCTATTACAATAAGCCATCGCAGGAGGGCCTCTACCGGCACTACGCGGCGATTGCCGAGGCCGTCGACATTCCCATCATCGTCTACAATATCCCGGCCCGTGCCGTCGTGGAGATATCGGTGGAGACCATGGGCCGCTTGTCGAAGATCGCCAACATCATCGGCGTAAAGGACGCGACCGCCAATCTGGCGCGCCCGATCCGCGAGCGTCTGGCGTGCGGCAAGGATTGGCGCCTGCTCTCCGGCGAGGATGGTACGGCGCTGGCTTACGCGGCGAGCGGCGGCCATGGCTGCATCTCGGTGACGGCGAATGTTGCGCCCAAGCTCTGCGCTCAATTTCAGGAATTGTGCATGAAAGGCGATTTCGTTGCCGCGCGCGTGCTGCAGGACCGCCTGATGCCGCTGCACGACGCGATCTTCACCGAGCCCAGCCCCGCGCCGATCAAATATGCCGCTTCGCTTCTGGGATTATGCAGCGACGAAGTGCGCCTGCCGCTGGTGGCCGCATCCGATGCCGCGCGGGCCAGGGTGCGTGCGGCCATGGAAGTCGCGGGCGTCGCCAAGAGCTGATATGGCCAAGAAAAAAGACGACGGCCGCAAGATCGTCGCCGACAACCGCAAAGCCCGTTTCGCCTACGCCATCGAGTCCTCGCTCGAGGCGGGCATCATGCTGACCGGTTCCGAGGTCAAGTCGCTGCGCACGGGCAGGGCGACCATCAGCGAGTCCTATGCGCATGCCAAGGACGGCGAAATCTTTCTCGTCAACGCCCATATTCCCGAATACACCCAGGCCAACCGCTTCGGCCACGAACCGCGCCGGGTGCGCAAGCTGCTGGTCCACAAACGCGAAGTCGTGAAACTTTCCATCGCCATGCAGCGCGAGGGCATGACGCTAATCCCGCTCAAGCTTTATTTCACGCCCAAAGGCATCGCCAAATTGGAACTCGGCATCGCCAAGGGCAAAAAGCTCCACGACAAGCGCGAGACCGAAAAGAAGCGCGACTGGCAGCGCGACAAGGCGCGGCTGATGCGGGACAAGGGGTAGCAAATGCACCGCGCTCAATTTGTCGGAATCGTTTTCCGGATTTTTGGTGCGCTTATTCTTGTCGTGGCAATCGCGCATCTCTACGCCACCACGTTGATCCAAGATCATGTTCTAGCGGCGATCGCAAACGAGAAGCTTCGCGCGTTCGTGGCGCCAGGCTATTTGCTGGACCACATCCTGGTTGGCGTCTTCATGTTGCCCATGGGCTTTATCCTGATCTGGAGTGGCAGAGCATTGGACGCGGGGCAGCGTTGGGCCTATGTCGTGAATATCAGCTTTTCGCTCGCGATCTTGTCCACGCCGTTTTTGATTATAGGGATCATGCCGCCGCAGTCCCTGCAGGCACCGGTGTTCTTGAGTTCCGCCATCGCGATGGCGGTCATTGGAGCCTTATCCTGCGGCGTGCTGTGGTGGGCGCGCCGGGATTTTCGCTAGCCGCTGTCGCCGCCGTCCTACGACGACGTGGGGCGCCTATCAAATCTGCGGCATTGCCGCCAGCTTCGCTTGTTTCACCACGGCGTCGAACATAGCTTCCGTCAGAACGCCCGTGTTCGTGTTGTAGCGCGAGCAGTGATAGCTGGAGATCAGTTCCACACCTTCCAATTTGTACGCGCCGCCATGTTTGAAGGGATGGGCGGATTTCTTCAGGCCCAGCGTATCGCAAACGCTATCGTGCGCAATTTTGCCCAGCGCCAGAATGGCGCGCAGATGTGCCATGGCGCCGATTTGCGCGATGAGGAATTTCCGGCAGGTTTTGATTTCCGCCGGCGTCGGCTTGTTTTCGGGCGGTACGCAGCGCACCGCGTTGCTGATCGCGCAATCGACCAGGACAAGCCCGTCATCGGCGCTTTCCTTATAAGTCCCGCGTGCTAGTCCATGCTTCAGCAATGCCGCGAACAACAGATCGCCCGCCCAATCGCCGGTGAAAGGCCGTCCGGTGCGGTTCGCGCCTTGCAGGCCCGGGGCCAATCCCACGATCAGCAGCCGCGCATTCGTGTCGCCGAAGCTCGGCACCGGCGCGTTGAAGAATTTCGGATAGTTCTTTGTGTTGTCCGCCCGAAACGCGGCAAGACGCGGACACAATTGGCAATCGCGCGGCGGCTCCAAACTCATGGGGCCGTTATCCTGCGAGTCTGGGTTGGCGTCTACTGCGCCGCGGTTTGTTCGCCCATGATTGGGGCGTTCGCCCGCTGACCGCCTTCGCGCATGATCATCGGCTTGAGTTCTTCCAACTCGATGAAATTATCGGCTTGGCGGCGCAGATCGTCGGACACCATCGGCGGCTGGGTGCGGATCGTAGAGACCACGCTGACGCGGCGGCCTTTGCGCTGTGCCGCTTCCACCAGCCGGCGGAAATCGCCGTCGCCCGAGAAGATGACGATGTGGTCAACTTGGTCTGCCATTTCCATCACGTCGATGGCCAGTTCGATATCCATATTGCCTTTTACGCGGCGGCGGCCCTGCGCATCGGTGAATTCCTTGAGCGGTTTGGTGACGACCGAGAAGCCGTTGTAGTCGAGCCAATCGACCAGCGGACGCAGGGGGGAAAATTCCTGATCCTCGGCGACGGCGGTGTAGTAGAAGGCGCGTACCAAAACGCCTTTGCGCGCGAAGAGTTCCAATAACCGCTTATAATCGATGTCGAATTGCAGACCCTTGGCGGCGCCGTACAAATTTGCGCCATCGATAAAAAGTGCGAGTTTCTCTTGAGGATAGAAAAGCATAATGATCTCCGTCAAAAAGTATGGCCGTCTGGGCAAAGTCCCCCAAAGGCCCAAACCATGTTCTAACAATTCGCCGCGCTCGCGCAAGGCCGGAATGATCGAATGATCGTGATCGCGTTCGGAGCAAATCTCGAATCCGAAGTCGGTCCGCCGGCAAAAACCATTTCAGCGGCCATGGCAGCGCTGTCAATTAATTGTGTACGGACAGTTGTTCGGTCGCCCTATTATCTAACACCCGCCTGGCCCGACGCCTCCGATCCGCCCTTCGTCAATGCCGTTGCTCAAATTGAAACGGAACTTTCGCCTGATTTGCTTATGGCGCGGCTGCATCAGATTGAATCCGCGTTCGGGCGCACGCGCAGCGCGAAGAATGCGCCGCGTACGCTCGATCTCGATCTCATCGACTACAACGCCAAGGTCGAAATCGGGCCGCCGATTCTGCCACACCCGCGGATGGCGGAACGCGCCTTCGTGCTGATTCCCTTGGCCGACATCGCACCGAGCTGGCGCCATCCCGTATCGGGCCTCAGCGTCGGGGAGCTTATTGCTGCGCTCCCGCCGGATGTGCGGGCTGCGATACGGCCAGTGTGTGTCTGATCCGGTCGAATTCCGCCAACAGTTTTGCACGGTCGAATTCCTGCACCACGCCGGGATCGTAATTGCCGATATTCGTGGAGTGAATGAAGTATCGAATGCCCAGACAGGGCGAAGAACCGATAAGCGCAAAGACTATCTCTTCGTACCGATTTCCGGCGCCCGCATCTTGGCTTTCGGCAGTGGAATAAATGGTGCCGTTTTCGACAATCGAATGGAGGTTTTGCGGGTCTGATAAAAAGCGCCCCGCTTCGCAGCGGCCCGCGCCGCTTACGCTTTCCACACTGAGCGCGGTCAAGTTTACCGACAGATTTGTGCCGCGCGCCATGCTGTGTGGAATATGGAAGGCGACACCGCGGATCTCGTGATCCGGTCCGAACCCCGGATAGACATAATTTCTTTCAACGCTCCATCCTTCAGGATAGGCGATGGTGTAGCCAAGCGTGACGTTTCGATAGACGCGCCAGTCTCGAGGCACCGCCGCGTGCGCAGCAGCAATGGCGGTGCAAACAGCTGCCGCAAAACAGGTTCGCAGAATCGTTGGATGAAGCTTTCTCATCCCATGATCTTAGAACATTCGTAAGCCGGTCGGTAAGTACCGGTTCGCGCTCGCGAAACAAGACACCTTTTAACTCCTTGCCCAAGTGCCTACCTAAAGGAAGGCCGCAATGGCCGAAAAAAGACAAGGGAGAGCGCCATGCCGGTCTTCGTCATCGTTTTGCTTGCCATCGGTTTCGTGCTGCTCACGGGCTTTCGTATCGCCCAGCAATATGAGCGCGCGCTGGTTTTCCGTTTCGGCCGTTTCATGGACATACGCGGGCCGGGTCTGTTCTGGATCATTCCGCTCGGCATCGAAACCTCGATCAAGGTCGACATGCGCGTGCTGACCGACGGCGTCGAGCAGCAGGAAGCGATGACGCGCGACAACGTCCCGGTCCAGGTCAATGCCGTGATCTGGTATCGCGTGGTGAAACCCAATCTGGCGGTGATCGAAGTGCAGAATGTGCGCAACGCCGTCATTCAAGTGGCACTCACCACTCTGCGCAACGTTATCGGCCAGCACACGCTGGACGATGTGCTGAAGGAGCGCGAGAAGCTCAGTGCGATCCTAAAAGAACGCGTCGACGCTATGACCGAAGCATGGGGCGTGGAAATCCAGAACGTCGAAATGAAGAACGTCGAGATCCCGGCGACCATGCAACGCGCCATGGCGCAGGAAGCCGAAGCGCTGCGCGAGAAACGCGCCCGTATCATCAAGGCCGAAGCCGAATACGAAGCGGCGATGAAACTGCGCGAAGCCGCAGACGAAATCATGAAGACGCCGGCCTCGCTCGAATTGCGCCGCATGCAGATGCTGACCGAAGTCGGCGCCGAGCAGAACACCATGACCATCGTCATGATGCCGAGCGAATTCGTCGAAGCGGCGCGGGCGATTGCGGGACGCAAAACCTAAGGCGCTAGAGGTCCGTGTACTGCCAGCTGGCGACGATGGTGATAAGGCCAAGCACCAAGGTCCACAGATTGATCGCGATTTCGAACTGCATAGGAGCGGACGTCGCGGCCAGGGCGTAAAGTCCGTTTTCGATATTGAAGGTGATGTCCATCGCCGCAAGAAAAATGAGCGCGCTGCCGGCAAGCAGTCCGGCGCGCGTGCCCCATGGTACCCCGCGCCACAACCCTATTCCCGCGACAACGGCTGTGATCGCCATCCAGCTATCGGCCAACGGAAAACTATCTTCGAACGCGGTGTACCAGCGCTCGGATACGACGCGCACATCGCCCGCCGCGAAATAATTCACCCAATAGAGCATTGTTCCGATGCCGGTAAGAACGAGCAGAACGGCCAGAATGCGATTTTTGCGTTTCATGCTTACCCCCAGGCTTTTGCCCACGATAGCGGAATTGTAGGATCGGAGCAGCGGAGGGGATCTATGCGCGGATGGATTGTTGCCGTAGCGGCTTTGCCCCTTCTGGCGGGATGTGCGAGCTGGACCGTGCCGTCATGCCCGGCGGGTCTCAGACCAATGACCGAAGCCGATCTCTATTTCGGCCGCAATATCGGCACGACGCCCGGCGTCGGTGAGGACGACTGGCGGCGATTTGTCGACCAAGAAATTACGCCGCGCTTTTTCGATGGCATCACGGTGGAAGATGCAAAGGGTCAATGGAAAGGCACCGACGGCACCATCGTGCATGAGGCCTCTAAGCATCTCATAGTCATATTGTCCGGCGCGCCCAGCGAAGCGGACAAACTGGCCGCTATCCGTACGGCTTATAAGCAACGCTTCCGCCAAGACGCCGTGTTGCTGCTGGAAACCCAAAGCTGCGGTTCCTTCTGAGCGGAAAATTGCTAAACTCGGTTTCGACCCCAGAGAACCGATCGCATGCTGAAGCAATACCTTCCTTATCTCTTGCCCCTCGTTGTCGTCGCGCTTGTCGGCTTTCGTATGAGCCGCTCGATGAAAGGGCGCCGCATTAAGCCCTGGCAGCTCTGGATCAGGCCCGCCCTTATCGGGGTCATTCTCGGGTTTTCGCTCGTCATGTCGGTGATGCCGAGTCCCGTGGGATTGGCGATCTTCGCCGCCGCACTGGTTGTGGGGCTGGGGCTCGGCTATGTGCTTGCCAGCCACCAGACATTGACCCTCGATCCGGCCTCAGGCGCCATCACAAGCAAGACTTCGCTTTTTGGAACGATTTTCTCTTTTTCGGCGTCTTTGCGGTTCGCTACGTGTTTAATATGACGATGCGCACCGGGCAGGCCCCCGACAAGCTCGCGGCCCATAGCACCCAAGTCCTGTTCTACACCGATGTCGCGCTGCTGTTCCTGTTTGCCATGGTTGGTGCCCAAGCGTGGGAAATATGGCGTCGGACCAGGCCTTTGGTGGCCCAACATGCGGCCGCGACGGCCTCGAAATCGGTTCCGGAATAGCCGCTTGCCCCCGTGAGATGTTTCCTATAGGTTCCGCCGCCTTCCCGAATTCCGCCAAGGATGATTCATGGCTCGCGTTACCGTCGAAGATTGCGTCGACAAAATCCCCAATCGTTTCGATCTCGTTCTGGCCGCAGGGTTCCGTGCCCGCCAACTTTCCGGTGGTGCCGAGACGCTGGTTGACCGCGACCGCGACAAAAACCCGGTGGTGGCGCTGCGCGAAATCGCCGCCAAGGAACTCAAGCCCGAGGACCTGAAGGAAGACCATATTAAATCGCTGCAGAAGCACGCCGAGGTCGACGAGCCGGAAGAGGCCCGCGCCGACACCGACGACGGCCGCGAAGATCCGCAATTCCGTCAGGTTACGGAAGAAGAGCTGCTGCGTGCGCTCACCAGCGAGGCACAACGCCGCGCCGAACCGCAGCCGGAACCGGAAGTCGATTACGAAGAGTAGAACTCTTCACACGAACGAATGAAAAAAGGCGGCTTCGGCCGCCTTTTTCTTTGCGGCAATGTCGCGCTGTTGCGCTATGTCCATTTCCGATTTCGGGATTTCGCTATCCGTGCCTATATTGGGTACATGAATGTCCCGACCCCGCAAACGGCCGAAAATGTCGAGCCGCTGGCCGCGCCTGCCCAACGCCCGCGCCAGAAGCGCAAACTCATGCGCCAGACCGAGCTGGTGGACCGGGTCAAGGCCTATGACCCTGATGCCGACGAGGCTTTGCTCAACAAGGCCTATGTCTTTGCAATGAAGGCGCATGGCAAGCAATTCCGCGCCTCGGGCGATCCCTATTTCGCCCATCCGCTGGAAGTCGCCGCCATCCTGACCGACCTTAAGCTCGACCAGTCCACTATCGCCACCGCGTTGTTGCACGACACGGTCGAGGACACGCTCGCCACCTACGAGGACATCAAGGAGAATTTCGGCGAGGAAATCGCCAATCTGGTCGATGGCGTCACCAAATTGTCGGCCCTGGAATTGTTCTCTGAGCGCACCAAGCAGGCGGAGAATTTCCGCAAGCTGATGCTGGCGATGTCGAACGACATCCGTGTCTTGCTGGTCAAACTGGCGGACCGCCTGCACAACATGCGTACGCTCGGCTACATCAAGGAGCCCGAGAAGCGCAAACGCATTGCGCAAGAAACGGTCGACATTTATGCGCCGCTGGCCGGACGCATCGGCATGCAACGCATACGCGAGGAGCTGGAAGACCTCGCCTTTGCCGAGCTCAATACCGAAGCGCGCAATTCCATCGTCACGCGGCTGGCGCGGCTGGATGCGCCCAAGGGCGAGCGCATCGGACGTATCGCCGATCAGCTCAAGCGCCGGTTCGCCGAACATGGCATCGAATCCTGGGTCTATGGGCGCTCGAAGCGGCCTTATTCGATCTGGCGCAAATTGAAGGTCAAGCAACTCAATTTCGAGCAGCTTTCCGACATTTTCGGCTTTCGCGTGATCGTCAAGACGCCCGAGGATTGCTATCGCGCTCTCTTCGTTCTGCATACGACTTGGCAGATGGTTCCCGCCCGCTTCAAGGATTTCATTTCGATCCCCAAAGCCAACGGCTATCAGTCCTTACACACCACGGTCATCGGACCAGAGAAGCAGCGCGTCGAAGTGCAAATTCGCACCCAGGAGATGCATGACATCGCCGAGCGCGGCGTGGCGGCGCATTGGCGTTATCGCGAAGGCGTCAGCGCGCAAGCGGAAGATCCCGGCACCTATGAATGGCTGCGCGAAATGGTGGAACTGCTCGAGCGCGGCGAAACGGCAGAGGATTTCCTCGAACATTCCCGGCTCAATCTCTATCAGGACCAAGTCTTCTGCTTCACGCCCAAAGGCGATCTGATCCCGCTGCCGCGCGGCGCCACGCCCATCGACTTTGCCTATCAGGTTCATACCGATCTCGGTCACCACACGGTCGGCGCCAAAGTGAACGGCAGCCATGTGCCGCTGCACACGCCGCTGCACAACGGCGATCAGGTGGAGATTATCCGCACCGACGAACAGACGCCGTCGCCGCTCTGGGAACAATTCGTCGTCACCGGCCGCGCCCGGGCGGAAATCCGCCGCTTCTTGCGCCACGCCCAGCGCGGCGAACATGTGAAATTCGGCCGCAAGATTTTGAGCAAGATGTTTACCGACGAAGGCTTCGATTTGACCGACAAAGCCATCGACGGCATCGCCAAGAAGCTGCGTCTGTCCAAGGCCGACGATGTGTTCGCCGAAGTGGGCCGCGGCGCATTGCGCGGCCAGGAAGTTTTGGAAGCCATCTTCCCCGAGATCAAACGCGATCCGGCGCGGCGCAAGGCGGCTTCTTTTGCCGATCCGCTCGACAAGCCCAAAGCGATATCCATTCGCGGTTTGAAGGAAGGCTTGGCCTACCGCTTGGGCGCCTGCTGCCATCCGCTGCCGGGCGATCGCATTGTCGGCTTGATGGTGCCGGGCGAGGGCGCCGTCATTCACACCATCGACTGCGCCGAGTTGGAAAAGGCGCAGACCAGCATGGACGATTGGCTCGATGTCGCCTGGGGCCGCCACGCCGCAGAGATGGGGCCATCGGTCGCCCGCTTAATCATTCGCGTGACAAATGCGCCAGGATCGCTCGGCGCCGTGATGACCGTCATCGGCAACAATGGCGGCAATATCTTCAACATGAAGACGACCAACCGCAACGCGCTCTATTTTGAATTTGAGGTGGATATCGAAGTGCGCGACGTTCCCCATTTGCAGAACATCCTGGGTGCGCTACGCGTGACCGCCGCGGTCGAAATCGGTCGACCGCGTGCGCGGGCCCGAGGAGGGTCTGGGAGCGCTCAAGTGACACCCGAACAAGTCCTTTCCGAATTCGAAAAAGCCGGCGCGCTGCTCAAGGGCCATTTTGTCCTGTCGAGCGGACTGCACTCCGACACCTTTTTGCAGAAGGCGCTGGTATTTCAGAACGCCAAGCGCACGGCCAAACTCTGCAAAGCGCTGGCGGAAAAAGTGCGCGACGAGGTGAAGGCGGAATTCACCGTCATCGTTTCGCCGGCGGTCGGCGGCATAGTGCCGGGCTACGAGATGGGCCGCCAACTGGGCCTGCCCGCTATGTATGTCGAGCGCCAGGATGGAACATTTCACTTACGGCGCGGTTTCACGCTGGAGAAAAACCAGCCCGTGCTGATGGTGGAAGATATCGTGACCACGGGCTTGTCGTCGCGCGAATGTCTCGATGCGATCCGCGCGGCGGGCGGCAAACCCGTGGCGGCCGCGTGTCTGATCGACCGATCCGGCGGCAAGGCCAAGGTGGGCGTGAAACTGGTTGCACTGGCGACGCTGAAGGTCCCCGCCTGGGAAGCCGACAAACTTCCTCCACATCTGCGCGGTACACCGGCAGTGAAACCCGGGAGCCGGGGACTGGCGTGAGACTTTCTGCTTTCTTCACCTCCCCCAACGCGGGGAGGTCGATCCGTCTGAGCGAAGCGAAGGCGGATCGGGTGGGGGGATGTTCGAGCGCGTGCCGACGTCGGCAGGCCCCCCACCCGGCTCGCTTCGCTCGCCGACCTCCCCGCGTTGGGGGAGGTGAAGTTTTTAGCTATATTTTCCTCGCACTTTCGTTCATCAGCTTCACCATTTCCGCCCAGGCGCAAACCGACGAAATTCAAATCTATGACGCCGCTATCGCAGGACCCGGCGTGCTCAATCTTATTTGGCACGACAATTACAAACCGTCGAAGCGGAACGATGCGCGATGTCAGTGTCGAACCGGGTATAGGTTGGGGTTTTACGCTGGCTTCGGATAACATGGTGCTGAATCTGATATTGTCCAAGATATCGACTGAGAGGTTTGCGATGAGCGACTTCGTCAAATGGGCGTCCAAAGGTCCGCTGCGCTACATTCTGGTGTTCGGTGTGGGAATTTACGGGACGTTCCTAGGCCTACTCATGACTGGCTGGTTTTTTTTCACGGGTCATTTGCATCATGTCACACGCGTGGTGCTGACCTTCGGCGTCTCATGGATAACCGGAATACTCTTTGGATTGTGCCTGTGGTTGTTCATGGTCCGGCCGCTGAAAGGGCAATCAGATGACACCGCTGCGCCTCGGCGTTAATATCGACCATGTCGCTACCGTGCGTCAGGCGCGCGGCGGCGCCTTCCCCGATCCGGTGCGAGCTGCAATCTTGGCCGCGCAGGCGGGCGCGGACGGCATCACGGCGCATCTGCGCGAAGATCGCCGCCACATCGCCGACAAAGATATCGAAGGGCTGCGCCAGGAACTTCACATCCCGCTCAATCTCGAAATGGCGGCGACCGAGGAGATGCTTGCCATTGCGCTCAAACACATCCCGCATGCCTGCTGCATTGTTCCGGAGAACCGACAAGAACGCACCACCGAAGGCGGCATCGACGCCGCGGGACAGCACAACCGTTTGAAACCCATTGTGTACGCGCTGGGCGATGCGGGTATCCGCGTTTCGATGTTCGTCGAGCCCGACAAGCGCCAGCTCGATGCCTCCCGGTCGTTGGGGGCGCCCGTCGTGGAGTTGCATACCGGTGCCTATTGCGACGCCGAAGGCGCCGAACAGGAAAAAATCCTCGCCAAAGTGCGCGAGGCGGCGCGCTATGGCGCCTCCATCGGCCTTGAAATTCATGCCGGACACGGTCTGACCTATGAAAATGTGAAGCCGATAGCTGCGATTCCCGAAATCCGCGAACTCAACATCGGGCATTATTTGATCGGCGAAGCGATTTTTGTCGGTCTGGAAGCGTCCATCCGCCATATGCGGGCGCTGATGGATGAGGCGCGCAAATGATCCTCGGTCTTGGCTCCGACCTCATCGACATCCGCCGGGTCGAGAAATCGATCGAGCGTTTTGGAGAGCGCTTTTTGAGCCGGATTTTTACCGAGACGGAGCGCACCAAATCCGACAAAAGGGTAAACCGCGCAGCGAGTTACGCCAAACGCTTTGCCGCCAAAGAGGCCTGCTCCAAGGCGCTCGGCACCGGGCTGCGGCGCGGCGTGTTCTGGCGGGACATGGGGGTGGTCAATCTGCCGGGCGGCAAGCCCTCGCTGCGGCTGACGGGCGGCGCCTTGCGCCGTTTGGAAGAGATGACTCCCAAAGGCCACACCGCTGTCATCGATCTGACAATCACCGACGATTTTCCTTTGGCGCAGGCCATCGTCATCATTTCGGCCGTGGCGCAACCGCGCAACACACCCTAGGCAAGTGGGCCAGCCTTGACGTCAGTTCTTCTATCCGGTTCCCTTCCCACCGATGAACGATAATCCAGAAAAATCGGACTCTCCGGCGGCGTCCAAAGCCGTGCCGCCTGCTATTGCGCCTTTGGACGTGGAATATGGCGGCCGCGCCTTGTCTGGGGCTCCGAATGGGGACGAATTCGGGCCGCTTTCGCACAATGCGGATCAGGGCAAGGATGATTCCTGGTGGGAACAGGCCAGAGCCCACATCTACGCCCAGCGCATCGCCGGCGACGACGATGCACTGGCGATTCACGATGGCGGTGATGCGGTCGCCAAGGATCCGGTGGCAGACGCGGAACAGGGCGAGTCCTGGCTGGAACTCGGCAAGACGCTGATCTATGCCTTGCTCATCGCACTGGTCCTGCGCACGTTTCTGTTTCAGCCGTACAATATTCCTTCGGGTTCGATGGAAGACACGCTGCTGGTCGGCGATTATCTCTTCGTCGAGAAGTTTTCCTATGGCTACAGCAAGTTTTCGTTCCCCTGGGGACGGCTGTTGCCGTCTTTCGGACGCGTTCTAGGGCCGGCGCCGCAACGCGGTGACGTCGTCGTTTTCGCGCTGCCCAGCGATCCGTCCACCGATTTCATCAAGCGGTTGATCGGCCTGCCGGGTGACCGCATCCAGATGATCGACGGTGTGCTCTATATCAACGACCAGTCGGTGCCCAAAGTGCGCGCCGAAGATTACGTGCAGGACGACGGTGGCGTGGAGCACCATGTCGCGCGCTTCCGCGAGACGCTGCCGGGCGGAAAGTCCTATTATGTACTCGATGGCGATCCGACTGCGGTCCTGCGCACGACACCGGTGTTTGTCGTGCCGCCGGGGCACTATTTTATGATGGGCGACAATCGAGACGATTCGGACGATAGTCGCGCAATCGTGGGTTATGTTCCGGCGGAGAATCTTGTCGGCAAAGCGGAATTCAAGTTCTTTTCGGTCGATGGCAACAAAGCAGAGTGGTGGGAAGTCTGGAAGTGGCCGAGCGCGATCCGCTACGGTCGACTTTTCAAGTTCATTGACTGAGCTTGAAGAACGCCTTTGCCATGTCTTCAGCGACAGAGATCTTCTCAAGCGCGCTTTGACTTATGCCAGCATCCGTCCGGACGTCTCCAACGAGCGGCTGGAATTCCTGGGCGACCGCGTTCTGGGCTTGATTGCGGCCGAAAAGCTGCATGCGCTTTATCCTAATGATGCCGAAGGGGGTTTGGCGCTGAAGTTCAACGCGTTGGCGCGGCGCGAGACTTGCGCGGCGGCGGCGGAAGCGGCGGGCCTGGCCGAGCATATTATTTTGGCGCAGTCCGAAGCCGGCAGCGGCGGGCGGCGTAAAGTCGCGATTTTGTCGGGCGCCTGCGAAGCTGTGATCGCCGCGCTCTATCTCGACGGCGGGATGGCGGCGGCGCAAAGATTTGTCGAACGCTATTGGGTGGACGCCTTCGCCGCGCTCAACTCGGATATGCGCGATCCAAAGACGATATTGCAGGAATGGGCGCAATCGCGCGCCGGCAACAACGATGCGCCGCTGTACAAAATCGTCGGCCGGACGGGGCCTGATCACGCGCCGCGTTTCGAAGTTCAAGTGAGCATCGGCACCAGCGATGTGCAAACCGGCGAGGGCGGCTCGAAGCGCGAAGCCGAACAGGACGCGGCGAAGAAAATGCTGGAGAAATTGGGAATGAAGCTATGAGCCAGCATTGCGGCTTTGCTGCCGTCATCGGTGCGCCGAATGCGGGCAAGTCGACGCTGGTCAATGCGCTGGTCGGATCGAAGGTCGCCATCGTCAGTCCCAAAGTGCAGACCACGCGCATGCCCATACGCGGTGTGGCGATTCGCGGCGACACACAAATCGTGCTTGTGGATACGCCGGGCATCTTTACCCCGCGCCGCCGCCTCGACCGCGCAATGGTCAAATCGGCCTGGGCCGGGGCGGGCGATGCGGATGCCGTTGTGCTGCTGGTCGATGCCGCCGAAGTGACGTCGAGTCCGCTGGGCCATGCGGCGAAAGACAGCGATGCGATCATCGAAGGATTGAAAACCGCGAACCGCAAAGCCGCGCTGGCGCTCAACAAGATCGACGCCATGAAACATGCGGAATTGTTGCCGCTGGTCGAGAAGTTGAATGCGCAAGGCGTGTTCGAGCAAATCTTCATGATCTCGGCCCTGAAAGGCGACGGCCTTGAGGCGCTCGCCGACTGGTGCGTGTCCAAGATGCCCGAAGGCGTTTGGCTTTATCCCGCCGATCAGGCCGCCGACATTCCCTCGCGCTTGCTGGCGGCGGAGATTACCCGCGAGAAAATCTATCTGCGCCTGCATGACGAACTGCCTTATGCCTCTGCGGTCGAAACCGAGAAATGGGAAGAGCGCAAAGACGGCTCAGTAAAGATCGATCAGATCATTTATGTACAGCGCGACAGCCAGAAGGCGATTGCGCTGGGCAAAGGCGGCGCCACTATCAAGAAGATCGGCGAATTGGCGCGCAAAGAGATGGAAGATATCTTTGCCCGCCGCGTGCATTTGTTCCTGTTTGTCAAAGTGCGCGAGGACTGGGCCGACAAGCGCGAGCATTACAAGGAAATGGGGCTGGAGTATCCGGAGGAGTAGGACGCGGCATGGAATGGTCTGACTCCGCCCTCGTACTATCCGTCCGCCCGCTGGGAGAAAGCGGTGCGATCCTGGAAACACTGACCCGTTCGCATGGCCGCCATCTGGGATTGGTGCGCGGCGGCGCCTCGCGCCGTTCGCGCCCGACGCTGCAGCCGGGCAATGCCGTGAAGGTGCAATGGCGGGCGCGGCTTTCCGAACATCTGGGCAGTTTCACGGTCGAACTCGATCGCGCCCGGGCAGGGGCATTGATGGACGGCCGCGAATCGCTGATCGGGCTCAATGCGCTTACTTCTGTGGCCGGAGCGGCGTTGCCCGAACGCGAAGCCCATGAAGCGGTGTTCGAGGTGGCGCAGATTCTGCTCGATGCCATGATGGAGGACGGATTGGCGCATTGGGGGCCGCTTTATGTGCGCTGGGAGGTAGGACTGTTGGAGGCGCTAGGTTTCGGCCTCGATCTGTCATCTTGTGCCGCGACCGGCGCGCTGGATGATCTGCGCTATGTTTCGCCGCGCTCCGGCCGCGCGGTGTCCGGGGAAGCTGGTGCCCCTTATGCTGGGCGTTTGTTTGCGCTGCCTGCATTCTTGCTCGCTTCGCAGAACGGCGACGTGGCGCGCGGCGAGTTGGCGGCCGGGCTTGCGCTGACCGGCCATTTCCTGTTGGAACGCGTGCTGCGCCCGCAAGGAAAAGATATGCCGGGCCCGCGCTTACGCCTCGATGCTCTCGCTGCGCATGAAGACAGCGAATCACTTTAAACCTGCGGTCCCATGACCATCGCACCCGTCAAAGACGATATCCGCCCCGAACCGCTTAAGAACGCGCTTTCCGAGCGCTACCTCGCTTATGCGCTCTCCACCATCACCCAGCGCGCGCTGCCCGACGCCCGCGACGGGCTGAAGCCGGTCCATCGCCGGCTGCTGCACGCGATGCGGCTCCTCGGCCTCAACCCGGCGGCCGGCTTCAAGAAATGCGCCCGCGTGGTGGGCGATGTCATCGGCAAGTATCACCCGCATGGCGATCAGTCGGTCTATGAGGCACTGGTGCGCCTCGCGCAGGAATTCGCGGTGCGCTATCCGCTGGTGGAAGGCCAAGGCAATTTTGGCAATGTGGACGGTGATAACGCCGCGGCCATGCGCTACACCGAGAGCCGCTTAACGGAAATTGCTCAAGCACTGCTTGAGGGGCTGGACGAGGACGCCGTCGATTTTCGCGACACCTATGACGGCACCGAGGAAGAACCCGTCGTCCTTCCTGCCAGCTTCCCCAATCTGTTGGCGAATGGTTCCAACGGCATCGCCGTGGGCATGGCGACCTCCATCCCGCCGCACAATCTGGGCGAACTCTGCGCCGCGACCATTGCACTGATCGAGAATCCCAACACGCGCGACGCCACCTTGCTCAAATTCGTCAAGGGCCCGGATTTCCCGACCGGCGGGATCATCGTCGAAGAACCCGAGGCGATGGCCGAAGCCTACAAAACCGGCCGCGGCTCGTTCCGCGTTCGCGCCAAATGGCACAAGGAAGACGGCACGCGCGGCATGTACCAGATCGTGGTCACCCAGGTGCCTTATCAGGTGCAGAAGGCCAAGCTGATCGAGCGCATCGCCGAGCTGATCGAGCAGAAGAAAGTGCCGCTGCTCGACGACGTGCACGACGAAATCCGCCGAGGACATCCGCATCGTGCTGACGCCGAAAAGCCGCACGGTCGACGAGAACATGCTGATGGAACAGCTGTTCCGCCAGAGCGATCTGGAATTGCGCATCTCGCTCAATATGAACGTGCTCGACCATGGGCTGGTACCGCGCGTCATGAGCCTGAAGGACGCACTGCAAGCCTTTGTCGATCATGCCCGCGATGTGCTGGAGCGCCGCTCCAAACATCGCCTGCAAAAGATCGCCACAAGGCTGGAGGTTCTGGAAGGCTATCTCGCCGTTTTCTTGAATCTCGACAAAGTCATCAAAATCATCCGCACCGAGGACGAGCCCAAGCCCGTCCTGATGAAGACCTTCAAGCTGACGGAAAACCAGGCGGAAGCGATCCTCAATATGCGGCTGCGGTCATTGCGCAGGCTCGAGGAAATGGAAATCCGCGCCGAACACGACACGCTGACCAAGGAGCAGAAAGACCTGAAGAAGCTACTCGGCTCCGACAAGCTGAAATCCGAACGCCTTATTGCCGATATGAAAGCCGTCGATGCGAAATTCGGTCTCAAAACCGAGCTCGGCAAGCGCCGCACGAAAATCGCCGAAGCCAAGCTGGTGGCGCAAATCGAAGCCATTGCGGAGGAAGTTGTTTCCATCGAAACGGCAGTGGAGCGCGAACCGATTACCGTAGTGTGCTCGCAAAAAGGCTGGCTGCGCTCCTTCAAAGGTCATCAAGAGCCCAGCGATGCCATCAAATACCGCGAAGGCGACCGCGAACGCTTCTGGATTCAAGCCGAGACCACCGACAAGTTGATGATGTTCTCGACCGATGGGCGCTTCTTCACACTGGATTGCGCCAAGCTGCCGGGCGGGCGCGGCAATGGCGAAGCGATCCGCACCTTCATCGACCTGCCGCCGGAAAGCGATTTGGTGGAGATGTTTGCGCATCAGCCCGGCCGCAAACTGCTCCTCGCAGCGTCCACCGGCCATGGCTTTATCACCACCGAAGACGAGGCCGTGGCGATGACCAAGGCCGGCAAACGCGTGATGAATGTGAAGACGCCTGGCGAAGCGGCGGTATGCACCTTCGTCGAAGGCGACAGCGTTGCGGTGATCGGCGAGAACCGCAAGCTTCTCATCTTCCCGCTCGCCGACGTGCCGGAAATGGCGCGCGGGCAGGGTGTCTATTTGCAGCGCTACAAAGATGGCGGCTTGCTCGACGCCACGGTATTCACCTGGAAAGAAGGGCTGCACGACGACAACAACCGCGCCTTCACGCCATCGGAGTTGAAAGATTGGAAAGGCGAACGTGCCCAAGCCGGCCGGCTGCCGCCGCGCGGCTGGGCGAAGTCGGGCAACTTCTCGCGCTGAATACGCGTTGCCGTGACGCTAAGATCGCCAAAACGCGCAGCGAACGGCTATTAAGCCCGTGGCTCGGCGCTCGCGCGAGCCGATTTCCACCAGAAGCGTCATTTTCTGGTATAGGTAAAGCCGCGCCGTTGCTCTTGCCTACCGGCCATACCCAGCCCTTCCAAACCGGCGGCGTCGAGGCCGTGCTCCCAAGTGAGATACTCCGTCGTTGATAACGCATAGCGTTGGCAGGCATCTTCGAGGCTGAGCATCCCGGCGCGGATTGCAGCCACCACCGCCGCTTTGCTGCGGACGCCCCACCGCATGGTGCCGGGAGGAGGCAGGCGCAGCGCGACAGTTTTGGGTCTGCTTTTTTCGAGGTCCGGAGAGAATTTGTCGAATGCCCGGGCGTTCCTACCAGTATTCATATCGCGTTCGTGCAGGTTCGTGCTCATGGGCTCTCCTTTGTTGGAGCTACACGTTACAGTGGTAATGCCGACGCGATAGGTTCGGAATATACCCAGTTCGAGCGATTTTTATGATTACCAAAACGTTAATGGCGTTGGTTCGCTCCTTCCATTTGCAGCCAAAAGTGGAACAGGTTTTGCTCGCGACGCCCGCATTTGTTGATTGACTCAGCAGTTATCAGTTCCGTCATCCGGCTGCTGGGAAACGCATTCATTCCGTCGCCATCGCACCAATCGTTCGGTGGGAAAGTTACAAGGATATCCTACTAAGGGAGTCAGAACTCTCTCGCGCTTCCGCGGCCTAACCGCGTTTGAGGGAATGAACCGCCGAACTTTGACGACTTACGAATTGAAGAAATTGGGAAAAGCGATCGCACCCAAAACCGGCTGCCTCACGGCTGGCGAGAGCGGGATGATTATCCAACGCGAGTGCCGTACTCCTCGCATTCCCCCTGTTTTGCCGGTTCGGCAGATTCTGCGATATATATCGGACCATGGAAAAGACAGTCCCGCCGACACCGCTTAGCCGCCCACAACGCGCGCTTTCTCTTTTCGAACTTGCGCTGGGAAGCTTCATCGTCATTGGGCACAACGTGTTTCATATCGTGCCCAACGAAGTACCGATCCTCTTCGTCCTTGGTATCGTTTCGATCCGGCTGCGCGAGGGAAGTTTCGCCGCGATCGGCTTGACCCGTCCGAAATCGTGGTGGCTGACCGTCTTGTTTGCCGTCGTAGCTGCGGCGCTGGTCGTCGCCATGGGCGAATATCTGACCGATCCATTGGCAAAAACGATGGGTCTTCGCGCCACGAACGCCGCTGCGACCGCGCTCGGAACGATGAAAGGCGATGTCTGGACTGCTGCCAAAGGCCTCGCGCTGGTGTGGACCTTTGCGGCCTTCGGCGAGGAGATCGCATATCGGCGCTATCTTTTGGGGCGGGCTGCCGATCTCGGCAATCGCAGCGTGCCGGCCCATTGGCTGGCGCTCGTTTTCGTTTCCGTGCTGTTTGGCTTCGGTCATTTCTATCAAGGACCCGCCGGAATATTTACGACGGCATGCGACGGCTTTGTCATCGGCGGCGCCTATCTTCTCAGCGGCCGCAATTTGTGGGTTGCGGTTCTCACGCATGGCTTGGTCGATACGTTCGGTATCGTGGTCCTGTTTCTTGGTCTGGCAAATTAGCCGCGGCGATCAGGACGAGACGGATTTCGGCCGATATTGCTACGATCGCTCCGGCGCCAACAGATTCTGACGCCGGCATTTGACGGGAGAACGCATGGATCGGCGGGATTTTATCAAAACGACGGGAACGCTTGTCGCCGGCGCGGCGCTGTCGGGAAAAATCGGCGCCCAAGCGGCGGTTTTGGAAAAGCAGGGACGGTTGGTTCTGCCGATCAATCGCGGTTGGCGTTACAGCCCCTCCGTCGTGGTGGGCGGGCACGATTTGAACTTCGACTATTTCCGATTCGACCGCGTGGTCATCCCTCACACCAACAAATCGCTGCCTTGGCATGGCTTCGACGAAAAGGATTATCAGTTTGTCTCGCTGTATCGGCGCAAATTCCGTTTGCCGCCCGAAGCGCGCGGCAAACACGTCTTTGTCGATTTCGAAGGCGTGATGACCGCCTCCACGGTTTGGCTCAACGGCCAGCGTCTTGGCGAATACAGGGGCGGCTACACGCCGTTCTCCTCAGGGCTGTTCAGTTCTCTGATGGGTGAGTCTGGAAAGCCACAGTTGGCAAGGAATTGAAGCGGTGATGGGAACGGTGGATTCCCAGGGAGCGGTGAATCTGAATCTGTGCGGAGCGGTCACGATTGGTGGAGGCTGTTCCGATGAAGGCGTTCGACCGGTTCCTAGCGTTTCTCGCCGCCATTCCCGATCCGCGACGGGCCGAAGGCAAGCGCTACGAGCAGAGCTATGTGCTGTTGTTTGCGATTTTGGCGGTGGTTTCGGGAGCCAACTCGTACCGCGGCATCCGCACTTTCATCAAGGTTCACCGGCGGCGGCTGAACAAGGCGTTCGGGATCGGTTGGAAGAGGCCACCGGCGCACACCTCGATCCGCACGATCTTGAGCGAACTCGATCCCGCCAGTGTGGAAAAAGCCTTTCGCCAACACGCGGCGAACTTGAACGGCACTGGCGGCGGCAGGCGGGCGCTGGCGCTGGACGGCAAGGCGTTGCGGGGCAGCTTCGACGCCTTTAGCGACAGCCGGGCCAAGCAGGTGCTCAGCGCCTTCGCCACCGATACGGCCTTGGTTCTGGCGCATGTCGAGATCGACGAGAAATCCAACGAAATCCCGGCGGCGCAGAAGCTCTTGGAAGACCTCGACGTTTCCGGCCACATCGTCACGCTCGACGCCATGCATTGTCAAAAAAAACCTTCGAGGCCGCCGCGGCAGCCAAGGCGCACCTCGTCGTCCAGTTGAAGGACAACCAGCTTGCCCTTTGCCGCAGGGTCGAGGCGGTTTGCGCCAAGGCGCCGCTGCTTTCCGGCGTTCGCACCGTCGATGCCAAACGGCGCAACCGTCACGAAATCCGTCTCGTCGGCGTCTTCGACGCCACCCCGGCGGTGGCCGGCACCGAATGGCAGCCATACGTCGCGGCGATCATCAAGGTCGAGCGCATCGTGCTGAGCTTCCAGCCCGCCACCGGACTTTGGAAAAGATCGCAGGAGGTCGCTCTCTATCTCTCCAGCCACCCTATCAAGGCCGCCGACGCCGCTCGCGTCATCCGCGGACACTGGGACATCGAAAACAGGTTGCATTACGTTCGCGACGTGACCTTGCGCGAAGACGCTTCCCGAATCCGCAAGAACCCCGCCATCTTCGCCACCATCCGATCCTTCGCCTACAACATCCTGCGCTTCAATCTCGCAGGCTCCTTCGCCCAAACCCGCTACGCCGCAGCCCTCGGCGGCCTCAAATCGCTGGCCGCTCTCCGCCTATGTCAAGAGAACTGAACAGCCCTGCCGTTCTCCTTCGATCTGACGTCGTACGTGAATTTTGACGGCGACAATCTTCTCGCCGTCGATGTCGACTCCTCGGAGCGGCCGGATATCCCGCCCTTCGGTCACCAGATCGACTATCTGACCTTCGGCGGCCTCTATCGCGAAGTCGCCTTGCGCATCGTACCGGCCACTTTTATCGAGAACATCTTCGCGCGGCCCGGCAACGTTCTCGACAAGCACCCCACGCTCAACGTGGAATGCTTTCTGCAGCATCTTGCGCCGTCAAGCACGCCGCTACTGCTCGAAGCCGTCCTTCGCGACGGCGACAAAATCATCGGCAAGGCGGCGCAAAAGGTTCCCGCATCCGGTGCGGCGACCGAGCCGGTCAGCCATATGATCGCCTTCGCGCCGCTCCCCGGCGTGCGGTTGTGGGATTTTGCCCACCCCCAGCTCTACACCGTCGACGTGCGGTTGCTGGACGGTACGCACGTCGTCGATGCGGACAGCCGGCGCTTCGGGTTCCGCGCTGCCGAGTTCACCGATCGCGGCTTTTCGTTGAACGGCAGGATCGTCAAACTTCGCGGTCTGGACCGCCATCAGACGTTTCCGTTCGTCGGTCAGGCCATGCCCGGGCGGGTCCAACGCCGCGATGCGTGGATTTTGCGCAAGGACTTGAAGTGCAACATCGTGCGCACCTCGCACTATCCGCAATCTCGCCATTTCCTCGACGCTTGCGACGAGCTGGGTCTGCTGGTGCTCGAGGAAATTCCCGGCTGGCAATATATCGGCGATCAGGCCTGGCAAGACATCGCAGTGGACAACGTCAATCGCATGATCCGCCGCGACTGGAACCATCCTTGCGTCGTTCTGTGGGGCGTGCGCATCAATGAATTGAAGGACGATCACGATTTCTATACGCGCACCAACGCGCTAGCGCACAAGCTCGATCCCTTGCGGCAAACCGGCGGTATCCGCAATTTCCAGGAGTCCGAATTTCTCGAAGACGTCTTCACGGTGAACGATTTCGGCTGGCCGCTGAAACCGCCGAACCATCCGCGTTATCTCAACACCGAATTTGTCGGCCATACCTATCCGGTAAAATCGATCGATAACAACGCGATGCACCGCGAGCACACCATTCGCCACGCACGGGTGCACGACCAGCTGGCCTCCGACCCGCAATATGCCGGCGGCATCGGCTGGTGCGCTTTCGACTACAACACGCATGACGAGTTCGGGGCGGGCGACCGCATCTGCTATCATGGCGTTACGGACATTTTCCGCGAGCCGAAACCGGCGGCGAGCTTCTACCGCTCGCAATGCGAGCCTGAGGAAGAGATCGTGCTGGAACCGGCGATCCATTGGGCGTCGAGCGACGAGGAAATACGCATGACGGTCGCGATGTTCTGTTCGAACTGCGACCACATCAAACTCTTTGTAAAGAAGAACGGAGTCTGGGAGTTCTTGGCGGAAGCCGGCCCGGACCGCAAGCAATTCGCCCATCTGAAATATCCGCCGTTCAGCGTCACGCTGGGAGACACCTTCGCCTGGGGTTGGGGCGAGCTTCGCGTCGACGGCTATGTCAAAGGCAAGCTCGTCGCGTCGCGGAATTATTCCGGGCGCGGGGTCGATCAGAAATTTGCCGTCCGCGCCGACGATTTGGAATTGAACGCCGACGGCGCGGACACCACACGCCTCGTGATGCGCGTCACCGACGAGTTCGGTGCGATCAGGCCGTTTGCCAACGATCCGATTATGCTGGCTGTTGAAGGTCCGGCGGAAATTATTGGAGACAACCCATTCGCGCTGGTCGGAGGAACGGGTGCGGTGTGGATTTGGGCCAAGGAAGAAGCGGGAACCGTTCGCCTAACCGCCCGCCATCCGCGGCTGGGAATACAAACGGTTAGCATCGCGCTGCATGCTTCGGAGGCCGAACGGGCATAGCGGACAATCGCCGCGGTCGCTCTGTTCGGTGAATCCGTGTTAGATTGTCCCATGAAAGGCATTCGCGCCTTTGGGGGGACATCATGAATCGTTCTTGGAACGCAATGCTGGTCGCTCTGGCGGCGCTGACATTGCCGCTTTGCGCGGCCACGACGTCGGCCGTTGTTTTCGACAAGCCGGTCGACAAGCAGGTCGTCAAACTCCCGGCCGATCCCGATAATCCGCAGGCAAAGCCGAAACGGTCTTGTTACTTCTATTCCGGCTTTATGGTGAAAGAGGTTGATCTAGGCGAAAAAGGTGCTGCCATGCTGTCCATAACGCCTCTCGCAAAGTCAGCGCAAAAGCCGTCATGTGATGCCAAGACCGCCAATGAAGTCGTCATCAAGGGTCACGATTGGTTGGGTTATTTCGGAGGCGTGAAAGGCGAATTCATCATTTTCGCGGCTGCTGACGGTGTGAACGGCGGTATGCCGTTTGCTGTTTACAGCGCCAAGACCGGCAAGAAATTGTTCGAGGATTCCGCGGGCACCGAACTTTTCCGTTCTATCCAATTGTCGAACAACGGCGTGATACTACGCTACACGCGGGTATTTCTCGCCCCTTGTTCGCTTTATGCCGATGCCAAAGGCTGTTGGGCAAAGATCAAAGCTGCAGCGTCCATAACGCGTGCCGATGTACCCGATTGCAGAAATGACTACGAAAAAGAGATGAAGCGCACGCCAAAATACGCCAAGGACATTGCAGCCGGGCGCAGCGTGATCGGTTATAATGTCGAAGCGCGTTATTCGAACGGCAAGCTGACATTGACGCCCACGGCTGGCCCGATAGCTTGTTGGCTTGAAGACTAGCGGCCCGAACCCATATACAAAACGTGGGGGCCCGGAGTTCACTGGATGGATATCGCGTGGCCATCGCCTCTGCCGCTGCCGCCGGTCTTGTTGCGGCAGATCGATACCGCCGCGCGCCGGCTTATGCAGCCCAAGAATGGCGCTATTGTCGATTTTGCGCAGCCGCGCGGGGAACAGGCGCTGGTCGCATCGGATTCCGTTTCTTGGCGCATATTCAAAAATCCGGTCTCGCTTTTCATCGGCGGTGTAGCGGCAGTCATCCTGGAATTGGCGGAACCCGGCGTGCGCACGGGCGTTTGGGAATATTCTTCGTTCCGCTCCGATCCCGTGCAGCGTTTGCGGCGAACCGGCATGGCCGCGATGGTCACGGTCTATGGTGCACACAGCGTGGCAGAAGTCATGATCGCCGGTGTTGTGCGCATGCACGAAAAGGTGCGCGGCGAGACGCCGGCCGGACAAACCTATCAAGCCAGCGATGTGCGCTTGCTCAGCTGGGTTCAGGCGACGGCAGTCTATGGTTTCGCCGAGGCGTATCACCGTTATGTCCGGCCCCTGACATGCAGCGAGATGGATCGGCTTTGGGACGAGGGCGCCGCTGCCGCAAGATTGTATGGCGCGCTGGACGCGCCGCGGTCGCACGCGGAACTGGATGCGCTGTTCGAATCCATGCGCGGGCGTTTGGAGCCTTCGCCGATCGTGTTTGAGTTTCTCGAAATCGTGCGAAACGCTCCGGCGTTTCCGACGCCGCTTCGTCCACTGCAGCGTTTGCTGATCCGCGCCGCCGTGGACACGACGCCCGATTGGCTGCGCGACACACTGGGACTGACCGCGCAATACGGGCTGCGCAGCTGGGAGGAGCCTTTGGTGCGCCAAATCGGGTCGCTTTCCGACAAGCTCATGCTGCGCTCCAGCCCGGCCGTGCAATCGTGCCTTAGGCTGGGGCTGCCGGCGGATTATCTCTATCGGCGTTGATCACAAGGGCGCGAATTTCGCCGAGAAATGGCGCATGCGCTGGGGCTGCCAGACGATCTTCATGCCGCGCATCTTGTCCTTGTCGCGGGCAATCGTTTCGAACACTTCGACCACGTAATCCGCATGGCTTTGCGTGTAGACGCGGCGCGGCAATGCCATGCGCACCAACTCCATCGGCGCCGCCATTTCGCTTCCGTCGCTCTGCATGCCGAACATCACGCTGCCGATCTCGCAGGAGCGAATTCCACCTTCCAAATAAAGCGCCACCGCCAAGGCTTGTCCCGGATATTGCAGCGGCGGAATATGCGGCAGCAGCGCTCGCGCATCGACAAAGATCGCGTGACCGCCGGATGGTTTGACAGTCGGAACATTCAGCGCTTCCAGCCGTTCGGCGATATAGGCGGCAGTGCGCAGCCGATAAGCCAGATAATCTTCGTCGACGATTTCTTTGAGGCCTTGCCCGATGGCATCAAGATCGCGCCCCGCCAATCCACCATAGGTCGGAAACCCCTCGGTCAGGATTAGCCGTTCGCGCGCGGTTTGCGCCAAGGTGTCGTTATTCAGCGCCAGCCAGCCGCCGATATTGGCGAAGGCGTCCTTCTTGGCCGACATCGTCATGCCGTCCGCGTCCGCGAACATGTCGCGCACGATGTCTTCCACCTTGCGCGTTTCCTGGCCTTTTTCGCGCATTTTGATGAAGTAAGCATTCTCTGCGAAACGGCAGGCATCGATGATGAAGCGCGTGCCGTGCTTGTGGGCAACAGCAGCGGTGGCGCGGATGTTTTCCAGGCTGACCGGCTGGCCGCCACCGGCATTGTTGGTGACCGTGAGCATCACACAAGGCACGGAGGCACCATGCTGGGCCAGGAATGCATCCAGCCGCGCCACATCCATATTGCCTTTGAAAGGATGCAGGCTGTTCGGATCGAGGCCCTCGCGGATGACCAGATCGAATGCTTCTGCGCCGGTAGCTTCGATATTCGCCCGCGTCGTATCGAAATGCGTGTTGGACGGCACATTCTTGCCTTTGCCGCCGAGCGCCGAAAACAGAATGGCTTCGGCCGCCCGCCCTTGATGCGTCGGCAGGACATGTTTGAACGGAAACAGGTTCTTGATAGCCGCTTCGAAGCGAAAGAAGGACGGGCTTCCGGCATAGGATTCGTCGCCGCCGATCAACGCCGCTTGTTGTGCCGCACTCATGGCGGCTGTACCGGAATCGGTCAGAAGATCGATCAGCACGTCGTCGGAATGCAGCCCGAACAGATTGTAGGAGGTGGCGGCGAGCATGCGTTGGCGTTCGCTCCTGCTGGTCATGCGGATCGGTTCGACGGTCTTAATCCGGAACGGCTCGATGATGGTTCTCACTCGGCGCCTCGCGCGATTCTTCGCGGGGACATTACTGCATTGGAGCGATGACTGTCTGGTCTGATCCCGCAGCGGCGGGCCCCAGCTCTTCGTGGTAAACTTGATGGGGCTGCGTATAGGGGCAGAGGTCGTCGGCCTGTTGCACGATTGTTGCAACCAAATCTCGACGGCGGTTCGCCGGGCCGAGTATTCGCAAAAGCTCGGTGACTTGCGGCTTCGGCTCGATTACATTGTGGGCATGGGGATGTTGCGGGAATTTGCCGCCGTTTCGGCGGCGGCGCTGGGGGCCATGTGCTTGGCGGTTTTGCTGCTGAGCACGCCGGAGCGCGCCGTTTCACCGCCGGCGCATGCCAAAATCGCAATCGCGAAACCGCCGCCGGCTCGCGTGGCGAGCACGCCAACCGATCATCCTTTGCCCGTCGACGCGGTGGCACGTGCGCCGCTAGCGCCCCGGCGCCTTGCCGTCGATCCCACGATCACGGACGACGCGGCTTCCGCTGTGGCCGATCGGTTGGCCTCGAAGGTGCCGCCTTCGCTGACGCCTTATTTCGATGTCTATCTCTATGTCAGCAAAGCGCCCGATAGCGCCGGTCCATGGGGACAGAAGCTTTTCTATTTCCGCAAGACCGCTTCAGGCACACTCGCCTTCGTCGAAACCATTCCGGTCTCCACAGGGCGCGAGGAAGACGAGCAATATTTCACCGCTACGCCGATGGGTCTGTTCGAACTCGACTCCAGCCGATTCATGGCGATGGCCTATTCCGCGAAATGGAACGATGCCGAAATGCCGTGGGCGATGTTCCTCAATTATGCCTATCGCACCGGCATGACGGGCGTCGCGTTGCATGCCGCGATCGGCGCGCGCGAACTGAGCAATATCGGCCATCGCGCCTCCGGCGGTTGCGTGCGTCTGCCGCTGGAAAAGGCCGACCAATTGTTCCACCGCTTCCAGGCGGAAGAGAAAGGCCGGGTTCCGGTCTTCACCTTCGATGAGGCGCGCGGCACGACCAATGTGCAGGGCAATGTTGCCGGCGACGGGGCGGGGCATATCTATCTGGCCGACGGCATGCGCGTGCTCGTCGTCATCGAGAATTATTCCGGCCATTCGCCGCAATCTTGAATTAACGCGGCCGCCCGGGTTCTTCATCCCCTACATCGGGTAACTCGATAGCAGTAGGCTGGTTTCGGACCCGGAAATACCTTTGATCTGCCGGATACGATGCAGCGCCTGATCGAAGGCTTGCAGATTCTCGGTGTTGAGTTCCAACACCAGATCCCAGCGGCCATTGGTGGTGTGGACGGAAGCGATCTCGGGATGACCGCGCAGCTGCTTGATGATCCGTTCCGAGCGTTCGCCTTCGACGCCGATCATCATGATGGCGCGGACGCGCGCCGGTTCGGCTTCCGCACGGACCCGGATCGTGAAACCTTCGATCGTGCCGCGTTCGAGCAAACGGTTGATGCGGTTTTGCGCTGTGCCGCGCGAAACGCCCAACGTCTGTGCCAGCGCCGCCACGGGCGTGCGCGCGTTCTGGCGGAGCAGGGCGATGAGCTGGCGGTCTTTGTCATCCATGGCTGGCCTATCATATCGTCAATAATGATTGTCATAATGACATATATTTTGACGTTTTCCAGCATTCTGTTGGCTTTTCGTTAGCACGCCCAGGCCCCACTATCTTGCGAACCGTTCCAGGAGCGCCCATGTCCCGCATGCCGACATTGCTGATGACCGACCCGGGTCACTTCGAGGTTTCCTATGTCATCAATCCCTGGATGAAGCCCACGGCGTGGTCGCAGGATCCTATTGGGCATTTCCGCTCAGCGCAGACGGCATCTACCGTGCTCGCCAAGGCGCTCACGGAAGCGGGGGCCGAAGTAATTACCCTACCCGGCGAGCGGGGCCTGCCCGATATGGTGTTTCCGGCGAACGCCGCCATCGTGCTCGACCGGCGCGCGCTGGTCGCTCGTTTCCGCTATCCCGAACGGCGCGGCGAAGAGTCCGTATTCCGCAAAGCATTCTTAGATCTCAAAGCGCAGGGCTTGCTCGACACCGTCGAACAATTTCCCGAAGACTGTTTCCAAGAAGGGGCAGGCGATTGCATCTGGGATGCAACGCGCGGCCATTTCTGGGCCGGGTTCGGCCAGCGCTCGGTGCGCGAAGCGGTGCCGGTGATTGCAGAATTCTTCGGCGCCCCGGTCGTCCCGCTGGAGCTGATCTCGCCGCGTTTCTATCACCTCGACGTTTGTTTCCTGCCGCTCAGCGGCGGCGAGGTGGTCTATTATCCCAAGGCATTTTCGGCCGACGGTATCGCCGCCATCCGCGACGCCGTTGCGCGCGACAAGCTGATCGAAGCCAGCGACGAAGACGCCGAAGGCTTTTGCGTCAATGCGGTCAATCTCGGCGATAAAATCGTGATGGCCAAACCGCGCGACGGTTTGCGCGCCAAACTCGCAGAGCGGGGCTACAGTGTCACCGGCATCGATCTTTCGCCGTTCATCATGGCGGGCGGAGGCGCTTATTGCATGACCTTGCGGCTTGACCGGGTACGTGCGGCGGAAGAAATACGCCGCGCCGCGCAATAAAAACGGGGGAAGATGCGTAATAGAATCCGGGGGAGAAAGGATGGATCGCATGTTTTCCCCTTTGCATCGGGATTCCACCGCCGAGTTCATCGCTCTGGAAGAACGTTTTGGCGCTTCAAACTACAAACCACTCGACGTCGTGCTGACGCGTGGCCAGGGCGTGTACGTCTGGGATGTGGAAGGCCGACGCTATCTCGATTGCCTGTCGTCCTATTCGGCTGTCAACCAAGGTCATTGCCATCCCAAGATCCTGGCGGCGCTGCAGGAGCAAGCGGCAAAGCTCACCATCACCTCGCGGGCCTTCCGCAACGACCAACTCGGCCTGTTTTACGAAGAACTCTGCGCGCTGACCCATTCGCACAAAGTGCTGCCGATGAATTCGGGCGCAGAGGCGGTGGAAACCGCGCTCAAAGTGGCGCGCAAATGGGGTTATGAAGTTAAAGGTGTGCCCGCCGACCGCGCCGAAATTATTGTTTGCGGCGACAACTTTCACGGCCGCACATTGGCCATCATCGGCTTCTCAACCGATCCTGCCTCGCGCCAGAGCTTCGGCCCCTTCGCTCCGGGGTTCAAAGTCATTCCCTATGGCGACGCGGAGGCACTGGGGCGCGCCATCGGGCCGCACACCGTCGCCTTCCTGGTCGAACCGATCCAAGGCGAGGCCGGCGTCATCGTTCCGCCGCCGGGCTATCTGAAACGCGCCCGCGAATTGTGCACGCGCCATCGCGTGGTTCTTATTCTGGATGAGATCCAAACCGGTCTCGGCCGCACCGGCAAATTGCTTGCCGAAGAACATGAAGGCGTCGAAGCGGATCTCTCATTGATCGGCAAGGCGTTGTCCGGCGGCTTCTATCCGGTTTCCGCCGTGCTTTCGAACAAGGAAGTCATGGACGTGCTGAAGCCCGGCGAACATGGTTCGACCTTCGGCGGCAATCCGCTGGCTTGTGCCGTGGCGCGCGCCGCGCTTCGGGTACTGGTGGACGAGGGCATGATCGAGAACGCCGCCGCGATGGGCGATTATCTGCAAGCCGGTTTGCGCGCACTTCGCTCGGGCATCATCAAAGAAATCCGTGGTCGTGGCTTGATGGTGGCCGTGGAGCTCTATCCTGAAGCCGGCGGTGCCCGGCGTTATTGCGAGGCGCTGAAGGATCGCGGCATCCTCTGCAAAGAAACCCACACGCATACGCTGCGAATCATGCCGCCTCTGATTGTCACTAGGACGCAGATCGACGAGGCATTGGCGGCATTCGGCGCGGTATTGACGGACGAATTGCAAACCGTCTCTTAGCGATTTCATTCCACGATTTCATCAGCGACGGAACTTGCCAACGGTCTCGTTTAAGAGACGGTCCGCGCCGTGGTGGAGGTGTTATGACGAAGGGTCGGAAGCCAAAAGTTTGGCAAGTCATTGCGGGCGCAGCGTTGTTGCTGGGGATTCCTGCGCTCGCCATGGCAGCCGACGTCGGTGACACATGCGCCAGTCTCTATGGCAATACGCTGGTCTCGGTCGATGGCGGAATCGAGAGCCATTTCTGGTATAAACCCGATCACACCTTCACCGGGAGCGTGCCTCAGTTCTATTTCAGGCTCAAAGGAACCTGGAGCCAGAACCCCGACGGCACGATCTGTCGCGTTTTCGATCCGCCGCTTCCCATGGTCAAGAATCCGGATTGCGGTCCGGTTCTGGTCCACAAGCCGGGCGATTCGGAAACTGACGCCCATGGCGACTCTGAAAAGCTGGTCGCCGAAATCGTATAGAGCGAAATGCAGTCGTCTGAATGATTACGCGATGGCCGGCGCGGCCGTAAACTCGCGCACCACCAATTCGTGATCCAGGCGTTGATCGTAGACCGCTTCCTCGGGCGCCTTGCGGATCAAGATGGAGACGGCGGCTTTGGCCATCTCCTCGATCGGCTGACGGCACGTCGTCAGTCGCGGCCACACCACCTGCGCGACGATGGAATCGTCGAAGCCGGCTACCGAGATTTGCTCGGGGATTTTCAGATTGAAACGCTGCGAGGTGGCCAAGACGGCGGCGGCCATGTCATCGTTGCAGGCGAAAATTGCGGTGGGACGTTTCGCCATCGCCAGCAGCTTCTCGCCGGCAGCCAAGCCGGATTGATAGGTGAACAGGCCTTGGACGCAAAGTTCGTCGTTGACCCGTATTCCGGCATGCTCGAGCGCCGCGCAATAGCCGTCGAAACGCGCTCTGGCGTCGCCATGATCGGCGGGACCCTTGATGAATCCGATCCGCTTATGGCCCAGCCCGATAAGATAGGCGGTCATGTCGTAGGCCGCTTTGTAATCGTCGATATGCACGTCGTACGAACCGGGCAGAAGTCTTTCGGGTGCGATGCGCACGAATGGCGTGCCGGTATGCTTCAAGGCCTCCAATACCGCCGGGACGTCGCACAGCGGCGAGGTGAGGATGACGCCGTGCAAGTTGGACTTGGTGACAAGCCCGGTTACTTGCGCACCAAGATCGGGGCTCTCCCCATCCAGGGACTCCACGATCAGGTGATAGCCCTCTTTGCGGCAACGCCCCAGCATGCCGGTTTGGAGCGCGGCGATGTAGCCGGATCCCGCCGCCGGGATGTCGCACAAGAGGCCAAGCAGAAAGGACTGTTCGCTCGCCAGCCCCCGTGCGAAGACGTTTGGACGGTATGACAGCGCCGCCACCGCCTCCAGCACGCGCTGGCGGGTTGTTTCGCTGATGTTGGACATCCCATTGACGACGCGGGAGACTGTTTTGATGGAGACATTCGCATGCTTCGCCACATCGTAGATGTTGGCGGGCTTCTGCGCGCCCGATTTTCCGGGCTCCTTCGTGCTTGTGCGACTCTTCTTCACGAGCGGAACTTAAGCCAGGATCGGGTTCGGCGAAAGCCAAAGATCGGCGGCACGATGACAGAACATCGCGCAGACCTTCAACCAGCCCGATAATTGGGCTTGTCGCCGAGCACTGTGGCGCGGTGCATCACTCGGCGATGCGGGTGATAATCGCTGACGGCGCGTAGCGATTGCCCAATCCGAACGCTGCTTGGCGTGGTCGACGCCGGTGTTCGCATCACCAGGTCAAGAAGTTTGACCGTCTGTATATAGCAGCGGCGATATTACTGCGAGCGCCTCTGTGTCTGCTGTGCCAAGAGCCGCAGACCATGAAAGAACGGACCAGCCGTTAGGCCCTGTTTACATAGTCGTCACGGCCGCGACGCTGCCAATTTTGCCCGCCTCCGGCAGAGTCCGTAGCGCCAGCGTGCGGACGCGCGCAGCGCGATGCGGCACATCGGGCAAGCGCGGCGACGAACCGGGCGAGCAAAACCGGCGCGTCCCGAAGGGTTTCGGCAAAAATCGCCGGCTGGTTCGTCGAAGCCCTCGACCGTATTGCCCGATACGCTCTTCGGGCGGTCGCGGCTGTCGCCGCTCCATCTGCCATCCGGCGATTTTCGCTCGAAACGCGGCTCGCGAGGACTATGTAAACAGGGCCTTGGCCGGTCCGCCAAGTTCAGGGAGGAAACGCCAGAAAGGGAAGGCCCTACTGACAAAATATTTAAACACTACTAAATTGGTATAGTCAATGGCGGTTAAGACTTTTTTGAACTTCATCGAGGCGCGCACGCGCGCAATTGTCGCTTTCGGTAATTTCTTGTGTCGCTGCGGCGACTTTCGCTTTCACGGGCAGGAGTCGATATTGGCGCTTCGAAAAACGATCTGTCCGCCGCAATCGGAGGGGACGATGTCCTTCGTCAATTGTTATGAAGATGCCGGCCGCGCCAGCGCCTATGCCTCGCTCGAATTCGCCAATACCTATTATCTCGCACACCGCGATCTTCCGGCGATCGTTTCGAAGCATGTACGCGGCGCAAGGGCGCTCGATTTCGGCTGCGGAACCGGCCGCTCGGCCCGGCTGCTGCAAAAGTTCGGGCTCGAAGTTACCGGCGTCGACATCTCCGAGGATATGCTTCGGATCGCGCGCGACCGGGATCCGGCCGGCGATTATCGGCTGGTGCCGGAAGACGATCTCAGCCAATTTCCGCCGGGCACCTTCGATGCCGTGCTTTCGGCCTTTGCATTCGACAATATTCCTGGCGCGGAGAAGATTCGCATCTTTGCCGATCTCGCAAAGCTGTTGAAAACAAACGGCGTCATCATCAGCATCGTTTCGTCGCCGCAGATTTACACGCATGAATGGGCCTCCTTCACCACCAAGGATTTCCCCGAAAACGCGTCCGCCGCCAGCGGCGATATCGTGCGGATTATCACTGTCGACCATGCGGACCGCCGGCCGGTCGAGGATATTCTGTGGACGGATGAATCCTATCGCGCGGTGTATCGCGCGGCGGGCTTGGAAAACGTTGCCATGTACGAGCCGCTCGCCACGGGCGAAGAGCCTTATTCCTGGGTGAACGAAACCAAAATCGCGCCTTGGGTGATCTATGTGCTGAAGCGGGCGGGGTGACCGTGGGATAGTGCAAGTTTCAATCTGAGCAGCATTTTGTCACCATCCAATTCGCACAGCGTTAGAGTTTTCTTGGATAGCCGGTCGCCGGACAGGTCGTGTCCTTCTTGTCATTCATTCCTGAGTGTCCACAAGGTGCTGCCGAAAGCTTCAAGCGGGCACATGCGGTCCACAAGTTGCGGATTGGAATCGTCAGCCGCCCGTTTCAAGGCGTCGCTGATCAGTACGCGGACGGCCAGCTCGCGCGTCATGGCCTGCAATTTTTCTGCGCCTTTGACCGGCTCGCCGAAAATCAATAGCGACAGGGTGCGTCCTTCTCCCACCAGGCCCGAACGCACTTGTCCATAGTCGATGCCCGCGGCGATGGGCGGATAATCTTGGCCTATTAGGCGCCGACCGGCGTCCGTCCATTCCGTCTCGACCTGCTGGGCGCAATTCAGTGCGGCCAAGGCGCAGGAACCTTTGCAGTCGGTAAGCCCAAACACGGCGGTCACTCCGTCGCCGGTGAACGACACAATGGCCCCTTGGGAGGCGAACACGGCGTCCTCCACAACACTGCGGTATTCCCTAAGAATTTCTGCGACGCGATCCGGCTCGCTCCTCTCCGCGAGACTGGTGAACCCGATGAGGTCGAAGTTAAGCACCGCCATTGGCCGCGACCATCGCGACGCGCCGATGCGTCGCGACTTTGCCATCAATTCCGCGACTGCCGGCGCGAAATAAGCGCCTAGGGCGTCGCGCAGCGCCACCTGTTTGGCGGTCCGACCGGCTAAGAAGTGTATGCGATAGGAGGCAAATCCGAATACCACGACGAAGATCGCTATCTCCCGCATGTGGATAGACCAGACACCACCGTTGAAGAAATAGGGCTGGCATGCCGCCCGCAATAGGGCGAGAGGCGTCTTGAAACTGGAGAATTTCAGGCTGGCCGCCGTCACGGTGTGCGGGTCGGCAGGATAACCATTCGGGCGATCCACCAGCCCGCCCAAACCGTCAACCCAGCCCAGATCGTTATGAGTGGCTGTGCCGCCGATAGATATGATGCCATGAAACTCAATAACAAGATCAAGAACGGTGTCTTCATCGCCATCGGAATCGGAAAGCTCGCCGCGAAGCCGATCGGCTGCGGCGCGAAGAAAACGGCAAACAGGACCGAAATCTGCGCAGCAATAAGAACAAACCTCGCCGCCAACGAAAGCGCGCCGCCGCGCGGAAACTGCATCCAGTCCAGAAGTATCGCGAACAATGCCGCAATACTGACATGCAGGCCCGCACCCCAACCAAAGCGACAGGCCGAATAGACGGTCAGTACGACCGCCAACAGAGCGCGCACTTTGGCGGCTTGTCTGCCGTCCGAAGGCTCCAGACAAACGCGGTTCTCGAGCATAACAGTCATGCCGAGACTCTCCATAGCACCATGGGAGAAGTCCTTCCCCGCAGCTGCACGGTTGGCAGCTTCTCGATCGCTGGGGTGAGATAATCCGGCGGCAACGCCGCAATCACATCTTGCGTTACGACGAACGCAAAATCCTGCTCCACAGCAACGTCCAGAACGCGCCTGGCGGTATTGGCGACATCGCCGACGACACTGAATGTGCGGCTGCGCGTGCCGCCGAATTCACCTGACACCGCCTCGCCGTAATGCAAAACAACCCGCAGCCTCTCGGGCGCACCTCGTAACGCCAGAGCGAAGTCGAATGCCTTTTTGGCGGCGAAAACGTCCTGTTCCACTGCGCCAAACGACAACATGATCGGACCTCCGCTATAGCGGTCGATCACGCCGTCATTTGCAAAGGCCTGCGCCTCCACCCAAACGTAGTAATCCTGCAGACGGTCAAAATCCGCTTCGTCGGTCCGCTCCAAGATATCCACGAATGCGATAGCCGTGCGAAGCTTTGCCGGCCTAATTCGGCCATCACCTTCCCGAGAAATCCGATCTGCAACGGCGGGAGGAAAAAACTTTGCGAAGAAGGCGAGGCTCGCTTCGGCGTTTGCTCGAATCGTCACGAACTGGCGACCTTCTTGCACACTCTGAACCAAAAACCAGGTGAAGACGCCGGTACCGGCGAGCTGCAGGATTAGGTAATCGGGCACCAGCGTCTCGGGATCCTGCAGCAGACGAAAATCGGCTTCGCTCGCGCCTGACCCGAACGGCGCCCAATAGAGTGTGCCGTGTCCGTAATCCACGAACGCCAGAACCACTCCGATACCAAAGATCAGAAAACAAGAGGCGCCGGTGCCGAGCAGGAACACACGGGACAGTGGCAAGGCGCATATCGCAAGAATCAGCCAATAGTCCACAATATCGAGATAGGCGACGTTTACGAAAGACGGATAGGTCGGCATGAACGGAAAATGCCAGTACCAGAATTTGAATTCCGTGAGGTATGCCAAATCGATGAATACGGCGATCGCCAACCAAAGCAAGGGTCTCTTTGTTCTGGTGATGACCACCAGCACGACGATCAGCAACACGTCCCTGACAGAGCCGCATGTATAAATCACGTCCAATCCGTGAAACAGAGAATGCTTCGTGACATTTGCTCTGTCGGACATGATCCAGCGGATCCATGCCTGCAGGCTGGTGAGAATGCGCGCCAAGATCGTCAGGATCGTGCCGATGTGTACTTCGCGATCGAACGCCTTACGTACGACGCCGGCGGGAATGGTCGCCAGCACACCGGCCGATTGATCCGTCAATTGACGTCCCCTCACGCCGCGACTTACGGTTGTCTCTCCCCGGCGTGGCGGACACTCTTAATTCCATAAGAGTTGCGCCCAATGCGATCTCCGGCCAAAGGGAAAAGATGTCACACCCGGCGACCGTAAAGACCCCAAATCGACGTGGTCGGGAAAACGGCGCAAACCAATGTTTGCTCCGATCACGATGATGCACGCTGTGTGATGTACATCACAGACAACCGGTTCGCGCTTTCCATATCGTCTCTGCGCATAGGCCGGAAATCGGCGTGCGGCGATCATCACCACCGACCATGCGGAGCGCCGGCCGGTCGATGATATTCTGTGGACGGATGAAACCTATCGCGCGGCGGGATTGGAAATCGTTGCCATATACGAGCTGCTCGCCACGGGCGACGAGCCTTATTCCTGGGTGAACGAAACCAAAATCGCGCCTTGGGTGATCTATGTGCTAAAGCGGGTCCGGTAACCAGCCCATGATCAATCCCTTGCGAGATCCGGCGGGCGCCCCCTCCAGAACAAGTATCCGCTCACCGAACCGGGAATCACGGCTTCGAAAATGGTTCGCAAATAGGCCGGGCCTGCTGTCCTTGGGCTGGCCGTCCACCGCCTGTGGTTGCGCAATGTTCATAATTTCGCCGCGCAACTCGGCCATTTTTCCGCTATGCGTTAACTTCACGCCGGTCTGGAACGAGACAAACGGCGTCGCGTTTGGTTATCGTGGGATGATGAAAACGAAGCAGGCCAGCTCTGGGCTCAAAGCCCTCAGTCTCGTCTATTTGGCGAGCGCTTCGCTATTCGGTCTCACCATCGCTGTTCAATCCGATCCGCAATGGTCCGGCCGGGCCCAAGCGGCCGCCAAAGTCGTCGGACCCGTGCTTGCCGACTTGGCCGAAGTCGCAAACCGAAATGCCGTGCAACCCGCGAAAACTTGGGCGCTGCGCGAAAATCAGGCGTTCTTCGATTGGCTTAGCCAGCATGTGCCGCATCCGGCGGTGGCCGCTTCGACTGCGCCGCACAAAGTCGCCGCCGTCCAGCCGCCCAAACCCGCGCCCGTAGCCGCACAGCCCGCGCCTGCGTCGCCGCCCGTGTTACGGCCGTCCGTCGGCGAGGAACCCAACAAAGAGATCGCGTCTGCTCCTCCGCCGGCGCCGCCCCTTGAACTCGCTGGGCCGCAGGCTGCACCGCCAAATCTTTCGCCTGCGCCCGATGCCAATCCGCCAACTCCTGCGGAACTCTCGCGCGTCATGCAGCATATGAAGGTGAGCCTGACCAAGGAGCTCTACGAGAATTTTTCGCTCTTTCTCTATGTCAGCAAAGCCGACCGCGGTCCTTGGGCGCAACGCATGTATGTGTTTCAGAAACAGCCCAGCGGCGATCTGACCATGCTCTACAATTGGCCGGTCTCCACGGGGCGGGAATTGATCGAGATGGCGCCGAGCGGCAGCACTGCGCCCAGCTATACGCCGCAAGGCTATTACGAGATTGATCCCGACCGCGTCTACAAACGATACCGTTCGATGCAATGGGATCAGTCGATGCCCTATGCCATGTTCTTCAATTGGGAACATGACGGATTGCAAACCGGTCTGGCGATCCATGGCGCAACGGGGACCGACATTGCTCTGCTCGGCAAGCGGTCCAGCGCGGGTTGCGTTCGCATCGATCCGCAAAACGCGCAATTGCTCTACCGCCTGATCCGCACCGATTACAAAGGATTGGCACCGCGCTTCGCCTATGACCGGCGCACTGCGACGATGAGCAATGACGGCTTGCTGATGCACGATAAGGCAGGGAATTTGCAATACGTCGAAGGCTACAAGGTTCTCGTCTTCATCGAAAACAATGGCGGCGACAACGTCATCGCGGCAATATTCTAGCCGCGCCGCAATTCATACAGCGCAATCGCCGCCGCATTGGAGACATACAGGGCCTGCGAGACCCTGTATTCCTGTATCATACAACAAAACGAGGGAGGGGCTGGATGCATCGGCCCGGGACGAAACTGTTCCTTGCAGGCTTGGTGTCGGCTTTGCTGCTGGTCTTTGGTACAACGCTGGCACAGCCAGTCGCCACACCGGTGCTCACCGTACCGGTCAAAGTCGAGGGTGGCTGGATCGTCGGCGAAGTGCGCGGCGATGTGAAGACCTATTTCGGTATTCCCTATGCCGCGCCGCCAGTTGGTGAACTTCGCTGGAAGGCGCCGCAATCTGTGCAGCCGTGGAAGGGCGTTAGGCAAACGACCGAGTTTTCGATGGCCTGCAAGCAGAATGCGGATTGGCTGAAAGAGCCGAAAAGCGAAGATTGCCTGTATTTGAACATCTGGGCTCCGGCAAATGAGGACAAACCGCTGGCCGTGATGGTGTGGATTTACGGCGGCGGCTACTACGGCGGCTCGGGCACGCAGTGGGGACCAGATGGCGGTTTGGGCATCGTGCGCTATAACGTGATCTTGGTGACACTCAATTACCGGCTTGGCATTTTCGGCTTTTTCGCTCATCCCGAACTTTCAGCGGAATCGCCGAACCATGCTTCGGGTAACCAAGCGATCTTCGATCAGATCGCAGCGCTCAACTGGGTGAAGCGCAACATCGCGGCGTTCGGCGGCGATCCCGACCGGGTAACGATCGTTGGCGAGTTGGCGGGCGCATCTTCGGTCGCTCTGCTGACGGTCGCGCCGCTGGCTAAAGGGCTGTTCCAACGCGCCATCGCCGAAAGTGGTGCTATCGGGCCGCTGGCCAATTTGAAATCCGCCGAGGGGTGGGGCAGCGATTTTGCAAAAGCTCAAGGGGCGACGCATCTCGCCGATTTGCGGGCGATGCCGGCGGACAAACTGGTGAAGCTTCAATGGAGCCCCCAGCCCAACCTCGACGGTTATGCGCTGCCGGAGAATCCCGTTGAGATCTTTGCGGCTCATCGGCAGAATGCCGTGCCCCTTTTGCTCGGCTGGAATGCCGACGAAGGCGTGGACATCGCGCCCGAGGCCCTTGGAACCAAGGACTTCACCGCTGCCAATTATCCCGCCCTTTTGAAAGCCGCGATTGGTCGCGATCCTCCGGCGGAACTCTTGAAAGCTTATCCCGGCAACAGCGATGCCGAGGTGCAAAGCTCAATCTACCGCTTCACCACCGATATCATCATGGGTCAGCCGATGTATATGTGGGCCGCGAGGCAGATGAACACATCGAAACAGCCCGCCTATCTTTATTATTTCGTCCATTCACCGGCGGAACCGAAGAGACCGTGCGGCTATGGTTGCAAGGCCGGGCACGGTGCCGAAATCCGCTTCGCATTCGATCAGTTGGCACTGGAACAGCGGGATTGGACGGCGGAGGACCATGAATTGGCCAGCCGCATGGTGCGGCATTGGACCAATTTCGCGAAGTTCGGCACGCCGAATGGCGAGGGATTGCCCGACTGGCCCGCTTTCGACGGCAGAAATGAAACAATCGAGCGGCTCGGGTCCGAGGCGGAAATCAAGGAGAGGGGTTTGGTTCCCGATCTCAAGATATCCACACCGTAGGAGTTAGCTCCGTCTGAGTTCATACAGCGCAATCGCCGCCGCATTCGACACATTTAGGCTTTCCATCGCCTCGTCGATCGGCACGGACGCCGCGGCATCGCAGCGCTCGCGCACCAGTCTGCGAATGCCAGAGCCTTCCGAGCCGAGCACCAGAGCGACATCGCCGGTTCCTGCCGCATCCTTGAGCGCGGCATCGCCGTCTCCTGTCAGCGCGATGCGCCAGAAATCGAGCTTGGCGAGTTCCTCCAGCGTCCGTGCAATGTTCACCACGCTCACCAGCGGCACAATGTCGAGCGCGCCCGAAGCAGCTTTGGCGAGCACGCCGGTTTCGGGCGGTGTGTGCCGGTCTTGCACGATAACCGCCGACACGCCGAAAGCCGCGGCCGTGCGCAAGATCGCACCCTCATTGTGCGGATCGGTGATTTGGTCGAGCACCAACACGATGCGTCGGCGCACCGATGGCTTCAGCGCGTCCTCCAGCTTGATCCCCGGCAGAGGATCGCATTGCAGGGCGGCGCCCTGATGCACGGCTCCCGCCGGCAACAGGCGCGTCACGGCATCGAGTTCCACAGTCTCATGGCGCACCCGGCCGAGCAGCTTGGCGCCGATCTCGGCACTCGCCCGCGCCGTCAGCACCGCGCGCTTCACTTTGCGCCTCGGATTGGCGAGGGCGGCGCGCACGGTGTGCAGGCCGTAAAGCCACAGTCCGTCGGAGGCTTTGGCGTCGGGGCGCGGATAAAAATGGCGGCGATCTTTGGGGTCGGGTTTTTTGGACATGACTGGGCGTTATAGTGAAGCGCACTGGACGCGCAAGCACATCTGACAGGGCTTGACGAGGCGCGTAACACGTGTAACATATGTTACACGGTCGGTATCCGTATTTTGGCGCCTCGCAAAGATCAGGGGCAGGTATTTCTCTTATGACCGAGAAGGCTGAAACAACTGTTATCCGCATTCCACGAGCGCTTGATGAAAGGTTGGAAGATTTTGCTGCCAAGACGGGTCGACGGAAGACCTATTACGTGTCGAAGGCGATTGAGCGCTACCTGGAGGACTTAGAGGACTATTATGACGCAAAAGAAGCGCTCAAAAAAAGCAAGCGCACTTACACCCTTGACGATCTCGCCCGAAAGCTCGGTTTGGACTATTGAGGTTGCGGACACAGCGCTCAACGACATCAATTGACTTTCCAAAATCGACCGAGAACGCGTCCTAAAATTCATTTACCAGCGATTGCGCTACCATCCGTCACCCAAGCGCCTTGCGGAGCCCCTCTTTGGAAGTTTCCAGGGTTTCGGCCGGTTTCGGGTAGGTGATTTCCGGCTCATTTGTACATTCAAGGACAACCGGCTCGTGGTCAGAGTTGTCAACGTCAAACATCGCCGCAACGTTTACCGTTAACCTCGTTCTCTTGCCTTTCCGCTGGCGGCGGGTCTAGCTTTGGACGGCTACGTTCGCGGGGGCACAATTGGGGCTTTTCCGCGTTAATAGGCTATTGACACCCTTAAGCATTTGACGAATAACCCGCGGTCCGCAGCGCGACTCCCGGAGGCATTTATAACGGTCTGACCCATACGGGTGGGCGAGTCACTTGCGCCGACCGGTGAAGTGTTAGTAACCGATTGAAAAAACAGCGAAATCGGTCATCCGGGGGAATGTCCCGAGCGGCAAAGGGGGCGGACTGTAAATCCGCTGGCTAAGCCTTCGTAGGTTCGAGTCCTACTTCCCCCACCACCCTTTGCCGCTGCGCGGCTTCGGGTGGCAGGCCCGGACCGGCGCCGAATGGCGAAGGGGGCTGGTGAAAGTGAGGACGCCTAATTCCGGTTGGAGGAGGACAGCCGGGAAGGTGAAGAGGAGAAGAAGTTTTGGACCCGCGGGTGTAGCTCAATGGTAGAGCAACAGCCTTCCAAGCTGATGACGAGGGTTCGATTCCCTTCACCCGCTCCACCCTACGCCGCGTAATGGCGGAGGGCGCCTCCCGAAGCTCCGATAGGAGCGTAGGGAGGCTGAGCTGGGAAGACGCGGCTTCGGGTGGCGGGCCACTTGAGGCAAATGGATTGAATTACCGCGCGAGCGGCCCTGTAGAGACGAAGGATTAAGACGATGGCGAAGGCCAAATTTGAGCGGACGAAGCCGCACTGCAACATTGGAACGATTGGTCATGTCGATCACGGCAAGACGACGCTGACGGCAGCGATCACGAAGATATTGGCGGAGACGGGCAAGGCTCAGTTCACGTCATATGACCAGATCGACAAGGCTCCGGAAGAGAAGGCGCGCGGGATCACCATCAACACGGCGCATGTGGAGTATGAGACGGAGAACCGTCACTACGCCCATGTCGACTGCCCCGGCCATGCGGACTATGTGAAGAACATGATCACGGGCGCAGCGCAGATGGACGGCGCGATCATCGTGGTGTCTGCGGCGGACGGCCCGATGCCGCAGACGCGCGAACACATTCTGCTGGCCCGCCAGGTTGGCGTACCGGCGCTGGTTGTCTACATGAACAAGACGGACATGGTGGACGATCCGGAACTTCTGGATCTGGTAGAGATGGAAGTTCGCGAGCTTTTGTCGTCGTACCAGTTCCCGGGAGACAAGATCCCGGTGGTGCGCGGCTCGGCGATGTTTGCGCTGGAAGGCAAGGGCGACGAGAAGCAAGGCCGCAAATCGATCCTGGCTCTGATGAAGGCGGTGGACGAGTTCATTCCGCAGCCGGCGCGTCCGCTTGACCAGCCGTTCCTGATGCCGATCGAAGACGTGTTCTCGATCTCCGGGCGCGGCACGGTTGTGACGGGCCGTGTGGAACGCGGGATCGTAAAGGTCGGCGAGGAAGTCGAGATCATCGGCATCCGTCCGACGAACAAGACGGTTGTGACGGGCGTTGAGATGTTCCGCAAGCTGCTGGATCAAGGTCAGGCCGGCGACAATATCGGGGCGCTGCTGCGCGGTATCGACCGCGAGGGTGTGGAGCGCGGTCAGGTATTGGCGAAGCCGGGCTCGATCACGCCGCACACGAACTTCAAGGCGGAAGTGTACATCTTGACGAAGGACGAGGGAGGGCGTCACACGCCGTTCTTCACGAACTATCGTCCGCAATTTTACTTCCGCACCACGGATGTGACGGGGATTGTAACCTTGCCGGAAGGCACGGAGATGGTGATGCCTGGCGACAACGTCTCGATTGATGTCGAGCTGATTGTTCCGATTGCGATGGAAGAGAAGCTGCGCTTCGCCATCCGCGAGGGCGGGCGAACCGTCGGCTCAGGCGTCGTCGCTAAGATTAGCAAATAACGTTCGACCTGGAACTGGGAATGACAAACACGAAAGGTCGGATGCGTTAATTGGAATTTGCAGGGCCCGAAGGGCAATGCCCGAGACCCTGCATGAAGGAGTGTAGCTCAGTTGGTAGAGCGGCGGTCTCCAAAACCGTAGGCCGAGGGTTCGAATCCTTCCACTCCTGCCAATCTGCATAGTGAAAGAGACAAATGGCCGAAGCGACAAAGAAGACGTTGGATGGCGGCGATGGCAAGGATCCGCTGGTGCGCCGCCGCGGTGGCCCGCTGCAATTTGCCATCGAAGTGCGCCGCGAAATGTCGAAGGTCACTTGGCCGACCTGGAAGGAAACCTATCTCACAACCATCATGGTTTTCATCATGGTGATTTTGACGATGATTTTCTTCTACGTGGTGGATTTTGTGCTTTCGTACGGTGAGCGCCTCTTGATTGGTGTGGGTTGAACGTATGAGCGAAGCAGGAACCATGTCCGACGCGAAATGGTACATCGTCCACACCTATTCGAATTTCGAGAAGAAGGTGTCGGAAGAGATCAAGCGCCAAGCCCAACTTCAGGGCCTGGAGGATTTGATCGAAGAAGTGCTTGTGCCGACCGAGGAAGTCGTCGAGGTGCGCCGCGGCCAGAAGGTCAATTCGGAGCGCAAATTCCTGCCCGGCTATGTGCTGCTGCGCGCCAAGCTGACCGACGAGGCGTATCACCTGGTGAAAAACGTCGCAAAGGTGACGGGCTTCCTCGGCCAGAACAACAAGCCGATGCCGCTGCGCCAAGGCGAAGTGGACTGCATCCTCAATCAGGTGTCCGAAGGCGCCGAGCGCCCGAAATCCACGATCAGCTTCGAGATCGGCGAACAGGTGCGCGTGGCGGACGGCCCCTTCACCTCGTTCAACGGCACCGTGGAAGAAGTGGACGAAGACCGTTCGCGCCTGAAGGTTGCAGTATCGATCTTCGGCCGCGCGACGCCGGTCGAATTGGAATTCACTCAGGTCGAGAAGGTTTAGTTTTTTGGTTTGATTTTTTTGATGCTCGTCCAAGCCGGGGCGTCAATGCAAAAAAACACGGAAGGAAATGGCTTGTAATTGGAATCGCACCCGAGGGCGGCCTCGCCCGAGTGGTGCACGAAGCGGGAGGGGCAGCCAGCTCCGCTTGCACCGCAGACCGCTAAGGAGGCGGACATCAAGTGGCAAAGAAAGTAATAGGCTACATAAAACTGCAGGTCCCGGCGGGAGCGGCCAACCCGTCTCCGCCGATCGGTCCTGCTTTGGGTCAGCGCGGCCTCAACATCATGGAGTTCTGCAAGGCATTCAACGCCAAGACGCAGGACCAAGAAAAAGGCGTGCCGATCCCGGTGACCATTACCGTGTTTTCGGACAAGTCGTTCACCTTCGAAATGAAGACGCCGCCGGCGTCCTATTTTCTGAAGAAAGCGGCGAAGCTGGAATCCGGTTCGAAGGCGCCCGGCCGCGATGTGGCCGGCAGCGTGACCAAGGAACAGGTCCGTCAGATCGCCGAAACCAAGATGAAGGATTTGAACGCCAACGACGTCGACATGGCGATGCGCTTAATCGAAGGCTCCGCGCGTTCGATGGGCATCCAGGTCAAGGAGTAGGCGCAATGACCAAGATTTCAAAAAGATTCAAGAAGGCCGCCGAGGGCGTCGATGTCGCCAAATCCTACACGGTCGAAGAAGCCGTGAAGCTGGTGAAGGCGCGCGCCACCGCGAAGTTCGATGAGACCATCGAGCTGGCGATCAATCTCGGCGTCGATCCGCGCCATGCCGATCAAATGGTTCGCGGCGTCGTCTCGTTGCCCAACGGCACGGGCCGCAGCCTGCGCGTTGCGGTGTTCGCAAAAGGCGCCAAGGCCGAAGAAGCCAAGAAAGCGGGTGCCGATATCGTCGGTGCCGAAGATCTGGCCGAACAGGTGCAGAAGGGCGACATCAATTTCGATCGCTGCATCGCGACGCCCGACATGATGGGCATTGTCGGCCGTCTCGGCAAAGTGCTGGGTCCGCGCGGCATGATGCCGAACCCGAAGGTCGGCACCGTGACGATGGACGTCGTGACGGCGATCAAGGATGCCAAAGGCGGTGCGGTCGAATTCCGGGTCGAAAAAGCGGGCATCGTGCAGGCCGGCGTCGGCAAGGCGAGCTTCACCGAAGCCGCGATCGTTCAGAACGTGAAGACGTTCGTGGACAGCGTGATGAAAGCCAAGCCGCAAGGCGCCAAAGGCACCTATGTGAAGAAAGTTTCCATTAGCTCGACGATGGGTCCGGGGGTGCGCATCGCGCTCCCGTCCGTCGGCGCGGCAACAGTAGAAGCGTAAGACGTTTGTATTCCGGCGGACGATCGCCGGAACCTGTCCGAGACCGCTGGAGTCCCCAAAGGGCCGCAAGGCCAATAACGGACTTAAATGTTCCAGCGCAGACGGGGCGAGAACCGGATTTTCCTCCACCGCTTGCGGGGGAGGTGCCGAGCGAAGCGAGGCGGAGGGGGGCGCCCCAAGCCAAGCGTTCACAAGGCAGGAATTCGGGTTTGAACCCTGGGGCAGGAGTGGTCGCGGACCAATCCGCGATCTGGCACAGGGCGGTGAACGGATCGTCACGTTCGCCGGTTGAGAAGGAGAGCACAGTGGAGAAAGCCAAGAAGACGGAAGTCGTCGAAGAGCTGAAAAGCGTCTTCGCGAATGCCGGCTCTGTGGTGGTCGCCCACTATTCCGGCATGACGGTTGCCCAAATGGGCGATCTCAGGTCACGCATGCGCGTGGCCGGAGCGTCGTTCAAGGTGGCAAAGAACCGTTTGGCGGTGCGTGCGCTGCAAGGAACGGCCGTAGAAAGCCTCAGCCATCTCTTCAAAGGTCCGACGGGTATTGCTTACAGCAAAGACCCTATCGCGGCTTCGAAGGTGGTCGTGGCCTACGCCAAGGACAACGCGAAACTCGTGGTCCTGGGCGGAACGGTTGGAACGACGGCACTCGATGCCGAGGGCGTGAAAGCCCTCGCCAGCCTGCCGTCGATCAATGAGCTGAGAGGCAAACTCGTTGGCCTCCTCGTGGCTCCGGCAACCAAGATCGCCGGAATCATGCAGGCACCGGCGGGCCAACTTGCCCGCGTGATCGGCGCATATTCCAAGAAAGAAGCAGCCTAGGCGACACCCAATTCAACATTCGAACCCGTAAACACTTGAAGGAACTTAGAAATGTCGAAGATCGAAAAACTGGTTGAAGATTTGTCGGGCCTTACGGTCCTGGAAGCCGCGGAACTCGCCAAGCTTCTTGAGGACAAGTGGGGCGTATCGGCGGCGGCACCGGCCGCAGCGGCGGCTCCGGCCGCGGCGGCGGCGGCTCCGGCAGCTGAGAAGACCGAATTCACGGTCATCCTGGCGGCGGCTGGCGACAAAAAGATCAATGTCATCAAGGAAATCCGTGCCATCACCGGCCTGGGCCTGAAGGAAGCAAAGGACCTCGTTGAGGCCGCTCCCAAGGAAGTCAAAGCCGATGTGAACAAGGATGAGGCAGCCAAGATCAAGAAGCAGCTCGAAGACGCCGGTGCGAAAGTCGAGTTGAAATAAGGAGGCGCTGCGGCTTGAAAAACCGCGTGCGCGTGCATATTTCGTTCACCCCACCTCCCTTCGGAATGCAAAATGCGTTCCGGAGGGCCGGTGGCTTTCGTTCGTAAGGAAGTAAGGAAAGCGGAATGACCCTCTCGTTCACTGGACGCAAACGGCTTCGCAAATACTTCGGCAAAATGGTCGAAGTGGCTCAGATGCCGAATCTTATCGAGGTTCAGAAGACTTCGTACGACCAATTTCTCCAGGTGGTTAAGCCTGAGGGTGGCCGTAAGGACGAAGGGTTGCAAGCCGTTTTCGCGTCCGTGTTCCCGATCCAGGATTTCTCGGAATCCTCGCGTCTGGAATATGTCGATTATTATTTCGAAGAGCCCAAATACGACGTCGAAGAGTGCCAGCAGCGCTCGATGACTTTTGCGGCGCCGCTCAAGGTCACCTTGCGCCTCATTGTGTTCGATGTGGACGTGGAAACCGGCGCCAAATCGGTCAAGGACATCAAGGAACAAGACGTCTATATGGGCGACGTTCCGTTCATGACGGAGAACGGCACCTTCATCGTCAACGGCACGGAGCGCGTGATCGTCTCGCAGATGCACCGCTCGCCGGGCGTCTTCTTCGATCACGACAAGGGCAAGACCCATTCCAGCGGCAAATTGCTGTTCGCCGCGCGGGTCATTCCCTATCGCGGTTCGTGGCTGGATTTGGAATTCGACGCCAAGGACATCATGCATGTGCGCATCGATCGCCGCCGTAAGCTGCCGGCGACGACGCTGCTCTATGCGCTGGGTTTCGACCAGGAACAGATCCTCGATTATTTCTACTCGAAGATTTCGTTCAAGCGCCAAAAAGACAGCACCTGGACCACGCCATTGGAACCGGTCTGGATGAAGAACGCCAAGACCAATTCCGAATGGAAGAACGCCAAGAACGGCGAAGTGTTGGCGGAAACGGGCACCAAGATCACCCAGCGTATGCTGCGCAAGTGGCAGGAAGACGGCATCAAGCAGATTTCGCTGTCGGCGGACGAGTTGATCGGACGCTATTCGGCGCTCGACATGGTCAATCCGGAATCCGGCGAAATCTATGTGGAAGCGGGCGACGAGTTGACCACCGCCAATCTCGAACATCTCGCGGAAGCGGATTTCGACGAGATTGACGTGATCAATGTCGATGGCATCACCATCGGCGCCTATATCCGCAACACCATGGCGGTGGACAAGAACCACTCCCGCGAACAGGCGCTGATCGACATCTATCGCGTCATGCGTCCCGGCGAGCCGCCGACGCTCGACACTGCCGAGACTCTGTTCGGCCAATTGTTCTTCGATTCCGAACGCTACGATTTGTCCAGCGTCGGCCGCGTCAAGATGAATATGCGCCTAAGCCTCGATGCCGAGGACACGGTGCGTATTCTGCGCAAGGAAGACATCCTTGCCATCGTCAAGGCGCTCGCAGAACTGCGCGACGGCCGCGGCGAAATCGACGACATCGACAATCTCGGCAATCGCCGCGTGCGCTCGGTCGGCGAATTGATGGAGAACCAGTTCCGCGTCGGATTGCTGCGCATGGAGCGCGCCATCAAGGAACGCATGAGCGCCGTCGATATCGACACGGTCATGCCGCACGATCTGATCAATGCCAAGCCGGTGGCGGCCGCGGTGCGCGAATTCTTCGGCTCCTCGCAGCTGTCGCAATTCATGGACCAGACCAATCCGCTGTCGGAAGTCACCCACAAGCGCCGTATGTCGGCACTTGGACCAGGCGGCTTGACGCGCGAACGCGCCGGTTTCGAAGTGCGCGATGTGCATCCGACCCATTACGGCCGCATCTGCCCGATCGAAACGCCGGAAGGTCCGAATATCGGTCTGATCAACTCGCTGGCGACCTATGCGCGTGTCAACAAATACGGCTTCATCGAGAGCCCGTATCGCCGCGTGCACAACAAGCACGTCACCGACGATGTTCAGTATCTGTCGGCGATGGAAGAGGCGAAGTACACGATCGCTCAGGCCAACGCGAACATCGACGCGCGCGGGCGCATCACCGACGAACTGGTCTCATGCCGCAAGCATGGCGACTTCGTGATGACGACGCCCGATCAGGTGGAGTTCATCGACGTGTCGCCGAAGCAGCTTGTGTCGGTGGCCGCGGCGCTCGTGCCGTTCCTGGAAAACGACGACGCCAACCGCGCCCTGATGGGTTCGAACATGCAGCGCCAAGCCGTGCCGCTGTTGCGGCCGGAAGCGCCGCTGGTCGGCACCGGGCTCGAAGACGTGGTCGCACGCGACTCCGGCTCGGCCATTGCGGCGCGCCGGGCGGGTGTGGTCGACCAGGTCGACGCCACGCGTATCGTTATCCGCGCCACGGAAGAACCCGATCCGACCAAGCCGGGCATCGACATTTATCGCTTGAAGAAGTTCCAGCGCTCCAACCAGTCGACCTGCATCACGCAGACGCCGCTGGTGAAAGTCGGCGACCTTCTTCAGAAGGGCGATATCATCGCCGATGGTCCCTCCACCCAGCTCGGTGAGCTGGCGCTCGGCAAGAATGCGCTCGTCGCCTTCATGCCGTGGAATGGCTACAACTTCGAAGACTCCATCCTGATCTCCGAACGCATCGTGCGCGACGACGTCTTCACGTCGATCCATATCGAAGAATTCGAGACTATGGCGCGCGATACCAAGCTCGGACCGGAAGAAATCACGCGCGACATCCCGAATGTCGGCGAGGAAAACCTCAAGAACCTCGACGAAGCGGGCATCGTCTATATCGGCGCGGAGGTGAATGCGGGCGATATTCTGGTGGGCAAGGTGACGCCGAAGGGCGAAACCCCGATGACGCCGGAAGAAAAGCTGCTGCGCGCCATCTTCGGCGAAAAAGCGGCCGATGTGCGCGACACCTCGCTGCGCGTTCCGCCGGGCGTCACCGGTACGATCGTGGAAGTGCGTGTCTTCAATCGTCACGGCGTCGACAAGGACCAGCGTGCGCTGGCCATCGAACGGGCCGAGGAAGAACGTTTGGCCGAAGACCGCGACGACGAACTCGCGATCCTCGAACGCAACATCTTTACGCGTCTGTCGGAGATTCTGCTCAACAAGACCGCGGCGTCGGGCCCCAAGGGCATGGCGCCGGATACCAAGATTGCGCAGACGGTGCTCGACACCATCCCGCGCCATCAATGGTGGCAGATCGGCCTGCGCAACGAAAAGTCGATGGCCGAGATCGAAGGTCTGCGCAAGCAGTACGACGAATCCAAGCAACGTCTCGACAAGCGCTTTGCCGACAAGGTGGAGAAGCTGCGCCGCGGCGATGAATTGGCGCCGGGCGTCATGAAGATGGTCAAAGTATTCGTCGCGGTGAAGCGCAAGCTGCAACCGGGCGACAAGATGGCCGGCCGTCATGGCAACAAGGGCGTGATCAGTCGCATTCTTCCGATGGAAGACATGCCTTATCTGGAAGACGGCACGCCGGTCGACGTCGTGCTCAATCCGCTGGGCGTGCCCTCGCGCATGAACGTCGGACAGATCTTGGAAACCCATTTGGGTTGGGCTTGCGCCGGCCTCGGCAAGAAGATCGGCGAGGCGCTCGACAAGGTAAAACGCGACGGCAAGTACGAAGGCCTGCGCCGGGCACTCAAGCACGTCTACGACAATGACGAGCGCTTGGGCGAACTCGACGAGCCCGGTCTCTTGGAACTCGGCGAAAATCTGCGCGGCGGCATTCCGATCGCAACGCCGGTGTTCGACGGCGCCAAGGAAAAGGACATCGTCGACATGCTGGATCAGGCAGGGCTCACCCAGTCCGGTCAGGTCACGCTGTTTGACGGGCGCACGGGCGAATCCTTCCGCCGTCAGGTGACGGTTGGCTACATCTACATGCTCAAGTTGCATCATCTTGTCGACGACAAGATCCATGCGCGTTCCATCGGTCCGTACAGCCTGGTTACCCAGCAGCCGTTGGGCGGCAAGGCGCAGTTCGGCGGCCAGCGCTTCGGCGAAATGGAAGTGTGGGCTCTGGAAGCTTACGGCGCCGCGTACACGTTGCAGGAAATCCTGACCGTGAAGTCGGACGACGTGGCGGGTCGCACCAAAGTGTACGAAGCCATCGTGCGCGGCGAGGACACGTTCGAAGCCGGTATTCCCGAAAGCTTCAACGTGCTCGTCAAGGAAATGCGTTCGCTCGGTCTGAATGTGGAGCTGGTGAACGGTTGATAATGCCTGTGATGGCCCCTGACGACGGGCCGTGCGGGTGACGAACGACGCAATGCCGAAGCTGTTCGGCGAATGGATGACCGGGCGACGCTGCCCGGTCATGACGAGGAAAGAAGAATGAACCAAGAGCTGATGAACGTCTTCTCGGCCGGTAAGGAGGTCCCCACCTTCGACCGGATCAAGATCTCGCTGGCCAGCCCGGACCAGATCCTGCGCTGGAGCCATGGCGAGATTAAGAAGCCGGAGACCATCAACTACCGCACTTTCAAGCCGGAACGCGACGGCTTGTTCTGCGCGCGCATTTTCGGTCCCGTGAAGGACTACGAGTGCTTGTGCGGCAAGTACAAGCGCATGAAGTACAAGGGCATCGTCTGCGAAAAATGCGGCGTCGAAGTGACGGTGCAAAAAGTGCGCCGCGACCGCATGGGCCATATCGAACTGGCCTCGCCGGTGGCGCATATCTGGTTTTTGAAGTCGCTGCCGTCGCGCATCGGCTTGATGCTGGACATGACGCTCAAGGACCTCGAGCGCATCCTCTATTTCGAGAACTACGTCGTCATCGAGCCGGGATTGACGTCGCTCAAGGAGCGTCAGCTTCTGACCGAAGACGAGTACTACAAGGCGCAAGACGAATACGGCAATGACAGCTTCACCGCCATGATCGGCGCGGAAGCGATCCGTATTCTGTTGCAGGCCATCGACCTCACCAAATTGCGCGAAGATCTGCGCGTCGAGATCGCCGGATGCAATGGCGGCGAGAAGCCGAAGAAGCTCGTCAAGCGGCTGAAGGTCGTCGAAGCGTTCATCGATTCGGGCAACCGCCCGGAATGGATGATCATGACGGTCGTCCCCGTGATCCCGCCGGAATTGCGTCCGCTCGTTCCGCTGGATGGCGGGCGCTTCGCCACCTCGGACCTGAACGATCTCTATCGCCGCGTCATCAACCGCAATAATCGTCTAAAGCGGCTGATCGAGTTGAAGGCGCCGGATATCATCGTGCGCAACGAAAAGCGCATGTTGCAGGAATCCGTCGACGCATTGTTCGACAATGGCCGCCGCGGCCGCGTCATCACGGGCGCCAACAAGCGCCCGCTGAAGTCGCTCGCCGATATGTTGAAAGGCAAGCAAGGCCGCTTCCGCCAAAATCTGCTCGGCAAGCGCGTCGATTACTCGGGCCGCTCGGTGATCGTGGTCGGTCCCGAACTCAAGCTGCATCAATGCGGCTTGCCGAAGAAAATGGCGCTCGAATTGTTCAAGCCGTTCATCTATGCGCGGCTTGAGGCGAAGGGTTTCAGCCAGACCGTCAAGCAGTCCAAGAAACTGGTCGAGAAAGAAAAGCCGGAAGTTTGGGATATCCTCGAAGAGGTGATCCGCGAGCATCCGGTATTGCTCAACCGCGCCCCGACCTTGCATCGCCTCGGCATCCAGGCGTTCGAGCCGGTGTTGATCGAAGGCAAAGCCATCCAGCTTCATCCGCTGGTATGCACCGCCTTTAATGCCGACTTCGACGGCGACCAAATGGCCGTGCACGTTCCGCTGTCGTTGGAAGCGCAGCTCGAAGCGCGCGTCTTGATGATGTCGACCAACAACATCCTGTCGCCCGCCAACGGCAAGCCGATCATCGTGCCGACCCAGGACATCGTGTTGGGCCTTTATTACCTCAGCCAGGAACGCGAGAACGAACCCGGGCAGGGCATGGTGTTCAACGACATCGGCGAAATCGAACACGCCTTGTTCGCTAATGCCGTGACGCTGCACACCAAGATCAAGTGCCGCTACAAGACGGTCGATGCGGAAGGCAAGCCGATCGTGCGCCGTGTTAATTCGACGCCCGGCCGCATGATGCTGGCGGAACTCCTGCCGCGTCATCCCAAGATTCCGTTCGAACTGGTCAACCGCCTGATGCGCAAACAGGAGATCAGCCACGTCATCGACGAGGTTTATCGCCATTGCGGTCAGAAAGAGACCGTGCTGTTCGCCGACGCGATCATGGGCTTGGGCTTCAAGGAAGCTTGCAAGGCCGGCATTTCCTTCGGCAAAGACGACATGGTCGTGCCGCTGACCAAAACCAAGCTGATCGACGAAACGCGTCACCGGGTGCGCGAATACGAGCAGCAATATCTCGACGGTCTGACCACCGACAAGGAAAAGTACAATCTGGTCGTCGACGTCTGGTCGAAATGTACCGATCAAGTCGCCGCCGAAATGATGAAGGAAATTTCCGAGCCGAAGATCGACCCGGTCACGGGCCGCGTCGAGGAAATGAACTCCATCTATATGATGAGCCATTCCGGTGCCCGCGGTTCGCCGCAGCAGATGAAACAGCTCGCCGGCATGCGCGGCCTGATGGCGCGCCCCGACGGCTCGATCATCGAGACGCCGATCTTGTCGAACTTCAAGGAAGGGCTGACCGTGCTCGAGTACTTCAACTCGACCCATGGCGCCCGTAAGGGCCTGGCCGACACCGCGCTCAAGACGGCGAATTCGGGCTATCTGACCCGCCGTCTGGTCGACGTGGCGAATGACTGCATCATTACCGCCGAAGATTGCGGCACCAAGCGCGGCATCACCGTGCAGGCCGAAATCGATGGCGGGCAGGTGGTCTCCTCGCTCACCGAGCGCATCTTGGGCCGCACCACGGCGGAAGACATCAAGCACCCGGATACGGGCGAAGTGCTTTTGCGCCGCGGCAAGGAAGTCACCGAAGATACCGCCGAAAAGATCGAGTCTGCGCATGTTCAAAAGGTGCGCGTACGCTCCGTTCTGACCTGCGAGTTGAAAGACGGCGTTTGCGGCAAGTGCTATGGGCGCGATCTCGCCCGCGGCACGTCCGTCAATATCGGCGAAGCGGTCGGTGTTATCGCCGCCCAGTCGATCGGCGAGCCGGGCACACAGCTCACCATGCGCACCTTCCATATCGGCGGTGCCGCACAGGTGGCCGGCCAGTCGAAGATCGAAGCCAGCTATGACGGCAAGATCAAGATCGTCAACCGCAACGTCGTCAAGAATTCCGACGGCGAACTCATCGCGATGGGCCGCAACATGCAGCTCGTCATCATGGATCCCAAGGGCCAGGAACGCGCGGCCTATCGCATTACCTATGGCGCGCGCATCAAAGTCGACGACGCTTCCGTGGTGAAGCGCGGCGACCGCCTTGCGGAATGGAATCCGAACGCCTTGCCGGTTCTCACCGACACGGACGGCATCGTGCGCTACGAAGACATCGTTTCGGGCGTTTCGATGCGCGAAGTGTCCGACGAAAAGACGGGCGTTACCAACAAGGTGATCATGGACAGCCGCGGTACAGGTTCGTCCAAGTCGCCGGAACTGCGTCCGACGCTCGTCCTGGTCGACAAGAAGGGCAAGATCATCGTCATGCCGAATATCGGCGAGGTGCGCTATGCCCTGTCCGCCGATGCCATTCTTTCGGTGGAAGACGGAGCGGAAGTCCGCGCCGGCGACGTGCTGGCCCGTATTCCGACGGAAGGCGCCAAGACGCGCGACATCACGGGCGGTCTGCCGCGCGTGGCGGAGCTCTTCGAAGCGCGCAAACCGAAGGAAGCGGCGGTGTTGGCCGAGATGGACGGCTTCGTCGAATTCGGCAAGGACTACAAGAACAAGCGCCGCGTCATCGTCAAACCGAAGAGCGACAAGTTCGAGCCGGTCGAATATCTCATTCCCAAGGGCAAGCATATCAGCGTGCGCGAGGGCGATTTCGTCGAAAAGGGCGATTACATCGTCGAAGGCAATCCTTCGCCGCATGACATCCTGCGCATCAAGGGGATGGAGGAACTCTCCACCTACCTCGTGAAGGAAATCCAGGACGTCTATCGTCTGCAAGGCGTGAAGATCAACGACAAGCATATCGAAGTGATCTGCCGCCAGATGATGCAGAAGACCGAAATCACCGACGGCGGCGAAACCACGCTGTTGGCCGGCGAACAGGTCGATCAGCTGGAGCTGGACGAGGCGAACAAGAAGGCTACCGACAACAGCGGCAAGATCGCCGAAGGCCGTCCGGTACTGCTCGGCATCACCAAGGCGTCGTTGCAGACGCGCTCGGTGTTCTCGGCGGCCTCGTTCCAAGAGACGACACGCGTCCTTACCGATGCGGCCGTCAACGGCAAGGTCGATACGCTGGAAGGCCTCAAGGAGAACGTGATCGTCGGACGTTTGATCCCGGCGGGCACGGGCGGCGCCATTGCGCGGTTGCGCGTCATTGCGGCGGAACGCGATCGCGTTATCCAGGCGGAACAGTCGAAGACACCTCCGGCGCAAATCGAGGGTCCGGTTGCGGCCCCGCCGCAGGAAGCGGCGGAATAGGAACGCCGAGAAGAAAATCGCAAAAGGGCCGCTCGCGAGGGCGGCCCTTTTCGTTCGGCGCATGCGACGCCAAAGCGCGTGGCGCGTCGCGGGCCAGCCACCGCCGAGCCCTTGGAATCGCTGGACAAAGCTCGGGCTGCCTGAGTAACTCTGAAACAAAGAACCGGAGAGCGATCCATGGGCAAGACAGAATTGAGCGTCCGCGCAATCTTGGCCGATCAAGCGCCGAAAGATGCGCCGGTCACCGTCAAAGGCTGGGTGCGCACGCGGCGGGACTCCAAGGCCGGCATTTCCTTCCTGCAGGTGTCGGATGGGTCTTCGTTCCATCCCATCCAGGTGGTGGTACCAAATACGCTGTCCAACTACGCCGATGAAGTTCTGAAGCTCACTGCCGGTTGCGCCGTGGAAGCGACGGGAACGATCGTCCCGTCACCGGCCAAAGGTCAGCCCTTCGAGATGCAGGCGACCGCCATTACCGTGATCGGTTGGGTGGACGATCCGGACACCTATCCGATCCAGCCCAAGGCGCATTCTCTGGAGTTTCTGCGCGAAGTGGCGCATTTGCGCCCCCGCACCAATGTGATCGGCGCGGCAACGCGCGTGCGCCACACGCTGGCACAAGCCATCCATCGCTTCTTCGACCAGAACGGCTTTTTCTGGGTCAATACGCCGATCATCACCTCGTCGGATGCGGAAGGGGCGGGGGAGATGTTTCGGGTGTCGACGCTCGATCTCGCCAATCTGCCGCGCACGCCTGAAGGCAAAATCGATTTCACCAAGGACTTCTTCGGCCGCGAGGCATTTTTGACCGTGTCGGGCCAGCTCAATGTGGAGGCTTACTGTCTGGCGCTCACCAAGGTCTATACGTTCGGGCCGACCTTCCGTGCCGAGAATTCGAACACTAGCCGCCACCTTGCCGAATTCTGGATGGTCGAGCCGGAAGTCGCGTTCGCCGATATCTCCGACAATGCCACGCTGGCGGAACGGCTGTTGAAATCCGCCTTCGAAACGCTGCTCAAGGAGCGGCACGAAGATCTCGCCTTCTTCGACGAGCGCATCGAGAAGGGCTTGGTGGCGAAGCTGGAAGGCATCGTCGGTTCCGAATTCGTCCGCATGGATTACACCGAAGCGGTTGCGGTGCTCGAGAAGGCGAGCGAGAAATTCGAGTTTCCGGTGAAATGGGGCATCGATTTGCAATCCGAGCACGAGCGCTATCTCACCGAGAAACACGCCAAGAAACCCGTCATCGTGATGAATTACCCGAAGGACATCAAAGCGTTCTACATGCGGGTAAACGACGACGGCAAAACCGTCGCGGCGATGGACGTGCTGGCGCCCGGCATCGGCGAGATCATCGGCGGCAGCCAGCGCGAAGAGCGGCTCGATGTGCTGGATGCGCGGATGACAAAGATCGGCATCGATAAGGAGCATTACAGCTGGTACCGCGATCTGCGCCGTTACGGCACCGTTCCGCATGCCGGCTTCGGCCTCGGCTTCGAACGCACCATCGCCTACGTGACGGGCCTCGCCAATGTGCGCGACGCCATCCCGTTCCCGCGCACACCGGGGAATGCGAAGTAGTCGTCCGTTAAGAAGCCTGTTTGAGGGGTGATAGCGGTGTGACGGCATCACGGATTGCTGCAAGGATCAGATACAAAAGAAGCCTCAGCCACCTGAGTATGAGGCGGAGATTGTGGCCGACGGCGCTGAGCACGGCGTTGGTGTGATCGCCGTGGCGGCCCTTGAGATAATTGCGGCCAAGGTGGCCATCGCTCTTCATGTGTCCGATCACCGGCTCGATGGCCGAGCGGCGCCGAAGTTCGCGTTTGATGGCGCCGAAGACGCCGCGCTTCTGTCCGGAGGTGAAGACCCGAAGTGGCTTTGGGGCATTGTGTCCGCGATAGCCTTTGTCGACATAGGCCCGCTCGATCTCGCGTCCGGTGAGTTGCTGCGTTTCCTCGATCACTTCGCCCAGCGTGTGCCCGTCGTATGGGTTACCGGGCAGCGCCTTGGCGTGGAGGACGAACTGGCCGCCCTTGCAGCGGCGGTTGGTGGTGGTAACGGAGACCTTGACGCCGAACTCATAAGGCTTGTGAGCTTTGCCCTTGCCGATGCACTCGGTCTCCGGCGCATGCCAGGAGTAAATCTTACGGCCGCGCTGGTTGTGATTTTGCCAGCGGATTTTGAGGGCCTTGTCGAGCGGCTCGGCAAAGAACTCCTGCAGCCTATCGTTGCCTTCGATCTTACGCCGGACATCGCGGATCAACCGGCCCAGCCGGGTGCGCAGGAACCTCAATTCCCGGTTGGCGCGTTTGAACTGCTTGGCATGGATGTACCGGCCCGCCATCAGCGCCGCCCGCTTGGCCAGCCGCGCATAGGATTGCCTGAGCTTCAGCCCCTGCGACTTGGCCAGGGCGCCGAGCTTTTCGATCGCCGTCAGCATCAGCTTGGCGTCGGTGGGATGCGTCACGTTCTTGGGCTGCACCGTGGTATCGACCGTGATCCGCGCCAGATCGTTCGTCTTCAAGGCGCCGCTCGCATGCGCCACCCGCAGGCTTTCGGCCAAGAGCACATCCAGCTTGCCGCCGATGCGCTTGCGCCAATGGCTCATCCCGGAGCGCTCATGAGGGAACTCGTGGGCGAAGAACTCCTCGCCGGTGAAGTATTGAAAGTATGGATCGTAGACCCAGCGTGCGCAGACCTCTTCGTCCGACAGCCCGTAAATGTGCTTCAAGAGCAGAAGCCCGACCATGAAGCGGGTGGTCAGACCGGGGCGGCCTTCGTCGCTGAAGCAGCCTGACAACTCCGCGTCGATCCACGACCAATCAATCGTGCCCGCCAAACGGACAAGCTCGTGCTTGAGATTGATGATCTGATCGAGCCGCGCCCGGAACATGTCCTGAGCGCCCGTCCATTCCTGTTTGCCTGGCCGCATCGATGTCCTCCCGATGCGCTCAAAAATCATAGATCGAGGCCCGACGGAATCCGCAAAATGCTCCTCGAAATTGCAAGCTTTCGTGTTCCCATCCTGCCAAACCCTGCAAAACCGATTACTTGCTCAAGCCCTCAAAATGCCGTCGTACCAACACGTTCCGCGTTCTTCACAGGCGACGAAGTATTGACGAGCAAGGCTCAGGAAGGGCCGATCACATGACCAACCCTTTACGGCTCAGCTCTCAATGCGATGGCGGCGCGACGGTCAGCACATAGGGAATATAGAGCGCCAGATCGAGCGGGCCTTTCTGATACCAGGCGATGGGATGCTGCAAGCCTTCCACATGCGCGACATAATCCGCCCCGAATAGCGCCGCCGTATCTTTGGCGTCCTTGGCAATCTTGGCCGTCAATTCCGCGCGGTATTGCTCGGGTCCGATGATGGTCAAGTCCCAGCGCGTTTCGCGCAACACTTCCGTTCGACCCGTCTTGGGCACGGTTTCGATGAAGCGCTCGATCCGACCCGTCGCGTCGTCGAACATATCGTCTTTGCCGACACGCGTCTTGATGATGACGATCGCGACGCTGGTGTCCGCCTTCGTGTCCGGCTCGATCACCTTGTCGAGCATTTTCTCGGTGAGGTCCGCAACGATTTCGTCGCCGACACCCAGTGAGATCGTGCCGCTCTTGCCCGCTTCGCGAATCATGCTGCGCAGCGTGTCTTTCAATTCTTGCCGGCGCTTGCTCAATTCGCGGGTATCGCAAACCACGCGCACCTTGGTGATGACATGATCGGCGCGCCGCAATAGCGTGACATGCGGAATGATCTCTGCGTTGTAATACGAGCGCTCGCCGGTGACGACGACGGTTTCCAATTCGTTCTGTGCAACAGCGGGCGCCATAAGAGCTGCCGTAACGGCCAAGGCGCAAATGAATTTATGTGACATCGATCCCCCCTGCTCGGAATGTTGACGCAGCAATTCTGTGGAGCAGTATAACACAACGCGTCGGGATCGGGTCCCTAGGATACTCGTCTATACCTCCGGCCTCTTGACCGAAATTCGGCCGCTATGGCGGACAGCGGCTTATGCTTCGGGCTTAATTGCCGGATTAACTCCCTGGCTGCGTCAGCCCAAAGGGAAATTGGAAATTCTCAAATTTCGAACAAAAAATCGCGGGCGAGACCTAACTGCGAAATAAACGCACTCTGACTGCAATCTGCCCCCGCTTCGAATGAATCTGGCAATCGGTCGATAATTCATCCGATGCACCCCAATTACAGCGCGGTCCACGGGCTTCCCTTCACCGCCCTCCGCGGAGATTTGTTGCAGCCGGCTGCCTAGCGAGATGAGACCGAAGCGCGGTAATATCACTGTCGGCGAATAGGATGGTCATTCCGTTGATGCTGGCCGCTAGGTTCGCTCCGCTCAGTGAATGCTGTGCAGCGACGAGGGGACAAAATGCATATCCACAAAATGAATTTCGCACGGGCTTTGTGCTCATTCATATTTACGACTTTTGTCGTCACTGCAGCGGTTCCTGCTGCCGAACTGCAAAATCCTATACTCGCGGTGCATGTCGGTGAAGGCGATAATCCCGCCGCCAAATCCAGCGCCTTGGCGATCGGCAAGCTGGACATCGACGTCGATATCGTCGGCGACACGGCGCGCACCACCGTCACGGCAAAATTTCTGAATGCCAGCAAAGCAATTCTCGAAGGTGACTTTGCGTTTGATCTTCCGCCTGGCTCCGTCGTCACGGGTTATGCTCTCGACATCGACGACAAGATGGTGGACGGCGTGCTCGTGGGCCGGCGGCTGGGAACAATCACCTATGAATCGCGCGTTCGCCATCGTGTTGATCCGGGGCTTGCCGAAGTCACACGCGCGGGCGCATTCACGACGCGCGTTTATCCGATTCTTCAGGACAAGGGCCGCACAGTGCGGCTGGAATTCGTAACACCGCTCAGTCCGGACCGTCCGTTCACCGTGCCGTTGGTGACGCAACAGCCCGTCGGCGCAGTTTCTATCCATGTCAAATCTGATGCCACAAGTGCTACGTCTTTGCAGGCGCCAGAAGGCATCGATTTGCGATGGGTGCACAGTGCTAGCGGTTTCGAGGCGCGCGCGAGTGCTGCAAACCGGGCGCTGTCCGGCGCACTCGTACTGGGCCCGGTAGTATTGGAGCGCCATCTGTTGCTTGCACGGCATAGCAGCGGCGATACGTTTTTTGAAATCAATGATATTGCGCCCGCAGCGAACGATGCGAACGTGAAACCCGCTCGGTTACGCATCTATTGGGACAGTTCGCTGTCGCGTCGCGATGCGGACCTCTCCAAAGAGATCGACCTGGTGGGGCGCTATATCGCCGCGACGCATCCCTTGGCCGTCGACCTCATCTTTTTTGCGGCGGATGAACCGCATCGACGCTCCTTCGAATCTCCGAGTGCAGGCGAGATCACGGCGGTCCTGAAGACGACGGATTACCAGGGTGGGACTTCCTTGAAGCCCGTGCTTAAGGCAGGGTTGCCGGATGCCGACGCCTGTCTTTTGTTTTCCGACGGCAATGTCACGGTGGATTCCTATCGTGCTGAGCGCTTGCCGTGTTCGCTGTTCGCGATTTCAAGCGCGGCCGATGCCAATCGCGGCTTCCTTACCGCGCTGGCGCGCAAATCGGCGGGAGACTTTGTCGACCTAAGCATCGAAACGCCGGACGCAGCGCTCGCCCATCTGCTGCACCGTGCGCCACGGGTCGTCGACGTGAAGGGTTCCAGCGGGAACGACATCGATTATGCAGTGCTGCCGGCCAGCGGCGATCATTTTCGTATCGTCGGCCGTTTGCCGTCTGCAGGTGATATTACCGTGAGCCTAACGCGTGCCGCGCAGAACACACGCAACTACGTCGTGGATCGCGCCGCGGCAAGGGCGGACGACGCACTGGGCGTGTTATGGGCGGCGCGGCATGTCGACGAGATGAGCGCAACGGACCGGCCGGACCTGGATGCGTTGCTGGCGCTGTCGCGCCGCTATTCGGCAACAAGCACTGCAGCGTCGTTCGTGGTCTTCGAAAACATCCAGGACTATATAGACGCGCAGGCAGAACCGCCTGCCACGCTGGGCGCCGAGAAGATTGCGGAGTACGGTAAACTCAAGGCCAAACGCGATGCGGACACGGCGCGGGCGCAAGGCGAACGGCTGAATAAGATTGTCGAATTGTGGACGGAGGAAAAGCAGTGGTGGCAGACGAAATTCAAACCCGTTTCACGCAAGCCGACCGTCACGCAGACGACCACTTCTCCGAGTGACGCTCTGCAGCGTTCGTCCGCACCACCTCCGCCGCCGCCGCCCCCTCCGCCTCCTCCTGCGCCACCGTCGGCTGCGGCTGGACAGTCCGAAACGGTCACCGTCACCGGCGAAAGGGCGTCATTAACCAGTGCGCTAAGTGTAAGGCGGGCGACATCGGACACATCTGAAGGCCCCACTATCGAAGTTACCATCGCGCCGTGGAATCCGGACCGGCCCTATATCGCGGCTCTCAACGCGGCTGGTCCCGACACGTTCTGGAGCGTCTATCGCAGCCTGGAACACGCGTACGGGACGTTGCCGGCGTTCTATCTGGATGTTGCGGAATTCATGTTCCGGCATGGCAAAGCCGCCGACGCGATCAGGATTGCGCTCAACGCGCTGGAACTTCCGTCGGCGAACACGGCGACCATGACGATCTTGGCGGACCGGCTCATGCGCTATGGCGACGAAACGCGGGCGCTTTGGCTTTATGAGCGTATCGTCTATCTAGAACCCGATCGTCCCCAGCCACTGCGAAATCTTGCGCTTGCGCTCGCTGCTCGGGCCGCGCGAACGGGCGAGCGCGCCGAAGCACGGGATTTGCAGCGCCGCGACTACCAACGCGCACTTGACCTGTTGAACGATGTTGTGATGGGCGATTGGCAGAACAAGTACGACGGTATCGAAATTATCTCGTTGATGGAGGCCAACCACATTGTCCCGCGTCTGCGAGAACTCGGTATCACAAATGTGCCGCTTGATCGGCGTCTGATCGCGGCGCTCGACGTTGATCTTCGCGTCATTCTTGAATGGAACACTGACGGGACTGACATGGATCTGTGGGTCGACGAGCCGACCGGCGAACGCGCAATCTACAGCAACCGCAAAACGGCCATCGGCGGACGGCTCTCAAACGACATGACCAATGGCTACGGGCCGGAAGAGTACCTCCTGCATAGGGCGCCAGACGGCACCTATACGGTCCGCGTAAATGTTTACGCCGCCGACCAGTTGAACCCCAACGGCGCGACGACCGTCCGTACGCATATTTTCCGCAACTATGGCCGCACCGATGAACAGGAGCAGATGCTGGAGCTCGAACTGAAGCGTTCCGACCAGGCCGCTCCCATCGTCGGCACTATTAAAGTGGTCGGCAGCAAGAAGTAGTGCTTGAAGGAACGAGGCTTGGTTCGCGAATTGACGTTTAAAAAGCGCCGCCGTGCCTGAACACGACGGACATCCGATAAGTCAGTTCTGTCTTGTTCGAGCTGGTCGTCGGCGCGACCCAAAATCCTATTCTTGCCCTCACTTCTTCGAATTCCGCTGGAATATCACGCGCTTGTCTAAATCGCGCTGAACGTGTCTTACGTCCGCGGGACCGGCGTTATTATGCCCGCCTTGCATCCCTCGAAAGGAGCGGTCCGGGCCGTGCGTATCGCGGCGTTGCGCGCTCGCCTCATTTGCACCTGAGACCTACGGCGACAGAAGATCGTCGCGGTATTTGGAAAGGCCGTAATGGCGAAACAGCATCGTTTCCAATCGCGCGATGTGATGCTTTTTGAATCGCATATGGCCGCGGCCTTCCACGCCGCGATTGAAGCGATGCAAATTGCGTTCCTGCCAGGTGACGTCGACGGCGCGCTGGCACTCCGGGCGGGATCGCTCGATGCCCGCGTGCCGCAGTGCGGTTTGCAGCGTCCCCGCTGAATCGTCCAAGAGATCGCGGTAGCGCAAGATGCAAACCCGGTCGGAAGATTCCTCGGCATAGGACAGCCAGGTGGCGAAATAACTGGCATACCAGGGCGCCAATATGTCGATCAGGAAATCCGCCTTGTCGTCGTCACACATCGAAGTGAAATTCGCGGGCAATTGGCAATTCACCCAATTGTCGGAAGATTGATCGCCCTCCAACATCTCCCAATACGATAGCAACATGTCCGGGACATCGCGGAGCATGACGACCGGCTTCAGATTCAGCGCCTCGATCAAGAACCGGTTGGCGGGCAACGCCTGCATGTGGAGATGGGTGACCATGGTGGACGCCGGAAATCCGCCGGCAAAGTAAAGGATGAAAATCGGCAAATAAGGCGTTGCATCCCTACCGCCTTGCGCATGGGTGACGCGCATCATCTGCCCGTCGATGGCTTCCACTGCCGCCGCGCGCAGAAATGTGCCGGCCGATTTGGGCGGGAAAGCGAACATCACCAACGGCCGCTTGGCGCCGATACCGCGCAGGTAGGCGCAGAACTCGTCGTCGAACTTGCCCGTTACATTGGGCAAGCAAAAAACGGCATTGGAGGCGTCGAGATCAAAATTAATCGGCATAGAGGCCCTTCCGCCCCTTTATCATGCCAAAACCTCGTAAAGCGAGTTTCTCGCAAATGTCTCGAATTTTATCGATCGGCACCGCGCCTACGGTCTAAGACAATGAATCTCCAAACCATTCGCGCGGCACATTAACCGCCCAAAAACCATAGGCTGTGATTTGCGAACCGCCCGGCAATGTCCTGGAGGGTCTTCGAAAAGCCGACGAAAAAGCCGCGCCGTACACTCAATTGCGAGGACTGGTTTCGTCGAGAATCGAAGACACCAGCAACGCACGGATCACATCGACGCGGGCCCCGTCCATCGTGAATTCGCGGTCCACTCTGGTATTGACCTATCGTTCCCCTTATTTGGTGCAAATGCGACAGAGTCGCAGATATTGCCGCGCGACGGAGATATTGGACTCAGTCTAAACTTGGGAAAATACGAAGGGGGAGCTCATGACATCTATACTGACACCGGTCCTGGCGCTCGTCGCACTTACCTTGCTGGTCTGGATATGGATGTATGCGACCCGCATCCCGGCGATGCGGAAGGCCGGTATCGATCCGCAAGCCGCTCGCCACCCCGGCTCGTTGAACGCTTTACCGGCTTCGGCGCGGCAAGTGACGGACAATTACAACCATCTCCTAGAACAGCCGACAATCTTCTATGCCCTTGTATTCTATATCGTTTTATCCGGCCATTCAGACGCCATGCAGATCTATTTGGCTTGGACCTATGTCGGGCTGCGCTTGGTTCACACGCTGATCCAATGCACGGTGAATATCGTCATAGCCCGTTTCGCCGTCTTCTCGATATCGACCCTCGTACTGATGGTTATGGCAGGGCGCGAATTGCTCGCACTGCTTTAGGCCCTATGTCGCCGCGGCCGTGACGACTATGCAAGCAGGGCCTGGCCGGAACTCCCGGAATCTGCGGGCATTTCGGCTATTGACGTGAAAATCCGTGCCGCCTATATAGCCGCACCTTTCAGACGCAGGCAGTCCGCGTTGTTGCGCGGAAACGCTGTCGGAAAGCCAGTTTATAGCGTGTAACCGCGCGACTGGGTTGATCCCTAGTCCTCCGCGATTCAACCGAGGCAGGCCCTGTCCTGCTTCGGGTTTTTGTTTCTTGCCGCGCGCATGGTGCACGCGGGTGTGCGACGGGAAGACGAATGCCCACGATCAATCAGCTGATCCGCAAGCCGCGCGGACATAAGCCCAAGCGCAATAAAGTGCCGGCGTTGCAGCATTGTCCGCAGAAGCGCGCGGTATGCACGCGCGTCTACACAACAACTCCGAAAAAGCCGAACTCGGCGCTGCGCAAAGTTGCGAAAGTGCGTTTGACCAACGGCTACGAAGCGCTGACTTATATTCCAGGCGAGGGTCACAATCTTCAGGAGCACTCCGTGGTGCTGATCCGCGGTGGTCGCGTGAAGGACCTTCCGGGCGTGCGCTATCACATCATTCGTGGCGTACTCGATACGCAGGGCGTGAAGGACCGCAAACAACGCCGTTCGCTCTACGGCGCCAAGCGTCCGAAATAAGGAGAGACATTCATGGCCCGCCGCCGCCGCGCAGATCGCCGCGAAATCAATCCGGACGCCAAATTCGGCGACCTTGTTCTCGCGAAGTTCATGAACAGTTTGATGTATGACGGCAAGAAATCTGCCGCCGAAAGCATTATTTACGGCGCCTTCGACACCATTCAGGCCAAGACCAAGCAGGATCCGCTCGCCGTCTTCCACGAGGCGCTTCGCAATGTCAGTCCGGCATTGGAAGTGCGTTCGCGGCGTGTCGGCGGCGCCACATACCAAGTCCCGGTGGAGGTGCGCACCGATCGCTCGCGTGCGCTGGCGATCCGCTGGATCATCACGGCGGCACGCGGACGCAACGAACCGACCATGACCGGACGTCTCTCCGGCGAAATTCTCGATGCCGCGAACAATCGCGGTAACGCCGTCAAAAAGCGCGAAGACACACACAAAATGGCGGAGGCAAACCGTGCCTTCTCCCACTACCGTTGGTAATGCGTATCTAGGATTTTCTGATGCCCCGTACGACCCCGCTCGAGAGATATCGCAACATCGGCATTGCCGCGCACATCGATGCCGGCAAGACGACGACGACCGAGCGTATTCTCTATTATACGGGCAAGAGCCATAAAATCGGTGAAGTGCACGACGGCGCTGCCACCATGGATTTCATGGAGCAGGAGCAGGAACGGGGCATTACGATTACCTCCGCTGCGACAACGTGTTATTGGCGCGAGCATCGCATCAACATCATCGACACGCCGGGCCATGTCGACTTCACCATCGAGGTCGAACGCTCGATGCGCGTATTGGATGGCGCGGTTGCCGTATTCGACGCCGTTGCGGGTGTCGAACCGCAATCCGAGACGGTTTGGCGGCAAGCCGATAAATATCGCGTGCCGCGTATCTGCTTTGTCAACAAAATGGATCGCACCGGCGCCGATTTTCCGCGCTGCGTTCAGATGATGATCGACCGTTTGGGCGCTCGGCCCTTGGTCATTACGTGGCCGATCGGCGCCGAGGCGGGTTTCCAAGGCATTGTCGATCTCGTGTCGATGAAAGCGTTTGTCTGGCACGACGAACAGCTCGGCGCAAAGTTTGACGAAATAGATATTCCGGCGGATTTGGCGGACAAGGCGAAGGAACTCCACACACATCTGGTCGAGATGGCGGTCGAAGAAGACGAAGCGCTTCTCGAAGCCTATCTTGACGGCAAAATGCCGAGCGTCGACGATATCAAACGTTGCATTCGCAAAGGCACGACGGGCTTCAAATTCGTGCCGGTGATGTGCGGCTCGGCGTTCAAGAACAAAGGCGTGCAGCCGCTGCTCGACGCGGTTGTCGATTATCTGCCATCGCCCCTGGATATTCCGCCGCTGATGGCCGAAGTCCCGCACACCCACGAACAGGTCGAACGTCCTGCCGACGACAAGGCGCCGTTCGCCGGTCTTGCTTTCAAGATCATGGACGACCCGTTCGTTGGCTCGATCACGTTTGTCCGCGTTTATTCGGGCATGGTCTCCAGCGGAACGGGCGTGCTCAATTCCATCAAAGACAAAAACGAGCGCGTCGGCCGCATGCTGCTCATGCACGCCAACAGCCGTGAAGATGTCAAAGAGGCCTATGCCGGCGACATCGTGGCTTTCGCGGGGTTGAAATACACCACCACGGGCGAGACGCTTTGCGATTCCAACAATCCTGTGATCTTGGAGCGTATGGAATTTCCGGATCCCGTTATCGAAGTCGCGATCGAGCCGAAGACGAAAGCCGATCAAGAAAAGATGGGCATGGCCTTGCAGCGTCTGGCCCAGGAAGATCCGTCTTTCCGCGTTTCCACCGATCAGGAATCCGGCCAGACACTCCTTAAGGGCATGGGTGAGCTCCATCTGGAGATCAAGGTCGATATTCTTCGGCGCACCTATAAGGTCGACGCCAATGTCGGCGCCCCGCAGGTGGCTTATCGCGAAACGCTGTCGAAGCCCGTCACGGTCGACTACACCCACAAGAAGCAAACCGGCGGTTCGGGTCAGTTTGCGCGGGTGAAGGTCGAGTACGAACCATTGCCGCCGGGTTCGGGTTTTGTGTTCGAGAACGAAGTCGTCGGCGGTTCGATTCCGAAGGAATTCATCCCGTCGGTCGAAAAGGGCATCAAGGCGCAGAAGGAAAGCGGTCTGATGGCCGGATTTCCGGTGATCGACTTCAAGGCGACCCTGGTCGACGGCGCCTATCACGAAGTGGATTTCGAATGCGTTGACGTTCGACATCGCGGCACGTGCGTCGTTCCGCGAATTGGCGTCCAAGGGCGCGGTCAAGCTGCTCGAGCCGATCATGAAGGTCGAAGTCGTGACGCCGGACGATTTTCTCGGCGGCGTCATTGGCGATCTCAATGGGCGTCGCGGCCATGTGCATGGCACCGACACCCGTGGCAATGCGCAAATCGTGACCGCGATGGTCCCGCTGGCCAATATGTTTGGCTATATCAATACGCTGCGTTCCATGACACAGGGGCGGGCGCAGTATTCCATGCAGTTCGATCACTACGAGACCGTGCCGCAAGCAATTGCGGACGCGTTGAAACCGAAATAACCGCCTGTAGGAGAGAAAGATGGCGAAGGCCAAATTTGAGCGGACGAAGCCGCACTGCAACATTGGAACGATTGGTCATGTCGATCACGGCAAGACGACGCTGACGGCAGCAATCACGAAGATATTGGCGGAGACGGGCAAGGCTCAGTTCACGTCATATGATCAGATCGACAAGGCTCCGGAAGAGAAGGCGCGCGGGATCACCATCAACACGGCGCATGTGGAGTATGAGACGGAGAACCGTCACTACGCCCATGTCGACTGCCCCGGCCATGCGGACTATGTGAAGAACATGATCACGGGCGCTGCCCAGATGGACGGCGCCATCATTGTGGTGTCTGCGGCGGACGGCCCGATGCCCCAGACGCGCGAGCACATTCTGCTGGCGCGCCAGGTTGGCGTACCGGCGCTGGTTGTCTACATGAACAAGACGGACATGGTGGACGATCCGGAACTTCTGGATCTGGTAGAGATGGAAGTTCGCGAGCTTTTGTCGTCGTACCAGTTCCCGGGAGACAAGATCCCGGTGGTGCGCGGCTCGGCGATGTTTGCGCTGGAAGGCAAGGGCGACGAGAAGCAAGGCCGCGAATTGATCCTGGCTCTGATGAAGGCGGTGGACGAGTTCATTCCGCAGCCGGCGCGTCCGCTTGACCAGCCGTTCCTGATGCCGATCGAAGACGTGTTCTCGATCTCCGGGCGCGGCACGGTTGTGACGGGCCGTGTGGAACGCGGGATCGTAAAGGTCGGCGAGGAAGTCGAGATCATCGGCATCCGTCCGACGAACAAGACGGTTGTGACGGGCGTTGAGATGTTCCGCAAGCTGCTGGATCAAGGTCAGGCCGGCGACAATATCGGCGCGTTGCTGCGCGGTATCGACCGCGAGGGCGTGGAGCGCGGTCAGGTATTGGCGAAGCCGGGCTCGATCACGCCGCACACGAACTTCAAGGCGGAAGTGTACATCCTGACGAAGGACGAGGGGGGACGTCACACGCCGTTCTTCACGAACTATCGTCCGCAGTTTTACTTCCGCACCACGGATGTGACGGGGATTGTAACCTTGCCGGAAGGCACGGAGATGGTGATGCCCGGCGACAACGTCTCGATTGATGTCGAGCTGATCGTTCCGATCGCGATGGAAGAGAAGCTGCGCTTCGCCATCCGCGAGGGCGGGCGAACCGTCGGCTCAGGCGTCGTCGCTAAGATTAGCAAATAGCGGACCGGTTATCGGCGGTCCGAGAGGCCGTTTTCGGAGAGAACACATGCAAGGACAGAATATCCGCATACGGCTGAAGGCCTTCGATCACCGCATCCTCGACAATTCGACGCGGGAGATCGTGAACACGGCGAAACGGACCGGTGCGCAAGTGCGCGGTCCGATTCCGCTGCCCACGGGAATCGAGCGGTTCACCGTGAACCGCTCTCCGCATATCGACAAAAAGAGCCGCGAGCAGTTCGAAATTCGGACACACAAGCGCCTCCTCGACATCATCGATCCCACGCCGCAGACGGTCGACGCTCTTATGAAGCTCGACCTTGCAGCCGGTGTCGACGTCGAGATCAAGCTTTAAGGAGTGAGCGCGATGCGCACAGGCGTCATCACGCAGAAGGTCGGCATGACCCGCCTCTTTTTGGAGGACGGTCGGCATGTTCCCGTTACGGTTCTGAAGCTTGACGGCTGTCAGGTCGTGGCGACGCGCAATACGGAGAAGGATGGCTATACGGCCGTTCAGCTCGGAACCGGCTATGCCAAGACCAAGCGTTTGACAAAATCGGAACGTGGCCATTTCGCCAAAGCGGAGGTCGAGCCCAAGAAGAAGCTCGTCGAATTCCGCGTGGACGCGGAGAATCTTCTCGAGGTGGGGGATGTGATCCAGGCGGATCATTTCCTTCCCGGACAGAAGGTCGACGTGACCGGGGTCACCATTGGACGTGGGTTCACCGGCGCAATGAAGCGCTGGAACTTCCGCGGCTTGGAAGCGAGTCATGGCGTCTCGATTTCGCACCGTTCCCTGGGTGGCACGGGCGGTCGTCAGGATCCGGGCAAAACCTTCAAGAACAAGAAGATGCACGGTCATTATGGCACCGACCGCGTGACGACGCAGAATGTCGAAATCGCGAAGGTCGATGTGGCACGCGGCTTGATTATGATCCGCGGCGCGGTGCCGGGCCACAAAGGTGGCTGGGTGATGGTGCGCGATGCTGCAAAGCATGCGTTGCCCAAGGAAGTGCCCATGCCCGCTTCGGTGAAGAAGGCCGAAAAGGCCAACGGTCAGGCTGCGCCTGCCGAGAAGGCGGAGGGCTGAAAATGAAAACGAAAGTCCTCAATCTCGACAACAAAGCGAGCGGCGAAGTCGATCTGAACGACGCGATCTACGGCCTGCAGCCGCGCGCCGATCTGATTCAGCGCGTCGTGGTTTGGCAACTTGCCAAGCGTCGGGCCGGTACGCACAAGGTTCTGACGCGCGGCGAGATCAACCGCACAAAGAAGAAGGTCTACAAACAGAAGGGCACCGGCCAGGCGCGTCATGGTGCGCGTTCGGCACCGTTGTTTGTCGGCGGCGCCAAGGCGATGGGGCCGGTTCAGCACAGTCACGAATTCGACCTGCCGAAAAAGGTCCGCGCACTCGGTCTTAAGCACGCGCTTTCGATCAAGGCCAAGAATGGTGCCATCGTCATTCTCGACGAAGCCAAGGCGAAGGACATCAAAACCGGGCATCTTGCCAAACAGTTCGGCAAATTGGGTGTTGGAAGCGCGTTGGTGGTCGACGGCGAATTCGACAAGAACTTCCAGCTGTCCGCCCGCAACCTTTCGAATGTCTCGCTGGTGCCGGCGGTTGGTCTGAACGTCTACGACATCATGAAGCGCGACAAGCTCGTGCTGACGATGGCCGCGGTGAAGGCGATCGAGGAGCGTTTGGCATGAACACGCATCACGATGTCATTCTATCGCCGGTGATTACGGAAAAGGCCACCAAGCTGTCGGAAACCAACCAGGTTGTTTTCCGCGTAACGCTCGATGCGACCAAGCCGGCAATCTCTAGGGCGGTGGAGGCTCTGTTCAAGGTCAAGGTGAAGGCTGTCAACACCGTCCGCGTGAAGGGCAAGAAGAAAGTCTTTCGCGGCTCGAAGTTCAAGCGCAGCGATTTCAAGAAAGCGATCGTGACCCTGGAAGAGGGCCACCAGATCGATATCACGACGGGGCTGTAAGATGGCGCTCAAGAAATACAAGCCGACAACTCCGGGCCAGCGCCAATTGGTGCTTGTGGACCGTTCCGGCCTGCATAAAGGCGCGCCCGTCAAGGCGCTTACGGAGGGTCAGACAAAGCACGGCGGCCGCAACAACACCGGCCGCGTCACGGTGCGATGGCAGGGCGGCGGACACAAGCAGCGTTACCGCATTATCGATTTCAAGCGGCGCAAGTTTGACGTTCCTGCGAAAGTGGAGCGTCTCGAATACGATCCCAACCGCACCTCGTTTATCGCCCTCATCAAATACAAGGATGGCGAGCTGGCCTACATTTTGGCGCCGCAACGTCTGGCTGCCGGCGACACCGTGATCTCGGGCGACAAGGTCGACGTGAAGCCCGGCAACGCCATGAAGCTTTCGGCGGTTCCGGTCGGAACGATCGTACACAATATCGAGATGAAACCCGGAAAGGGCGGACAGATCGCTCGCTCTGCGGGAACCTATGCTCAATATCTGGGCCGCGACGCGGGATACGCGATTCTACGTTTGAATTCCGGCGAAGTTCGCCGCGTTCGGTTGGACTGCATGGCGACGATCGGTGCGGTTTCAAACCCCGATCATATGAACGAAGTCATCAGCAAGGCTGGCCGCAATGTTTGGAAGGGCAAACGCCCGTCCGTACGCGGAACGGCGATGAACCCAATCGATCATCCGCACGGCGGCGGCGAAGGTCGTACCAAGGGCGGGCGCAATCCGGTTACCCCGTGGGGCAAGCCGACCAAGGGCGCCAAGACCCGCAAGAACAAGCGTACGACGAAATACATCGTGCGTTCGCGCCACGGTAAGACGACACAAGGACAATGAGATGACACGTTCGGTTTGGAAAGGTCCCTTTGTCGACGGCTATCTGCTCAAGAAGGCAGAAGCAGCGCGCGGTTCCGGCCGCAAAGACGTGATCAAAACCTGGTCGCGCCGTTCGACGATCTTGCCGCAATTCGTCGGGATCACCTTTGGCGTTTACAACGGCAGGAAACATATCCCCGTTCTGGTTACCGAAGACATGGTCGGACACAAGCTCGGTGAATTTTCGCCGACGCGGACGTTTTACGGTCATGGCGGCAGTGGCGGCGGCGGCGACAAGAAAGCGAAGAGGGCGGAATAATGGGTAAAGATGCACGCGCCCGCGTTCTTGCCGACCATCAGGCAAAAGCCATTGGCCGGAACATGCGCATCTCGCCGCGCAAGCTGAACCTGGTCGCCCAGTCGATCCGCGGCAAGCGGGCGGAAGCGGCGCTCAATGAATTGACTTTTTCGCCGAAGCGCGTTGCCAAGGCCGTGAAGAAGGTGCTGCAGTCGGCCATCGCCAACGCGGAAAACAATCACGATCTCGACGTCGATGATCTGTACGTAAGCGAAGCCAGCGTCGGCAAGAATATGGTGCTGAAACGGTTCCATGCGCGGGCGCGTGGCCGCGGCGCGGCCATCGAGAAGCCCTTCTCGCAGATCACGATCATCGTCGAGGAAAAACGCGAGAAGGCGCCGCCCAAGTCGGAAGACGCCGCGCCCAAGAGCGCGTCGGCATCCAAGAAGGGGCCCGCGAAGAAGAAGCCTGCTGCGAAGAAATCCGCGTCCAAAGGCGCAAAGAAGTCCGCTCCTAAAAAGAGCGCGAAGGAGAAGGCGTAATGGGTCAGAAGGTCAATCCGACCGGCTTGCGGCTTGGCATCAACCGCACCTGGGACTCGCGTTGGTACGCGGGCAAAAAGGAGTATGGCAAGCTCCTGCAGGAGGACATCAAGATCCGCACGCATCTGAGCGAGCGCCTGAAGGCCGCCGGTGTCAGTCGTGTCGTAATCGAGCGCCCGCATAAGAAGTGCCGGATCACGATCCATTCCGCTCGCCCCGGCGTCGTTATCGGCAAGAAGGGCGCGGATATCGAAAAATTGAAGAGCGATGTGCAAAAATACACGACGGATGAAGTGCATCTGAACATCGTCGAAATCCGCAAGCCCGAGATCGATGCGAAGCTGGTGGCTGAGAATATCGCTCAGCAGCTTGAGCGCCGCGTCGCATTCCGCCGGGTAATGAAGCGCGCCGTTCAATCCGCGATGCGGCTCGGCGCACAAGGCATTCGTATCAATTGCGGCGGACGTCTGGGCGGGGCGGAAATCGCCCGCATGGAATGGTACCGCGAGGGCCGGGTCCCGCTGCACACATTGCGCGCCGACATCGATTATGGCGTGGCAACGGCGAAGACCACCTACGGCACTTGCGGCGTCAAAGTCTGGATCTTCAAAGGCGAGATCATGGAACACGATCCCATGGCCGTCGAAAAGCGCCAGGCGGAATCGTCCGATCAAAGCCGCAGCAGCGGTCAGCAACGTCCACAAACGCCCGCGTCGGCAACGTAAAGTCGGAAATATATCGCCATGCTTCAACCGACCCGCACAAAATTCCGCAAGCAGCACAAGGGGCGCATTCACGGCGCCGCCAAAGCCGGCACCTCGCTCAATTTCGGTCAATATGGACTGAAAGCATTGGAGCCGGAACGCATCAACGCTCGCGAGATCGAAGCCGCGCGCCGCGCCATCACCCGTGAAATGAAGCGCGCCGGCCGCGTGTGGATTTGCGTCTTTCCGGATGTCCCCGTGTCGAAGAAGCCGGCTGAAGTTCGCATGGGTTCGGGCAAGGGTGCGCCGGAGTTCTGGGTCGCGAAAATCAAGCCTGGCCGCATCCTGTTCGAGATCGACGGGGTGGATATTGCAACCGCCAAGGAAGCGATGCGTCTTGGCGCTGCGAAGCTCTCTGTTGCGACGAAGTTCGTCGCCCGTACTTCGTGAGAAAAATCATGGCCGAGAAAAAAACAAAACCCAAGGCGAAGCCCGCCGCGAAATCGAAAGCCAAAGAGGCCTCCGCCTCGGCGAAGATTTCCTCGAAAGGCGACGAATTTCGCACCAAGACGCCCGATGAGTTGTCCGATCAACTGGTCAAGCTGAAGAAAGAGCAATTCAATCTGCGTTTCCAGCGCGCCAACGGACAGCTTGAGAAGACCAATCGCATTCGGGTCGTGCGTCGAGACATCGCCCGGATCGAGACGATTTTGACGGAGCAGCGCCGCAAGGCCGGTTGAAGGATAGAGGAACAAGACAATGCCTAAGCGCGTGCTGCAAGGCGTCGTGGTCAGCGACAAGAACGAGAAGACCGTGGTGGTCAAAGTGGAACGCCGCTTCACCCACCCGGTCATGGGCAAAACCGTACGTCGTTCGAAGAAATATCACGCCCATGATGAGAAGGGCGAATTCAAAACAGGCGATGTCGTTCGCATCCGCGAGTGTCGGCCGATTTCCAAGTTGAAGACTTGGGAAGCGTTCGAGCGCGTGGCCGGCAAATAAGCGGACGGCACCGGGAGTAGAATATTATGATACAAATGACGACAGAGCTTGACGTCGCTGACAATTCCGGCGCGCGCCGCGTGATGTGCATCAAAGTACTTGGTGGTTCCAAACGCCGCTATGCCGATGTCGGCGATGTGATCGTGGTGAGCGTGAAAGAGGCCATTCCGCGCGGGCGCGTGAAGAAAGGCGAAGTGCTCAAGGCCGTCGTGGTGCGTACCGCGAAGGGCGTACGTCGTCCGGATGGCAGCCTGATCCGTTTCGACGGCAATGCGGCCGTTCTGATCAACGCCCAGGGCGAACCGATCGGAACGCGTATTTTTGGACCAGTGACGCGCGAGTTGCGCACCAAGAATCATATGAAGATCATTTCGCTGGCGCCGGAGGTGCTCTGATGGCTGCAAAAATAAAGAAGGGTGATCGCGTTGTGGTCACCACCGGCCGCGACAAGGGCAAGAAAGGCGAAGTGATCAAGGTCTTCCCGAAGGAGGCTCGTGCGCTGGTTTCGGGCGTGAATGTCGTAAAGCGCCATCAGCGCCAGACGCAGAAAACGCAGGGCGGCATCGTGAGCAAGGAATTGCCTGTCCATTTGTCGAATCTTGCCCATGTCGATCCGAAATCCGGCGATGCGACGCGCGTCGGTTGGAAGGTCCTGGGCGACGGCCGTCGCGTACGGTTTGCAAAGAAGTCCGGTGAGGTTATCGATGTCTGAGGCAGGAAAGAAAGAACACGCCGAGAAGGCGCCCAAGGGTGCAAACCCTATGGAGAAGGCCAGGGCCGACGCCAAGGCGGATAAGAAGGCCTCGAAGAAGCGCGAAGAGAAGTCGGCGGGCACCCACGTAAACGTCGGTGAAGCCGCGCACGATCCGAACTACGTGCCGCGGTTCAAGCAGCGCTACAATGAGGTCATCCGTCCCGAGCTGATGAAAAAATTCGGCTATAAGAACGCGATGCAGGTGCCGAAGATCAACAAGATCGTCCTCAATATCGGCGCGGGCGAGGCGGCTGTCGATCAAAAGAAAATTCAAGCTGCGGTGAACGACCTGACCGTCATTGCCGGCCAGAAGGCGATCATTACTCGGGCCAAGAAAGCCATCGCGACTTACAAGATTCGCGAAGGGCTTCCGATCGGCGTGAAAGTCACGTTGCGCCACGACCGTATGTACGAATTCCTCGATCGGTTGATCACGATGGCTCTGCCGCGCGTGCGCGATTTTCGCGGCGTGAAGGGCAACAGTTTCGACGGCCGCGGCAATTATGCGATGGGTCTTAAGGAGCACATCGTCTTCGTCGAAATCGATTACGACAAGACGGAAACCGTTTGGGGCATGGACATTATCGTCAACACATCTGCGAAGACCGATGCGGAGGCCAAAGAGCTTCTGCGTGGCTTCCAGTTCCCGTTCATGAATTGAGGCAGGTAGATGGCGAAGCTCTCTCAAATAAATCGTAACAAAAAGCGCGAGAAGATGGTGGCGCAATACGCTTCCAAACGCGCGGCGCTGAAGTCCAAGGCGGAAGATATGAACGTTCCGGCGGAAGAACGTTTTGCCGCCAGATTGAAGCTTGCGAAGCTGCCGCGCAATTCGTCGAAGACGCGCATCCATCATCGCTGCGAATTGTCGGGTCGTTCGAAAGCGTTCTACCGCAAGGTCAAACTTTCACGTATTGCGTTACGCGAACTTGCGAATTTCGGCCAGATCCCTGGCATGACCAAGGCGAGCTGGTAAGGAGAAACGGGAATATGGCGATTACCGATCCCATTGGCGATCTTCTGTCGCGCATTAGAAACGGCCAGCTTCGCGGAATGGCGAAGGTCAAGTCGCCGAATTCGCGATTGCGCGTGCGGTTGCTCGATGTGTTGCAGGCCGAGGGCTTCATCCGCGGCTACGCCGAGGTGGAGCTCAAGACGACCGGGCGGCGCGAACTTGAGATCGAACTCAAATATCACGAGGGCAAGCCTGTCATTCGCGAGCTTAAACGCGTATCGACTCCGGGCCGTCGCGTTTATGCCTCGGTAAAAGAGCTGAAGCCGCATCGTCAGGGTCTCGGCGTGTCGATCGTGTCCACGCCCCAGGGCGTCATGACCGATACGAACGCGCGCGAGAAGAACGTGGGCGGCGAAGTTCTCTGCCAAGTGTTTTAGGAGAAGACCATGTCTCGTATCGGCAAAAAGCCGGTTCCACTGCCGCAGGGCGTGACAGCCTCGATCCAAGGCAAGACCGTTAAGGTCAAAGGCCCGAAGGGCGAATTGCAGGTCACGCTGGTCGAGGAAATCGACGCCAGCATCGATCAGCATGGCGTTACGTTGACGCCCCGCAAGGAAATGGACCGTGCCGCGCAGATGTGGGGCATGAGCCGTACGCTTGTGAACAATCTCGTTCAGGGGGTTACGACGGGCTTTTCGCAGAAGCTGGAAATTCAGGGCGTCGGCTATCGCGCTGCGGTTCAAGGCAAGAACCTCAATCTGCAGCTCGGCTTTAGCCACGACGTCGTTTATCCGATCCCGGCAGGGATCACGATTGCGTCGGAAAAGCCGACGCTGTTGACGGTTTCGGGTATCGACAAGCAGTTGGTTGGTCAGGTTGCCGCGGAAATCCGGGGTTATCGGCCGCCGGAGCCCTATAAGGGCAAAGGCGTTCGCTATTCCAACGAGTATGTCCGCCGCAAGGAAGGCAAGAAGAAGTAGCCATGACGAAGAATCTCTTCGACCGCCGCAAGAAGCGTACGCGTTTCCGCCTGGTGCAGAATGCCGGCGGCCGTCCGCGGCTTTCCGTGTTCCGCTCGGGTCGGCATATCTATGCGCAGATCATCGATGATCGTGCGGCCGCGACGCTGGTTGTCGCATCCACCAACGAAAAAGAAACGAAGACCGTGAAGTCTTGGAATGTCGATGCTGCAAAAGCCGTCGGCAAAACGATTGCCGAGCGTGCGATCGCCAAGGGTATCAAGCAAGTCGTCTTCGATCGCGGTGGCTATATCTACCATGGGCGTGTGAAAGCGCTCGCAGATGCCGCCCGCGAGGGTGGTCTGGAATTTTAACGGAAGGAACGACACGTGGCGCGTGAAGGTAGAGACCGCGGAGATCGCGAAGACCGCGACAGCGAATTTGTCGACAAGCTTGTTCACATCAATCGTGTGGCCAAGGTGGTGAAGGGCGGGCGGCGCTTCGGTTTTGCGGCCCTCGTCGTCGTCGGCGATCAGCGTGGCCGCGTTGGCTTCGGCCACGGCAAAGCTCGTGAAGTGCCGGAAGCCATTCGCAAGGCGACCGACGCGGCGAAGCGCGCGCTTATTCGCGTTCCGCTGAAAGACGGCCGCACTTTGCATCACGAAACCCGGGGCCATCACGGCGCAGGCAAGGTGATCGTGCGTCCTGCTCCTGCCGGTACCGGCATCATCGCAGGCGGCCCGATGCGCGCGGTCTTCGAAGCGCTGGGCGTGGGCGATGTCGTGTCGAAGTCGCTCGGCACGTCGAATCCGTACAACATGGTGCGCGCGACGTTCGATGCGCTGAAGCATCAACAGTCTCCGCGGATGGTGGCTCAACGCCGCGGCCGCAGCGTCGCCGAGATTATCTCGCGTCGCGAAGGCCAAAAGGGCGCTGAGGCGAGCGCGTAAGGAATAAGACGATGGTTGAGAAGAAATCGGCGGCGAAGAAAACGGTGACTGTTCGCCAGATCAAAAGTGCCAACCGCAAGCCTGCCATCCAAGCGGCAACGCTGAAGGGGTTGGGGCTGGGCAAGATTCGCAGAACGCGCACGCTGGAAGATACTCCGGCCGTTCGCGGCATGATCCGCGCGATTGCCCATCTCGTCGAGATCGTTGAAGAGAGCAAGTGATATGAAGCTGAACGAACTTCGCAATAATCCCGGTGCCCACAAACACAAAACCAAAGTCGGGCGCGGCTCTTCGTCAGGCCTAGGCAAAACCTCAGGCCGCGGCGTCAAGGGCGCCAAGGCGCGCACGGGCACAAAGGTATATGGCTTTGAAGGCGGCCAGATGCCGTTGCACATGCGCGTACCAAAGCGCGGCTTCAACAATCTTTTCGGAACGGACTTTGCCGAAGTGAATCTCGGACGCGTTCAGAAGGCGATCGACGACAAGCGCCTCGTTGTCACCGGCAAGATTGACATGGAAGCCCTGAAGAAGGCCGGGTTGGTGGCCAAGAGCCGCGATGGCGTGCGCTTGCTTGCCAAAGGTGAAATCAAGACCAAGCTCGACTTCGAAGTGGCCGGCGCCTCGGCACCTGCCATCAAAGCGGTCGAAAAGGCCGGCGGCACGGTCAGCACGACCTATAAGAAGAAGGTCTACATGAACAAGAAGGGCGAGCCAGGTAAAAAGGCACAACGCCGCGCCAAATCGGCAGAAAAGCGTGCCGCCAGAACGGCATAGGATATCCCAGTGTCCCGATTCCGAAATTCGTTACCTCTGATATCGCGAACTTCGAAACCACGACACCAGTGGTAAATGGAGTCCGGCGTGAATATGTAGGGCCAGGTCCGGTCCGGGAGTAGACGATGCCCTCAGCAGCCGAACAATTGGCCGCAAATTTCAATTTCAGCAACTTCGGAAAAGCGAAGGAGCTGCGTCAGCGCCTCCTTTTTACACTCGGTGCGCTGATCGTCGCGCGGTTGGGCACTTACATACCGATGCCGGGGATCAACCCCGAGGGTATGAAGCACTTTATCGATTCGCAAGCGGGCGGGTTGCTGGACGTGTTCAACACGCTGGCCGGCGGTGCCGTTTCGCGCATGGCCATTTTTGCCCTCGGCATCATGCCCTATATCTCGTCCTCGATCATTATGCAGTTGATGACGACGGTGTTTCCGGAACTGGAAGCGCTGAAGAAGGAAGGCGAGGCCGGCCGTAAGGTCATCAATCAGTATACGCGCTACGGTACCGTCGCGCTCGCGGCCATCCAGGCGTTTGGAATTGCCATCGGTCTCGAGCATGCCCAAGGCATCGTGCTCGAGCCCGGCATGTTCTTCCGGTTGACGGCAATGGTCACGCTTACGGGCGGCACGATCCTGCTGATGTGGATCGGTGAACAGATCACCAGCAGAGGCGTCGGCAACGGGATTTCGCTGATCATTTTTGCGGGCATCGTCGCACGCTTTCCGCAAGCCATCGGAACCCTCTTGGAAGGGGCAAGGACCGGCTCGATTGGGCCGTTGGTGGTCGTCGCTCTCGCCATCTTCGCCTGCGCCTTGGTCGGGTTTATTGTGTTCATGGAGCGCGCCCAGCGCCGTCTTTTGGTGCAGTATCCCAAGCGCCAGGTCGGCCAGCGCATGTTTGGCGGCGAGGCATCGCATCTGCCGCTCAAGCTCAATGTCTCGGGTGTGATCCCGCCGATCTTTGCGTCGTCCATCCTGTTGATGCCGACGACGATCGCCACCTTCAACGCGCAGAATATGCCGGATTGGCTGCAGACGATTATCACCTATATCAGCCGCGGACAGCCGCTGTACCTCTTTCTCTATGGCGCAATGATTATCTTCTTCGCGTTCTTTTACACGTCGATTGTCTTCAATCCGGAAGAGACGGCGGAGAATCTGAAGAAATATGGCGGTTTCATTCCCGGCATCCGCCCCGGTAAGAAGACGGCCGATTACATCGATTTCGTTCTCACGCGTATCACCGTGATCGGCGCTCTCTACCTTGCGGTCGTGTGCCTCATTCCGGAAGTCATGTACGAGAGTTACAACATGTCGTTCGCGCTCGGCGGAACGTCAATTCTCATTGTGGTCAGCGTGACCATGGACACCGTAGCGCAAATTCAAAGCCATTTGATCGCGCAGCAATATGAAGGGCTGATCAAGAAGGCAAAGCTACGGGGAGCACGCCGTTGAACTTAGTTCTGTTCGGACCGCCTGGATCCGGCAAGGGAACGCAGGCCAAGATTTTGCAAGAGCGGCGCGCACTGCCGCAGTTGTCCACCGGCGATATGTTGCGGGCGGCGATTACGGCCGGCACCGAGCTGGGCAAGAAGTGCAAGGCCATCATGGATTCCGGCGATCTCGTTCCGGATGAAGTCGTGGTCGGCATCATTGCCGAACGCTACGACCAGCCGGACTGTGCAAAGGGCGCGATATTCGACGGGTTTCCGCGGACCATTCCGCAGGCAGAGGCCTTGGACGCCATGCTGAAGAAGCGTGACCGCAAAATCGATCTCGTCATCGAACTGAAGGTCGATGACGCCGTGCTGATCGGCAGGGTCGAGCAGCGCATCAAAGAGAGCGGGGGCGTCGCTCGTGCCGACGACACGCCCGAGACGCTGAAGAACCGTTTGGCGGTTTATTACAAGAATACGGCGCCGTTGATCGAATATTACAAACAGCAAGGGAAGCTGATGACGGTCAACGGCATGGCGCCTATTGACGAGGTCACCAAGGCGATTGCTGCGGTGGTCGACGGGGCCGGACGGAGGGGATGTCTGGGGTTGGGTGGATAGGGTATCGCCCAAAGTTGGCCAGTTGACTGGGAGGCGCGCATTAATATAATCCGCGCCCTTGCGGTCGATTTTCCCGGATATTCCTGGTTTTTCGATGCCCTTGGTGTTGGGGCGGCGATAGGATTGTTCGCAACAAGGTAACGTAACAAATTCAAGGCCTTATAGGCATTCGGAGAGACACGTGGCACGCATCGCCGGCGTCAATATTCCAACTCAGAAGCGGGTCCTCATAGGGCTGCGCTACATCCACGGTATTGGCCCGGCCAAAGCCAAAGAGATCTGTGACAAAGTGGGCATAACGCCCGAGCGCCGCGTCCACGACCTGATGGACGCCGAAGTCATTCAAATTCGCGAAGTGATCGATCGCGATTACTTGGTGGAAGGCGATTTGCGCCGCGAAGTCTCGATGAACATCAAGCGATTGATGGATCTGGGTTGTTATCGCGGTCTGCGCCATCGCAAGAGCCTGCCCGTCCGCGGACAGCGCACCCATACCAATGCCCGTACGCGTAAGGGTCCGGCCAAGGCAATCGCCGGCAAAAAGAAAGTGACGAAGTAATCCATGGCTGCTCCCGCCGAAAAGAAAGCGCCTCGCGCTCGTAAGAAAGAAAAGAAGAACGTTGTGGTGGGCGTGGCGCATGTTGCCGCGACCTTCAACAACACGATCATCACGATTACGGATGGTGCGGGTAATACAATCTCCTGGTCGTCGGCCGGCATGATGGGCTTCAAGGGCTCGCGCAAGTCGACGCCCTATGCCGCTCAGGTTGCCGCCGAAGATGCTGCCAAGAAGGCGGTCGATCACGGTATGCGTTCGCTGGAAGTAGAAGTCAGCGGACCCGGATCGGGGCGTGAATCCGCGCTGCGCGCGCTGCAGGCCGTTGGCTTGATTGTGACGTCGATCCGCGATGTGACGCCGATTCCTCACAATGGCTGCCGGCCGCCCAAGCGCCGCCGCGTGTAAGAATTAAGTTCGGAAATGCGTACCCGTCGAACGCAATGGGCGTGGTCCGACACGTCCGGGAAACGATGAGGAAAAATGTTTCAGAAGAATTGGCAAGAACTGATCAAGCCGCAAAAGCTTCGCATCGACGCGGGGCACGATCCAGGCCGCGCTGCCGTCATCGTTGCGGAGCCGCTCGAACGCGGCTTCGGCCTGACGCTTGGCAACGCGCTTCGCCGCGTATTGCTGTCGTCGCTGCAAGGCGCCGCCATTACCTCGATTCAGATCGAGGGCGTGCTGCATGAATTCTCCTCGATCGCCGGCGTGCGCGAGGACGTCACCGACATCGTGCTCAACGTGAAGCAAATCGCGCTTCGCATGCACGCCGAAGGTCCCAAGCGGCTTACCTTGAAAGCCAACGGTCCGGGCGAAGTGACGGCCGGGCAAATCCAAGCCGTCGCGGACGTGGAGATTCTCAATCCGGATCTCGTGCTGTGCACCTTGGACGAAAAAGTCGACTTCCGCATGGAACTGACGGTAGCCACGGGCAAGGGCTACGTCCCTGCCGATCGCAACCGTCCGGAAGATGCGCCGATCGGGCTTATCCCCGTCGATTCGCTGTTCTCGCCGGTCAAAAAGGTTTCCTACAAGGTTGAGAATACGCGCGAAGGGCAGATTCTCGACTACGACAAGCTGACCTTGACGGTTGAAACCAACGGCGCCATCGCGCCGGACAATGCCGTGGCCTACGCCGCACGCATTCTGCAGGATCAACTCCAGGTCTTCATCAATTTCGAAGAGCCGCGCGAGCGCGTCGCCGAAGAGGCCAAACCCGATCTCGCCTTCAATCCGGTGTTGCTGAAGAAGGTGGACGAGTTGGAACTCTCGGTGCGTTCGGCGAACTGCCTGAAGAACGACAACATCGTTTACATCGGCGATCTCATTCAAAAGACAGAAGCGGAAATGCTGCGCACGCCGAATTTCGGGCGCAAGTCGTTGAACGAGATCAAGGCAGTCCTCGCGGAAATGGGCTTGCATCTCGGCATGGAAGTGCCGGGCTGGCCACCGGAGAATATCGAAGACCTCGCGAAGCGCTACGAGGACCAGTACTAACATCGAAAGCAGAGTGCCATGCGTCATCGCAATCAGGGCCGCAAGCTCAACGTCACCTCGTCTCATCGCACCGCCATGTTCGCCAATATGGTGGCGGCGCTGATCAAGCACGAACAGATCACGACGACCTTGCCCAAGGCCAAGGAGCTTCGCCCCGTGGTGGAGAAGTTGGTGACCTTGTCGCGGCGCGGCACTGCCGATCTGCATGCGCGGCGTCAGGCGATTTCCCAAGTGCGCGACGTCACGCAGGTCAAGAAACTGTTCGATGTGCTCGGGCCGCGCTACGCCGGCCGGCCGGGGGGGTATACCCGCGTTCTGAAGGCCGGGTTTCGCCATGGCGACAACGCGCCGCTGGCTATCATCGAGTTCATCGACCGGGATCCTGAAGCAAAGGGCCAGAACTCCGGTCCGGTGCTCGTTTCTGGAGAGGAAGAAACCGAGGCGTAATCTTCCGTTCAGCTTCGCGCATGACAATCGCACGACAAAATTGGGGCGGCTCGGCAACGGGTCGCCCTTGCGCGTGTTAGGATACTAAGATGATGAACCGCTCCTCGCTGATCGCTGCCGTCTGCATCGTTGTTTACGGCATTGCCGTTTATGCTCTTGTTCCGTCGCCGGCTGCACCCTTGCCTCCAGCGACACTGTCGCCGCCGCCCACCGGCAAAATGCCCCGCGACATGAAAGAGGTGCAGCTCACCTTCGCGCCGGTGGTGAAACGTGTCGCGCCCGCTGTGGTGAACGTTTATGCCCGCACGGTCGTGCAGGCACCGATGAATCCGTTTTTCAACGATCCGTTCTTTCAGCAATTTTTCGGCTCGCCGCAGATGCGCCAGCGCGTGCAGCAATCGTTGGGATCGGGGGTGATCGTCCGTTCCGACGGGCTGATCCTGACGAACAACCATGTGATCCAAGGCGGGCAGGATATCGTCGTGGCGCTGGCCGATAAGCGCGAGTTCAAAGCGAAAGTTATGCTGGCCGATACGCGCACCGACCTTGCGGTGCTGAAAATCGATACGCGCGGCGAAAGACTGCCGACCGTGGAATTCGGCAACAGCGATCAGCTTCAAGTGGGGGATCTGGTTTTGGCGATCGGCGATCCCTTCGGCGTCGGACAGACCGTGACCATGGGCATCGTCTCGGCGCTGGCCAGAACCGAAGTCAGCGCCTCCAATTATCAATTCTTCATCCAGACCGATGCCGCGATCAATCCGGGCAATTCGGGCGGCGCACTTGTGACGACGGACGGAAAACTCGCCGGCATCAACACCGCGATTTTCTCGCGCACCGGCAAATCCATCGGCATCGGCTTTGCCATTCCCGCCAATATGGCCCGGCGGGTGGTGGAAGGGGCGACCACGGGCGGCGTGAAGCTGCCCTGGATCGGCGCCGACGGCCAACCCGTGACCGGCGAACTTGCCGCCAGCCTCGGTCTCGCGCGGCCCCAGGGTGTGCTGCTGAAAAGCGTGTATCCAGGTAGTCCGGCGGCGCGCGGGGGACTGAAGGTCGGTGACGTGATCCTGTCCGTCGATGGCGCCGAGGTGAGCGACATGCAATCCCTCAATTATCGCGTCGCCACGCACAAACCCGGCGAAACAGCGCGGCTGAGTGTTTCGTCGAACGGGCACGCGCGCGATGTGAATGTGTCGCTGGCGCTGCCGCCCGAGAATCCGCCGCGCGATGCCAAATTGATCGGCGGGCACAATCCGCTGACCGGCGCACATATTGCGAACCTTTCGCCGGCCGTGGCCGTCGATTTGCAAATGAACCTGATGGCCAAAGGCGTGGTGATCCTGTCGGTCTCGCCCGGAACGCCATCGGGCGAGTACGGCTTCCAGCCGGGCGATGTCGTGCATTCGGTGAATGGGCAGCCCATGGGCGACACCGGCCAGCTCAAGCATGCCCTCGATGCCGCAGGCGGGCATTGGGACTTGGTAATTGACCGCAGCGGACAACGCCTGTCGCTGAGTGTGGATGGGTAAGGGGCGATTAAAGGGCGAATAGGGAGTAGCGAATAGGGAATAGGGAACTGGCTTGCTCGCTACTCGCTATTCGCTATTCGCTACTCCCTATTCGCTATTCGCCTACAGTCCATCGATGCGCTAATCTCCTCAAATGAGCGATCTCTTCGAAGCGGGTGGTCTGCCTGACGACGCACCTAGGCCGCTGGCCGACAGGCTGCGGCCAAAAACGCTCGACGATGTGGTGGGCCAGGATCATTTGATCGGGCCGGAAGGGCCTATCGGGCGAATGGTGGCGGCGAACCGGCCGCATTCGATCGTCTTATGGGGTCCGCCCGGCACCGGCAAAACCACGATCGCGCGGCTTCTTTCGCACGCCTTTAAACTTCATTTCGAACAATTGTCGGCGGTGTTTTCCGGCGTCGCCGATCTGAAGAAATCCTTCGAAGCCGCGCGCCAGCGCCGGCGGGTCGGGCAGGGCACGCTGCTCTTCGTCGACGAAATCCACCGCTTCAACCGCAGCCAGCAGGACAGTTTTCTTCCTGTGGTGGAAGACGGAACGGTGGTCTTGGTCGGCGCCACGACGGAGAATCCGTCTTTCGAACTGAACGGTGCGTTGTTGTCGCGGGCGCAAGTTCTGGTGTTGCGCCGTCTCGACGACGAGGCGCTGGAAACGCTGCTCAAGCGGGTCGAAGCCCATTACGGCGAGCCTCTGAAATTGACCGACGACGCGCGCGCCAGCATGCGCGCCATGGCGGACGGCGATGGGCGTTATCTGCTGAACCTCGCCGAGGAAGTGGCGGCGCTGAAAATCGTCAAACCACTCGATCCCGCGGCTCTGGTGACGGCGGTGCAAAAGCGCGCGCCGCTTTACGACAAATCCAGCGAAGAGCATTACAATCTTATTTCCGCGCTGCACAAATCCATCCGCGGTTCCGACCCCGATGCGGCGCTCTATTGGCTGGCGCGCATGCTGGCCGGCGGCGAACAGCCGCTTTACATCCTGCGCCGGCTGGTGCGCGCCAGCGTCGAAGACGTCGGGTTGGCCGATCCGCAAGCGCTGGTCCAAGCGATTGCCGCAAAGGACATGTATGATTTTCTCGGCAGTCCGGAAGGCGAGATCGCCGTTGTCCAATGCGTTCTCTATCTCGCGTCGGCCCCGAAATCGAATGCCGTCTATATGGCGCATGGCGCGGCGATGCGCGCCGCGGAAGAGCATGGCTCGCTGATGCCGCCGGCCAATATATTGAATGCGCCGACCAAGCTGATGAAGAATCTCGGCTACGGCAAAGGCTACGAATACGATCACGAAGCCGAGGACAGATTTTCCGGCGCGAATTATTTTCCCGACGGCATGGCGCGGCTACATCTCTATCAGCCGAAGGAAACCGGCTTCGAGCGCGAAATCCAAAAACGGCTCGATTATTGGGCCAAGCTGCGGGCGAAGAAGAGTGGGGGGGAAGCCAATGGCTAAGACCGGTCTGACGTTGTCGATGCTAATCGCTTTGATAACGGCGTTGCTCGTCGAGGGTGTTGTCAGCCACACGCCGGTTCGGCATGTCATTCAAGTCGTTCCGGCCGCATTGGCTGCGTTGATGGTGTTGAGCGGCAAGGGTGACGGCCAACGCTTCGCGAGTGCCGTCTTCTCAATTTGGGTTTTGATCGTGACGCTGATCTGGCTTTACCTATTGGGCATTGCCAACATTATTGACGGTACGTTCTCACTCGCCGAACGCGCGCTGACCATCGTCATAGGAGTTACGTCTGTCGTCGGCTTGATGGTGTCGCTCGCAGCGGTCAAAAAGGGACCGATCTGGCTGAGTGTCGTCACGTTTGCGATCGGTATCGCCGTCCAAGCCGCCGCTCTGCAAATCAGCTTCGGTCCGGCTTTTGCGACGATGTAGTTGCCCGTCGTGCAAGGCAGCGTCGGGCGAGATCCAAAAGTGGCTCGGGCCAAGCTGCGCGCAAAGGAGGATGGGGAGTAAGGACACAAAAGTTTTACCTCCCCCATGTGGGGAGGTCGACGCAATGAGGCGCTGAGCGCCAGCGAAGCGCACGAATTGCGTCGGGTGGGGGGCCGTTGGCCTTTTTGTGAATTTTCCGCCAGCCTTTGCGTTTAATCAAAGAATCTCCAAAGACGGAAGGCGAGAACCCATCGAAGCGCACGCGATCATGGAGATATCCCATGCCAAAACTTCCCGCCAGCGTCTCCGAGTTTCTCGCCGGAAAACGTTTTGCCGTCGCCGGCGTTTCGCGGCAGCCGAAACAGGCGGCAAATGCGATCTATCGTAAGCTGCGCGGCATCGGTCTTGAGGTGTTGCCGATCAATCCGAATGCGGCGGAGGTCGAGGGCGTTCAATGCTATCCCGATCTGGCGTCGGTACCGGGATATGTCGATCGCGTCGTGATCGTGACGCCCCCCGAGGCGGCTCTCAATATCGTTCGCCAATGCGGCGAAAGGGGCGTCGGCCAGGTGTGGTTTCATCGCTCTTTCGGGACCGGCAGCGTATCGCGCGAAGCGGTGAAAGAATGTAAAGCGCGCGGCATCGGCTGCATCGTCGGCGGCTGTCCGATGATGTATTGCGAACCCGTGGATGGGGGACATCGCTGCATCCGGTGGTGGCTGCGGCTGTTCGGCCGCGTGCCGGGTTAACGGGTAGGTGGTGAACCCATAGTCGAGAACGAGCGGCGACGTTTGTGTTTGCAGCGTGCCCCAAGGACCGGACGTTCCCTGTGGTCGTTCTGCTTGCGAGATGCGCCACAACCGGCTAATTAAAGAGCGGGTTAGTTGGCGCGAGTATCATCCGAGCGCTTGGCCGCTCTCGCGGCGGTAACATTCAGCATCCGGCGGTAAATCGTGAACGGCGGGATGAGCGCCACAAGCACACCTGCCACGACAAATGCGAGAACATCCTCAGGTTCGATGAAATGAAGCTGGGTGGCCGAATAGACGGTCGCAACTCCAATCACTGACGCAAACAACATCGTCATAAGAGACCATGCCAAGGCCAGCTGCCTGGGTGACAAGCCGCGGTCTTCCAAAATTCTCAGCCAGCTCGCGAATAGGACGAAGATTGGGACTGGCACCGCGAATGCCAAGTATGGGCCAGCCATTTCGACCGCCGACTTATGGAAAACCACCATGACCAAAAGCGCGGGCACAAGCCAGAGCGCAAAGTCTAGGACGATTGCCCAAACCATTTTCCTCCAGAAGTTCTCTGGCAGACTTGGGCTAATCGAACTCATCATCACCCCCTGTACATGCTGGGCAATGTAACGCCCCGCACTATTGGCGACAAATGGCGCAAACGCGAACGAGAATGAATTTCCCGCTTGCGGGCAGAGGGCGGTCATACATCGTTCGGGCGCCAGAACTCGCCGTTCCTTTGCCGCAAGAAACGTCGTGCATGCTCAGCCTAAGACAAATCTAGCGACTACGAACGAAACCTCCGCAGCGCTTCATCGACGCTGCTTTCATATGCATCGATCAGCTTGTCCCAAGACGCGTTTGCTTCTTCGTCGATTTGCTTTCGCCGAGGATCGGTATCGAACCAATCGATTGTTTTTTGAATTCCACGGGCAAACGGCACTTTGGCGCAATAGCCCGGGACAAAGCGCTTGATCTTGCTGTTGTCGAAAACCACGGAGACGGATTTGTCGCCCGTCAAACCGCCAATCTCCTCCGGCATGCAAGCGCCCACAAAATCCGAGGTGATGTGAACGATCTGCGCTTCAACTCCTGCCGCTTGCGCCGTGATTTTATAATACTGATCCCAAGTCATCACTTCGTCGCCGGTAATGTGGAAGGCATGACCGATGGCTTGTTGATTGCCCAGCAAGCCAACCAATCCCACGGCAAAATCGCTGTTGTGGGTAATCACCCAAAGCGAAGAGCCGTCGCCCGGCACGATCACCTTTTTGCCCCGGCGCATCCGGTCCACCGCCGTGTAGGACTTTGCCCAAGAATTCACGGCCAATACGATCTGCGTGTCGCCATAGGTGTGGGACGGGCGCACGATGGTGATCGGAAAACCTTCTTCGCGATAGGCCTTCATCAAGCGGTCTTCGCAGGCGATCTTGTCGCGCGAATATTGCCAATAGGGATTGGCCAGCGGCGTCAATTCCGTAATCAGATAATGGCCGACCGGCTTTTGATAGGCGCTCGCCGAACTGATGAAGACAAACTGCTTCGTACGATCCCGGAACAAACGGATGTCCCGCTCTATGTCGTCAGGCGTGTAGGCACGCCAGTCCACTACGGCATCGAACGTTTGCTTACCGAGCGCCTGCGATGCGCCCGCCTCGTCGGCGACATCGGCTGTGATGGTGCGGACGTTTTTGGGAAGATCGGCGGCGCGTTGTCCGCGCCTGAGCAGCGTCAATTCGATGCCGCGTTCCGCGGCCAGCTCAGTCGAAGCCGTGCTGATGATGCCCGTGCCTCCAATAAAAAGGACCTTCATATTGCCTCCAAAAGCGCTAGCGGCGTGTCTGCCACCCAACGGCCACCTTATACATCAAGCCGCCCCGAAGCAGCCACGCGCCCATACCAATGTCCGGAATCTTTGATAGTGCGCTTCAAGGTCTGAAAATCCACATAAGTCAGGCCCATGCGTTGCGTATAGCCGCTCGCCCATTCGAAATTGTCGAGTAGGGTCCAGGCATGATAGGCGCGCACCTTAGCGCCATCGGCGATGGCGCGGGACAGCTCCGCCAAATGCTGGCGATACCACGCGATGCGCGCGGCGTCGCGGACCCGTCCCGTCTTGTCGATCGCGTCGACATTGCTGCAACCGCTTTCGGTGATTTCGATGATGGGATGATCGTAGTCGCGCGAGATTTTCGTAAGCAGGTCGTACAGGCCGTGCGGCCAGATTTCCCATCCTGCACCGGTCTTGGGTCCTTCGTTTCCGGTCTCGACGTGCAATCCCGCATAAGGATCCAAGCCCGGTTGCGATCCCGCGCCGGCATCGGAAACAATCAGGCGCAGATAGTAGTGAAGCCCCACCCAATCGAGCGGCACTTTCATGATCTTCTCGTCGCCGGATTTAAAGCCCATCGCGTCATAGGGAATCTCGCCGGCCTTGGGATATTCGCCATGGATTGCGGCATTGAGGAAATAGACATTGTGCAGGGCATGGAAACGCGCAGCGGCCGCGCCGTCGGCCTCGCTGCTGGTTTTGGGATAAATCGGTTCCATGCCATAGGCGCTGCCCACCGTGGCCTTCGCAGATGCCGCCTTGATCGCGCGAAAGGCCTGGCCTTGAGCCAGGGCGACGGTGTGCGCAGCTTTCAGAAACTGAGCGATATCGGTTTTGCCCGGCGGCATCCGGCCTGTGCCGTAGCCGCGATAGGTGAACGTTTCAGGCATGTTGAAGGGCGCCCAGACCGTGATGCGATCGCCCAGATTCTTCGCCAACAGTTCAGCGAAGTCCGCGTAGTAGCCGGCCAGATCGCGGTTTGGCCAGCCGCCGCGATCTTCGAGCGCCTGGGGCAGGTCCCAGTGATAAATCGTGCAGAAGGGGCGGATACCGGCGTCATGCAATGCGTCGGAGAGACGGCGATAATAATCCAGACCCTTTTGATTGACCGGTCCGGTGCCGCTGGGCTGGATGCGCGCCCACGAGGTGGAGAAACGATAGCTCTTCAGATGCAGCCGCTTGAGGATGGCGACGTCCTCTTTGTAGCGGTGATACTGGTCGCAAGTGACATCGGCGTTCGAGCCGTCGCTGATATTTCCCTTGGTATGCGCAAAACGGTCCCAAATGGATTCGCCTTTGCCGTCTTCGTTCCAAGCGCCCTCCACTTGGTATGAAGATGTTGCCGCGCCCCATAGGAAATCTTTGGGAAAGCGCGCCTTGTCGATCGCCGCGCGCGCAATGGCGCCGGGAGCCAGCGTCTCGGGAGATGTCGCGGCAAATCCTGGAACAGAAAGCAGCGCGCCGCCGGCGGCTAAGGTGTTTACGATAAAATCTCTGCGGTCCATGGGGGTGCGGCTTATGCCTTGAAGCACCTCATGGTATGGCGCGAAGACTATGCATTGTAAGGCGAAACCTGGCGACGTTCTGCGACATTATTGCCGGTCTTAGTGGCCCAGGTTTTTCTCGATCCACACCGCGAAGGTTTCGGTAAAGACGCGCAGGAATTGGCGCGTTCCCTCGTTATGAATTTTGCCGTTCGTATCGAACAGTTTGTCCGCGCCGCCGATATAGGCCTCGGGCTGCGGCATTGTCGGAACATTGAGAAATACCAGCGACTGGCGCAGATGATGGTTCGCCCCGAAACCGCCGATGGCGCCCGGCGAGACGCTGATCACGGCGCCGGGTTTGCCATTCCACGCACTCTGGCCATAGGGGCGCGAGCCGACATCGATCGCATTTTTCAAGACGCCTGGGACCGAGCGATTGTATTCCGGCGTCGCGAACAGAACGGCATCGGCCGCTTTAATACGTGTACGGAATTCTTTCCACGGCGCGGGCGGCGCTTCATCGATATCCGGATTGTAGAGCGGCAGACCGTCAATCTCGACGACCTGCAATTTCATCGAGGGCGGTGCGACCTCGGCCAATGCGTTCGCGACTTTTCGGGTCAAGGAGTCCTTGCGCAAGCTTCCGACCAAAACCGCCACGCCGTATTCGTCTGCCATGTCGTGTTCTCCTCGGGTCAAGATGATGTCCGCGCCCCAATTCTTCCCACAAGGCGGCTGCTTTGTTTAGAAGGATTCTTGCGTCAACTTTTCGACGGGAACCTGTCTCTGGAGCGGTGGCGTTACATCGACGATGGAGTAACCGAGGCTCTCCAAATGGCGCACTCGTCCCGCCGCATCGACTTCTGGGGGAACGACCATTCTGGAAACGCCATAGGGCGTTTCGGGGCGTCTGAAGCGAATGGTATGGCTCAAATACATCTCCGAAAATGGCAAACCCATCGGCCAGAAAGGGAGAGGGGTGGCCGAGAGTTTATACACGTTTGTCTTAGCGTCAGATACCTTCCACCGCGCGGTTCCGGCGGGAAAACTCGGAATCTACCCAATTCGTCCGGCAGGCGATGCCGCTTATTTGTGCGACGCGACCATGAAAGGTTGCACACACCGAGGGATCGCGGGGCATTAGTGCTGCGCGGAACCGCCAACACATTGGTTATAGGTAGCTACGGCTCTGTGTTGCTGAGTTGCCACGTCGAAGCCGTTCGATGCCGCATCTCTGGCGCTGGCCTTGGCTGCCTGTTGGCACCACGTTTCAGCGGCGGAGGCGGCGGGCGCTTGAGGCGGCGGCGCGGCGGTTTCGGCTTGGGCCATGACGGGTGCACGAGGCGGTTGGGGTGGTGCATCAGGCGCCTGCGCAACGGTTGGTGTCGGACGCGGTTGGGGCGCTGGTATTGGTGATGCGGTGGCAACCGCGACGGCGGTCGGCGTTTGCGTTGCGGCAGGCGTAACCGGTGTTGAGGCGGCGACGGCTTTGGCGCGCGCGCGGTGTCTTTTAGCGGGGGGCGCCACAGGCGTGGCCGTATCGGTTGTGGACGGCGTTAGGGTTGCATCGGGTGTCGGCGGCTCGGCGGCTGCGACACGTGTGCGATGTCTCTTGTGGGTTGGCGCCGGTGGTGCGGCAGTATCGGTTGTGAAGGGCGTTAGGGTTGCATCCGGTGTCGGCGGCTCGGCAGCTGCAACACGAGTGCGATGTCTTTTTGGGGTTGGCGCCGGTGGCGCGGCCGTATCGGTTGTTGACGGCGTTAGGGTTGTATCCGATGTCGGCGGCTCGGCGGCTGCTACACGTGTGCGATGTCTTTTTGGGGTTGGCGCCGGTGGTGCGGCGTCATCGGTCGGCGAGGGCGCCAGGGTTGCATCCGGCGCCGGTGGCTCGGCGGCTGCTACATGTGTGCGGTGTCTTTTCGGTGTTGGCGGCGCCGGCGGTGCCGCGGTATCGGCATTGGTCGCGACGGCCGCGGGACGCGGTTGGGGCACGATGGGCGCTTGAGTCGCGACGGGCGGCGCTTGGGTTGCGGGCGGTGTCGACGAGGCGGTGGAATTGGGTGGTTCGGGAAGAGTTACGAACGGCCCTTGAGACGCGGCTGGCGTTGGCGATGGGTTGCTATCGACATTGCCCGTGACGGGAGGCGCGGCGTCCGTAGGCGCAGCCTTATCCGGCTTGTCGGAAAGCCCGGTATAGCTGATCGCATTATTCAAATCGTCGGCGCTACAACCTGTCAGCAGAAGGCCGGCGAAAATGGCGGCCAAGGCGCGAATATTCATGCCCACTCCAATTGCGTTGTCCGACAGAGTCTAGCACGGCTCTGCCGCTTTTTGACCAGTCCGTTGCCCATCACGGTGTCCCACTCCACAGGAAGGTGCGGCGGAATGAAACGCCGGCTTGCTTTCCATTCGCCCAGATGGTACGTTGCTCCGTTCATGGGGATGGAGTCCCCCCTTAACCGCCCAGGCCGGGCTAATGGCTCCTACCGTGCAGGCCAAGGCTGCGGTAGAGGGATGTGCATGAAAGACCCGCCGCGAGGCGGTTTTTTTGTGCCTGCTGGACGACAAAAGAGGGACACAACCGTGGAACATAACTACATCATTGCCGCTTGTTGGCTGTGGCTGGCGGTGGTCTCCGCCGTGATCGCCTATCACCTGCGCATCGCCATCGCGCTGGTCGAGATTTGTGTCGGCGTGATCGTTGCCGCGGTCGCCGGATATTTCGGCAAAGGCTCCGCGCTGGGATCGGATTTGGAGTGGTTGCGCTTCCTGGCTTCCGCAGGCGCGGTGCTGCTCACCTTTCTGGCGGGCGCCGAACTTGAAGCGGAAGTCATCCGCAAAAAGCTGAAGGAAGTGACGGTCGTCGGACTTGTCGGATTCTTCGCGCCGTTTCTCGGATGCGCCGCCATCGCTTATTATGTTCTCGGCTGGAATCCGCAAGCCAGCTTGCTATGCGGCGTGGCGCTGTCGACCACCTCGATGGCCGTGGTTTACGCGGTGATGCTGGAAACGGGCTTTAACAAAACGGATTTCGGCAAAGGTATATTGGGCGCCTGTTTCGTCAACGATCTCGGCACGGTCATCGCGCTGGGGCTGTTGTTCGCGCCATTCACCTACAAGACGGTGATCTTCATCGCTGCGACGGTATCCGTGCTGGCGGCGCTGCCGTTCCTCAGCCACGCGTTGACCAAAATCTATGCCAACCGAACCGCCGCGATCCGAACCAAATGGGTGATCATGGTGCTTTTTGGCTTGGGGGGATTGGCGCTTTGGTCCGGTAGCGAGGCCGTGCTGCCCGCCTATCTGGTCGGCATTGCGCTGTCAGAATTTTCGAGCAAGGCCGCGATTTGGCTTCGCCGCTTGCGTACATTGACGATCGGATTTCTCACGCCGTTCTATTTTCTTCGCGCGGGCATGCTGGTTTCCGTACCGGCCCTGATCGCGGCGCCTTTCGTTTTTTTGGCTCTCCTGGCCGGCAAAGTGGTTTCGAAAATCTTTGGTTTGTATCCGGTTATCGGACAATTCCGCCGGCAGAGCGACGAACGCTGGTATTACACCTTGATGATGTCCACCGGTCTGACATTCGGGACCATCTCGGCGCTGTACGGCTACTCGCACAACATCGTCACGCAGGGGCAATACTCGTTTCTCGTCGCCGTGGTTATCGGCAGCGCGGTGGTACCGACTCTGATCGCCGGATATGCCTTCCTGCCGCGGCATCTTCTGCCGCAAAAAACGCTCGAAGCAGTTGAAGAAGACGGCGCGGCGGAGGAGGGATGATTTCTTACCGCTCCAACGCTTTCTCCATAGCATCACACCGGTTTTGTTTCCCCGTATTGCAATACTTTCACCTTCTCGATGGTAACCAGGCCCGAACCCATCATGGTGTCCAGCACGGGCAGGAAAGCGTTGATTTTCTCCTCGCTGTCGACGATTTCGATGATCAGCGGCAGGTCTTCCGAAAGGCGCAGGATTTTCGAGGTGTGGATGCGGCTGGAGTGACCAAAGCCCATTGGACCGCGCAGCACGGTGGCGCCTGCCAAATGCATCTCGCGCGCCTTAAGCACGATGGCCTCATAAAGCGGCTTGCCCTTGAACTTGTCGTTCTCCCCGAAAAACGTGCGCAGCAAGACGGCGTCTTTTTGAAGCGTTGTCATGGATCATGCTCCTTTGAGCTGATTGAGCGCGGTGGCCGTGAGCGAACCGAGCCAGACGAAAATCATGCACAGCGTGATAGAGCCGGCGATATTTCCGCCGGCATAAAGCCATTCGCCGTCGCGCATCAGGTTCAGGGTCTGCAGGCTGAACGAAGAAAAGGTGGTGTAGCCGCCGCAAATGCCTGTCATGACGAACTGGCGGGTCGAGCCGCTGACGAACAGGCGCCCGTCGGGGGCGGTCAGGGTGGCAAAAAAGCCGATGATGAAGGAGCCGGTGACGTTGATGATCAGCGTCCCCCAGGGAAAGGTCTCGCCAAAGGCATTGGCGACCACGCCGGAGACGAAATAGCGGCTCATCGTGCCCAGCGCGCCGCCCGCGGCGACGACCAGATAGAGCTGAAATGGCATACAATACTCCCTAGACCGGGGTGTCAGGTTGCGCTGGCGCGCCGCCCGCAGCATATGTTCACGCGGCAGGTGTCATCGGCCAGGACCCATCGTCCGAAAGCTAGGCGAGGCACGCAATAGCGTCAACGAGACATGGAATCTGAGAACCAAAAACACATTGCAAGTGACGATACTGGCATCCGGCTCGACCGCTGGTTCAAGCGCCATTATCCGGCGCTGACCCATGGCCGGCTGGAAAAGCTGTTGCGCACGGGGCAGGTGCGGCTCGACGGCAAACGCGCCAAGGCATCCGATCGTGTGGAGGCAGGACAGGTGCTGCGCTTGCCGCCGGAAGTGCTGCACGGCACGCTGGAAGAAAAGCCGCGCGCAACGCGGCCCCAGCCCGGCGGCGAAAGCCTCGAGAAATATGTGCAGTACAAAGACGGCGCGGTGATTGTGCTGAACAAGCCGCCGGGGTTGGCGACGCAAGGCGGCTCGGGTCTAACCAAACATATCGACGGCATGCTGGACTCGTTGACCGATGGAAAAAAGCAGCGCCCGCGGCTGGTGCACCGGCTGGATCGCGACACCTCAGGCGTGTTGGTGGTGGCGCGGACCGTGCCGGCCGCCTCGGCGCTGGCAAAATCGCTGGCCGAACGCGATGCCTCGAAAGTCTATTGGGCGCTGACGCGCGGTGTGCCGAGCAAGACGCGCGGGACCATCAAAGCGGCGCTGGCAAAGGAGGGTGGCCACGGCCCGCATGGCCGCGACGAGCGCATGGCTGTGGTGGAGCGCGATGCCGACGACGCCAAACACGCGATCACCGATTACGTCGTGCTGGGACACGCGGGCGATGAATTCGCGTGGGTCGCTTGCAAACCGGTGACGGGGCGTACGCATCAAATCCGCGTGCATCTGGCGAGTTTGGGCACGCCGATTGTCGGCGATTTTAAATATGGCGGCGCGGAAGCGCGCGGCACGGGCGCGATTGCCGACAAGCTGCATCTGCATGCGCGGCGGATCGACATTGCCCATCCTGACGGCGGACGGCTGCAAGTGACCGCGCCGTTGCCGGAGCATATGCAAAAGACCTGGGCACTGTTCGGCTTCGATGCAGATGACGAAACCGATCCGTTTGCGAAGGCGCGCAAGCGATGAGGCGGTTTTATAAGGAAGTGAGTATTCTTGCCTCCCCCCTTGAGGGGGAGGCAGATTTTTCGCGAGTGCAAGCGAGCGGAAAATCGGTGGGGGGTACTGATCGAGGCGATCACTCCTCCCCGAAATCTTCCTTGCGCGATGCGCAAGAAAGATTTCGCCCTTCCCTCGAGGGGAGGGTGGAAACTTTTGCAGTGTTGTTGGACGGCAAACCAATCAAGACGCCGATGCGCAAGACGCTGGCCGTGCCTGTTCGGCCATTGGCCGAAGCGATTGCCGAAGAATGGCGCGCGCAGGGCGAGAAAGTCGTGCCTCAATCCATGCCGCTGACCAAACTGGCCAACACTGCCATCGATCGCGTGGTGGAGCGCGAAAGCGAAATCATCGATGTGATGGTCGCCTATGCCAACGATCTGTTGTGCTACCGCGCCGAAGGGCCGGACGAATTGGCGGCGAGGCAGAACGAGAACTGGAATCCGTTGCTCGAATGGGTGGCCGAGCGCCACGGCGTGCGGCTGAACACGGCCATCGGCATTAGCCATATCAAACAGCCGGAGGAATCCGTGGCGGCCGCGCGCGCCGCGCTGGCTAAGCATGACGCGTTCGCGTTAACCGCCTTGCACAATGCCGCGACGATTTGCGGCTCGCTGGTTCTGGTGCTGGCGCTTGGGGATCGCCGCCTCGACGCGGAGGAAGCTTTTGCGCTCTCCCAGCTCGACGAGCGCTATCAAGCCGAGAAATGGGGCAGCGATGCCGAGGCGGCCAAGCGGACCGCCGCCCTGGCCGCCGAGCTTGACGCAACCGTGCGTTTTTTGCGGCTCCTACAGGCCTGAACCCCACCTTGACCCGCCCCCGTCTTGGGGCCAAAACGGACCCGCTTTTCCGCGGAATTGAGCCATGAAACATGTGATCCACGAACTCGAAGAGCGGCGCAAGCGGGCGCGCACGGGCGGCGGCGAAACGCGCATCAAGCAGCAGCATGACCGCGGCAAGCTGACGGCGCGCGAACGCATCGAATTGTTGCTCGACAAGGGCAGCTTCGAAGAGTTCGACATGTTCGTGGAACATCGCAACACCGAATTCCATGCCGACAAGCAGCGCATCCCCGGCGACGGCGTGGTCACCGGCTGGGGCACGATCAATGGGCGCATGGCCTATGTCTTCGCCAAGGATTTCACCGTGTTCGGCGGTTCGCTGTCGGAAACTCATGCGCAGAAGATTTGCAAAATCCAAGACATGGCGATGCAGAACGGCGCGCCGATCATCGGGCTCTACGATGCGGGCGGCGCGCGCATTCAGGAAGGCGTGGCGTCGCTTGCAGGGTTCGGCGAAATCTTCAAGCGCAATGTGCTGGCATCGGGCGTGGTGCCGCAGATTTCGGTGATCATGGGGCCATGCGCCGGCGGCGACGTTTATTCCCCCGCGCTGACCGATTTTATTTTCATGGTGCGCGACAGTTCGTACATGTTCATCACCGGGCCCGACGTGACCAAGACAGTGACCCATGAGGACGTAACGCCCGAACAGCTCGGCGGCGCCAAAGTGCACACCACCAAATCCTCGGTCGCCGACGGCGCCTACGACAACGACGTCATCTGCTTGGAGGAAATCCGCCGGCTTTACGATTTTTTGCCGCTCAACAACCGCGAGAAGGCGCCGCATTGGCCGACCGAAGACGATCCTCAGCGCATGGAGGATTCGCTCGACACGCTGGTGCCGGAAAACCCCAACAAGCCTTACGACATCAAGGAATTGATCCTGAAGGTCGTGGACGAGGGCGATTTCTTCGAGATCGGCGAAGCCTTCGCGCGCAACCTCGTCACCGGCTTCGGACGGATAGAAGGCAACGACGGTGGGCTTCGTCGCCAACCAGCCCATGGTCCTGGCCGGCGTGCTCGACAGCGACGCCAGCCGCAAAGGCGCGCGCTTCGTGCGCTTCTGCGATGCTTTCAACATTCCCATCGTGACGTTCGTGGACGTGCCGGGGTTTCTGCCCGGCACCTCGCAGGAGCATGGCGGCATCATCAAGCATGGCGCCAAGATGCTGTTTGCCTATGCCGAAGCGACGGTGCCGAAAGTGACCGTGATCACGCGCAAAGCCTATGGCGGCGCTTATGTGGTGATGGCGTCCAAGCATATGCGCGCCGACGTGAATTATGCCTGGCCTTGGGCGCAGATCGCGGTGATGGGCGCCAAAGGCGCGGTGGAGATAATCTTCCGCAAGGATGTCGGCATTCCGGGCGCCATCGACGCGCGCACCAAGGAATACGAAGACAAGTTTTTGAATCCGTTTGTCGCAGCCTCGCGCGGCTGGGTGGACGAAGTGATCCGCCCGCACAACACGCGCTGGCGGATCGTGCGTGCGCTACGGATGCTGCGAAACAAACAAGTGCCGCAGATCTGGAAGAAGCACGACAATATTCCGTTGTAATGAATGGCCCAAATAATTGTCGACATCCCTGTTATCGAAACTCCGCGGCTGATCCTGCGTGGCCATAGGCTCGAGGATTTCGAGTCGAGCGTGGCGATCTGGAGCGATCCGGTTGTCTGCCGTTACTTCCACGGCGCGCCGATGACGCGCGAGGATATCTGGGGCCGCTTGCTGCGCACCTTCGGAATGTGGGCTGCGTTCGAGTATGGCAGTTGGGCGGTCGAGGAAAAGGAATCCGGCGACTATATCGGCCGGGTCGGTTTGGCCGAGGTGAAGCGCGATCTCGATCCGGCGCTCGAAGGCATGCCGGAAGCAGGCTGGACGCTGGCCGCGCGCGTGCATGGTAAGGGATATGCGACGGAAGCGATGCAAGCAGCACTTGCCTGGAGCGACGCGCGGTTGGGCGATCCGCGCATGTTCTGCATCATCTCGCCCGCGAACACCGCGTCGATCCGCGTCGCGGAGAAGTGCGGGTTTCGTCGTTGGAAAGAAGTAACGTACAAGGACGAACCGACTCTGATTTTCATACGCGATCCAAAGTGAGCGTCCGTCCGCGGCGCTGCGTAAGGGGTGATACAGGAAAGTGTGGGCGCTAATGTCGCGCTGCCTTTCCCTCCCCCTTGTGGGGAGGGACGCTAGGCTTGGTCATCGACCAAGCCTAGCAGAGCGACGATGCGGACTCGCAATGGGAGATAATAATTGAAACGCACCAGCTCCTTTGGCCGAGGCTCCGGCGACGTGGAATCGCGGTTATGGGCGAAGCTGCAGGAACTGAGTGACCTCGGCTATCAGTGGCGGCGCAGAGCGCACTTCAAATCGTTCACGCTCGATTTCGTCGAACATGAGGCGCTGCTGGTTGTCGAACTTGCGGATGGCGAGCCGGGGCGGGCGCTAGCCTCGGATGTGGCGCGCGAGCAAGCGCTGGTCGCGGCGGGGTATACGGTGCTGCGTTTCTGGAAGAACGAGGCCGCGCGGAATCTGGACGATGTGATCGCGGATATAAAGCAGGTGCTGGAAGACCGGCCGGCGACACCGCCTTCCGTTTGAGGTGCTTTCGCGTCCCCCCACCCGGCATGATTGCTCGCGCAATCATGCCGACCCTCCTCGCGTGGGGGGAGGGAAAGTGCTGTTATATCCTCGCTATAGTGGCGGAAGGAGAAAGTTAGTTCTTACCCTCCCCCAACGCGGGGGCGAGCAGCGCCAGCGTGCGAGCGCCGAGCCCCGTAGGGGCGAGGCGGGTGGAATGATTTTGCGGCCGCATGATATTATTTCCACCTTCCCCCCTTGTGGGGGAAGGTGTCACGCCGAAGGCGTGACGGAAGGGGGGCGAATGCCATTTCAGCATGCGCGCGAACTTCGTTGGAACATGACCGTCGGCGAACGCCGGTTGTGGGCACTTCTGAGGCGTAAACGAATTGCCGGTTTTCGATTCCGCCGGCAGGCGACCCTGGGTCCCTACATTGCCGACTTCTTTTGTCCCAAAGCACGCTTGGTCGTTGAACTCGACGGCGTAACCCACAGCACCGACGAGGAAGTGTTTCGCGACGAAAAACGCACGCGATGGCTGGAAGCCCATGGTTGTCGTGTAATCCGCTTTTGGAACCGCGAAGTGTTCGAGAGACCGAGCGAGGTCATGGATGCGATTTGCCGTGCATTAGAGGAATACCCCCCTTCTGGCCCTTCGGGCCATCTTCCCCCACAAGGGGGGAAGACGGGATAACCTTTCGTTGCTTTAGCTTCCCGCTTCCTTTTCCGCTTCTATTTTCCATCCCGGAATATAATTGCTCCAATTGTCCCACAAAAGATCGTTGCCATATGCGCCCATGCCCCTAACATGCCCTCAAATTGAGGGGACATCATTCATGGAATTTGCCCGTACACGGATCATTGCCGCTTTCTTCATTGCGACGCTTTTCATCGGCGCCTCGCCGTCGCCTTATCCCGCCCATCCCATCACCTCGCCAGAGATCACGGCCAAAGATCTTTTGGCGCGCGACAAAGCGATTTCCGCCGACGCCTTTGAAGGGCGCGGGCCGGGCACCAAGAACGGAGAGGCGGCGGCGCAATGGCTGGCCGACGAACTTAAGCGCATCGGCGTCAAGCCGGGCAATCGCGGCAGCTATTTCCAGAAAGTGCCGTCGGTGGTCATCGCACTGGACGGCGCAAAATCGAGCCTGACCTTCAACACCGCGCAAGGCGCGATCACGCCGAAGTTTCCCGACGAAGTCACCTATTGGACGCCGCAATACAAAAGCGACACGGTGAAGGTTTCGAATTCGCCGCTGGTCTTTGTCGGTTACGGCGTGGTGGCGCCGGAATATGGCTGGAACGATTACGCGGGCGTCGATGTGAAAGGCAAGACCGTCGTTATCCTGATCAACGATCCGGGCAACGAAGACGCCAATCCCGATCCGAAATTCTTCAAGGGCAAGGCGATGACCTATTACGGCCGCTGGACCTACAAATACGAGGAAGCGGCGCGCCAAGGTGCCGCCGCCGCAATCATCGTGCATGAAATGGGGCCGGCGGCCTATGGCTATCAAGTCGTGCGCAACTCCAATTCCGGCAACAAGTCGTGGCTGGAACGCGCCGACAAAAACGCCTCGATGGTGCCCGTGGAAGGCTGGATCACACTCGATACGGCGAAGGATTTGTTCAAGCGCGCCGGACTCGATTACCTGCAGCAAAAAGCCGACGCCAACAAACGCGGCTTTAAGGCCGTGACGATGATGGGCGAGACGCTCGACGTCAATGCGATGTCGCATATATCGCATTTGACCACCCGCAATGTGGTGGGCGTGATCCCCGGTTATAAACATCCCGGCGACGTCGTGATTTACAGCGCGCATTGGGACCATCTGGGCATCAAGCGGGATGTTCCGGGCGACGACAAAATTTACAACGGCGCCATCGACAATGGCATGGGCGATTCGATGATTTCGGAAATTGCCGAAGCTTTCGCGCATGACAAGAAGCCGCAACGCTCCATCGCCTTTATTTTCTGGACGCTGGAAGAGCAGGGGCTGCTTGGTTCGGAATATTTCGCCGAGCATCCGATTTGGCCGCTGTCGCATATTGTCGGCGGTGTTCAATCACCGATGCCGATCATGCCGGAAGGCGCGGCCGCATGACATGGCGCTGTCGGGCAACGGCGAGACGGAGCTGGAAGATTATTTGGCCGATGCGCTGAAGACGCAGAACCGCGTCATCTACGCCCGATCCGGAACCGGAAAAAGGCGGATTCTTCCGTTCCGATCATTTCAGCCTGGCAAAGGTCGGCGTGCCGGCGATTACGCCGGGCGGCGGCACGGATCTGCTTGTCGGTGGCAAGCAGGCGGGTAAAGCGGTGAGCGACGAATATCTGCTGCATCATTATCATCAGCCCTCGGACGAGTTCGATCCCAATTGGGATATGACCGGGCCGGTCGACGATACGCTGGCGCTGTATGTGGCGGGCGATACGCTGGCGAACAGCGATGCCTGGCCGAATTGGCATGCCGACAGCGAGTTCCGTGCGGCACGCGACAAGGTGATGGCGCATAAGCATTGATGGAACATCGCAAAGGCGACAGTCTGAATGTTCCCGTTTTGGAAACCGCGCGGCTAAGGCTGCGCGGTCACCGGCGCGACGATTTCGATGATTTGGTAGCGCTGTGGTCCGATCCCGGCGTGACGCGCTTCATCGGCGGCAAACCGTTTAACCGCGAAGACATTTGGGGGCGGCTGTTGCGCCAGATCGGCCATTGGGCACTCCAGGGTTATGGTTTGTGGGTGGTCGAGGAGAGAGAGGGTGGCGCCTTCGTCGGCGGGATCGGGTTTTTCGATGCCAAACGCGAGATCACCCCGTCGCTCGACGGCATGCCGGAAATGGGCTGGGTGCTGTCGCCGCGCATGCAGGGCAAAGCCTATGCGACCGAAGCGGTGCAAGCGGCCGTCCACTGGGGCGACGAACATTTCGGCAAAATACGGATGTGCTGCATCATCGCGCCGGAAAATCACGCCTCTATCCGTGTCGCCGAAAAAGCCGGCTTCCGCCCCTGGCGGCATACGACGTACAAGGATAGCCCGACGGTGATCTTTGTAAGGGACGCGGGGTGAGTGGCGAGACGAGCACCTGCAAAGTGCCGCGCAAGATATTGTTTCCTCCTTCCCCCCTTGTGGGGGAAGGTGTCACGCCGAAGGCGTGACGGAAGGGGGCGTATGCCGAATTATCGCGCGCGCGAGCTTCGCTGGAACATGACGATGGGCGAGCGTCGATTGTGGGCCCTTCTGAGGCGCAAACGAATTGCCGGCTATCGATTTCGCAGGCAGGCGACCTTAGGTCCCTACATCGCCGACTTCTTTTGTCCCAAAGCGCGCTTGGTCGTTGAACTCGACGGAGTTAGTCACAGCACGGACGAGGAAGTACTTCGCGATGAGAAGCGCACGCGTTGGCTAGAAGCACACGGTTGCCATGTGATCCGGTTTTGGAATTGACAGGTTTTCGAAAGACCTAGTGAAGTCATGGATGCGATTTGTCGGGCGCTGGAGGAATGCCCCCCTTCTGGCCCTTCGGGCCATCTTCCCCCACAAGGGGGGAAGAAAGAATAACCAGTTACTTCTCTAGATTTCCGCCGCTTCTTTTTCCGCTTTCGCCGCGAGGGCCGAGACCCGCTCCGCGGTGCGTTCGATATGAATGAGACGGCGGCGCAGCGAGACCATCGCATTCTGCCCGCCGATATTGTCGCCGAGACTGCGCCGCGATAGGCGCGGCAACGGAGCGTCCTTGGCCTCATGCGCGCCGAGCGACAGCGCCACATTCATCCGCGCGGTTTCCAACAAAGCCTCGGTCGCCTCCGGTTCCAGTTCCTTGGCGCGCAGCCGAAACAGCACCCGCATCGAAGCAAGGTCGGAGGCCAGCAGATAATTCGCACCCAGCAATTCGTTCAGCGACACCAAAGCGCGCCGGTCGATGCGCGGTTCGTCGACCAGACGGCTCACGGTGGTGGCAAGATTGGCGGTGGCGTCATGCGAGCGCTTGCGCGCCAGGCGATAGATCTGGTCGTTGCGCTGGCGCGACAGCGCGAGGGCGGCATATTCGCGGTCGGCTTTCACTTTGGCGGCAATAAGTTTTGGAATATTGCGCCATTCCCAGCTCGGCAGAAGGAAACTGAAAATCCAAGCGAGGCCCGCCCCGATCAATGTGTCGATCAGGCGTTCGAAGAACACGGCCTGCGTTTCGGGGGCCAAGAAGTGAAGCTGCAGCAGCGCAGTGTTCGAGGCCGCGAAGGCCGTCACGGTGAAGGCGACGGTGGCGAAGGCATGCGCCATGCCGACGGTCACGATCATCGGCGCGAACAACCAATCGCGCGGCAGGACATGTACCAGAATGGCGGCGAACAAGCAGCCAAGCGCGGTGCCGACGATGCGGTCATTGCGGCGCTGTTTGGTGAGGCTATAGCTGGCACGCATGATGAGCGCCGTCGTCAATAGCACCCAGCCGCCATGCACAACGCCAGGCAAGGCAATCGTCAGCACATATCCGCTGACCATCGCCAAGGTCAGACGGATGGCATAACGCATCACCGGCGAAGACAGAGTCATCTGCGACAGCAACAATCTGGGATTCAAGCTTTCGCGTTGCACGAACGCCGTCAGGTCCAGTTTGGGAACCGGCATTTTCGCAGCATCGCGGGATTCAACCGCGTCCGTCAGGCGTTTCAGATGCAAGACGGCCTGTTGCAGTTTGTGTTGTGTGGAACGGAAAGCGGAGATCGCCAATGGCTCGTTGTGCTCGTCATGCGCTGTCTCCAATCGGACGATTTCCTCGGCGATGGCTTGCAGCTGGCTTTCGTGACCGGAGCAAGCGACGTCGGCGCCGGGCGTCACCAGCGCCAGCGCGAGTTCTTGGGTGTCCTCGGCGATGTCGGCGACGAGCGCGCGCAATCGGCGCATGAGATGGTGATGCGCGGATTGCCGCAGCGTTTCGATATCGGCATCGCTGGACAACATCATGTCGAAGGCGTCGAGCAGCGCGATCAGTGCGGCCATCCACCGCAGCCGCTTGGGGGTCCGCCGGCCGGTGAAAATCATGTCGCGCGCCGCTTGCAAACGCTCCGTAAAAGCGGCGTGTGCTTCGATAAGCGATTGCAGCGCCTGGCGCGGCCGCGTGCGCGGGTTGTAGAGCTCGGCTTTTGCCTCAACGTAAGCCGCGAAGGCGCGGACCGCTTCGCCGAGGAACATGCCCCGGTTGCGATCGTCGAGCGCCATGCCCATCAGCAAGGCGAAAGACGCGTAGGCAATCCCGCCCGCGGCGAATACCGCCGTATGCCAGAGCGGCGGCAGGGTCCCTACGAAGGTCGCCGTGCCAAACAATAGCGACAGCACCGCGCCGACGCCGAGGCCGATGGCCCGCCGCCCATAGCCCGAAATCAGGCCTGTGGTGAAGCTCATAGCGGCCACCAGCAGCCCCAACAGCCAGGGCGACGGGGCAGCCAGGATTGATAGGATGGTTAGCGTTGTTGTCCCTGCGATATCGAGGGCGAACATCCGCGCCTTAACAGCCAATGCGCCGGGCTGGTCGACGACGCTGGCGCACAGTGCCCCGGTAGCCGCCAGGATGGCCATGTTGCGGCCGAAGAGCACGGCCGTAGCTAACCCTACGACGGCCATGCCCAGGGAGACGGATATCCCGTTCTCGATATGGATGCGGAATAGGGCGCCTCCCAGGCGTTGCGGAATGGTGAATATTCCGGGGCGGGTTTCGCAGGTGTTTCGCATGGGTTTACCTGAGCCTTTGGACCCCCTAAAAGCAACCGCCTGCCGGGTCCGGCCGAGGGAAGCGTGTTCAAAAAAATACTGATCGCGAACCGTGGCGAAATCGCCTGCCGAATTATAAAGACCGCGCGCCGAATGGGTATCGCGACGGTCGCGGTATATTCGGATGTGGACAAATATGCACTGCATGTCGAGGCTGCAGACGAAGCGGTGCGACTCGGTCCCGCGCCCTCGGCCCAATCCTATCTCAACACCCATGCGATCCTCGACGCCGCGCGACAGACAGGCGCCGAGGCGATTTATCCGGGCTACGGATTCCTTTCGGAACGCCAAGCCTTCGCCGAGGCGGTGACGAAAGTCGCCGGTCTGGTCTTCATCGGACCCAATCCGCATGCCATTGCGGCGGTCGGCGACAAGATCTTCTCCAAGAAATTGGCGAAGGAGGCCAAGGTCTCGATCGTTCCGGGTTTCGTCGGCGAGATCGTCAACGAAGCGCATGCCAAAAAGATCGTCGCCGAGATCGGTTATCCGGTGATGGTGAAATCGTCGGCGGGCGGCGGCGGCAAGGGGCTGCGCATCGTCAAGTCCGAAGGCGAACTGGTCCAAGCACTGCTCTCCTCGCACAATGAAGCCAAAGCGAGTTTCGGCGACGACCGCTTGTTCATCGAAAAACTCATCACCGATACGCGCCACATCGAAATTCAGATCATCGGCGACAAGCACGGCAATGTCGTCCATCTGGGCGAACGCGAATGTTCGATCCAGCGCCGCCATCAAAAGGTGGTCGAGGAAACGCCGTCGCCTTTCGTCGATGCCAAGATGCGTACCGCTATGGGCGAGCAAGCGGTCAGGCTTGCCACCGCGGCGGGCTACGACAGCGCCGGTACGGCCGAATTCGTGGTCGACAAAGACAAGAACTTCTACTTCCTGGAAATGAATGCCCGGCTGCAGGTCGAGCATACGGTGACCGAGGCGGTGACCGGTTTGGATCTCGTCGAGTTGATGATCCGTGTTGCGGCCGGCGAAACGCTTCCGATCCAGCAGAGCGATGTGAAGGCCCAGGGCTGGGCCCTCGAAACGCGCATCTATGCCGAAGATCCGTCGCGCAATTTCTTTCCTTCGGTAGGCCGGCTGACGCAGTTCCGTCCCCCCGATGAGGGTGCTCGCGGTGCGGCAACGGTGCAACTCGATACCGGCGTGCATGAAGGCCAGGATATTTCCATCTATTACGATCCGATGATCGCCAAGCTTACGACCCACGCGCCGACCCGCGACGGCGCGATCGACGCGATGGGCGAGGCACTCGACGAATTTGCAATCTCGGGAGTGGCGAACAATCTCAAATTCCTCACCGCGATCATGTACAACAAGCGTTTTCGCGAAGGCCGCCTCTCGACGGGATTCATTGCCGAGGAATTCCCGCAAGGGTTCCGGGGCCGGCCGCTCGATGCCGCGGCCAAACGGCGTTTCGTGGCCGCCGCCGTCGTCGCGAAAATCGCGCGGACGCGCCGCGCCAGCGAGATTTCCGGCACGCTGAACGGTCCGCATCCCACAGCCGAGACATTCGTTGCAACGCTCGACGGCGAGAATGTGACGGTATCGGGGGCGCATCTGCATCAGGGCCGCCTCTTTGCACATATCGGGGGCGAGGATTACGCCGCCGCGACAGATTGGCGGCCCGGTCAGCCGATCGTGTTCTTGCGCGAACCGGCGCGGGAATACGCCATTCAAATCGAGCGGCTTGCCGGCGGCTATCGCCTTTCCCAAGGCGGAATGTTCGGCGTGGTTTCGGTTCGCCATCCCGAAGCCGCCAAACTCGCCGGTTTGATGACCAAGAAGAAGGTCGTCACGACTTCGAAGAATCTGATTTGCCCGATGCCCGGGCTGGTCGTCGCGATTTCTGTCGACGTGGGGCAAGTGGTGAAGGCCGGTCAACCGCTCGCCATCGTCGAAGCGATGAAGATGGAGAATGTGCTGAACGCCGAATGCGACGGCACGATCAAAAAGATCAACGTCAAGACAGGTGACAATCTGGCGCTCAACGACGTGATTCTGGAATTCGCGTAATTCGCGATCCGGCCATCAATGAAACGTCTTACGGATTTGAATGTCTAGTTTCGGCTGCGATTTGATCGCCAGTTCGGAAATCGTCGCCAGTTGCGCGACATTGCGCGGGCCCGCGTAATCGCTGCGTTTGTCGTCATAGACGAATTGCCCGAGATTATAGGTCTCGATATGCAGGCTCCAGCTTGGTGTCGGCTTATACTCCCAGAACACGGTAATGAACGGCGGAACGACGCGGCGGTGGCGCACTTCCGTCAGCCGGTAATAATATTCGTCCCAACAATTGAAATAGGTAATGCCCCAGGTCGATTTCAGGCTGTCGATGTCCTGGGTGAAATCGAACTCGACATCTTGCGGGCGTTCGGCGGTGATGCCGCGCTTCTGGCTGGTCACGGGGTCGCGAACCCGGCTGAAGCGCCAGATATTGGTGACCTTCAGAAGACCGTTCGGAATGTATAAGTGATCGAGCGGCAAGGTTAGTTCGGTGTCGATCTGATTGTTTTGGCCGTTGCCGATATTGCCCGGCGCATCGAAAGCGCCCGACGAACCGATTACCGGGATAAAGTCGACGACATCCTTGATGTCTTCATACAGAAACGTCGCCACCAAAGCGCCCTTGTCCCAAAAGCGCTGTTCGATCGACAATTCGTATTGCGCATGTTGATCGGGTTTGAGATCGGGATTGCCCGCCGTCACGCCGCTTGCGGAGAGATTGCTGCTGGCCACGAAGTTGGAGAAATCCAACTGTCCCACCACCCGTTCATAGCGAAAGCGCAATTGCGTGTTTTTATCCGCCGTCCAGGTCAAGACCAATCGCGGCTTGGGATAGGAGAACGAGCGGCTTTGATTGACATAACCCGTTTCGCTAATGGTCGAGACTTCGAAGCGCGTGCCGGCTTCCAGCATCCAATCCGGCGAAAACTTCCATGTCCCTTGTGCAAAGGCTTCGCCGCGGCTCTCCTCGACATTGGCATTGGCAGAAGGCAGCGGCACAACAACTCCGTTCGAAGTAAAACTGCTCGTGCCATCCAAAAAATTGAATGCGCCTTCCGCGCCGCCCTCGAGCGTCAAATTAGGCATCGGCAAATAGCGCAAGGTGGCGCGCGCGATTGATTCTCCGCCGGTGCTTTTCGACGAAAATACTTGGTCCAAGGAGGGCGCGGCGGAAATGTTGAGATCGGTGGCGCGCCCCACACGTTGCAGGATCAAGGCCTCAAGCTGCGTTCCGCCGATCGCGCCTTTCCAATTCAAACCCAATTCGCCGCTCTGACTGCCCGAACGGTCGGTGATGAGCTGATTGCCGCCCGCGCCCGTATAGCCGACCGAGGAATTGAAGGGGCTGTCCTGAAGCGTCAGGTTCGCTTTGAACACGCCGCCGGACAGCGGAACGGTCGCCGCCCCGTTGAAGGCGCCTCCCGTGCCCATTCCAGATGTATGCGCGTGGTCGCGGGTGACTGCGCCCGTCGAAGCATTTGTTACGGTGTAGGTGCCGTTGCCGACGGAATCGTCGAAATTGCCATAGCGCAACAGCGAAGCTTCGTAGGTGCTGTCGCCGCTATGCCGGGTGAATTGCAAACTCGCATCGGGCACCATGTGTAAGTCCGCGAAAATGTGATCGTCGAAGGTCGCAACGATGTCCGTCGTGCTGCCCTTTTTGCGGATGACATTGGCGACGACGGTGTTGCCTTGCATATCGATGCCCGGCGCACCGCCGCGGATCACTTCGATGCGGTCCACATCGGTGGCCGGGATGCGCGTTAGGATCGATTGGAGGTCGTCGGTCTTTGCCGTGGGACGCTGGCCGTCGATCAGAACATTGCCGGCGGTTCCGGCAAATCCACGGGCCGATGTTACATTGTTGAAGCTGAAGCCCGGCAATCGGGTGATCATGTCATAGGCGGTGTTGGGACGGGCATCTGCGAAGTAGGAGGGTTGATAAACCAGAACGCCCGGCTGGTCCGTTTGCGCCTGCGCCTCCGTGTTGGCCAGCATTGCTGCCGCGACCGCCGCTATGATCCATCTAGTCTGCACGCGGAGGACCCCAAGACAAATCTTCCCGCCAAAGTGACCAGTTTGCCTCTATTGCGGCAACGCGCCAAATACGCGGGACCACAATGAACAGAAGCATTCCTTATAAAATAGCTAAGGCCGATTGCTTCAATTTTCCGTGAGAGCGTGATAACCAACTAGTGGAGTGGATTTGACATTCGCTACCCGGCCTGGCGCGAGCACCGAAAGCGAATGTCAAATCCAAAACTCCACTAGAAACCTATAGTTGCTAGTGGTCCTTTGATTCTAACATTCGCAAGAGTGTTCGGCGCAAAGGGGATGCGAATGTTAGAATCGGACCACTAGGATGAGCGAAGAAGCCGACGATCTCACGACCATGCGCCTGCGCATCGATGGTTTCGTGCAAGCCGTCGGTTACCGCAATTTCGCGATCGCCGAGGCGCGCAAGCTCGCGCTTGACGGTTGGATTCGCAACCGCACCGACGGAACCGTTGAAATCCTCGTTTCCGGGCCGACCAAAACGGTGGAAGCGTTTATCGGCTTGTGCATGCGCGGCCCGCCAGGCGCGCGCGTGCAAGATGTCGAACTTCATAAGGCCGAGCCGCCGGATGTCAAAGGCTTCAATCGCAGGCCGTCGCTTTAGGCGCGTTTGCGAAACAGCTCGCGCAACACCGATATCAGGAAGATCACGAGCCCGACGGCGGTCAACATTTCGCCGGCTACCATGGGGCCGATATAGTTTTTGTTGCCCAGCAAGAGAAGGATCAGCGGCGGTATCATCAAAAGGAGGCCGGCCACCGACACCGCAAAATTCGTCCAGGCAAGCCGCGCGGACATGGTCGCGGAAGTGAGTGCGTAGAACGTGCCGTACAGCGCCATCGTCACCCAGCCGACGAGATTGATGTGTGCATGAGCGGCGGCCAAGCGAAAATCCTCCGTCGCTCCCATCTGCATGCCCAGCACCATGCCGGGCAGCACGCACAAGGCACCGAATGTGAAAAACGCAGCAGAAACACGCGGCATGGAGTCCCCCAAATTAAAGTGCGTTTAAGACGTTATCGCAATTTCTTAGGGCGAACTTCTGCTTATGGCAACTCTGTCCGGACGAACACATCGCGAAAGGCCGCGCGCAACGCCAGGTCGACATCCGCCATGGTAGCGAGGATTCCCTGGTCGGCGAGACTGGTGACGCCATGGTCGCGGATTCCGCAGGGAACGATCCCGGAAAAGTGCGAAAGATCGGGGTCCACATTCAAGCTCACACCGTGGAACGTCACCCAGCGGCGAACGCGCACTCCGAGCGCGGCAATCTTGTCTTCGCGCCCGCCGGGGCGAGCGACCCATATACCAACGCGTCCTTCGCGTCGTTCGCCTTTGACGTTGAACCGGGCGAGCGTGCGGATCAGCCATTCTTCAAGGTCGTGTACAAAAGCACGCACATCGCCGCCGCGCTGGCGCAAATCGAGCATCACATAGCCGACGCGCTGTCCCGGTCCGTGATAGGTGAACTGCCCACCGCGCCCGGTCTTAAAAACGGGGAAGCGCGCTTCCAAAAGATCGCCTTGCTTGGCGCTGGTGCCCGCCGTGTAAATCGGCGGGTGCTCGACAAGCCAAACGAGTTCGCTGGCGCGGCCATCCGCGATGGCCGCCACGCGCTCCTCCATGAACGCCACGGCGTCTGGGTAGGGGGTCAGGCCCGGGCGAATGATCCACTCGACGGGCGCCTGCGTTAACCGGTCCGAAAGCATATCGACCTAAGGATTTCCTTTGAAATACCGGGGTACCTCATGGCCACCAATCTTACCAACGTCAAAGTCGAAATCTCGGTCGTGTTAGGCCGCTCGGTCATCAAGATGCACCAGCTTCTGCGGATGGGCCGTGGCGCCGTGATCGAGCTCGATACCTGCCAGGACGACGAAGTTGTCATTCTGGCCAACGACAAGCCCGTGGCGAGAGGCGAAATCGTGATCCACGGCGATAAGATCGGCGTTTCCGTGATCGATCTTCTCCGTGGATATCAGTAATAACACCTAATGGAGTGTTGTATAATATATTCCCCATATTATACTTGCAATATATGAGGTTCACACGTACCTCTTTGTAGTATCGGCGGGGTCTATTCCGCATAAAGGGCCTAGCGTGCTTCCCATCACACTCAATCCCCAAATGGTTCGGATCGGCGTCGCAGGCGCCGGAGACGGCCTGGCGCGGCGCTTGGCGCTGTTATCGGGAGCAGGTGTGGATGCCGTCCACTTGGCCACTGACAGCAGCGATGCCGCCTTGCACTGCCTCTCCATTCTGTTCATCGCCGGTATTGATCGCGTGACCGCTTCCGATCTCGCAAAGCGGGCGCGCGCGGGCGGGGTCCTGGTGAACGTCGAGGACATTCCCGAGCTCTGCGATTTCCATGTTCCGGCCATCGTCCGCCGGGGCGGCTTAATTCTAACCGTGTCCACAGGCGGTCGCGCGCCGGGATTGGCCAAACGTCTGCGCGAATGGTTGCAGAACCGCTTCGGTCCGGAGTGGGACGAACATCTTGAAACGCTGGGCCATGCGCGCGCCGATTGGCGGGCCGACGGTGTTCCGCCCGACCAAGTTTCGCAGCGCACCCGTGAGTTCATCGATCGGAAGGGCTGGTTATCGTGAGCGCCGCAACCGTTACCGTGATCGATCGTGCCCGCGGCATCGGCCCGCGTGCCTTCGATCGCATCGGAGCCGGGGTCAACGATCCCATCATTGCGGCCAGATTGGCGCATCTGCAATCGGCCGCGCATGGCCGCGACGCGCATGGCATTCTGGAACTCGCACTGAGCGGCGAGCTGGCCGGCAAATCCGCGGTCGTTTCGTCTTTTGGGTCGGAATCGGCCGTGCTTTTGCATATGGTCGCCCAGATCAATCCGAACACGCCGATCCTGTTTCTCAACACCGGCAAACTTTTCGGCGAAACCTTGCGCTATCGCGACCGACTGCAAGAACAGCTCGGCCTCGGCGATCTGCGTTCGCTGGCGCCGCATCCGATCGAGCGCGCGACGCGCGATCCCGACGGCACATTGTGGTCGCGCAACCCCGATGCCTGTTGCGGTTTTCGCAAAGTGATGCCGCTCAAGCGCGGGTTGGAAGGGTTTTCGGCCCAGATCACCGGCCGCAAGCGGTTCCAAACCAAGGAACGCGCCGCGATGGAGACGGTCGAGTTCTTCGAAGGGCGGTTTCGCTTCAATCCCCTGGCCGATTGGTCGCTGGCGGATCTGGAAGCCTACACGGTCAAATACGATCTGCCGCGCCATCCCCTGGTGGAGGACGGGTATCCATCCATCGGGTGCATGCCCTGCACGCGCCGCGTTCAGGCCGGAGAATCCTATCGCGACGGGCGCTGGTCCGGTCTCAAAAGGACGAATGCGGCATCCATGTCGAAATCGGCGGCGTGGACGGCGAGGGCATCTAAGCGCCGCTTGCCCTGGGGCGGCCGGGTTTGCTACACCGCGCCCCCTACCGTGATTTCCTGACTTTGTGCGGTCGTGGCGGAATGGTAGACGCACTAGCTTGAGGTGCTAGCGGGGGAAACCCTATGGAAGTTCGAACTCTTCTCGACCGCACCAGACGCCTTCATAAGTATCTGAAAATAAACGAATATTATAAACAATCACGATGTTTTACGAGATCAAGAGTCGCACTTTTGGTTTTTCAGCATCATCTTGTGCTCCCTGACAGATCGATGGGCAACTTTTGGCGCAAAAAATAGACGTCCAATTGTGCAGATAAACGGGGAAGATGCGCAAGAACCGCCATTCGGTTGGGATGACGTTTGCGAAAATCCAGGTCATCACTTGCGGCACAAGGCTGACGTTGTGACGCTATTCTCAGAAGCGTCCCAAACTTCTAAACTTGTCTCAGGGGGTATCATGAAACGCATATTGGCTGTGTGTTTTGTGCTGTTGGCAACGGGAGCTATGGCCCACGCCCAGTCCAAATCCGCCAGAATCTTTCATCTTGAAGGCGATTTTATCTTCGCCACCGATGACCAGAAGGAGGGGCAGCCGGTTTGTACTGAGCGTTGGCGTTTTTCCGCTGACGGTAGAGTGACGATATTCAGCGGCCGGGAAATCGTGTCGGGGCGCTTCCGCATCGAAAACGGCGAACACAGCCTGCTTATCGAAGAAGAGCTGACCACCAATGGTGAGCCAGATTGCATGGGCAGACAATACAAGATTGTCCGAAACCGGCCTATTAGCATGTATCGCACGGCGATTGGCACCATCCGAACGTGCGATGTTCTCGAAGCTGTGCTGCAACATGAAGGCCAGCAAATTCACCCGATGCAGTGCTACGGAAAAATCGTCCGGACGGAAAACGCCAAGGACGATTGAGTCATTTTCTATTTGATTTGCACTTGCAAAAAAATGAGTTGCACAGACCTGCCACATTCCTATGTCGTCTTGTGGTGTATCTTTGCCCTATTCGGATTGTCCGCTTTGGGCTCAGGAGTTGCCTTTGCTCTGCCGGTCCTGAATGCCGAATGAGGTGGGGCCAACGTTCAAAAGAACCGTTACGCTTCAATCGTGCTTTATTTGGCCCCACCTTTTGCTAAGAGCCCGAATTCATTGATTTGTGATTCAATTCTCGACCGCACCAAATATTTACGCATAGTCACTCTCCTTCAATTGATTACGCCATCGCGGGCCGCAATGCGAGAGTCGCATTTTCTTGGCCAGCAATGTATCGCATCAAATTGAGCGCTCGGGTTGGAGATTGTCTTCGAAGTCAAGAGCACAGCTACGAATGATGTCAGATTCTCGAAATGAAATGGACTCTGAGGTTTCAGCGATTTCTTTCGAACGGGCGCTCTTGGGCGTTAGCCCCGAACGTTCGCCGAACCGGTTCGCGGCGAGTAGATCGAGCTTGCAGATCGGAAGCTCGGCGGCATCGAACAAATGGCCAATGAAAGTTCGAAGGCGCTCACACTGATTGTTGGGCCACCTATGGATAAATGACGCCATTCAGCTATGGTCAACAACTACTCAGCATTTGAGCCCTCTGGTTGCCCGTCGGATAGTTCGGACCTGTTGGCATATTTCCTGACTGTGCCCAAAAATTTATGGCAATTTGTAGCGCTTGTAAGTCGCCGGCAGCTTTTAAAATTCTAGCTGCGGTGCAGTCCGCTCTCAGTTCGATTTGAGGGTTGATCATTAGCATGCCCTGAGGGTCCATCGCGCCAGCGACAACATCGCCATTCATATGATGCGCACATTCGTGTGCCTGCATATAGCGAAACATCGGCGGTCCATAAATTCCAAGCTGTTGAAAGAATTGCGGGTTAAAAACGATAATCGGACCCGATGGGCTCATGCTCGATAGTGCTGTAGCGACCGGTCCCGGCACCATGGGAACACCGCATGGCGCTGCGACCATCTGTGCGTGGGCACAATTTGCACTAACGCAGAACCAAAGCACCGACGCCGCTATTACAGTCAGAAGCTTCATTAGTCGGCCCCCCCCAACGATTGCTACCATAACGCGAACATACTGCAATTGCGACCGATACGCAACTAGCTAATGGTTGGAGAAGACTCGTGTGAAGCACGATGCCCTCGACACGGGGCTTTCCACGAGAATTGGCTACGCCCTCTCGCGGGGCGTCGTAGCAACTGATGATGGCGTGAATGAAGGTGTACCTCGACCGACATCTGTAGGCCTGGGTATCTTCCATTCGTATCGTAAGTCTGACCACAAGTTTGAAGCAGTAATCCCAATCGAAGCGGCAGAGACGATGTGGGGCCAGCGTTCAAAAATACTGTTACGCTTTTATAGTTCCGCTTTTTTGCCCCATCTTTGAAGCAAGTGCTCGAATTTACTTGAATCTGTGGTTTTTCTCGACCGTACTAACCTACACTGCCGCAGCAGCGAAGGTGGTTTCTCCCAAAGCGCGAAGCGCGTAAGGAAACTGTTCGACTTCGCGCGTCCGTACGCTGGCGCTACGGACCGGGTGGCGAGCCATTCATTCAAAATGCATAGGGTACGTTGCTCTCTTATACAATCAGCGTCCAGTTTCCGGAGAACTGTGCGTAATTAACCCAATCGCTTTGCAAGAGCGCGCCATGTTCATCGCGCATATCCACCCAAGCCTTCCAGCCGTTTGAGTCCGCATCGAGTTGCATGACTTCAGCGGTACGCAACGGCTTTTTGTTGGCACGATATTTCTGCCCAATAGCGAATTTCATAATTTCTTCCAATTCGGTGTCCAATAACGCCTTGGCCGAAACACCAAGCAAAGGAGCAAGTTTGCGTGCGGTCTCTGTACCCATATTTCGGGCACCGCGCTCAATTTGGGAAATATATTGGGGGGCAACGTCAGCCAATTCGCCTAGCTGACCTTGCGCAAGACCGCGCCATTCGCGGATCACCTTGAGCGGCACTTCACCGGCCGCAAGGCGGCGCGCAATAACAGCCGGAAATTTGTCGTCATTTCGAGCAGCGATTGCACGCTCGATTAAAGCCGCATCTTCTCCGCGTCCGTCCGTAAGGTTCTTATATTCAGCCCAAGGCAGCACGGCATAGACGGGCTCGTTCTGCTCGTCGCGGATAATCTGAACTTTCGACACTCGGTTCTCCATTCTAGCGGTACACTTCTCGGCGATGGGCTACATCCAACACCGTGATCGCCTCAGCACCTTCTTCAAAAACAACTCTCCAATCGCCATGGCGAAGACGCAAAAAGTCGGAGCCTTTCAGCGCTACGACGTCCTGCGGCCGTCCGTCGGCATAGGCATCCATCTTGTCCATGATCGCGTCGCGATCTTTAGCCGGAATGGATTTCAGGGCCTTGATTGCGGTGCGGGTGTACGAGACGGTTTTCACATCTCCTATATAGCTAAATGCTTTATAAATGTAAAGCATGTGCTTTAATGAGAGGCAAGGGGTTTTTGACGTGAGCTTGAGTTTAGCAAACCGCAGCCTCTCGGTTCCCCGCCGGAAACTTCCTGAACATGGCAGCAATCGGAACGCTTCTATAAGATTGTGCGGGCAAACAATCCGGACGTCCCGATGATCCCCAACGCTTACCCCTCGCTCGATTTCGATTTGGGCCACACCGCCGACATGTTGCGCGATACGGTGCGTAATTTTGCCAACGACAAAATCGCGCCGCTGGCCGCCGAAATCGACAAGACGAACCTGTTTCCCCGCCATCTGTGGCCGCAGATGGGCGTGCTCGGCCTGCACGGCATCACCGTCGAAGAAGAATTCGGCGGATCGGGCATGGGCTATCTCGAGCATGTGGTGGCGATGGAAGAGGTCAGCCGCGCCTCGGGGGCGGTCGGGTTGTCCTATGGGGCGCATTCCAATCTCTGCATCAATCAGATCCGCCGCAATGGGACGCGGGAGCAGAAGCTCCGCTACCTGCCGAAACTGATATCCGGCGAGCATGTCGGCGCGCTGGCGATGAGCGAAAGCGAAGCGGGATCGGATGTCGTCTCCATGCGATTGCGCGCTGAACGGCGCGGCGATCGCTACATTCTCAACGGCACCAAGATGTGGATCACCAACGGTCCATCCGCCGAAACACTGGTGATTTACGCCAAGACCGATCCCAATGCCGGCCCGCGCGGCATCACCGCATTCCTGATCGAGAAGGGCTTCAAGGGATACAGCGTCGCGCCGAAACTCGACAAGCTGGGCATGCGCGGCTCCGACACGGCCGAACTTGTCTTCAACAATTGCGAGGTACCGGCCGAAAATGTCCTCGGCCAAGAGGGCGGCGGCGTGAATGTGCTGATGAGCGGTTTGGACTACGAACGCGTCGTGCTGTCTGCCGGACCCATCGGCATCATGCAATCCTGCATGGACGTGGTGCTTCCCTATATCCAAGACCGTCAGCAATTCGGCGTGCCGATCGGATCGTTCCAGCTGATGCAGGGCAAAATCGCCGACATGTATGCGGGGATGTCGGCGGCACGCGCTTATGTCTATGCCGTGGCGCGCGCTTGCGACAAAGGCAAGATCACCCGCAAAGATGCAGCGGCTGCCATCCTTTACGCCTCGGAGAAAGCGACTTGGATGGCGCTGGAGGCGATCCAGTGCCTGGGCGGCAACGGCTATATAAACGATTTTTCGACCGGGCGGCTGTTGCGCGACGCTAAGCTCTATGAAATCGGCGCCGGTACGAGCGAAATCCGCCGCTGGCTGATCGGGCGTGAATTGTATGAGGGCGTCGGATAAGGAGAGGATTACGCGCCGTAGGCCGCGAGTTTGTAGAGATCTTCTTTGAAGATGATGCTGACCGGCTTGCGATTGCGTCTGCCCTTGCAAATCACCAGCCCGCGTTTCAGGCCGTCCCAGGTCAGTTCCACGGCTCTCGCAATCGTGTCGTTGTCGCTGATCATTTCGTCGGTCGAAAGCCCGCCGATGTCGCGCAGGATGCTGCTCGTTGCCGGTTCGGCCAGGACATTGATGATGTATTTCGTGATCGCCAATTCGCCGTTGTTGCCGATGAAATCCGTGCGCGCCCGCAGCGCCGGGATATAGCCGACAAATTCGTCATGCTCGTTCATCAGCAGAATGTGATCGAACTTCGCAAACGTCTTGAGGGCGGTGAATAGCTGCCTGAGCACGACGGGATTGAAAACCGATTTTCCGCTCGATTTCTTCAAGGTAACGAGAATGCTTTTGTCGGCGTAGGTCTCGGGATGGCGATAGACATCGAGAATTTCCACCGTCGAGTTCGGGCCGCATCGTGATGTGCAATCCGCCCGGTTCTTGCAACGGCCGAACGAATTCGGTGGCGGGCAAGTCGTTGAAGCGCGTCGACCGGGAAATTTTCTCCTTGACCGGCTTGTTCAGGGCGACCAGGGCAAAGGCCGCCGTCGAGGAGCAGAACGCCAGAATCGCGGCAAAGACCATAGCCTGCGCGGCAGCAATCTGAAGTCCGGCATAAGGCGCGGCAATATACGCACCTGCCAGAACCAGCCCAGCAACGACGCCGATCGCGCAAGAAACCGCGACCTTGTTCATGACCCCACACCCTCAAAGGGCCGGATAGCCCTAATTTTCGATTAATGATAACCCAGATGGGGCGTTTGGGCCACGGGCAATCTGGCCGGAAATTGCGGCTTGCGTTAAGCAAGGCCCAGAAAGCAACAGGCGAACCAGCACATGAATCCGTCCGATGTGGTGATTCTTTCGGCAGTCCGTACGCCAATGGGGAGTTTTCAGGGTGAATTGGCGGCCAGCAGCGGACCGCAGCTCGGCGCCGTCGCCATTGCCGGGGCCATCGCCCGCGCCGGGATCGGCGCAGATCAGGTGCACGAAACCGTCATGGGCTGCGTGCTGCCCGCCGGAGTGGGACAGGCACCGGCCCGCCAGGCGGCGCGTTTTGCCGGCGTGCCCGATAGCGTTCCGGCGACCACGATCAGCAAGGTCTGCGGTTCGGGCATGAAGGCAATCATGGTCGCGATGGATCAGCTGGCGCTTGGGCGCGCCGAGGTCGCGGTGGCAGGCGGCATGGAAAGCATGTCGAACGCGCCTTACCTGTTGGCCAAGGCGCGCGGCGGTTATCGCTTGGGACACGGCGAGATCAAGGATCACATGTTCCTCGATGGGCTGGAGGACGCCTATGAACATCGGCTGATGGGTACTTACGCCGAAGACGCAGCGCGCCATTACCAATTCACCCGCGAGGCGCAGGATGGATTTGCCACAGAGTCTTTAATGAGGGCCAAGCGGGCGCAGAGCGACGGTTCGTTCGCCGATGAGATTGTGGCCGTGAAAGTCGCGGCGCGGGGCGGCGACGTTGAGGTCGTTTTGGACGAACAGCCGCGCAAAGCCGATCCGGCCAAAATTCCGACGCTCAAGCCCGCCTTTGACAAGAATGGCACGGTGACGGCGGCGAATTCCTCCTCCATCTCCGATGGCGCGGCAGCGCTGGTGCTGGCGCGCGGCGATGTGGTGGCGAAACGAGGTCTTAAGCCGGTTGCGCGTATCGTGGCGCAAGCGAGCTTTGCGCATGAGCCGCGCTGGTTCACCACCGCGCCGGTGGGTGCGATCCAAAAGGTGTTAGGGTTGGCCGAGTGGAAGACGGACGACGTCGATCTGTTCGAAATCAATGAGGCCTTCGCCAATGTGGCGATGATCGCGATGCGTGATCTGTCGCTGCCGCATGAGAAGGTGAATGTAAACGGGGGAGCCTGCGCACTCGGCCACCCTATCGGCGCCTCGGGCGCGCGTATCGTTGCGACATTACTGAACGCGCTGAAGCGGCGCGGCTTGAAACGCGGCGTGGCTTCGCTCTGCATCGGCGGCGGCGAGGCGACGGCCCTAGCAATGGAGATCGTAGGCTAATGGATAAGAAAATGAATTATCTGGTTTCTCACGACTTTGGCAAATCCGGCGTTTGGGGCATCGTCAGCGCCCGCTCGATCGCAGAAATCAAAGCCAAGTACCCGGAACTTGAGATCGTCAAAGAGATTTCTTCGTCTTTGGACAAGGCGGAAATCGACAATATCGCAGCCAGCCCCACTTTCGACGTCGATGATGAGCCGAAGCGGCTGGCTGGCGGAAATGGTCCGCGATAGGGTCAAGAAATAGTGACGGTTTTACTTTGCCTCCCCCTCGTGGGGAGGCCGATCCGGCGAAGCGGCGCGCAGCGACAGCGTGCGCGCGAGACGGATCGGGTGGGGGGCCGTTTTCGCCGTCCGCCCCCCACCCGGCTCACTTCGTTCGCCGACCTCCCCACCAAGGGGAGGTAAAGGACAACGTATGACCACACCAAAATCCTCGATTTCGCAGTCCAGTCCCGCTTTCAAATCCAACACCGCGGCGATGGCCGCGCTGGTGGATGAACTCAAATCGCGGATGAGCGTTGCCGCCCAAGGCGGCGACGAACGCTCGCGCAATCGCCACACCGAGCGCGGAAAACTTTTGCCGCGCGACCGCGTGGAGCGGTTGCTCGATCCCGGTTCGCCATTCCTGGAGCTGTCGCCGCTCGCCGCGTTCGGCATGTATGACGGCGATATCCATGGCGCGGGAATGATCACGGGCATCGGCCGGGTGGAAGGGCGCGAATGCGTCATCGTCTGCAACGATGCGACGATCAAGGGGGGCACCTATTATCCCGTCACCGTCAAAAAGCATCTGCGGGCGCAGGAGATCGCGCGCGAAAATCGGCTGCCCTGTATTTATCTGGTGGATTCCGGCGGCGGCAATCTGCCGAACCAGGCAGAGATTTTCCCCGATCGCGAACATTTCGGCCGCATCTTCTACAATCAAGCGACAATGAGCGCGGCGGGCATTCCGCAAATTGCCGCCGTGATGGGGTCGTGCACGGCGGGCGGCGCTTATGTGCCGGCGATGTCGGACGAAAGCGTCATCGTCAAAGGGCAGGGCACGATCTTTCTTGGCGGCCCGCCATTGGTGAAAGCAGCTACCGGCGAGATCGTGACGGCGGAAGAGCTGGGTGGCGCGGAAGTGCATACGCGCCAATCGGGCGTCGCGGATCATTATGCCAATGACGATGCGCATGCTTTGGCGATCGTGCGGCGCATTGTGGCCGGACTGAATTACACCAAACAACCGGACATTCCGGTGATCGCTCCGCGGCCGCCCGCTTTCGGCATCGCGGAATTGAACGGCATCGTGCCGCCTTCGCTCGCGACGCAATACGACGTGCGCGAAGTGATCGCGCGGCTGGTGGATGGTTCCGAATTCGATGAGTTCAAGAAGCTCTACGGCACGACGCTGGTGACGGGTTTCGCGCGGCTGGAAGGCATGCCGATCGGTATTATCGCCAACAACGGAATCTTGTTTTCGGAATCGGCGCTGAAAGCGACGCATTTCATCGAGTTGTGCTGCCAGCGGCGCATTCCGCTGCTGTTCCTGCAGAACATCTCCGGCTTCATGGTCGGCAAGAAATACGAGGCCGGCGGTATCGCCAAAGACGGCGCCAAGATGGTGACCGCGGTCGCCTGCGCCCAAGTTCCCAAGATCACGCTGATCATCGGCGGTTCTTACGGGGCGGGTAATTACGGCATGTGCGGGCGCGCTTACGGGCCGCGCTTTCTATTCGCTTGGCCGAATTCGCGTATCTCCATCATGGGCGGCGAACAGGCGGCGGGCGTTCTGGCCACGGTAAAGCGTGACGGCATGGAAGCGCGCGGCGAGAAGTGGTCGGCGGAAGAAGAAGCCGCATTCAAAGCCCCGATCCGCGAACAATATGAGCGCGAGGGCAATCCCTATTACGCGACGGCGCGGCTATGGGACGACGGCATTATCGCGCCGGTTGATACACGCCGCGTGCTAGGGCTGGCGCTGTCGGCGTGCCTGAATGCGCCTGTGCCGGAGACGAAGTTCGGCGTGTTCAGGACGTGAACACCGTGTTGCGCAATGCGGGGCCTGCCGATTGGCCTGCTATTCTCGCGTTGAACGAAGAGTTCGTTCATTTCCTCAGTCCGATGGATGAGGTGCGGCTTGCAGTGCTGGCAACCGCTTCGTGCTATTTCCGGATTATCGAAGTGGACGGCGCTGTTGCGGCATTTTTGATGGCCTTCCGCAAAGGCGCGACCTATGACGGCGCGATATTCCGGCACTTCGAAAGCTGGGCGGGCGATTTTCTCTATATCGATCGGATCGTCGTCGATGGCCGGTATCGGCGGCATGGCCTCGCGGATCGGCTCTACGACGATCTGGAAAATTTCGCCCATACCGAGGGCATCGGTCGATTGCTCTGCGAGGTGAATATCGTTCCGCCGAACGAAACTTCGCTGGGCTTTCACGAACGCCGGGGCTTTGGCGAAATTGGGCAGCTCGACCGCTCGTCGAAAGTGGTATCGCTCCGTGAGCATCTGCTGCGCTGACGGCCCAGCGTCACGCCTGCCTCATCAGCTGCAAACCGACGGCAGCTGCCCATACCGCCAGACCTACAATTGCGCCCATCAGGACGAACGGATTCATCGCCAAGGCGGCGAGGGCGCCGGTAATTCCGATGCCGAGCAGCAATCCAAACGCGCCAACAATTCGCGATGAGCCGCGAATCAACAACGCGATTCCCCAAGCCGCCACGCCAAACGACTGAAACGCCAGCCCGATCGGCATGAGAACGCCAATTAGCGCCCCAATCAGCACGAGAATCGATTTCGCATAATCCTGCTTATCCGGCGCCATGAGAAAACGGACGGCAATCGCCGGCGTCACCAAACCATCGAGGACCATCGAGGCGGCCAGGAAGGCGGCTCCGGCTGTGAAAAACACCAAACCAGCGACCACGGGCGGCCGCCGCAATCTCAATCGCTGCGAGAAAATCGCGTAACAAACCAGTTGCATTGCGAGCACTGCGATAAATCCGCCATGCACCAGCGCGTCGATGCCGCGATTGGCGGCTTCCTGTTTCAGCACCTCGGCGAAACTGTGCGCGTGGACTTCGGGGTGGTTTGCCAGAAGCGCCAGAGATGCGACGGCGGTTGCGATCAAAAGCAAACCGACAGCGCGGGATGGCGCGCGATCGTCGGTATCGGCGAGATTGGTCAAGCTCGGCTCCGGATTCGACACCGGCTTTTCTACGCAATCGCGCGGCTGCGATGTTGGCGTCGAAGGCGGCTTTGTCCGATATTGGACATGGACGCAAATTTGTCCGGGATGGCGTTGGCGCAAACGTGGCTGTGGCGCATGTTTGTGCCGCCCCACCCAGTGGATCTCGATGGCAATGAAGATGAAGAAGCCCGACCGCCGCAGCGAGCGCAGCCGCGCCGCATTGATGAAAGCCTTCAACGATCTGCTGCTATCAGAAGGCTATGAAGAGGTGACCGTCGAACGCGTCGCAGAACGCGCCAATGTCGGCCGCTCGACATTCTATGTGCACTACGCGGGCAAAGAAGACATCCTGAAACAAAGCATAACGCGGCCATCGTCACATTTGGCGATCCTTATTGGCCGCGATGTCACGCCGGATATGCTGCTTGCGATCCTCCAACATTTTCGCGAACAGAGAACGCGCAATCGCGTATTCTTTGTGGCGCCGGTGCGGCCGCTTTGGGTCAAGTGTCTCGCGGGAATGATCGAACCGCGGCTTGCCGCCGTGTCGCGTCATGCCCATGGCAGGCCGGTGTTGCCGTTGCCGTTGATCGCGCGGCAACTGGCGGAAGCGCAGATCGGGCTAGTCGCCAATTGGCTGACGGGTAGCGGCGGCGTCAAAGCGGAGGCGATTGCCGAAGCCTTGATCGAGACGACGCGGGCAAGTCTTTGCGCTTTGCTGCGGGTCAAACCCGGCACGATGCTGTTCATTCCGGGAGAGAAACTGCGCATCGTTCGTGTATGACCGGCGCGGGGCTTGGTGAAGGGCCGGAAACGGTCTAGGCCCTGCTTACATAGTCCTTGCGAGCCGCGTTTCGTGCGAAAATCGCCATATGGCAGGAGAGGCGCGAAGAGCGTATCGGCAATACGGGCGAGCGCTTCGACGCACCAGAGGGCGATTTTCGCCGAAACCCTTTGGGACGCGCCGATTTTGCCCGTCCGGTTCGTCGCCGTGCTTGCCCGATGTCCGCATCGCGCTAGCACGGCTCCTGCCGGAAACGGGCAAAATCGGCAGCGTAGCGGCCGTAACGACTATGTAAACAGGGCCTAGGCACCCTCGTCACCCCATCCGAGCGCCTTTGATGACCGACCTCGATCCTCAAACCCGAATTTATTTTACGCCGCCGCGATTTATACGTGGCTTCGGCTGCGCCGGATGCCTCCTAGTGATCTTCGTTTTGGGCGGAATTATCGGCGTTCTGCTCTTTGGCTGGAAAACTCTACTCGGCTACTAAAGGTTGAGTGACGGATATTCCCGCTCCCTTTAGCGTCCATTGCTCAATTGTCATGTTGCAGGGATAACTCTTGCTGCACCGCGTTCTTAAGGATGAATTGCAGTTAACCTTAAGGAGATTAGATGCCTCAGATTTTTCATTATGCCAATGAAATCCTTGATTTTGTTCGTCTCGGGTTCGCCCATGTTAACGCTATTCTCGGCTTGATCATTGCGCTGTTTGCGGCTTTCCGACTGGGCAAATGGGCCCAGTTATGGGAGATCGCGTTAGCCGCCACTCTTGTCCATATCGTTGCTGTCGTGCTGATCCCGGTGGTGGATCACAACGCGCCGATCCATCTGCCGCCCGTGTTGGACGCAGGCTTTTTGCGCGATACGGTTGCACTCTATCTTGGCTATGTTGTCGCGATCGCGGCGCTGTTTTTCGTAAGGACGAGACTTCTAAAGGGCTCAACTGGCCATCACTGAAGGGCCGCCTAAGTTTTGGGCAAATGGAAATTTTACTGCTTATGGAATAGCTCTTTGATCAAAGATCGCGTACACTAAACAATCGTTAATCTTGACGGCGTGTGGGGGTACCAATGGATATCATTACGAGCTTTCCGGCACATTTTACCGCTTTTTTGCATGGCCTCGATCACTATCACATGATTCAAGGCGCGATTATCGCCTTGTTCTTCGGCGTGGCAGTGGGAAGTATTGCGGGCGTGATCATCGTGCCGGCGATTGCAGCGATTGTGTATATCGCGGCGGATGCGGTCATTCCTCCGTTGATGCATCACACGACGATCGTTATGCCGTTGTTCAACAAAGCCTTGCTGCAGGAAGGCGTCTCGCTTTACGTCGCATTCCTGTTGGCAATCATTGTTGTCTTCGTCATCAAGAAAGTGATCTTGAGCATTCGCGGCTGAGCCGAGTTTCGCCAAGATTCGATCTGATTGAAATTCCGCAGAAGGCCGCGAATTCGCAGCCTTCTGCGGTGCGGTTGTCGTTACGTAAGCGACGATAACGCCTGGACGTTTTCTTCAAACAACATATTCTCTGGTGTCGTGGTTTCGAAGTTCGCGATATCAGATGCAACGAATTTCGGAATCGGACCACTAGCAATGCCTCGCGGGCCCGTTCGGCGATGTGAGGCCTGCCGTGCCGGAGGATAGCCTTCGGTGCGGAAAACGACGCAACGAAACTCCGGCGACAATCCTCTTGATGTTTCAGACGCTCTTGATCGCCAACCGCGGTGAAATTGCTTGCCGTATCCTGCGCACGGCACGCGCCATGGGGCTGTCGACGGTCACCGTCTATTCGGAAGCCGATACAAATGCCGCTCATGTGGTCCTGGCGGATCGCGCCGTCTGTATCGGCCCGCCGCCGGTGCGCGACAGCTATTTGCGCGCCGAGGCAATTCTGGCGGCCGCGCGAGCGACGGGTGCACAGGCGGTCCATCCGGGCTATGGCTTTCTTTCCGAGAATGCGGACTTCGCCGAGGCGTGCGGCGATGCCGGGCTGATCTTTGTGGGGCCGCCGCCTGCTGCGATCCGCGCGATGGGTCTGAAGGACCGCGCCAAAGCGTTGATGGAAAAAGCCGGCGTGCCGGTCGTGCCCGGTTATCACGGCGCCGATCAATCCAATGCGATGTTGAAATCTGCCGCCGACAAGATCGGTTATCCTGTGCTGATCAAAGCGGCGGCGGGCGGCGGCGGCAAAGGCATGCGGCGGGTCGAGCGCGCCGAAGAATTCATGGCCGCGCTGGAAAGTGCCAGGCGCGAAGCCAAATCCGCCTTCGCCAACGATTTCGTCTTGATCGAGAAATATGTCCGGCAGCCGCGGCACATCGAAGTGCAGGTGTTCGCGGACACGCATGGCCATACGGTGCATCTTCTGGAACGCGACTGCTCCTTGCAGCGCCGCCACCAAAAGGTGATCGAAGAAGCGCCGGCGCCGGGCCTCGACGAAGCCATGCGCGCCCATATCGGCGCGATCGGCGTGAAAGCGGCACAAGCGGTGGGCTATGTCGGCGCTGGGACGGTGGAATTCATCGCCGATGCATCGCAAGGCCTGCAGCCGGACCGTATCTGGTTCATGGAAATGAACACGCGGCTGCAAGTCGAGCATCCCGTCACCGAAGCGATTACCGGATTCGATCTGGTCGAATGGCAATTGCGCGTCGCCTCGGGCGAAGCGCTGCCGGCCGGGCAAGAGGACATTTGCGCCCATGGGCACGCTGTCGAGGCACGGCTTTATGCGGAAGATCCGCAAAGCGGCTTTCTGCCATCCACCGGCACGTTGGAGCGGTTTGTGCTGCCGCAAGACGTGCGCGTCGATACGGGCGTGCGCCAAGGCGACACGGTGACGCTTATTACGATCCGATGATCGCAAAGGTGATCGCACATGCCCCGACACGCACAGAAGCCATCGCGAAACTGGCCGACGCTTTGGCAAAATCTGAAATCGCCGGATTGCACAGCAACAACGCATTTCTGATCCGGACATTGCGCCATCGCGATTTTGTCGCCGGCAACATCGACACGGGATTCATCGCGCGCCATATGGCGGAACTGGCGCCGCAGGGCGATATTCCGGACCATATCCTGGGCGCTGCCGCTCGCTTCGTGGCGAGGAGCTACGCGGCGAAGGGTGGGCACGATCCTTGGGCGGTTGCGGATTTATTCCGTCTGGCGGGCGAGGCGCGCCGCAATTTGGATTTTATCGTCCATGGCAAGCGGGTCACGGCGCTTTGCCGAAAGCCTCGCAGGAGATCGGCGCGCGCGTGATGCGCTTGCCAAGCAGCGATATTGCGGTGATGGAAGACGGCGAGACGTTTGTCCTGCGTTTGCGCGATCCACTGGAGGAGGCGGATGCGCCGTAGGCATGCCGTCGACAGCATCCCGCGCCGATGCCGGGCAAGATCATTCAAGTTCTGGTCAGGGCGGGCGACAGCGTTGTACGCGGGGCGCCCTTGCTGGTACTGGAAGCCATGAAAATGGAACACACATTGTCCGCGCCACACGACGCCAAGATTGAGTCCGTCGATGCCGACCTCGGCGATCAGATTGTGGAAGGCACCGTGCTGGTCCGCTTTGGCGGAGAAGACGCGTGACGCTGCATCTCATCAAGCTATGCGTCGGTGTGGAATCCGTCGAAGAATTGGCGCAATGGCAAGCCGGACGTCTCAAGGAGCTCAAGAAGAAAAAGCGCCCGCTGGTGTTAATGCATGTGACGCGAATGACGCCCAAACGCGCCGACGAACTGCTCGACGGCGGCTCGCTTTATTGGGTCATCAAAGGCCATGTCGCCGTGCGCCAAAAACTGCTGGCGCTCAAGCCGGTGACCAAGAACGGCGCGCCCCATTGCGGTCTGGTCTATGAGCCAAAACTTGTGCCGGTATTGCGCCGTTCCCATCGGCCGTTTCAAGGCTGGCGCTACCTAAATCCGAAAGACGCGCCGTCCGACGCGCGCGATCTCAAAGGCGAGAATATGCCCGAAGCACTGGCCATCGAATTGGCGGATCTGGGGCTGCTTTAGAGAGAGCGCAGTTTTCTTGCGCAATACAAGTCGAGCTTCCGTGTCTGAATCGAATTCCGGAATTCCTCGGAAATCCATCGTGAGAGAATTAAGTATAGTGTCCCCGGAATTCCGACGAGCAGTACACCCTTGATCTTGCCGCCTCAGTAAGATGATATCCTTGGAAAGTGATGCTGATTGGCCAAAGGTGTAACGTGAAGAACCAGCTCGCAGACATTATCGCAACGGTAAATTTTTTTCCGACTGATGCCGGGGGGCGCCGTGGCCCGACGCCTGGGGGAAAATTCAATTGCTTGATGGCAATCAACGAAAAGAACTTTGACGTACGCCTTCACCTTGAGGGCACGGGAGCTATCTCACCGGGCCAAACCGCGAGGGTTCCGATCAGCTTCCTTGATCGTGAACAGGCCAAAAAATATTGCTCCATTGGGAAGACATTCATCCTCCGAGAGGTGAGCCCGATAGGGGACGGCGTAATCGACGAAATGGCCTTTCTCGATGATATTGGGGAAGTTCGGTGACGATCAATGGTTCAGTGGCCTGACTGATTTTTTTGGGTTCCGGCGACAGGATGCACAATCACCGATCCCAGGTTCGGGGTGGGTTCCATATGTCTATACCTCCCTCAGCTATCTCTCGCAGATCAAGGATGCGAGTTCCGGCACGGCTTATTGGACGGCCAATGCCCGCGATGCCGAGATGCATACGGTCGCCCAGAGCTTCGGCAATGGGGTGAGCCAGTCCGGCACCTACGATGCCAATACCGGCCTCTTGACCAATCTGCGGGCGACCAAATCGGCCAATGGCGACGTGGCGTCGTTCGATTTCCAGTACGACACGCTGGGCAATCTGAACTACCGGCATGACGATGTCGGGGCCGGCGTCAGCGAATTCGCTTGCTACGACAATTTGAATTGCTTGAGCCAATACGCCGCCGGCACCGGCAGCACGGCGACGGCGTGCACCTCGGCGGCCAACAACAAACAGGTCGCCTACGACGCCCTCGGCAATATCACGTCGAAAACCGGCGTCGGCGCTTATGGCTACAATGCCTCCGGCTCTTCGCTGCCCCATGCGGTGGCGGGGATCGTGGGCAATGTGAACGGCGTCGTCAATCCGGCCTATTCCTACGACGCGAACGGCAATATGATTGCGGGCGGCGGGCGGACGGTGACCTACACTGCCTTCAACATGGCGTCGTCGATTATGCAAGGCACCACCACCGTGTCGCTGACCTACGATTTCGAGCACACGCGCATCCAGATGACGGCGCCCTCGGGCACCACCACTTATCTCAACGATCCGATCAGCGGCGCGATGGAGGAGAAACTGGTCGCCGGGATCTACCGCCAGTTTACATCCAAGCGGATGGCCACATCGTGGCAGAGAAGTTCTCCGGCGCCACCAACGCGGTGCGCTACATCGTGGCCGATCATTTAGGCTCGACCGCCATCGTCACCGACGAGACCGGTGCGGTGGTGGAACGCGACGCTTACAACGCCTGGGGCAAACGGCGCAATCTCGACGGCAGCGACGACACCACCTGTTCGCTGACTTCGCAGACTACGCGCGGCTTCACCAGCCACGAGGACATCGACGACAGCGCCCTACCGCGTGGCGAAATTCGATTTCGGCCGCACCGTGGTCTACCAGCGCAACCCCGACTGGTGGGCCTCCAACCTGCCGACCGGGCGCGGCACCAACAACTTCGATACCGTGCGGGTCGAGTATTTCCGCGACAGCACGGTGGCGATGGAGGGCTTCAAGGCCGGCCCGATCGACGTGCGCAGCGAGAACATCGCCAAGAACTGGGCCACCGCCTACGAATTCCCCGCGGACGGCAGCGGTCTTGTCGTCAGGTGAAGCTTCCCGCACCGGCTGCCAACCGGGTTCCAGGGTACGCCATGAACACCCGCCGGCCGGTGTTCAAGGACACGCGGGTGCGCGCGGCGATCAACTCGTTCGACTTCGAGTGGGAGAACAAGAACCTGTTCTACGGCGCCTATAGCCGCACCTAAAGCTATTTCAGCAACAGCCCCCTGGCGTCCTCGGGCGTGCCGGACGACGCGGAGCTGAAGCTGTGGAACCGTTCCGCGCCAGATCCCGCCCGAGGTGTTCTCCAAGCCGTTCGGGCTGCCGGTCACCGATGGCTCCGGCAACAACCGGGAGCACTTCCGTTGCCGCGCTGGACCTGTTCAGCAGGCCGGCTGGACGGTCAAGGACCGCAAGCTGGTCGACGAGAGCGGCCAGCAGATGGCGTTCACCATCCTGCTGGACGACGCCTCGCTGGAGCGCCCGACGCTGCCCTATGTGCAGAACCTGCAGCCGCATCGGCATCAACGTGCAGGTGCGCGACGTCGATCCGGCGCAGTTCCAGCGCCTGACCGATGCGTCCGATTTCGACATGACGATGATGATCTACCCGGAAGGCGACATCCCCGGCAACGAGCTGCGCGCGCATGACTGGAGCTGCGCGGCGCGCGACGCGGAGGGGCAGCGCCAACGTGATCGGCGCCTGCAATCCGGCGATCGACACGCTGATCAACGACGTGGTCACCGCGCAGGACCGCGACACGCTGCGCACTGCCGCGCGGGCGCTGGACCGGGTGATGCTGAACAGTTGGTATGCGGTGCCGAACTGGACGGCCGGACCTTTCGGCTCGCCCGGCGACAAGTTCGGCCACCCCGACAAGCCGACCCGCGAGGGCTTCAACTTCGATACCTGGTGGGTGGACCCGGCGAAGGAGGCGAAACTTGTCAAATAGCACGCTCTACGACACCGACGCGCTGGAATGGGCCGAGCGCCAGTCGGCGCTGCTGCAACGGCTGGCCTCGGGCGAGCGGGTGAACGCGCAGATCGACTGGTCGAACGTCATCGACGAGGTGCGTGACGTGGGCGTTTCGCAGTTGCACGACTGCGAGAGCCTGTTGCACCAGGCGATGCGGCACTTGCTCAAGCTGCACGCCTGGCCGGCGAGCACCGCGGCCGACCATTGGCGGTCCGAGGCTATCACTTTCCTGGGCGACGCGAGACGGCGATTCTCCCCGTCGATGCGGCAGCGGATAGACTTGGCTGACATCTACGCGTTGGCACTTTCCAGCGTGTGCGTGCTGAAGGATCAGTCAGGCGCGCCGCGTCTGCTGCCCGACGCCTGCCCGTTCACGCTGGATGCGCTGCTCGCCGGCGACATCGACTTGCTCCTCGCCACGATCTGATGGGCGCCTACAACTTCGATACCTGGCGGGTGGACCCGACGAAGGAGGCGAAACTTGTCAAGTGATCTTGTACGAGAGCGACGGCCTGGCCTGGGCCGAGCAACAGGCCGCCCTGCTGGAAAGACTTGCTTCGGGCGAGCGGGTGAACGCGGACGTGGATTGGCCGAACCTCATCGAGGAGGTGCGTGACGTGGGCCTGTCGGAACTACGCGCCTGCCGAAGCCTGCTGCGGCAGGCCATGCTACACCTGCTGAAGCTCCACGCTTGGCCAGCCAGCCGGGCGGCCTTGCATTGGCGGGAAGAGACCGCTCGGTTCCTGGTCGATGCGGCGGACTGCTTCACCCCGTCGATGCGGCAGCGGATCGACCTTGCGGCTGTCTATGCCTGGCTCTGCGCCAGGTCAGCGGCGGCGGACGCAATCAGGCCCGCCGCGACTGCTGCCCGAGACCTGCCCGTTCACGCTGGATGCGCTGCTCGCGGGCGACATCAACGTACTCCTCGCCACGATCTGATGGGCGTGTACAACTTCGATAGCTGGCGGGTGGACCCGACGAAGGAGGCGAAACTTGTCAAATAGCACGCTCTACGACACCGACGCGCTGGAATGGGCCGAGCGCCAGGCAGCGCTGCTGCAACGGCTCGCCTCGGGCGAGCGGGTGAACGCGGAGATCGACTGGCTGAACGTCATTGAGGAGGTACGTGACGTGGGCCTTTCGCAGTTGAGGGCCTGCCAGAGCCTGTTGCAGCAGGCGATGCGGCACTTGCTCAAGCTGCACGCCTGGCCGGCGAGCACCGCTGTCGATCATTGGCGCGAGGAGACAGGCACTTTCCTCGACGATGCGGAGAGTTGTTAGCAATATGTACTTGTTAAGTAGTAGAG
>CAVXZV010000002.1:0-406098 GCA_963766355.1 uncultured Alphaproteobacteria bacterium
AGAAGTGTGGGGTAGTACTTTTTCTGATACTTGCATTTAGGCATACGTGAATTTAATAATTGCACGCATCATTTTTAGTAATGGTTTTATTTTTAGTATGTTTGCTGGAGCATAATAAATGACCGTTATGGTAGAAAAAACACCAAGGGAGGTTTTGGAAATTATTGAAGTAGAAAGAAAAGCAGGACAGGGAAGCTTGAATTAAGAAATCAAGGTTTAAAACATATCCCTGTTGAAATCAGTGAATTGGTTTGGTTAGAGGTATTGGATCTTTCAAATAATTTCGATAATAATAAAACCATTAATAAAATTTCAGAGATGAAGGTCTAGATCAATTAACGAAATTGCAGAAACTTTTTCTTTAATGGGAATAAGATTTCAAAAATCAAAGGATTAGATCAATTAACGTAAAGAACGTCTATGCGATCGCCAGTGGCATGGTTCACGGATTGGGGCTGGGCGAAAGCGCCCGCGCCGCGCTGTTGGCGCGCAGCTTTGCCGAACTTGTCCGTTTTGGCGAAGCGCTCGGTGCACGCGCCGAAACCCTGATGGGCCTTTCGGGCCTTGGCGATCTGGTGCTGACGGCCACCAGTCCCAGCTCGCGCAATTTCCGCTTCGGCGTCGAGGTCGGCCGCGGACGACGCTTGCCGAGCTTAGCGCACCGGGGCAGCCGCTCGCCGAAGGCGTTGCGACCGCGCCGGCTCTTGTTATTCGCGCCCGCAAGGAGATGATCGAATTGCCGGTGGCTGAAACCGTTGCCAGCGTGCTCGATGGCAGCCTGCCGCTCGACGCAGCGATTGTCCGTTTGATGAGCCGGCCGCTCAAATCCGAATAGGAGTCCACCCATGCTTTTCATGTTCATTGCCTTCGACCGGAAGATCGGCGGCGCCGCTATTCGCGCGGCCGCGCGGCCCAAGCATGTCGAATACACAAAGGCGAACGGCAAAGTGAAATTCGGCGGGCCTTTCGTGGGACCCAATGACGATATGATCGGCAGTTTTTCGATCATCGAAGCCAAGGATTATGACGAGGCGGCGGCCTATACGAGGAACGATCCCTATGCGTTGGCCGGTCTGTTCGAGCGCAGCGAACTTCACCTTTGGAAGCTGACAATCAATACCCTCGAAAAGCTCTAACCGGCGGCTGCATTCTTGCCCAGCTGCGGCACAAGTGGCCTAATGTCCTCGTGCCGTCACAGGAATGAACCGATTGTTGTTCGTCGTTATTGCCGTCGATAAGCAGGACGCGCTCGCGTTGCGCCTAGCCACGCGCGAGGCCCATTTCGCCTATGTGCGGGCCACCGGCGTGGTCAAAATCGGCGGCCCATTTCTCGACTCGGACGGCGAGATGAACGGCAGCCTAATCGTTTTCGAAGCGACAAATCTCGAAACGGCAAAGGCCTGGCACGCCAACGATCCCTATGTGAAAGCCGGCCTCTTCGCATCGTCAGAGGTGCGGCCCTGGAAAGCGACATTCAATCCGATCGAGGCGAAACTCTGATGGCATACTGGCTGTTCAAAACCGAAGCCGAGACTTGGTCATGGAGCCAGCAGAAGCATAGAGGCGAAATCGGCGAGCCCTGGAGCGGCGTGCGCAATCATCAAGCCGCCAACAATATGAAGGCGATGCAAAAAGGCGATTACGGCTTTTTTTATCACTCGGGCGACGAGCGCCGCATCATGGGTATCGTTGAAGTGATCGCGGAGTACCGCCCCGACCTTTCCGATCCGACTGGTCGCTTCGGCATGGTCGTGGTCAAAGCCGTGCGCGAATTGCCAAAGCCGGTGACGTTGGCCGAGATCAAGACGTTGCCGAAATTGCAGACCATGGTGCTGGTGAAAAACTCACGGCTTTCGGTGCAGCCTGTCTCGGCCGCCGAATGGAAAACCATCTGCACGATGGGCGGTATCCGTTAAATCAGCAACTTATTGCTGTTGCTTATTGCTGCTGCGGCGCCTGCTGGCCCGGTTGGTCGTTGTTCCCGTTGGTCGCCGGTGGCGCATCGCCGAAACCGCTTTGTCCGCTATCCGGCGGAAGGGCCGGAGCAGTGTCCGTGGAAGACGGGATCGCATCCGGTGAGGGCGCTGCCGCGTTGTCGGGTGACGCTTGCTGCGGCGGCGGAGGTTCCATGGATGCCATGCCCTCGTCGGTTTCTTCCTTGCGTTTCTGATAGATCGACAGCCCGTCGCTTCGCTCAACGGCATAGAGCGATACACAACCCTGATCGCGCCCCGGGTCGGCCCGGTATTTTTCGCTCGCCATATCCTTGAGCGATGCGTGGTCTTTCGCCAGATCGCTGCAGGTCAGATCGGCTGTGACCACGTAATTGTCGCTGCCGGCCGTGGCATCGCAGGCGCGGCGCTTGGCAACTTCCGTTTTCTTACCTGAGCCGACGGACTCGGCTCCTGGCGGCAGAACGCCATAGGCTATCGATCGTTGCACGGCGATACTGCAGATGTCGCGGCCGCTCGGCCCGAAAAACCCGCCGAACACGACCACCAACACCGCGATGGCGACGAGCGTCGCACCGCCGCCCGCCCACCACCATTTGTGGGTCTTGGTCGACGCCAGGATCGTTTCGAACAGTTTGGAAATCGCTTCAGGCACCGGGGTCTTCCTTTCAATCTATTTCATCGTAGGTATCACGAAACTGGAGTTTTCGCGTACCCCGCCTTTGGGCCAGCGCGCCGTCACGGTTTTGACGCGTGTGTAGAACCGCACGCCTTCCGGCCCATGCTGGTTCATATCGCCAAACGCCGAGCGCTTCCAGCCTCCGAAGCTATGATAGGCCAACGGCACGGGAATCGGGACATTGATCCCCACCATGCCCACTTTAACCTTGCTGGCGAACTCGCGGGCGGCATCGCCATCGCGGGTGAAGATGGCCACACCATTGCCATACTGATGGCTGGACGGCAGCAAGACGGCCTCTTCAAAATCCTTGGCTCGGGCAATCTGCAGAACCGGCCCGAATATCTCCTCGCGATAGGTTCTCATGTCCTTGGTGACGCGGTCGAACAGCGAGCCGCCCAGGAAGTTGCCGTTTTCATAGCCCTGCAACGTGAAGCCGCGCCCGTCGACCACCAACTCAGCGCCCTCCTTCACCCCCGCATCGATATAAGACAGCACCTTGCGGCGATGTTCGGCGGTGATCAGCGCACCATAATCGGCATCGCTGTCGGACGGCGGGCCGATTTTGAGACTTTCGACCCGAGGCTTGAGGCGTTGCACCAGCGCGTCGGCGATCTTGTCCGTCACCGGTACGGCCACCGATATGGCCATGCAGCGTTCGCCCGCCGAGCCATAGCCGGCGCCGATCAATTCGTTGGTCACCTGGTCAAGATCGGCATCCGGCATGATGACGGCGTGGTTCTTGGCGCCGCCCATGGCTTGCACGCGCTTGCCGTGCGCGGTGCCGCGCGTATAGACGTGCTCGGCGACCGCCGTCGATCCGACAAAGCTCACTGCCTGAATATCAAGATCGTCGAGGATCGCATCCACCGCTTCTTTGTCTCCGTTGACGACATTGAGCACACCGGCGGGCGCGCCGGCTTCCATCATGAACTCGGCCAAGCGCAGCGGAACGCTCGGATCCTTCTCGGAGGGCTTGAGAACGAAGGTGTTACCGCAGGCAATCGCCACCGCGAACATCCACATCGGCACCATGGCCGGAAAATTGAACGGCGTGATGCCGGCCACCACACCAAGCGGTTGACGCATCGAAAAGATATCGATGCCGGGGCCTGCGCTCTCGGTGTATTCGCCTTTCTGCAGATGCGGGATGCCGCAGGCGAATTCGACCACTTCGATACCGCGCAGAATATCGCCGCGCGAATCGGCAACCGTCTTGCCGTGTTCCGAGGAGAGCAGCACGGCCAGCTCCTCCATGTGCTTTTCGACCAGCGATTTGAAAGCGAACAACACCCGGGCGCGGCGTTGCGGATTGACGGACGCCCATTCGGGAAATGCATCCCGTGCAACCTCGACGGCTTGGCGCATTTCAGCCTTGGAGGCGAATGGCACTCTTGCTTGAACTTCGCCGGTGGCCGGATTGAACACATCGCCGAAACGGCCTGATGTCCCTTTCAGACGTTTTCCCGCAATGAAATGCGTCAGTTCTCTCATGGCGTTTCCCATCTCATTTTTGGATGTCTGGCCAGGAGGATAGGACGTTATTGGAACGCTTCCAACTATCGAGAATTTACAAATATTTGCGCACCTGTAGAGCGTACGGTGCGTAGCCCGCGCGCTCATAGACCTTCAGCGCATCGCTATTGCGCGCCAGGACGCCGATGCGCAATGAAACAAGCTTACGATCGCGCGCCCAGTCTTCACAGGCCATAATCAAGGCGCGTCCCACGCCCGTGCCGCGCGCTCTGTCCACTACGTAAAGTTCGGCGAGAAAACCGTAACGGCGTTCTTCGGCGCGGATGAAGATTTCGCCTTCACTCTCATGCACCGCGGCCCAGCCGATGGGGTGTGCGGCTTGGTCTTCGGCGATGAAGATTTTTCCGTTATAGGTCGCGAGATGGAGAATGAGAGCCGCGTAATGTTCTTCCGCCATTTGCGGATCGGCACGCCGGTTCGCTTCGAAAACGTGCTCATAGAGCTGCAATGCAAAAATGAATTCAAGGATCGCCGGCTTGTCATGGGTAAGCCGCGAGTCGCGGATGCGGGGTGCGTTCATCGCACAAGAATATGAAATGGCCCGTTCCGGGGCTAGAGCGTGCGAAACAATTCCGGCGTGGGACGAACAGAGGCAACAGCTGCTCTATTCTCTTACTTATGCGCGCTTCGCCCGGCACGGCGCGTCATCCAGTAAACCACCAGCATTCCCACACCCAAGCCATCGAAAAAATAAGCCCCCGCACCTGTCAGCCCTTCGGGCGTCCCGGCCAGATGGCTCGAAATCCTGCCAAGCCCGATGCCCAACACGACGGCGACGATGGCCAATGGCAGGACAGGCACCTTGCGTGCGTTTGTGCTCGCCAAAAGCACAACGCCGGCGAACATCAACATCGCAGCGGCGGCAACGGCATAGGCGATGTCGCCCAGCGCCATTCCGTCCGCATGCCAAGCGCGCACGGTCTCGTTGGTGGCCAGCACCACGCCGGCGGTGACGCCGGCGATTGCCGCGACGATAAGAGTCGTGCGCAGGAAGCTGCGAATGGAGTTTTGACCGCTCACGAGTTCACCCCCCAAATATTTGTGTTTCTGCCTGTCGAACCGATGTCATGATCGGTCCTCGACACGAAAAACCCGCCGGCATTTTCGAGCCGGCGGGCGTTTCATTCAAGTGGTTTGACACCCTGAGCACGATCTTCTGGGATAGAAACGTCTGCGTTTCGCGCTGGCGAGGCGATCCGCCAGGCGCGGCGCGAAGGGCGATGCGGGGACATCGGTCGAGCGCCGCAACACAGCGGGCGCCCGCCAGCGCGAAACCCGCAGGGCCGCGGGATTTTGCGCCGTGGGTTCGTCGAAGGGCTTGCCCATAGTCCCCGCTACGCGCTTCGCCCGTTCGCACGCTGCCGCTACGAACCCTGCCCACGTCGCAAAATCCCTACGGCGCAGGCGATTCAATCCCAGAAGATCATGCTCTAAGCCTTGAGCGCCGAAAACACCTCTTCAAGCATCTTCTTGGCGTCGCCGAACAACATCCGGTTGTTCTCCTTATAGAACAGCGGGTTGTCGACACCGGCGTAACCGGAAGCCATCGAACGCTTCATCACGATAGAGACCTTGGCCTTCCACACTTCCAACACCGGCATACCGGCAATCGGGCTGGTGGGATCGTCCTCGGCCGCCGGATTGACGATGTCATTGGCGCCGATCACCATTGCCACATCGGTATTGGGGAAGTCGTCGTTGAGTTCGTCCATCTCCAACACGATGTCGTAAGGCACCTTGGCTTCGGCCAAGAGCACGTTCATGTGCCCCGGCATGCGCCCGGCGACCGGGTGAATGCCGAAACGCACATTGACACCTTTCTCGCGCAGCAACTTGGTGATCTCGTAAACCGTGTGCTGCGCCTGTGCCACCGCCATGCCATAGCCCGGCACGATGATGACGTTCTTGGCGTCGCGCAACAGCTCGGCGGTATCCGTCGCGCTGATCGGCGTGACTTCGCCGGCGGGTTCGGTCCCCGGCTTGGCTGCCTGGCCTTCGGCCGTACCGAAGCCGCCCGCGATCACGCTGAGGAAATGACGGTTCATCGCGCGGCACATGATGTAAGAGAGAATTGCGCCCGAAGAGCCGACCAAGGCGCCGACCACGATCAAAAGATCGTTCGACAGCATGAAACCGGTCGCCGCCGCGGCCCAACCCGAATAAGAGTTGAGCATCGACACCACCACCGGCATGTCGGCACCGCCGATCGCCATCACCATATGAATGCCGAAGAGCAGCGCGATGACGGTCATCACGATCAAAGGCAGCATAATGGCGAATGTGGGGGCGCTTTGATGGATGCCGCCCGCCATGACGAATGCGTAACCGTAATAGATCACGACCGCGAGGCCGAGCAGGTTGAGGAGATGCCGTCCCGGCAGGATCACCGGCTTGCCGCTGATCTTTCCCGACAATTTGCCGAACGCGATCACCGACCCGGAGAAGGTCACCGCGCCAATCAGGACGCCGACGTAAATCTCGATGAGGTGAATGGTTTCGGCGGAAGCCAAGTCCTTCGCGGACACATCCAGCGGCGTCGTGTCGATGAAGCTTGCAAATCCGATGGTGCAAGCCGCAAGGCCGACCAAGCTGTGCATGATCGCAACCAGCTCCGGCATCTGGGTCATCTTGACGACGCGGGCAGCGATCAGACCGATTGTGCCACCGACCGCCATCGCCGCGATGATGTAAATCAGACCGTTTCCAGTGATAATCGGAACCTCGGCACCGCTGATGATACGGCTGCCGAAGACCGTGGCCAGCACGGCAATCGTCATGCCGATGATGCCGTACCAATTGCCGCGCCGCGAAGTCTCCGGATTGGAGAGCCCGCCGAGGCTCAGGATGAAAAGAATGGTGGCTCCGATGTAGGAGACCGTGGACAGAGTTGCAGGCATTGGTTCGGTCTCCCTATTTGCGGAACATCATCAGCATGCGCCGCGTCACCGCGAAGCCGCCGAACATGTTGATTGCGGTCAGTGCAATGCCGACGATGGCGATCCAGCGGATCAGGTCCTCCGGACGGCCCTCGGCAGGCGGCGGCGCCACCTGAAGCAGGGCGCCGATCATGATAATGCTCGAAATGGCATTGGTAACGCTCATCAGCGGCGTATGCAGCGCCGGTGTGACGTTCCACACCACCATATAGCCGACGAAGACGGCCAGTACGAAGACCGTGAAATGGCCGATGAAGGCCGGCGGTGCGTAAAAGCCGATCAGCGCGAACACCACCAGGCCGAAGACCGGCATCGTCAAAGCCGAGACTGCCTTCGCGAAGGCGCTCTTTTCTTTTTTCGGTGCCGGTGGCGCGGCTGCGGGCTTGGCCGCTGGCGGCGCAGGAAGTTTGAGCGGCGGCGGCGGCCAGGTGATCTCGCCGTCCTTGATCACGGTGAAGCCGCGGATCGCATCGTCCTCCATATTGACGACGATCTGACCGTCCTTGGCCTTGCACAGCTCTTCGGTGAGGCGCAGCTGATTCGTTGCGTAGAGCGTCGAAGACTGCTTGGCGAGCCGCGAGGCCAGATCGGTGTAGCCGATGATGGTCACGCCGTGCTTGACCACGGCCTTGCCGGGTTCGGTAAGTTCGCAGTTGCCGCCCTGTTCGGCCGCCATATCCACGATCACGCTGCCGGGCTTCATCGATTTCGACCATTGCGGCCGTAATGAGCTTGGGCGCTGGCTTGCCGGGGATCAGCGCCGTCGTGATGATGATGTCGACTTCCTTGGCCTGCTTGGCGTACATCTCGCGCTGGGCCTTCTGGAAGCCTTCGCTCATCACCTTGGCATAGCCGCCGCCGCCCGAGCCTTCTTCCTCGTAGTCGACCTTGACGAATTCGGCGCCCATCGACTTGACCTGATCGGCGACTTCCGCGCGCGTATCGTTGGCGCGGACCACGGCGCCGAGGCCGACGGAGGTTCCGATCGCCGCAAGACCGGCAACGCCGGCACCGGCGACGAAAACCTTGGCGGGCAGGATTTTGCCCGCGGCCGTGATCTGGCCGTTGAAGTAGCGACCAAAAGCGTTTGCCGCTTCGATGACCGCGCGATAACCGCTGATGCCCGCCATCGACGTCAGAGCGTCCATTTTTTGCGCGCGCGACAACAGACGCGGCACGGCGTCCATGGCTAAGACCGTGACCTTCTTGGCCGCCAGCGCCTTCATCAGGTCGGGATTCTGCGCCGGCCAAATGAAGCTGACGAGCGTCTGACCGGGCTTCATCAGCGCGACTTCGTCCATATCTGGCGCACGCACTTTGAAGATGATGTCGGACGAGTGCCACACTTCGGCGGCGCTAGCGACCACTTTCGCGCCGGCCTTTGCGAACGCGTCGTCGTAGAAGCTCGCGCCGTCGCCGGCTTTGCTTTCCACGGTCACGGCAAAGCCGAGCTTGATCAGTTTTTCGATAACTTCCGGCGCCGTCGCAACGCGCTTCTCGCCGGCGAATGTCTCTTTGGGAATTCCAATGGTCTGGGGCATGATTTCACGCATCTCGTTGGATTGTTCGAGGACGACGGACTGGCACCCATTTGAACGATGGATAAAGGTCGGTGCAGATCAGCAGCGTAAACCGAGAACGATGAGCGTCAGCGAAGAGCGTCAGCGGCGCTCTCGAAGTACGGCGCGGGAATATAGCAAACAGTGTGGTTAGGCAACGCCGTGATATGCGGCATGGCGCACCATTCCTCACACAGGTACGTACAAATCCCGATCCGCGCGCGAAACTGAATCGCGATGCTGCACGCGTATCCACACACGGACTGTTGCAGTTTTTTTCAGCCGCAAGGAGGAGGGATCGTCCTAGCCGTGGGTACGGAAAATCAGCAGGCCCAGCATGACCAGCGCGATGCTGGCCATCGACCATTTGACGAGCCCCGTGAAGAGCTTCCAGGTGCGAAGGTGCTCGCTGATATCCATGGTTCCAGTTTGCTCGCCATCGTGGTCGTTCGCGGCCATATCTGTCCCCGTTGTTGCAGCCGCGACTATAGCAAAGCCGGGCGCCCGGCAAAGCCGGAAGTCCTGCGCCTTGGCAGGGAATGTTCCCAATCCGCCAGCAAGGCCCGCAAAGCCGCCACCAGAGCCAATGGCTGGTCGAGCATGACGTGATGCTTGGCTTGCGGGATTTCCACCACCGGGGCGGCCCGTCCCAAGAGATTGAACATGTACTCGCCGATTTCCGGTGGCAGCAGGATCGAATGCTCGCCGCGGAACACCGCGATTTGGCACTTGGTCGCCTTGAGTTGCGCGGCGGTGTCGCCGATGGAGAAATCGCGCCAGATCGCAGGATCGAATTTCCACGAGAACCCGCCTGGGCTTTCTTTGAGCGAATGGCGCGCCACCCAATCCAGAAGGTACAGGTTGTCGCAGTTTTGCGGGGGCAAAAGCCGGAACCGGCCGAGCGCGGCGGCGATCGAGGGATAGATCTTGTGCGGCCGGTTGGTCAGAGGTGGTCCGCCGCGCCAGCGGCCTGGCGGATTGACCGGCGAATTGACAATCACCGTGCCCGCCAGACGTTCGCCATAGAGCGCCCCCGTCAACAAAGTGACGAATTCCGCCGAAACTATGGGCCACAATGATGGGTGGCTCGGAGGGCCCGAACATGCCGGCGTCCTCGCAAACGGCGAGCTCCTCGCGCGCGAAGGTCTCCATCGAATAGCCCTCGGGCCGCCAATCGCTGTCGCCCATCCCCGAAAGATCGATCGCCGCGACATTGAAACTGCGCGCCAGGAACGGGGCGATGAAACTCCACCAATAAGCATGCGCGGCGTTGCCATGAACGAGCAGCAACCCTGGACGCGCCTGATCGCCCCAACGCAGATAATGAATGCGCGCACCCTCCACCGTGACGAAACGGCTTTCGGGCTCCGTTCCCACCGCCTCTTCAAACCATTGCGGTGCGGGCGGTGGCGCGCCATCAAGCGCAGCCAAGGGCGTTTCCAAATCGGGAAAATCGATTTTCGCGATGCCGGGCAGCGGCCGGGAAACGTCATCGGTCATCGCGGCGTCTTCCGCGGCGCCGCAAATTTGAAGATGCCCGTGCCGGTCAGCACAATGCGCTCGTCCACCCAGATGCGCCCGCGCGAGGTGTAGAGATCGCCGTTCTGCCCGACGATCTGGCTGGTGCCTTGTACCCAATCGCCCAGACGCGCCGGAGCCAGGAAGTCCGTCAGCATGCGGATTGTCACCCAATGATGGTCGCGTTTCGTCAACGAGACGGAATGACCGAATACCATATCCGCAAACGACATCAGCATGCCGCCATGGCAGTTTTGCATGCCGTTGGTGTGTCGTTCTTCCACCAAGAAGGCTCGCGTGAAGCCGCCATCCGGTTCCGTGCGTTCGTAGAGCGTACCCATCACTTGTCCAAAGCCGCGCCGCCAATTCAGCGGTGCGAAGCCCGCAGGAACCTCAAAAGGTTCGTTGTCGAGAATATCGTCGCTCATTGTGGAAAGGCTGGCACGCTTAGGCCAGCCACTCAAGCCAAGCGCCATGGGGATGCGCCAGACCGAGCGTCAGCTTCTCCTTCTTTCCGTCGCGGTAGGAATATAGCAGCAGTGGATTATCGCCGCTCAAAGTCCCTTCGAAACTGAGGCGCCAAATCGTGCGCCGTAATCCCGCCACAGTGAGGATCGCGTCAAGCGTTTCGCGCATCTCGTCGGAGAATTGATACACCGCCATGGTGTGATAGATGCACACCGGCTGATCCTCCGGCACTCTGGCGATTGCGTCCGAAAGATTCTCCAACGCATCGCCGGCGCGAATCTCCTGTTTGTGCCGTGCGAAGATGGCGATGGCCTTTTCCAACCGCGCGAATCGTTCGGCCTGATCGGGCCATACCAGCGCTTTGAGCCAATCGCGCCGGTCGGGATCGGACAGATCGACGGGATTGCGTTCCAGCCCGATGCGGCTGGCGATGTTTGGGGCCTGGCCCAAAGGAGGGCGTATGTCGCCGCGCAATTCGCAGTCGATAACCAACTCGCTATCGCCGAGCACGATGGTGTCGTCGGCGCTGCGATAACGTACGGCATAATGGTCCCAGATCATGTTCAGCCCCGCGCTCGGGCCGATTTCAATCAGATTGAGCGGTCCGCGCGCTTCCATCGCGACCCTGCGAAAGGCCGCGTGCAGGATTGCACTGCGTCCAACCTCGTTGGTTTGCGTAGCGCGCGTGGCGATGAGCGGAATGAGTTCCGCGCGATACTTTTCGACAAAATCGCAAAACACCGGAAACGGGTCTTCGCTGCTCGTCCCGCCGAGATTGCGATAGAACTCACGCAATGGATGCTGCACCCCGCGCAACAAAAGAAAATGCACAGCCGCAAACAGGATATTCGCCGGCGGCTGGCCCGGCCGCGCCCCATTGGCGAATTCCCGCAAACTTTCGTCGCTGCCGATACCCAGCGACAAACGCCCATAAAGTGGTGCACCGACCCGGCGCGCCTCGTCCGCGAAGAATGTCCAATAATCGAGAGGGTTGTCCATTTTACCCTTTGTTTACCATGCTTCGCCGCACTCACTGTTCCATACTGTCCCACACAAGGACATCCCTTAAACAGACCTTTACCCTTGAGGGGTCACCATCGCGATCCTGCATCCGAGGGCTAGATGGCAACGACTATTCTCATCGTCGACGACGATCCCGTGCAACGCCGGCTTCTGGAGGCCGCGATCGGCCGCAGCGGCATGAATGTGGTGACCGCACCCGGCGGCAGACCCGCGCTCGACCTGATCGAAGGGCCGCGCGGCGAACAGATTTCGCTGATGCTGCTCGATCTCGTCATGCCCGACATGGACGGTTTGGAAGTCCTTGCCAAATTGCGCAGCAGCAATCCGACGCTGCCGGTCATCGTGCTGACCGCCAAAGGCGGCATCGATTCCGCCGTCGAAGCGATGCGGGCCGGTGCCAACGATTTCCTGGTCAAACCGGCCAGCCCCGAACGCATCGCGGTCTCCATCCGCAACCAGCTCAAGATCGGAACCCTGACGGGCGAAGTCGTGCGCCTGAAGAAGAAGAGCGACAATCGTCTCTCCTTCGACGACCTGGTCGCCAAGTCCGGCGCCATGAAGCAAGTTTTCCGTCTTGGCCAGCGGGCCGCGCAATCGAATATCCCGATCCTCGTCGAAGGCGAATCAGGTGTCGGCAAGGAACTAATTGCACGTGCCATCCAAGGTTCCTCGGAACGCGCCGGCAAGCCTTTCGTGACCGTCAATTGCGGCGCTATTCCCGAAAACCTGATCGAGTCCATTCTGTTCGGTCACGAGAAGGGTTCGTTCACCGGCGCCAGCGACAAACATCTGGGCAAATTCCAGGAAGCCGACGGCGGCACGCTGTTTCTCGACGAAATCGGCGAGTTGCGCATCGACATGCAGGTAAAGCTGTTACGCGCACTGCAAGAAGGCGAAGTCGACCCGGTCGGCGCCAAGCGGCCGGTGAAGGTCGATGTGCGCATTATCTCGGCCACCAATCGCGATTTGTCGGAGCTGACGCGCGAGGGCCGCTTCCGCGAAGACCTCTATTACCGCCTCAACGTGTTCCCGATCTTCGTGCCCGCTTTGCGCGACCGTGCCGAGGACATTCCGGCTTTGGCACGCCATTTCGTCAGCCGCTTTGCGACCGAAGAACACAAGCCGGTGGCGGGCATGACGCCCGAGGCAGCCGATCTGCTCGCGGGCTATGTTTGGCCGGGTAATGTGCGCCAGCTCGAAAATACGATATTCCGCGCCGTGGTGCTGTGCGACGGCTCAATGCTCGATGTCTGCGATTTTCCGCAGATCGCCGCTGCGATGGGCGTCGAAGCGAAGATGCGCCGCGCCTATGCGAGCGCCGAACCGCAGGCCATGGCGAGCAATTTCGCGCCCGCGCATTCCACTTCCCCCTACGCCCTCTGCGCCACGGACGGTTCCGGGCATATGCGTCGGCTGGAAGATATGGAATCCGAAATCATCCGTCTCGCCATTTCGCGTTACGACGGCCATATGTCCGAAGTTGCGCGCCGGCTCGGCATCGGCCGTTCCACGCTCTATCGCAAGCTCAAGGAATTTGGCCTGGAGCCAACGGAAGGCGAAGTGCCGCTGGCGGAAACTGGCGAGGAAGAAACTCCACTTCAAGCTGCGGGTTGACGCATCGTCATCGCTTTACTCACAGGCATTCGTCAAACTTTCACGCGAATCCAAGCACCTGCTCTGCCATAATGGAACGGGCGAGGTGCATCCATGAAAAGCGGCAAGACGCTACTGGCATTATCGACGGCCATTGCGATCGTTTTTTGCGCAACAGCGTTCGCAGACGATGACGATCACGCAGCCGGCCAATGGATCCCGACCGGCCAACGCATCGCGCCAACCGCCGCGACGGGCGCATCGTTCCAGGAACTCGATCCGAAATTTTCCGATGCACCGGATTTTCGGGCCAATCAGGCCGTCACGACCGTCACCAGTCATGACGGCAAAACGCTTTTGGTGCTGACCAGCGGCTTCAATCTCGTGGCGGATGCCAGCGGCAAAGCAAAGGCGCATAGCAACGAATTCGTCTTCGTTTTCGACATCTCGGCACATACGCCCAAACAAACCCAGACGGTCGAAGTGCCCAATACCAACTCGGGCATCGTATTTGCGCCCGACGATTCCCATTTCTATGTCGCCGGCGGGGTCGACAATTCAGTCCATATCTTTTCGCATAACAATGGCCTTTGGGCAGAAGACGGTGCTGCGATCACGCTCGGCCATAAAGCCGGATTGGGACTGGCCATGAAGCCCAGCGCCGCGGGGATTGATGTCACGGCCGATGGAAGAAAGATCGTGGTGGCGAACCGCTACAACAACTCCGTCACCATCGCCGATGTGGTCACACGCCAGGTCATTGGTGAATTGGATCTACGGCCCGGCATCATTGATCCACGCAAACATGGCGTGCCCGGCGGGACTTATCCTGATTGGGTGGCGATCAAAGCCAACAGCATTGCCTATGTGACGAGCCTGCGCGACCGCGAGGTCGATGCGATCGACATTGCCGGCGCGCCCAAACTGGTCACCCGCATCAAAGTCGGCGGCAATCCCAATCGCGCTTTGCTGAACAAGGCACAGACTACATTGTTCGTCGCCAACGACAACAGCGATACGGTGAGCGTGATCGACACGGCCACAAACCGCGTGCGCGACGTGATTGACGCTTCGGCACCGCCGGGACTGCTGGCTGGCAAGACGCATTTTCGCGGTGCGGCGCCAAACGCCGTCGCTTTGTCGCCCGATGAGCAGACCCTTTACGCCACGCTCGGCGGCGAGAACGCCCTGGCTGTCATTTCGCTGTCAGGCAAAGCGCCGCATCACGTTTCGGGACTGGTGCCCACCGGCTGGTATCCGAATTCCGTCAGCGCTAGCGCCGATGGCACGATGCTCTATGTCGTCAACGGGCGCAGCGATCCCGGTCCCAATCCGCAAGGCTGTGCGCACGCCAATATCGAACCGATGAAAGCGGGCGCCTGCCAGGCGACCAATCATTATATTCTGCAATTGAGTCACGCCGGATTTCTCGCGCTGCCCGCGCCGCGGCAACAGGATTTGCGGCAATTGACCGATACGGTGGCGGAGAACAACGGTTTCCGCGTCCGTCAGGACATGCGCGATTCCGCGACGATGGCCGCGCTGCGCAAACGCATCAAACATGTCATCTACATCATCAAGGAAAACCGCACCTACGATCAGGTGCTGGGCGATCTGGACCGCGGCAATGGCGATCCCAAATTGACGCTGTTCGGCGCAGCAGTGACGCCCAACGAACACGCCATTGCACGGAGTTTTGTCACGCTCGATAATTTTTATGATGCCGGCGAAGTGAGCGGCAACGGCTGGCCTTGGAGCACCGAAGCGCGGGAGATGGATGTGGGCGTCAAAGCCATCGCAATGAATTATGCCGAGCGCGGCCAAAGCTACGACGTCGAAGGGACCAATCGGAATATCAATGTTGCGATCCCGACGCTGGCGGGACGCCGCGCCGCAGAGCCGGTGCTTCCGGACGACGCCGATTTACTCGCGGGCACCGCAGACGTCGCCGCGCCCGATGCACCTGCCGGCGAGAAGGGCCGCGGACATTTGTGGGATTCGGCTTTGCGCGCCCATCTGAGCGTGCGCAATTACGGTTTTTATTGCGACATGACGAGATACGAAAAGCGCAATCCGGCCATGATACCGCTCGACCGCGATCCCTTCGCCTCGAAGCTGCAGGTTGCTTGGTCCGCCGATCCCGCGCTGTTGATGCGAACCGATCCTTATTTTCGCAGTTTCGATGTGCGCTATCCGGATTTCTGGCGCGAAAAGGAATGGGAACGCGAATTTATGAGACAGATCGCTCATAAAAACATGCCGAGCCTTTCGCTGGTGCGCTTTATGGAAGACCATATGGGTGACTTCGCAGACGCAATCGACGATGTGAATACGCCCGAACGTCAGGTTGCCGACAATGATTACGCGGTCGGCAAATTGATCGAGGCCGTGGCGCACAGCCCGTATCGGAATTCGACGCTCATCTTCATTCTGGAAGACGACGCGCAAGACGGCCCCGATCACGTCGATGCGCATCGCAGCATCGGATTTGTCGCGGGGCCATATGTGAAACAAGGCGCCGTGGTTTCCGCGCGCTACACCACGGTCAATATGCTGCGCACGATCGAGGATGTCCTGGGGATCAAGCCGCTCAGTCTCAACGATGCCTATCAACGCCCGATGACCGAAGTGTTCGATCTGAATCAAAGAACTTGGAGCTATACGGCAACGCCGTCTGCCGCTTTGCGCAACACGAAACTGCCGCTGCCGCCGCTGCAAGCCAATGGCGCGCCGCCGCGTTTTGCCGACGCTCACAATGCCGCCTATTGGACGGCCGCGACCAAAGGCTATGACTGGTCGCAGGAAGACAAGATTCCGAGCGGCGATTTCAATCGCGTCTTGTGGGCCGGCCTGGCGAGCGGAGCCTATCCGGCGGAGCGCAGCGGCGCGGACCTCAGCCGCCGCTAATCAGTCATATTCAGGGCGCGCTTGTAGAGCTCGAGAATCGCTTCCTGTTCCTGGAAATCGGCTTTGTCCAATTTCCGCAGTCGCACGACCTGGCGCATGATCTTGGTGTCGAAGCCTTGGCCTTTGGCCTCGGAATAGACTTCGCGGATGTCGGCGCTGAGCGCCGAGCGCTCTTCTTCCAGCCGTTCGATGCGTTCGACAAACGAGCGCAGATGATTTGCGGCGAAGCCGGCTTTGGCCATGGAATGCCTCTGACAATTGGGGCGCGGAACCTAGCGCGGGGCCCGCGAACGACGCAACGCCGCGCGCCGCGCTAGCTGTGAGTTTTTTGCGATGCCGCCAATGCCGCCTGTTGCTCGGGCGTCGCTTCTTTTTGATAACGCGTCTTCCATTCCGACGGCGCCATGCCGTAGACGATGGCGCGCGCCTCGTCTTTTTCCAGCGCAATGCCTTTTTCCGCTGCCGCCTCGCGATACCAATCGCCCAGGCAGTTGCGGCAGAAGCCGCCTGCAATCATCAAATTGATATTCTGCACCTCCGTGCGGGCGCGCAGATGCGCCACGAGGCGGCGGAACACGGCTGCTTCGAGTTCGATACGCGTCGGTTCATCCACGGCATAATCTCCTATGGCTAACGGGCGGGTGAATTGAACCGAAACCGGGCCCATCGCCGCAAGAGCTTCCACCAAAATGGGATAAAGCCGTTTGGCGAAATCGCGTGCCGCGCCGCCATCGGCAATCAGATCCTGGCGGATTTCGATCAGCGCGTGGGGAAGACCGTTCTGCGTGCCATGCCGGGAGAGACAATCGTTCTCCAACTCGCCCGAATAAGGTTCGTTGTCGCCGACAGCGAACCCCGCCGCCGCCAGCTTCTCCATGAGCGGTATCGCCAGCCGCCCGTCGCGATCCCACAACACGCTGACCTCCCAAGGCCGCTTCCTGCCCTTCCAAACCGGCGTGAAGCTGTGGATCGACACCAGGATCGGGACATCGGCCGCGGTACGGGCGATCTCTTCTTCGATCGCACGATGGTAGGGAGCATGATAGGCAGCGATTCTGCGCCCAATTTCGGCCGGATCCGCATTGCGGTTGCCCGGGATGACGCTGCCGTCAGACAATTTCATGACAAGGGTAGGGTCGTCCTCGCCCCGGTTGAGGTCGATCAGCAGCCGCGACCAGCGGGCCAGCAGAGCCGGAGCCTCGAACAGCCCGGCCAGGGTGCGCGTCACTTCGCCGGCCCCGATGTCGTAAGCGATGTGGGTGGATAGGCTGGCGCTTTCGAGTCCGAGCGTGCCATAGGCCTCCGGCAGGGCATTGGCGGCGTGATCGCATAGAAATATGAGACCTTTGGCCGCTTGGGCGGGTCTTAACGATTCGAATGGTGGTGGCGTCATGGCGCTGCGATCATTGGCCGGTAAACGGGCCGCGACAAGCGCGTTGACAGATTCGGCAACTTCGCGCGACATGACGAACCTCCCATGCGCCTTATTGCTGCCGCTCTGATCCTGTTTACGACCGCCCCTGCCTTTGCGGGCTTGGCGGTGTGCAACAAGGCGGCCCTCCCCGCCAAGGTCGCACTCGGCCGATTTCGACGGGAAAGTCTGGCGAAGTGAGGGATGGTGGACGATTCAGCCGCAAAAATGCGAAACCTTGCTCTCCGGTCCGCTCGATGCCCGCTTTTACTATCTTTACGGCACAGATGGCGGATCGGGCACATGGAACGGCGGCAAGAATTTTTGCACTTCGGCCAGCGGGCCCTTCTCGATTCCGGGTCGTGGCCATTGCGCGGCGAGAGGTTATGATCGCACGGGTTTTTTTGAAATCGATACCGGTGACAGAGCGGATTGGACGCAATCGCTCGGCGATTGAAGTTTCGGACGCGAATTTGATCGGAATGGAATAGATGCGGCGCAAGCGCAAAACGAAGATTCTGGCAACTCTCGGCCCCTCGTCATCGACGCCGGAACAAATCCAGGCATTGTTCGAGGCCGGTGCCGATGCGTTCCGCATCAATATGAGTCACACCTCGCATGCCGGCCTAGCCGAATTGCATCGCTACGTGCGCGGTTTGGAGGCGAAAGTCGGCAGGCCCATCGGCATCCTCACCGATTTGCAAGGCCCAAAAATCCGGCTTGGCACACTCGCGGGTGTTCGCGAAGTCCATATCGGCGACAAGGTCCATCTGGTGCGCATGGCCGCCTCAGACAACCCCACCGACATCCCGATTCCGCATCCCGAGGTCTTCGCGGCGCTGCAGGCGGGCGAAACGATTCTGATCGACGACGGCAAAATCAAATTGCGGGTGACCGACGCGGACAAGGAATGGGCCGATGCCGTGGTCGAGACCGCCGGCACGCTGAAAGACAAAAAGGGCGTCAATCTTCCCGATACGATCTTGCCGATTTACGCCATGACGCCGAAAGACCGCAGCGATCTCGATGCGGCACTGAATTTGGGGGTCGATTGGGTTGCGCTATCTTTTGTGCAGCGTCCCGACGATGTCGCGGAGATGAAAAAGATCGTTGCCGGGCGCGCCGGCTGTCTGGCCAAGATCGAGAAGCCGAAAGCCGTCGAATGGCTGGAGGACATCCTCGATCTGTCCGATGCGCTGATGGTGGCGCGCGGCGATCTGGGCGTCGAACTGCCGGTCCAGCAAGTCCCAGGCAAACAGAAATACATCACGCGCGCGGCCCGCAAAGCGGGCAAACCGGTGGTCGTCGCCACCCAGATGCTGGAATTGATGATTACCGCGCCAGTGCCGACCCGTGCCGAAGTATCCGATGTGGCAACGGCCGTCTTCGAAGGCGCCGATGCCGTGATGCTCTCCGCGGAATCCGCTGCGGGCCAGTTCCCTGTGGAAGCCGTCTCGATGATGGACAAGATCGCCACCACGGTGGAAAGCGATCCGCTTTACGTCTCCATTATCGATCAACAGCGCAACAAGCCGGAATCCACCACGGCCGACGCCATTATGGCTGCCGTGCACGAGGTGACGCACACCATCAATGCCCGCGCCATCGTGTGTTGGACGAAATCGGGCGCCACCGCTCTTAGGGCTTCGCGCGAACGCTCCAACGCACCGATTATTGCCTTGACGCCGAGCATGGAAATGGCGCGACGGCTGTCGCTCGCTTGGGGCCTGCACAGCGTTTACACCAATGACGCGCAGGATCTCGATGATATGGTCGAGCGCGCCACACGGTTCGCATTCCAGGAAGGCTTCGCCAGCCCCGGCGAACGCATCGTAGTGACGGCCGGCGTTCCGCTGCGCACACCGGGTGCCACCAACATGCTGCGCGTGGCGTTCGTGGGCAAGCCGCCGAAATACGATTAGACTAAATCCCCTGCCCTTCGACCGCGCGCGACAGGCTATCGATGTGGCGCTGCAAGCCTTCCATTTGCGGATCGAGCGCTTGGGCGGCGCGGTACATCTTCAGCGCGCCGGGTTTGTCGCCGTAGTCCTCGAGCATTTCGCCGAGCTGCTCCAACGCCTCGAATTGGCGCGGATTGAGAGCGATCGTCTTTTGCAGCGACACCATGGCGCCCGTGTCGTCGCCCGCATCGTTCTGCAGCAGCCCGCGCCGGTGCCAGCCTTCGGCAAATTTGGGCGCAATATCGACCACCGCGTCGTACAACTTCTTGGCGGTGTCCTTGTCGCCGGCATTCTCGACCGCAGCCGCCCGCGTCATCAGAAGATCGATGCTTGGGCTTCCGGATTGAAGGAATGTCAGCAGGATCTGCTGTTCGATGGGCTTGGCGTCTTCCGGCGTCTGCGCGCCCTGCAATTGCTTGAACAGGGGATCGCTTGGCTGCGCCGCCTGAGCGGCAGCCATCAGCAAAAGAGCAAAAAGACATGCGGCAATACGCATGGTGCGAATTTAACGCGACTGGACGGTGAGCGCTATCGCCCTTGGCCGGGGACGATTACCCTTGGCGCGCTTTGAAACGGGGGTTCTTCTTGTTAATGACATAGGTGCGCCCGCGCCGGCGGATGACACGGCAGTCCTTGTCGCGTTTTTTAAGCGAACGGAGCGAGTTGCGGACTTTCATGGCACGCCTTTTGAACCTATTCCTGCGAGATGGCCCCGCCGAAGAGGCGCGGAAACTAGTCGGCGGGCTTTTGTGTGTCAACAGCGCGAAAAAGCGGGATTTCCGTCGCATTTTGGACCCGATGCGCTGCTAAAAATGACCCGAAATGGGCCGTGGGGGATATTGGACCGTGCGCCTGATCATTCTGTTTTTGGCCTATCTGCTATCGCTGGTGCTGCTCGCGGCGGCCTATGCCGTCCCCGCTGCCCCTTCCACTGCGGCCCCCGCTTCGCCCGACGATCTGGCCTTCGCCCAATTCATCAAGGATTTCCGTCCCACGGCTCTGGCTGCCGGGATCACGCCCGAAACCTATGACGCCGCGCTGGGCAAAGCCTCGCGGCTGCAACGCGTCGCCGATCTCAATCTCAACCAGCCGGAATTCGTCACTCCGGTGTGGTCCTATCTCGACACCGCCGTCTCGACGCAACGTGTTTCCGACGGAAGGGCGCTGATGATCGGCGATGCTGCGATCCTGGCCCCCATCGTTGCCAAGTATGGCGTGCCGCCGGAGATCCTCATCTCGATTTGGGGAAACGAATCCGATTACGGCCACGCCATGGGCCATTTCAACATGTTCGAGGCGCTGGCGACCTTGGCCTATGACGGTCCGCGCACCGACTATGCCCGGCCGCAATTGTTGGCGGCGCTGAAAATGATGCAGCAACAGAAATATGCCGCCGCCGATATGACGTCCTCTTGGGCGGGTGCTTTCGGTCAAACTCAATTCGTGCCGACTACTTTTTCTCAACGAAGCCGTCGATGGCGACGGCGACGGCAAAATCGATCTGTGGTTTTCGGTGCCCGATGCCCTGGCCTCAACCGCGCATGTGATGGCGGGCGCCGGTTGGAAAAGCGACAAAGTTTGGGGCTATGAAATCGCCCTACCGAAAGGCTTCGCGTATGAAGACGCCGATCTCGATCACACGATAACAGTCGCAGCCTGGAAAAAACGCGGCGTAAAAACCATTGCCGGCGCTGAGCTTCCGGCATCCGACGATCCAGCGTCCGTCTATCTTCCGGCGGGTGCGAGCGGGCCCGCGTTTTTGGTGTTCCCGAATTTCAAGGTGATCCTGAAATATAATAATGCCGCCACCTATGCGCTGGCGGTGTGCTTGCTGGCGGATCAATTGCGCGGCGTCGCTCCGGTGATGACCGCTTGGCCGCGCGATCAAGTGCCGCTCAATCGCGACGAACGCATGGCGATGCAAAGCGCCTTGGCGAAGCTCGGATTCGACATCGGCAAGATCGACGGCTTGCTCGGCAGCAAGGCACGCGCGGCGTTGCGCCTCTGGCAGAAAGCACATGCTCTGCCCCCCGACGGGTTCGCCACCGAGGATCTTCTTACCCGCATTGCGATGGATGCAAAGGCGAAGGGGCAGTAATCCCGCGTCTGACGGCATCGATGCTACAAATCCGCGGCCAGCATGGGGCAACTGGCAGAACCTTACTGCAGTTGTCCCTCCGCCAAGGCTGTTCCAGCAAACTGCGTCGCAGCGTATTCCGCATCCGTCAGATCGACGGTCTGCGCACCGCCCTGCGCGAGCGCCAGCGGCCGCAGATCGGCGTTTTTGAACCCGGCATGAGCGAGTTTAGCGCCGCGGAAGCTGGCGCCTCGCAAATCCGACCCCGCGAACTCGGCGGCACGCAGATCGGCGCCGTCGAAATTGGCTCCTTGCAGTTCGCAGCCTTTGAAATCCACACCGGCGGCGATGATATTGCGTGCCACCAGGGCTGTGATCTGCCGCCCGCAGAAAACCTTTCCCAACGGCCGGAAGTCCTCACCGTCCAGTGTGGCCGGTGCACCGTCTTTTCCGTCGGTCTTGTACCACAATTCGTGCAGGCGCAGTTTTTCGATAAGATCGGGCGCCCGCTTGACGACGTCAGGCTGCGGATCCAGCAGGCACGTCTTCAATTCTTCGGGGCTGAACGGCAGTTCCTCGACGCTCATCTTGGTCAGGATTGCCCCTTCGAGGCAGACATCCGTAAACTTGGAATCCTTGAAATTCACGCCGTCCAGTAACGCGTTGCGGAAGCTCGCCCCTTTCAGAGTGACCTGAACCATCGAGGTTCCCTTCAGGGAACAGTTGCTGAAATCGACGCCGCCGTTGGTGCTGTCCTTGCCGCGTGGCACCAACTGGGCATAGCCGTCGCTGTCGCCGCCGACCTTGACCATAAAGGCGGACCGCATATCAGCGCCATCAAGGACGGAGTAGGACAAATTCGCGCCACGCAGACTGATGCCCCGCAAATCGGCATTCCGCAAATTTGTGGATTGCAGATTGCAATCGCACAGATTTGCCGCGAACAGATTTGCCTGTTCGCAATTGGCGCTAGACAGATTGCTTCCGGTCAAATTCGCGCCGGAAAAATCCGCCTCCTTCAAAAGCCGTTGTGAAAGATTGAGACCTAAGATATGCGCGGAACCGAGTTGGAGCCGCCTGCCTTGAGGATGGTGGAGGATGAACCGCGCATGTGCCGTCATTAGGGCGTTCAATTCGTCTTGTGTCAGCTTCCGGCCTGCCCAGCCTTTCCAACTATTGAGAAGTTTGGAACCGGATTGCGCGCTGGTGTCCATGTTTACCCTCTGCCTACCCCTGGCCGCGGCATTTTGATACGCCGGTATGAACAAAAGTTTACCAATTCTCGTTCCGATTGCCGGCGGCGGCAATGGAATCTGCCCGAAAGGGCGGCAGCCAAATCGAGTAGGGGGAGGCCTTTCGGTCTCCCCCTCTCACACCACCGGACGTACTCATCGTATCCGGCGGTTTCCAACAGCGTTCAACGTGGCATGATGATTGGCGAGGCCAACCAGTCCGAGGTTGTTGAACCATGCGATGGTCATGGCTTCGGAAGCCTGAGGGCTTGCGGCCATGCGCCACCATCCTTTTCCCGAGAGGCTCAATAGCCAGGCGCGCCATTCTGGAACACCGCATTCTTTGAGGAATACGGTGATTGAGTGAGCGCGCTTGCAGTGCTTGAGGCGCACACAACGCAGCTTGCGACGAAGCCATGCGTCGAGGTTGACGAGCGCATCTTTGCACTGGGCGTTACGGTAATACGTTACCCATCCTGTGGTGAAGCTGTTCACCTCCGCGACTGTCTTGGCGAGCGAGATTCCGCGGTTGCGCCGCGTGATCCGCCGCAGACGATCTTTGGCCCGCTTCAGGCTCTTGGGCGCAATGCCCATTGTGCCGTAGGCGTTCAGGCGATGGCCGAGGAACTGACGTTCCTCGACAGGGGCAGCAGCGCTCTTCTGCCGGTTGACGCGCAGCTTGAGCTTGCTTTCGAGGAAGGCCGTCACGGACGCCATAACTCGTTCCCCCGATGCTTGTGACCGCACATAGATGTTGCAGTCGTCGGCGTAACGGCAGAACCGGTGTCCGCGCTTCTCAAGCTCCTTGTCGAGATCGTCCAGCAGAAGGTTGGCGAGCAATGGCGAGAGAGGCCCGCCCTGCGGCGTACCTTCGTGCCGTGCGGTGCACACGCCGTCCTGCATCATACCGGCTTGAAGGAAGCGCCGGACGATGCGCAGCAGACGTTTGTCGCCAACGCGCCGGGCCAAGCGGGCCATCAGCATGTCGTGGTTCACCCGGTCGAAGAACTTCTCCAGATCGATGTCCACGGCAAACCGGTAGCCCTTGACCACATATTGCCGAGCTTGGCGAAGCGCATCGTGCGCGCTCCGCCCCAGGCGGAAGCCGAAGCTCGAAGCCGAGAAGCCCGGATCGAGCAACGGTTCCAGGACTTGCAAGATCGCCTGCTGTAGCAGGCGATCGACCACCGTCGGGATGCCCAATTGGCGTATCCCGCCGCCGGGCTTGGGGATGTGCACCCCGCGCACCGCTTGCGGTCGATAGCTGCCGTCAAGCAGCGAGGCGATCAGCCTGTCGCGGTGCAATCCGATCCACGCCCGCAAGTCGGCGATGGTCATCCCATCGACGCCTGCCGCGCCGCCGTTCGCTTTGACCCGCTTATAGGCTTGGTTCAGGTTCGCCGAGCTGGCCACCTCCTCCATCAGATGCTGCGTCAAGGCTCGGTTCTCGGCCCATGCCGTGTGCGCTTGCCGCTCCTCGCACGTCCCAGCCCCGGTTCTGCCTTCGCCGGAAACGCCGTGGCGCAACGATGCCTTCAGGACCTCGTCAAAGAGGTCCTTCTGGTCACCATTGCCTTGCTGCCGCTTCACGCTCATCGAATAGGTCGTACCTGCTCCTTGGTTGTCGAATTCGGCCCTTCGTCCGTACCAGGACTACTATGGCCTCTGCTGACTTCTCCTTCAGCGTCGGTGCACGTTGCCGCCCACCTGCTCGGGATCGTCCCGAGACCGAAAGAGAGATCCCAGGGTAAGACGCTGATCCTTCACTCGGTCACCGCCGGATTTACCAGTGCGCGTGTCTGTTTGGCTTTCGGGAATCCCCGTCCGTTGCCGGGTTACCCCACCGCACCGGCCTGATATCCGGTTCCTGTTCGTCAGCTCCGAGTTTTGCTTCCGGCTTCCTCCCCACCCCGCCTCGCGGCGACGCAGTTGCCTTCCGCTATCAGTTCCGGCCAACCGGCCCAAAGAGGACTTCCACCTCCCAGATCAACGCCATGCCTGGCACAATCGGGTAGGAGGAGCTCTTGCGAGCCCCCCCTCCCACACCACCTGGCATACTCAGCGTACCGCGGCGGTTTCCGACAATGCGGAGCGTTGCGGAAAAGAAGCGCCGCCAAGGCTCGGTATTCGACCAACGCCGTAGATGCTGATCCGCTCCACACGCGCACCAGACCCAGTTCCGCTTTCGCCGGTAATGCCGTGGCGAAGTAACCTTTCCATCGGAGAGCGTCACTTCCTTGCTGCTGTTGGGCATCTATCGAGTGGGTTGAACCTGCTCCTTGATTGTCGAATTCGGCCCTTCATCCAGTTGCCCGGACTATTATGGCCTCTGCTGACTTCTCCCCATCCATTGGACGACGTTGCCGTCGCCCTACTCCGATCGCCGGAGAGACAAAGAGATCTCCCAGGGTAAGACGTTGATCCTTCGCTCGGTCGCCGCCGGATTTACCAATGCGCGTGTCCGAATGACTATTGGGCTTCCCCGTCCATGGCCGAGTTACCCCACCGCACCGGCCTCGTATCCGGTTTCTGTTCGTCAACTCCGAGCTTTGCTTCCAGCTTCCTCCCCACCCCGCCTCGCGACGACGCAGTTGCCTTCCGCTATCAGTTCCCGTCATCAGGGCCTGAAGAGGACTTCCACCTCCAACATCAACGCCATGCCTGGCACACCAATCGGGTAGGAGGAGCTCTTGCGAGCCCCCCCTCCCACACCACCTGGCATACTCAGCGTACCGCGGCGGTTTCCGACAATGCGGAGCGTTGCGGAAAAGAAGCGCCGCCAAGGCTCGGTATTCGACCAACGCCGTAGATGCTGATCCGCTCCACACGCGCACCAGACCCAGTTCCGCTTTCGCCGGTAATGCCGTGGCGAAGTAACCTTTCCATCGGAGAGCGTCACTTCCTTGCTGCTGTTGGGCATCTATCGAGTGGGTTGAACCTGCTCCTTGATTGTCGAATTCGGCCCTTCATCCAGTTGCCCGGACTATTATGGCCTCTGCTGACTTCTCCCCATCCATTGGACGACGTTGCCGTCGCCCTACTCCGATCGCCGGAGAGACAAAGAGATCTCCCAGGGTAAGACGTTGATCCTTCGCTCGGTCGCCGCCGGATTTACCAATGCGCGTGTCCGAATGACTATTGGGCTTCCCCGTCCATGGCCGAGTTACCCCACCGCACCGGCCTCGTATCCGGTTTCTGTTCGTCAACTCCGAGCTTTGCTTCCAGCTTCCTCCCCACCCCGCCTCGCGACGACGCAGTTGCCTTCCGCTATCAGTTCCCGTCATCAGGGCCTGAAGAGGACTTCCACCTCCAACATCAACGCCATGCCTGGCACACCAACAGAGAATGCGGGGACTTGCCCCCGCATTCTTTCTCTATTCTGTTTGGGATTGGGCGCGCCGGACGATCAGGCCACGCGGGCGAGAGATGACGCAATATCCGCCTTGGCGTCGTTGCTTATTGGAGCAATACCAAACTTTGTCACGAGGACGTCGACCAAAGCAGGGGTCAGAAATGCCGGCAGTGTCGGGCCGAGCCGGATGTTACGCACGCCGAGCGCCAACAACGTCAGCAAAATTGCCGCTGCTTTCTGTTCAAACCAGGAAACGATCAGCGATAGAGGCAGATCGTTCACGCCGCATCCGAATACTTCGGCCAGTTTGGTGGCGACAACCAGGGCCGAATAGGCATCGTTGCACTGTCCCATGTCGAGAAGCCGCGGCAGGCCGGCGATAGTGCCGAATTCGTGTTTGTTGAAGCGATACTTGCCGCAACCGAGCGTGAGTATGACAGTGTCCTTCGGCGCATTCTCGGCGAAGTCGGTGAAATAATTGCGTCCGCTCTTCGCGCCGTCGCAACCGCCGACCAAAAAGAAATGGCGGATGGCGCCGCTCTTCACAGCATCGACCACCTTATCGGCAACATTCAGCACGGCGTTCCGGCCGAAGCCGACGGTGATGAATTGCTCGGTACCATCTTCTTGGAATCCAGGCAGCGTTTTCGCGGCCTGCACGATTTCGCCGTAGTTTTCTTCCGCAATGTGGCGGATCCCTGGCCAACCCACTGGTCCGAGCGTGTACAAGCGATCGCGATAACCGGGCTGCGGTCTGATGAGGCAGTTCGACGTCAACACGACGGGACCGGGGAAATCTGCGAATTCGACCTGTTGATCCTGCCAAGCACCACCGTAATTGCCCTTGAGGTGTGGAAAGGCGTGCAGACGCGGATAGGAATGGGCCGGCAACATCTCGCCATGGGTATAGACGTTGACGCCGGCATCCTTGGTTGCCTCCAGAATATCCAGCAGATCCTTGAGATCGTGACCCGATACAAGGATCGCTTTGCCCTTCACCGGCGTGACGCGAACCTTCGTGGGCTCGGGCATCCCGAATGTGCCGGTATTGGCGGCGTCGAGCGCTTCCATGGCGGCAAAGTTCGCACGTCCAAGCTCCAACCCTGCTTCAAGCAGCTTGCCGAGATCGGATTCGTTTCCCGCCAGTTGATCCAGCGCGCGTTCGATGCCTGCGAACACGTCGTCGCGTTCCTGTCCCAACACCGCCGCATGATGGCTGTAGGCGGCGACGCCCTTGAGCCCATAAAGCAGCAAAGAGCGAAGGCCCACCACATCCTCGCCCAACGTCTCGACGCCGTGCTTTACGGCGGCTTCGCCGGCTTGCGCCAAGAGGCCATCTTTGTCTTTCGCGGGCACGAATGTGGCGGGGCCTGTGAGCTGCTCGGGCGACTTGCCGGCGGCACGGGCAGCATTCTCGTAAAGGATCTTTACGCGTTCGCGAACCGTCACCGCCTCGCCGATCCATTCGACAAACTTCGCGGGGTCAAAATTGACGTTGGTGAGTGTGCTGAAAATTGCGAACTGCACAAAGCGATCGATAGCAGGGTCCGTCGCACCCAGCGCGCGGGCGCGAATAGCATATTGGCCGATGCCCTTGCAGACATGGATCAGGACATCTTGGAGATCGGACGTCGCCGAATCCTTGCCGCACGCTCCTTTTGGGCCGAAGCAGCCAAGCTGGCCGCCATCACTTTGCGTCTGTTCGCATTGATAACAAAACACGAGTGCCTCCCATTTGCACCGGCAAGCCACCCTTTTGTCGGCGCACTCGATCGGACTATAAAGATGCATTTTATATACACCATTTCATGGGAAGAACGAGGCGACCGAGCGACGCATGCTGCAAATCGATCTGCAGCGTTCTCAACGATTTCTTAAGAACACGCTTCCTCACATGCAGATAAGAAGCCGTTGAGACTCGATCAAAACGCAAGCAGATAGCCGGCGCGTTGCCGACTAGCCTCGGTCGGTCAGCGAAACAACCAAGCGTCGCTGCAGGTTGGGCAACAGCAAGATCGGCGTCCCAAGCGCGGATCAGTAATTGCCGTATTGCGCGGCATCAACCTGGTCGGCTTTCGCGCGATCCGTCTCATAGGTAAGGCGCGCATCCCTGCACGGCGACGCATTATCGCTATGTTCGTCCAAACAAGCTTTGTACGCCGCAAATGAGGCTTGCGCCGCACGGTCCGCGACAAGCTGTTGCGTCGTGCCACAGCCGGCAAGCAAAAGTAGTGCAACCGTCGCAATGAAGAATTCTCATGATCGCTCCCAAGAATAGGCGACATCCGCCAAAGCCATCTACCCGTTTGGGCCGCTGTTTATTCCGTTGTGCGGCTTGGAAATATTCTAGGCGAAAATATGGGCTGTTTGAACGTCGGCTTTCCCTTGCGTCAGGACGCAAAATTGAGGTTTACGCGCTTGGCAGCTGGGTGTCGGTCGCTTCTTCGATCAGATCCGTATCCGCCACCACCAGTCCCGCTTGACGCAGATGCGGCGACAACAGCGCATAAGCGTGGCATGCCGCCATCAGCGCCGCGCCGAAGACATAAGGTGCAAAAGGCGAGAGGCGGTATAGCCCCGTCGCAATCATCGGTCCGAAGATGAAGCCTGCGCCCGACGTAGCACCCGTCAATCCCGCGATGGCACCTTGCTCATGGGGATCGACCGCCAGCGAGGCTGCCGCGGAATAGCCTGGCCGCACCATGCCGAACCCTAAGCCGTTCAGGATCAGCGCGAAGACGACCGGGCCGAATTGGTGGCTGATCACGAACAGCAAGAAGGATAGGATCGTGATGATGCCTCCCGCTCGCATCAGCAAACGCGCGGACGGCGAAAAGCGCTGCACGATGACAAGCTGCGCGAACAAAGCCGAGAGCGACATCGCGAGCAACCCGATACCGGTATATTGCGGCGCTTCGTGCGGTGCATAATGCAGCACGTCGATGAAGAAATAGCCGACCGTCTGGATCGGTACCGCGCCGGCCGTCGCGATTCCCGTGCCGTATAGGATGAACGGCCAGATGCGTGTGTCGTGCCATTTCAGCGTCGGACGATGTTCCAGCATCAGCCGCGGGGCGCTGTGTTCCGGCAGGAACAGCCAGATGGCGGCTGCGCTCGCCAGCGCAACCAGCGCCGTGAAATAAAACGGCGCAAACAATCCGAACACGACCAGCACGGCGCCGATGCCGGGACCGATCGTCGTGCCCATCCCGAATGCCGCGCTCATGGTGGCGACGCCGGCGATGCGTTCGTGCCGCGCGGTGCGGTCTGCGACATAGGCTTGCGCTGCGGGCGAGGCACCCGAGCCGAATATCCCGAACAACGCCCGCGCGCCGATCATCAGCGGATAAGCGATCATCACCGGTAGCAATCCCGCGGTGCCGAGATTGGCGACGATGGCGAACAGCCCGAACGAAACGCCAAACGCGGTCAGTCCCAGAAGGATGATCGGCTTACGGCCCCAGTGATCGCTCTTCTCTCCCCAGAAGCCGCTGGTGAACACCCAGATGGTGGCCGACACCACGAAAGGCAGCGATGCCTGGAATTCGCTGAGGCCCAGCTGCCGCGCCAGCGACGGCAGAATCGCGAACATCACCGACTGGCCAGCGCCTGTGCACATCAAGCTGAAAAACAGAATCGTGAAGGCACGCCGGCGCTCTGACGGCGTCGTCGCGCGCATGGGTATGGCATGTTTATCGGTGGCGAGCACTGCGGGCAGGTTCCTCTTGCGAGTTAAACCCACTCCAAAGTGACGGCGGCGTCAATGCTCTAGCAGTTTGCTGAAAAACCCCTCGCTGTTGGCGATTTGACGTGATTCACTGGTCGCGAGGCTGTTGGATCGGCAAAAATGCGCGGGCGGTTTCAGGATCAAGGCGGGTTGTTTTCATATGTCTCGCCGGAGACGCGGGTTCCGGCGGCTCACCCTCTGCGGAAGATACGCGAGCTTGTGCGGGACGTTCTGAAGGAACTGAACCGAAGCTTTTCGCGGCTCTATGCGAAGGAAGGCCGCCCGTCGATCCCGCCGGAACAATTGCTGAGCGCCCTGCTGCTCCAGGCACTCTATGGCATCCGTTCGGAACGGCAATTGATGGAGCAACTGGACTACAACCTTCTGTACCGCTGGTTCGTGGGGCTCTCGCCGGACGATCCGGTGTGGGACCCGACGAGCTTCACCAAGAACCGCGACAGGCTGCTGGGCGGGGAAGCCTTCGAGAAGTTCATGATCAAGCTATTGAACCATCCCGAAGTGAAGCCGCTATTGTCGGACGAGCATTTTTCGGCGGACGGGACGCTGATCGAGGCTTGGGCTTCGCAGAAGAGCTTTCGCCCCAAGGACGGCAGCGATGACGGCGACGGCTCGAACTTCCACGGTCAGAAGCGCAAGAACGACACTCATGCCAGCGTCACCGACCCAAACAGCCGGCTCTACCGCAAGGCGTTGGGGCGAGAGGCGAAGCTCAGCTATATGGGCCATGCCATCATGGAGAACCGCCATGGCCTGGCAGTGGCCGGGATGGTGACGCAAGCCAATGGCACGGCCGAGCGGCGAGCGTCGGAAAAAATGTTTGCAGCTAAGAGCAAAGAGATGGCCCGCCGTATCACGGCGGGCGAGGACAAGGCCTATGACACCGCCGATCATGTGGCCAACCTTCGCGCCATCGCCGTCACGCCGCATGTGACGCAGAACGACGCCGTGACCAAAACCGGCAAGCGGCGCAAAAGCGCCATCGACGGGCGAACCGTCCGCCATATCGGCTACGCCATGTCGCAATCACGCCGGGCGATGATCGAGTGCATCTTCGGCTGGGGCAAGCAGCACGGCACCATGCGCAAAACCAAGCATCGCGGCATCCGCCGCGTCGCCGCCGACTTCCTGCTCAATCTCATCGCTTACAATCTCGTCCGTATCCCAAAATTGATCGCCGCTTGAGGACGAGCCTGCCCGCCAATCCCCAATAGCACCGTCAAAAACCAAATCCGCAGCACACCGTTCCGCCAGCCAAAGGCGCAGGAGCGTCAAATCCAGACTTTTTCAGCAAACTGCTAGAACGTTTGCGGAGCTGCCATTCCAAAAAATTGCACGCCTCTTCCACCAGGCAGGATCAAGCGAAAGAGGCAGGGCCATCCAGTCCTACGTTACGTCAGGAATCAGTGCGCAGCGTCCGCGACTGTGCCCGGCGGAATCAGCGCGTGCAGAATCGGTTCGACCCATACATCCTTGCTGATGTCGTAGACAATGAAGTCCTTGTCGAACTGCCAATAGGCCCAGGCGAAGCCGCGCGCCTCTGCGGCGCGGGCCATGGCCGACGTATATTTTATGCGGCTCTCCATCGGCCCGGTTTCATAAGCGCCGAACTCGCCCATGAAGATCGGGCGGTTCCATTCGTTCGACCATGCTTTCACGACGTCCATGTCCTTGTTCATCTGCGCGATGTCCGCGTCGCTGCCCCAGGTTCTGCCAGTCAGTTTGTATTGCGGCACCCAAGGCGAACCCTGATGGGTGAATTCCATCGGACTGTAATCGTGGAAGGTCACGATGATGTGCCGGTCGACAACCGGAAGCTCCAGCTTGGACAGCATGCCCAGGCTGTTCCAGCTGCCCGGCCCGATGATGACGTTGCGCACGGGATTGGTGGCACGAATGATCGGCAACGTCTGCTTTATTTGCGCGTTCCACAGCTCCGGCGTGAAGGCTTCGTGCGGCTCGTTGAGCATCTCAAAGACGAGCTTGGCGGAGGCGTTCTTGTAGCGCGGCGCCACTTGGGCCCAGAAGGCGTTGAGCTTCTGCGTGCAGATCGCCACATCCTTGCCGCAGATGAGATAATCGTGCTCGTCAAGAATGACGGTCAAGCCGGCATTGAGCGCCGCATCGACCATCGTGTCGAGACGCTTCATCCATCCGTCTTCCATGACGTAGTACATGTCCATGTGATCGAAGGCCTGCATCACGATGCGCACGTTGCTGAATCCGGCGTCGCGGATCTTCTTGAAATACTCCGGCTTGAAGCGCGCCTTGGCTGGGTCGGTCCAGCCCGGATCCTCGGACAGAACGTTCACCCCGCGCGCCATTTCGGCGACTTGCGCGAAGGCATCGACGCCGACAAACGTGTTGGAAGACACCGGCGGCGACGACGGCGCATTGATGCCGTTTCTGGAAAGCTCGGCGCAGCCGGTCAATCCCGTCATGACCAACCCCGCGATCGCCGCGGCGGCGGAAAATCGTGTCATCGCATTTCTCCCGAACACGGCAGTATTCCGCCGCCCTGTCTTTGAGCCAACGATGACAGCGCTTACTTGCTGAAGTCAAGCAGAGCCTTGCGCACGAACACGAGAGCGATCTGTCGTATCAGAGATGGTTGCGACAGCTTGTTAGGTTCAGTCCCACGCGCGGCTCACTTCTCCCGCTTAAACCGCACTTCGGAAGAATCGCTGCGGCCGTCGGAATCCACCACCGTGATGCGCGCGAGACCCTCGCCTTGCGGCAAATAAAGCGCCGGCTGGAAACGGTCGAAGCTACCGATCAACATGCCGTTGACCAGCCAGGTCAACGGCGCTTTGCCGCCATCGGCTTTCAGCATGATGCTTTTGTCTTTGGCGTTCGGCGGGGGCAGTGGCACGACAGTTCCGGTCGGCGGGAAAGAAATCGACGGCGGCGGTATGGTTGTGGCTTGCGCTGTCTGTTGCGGTTGTTCTTCGCGCGTAAAGACGCGCAGCGACGGCGGCAATTGTTCGGTCGAAATTGCCATAATGGCACCAGCAGGCGCATCCGGCGCGGGACGTTTGTCCGGTGGCAATAACCCGAACACTTTTAGCAAAATCGGCGCAGCGGTCTCGACACCGACCCGTCCGGACCGCGGCGTGCCGTCGGCACGGCCGACCCAAACGCCGACCGTGTAATCGCTGGAAAATCCAACGCTCCATGCATCGCGGAATCCGAACGATGTACCGGTCTTGAAGCCGATCGTTCGCTGGCGCGTCAGACCCTGGCCCATCGCCCAGCCATCGGGCAGATTCACACCATCGAGAATATCTCTCAAATAATAGGCCGCCACCTCTCCAAATAAACGGTGCGGCGGCGCTGCTGGTGCGCTTGCGACAATACGAAGAGCGCGCGCGGAACCTCCTTCCGCGATGCCAGCATAAAGCATGGTCATGTCGGCAAGCGAAATTCCCCAACCGCCAAGCGCTATCGCATCGCTCGGCGCGGCATTCCGCGTGGGAAATGCCATGCGCGCACCGGCATTCTGCAGATTGAGCGTGAATGCCAACGGCCCGACCCGGTCCAACACTGCCACCGCCGGGACGTTGAGCGACCGGCGCAAAGCGTCGCGCGCCGTGACCGCGCCCTGAAAATCGCCGGTGAAATCGCGCGGCGCGTAATCGCCGAACGAGGTCGGCGCGTCTTCCATCATGCTGGAGGGGTGCAAGATGAGATCGTCGAACGCCATGCCATAGATGAAGGGCTTGAGCGCCGAGCCCGGCGAGCGCGCCTGGCGCGCCAAATCCACTTGCCCCGCCGTACCCCAATAATTCGTACCGCCGAGATAGACGAGCACATTGCGCGTTTTATTTTCCACCACGACAATCGCCACTGAGGCGCCGTCGCCGAAATAACCGCTTTCCTGCACGGCCAAACGTTCCACCGCGCCTTGCAGTCCGGCATCGATGGTCGTGACGATGCGGGTGGCTTTGTTGCTGCGCACCAGATGGTCGGCGAGATGCGGCGCTTGCAGCGGCATGATCTGCCGCGCAAACGGCACGCCTTCTTTGCGCGCCACATCGGCATCCGAACCGGTGACGACGCCTTCGCTCACCATACGCGTGAGAACCTTGTCGCGGCCTTTGAGCGCCGCAATGGCATGGCGATCAGGACGCTGCTTCACCGGCGATTGCGGCAGCGCCACCAATAGGGCTGCTTGCGCCAGATCGATCTGATTCGGCGGCTTGCCGAAATAGGAAAGCGACGCCGCGCGCACGCCTTCCAGATTGCCGCCGAACGGCGCCAGCGTCAGATAGAAGGAAAGGATTTGCTGCTTGGAATAGCGTTCTTCCAATTGTACGGCGCGCATCATCTGGAACAGTTTGGTGAGGATGCCGCGATGTTCGGGCGGCTCCAACAAACGCGCCACCTGCATGGTGAGCGTCGAACCACCCGACACGATGTGGCCCGCCGTGGCATATTGCAGCGTGGCGCGCGCCATGGCGACCGGATCGATGCCGGGATGATCTTCGAAGCGCTTGTCCTCGTAGGCCATCAGCATGGCGAGATAGCGCGGGCTAACATCGCGCACTTCCGTCTTCATCCGCCAATAGCCGTCATGGGTAAGATAGGCGCGCAGCAAGACGCCATTGTGATCCACCACTTCGGGCGAGACGTTAATGACATTCGTCATGTCGGGCGGATTAGCGATATCCGCCGTCGCCAACGCGGCGACAAGACCGAGCAGCGTGAAGGCGGCAGTGATGAGGCGCGGTGAACGGAACATCTGACGCATTTCGTCCCAGCGAATGGCGAATAGCGAGTAGCGAATGGATGAAATTCGTCTTGCCCTACTCGCTATTCGCTACTCCCTATTCGCCCTCTCACTGCTTAACCGTCACGCTTCCCAGCGTCGTGCGTCCGATGGTGCCGGGCGTGTACATGTCTTCCGCCACGCCGGCCGGCAGCACGAAGGTTCCCGCCGTCACCGCGCGCGCGATGTAGGCGATATGGAACTGAGGCTGCGGCTCGGGCTTTTTCTTGTCGGCACCGCTGCGATAAGACGAGCCGATGGAGAAGGCCGCAACGAACCGATCGTCGCGCGCATCCGCCATCGACGTGTCGGTCAGCGCGTCGAGGAAGCCATAGATCTTGGCATCATCCGCCGCGAGCGTTTGCTCGATCTCAAGCCCCGCGGGCAACAGATCGATGGCGCCCATCTGATGGGCATAGTTGTTCGCCATCTGGCCTGACAATTCGACAATCACCCGGTCGTTCTGGTGCAGATTGCCGAGATCCGCCGGCGAACCGCTCATCGTCCACACCGATTTGCGCAAGGTCAGCCCATCGGCCGCCGCGGGAAGCGGCAGCGCCGGCGTGCCTTGCACCGAGATCGTCCGCCACACGATTGCGTCGCCCTTGTTGACGAGCGTGATGCCGGCATTCAGCTGGTCGAGGCTTGGCGAGAGGCGGATGGCGCCGTCGCGCGGCTGACCCGGCTGTCCGTTGACGAGCACATTCAGATGCGTGTGCTGGCGCGTCAACTCATAGGCTGCACGCAGCATCCAGGCTTTTTCCTGTGTCGTCGTTGCGTTCAGCCGCATGTCCAGCGCATCGCTCTTGGAGAGGAAGGCCGGGATCATTTGTGCTTGCCCGTTCTCGGCCGCCAAGGCGGTAGCCCCTGCCAGATCGCGCAGATACGAACCATAATCGGCAACCGGATAGGTGTTGAGCTTCGCCTTGAACGCGATGTCGTGCGCTCGGTTGAAGCCATAGGTGGCGCGGGAATGATCGCCCACTTCCGCAGCCGCCGCACCCGTTAACGCCCCGGCCATGATGGTGTTCCATTCCGGCCCGCGCGTGTCGCTGAAATAACGCAAATCGCTGACATTCACCTGCCCGGCGCGCGCCAGCAGATAGAACGCATAGGCGCGGGTGTTGTCGTCGAAGGAATCCGACGAGGCGGTTTGGCGCAGCCAGCTCATGGCGCGTTTCATCGCATCGTTGGGCACGACATAGCCCTTGTCTTTCGCTTGCATCAGGAAGTCGATGGCAAACGCGCTGATCCAAGGATCGGCGTCATTGCCCGGTCCCCACATCCCGAAATTGCCCGCGAAGTTTTGCATGTCGAGCACTGCGTCGACCGCGCCTTGTTCGCGATCATGCAGCGCCTTGTCCCGCGGCAAGCCCGCCAGATCGGCGAGATCGTTGAAGAACAACAGCGGCATGGCGGCGCTCGAGGTCTGCTCGATGCAGCCATAGGGATATTTGTCGAGCCATTTCAGCAGGCCCGGCACATTGCTGAAGCCGTGTGCCGCCGAAACAGTAAGACCTAAGGTCTGCGTGCCGGGGACAAGATCGGCGATCAGCGCCCGGTTGGCGGTAAAGCTCGCGTTCGGCGCAAACGGTAAGGTTTCGTCGCGCGCGATATCCAGCTGCGCGCTGCGCACTTGGATCGGCCAAGATCGCGTCACGGCAAAGCCCGGTCCCGTCAGTTTCAGCGCAACATTGGCGATGCCCAGCCCGCGCCCTTCCAAGGCGACGGGAATCAGCACGCGCTGTCCGACAGCGAGATTTTGCGTTACCACGGTTTGCGGCGCGCCACCGGCAAGACCCACCGGACCGCTGGTGGTGATCGTCGCGACGTAGTTGCCCGGTCGGCCCTCCACATTGTTCATGTTGAGCGCGGCCATCGCTTTGTCGCCGGGCGCCAGGAAGCGCGGCAGCACAATGTCGGCGACCACGGGATCGCGCACCGTCAGCGAACGATCGGCATGGCCGAGCTTCGTGGCGCTTAGCACCACCGCCATCAGGCGCAGCTCACCGTTGAAGTCGGGCACATCGACCGGGATGTTGACCATTCCGGCTGGGCCGACTTGCACCAATCCGGAGAACAACGACACGGTTTTCACCGGCACCACAGCCAGCGAACGCCCACCGAAGCTGTCGCCGCCTTCGCGCATGGCGCCGACCGCGCCTTTTTCGGTTTTGATCAGCCGGCCGTAATCGTCGCGCATCTCGACGCCCAGCCGCCGCTTGCCGAAATAGTAGCCCACCGGATCGGGCGATTTGTATTCGGTGAGCTGCAAGATGCCTTCGTCAACCGCTGCGAGCGTGACATAGGCGTCCTCGCCGGACGACAGACCTTTCACCTGCACCGGAATGTTCAAATGCTGGCGCGGCAGAATTTTCTTCGGCCCGCCGATCAGTGCGGTGAGCATGCGCTGCGAATTGTCGAGCGCCAGCCAAGCCAGACCGATGGACCGCACCGGCTCATGTCCCGTCGCTTTGTTGAGCGGACGATAATCCGTCACCAGCACATAAGCGCCCGCGCCCCAATCGGAGCTCACAGCGACATCGACCGTCGCGCCGCTCGCCGGCACATCGACCACTTGCGAGGAGAACACTTTGTCGGCGGCAACGACGACCAACGCCTTGCCGTCCGCGGTCGGCTTGATGCGCACATGCGCGGTTTCGCCGGCGCGATAGGTCGGCTTGTCAGCGGCGACCGGGATGCGGTCGGGCCGGTCGCCGGCGCTCGACGCCGCCCAGCCGGAATAATAGCGATAGGAAGTGGAGGCACCCGATTTGGCATCGGTGAGCGTCAAGCGATAGGTGCCCCAGGCCATGGATTGGCCGAGCTTGGCGGAGGCGCCGGCACCAAGAGACATCGTACCGGAGGTGATCAGCCGGTCGCGCGTGATCGATTTATACTTCCAGCCGCCATTGTCCTGATACCACTGATACGACGTGTCTTCGCGCACCCAGGAATAGGTGATGCCGTTGAGTGCCACGCGCTTGCCGTTGGCGTCCACTGCGACGGCTTCGAAATTCGCCTTCGCACCTTCAGCGACGGAACCGCCGTCGAAATCGGGACGGATGCCGATCATCACGTAATGGGTGAGGATGGGAATTTCCACCGTCTTCGCGGTGGTGCGTCCGCCCGGTTCGTGGATCGAGATTTTGACCAGTGCTTTGAGCGCCAGGGTGGTGTCGGCGAGGTCGCCGATTTGGCCGGTCGCTTCGGTCGAACCCATGGCATCGGTCGTCGGCACGGTCATCTGCACGTCGACATCGGAGAAGGTGTCGTCGACGCGGCCGAACTGCCAGCCCGCATAAGCATCGAATGGCGTGAAGTCGGTGGAGATGCGCGCTTGGCCGTCACCCGTCAGACCGCTGGCCGGCGCGCCATAGAGGAATCGGCTATCGGCCCGCACTTTGATCTGGCTGTTTGGCTTGGCGGTTTTGGTTTCCGCCGTCAGTGCCACTTTCAGCTTTTGCGGCACGAAATCCTGCACGTCGAACTGCACGCGCCCGATGGACTCGGCGTCCTTCGAGGTGTCGATATAGGCGGCGATCTGCCAGCGCCCATGCGGCGCGCTGGAAGACAGCGGCAATGTCCAGGTAGTGCTACCCGCTTTGAGCGCCGCGCCGGGAATCGTGGTGCGGCCGACTTCCAATCCGTCGGGACGTGTCGCCACCAAAGTCAGTGGTGCGTTCGCGGCTGCGCCGACGCGGTCGCGGATCATCGCCGTGGTGAAGACCGTCTCGCCGGGGCGATAGACGCCGCGTTCGGTGTAGAGGAACGCGTCCACCGGTCCGGGTACTTCGCGGCCGCTGACGCCGCGGTCGGTCAGATCGAAACTCGAACGGCGCAAATCGGTGAAGCTGAAATCCTGATCGGAGCCATAGGCCATGACGACCACCGGCTGATCGCCGCCCTTGGCGCGCATCAAACCGGAATCGAAATCGGCGCGACCGTTGGAATCCGTCGTGGCCGTGGCGACTTCGTTGTTGTCGCGCGCCACCAAGCTCAGCTTGACGCCCGACAGCGGCGCCGCACTGGCATAAGAGCGCGCAAAGACGGTGAGGCCACCGGCGCCTTGGAAGGTGGTCAGTGAGATGTCGGAATCGACCACCCATTGGACGGCCATCCCGGTGGAATAATCCTCATCGCCGTTCGACTTCTTGTTGGCGTCGGTGGCGATCAACACATACGCGCCGGGCTTGCGGTTCTTCAACAAATCGTGGATCGGGATCAAGGTCACGACCGTGTCGTTCTTGACATTGGCAACGTCCATCGTGCCTTGCCAGACCAGCGAGCCTTGATTGTCTTCGACCTCTTTCGCGCTGTAGGAATAAAGCGTCGTCTCGTCGACCGTGCCGCTTTCGATCTGCGACAACAGCCGGTCGCCGACCCGGATCAGCTTGACCTTCAGCTTGGTGATGTTGACGGTCGTGATCGGAACGCCTTGGGCGTTGTCGCGCGGCAGGATGATGCCGCCATTGAATTGCACGATGGAGGGTTTGTCGCGCAACTCGACGGGAACCGTTTCGTCTTCGACCAGCTTGTCGCCATAGGCCGAGGGCAATCCCGCTTTCAACGTCACGCTATAGGTTTTGTTGAAATCAAGACCCGAAAGGCAAAGCCGCTCGCCGACGATGTGCGCGGCAACGCGCGTTGCCGGGTCTATGGCATAATAATCCTCGTAGTGCGTGCGCCCCGAACCGTCGAGGTCTTTGGTGAACACTAGACAGGCTTCGGCTTGCGCTTTGCTGGTATCGACATCGACGCGATGGAAAGCGAATTCTCCGCCCGCTTGCGCCTCGGTCGGCCCGAAACTGGAAGTGATGCGCGAGAAGCCGCTGACAATGCGTGTCAGCACGCCGCCATTTGTGGCACGGCCGCCCAGAACATATAGAGTGACCACGGCTGCCACAGCGAGCGCCAGAATTGCGCCGCCGCTGATCAGAATCCACCGACGATATTGCCCCATCACAAATCCCCCGTTTACCGGCCGTTACCGTACCGCGATGCACGCCGTACGGCAATTCGCGCACGATCATCCCCAATCGTGGCGGAGCCATGACCGAACAAGGGAATACTGAAGAAAATCGTACCTGTTGCAGTGCAGCTAAGCGCTGGACTTGTGTTTTATTGGAGGTCGCAAGACGAGTTAGTTCCCACTCGGGCAATCGACGCGTCCGCTATGGAACCAGGGCTGTTCAGTTCTCTGATGGGTGAGTCTGGAAAGCCACAGTTGGCAAGGAATTGAAGCGGTGATGGGAACGGTGGATTCCCAGGGAGCGGTAAATCTGAATCTGTGCGGAGCGGTCACGATTGGTGGAGGCTGTTCCGATGAAGGCGTTCGACCGGTTCCTAGCGTTTCTCGCCGCCATTCCCGATCCGCGACGGGCCGAAGGCAAGCGCTACGAGCAGAGCTATGTGCTGTTGTTTGCGATTCTGGCGGTGGTTTCGGGAGCCAACTCGTACCGCGGCATCCGCACTTTCATCAAGGTTCACCGGCGGCGGCTGAACAAGGCGTTCGGGATCGGTTGGAAGAGGCCACCGGCGCACACCTCGATCCGCACGATCTTGAGCGAACTCGATCCCGCCAGTGTGGAAAAAGCCTTTCGCCAACACGCGGCGAACTTGAACGGCACTGGCGGCGGCAGGCGGGCGCTGGCGCTGGACGGCAAGGCGTTGCGGGGCAGCTTCGACGCCTTTAGCGACAGCCGGGCCAAGCAGGTGCTCAGCGCCTTCGCCACCGATACGGCCTTGGTTCTGGCGCATGTCGAGATCGACGAGAAATCCAACGAAATCCCGGCGGCGCAGAAGCTCTTGGAAGACCTCGACGTTTCCGGCCACATCGTCACGCTCGACGCCATGCATTGTCAAAAAAAACCTTCGAGGCCGCCGCGGCAGCCAAGGCGCACCTCGTCGTCCAGTTGAAGGACAACCAGCTTGCCCTTTGCCGCAGGGTCGAGGCGGTTTGCGCCAAGGCGCCGCTGCTTTCCGGCGTTCGCACCGTCGATGCCAAACGGCGCAACCGTCACGAAATCCGTCTCGTCGGCGTCTTCGACGCCACCCCGGCGGTGGCCGGCACCGAATGGCAGCCATACGTCGCGGCGATCATCAAGGTCGAGCGCATCGTGCTGAGCTTCCAGCCCGCCACCGGACTTTGGAAAAGATCGCAGGAGGTCGCTCTCTATCTCTCCAGCCACCCTATCAAGGCCGCCGACGCCGCTCGCGTCATCCGCGGACACTGGGACATCGAAAACAGGTTGCATTACGTTCGCGACGTGACCTTGCGCGAAGACGCTTCCCAAATCCGCAAGAACCCCGCCATCTTCGCCACCATCCGATCCTTCGCCTACAACATCCTGCGCTTCAATCTCGCAGGCTCCTTCGCCCAAACCCGCTACGCCGCAGCCCTCGGCGGCCTCAAATCGCTGGCCGCTCTCCGCCTATGTCAAGAGAACTGAACAGCCCTGGCTATGGAACAGACATTGGCGTTCAATAGCGCCATGCACGTCGTGAACCTCGATGATCCAATCGTCGCCGCGCTTGGTCATCAGCAGAAAACCGAAGCCGCGAATCGAAACGCCATCCCTGACGGTCACGCCTGAGGCGCCCTGAAAGATGGTACCCTTTAAATCCAGTGGCGTCGGATCGAGGTTGTCGCCGCCAAAACCGGCGACCACTTGCGGCGGCACATGCGGGCTTGGGCCGTAATTGATCGCTTCGAAAGTGTGGATATGCCCGGCCAACATCAGCGTGACGGGAGAAGGAATGCCGTTTGTCGCCGCCGCAATCATGGTCTGACTACCGCCGATGGGAATACCGAGCGGTCCGCTGATCGCCGCCCAGATCGGGCGATGCAGCAGAAGCCAGCTGGGCGAGGGCTGCTGATCCAGTGTCCGGATCTCGCTGCGAAAGACGGGGACCATGTCCGTCACCACGTCCTTTTCGAGCGCCGTCACGTCATCTATTACCACCAGATTCATGGCCGCCAGGGGAATCGAATAGGGCGCCAGATGTGCCATACAAGGAGCGGCCGGATCGAAAGCAAGTGGCCCTAGCAGTTTCAACCAGCCTAGCCCCGCGCGTTCGCAATCCTCATGATTGCCGCGCACGAAAACCCAAGGCGCGGCGGCCAGCAACGGCTTGGCCGGGGTGAAAAAATCGGCGTCCCAGGTTTTCCAATTGTCGCCCCAAGGCGTGCCTTGGCAGCCGGGGTAGTCGGCCGGACAGGCATTCTCCCGGTACAGATAATCGCCGACATGGATGACGAGATCGGGCTTCAGCTTGGCCGCTTCCGCCGCGATGGTGGCAAAAGGCCATTTGTCGGGATCGTTGCAGGCCTGCAGTTCCTTGCCCTTGATGCGGCAACCCGTGTCGCCGAGCACTACAATGCGCTGAGGATCGGTAGGGGGCAGTGGGAGCGGGACGACGCGGTACCTCGTCTTTTCTTTGACTGCTTGATCACACATTACCCATTCCGACGCGCCTGCATTCGGGCCAGGCATTGGTACACCATACTCCTCCTTAGCCCAGGCTTGAGATACGCTAAGTCCAGCACGGAGGTCCGGCGGCGGAGAATGGAACACACGGAAAGCGATAGCCGCCTGTTTGGTCTCTTTTGGAAGCAGCGTCGCACAAAGCGTGGTGAACTTTTCATCTGACATTGACCGTGTCTGCATGATCTCGTCATGCAGATCGACAAAGACCGTCGGGCATGCCTTTCCCTCCATAACCGCCCGCGCTTCGAATCCATTCGGTCCCGCCTGCACCCACGCCCACCGCAGTGAATCTTCCTGGGCCACTGGGACCGCAGTTACGGTGACAGTTTTTACAAGGTAAGTTCTTTGCCGGGTCTGGCTGTGATGCTCGCTCTGCGCCGCTTCGGCGGTTGAGCAAAGTGCCAGGACGGCAGCGAGCGAGAAGGCAAGCGGGAATCTAATGTGCATGCCGCCAGTATGCCGCCCAATTCGCGACGACGCGATGACCCTTGCGGCGTCACAAATATGTCTTTTACGCTGTAAATTTACATGTAAGATAGGAGCATTCTAAAAGGATTCGGCTGCATGCCGCGCGTCCTGAGCGAAGACGACGTTGCCGACTTCCGCGAGCGGCTCTGCGAGGTGGCGGCACGGCTTTACGCCATAAAAGGGGTGGGCGGGGTGACCATGCGCGAGCTGGCCTCGGCGCTCGGCGTCAGTCCGATGACTCCCTATCGCTATTTTCACGACAAGGAAGAGATTCTGGCGGCGGTGCGCACGCGCGCCTTCGACCGCTTTGCGGCTACTTTGGAAGAAGCTCGCGCCCAGCCGGGCACCTCCATCGAGCGCGGCCGGGCCGTCGGCCAAGCCTATATCCGCTTCGCGCTGGAGCAGCCATCCGCTTATCGTTTGATGTTCGACCTCTCCCAACCCAGCGAAGAAGCCTATCCCGATCTTGTCCGCGCTATGACGCGGGCGCGCATGAACATGACCGCGCATCTCGATGGCCTCGTAGATGACGGATTGCTGGATGGCGATCCGGAGCTGATCGGCCATGTCTACTGGGCAATGCTGCACGGCGCCGTGAGTCTGCAGCTGGCCGACAAGCTCGGCCCAAAATACGATCTCGTAACCATCTGCCAAGCGGCCGGAAAGGCTCTGAGCGAAGGCTTTCGTCCCAAAAGCTGATGCGGCTTCCCGCCGCGCCCATGGCGATGGACCTATAGTCGCCGCAATTGCCCCAAATACAGGAAAACCCGTAACGCTTGGGTTTTCAAATTGGCGTAGAAAGGGCATGTGCGAGGGCTATACGTGGCGAAAGGTCCTTTCTTGGGACCGGTGTCATTTGTCTGACAAAGGTGCCGTAAGGGTGGAAATATCGATGCAGCCCACTATATTCCCCAACCTCTCGCATCGAGGTTCTGTTTGGTCGGCGTCCTGTCCCCTAAGCCGAAACGGTCAAACTTATTCGCCAATCCAGCCGGCGAGCACACGGTCAGGTTCTGAGTGAGCTAAAAAATGAAAACCGAAAAAATCGTCACCCTGACTATGAATCCAGCGATCGATGTCAGCGCTTCGGTCAAGCGTATGGTCACCGACCACAAGATCCGCTGCCTCAAGACGAAGCGCGATCCCGGCGGCGGCGGCATCAATGTGGCGCGGGCCCTAAAACGCTTCAACGCAGAGCCGCTAGCGATTTTCCCCATGGGCGGTGCCTCCGGCCTTATGCTGGAACGGCTGGTGGCTGCCGAAGGCGTACGCCACCAATCCTTCGTCATCGAGCGCGATTGCCGGGCCAACTTTACGGCCAACGAATTGGAATCGGGCGGCCAATACCGCTTCGTGCTGCCAGGGCCCACGCTTGGCGAAGAAGAATGGAATGCCGGCCTCGGTCTGATGACGCAAGCCTGTTCGAGCGGTTATGCGGTGGCAAGCGGCAGCTTGCCACGCGGCGTGCCCCACGATTTCTATGCAAGGCTGGCGCGCAATCTGAAAGTCATGGGCGGCGCAAGGCTGGTGCTCGACACCTCCGGCCCGCCGCTCAAGCATGCGCTCGATGTCGGCGTGTATCTCGTCAAACCCAGCCTCAGCGAATTCAGCGAACTGCTAGGTGAAGAGCCCGATCATGCGGCGTGTCTCGCCGCCGGTCGCACTTTGGTGACCAACGGCAAGGCCGAGATCGTCGCCCTGACCATGGGCGCCGAGGGCGCGATGTTGATTTCGCGCGATCTGGCGGTGTTCGCCAAACCGCCACCGGTGACGGTGCGCGGCACGGTGGGTGCGGGCGACAGTTTCTTGGCTCTGCTCGTGCTCTATCTGGCCAACCGGCAAAGCATGGCGGAAGCCTTCCGGCATGCGGTTGCCGCCGGCTGCGCGGCGCTGTTGTCGCCGGGAACGGGACTGTGTTCGCCCGACATGGTGGCGCAGCTTGCCACCCAAGTGAAGGTCGAAACGCTGTAAGGCGAGACCGCCGGCGTTATCCGGCTGGCGTTTGCGTCAGCGTATCGATCGCTTCCTGGACGCTGCGAAAGATGCGGTCCCGTCCCAGTGTGTCGAGAATCCCGAACCGTTTGAGTGCGTGCTGGCCGCGCAGCGATTGCAGTCGCGCTATAGCGAACAGCAACCCGTTTGCGTGGCAATGCCCAATCATATGGGCAAGAACCTCGGCGGCGGAATAATCGATCTCCACGATGCTGCTGGCTTCAAGTACGACCAGCCGCAAGGGCTGCGGCGCGTGTTGCAAGGCGGCAAGCAGATCGCGCCGGAAATCCTGGGCGTTGAGAAACGACAACGGCGCCTGGAATCCCAGAACCATAACGCCGGGGATCTTCTCGCTCTTCGCATCGCCGCTGGGCGGCCACCAGATCGATGTGCCGGAAACCTTTTGCAGTTCGATCATAGGCGTGCGCGTGATCGTCCAGATTCCGTGCAGCAAGGAGAGAAAAATACCCGCCGTGACGCCTTGCTCAATCGGAAGAACGACGATGGCGAGCGTGGTGGCGACGATCAGCGAGAATTCCCCGATCGTGCGACGATAGACTTTGGCCATGACCGAAAAACGCGAGATACGCAGCGCGACATACAGCAATATTCCCGCCAACGCGGCTGTGGGCACGTGAGCAAGCAGGGTCGGACCGAAAGCGGTCAAGCCGCCGACAATGGCCACCGCCACCAAGCCTGCGATCTGCGAACGGCCGCCGCTCTCCAGCGTGACCGCCGTGCGCGGCGGACTGGCATTCACCGGAAAGGCGCCCAAAAAACCCGCCAAGATGCTTCCCACACCGACACCGATAAAGTCGCGATCGACGGTTGGCGGCTCGTCCTCTTCGGGCACAAAAGCGCGCGTGGTCGCGGCCGTCTGGACCATCACGACGACACAAACAAGAAGCGCCAGGGCAAAAAGATGGACGATGTCTTCGATCTTCACGTCCGGCGAAGCAAAATGCGGCAACTTGCCGGAGACGGCGCCGAGCACCGCTACGTTATGCGCCTCTAGATGAAAGACAATGACGGCCAAGGTGGCCGCGGTCAGTCCGACCAGCGCGCCGGGAAGACGCCGGTTTGCCTTTTCGCAAACCAGCGTGATCAGGAACACGCCGGCGCCGAGCGCCACATCGTACTGATTGGCGTGTGCAGCATTGGCGACCAGCAGGGTAGAACGATGAAAGAAGCTGTCTCCGCCGCCCGGCACGCCCAGGAGTGTAGGAAGCTGCAAGACCAAGATGTGGATCGCAATACCCGCGAGAAATCCGGTCGTGACGGGGACCGACAGCAGATTGGCGACCCATCCCAAGCGGAAGGCGCCGCCGAGAATCAGCATCACACCCGCCAGAATCGCCAAAGCAGCGGCGAGTGAAGCGTAAGCGGGCGAGCCCACCGCCACGAAGGCTGCCAGTCCGCCGGCAAAAATCGGAGCGATCGTCGAATCGGCACCCACCGATATGAACCGGCTGGCACCGAACAACGCGAAGGCCGCCGAACCCGCGATAAAGGCTAAAAAGCCGATTTCGGGCGCAAATCCGGCGAGGCGCGCGGTCGCCATCTGTTCGGGAATGGCAATCGCGGCGAGCGTCAAACCGGCAATGAGATCGCCGCCATAATCGTTGAGCCGGCGGCCTTTGAGCGAACGAAGAATTGGAAGAGCATCAAAGAACCGCATGGGACCGTCTAAACTCCGCGCTGGGCTTAAATTCGAAGCAAGAACGAATGGAGAAAATCCGATGGTAACCGTCCGCGACCCGGTACTCAAACCGGTGGCTGTCGACGAGCTGCGCCCGACTCAGATCACGGTCGGAATGCGCGAGGTCCAAGAGCGCCGTGCGCACTGGCGCTCCTTGAAGGGCAAAAAACTCGAATTCCTCGAAACGCATATGATCCCCGTCGTGCTCGGCCCCAAGGATCGGCATTACGTCATCGACCACCATCATTTGGCGCGTGCTCTGCACGATGAAGGCGTAAAGAAAGTCCTTGTCACAATCACTGCGAATTTGTCGAAGCTCGATCAGGACACATTCTGGTTCGTTCTCGACAACCGCGACTGGATGCATCCCTTCGACGCCAGGGGCGAGCGGCGCGATTATGCGGACCTTCCAAAATCGGTGAGCGGCCTCGTCGACGATCCCTTTCGCTCGCTCGCCGGCGCCTTGCGCCGCGCCGGCGGGTATTCGAAAGAAACCACGCCATTCAGCGAATTTCTCTGGGCGGACTTTTTGCGGCGCCGGATGAAGCGCAAGCAGGTGGACGATGATTTTGCCGGCGCGTTGAGAAAGGCACGCTTTTTGGCCAAAAGCCGAGATGCCGATTATCTGCCCGGCTGGTGCGGACCGGCGCGGGACAACTAGCTAGGACCTGTCCTCAATTAGAGGATTCCCAAGGCTAGAGGGGAGTGATTTATAAGCAGTCAGCTGATTCGGAGCTGACGGATGCGCCGCTATGCCCTTCGGGATGATCAATGGGACAGGATTAGGGATATTTTGCCCGGCCGTGACGGGCATGTAGGGGTAACGGCCAAAGACAATCGGCTGTTTGTGGAAGCGGTGCTCTATCGCTATCGCGCGGGCATCCCTTGGCGGGACTTACCCGAACGCTTTGGCGACCCGATCAAAGTTCACACGCGCTTCTCGCGCTGGGCCAAGAGTGGGGTATGGAAGAAACTGTTCGAGATGCTGGCGAGCGATGCGGACAATGAGTACGCCATGATCGACAGCACGATCGTGCGGGCGCATCAGCACAGTGCCGGCGCACAAAAAAAGACGGCGAAGACCAGGCAATCGGGCGCAGCAAAGGCGGGCTGAGCACCAAGATACATGCGCTTGTCGATGCGTTGGGCAATCCGCTGGACTTCCTGCTGACACCGGGCCAAGCCCATGATCTGGAAGGTGCTGACGCGCTGCTACCGGACATGGCAGCCGAAGCCTTGCTGGCAGACAAGGCCTTCGATGCCGACGAACGGGTGATCGAACCGTTGCTGGCACAGGGAAAGTCGGTCGTGATCCCGCCCAAGAGTAATCGCAAAATCCAGCGCGACTACGACAAAGAGACCTACAAGGCGCGCCACCTCATCGAGAACTTCTTCTGCAAGCTCAAGCAATACCGCGCTATCGCCACCCGCTACGACAAAACTGCCAGAAATTTCCTAGCCGCAATCCACCTCGCAGCTGCTATCATCTGGCTTAATTGAGGACAGGCCCTAGTTGAAAATGGCGTCCACCAAGCGGCCGAGCCAGGTACGATGCCGCACCGGTCGCTGAGGTGTGCGCGTCGCACTGCGCGTGCTAACGGAATCATCGGCGACAACCGACACGACGCCGTCAGAGGCGCATCGCACCGAACCGGTCTCCACCGGATAGGGAAGTTTCGTCAGCAACTGCGCCAATTGTTGATCGCCGTCCTGCACGACTTTGAGATTGGCATTCGCGCGGCGGCAAAACTGGCGATCGCGTACCGCGCGCAGAGAGGACGCGTTGGCCAACTCGGTTTTGTATAGATCGTAGGACGCCTCACCGGTGTCGGCATCTCCTTGCAGAAAGAAGTTCATCAGCGCCTTGTCGGATTCCTGCAATTCGTGTTGGTGAGAAAGTACGAAGCGGTTGTAAGAACTGGCATCGTGGCAGGTGAGGGCCGCCACCATCATCTCCTGTTGTACTGCGGCCGTGTGCACGGCGGCGGCGTCCTCCGGCCGGACGCAAATTGCCGCAGCCCAACCTTGATCGGACAGCGTGGAGATAAGAAGCGCGGCAGTCCCCATCGTCCAAGCAAGTTCTCGCTTCATCGCATCGCTCCTTGATACAATTCTCTTGCGGCAGCCGGACGGAGTCCAGGCCGAAGGCGCAGCGGCGATGCGTCTGAAACCTTACCGGAGCATTAATCCTGTGCGCATCCGATCCGCGAGATCGCCGAAACATTTGCTTAGCCTATTCGCACCTACTCTCCCGGCATCCTTGTAGGGAAATAGCAGATGAGCTGGTGGCTGCCGACGGCGAAAGCACTGAATCGCGTGGGGGTGCCCTATGCTTATCTCAACTACATTGCCTGCGCTTCCACGAGTATCTTGAACGAGATCAAATTCGAGGTCACCGACCGCTGCAATTTGGCCTGTTCGTTTTGTCACCAAGATTTCGGCGCGAAGGGCGGCACCACCACATTGGATATGGCGCTCTATGAACGCGTTTTGGCGGCGGCGAAAAAGGAACGCATCCAGGTCGTCAGGCTCACCGGCGGCGAGCCATTGGTGCTGAAATCCATCGACGGGTTCTTGCGCCGGGCGAAGGAAATGGGTTTCGCCGTTATCCTCAACACCAATGGCACGGGTTTGACCGAAAAGCGGCTCGACGTGCTGGCGGGGCTGGTCGATTGCTTCAAGATCTCGTTTCCGGCGGCGGACGAAGAAGCCATGACCCGCTTGACCGGCAACAAAACGACTTGGCGCAGAAAATGGGACGCGCTGGAGCGGTTGGAGGCGCGCGGTATCAACACGCATATTCTGACGGTGATGACCTCCGAAAACATTGCGAATTTCGACGGCTTCATTCGCATGCTCGAACCGCATCCGGCCATCCGCTGGAAGCCCTTGCGGGCCGAAGCCCAAGAAGGCGGGCGCCATCCGGTAAGCCGCGACGACATTCGAATCCTTGCCGCGCATCTTTCCGAGGCGCGCCGCCGCGATCGCTGGAAGGACCTCCAGCTTGGTCTGGCGACACCGTTCTGCGCCTTGGAGAATCCATCGCAGGCCGCCGAGCTGTTCGGGGGCGGTCATGCCTGCGGCCCGTTCGAGAGTCTGACCGTGACAAGCGACGGCAAACTGGCGCGTTGCTATTCGCGCCGGGACGGCGTGGACATGAGCATGGGGTTACGCAAGGCCAGCCGCGATTTGACGGCGCAGGACTTTGGGAAGATGGCGCCGGTCTGCCGCAATTGCCCGTTCGCACCGCAATGCCGTGGCGGCTGTCGCTGCGAATCTTCGCTGGTGGAAACGCCGTACGGCAGGATGGATTATCTTGCCGATCCGGCAAACATTGCGGGCAGCGAAGCGTTCACCACCGGCCAGCGCCCGTCGCCGCCGTCCTATGCGCCGGCGGCTTAGCACCTATTGTTTTGGGGTCGTCGCATCTGCGGACGGAAACGCCGTCGTCAGATAGTCGGCAATCTGCTCGTTTTGTTTGTCCGTGCCGTTCGCCATGGTCGCGATGATGGTGAGCCATTCCGAACGCGTGTGATATTCGCCCGCGACGATGTTCGGGCTATGGCATTGGCTGCACAATTGAATCAGCGTATCGCGGCCCGGCCCGTCCGGCAGCGGCGCGGCGGTCGGATTCGCCGGTGCGGCGGGTTGGGCGGCCGGTGCTTGCGAAGAATCCGTCTGGCTCATCACTGCGCTCGGAAGCAATGCGATCACAGCTACGAGCAATAACGCAGATGGGAGCGAATATTGACTCATGACGCCATCTCCTTATCCAACATCTCGATGTTCACACTCCATTGCGGCGAATAATGCGGGCTTTGGCGGTAAGGCAACGTCATCCTCAACGAAGCGTCAAGCATACGGCCAAACCTTCCCGATAGGCAGTTTCCATGCACGTTGCGGCTGTTCATTTGAGCTTCGATATCTCGATCGTCGCAATTTCGATCATGGTGACGCCGGCTGCGGGTGAGATGGAGACGGATGTTATGCCGCCAGTTTTCGAAGACGGCACGACGATTATCGCATGACCATTGTGTTCCGCAGCAGAACCGTTGACCGTGCCGCAACTATAAATGAGATTCCCCGGACGGCTCATCGCCACATCCAGAACGTAAGTATCTCCCGGCGATGTTTTCAGATTTACGACCGCCGCGGTAAACGTGCCGGACAGCATGATGAAGGAGTCATTGGGATCGCCCGAAACAACCAACGGCTTGACAACGGCAAGGGTGTGGCCATCGCTGGTTGAAGGCTGGGCCGCACTCAGCACGGTTCCCGCAGGGACAGGTTTGGCTTGATCGCGTTTGAGCGCCGCAGCGACCAAGCCAGCCTTCTGGCTTGGCGACAATGCTTTCGGTGCCGGCGAATGCATGTGCATGTTGAGGGTTTGGATGGGTCCCGCAAAGGCGGACACTGGGGCCATCAGGGCGACGCTCATGAGGATCGCACCAACAAGACCTGGCGCCACCGCATGCAGTCGCTGCTTCGAATGCGTGATCTCGGCCATCAGATTCTTTCCTCTGGGTTGAACGTCGAACGGAAAGATATTCATCCCACAGTTCGCGGCTGACAATGGGAACGGTGTTGCCACGAGGTCAACACCACCCATTCTCCGTGCTGCAGCAATAATCCGCCGAGGCGATACGCTATCACTTTATTGCTGAAGGCGGGTTTTGGCTGAGGTCCATGAGAAGCATTGTCAGCAAATAAAGCCGTGGTGTCAGGGAATTGAGATCCAGATATTCTCCGTCGGAATGAAAATTGCCGCCCACCGGTCCCAACCCGTCGAGTGCCGGAATACCCATTGAGGCCGCCAAGGCCGATTCCGACGCGCCGCCATTTCCCGTCATAATCAAGCTCTTGCCGAGCGACGAATAGATGGCCGACGCGCGCGCCGCCAAAGCATCGGTGCCGGGGTTGATGGGCAAAGGCGGAAACGCAGGCTCGCGCGAAACCGTGACGGTTGTATCCGGAACGAGGACCGTCTCGGCATTCTTGCGCAATTGTCCTTCGACTCGGTCGAATTCGGCGACGTCGAGAACGCGCACATTGATCTGCGCGGATGCGCTGTCCGGGATGATGTTATTGCGCGTACCCGCTTGCATCACGGTGAGATTGACCGTCGTCCCCGCACCGGAATGCGGAAAGGCTTCCAGGCCCGACAGCTGATGGATCAGTTCGACGGCGGCGTTGCGGCCGTCTTGCGGATTGATGCCGGCGTGAGCAGCACGCCCCTGGATATCGATGTGGAATGTCGCCGAGCCTTTGCGCCAAACGGTGAGCGCATCCGGCGGATCGCCCGGCTCCAGATTGAGTTCGGCATCGCTGTCTGCAACCAGCTTCTTGATCAGATTGCGTGTTCCCGGCGAGCCGCGCTCTTCGCTCGATTCCATTAAAAAACTGATGCGGCCGTAATTCCTGATGCCGAGATCGTGCAGCATCTTCAGTGCATACAGCCCCTCCACCACGCCGCCTTTCTCGTCGGACACTCCGGGGCCGCGCCCGCGATCGCCCTCCACGCGATAGGGCCGCTTGGCAACGGTTCCCGGACCGAAAACCGTATCGATATGGCCGATCATCAAGATGCGGGCTTTGCCGGTGCCGTCGAACGTCGCCACGAGATTGGTGCCGAGCCCCGGTACTTCTGCAGGAACGATCTCGATTTTCGCGCCAAGCGCTTTCAGCCGCGGGACCAGCACGGCTTCGACTCTGTGGGCGCCGATGGCATCGCCTGTTCCTGAATCGATATTCACGAGGGCTTTGAGCAATTGCAGCTGGTCGATGCGCGCCGCTTGCGCGGCGGCCAGGACGCGATTGTCGGGCGCTGCAAGAGCCAGACTCGAAACCGCGAGCAGCACAAACGGACCCGCGCTCATCGTCCAACACTTCATCGGCTCTCTCCTTTAAGAATCGGTGGAATCGGCGGCAGACACCAAGTGTACGCAACATTGCTCTTCTCGCCGCGCCGCACGCAGGGGCGCAGATGATCCTGCGGCAGCGAGCAATACATTATAATCCCCGGCCTTCAAGGTATCCTGATCCTGTTATTTGCGCTTCTTTCTTCACACAAGCAGAATGGTTTCTCTTCCAGCAAGCCGATCGACTTGCCTTGCAGGTGCCGCGAAGGCACAGTTTCGGCATGGAAGACGCGGTCACACTCTGGCGCCCGGTCGGGCCTGCCGAATTGCAACTGATCCAAGAAGCGGGGATGCGCGCATTTCCGCCCCGGTTGCCGGAGCAACCGATATTCTATCCCGTGCTCACGGAATCGTACGCGATCAAAATCGCGCGCGACTGGAATGTTCCTGCGAGCGGTGCCGGGTTTGTCACCCGATTTCGCGTTTTCAAATCCTTTCTGGATCGCTATGACGTACATGAGGCGGGCGGGCGCGATCGTTTGGAATATTGGATTCCGGCGGAGGACGTTGCCGCCTTCAACGCGGCAATTATCGGCGAGATAGAAATTGTCGCGAGATTTCCGTGACGAAAAACGGCTTCCATCGAATGCACCGCCTTATTCCCAGTTCGATGGACAGCACAATCGTCGCGCAAATCGATGCGCGCCTTGCTGCAATTCGCCAAGAGCACAATGTGCGAATCCCTCTGGCGATCGAAAGCGGCAGCCGAGCCTGGGGGTTCCCGTCGCCCACCAGCGATTACGACTGCCGATTCATATATGTGCGGCCCGTTGACGAATACCTTTCGCTGTGGCCTGGGCGGGACGTCATTGAAACGCCGCTTGACGACCTGCTGGATGTCAATGGGTGGGATTTGAGAAAAGCGCTCAAGCTATTGCTTAAAGGCAATGCCGTGGTCATCGAATGGCTGACCTCGCCAATCAGCTATGCGACCGATTTGGAATTCAAGGATGGGTTCGTTGCGCTGGCGCGCAAAGTCGCAGACCGGTTTCTAATCGGTCGTCACTATCTGCATCTGGGCGAACGCCAGCGGCGGACTTACTTTCGCGACGGTAAGCCGGTGCCGCAGAAGAAAATATTTTATGCTTTGCGCCCTGCGGCCGCGCTACGCTGGCTTCGCTTGCATCCCGAAGAAGCCGTTGCGCCTATGCATTTTCCGGCGCTGTTGGCGGAATGTGCGCCGCCGGACGATGTGGCCGAGATCGTCGACAATCTCATCGTCCGCAAAGCCGCGACACGCGAATTGGGTTCCACGCTGCTCCCCGAGCCAATTCGGCAATTCATCGATGAGGAGTTTCAGCGCGCCCGGGAGGTGTTCGAAGGACCGTCCCGTTTTCCCTCCCCGGACGCACGGCAGCGTTGCGACGATTTCTTTGTGGCAAACGTTGCTGAGGGTTAAGGCAATCCTCGATGCGACGCTCTGTTTGTTTTTGAAGGCACCTGACGTATGATTTTGCCGCTCAGTGCGCATCAAGATGGAGTTCAAAGCCGTATTCGGCACTGTTGTGAGCCAGAGCACGAACCTATGCGGCTTCATAACTGCGCGCCACCGCGAAGCGATAAATTGGCGCATCATCCTCTTGCCAAAGCGTAGTTCTCCGATCATCTGCGGCAGATTTGGCGATAGCTTCGTCGGCGGCTATGATAAGTTGAAGATGCAGGAATGGAACTGCTTCATGGGCCGTGCCGGCACTTGGGAGCGTGCATATACGCTCGATTGTTAGCCGGCACATTCCCGCGGCACAAAATCATGGGCAAATCCGCCAGACAATATGTTCTGACCATCAGCTGTCCCGACACCGTGGGCATCGTCGCCGCCGTGTCGGGATTTCTCTCTTCTCGTGGGCTGTTCATCACCGAGTCGACGCACTTCGGTGACGCCCTCACCGGCCGTTTCTTTATGCGCACTGTCTTCCTTGAGAATAGCGCCATGCCGCCCCTGGCCGAGTTGCGCACGGAATTCACGACCGTGGCGCACCCGTTCGACATGGACTGGCAAATTCACGACGTCAGCTGTAGGACGCGCGTACTGATCCTCGTGTCGAAATTCGACCATTGCCTCAACGATCTTCTGTATCGCTACCGCACCGGAACCTTGCCGATCGACATTCCCGCGGTGGTGTCGAACCACCCCGATTTACAGCGCATTGTCGAGTGGCACGGTATTCCGTTTCACCATCTGCCGGTGACCAAGGAAACCAAAAGCGAGCAGGAAGGCCGTGTTCTGGAAATGGTGGAGCGGCTCGGCATCGATTTGGTCGTGCTCGCCCGTTATATGCAGGTCCTCTCACTCGATATGTGCCGGGCATTATCGTGGCGCTGCATCAATATTCATCACTCGTTCTTGCCCAGCTTTAAAGGTGCCAAGCCTTACCACCAGGCGCATCAGCGCGGCGTCAAGATCATCGGCGCGACGGCGCATTACGTAACGACCGATCTCGATGAAGGTCCGATCATCGAACAGGACGTGCAGCGCGTCGATCACACGCATAAGCCGGAAGATTTGGTCGCCCTGGGACGCGATATCGAAAACATGGTGCTGGCGCGCGCCGTCCACTACCGCGCAGAGCATCGTGTACTGGCGAACGGCAACAGCACGGTTGTTTTCCGGCGATAGCCCGCGGTTCCTTGCCCGCGCTGCTCGGGCTCTGGCGACATTAAGTGGTGGGCGCGACAGGGATCGAACCTGTGACCCCTACCATGTCAAGGTAGTGCTCTCCCGCTGAGCTACGCGCCCGCCGCACGGGGGCCGTTCTATAACCCCCGCGCGGCGAGACTGGCAAGCGTGCCGGCCGAATTCAGCGATCAGTGCGCATTTTGCAGATCGAACAACACCTCCGCATCGGCACCGCCCATGACCGGCGTCCCGGCATGACTGGCCGGGTGGTAGCGCCAGTGGGCCAAAACCCAGCTCTGCGCCGCCCGGTCAAGATCGTCATAGCCGCTGCTGCGCACGATAACCGCTTCGGTCACCTGGCCTTGGGGGGATATCGTGAGGTGTAGTCGCACGGTGCCCGCCTCGCCCAGCCGGATCGCGATGGGCGGATAAGGCGGGATGGTGTGCGTTTCGCGGATGCCTGCCGCACCATAGTCGGAGACCGGGTTCGCTGGCCCGTTGTTTGCCGTGATGGCGTGCGAATCCGGATCCGGGGTCGACGTCCAAGTCGGTTCGCTGACTGTAACGGTCCCCGGATCGACCAAGGTGACGTTCGGAGGCGGTGGCCGCCCATGGTCGTCGGGGTTTTTGACGAAATCGACGGTGGTGTGCGGGTCCTGTATCGGCCAAACTTTGATGTTCAGCCCTTCGATCAGCGCCCAGATTGCCGCCACTTGCAGCAACCCCGCAAAAACGAAACCCATCAGGCGCTGTGTCGTCAAGCGCGGTGCACGCCCCATGACGATGGCATGATTTGTCTGCATTGCATCCTCCCAAGCTGGATCAGGCCGCTCGGCCTTGTCCGTCTTGCCCGGGTCCTGCCCCTGCCGGATGCACGCCCGGAACACACCGGACAAAGCAAGGCTGAGCGCCGAGTTCGGCGCGATTGTGTTCGCACCCAGGCGGATTTGCGGGGAGTTTGCGGGAAGTCTGTGTCCGGCTTAGATCGAATAAATCGTCACGCCGCCATCATCCGTTCCACTTCGGCGACGATCTCGCGCAGGTGAAACGGTTTGGAGAGGACCTTCGCCTGTTTGGGCGCGTTGGAGGCAGGATGCAACGCCACCGCCGCGAAGCCGGTGATAAACATGATCTTCATGGCGGCGTTCATCGCGGCCGCGCGTTTGGCAAGTTCGATCCCGTCCATGCCCGGCATCACGATGTCGGTCAGCAGAAGATCGAAGCGAAAGCCTTTCAGACTTTCATGCGCTTCCTCGCCATCACCGAAATCGGTGACCTCGTGACCCGCACGCGCCAGCGCCTGCGCCAGAAATTTACGCAACAACTCGTCATCTTCGACCAAAAGGATGTGCGCCATACGGCCTCCGCCCAGACGGACTAAACCGTATAAAGGGCAAACGGTAAATGCGGGTTAACGCCCCGCTTGATCGGCTGCCCCGCTTGGTGGTCCACTGTCGCAATCGCGGCGAAGCGAGAGGAGACATATCTGGGCATGGGTCAAGCGGGCAAGACGCAGGAAAACCCAGCGGACGGGACAGCCGACCCCGTATTGGCCGCCCTTTTGCACGAACCCTATCGGATCGCGCGCCCCGCGGTGCCGAGAACGCCGTTCGTTTTCGCCTCGCCTCACTCCGGGCGGCTCTATCCCCCCAGTTTCGTGGCACGGAGCTGGCTATCGCCCCTCGCCTTGCGTCGCTCGGAAGACGCCTTTGTCGAAGAATTGTTCGCAAGCGCGGTGAGCCTGGGTGCACCTTTGATCGCCGCCATGTTTCCGCGCGCTTATGTCGACGCCAACCGGGCGGCCTCCGAATTGGACAACGCGATGTTCGATGCCGAACTGGGGCTCGACGTGGCAGCGCCGAGCGCCCGCGTCGCCGCCGGCCTTGGCGTCATCCCGCGGATCGTACGCGACGGCGCCGAAATCTATCGCGAGAAATTGCAACCGCACGACGCCGAGGAGCGGCTGGCACGCCTCTACCGGCCTTACCATGCCGGTTTGGCGGAGCTTGTCGAAGAAACGCGCGCCCGATTCGGCGTGGCCGTTGTGGTGGATTGTCATTCCATGCCGTCGGCCTCCAACGTGCCGGACATCGTTCTGGGCGACCGTTACGGCGCCTCGGCGTCGCCAAGCTTAATGCACCACGCCGAACTTTCCTTCGAGTCCTGCGGTTTTGCGACGTCGCGCAACGTTCCCTATGCCGGCGGCTATACGACGCATCTTTATGGGCGGCGCGAGCCGGGTCTGCATGCGCTGCAGATCGAAGTCAATCGTCACTTGTATCTCGACGAGGAAAATGTCGAGCGCGGACGGCATTTCGCCGATATCCAAGCAAAGCTGACACGCGCCTTGGAGCGGTTGCTGGCACTCGACATGACGACGCTCGGCACCACGCTCCGTCCTCTGGCGGCCGAGTAGCAATCTAATCAGACGTTTCCTCGCCGAATAAGACAGCGACGAGTTTACCGTCATGGAATTCGGCATCGACCCACTGTTCGGTTATCCATGTTTCGGGCGACCCCCAGGGCTGTTCAGTTCTCTGATGGGTGAGTCTGGAAAGCCACAGTTGGCAAGGAATTGAAGCGGTGATGGGAACGGTGGATTCCCAGGGAGCGGTGAATCTGAATCTGTGCGGAGCGGTCACGATTGGTGGAGGCTGTTCCGATGAAGGCGTTCGACCGGTTCCTAGCGTTTCTCGCCGCCATTCCCGATCCGCGACGGGCCGAAGGCAAGCGCTACGAGCAGAGCTATGTGCTGTTGTTTGCGATTCTGGCGGTGGTTTCGGGAGCCAACTCGTACCGCGGCATCCGCACTTTCATCAAGGTTCACCGGCGGCGGCTGAACAAGGCGTTCGGGATCGGTTGGAAGAGGCCACCGGCGCACACCTCGATCCGCACGATCTTGAGCGAACTCGATCCCGCCAGTGTGGAAAAAGCCTTTCGCCAACACGCGGCGAACTTGAACGGCACTGGCGGCGGCAGGCGGGCGCTGGCGCTGGACGGCAAGGCGTTGCGGGGCAGCTTCGACGCCTTTAGCGACAGCCGGGCCAAGCAGGTGCTCAGCGCCTTCGCCACCGATACGGCCTTGGTTCTGGCGCATGTCGAGATCGACGAGAAATCCAACGAAATCCCGGCGGCGCAGAAGCTCTTGGAAGACCTCGACGTTTCCGGCCACATCGTCACGCTCGACGCCATGCATTGTCAAAAAAAACCTTCGAGGCCGCCGCGGCAGCCAAGGCGCACCTCGTCGTCCAGTTGAAGGACAACCAGCTTGCCCTTTGCCGCAGGGTCGAGGCGGTTTGCGCCAAGGCGCCGCTGCTTTCCGGCGTTCGCACCGTCGATGCCAAACGGCGCAACCGTCACGAAATCCGTCTCGTCGGCGTCTTCGACGCCACCCCGGCGGTGGCCGGCACCGAATGGCAGCCATACGTCGCGGCGATCATCAAGGTCGAGCGCATCGTGCTGAGCTTCCAGCCCGCCACCGGACTTTGGAAAAGATCGCAGGAGGTCGCTCTCTATCTCTCCAGCCACCCTATCAAGGCCGCCGACGCCGCTCGCGTCATCCGCGGACACTGGGACATCGAAAACAGGTTGCATTACGTTCGCGACGTGACCTTGCGCGAAGACGCTTCCCGAATCCGCAAGAACCCCGCCATCTTCGCCACCATCCGATCCTTCGCCTACAACATCCTGCGCTTCAATCTCGCAGGCTCCTTCGCCCAAACCCGCTACGCCGCAGCCCTCGGCGGCCTCAAATCGCTGGCCGCTCTCCGCCTATGTCAAGAGAACTGAACAGCCCTGGGGCGACCCCTGTGAGTGGCTTTCACGGTCGAATATCCATGAATACTTGCCCTGCGCCTGCCCCCCGGGCGTTCCCAACTGTTTCACAAAGTCCGCATAGCTGGAGGACAGCCCCAATCCGGTATCGGTGATGATCGGCGTGAACTTGCGCGGCAGAAAGGGGCAGTTTTCATCGGGCTCGATCTTCTGAGTACGAAACATAACATCCGTAACAGCCCCGCCTCCCATTTCGGCATTGACGAAGATTCCGAGTTGTCCGACGCCGCCCGCTTCGTTGAAGCGATAACAAATCCAATAGTAGGATGCCGCCGCATCGCCTTGATGTTTGATCTCGCCAGAGCCGATTGCGGTAATGATATCGGGCAAAGTTGTTTTTTCGAATTTGATCTTGAAGGCGCCAAGCTCAACTGACTTGAATACCGGATGCATGACGCTACGGCTCTGCGCCGGCACGGCGGGATCGGGCCAGGGCAGCAATTTATCGCTACCCCAAATACCGGCTTGCGCACCGGTGACCATTCCAACCAAACACAATCCGCCAATCAGAATTGGAAATCGCATCGCACTCCCCTGAGAGGAAAATCTCCTGCAGCATCGGCGCTGAACGCGGCAGCATCATGATCGCCAAACGGGGCTCATAGGCCCGAGAGCTGCGCCTGCCGCGATGGCGCTATCAAAAAAACCGTCGCGCACCGCCTGCACAACAATTATCGCTGGCTAGAAAAAAGGCCGCTCCCGTAGGAGCGGCCAAGTTCAGGGAGGAAACGCCCAGGAAGGGCCGCGGCGTCGCGAAGAGGAAGCCCGCAATACCGCGCTGCAACAATATGACATTAATGAGGGGTGTAATCAAGAATGAACATGCCATCGCAATGAAATAGTTTTGTGAAAAATATAGAGGATTCCTGCGGTTTTGTTAGGGATTGCACAAGGAGTGAGCGGGTAATGGCGCCTCATTGTGCAACGCAAAATGTTACCGGTATCAATTTTTCGGACATTTCATAACCTTAGACGGATTCACGCATTCGTCTTCGCACTGCAATAAAAGATTCGCGCAACGCCGCTACCCAACGCCGCAATGCGCCGCCGTAATGATTCGGTACGCGACACGGAGCCCGCCTATGGCCGAGATCGCCTGGACGCCCACCGTTATCAATCGCCGCGGACCAGCCGCTAAGGAGCGCCGCAAGCGGCCAAAACTACCTTCCCGCACGCCGCAACCGGGCCTGCCCTTCGCCCGCCATCACCGCACTATTTTTATTTCTGACGTTCATTTGGGCACGCGCGGCTGTAAGGCAGAGCTGCTGGCAGAATTCCTTGTCCGCAATTCCTGCGACACGCTTTACCTAGTCGGGGACATTATCGACGGCTGGCAGCTAAAGCGGCGCTGGTTTTGGAACGAGTCGCAAACGCGCGTCGTGCAGGAAATCCTTCGCAAAGTGGATGAAGGCACGCATGTCATTTACGTACCGGGCAATCACGACGAATTCCTGCGCGCCTATTGCGGCCGCTGCGTCGCCGGCATCGACGTCGTGCTTGAAACCATCCATGAGACGGCTGACGGCAGGCGCCTGCTGGTGCTGCACGGCGATCAGTTCGATGGCGTGATCGGTTATGCCAAATGGCTCGCCCATGTCGGCGACTGGGCCTACACCTTCGCTCTGGCGCTGAATGATCGCCTCCACATTGTGCGCCGCCGATTCGGGCTGCCCTATTGGTCGCTCTCGGCTTATCTCAAACGTAAAGTCAAGAACGCGGTGGAATATGTCTCGCGCTTCGAACTGGTCGTCGCGCGTGCCGCCGCTCCCAAAGGCGTCGATGGTGTGTTGTGCGGTCACATCCACCAAGCGGAAATCCGCCAAATCGGCCCGATCCTCTATCTCAACGATGGTGACTGGGTTGAAAGCTGCACTGCCCTTGTCGAAGATGCCCGCGGACATCTGGAGATTCTGCGCTGGGCATCCCCTTCTCCTGCGAGCGTACCAGCCCGCGCCCATTCCGGCGCGCAAGGTGAGATTGCGCCTATATCCGCGTAGGATTTTCCGCCGGCGGCCGCATGGTCCGATGCCGTTCGGCATCGGCACGGCGGAATCAACGCCGCTCAAAGTCCTGATCGTCACCGATGCGTGGGCGCCGCAAGTCAACGGCGTCGTTCGCACCCTTGAGATGCTGGGCCGCGATCTGATCGCGCTCGGCCATGACGTGCGCTATGCCACGCCAGAAGGCCGCATCACCATTCCGCTGCCGACTTATGCGGAGATCAAGCTGGCGCTGTTTCCGCGTGCCGGATTGGAAAACGAATTCCGCCAATACGCACCCGATGCGATTCATATCGCGACGGAAGGCACTCTGGGTTTGTCGGCACGGGCCATCTGCATAAAATACGGCATCCCGTTCACCACCTCCTTCCACACCCGTTTCCCCGAATATGTCCGCGCCCGCTTCCCGTTCATTGGCGAAGAGACGGTTTATGGCTTCCTGCGCTGGTTTCATCAGCCCGCTACCGCGATGATGGTTGCCACGCCATCGCTCAAACACGAGCTCGAAAGCCATGGCTTCCGCAACGCGCGCATTTGGTCGCGCGGCGTCGATACCGACCAATTCCGTCCGCTGCCGCAAGCGTCCCTGCCCTTTTCCAAACCGATTTGGCTTTATGTGGGTCGCGTTGCGGTCGAAAAAAACATCGAGGCGTTCCTGTCATTGGACCTGCCGGGCACCAAGGTGGTGGTCGGCGACGGTCCATCGCGCGCCTCGCTGCAGCGGGCTTATCCATCGGCCAAGTTTCTAGGCCCCAAAACGGGTCAACCGCTGGTAGAGGCTTACGCCGGCAGCGACGTCTTCGTCTTTCCGAGCAAGACCGACACATTCGGCCTGGTCATTCTCGAAGCGTTGGGCTGCGGCACGCCCGTGGCGGCCTATCCGGTGCAAGGCCCGATAGACGTGGTGGACGGGGCCCCGGTCGCGGCCTTGGACGAGGATCTGGCAAAGGCCTGTCGGCAAGCCCTGACAATTCCGCGCGAAGCGGCACGGGCCTTCGCGCTGACCCGTTCCTGGCGAGCCTGCACCGAGCAGTTCCTGTCCAATTTGGCGGTCGAGGTCGAGCCGTAACCCTCCCCCTCCCTTGCGGGCAAAAATGCGCTAGAACTCCGAGCGATTTTTCACGCCTTGTCCGGCCGGATCGCCCGATGTCTTCAGCCAGTACCGCTCCGCGCCTCTCGCGCCGCGAATATGCTTTTCTTGCGGTCTCCATTTTGGCGTGGACGAGTTATGTCGTTTGGCTCGGCAAAGATACGTCCTGGGATTTTCGCAATTACCATTGGTACATCCCCTATGCCTTCTTGAACGATCGCATGGGCATCGACATCGCGGTCGCCCATCAAGGGAGCTATTACAACCCGCTTTCCGACGTGCCGTTCTACTGGCTCGCGATACACACCACGAGCTGGTTTGCCATCGCAGTGCTCGGGCTGTTCCAGGCGGCGAATATCGTCCCGCTCTACGTGCTGGCGCGAAACACGCTGCGCATCGAACATTCGGAACTGGCCTCGGCGGCGTTGGCCTTGTTCAGCATGACGGGCGGTCTGACGCTCTGCCTCTATGGCACGCATTACTACGACAATGTGATGAGCCTGTTTATCCTCACGGGCCTCGCCATCCTGGTCGTCAAGCGCGAAGTGCTGGCGCGCGGTTCGCTGACGGAAGCGTTTCTGTGGTGTGCTTTGGCGGGATTTCTGACCGGAAGTACGGCCGGCCTTAAGCTTCCCGAAATGCCGTTCGCCGTCGGCTTCGCGGCGGCGCTGCTTGCTATTGGCGGACGGAGCAAGCACGTGGCGACGCGGCTCGCCGCCGGCGGGCTCGGCGGCGTTATCGGTTTCCTGCTATTCGCCGGTTATTGGATGTGGCGAATGCAGACGCTGACGCACAATCCGCTGTTTCCTTATTTCAACGACCTGTTCCATTCGCCGCTTGCGCTGTCTTCGCCCTATCGCGATATGCGCTTTCTGCCTACCAGCTTCTGGACAGCGGTTGCCTTCCCCATTCTTTTCTCCATCGATTGGCGGATTGCCGACGATCTGCCCTTCCTGGATATCCGCGTCGGGCTTGCCTATGTCGTCTCCATCGTCGCGCTGCTTGTTTGGCTGGCGGGGCGGCGCTCCAAGAATCCGCTTGTAGTTCCTGAGGCCGCACGCATCGTCATCGTCTTCGCCGCGGTATCTTATTTCTTCTGGCTCAAAATCTTCGCCATCTACCGCTACATTTTGCTTCTGGAGATGCTGGCGCCGCTGATCATCGCCATCGGCGTCGGTTTGTTGCCGGTGCCGCGCCGTACGCAGCTCGTCGCCTTGGGAGGGTTGTTCTTCCTGGCGATGCTGTTCACGCGCAGCGAATGGCTCGAGCGGGCGCCGCTCGGCGATCCTTACATCGATGCCGACCTGCCAAAACTGGCCGATCCCGCCCATACGATGGTGGTAATGACCGGGGATGCGCCGCTCGGGTTCATCGCGCCCTCGCTGCCGCCTCAGGTCCCGGTTTTGCGAATTGACGGTTGGATGATGCAGCCTGAAGACGGTACGGAATTAACCCGCGAAATGAAGAAGCGCGTTTACCACCATCAAGGTCCGCTGTTCCTGATTTCGGACGCCTATGACATGGGCCGCGCCAGCGCCGCTGTTTTGGATTATGGCTTGGCGATAGACTGGCTAAAATGCCGGATGTTCGACACCAATCTCATTGGGGCTTATCAATGGTGCCCCTTGGTACGCCGGAACTCATGACAAACGATACAAGAATCGCGGTTCTCATTCCCTGCTACAACGAAGAGGCGGCCATCGCCAAGGTCGTGCAGGATTTCCGCGCCAGCCTGCCAACGGCGCAAATTTATGTCTACGACAACAATTCGCGGGATGAGACCGTGGCGCGCGCGCGGGACGCCGGTGCCATCGTTCGCAACGAATTTCTGCAGGGCAAGGGCAACGTCGTGCGCCGCATGTTCGCCGACATCGAGGCCGACATCTATGTCCTGGTCGATGGCGACGATACCTATGATGCCGAGGCGGCCCCGATGCTGATCGCACAGCTGATCGACGACGGACTGGACATCGTGTCGGGCAAACGCGAATCGACGGCGGTCGAGGCCTATCGTCCCGGCCATGTGTTGGGCAATCGCCTCTTGACCGGGCTCACCAGCGTGATGTTCGGCGTCAAAATGGCCGATATGCTGAGCGGCTACCGCATTATGTCGCGTCGCTTCGTCAAGTCGTTTCCCTCCGCCGCCAAGGGCTTCGGCATCGAGACAGAGCTCTCGGTGCATGTGGTGCGCTTGAAGGTTCCGATGGCCGAAGTGGGAACGCGCTACAAAGAGCGCCCGGCAGGCTCCGTCAGCAAGCTCAACACCTACCGCGATGGAACGCGCATATTGCTCACCATCGTCGGTTTGATGCGAAGGGAGCGGCCGCTGGTGTTCTACGGCCTTATCTTCCTGTTCTTCGCAATATTCTCCTTTGCGATCGGCATTCCCGTCGTGCTCGAATATTTTGAAACCGGATTGGTGCCGCGTCTTCCCACCACCGTGCTGGTTACCGGCATGATGGTTCTGGCCTTTCTCTCGTTGTTCACTGGGCTCATCCTCGACACCGTGACGCGTGGGCGTTGGGAGATGAAACGCCTTCGCTACCTGAGCATCCCGGGACCCTACGGATTGCGCAAACCGTGACCGATTTTCTACGCCGGCTCGCTGCGTCCCGATTTCTGCGTTTTGCCGTAGTGGGCGGTGCCGGGTTCTTCGTCAACGAAGCCGCGCTTATGCTGGCCCATGGTTTGCTGGGTGCCGGTCCGCGCCTGGGCTGGTTCCTCGCCTTCTTTCCTGCGGTGACTTTCACCTGGTGGGGCAACCGGAAACTCACCTTCGCGGCACATGCCAGCGAAGGCGCCACGGCCATGCTAAGCGAATGGCTTCGCTTCGTGTTGACCAACAGCATCGGCGCGGCAGTGAATTTCGCGGTATACGTGCTGCTGATCGGCCGCGCACCTTTTCCGCTGAACATTCCCTATATCGCACTCGCGGCGGGCATTTTGGCAGGCTTGCTGTTCAATTTTACCCTGTCGAAGAAACTGGTGTTTCGCGTCGGTGCTTGATCGGACCTACCGTCCCACCGTAACGCTTTTCACGATGGCGAACACCGAGACGCCAGGCTCCAGGCCCAACCGCACACGCGAAGCGTCGGTGATGCGCGCCACCAATTTCGTCGCGCCGCAGAGCAATTGAACATCGGCTTCGCCGTTCTTTGTGCGCAGCGCAGCTATCACACAAGACAGCACATTGTTGGCCGAGATCGCGCGCGGTTCTTCGCGCGCCAGCATGATGTCTTCGGCGCGCAACCGCACGCGCACGCGGGCACCAGTTTCAAGCGAGAGCATTTTCACGACCAAGACGCCGCCTTCGAAGGCGAGCAAACTCAGGCCTTCGCGCACGCCGGCGAGTTTGGCATCGAAAACTGCGCCCAACGGCGGCACGCCTGCGATGGCATCGACATCGGTTAGAAGATCGAACACCGTGCCTTGCGCGGTCACCCGTCCATCCCGCAGCACAACGATCTCGTCGGCCAGTCTGGCGACTTCGTCCACGGCATGGCTGACATACAGCATGGGGAGCTTGGTCTCGCGCGCCAGTTTCTCGAGATAGGGAAGGATTTCGCCGCGCCTTTCGGCATCGAGAGAAGCTAGCGGTTCGTCCAGCAGCAGCATCTGCGGCGAGGCCAACAAGGCCCGACCGAGCGCAACACGGCTTTTCTCGCCGCCCGAAAGGCGATGGGGGCCCCGCCGTAGCAAAGCGCCCAAGCCCAAAAGATCGATGACATGGCCGATGGTCGCTGCGTCCGCTTTTTGCGGCGTGCGCCGCCAGCCGAAGAGCAGATTGTTCTCGACGTTCATATGCGGGAACAATCGCGCATCCTGGAACACCACCGCGATGCGCCGCGCTTCGGCCGGCACAAAGATTCTCGCCTTGCTATCCAGTACGACGCGCCCGTCCAGTGCGATGCGGCCGTCCCGCGGACGAAACAATCCTGCGATGGCGCTCACCATGCTCGTCTTGCCGGAACCGGATGGACCGAACAGAGCCGTCACCCCGCCGCGCATAACGAATGCCGCATCCAGCGTGAAAGCGCCAAAACGGTGCCGCAGGAAAATCTCAGCCGTCATGCGCGAGCTCGCGCAGCGCGCGCGGCAAATTCGCCGGCCGTCATGAAACCCAGCGCCAGCAGGATCGACAGCAGGCATAGCCGGGCCGCTTCGGCCTCGCCCCCCGGCGCCTGCAGCGCGGCGTAGATCGCCAGCGGAAGCGTCTGCGTCTGGCCGGGGATATTGGAGACGAAGGTGATGATGGCGCCGAATTCGCCCAGGCTGGCCGCGAAGGCTGTGATCGCTCCGCTCAATATGCCCGGCCAAGCCAGAGGAAGGGTGATGTTGAGCAGCCGGTCCAGGCGGCGCGCGCCCAGCGTTTGTGCGGCCTCGCTCAGACCCGCATCGCCCGCCTCCAGCGCCATCCGGATCGCCCGCACCTGGAGCGGGAATGTGATCAGCGCGCTCGCCAGCGCCGCGCCGGTCCAGCTGAAGACCAAACGCAAGCCAAAATGGTGCAACAGCCACCCGCCGAGTGGCCCGCGGGCCCCAAACGCCACCAGGAGCAAATAGCCCACTGCCACCGGCGGCAACACCAGCGGCAAGTGGACCAGACCGTCGACCAGCGTTTTTCCGGCTAACCGGGTTCGCGCCAGCAACAGGGCGGCCGCGAAGGCGAACGGCAACGCAGACACAATTGCCACCCCCGACACCTGCAGGGACAGCAAAAGGGCTTGGTATTCATCAAATGACAGGAATCCGCTCATTTCCTTAGATTATGGCGAATGTGACCGGTCCGCCATAACGGCTCTTTTTGGCTGCTTTCAACTCTGGACGGTACTTGACCCGTCATCATCGAGGTTTACCGTTTGCCGCATGATGGGGGATTGGTTGATCGGCAAAGTTGCACCGGCGGTGTTGTTCGCCGCGTCGCTGTGCGGCGCCCAGGCTCAGGTTGCGCCCGCCATAACGCCGGACACCCAATCGTCGCTTTATGTCATCCGCTACGATCACTGGTCGGACGCCGACGAACGCGATTATGGCCGGTTCATCGCCGAGCTCGGTGATTCCGGATGCGATACCGTAGACCGCTGCCTGCATGACGCACGTAATCCGTTTCGCGGCACAGACCCGCCGACGTTCTATTTCCGTTCGGACTGCGCCAAGTTTCCCTATGCACTGCGGTTCTATTTTGCCTGGAAGCGCGGGCTTCCTTTTTCTTACGAAAGCGCCGTGGAGCCGCACGGCGCCGGCGGCGATCCGCGCTACAATTTTCGCGGCAATGCGGTCACCGGACGCACCGAGCCGAAAAGCGGCACGCAAAGCGGCTACGCCATTCTCGAGGATATTGAGAACGCGGTCTTCTCGGCGTCGTATCGCATCCACCCCGATCTCGAAGAACCCTATGAGTCGGATCATTATTCGCCGGCGATCGACCCCAAATCGATCCGGCCGGGGACAGTAATCTACGATCCCAATGGTCATCTGGCGACGGTGTGGCGGGTCGATTCCGACGGACGCATTCATTACCTCGACTCCCATCCCGACAACTCCGTGACGCGGGGCTTCTACGATTTGCGTTTCGTGCGCGCGTTTCCGGGCATGGGCGCTGGTTTCAAGAATTGGCGGCCGCAGCGGCTGGTCGGCGCCGTCAAGCAGGCGGACGGTACCTACTCGGGCGGCCATATCGAACTGGCCGCCAACAAAGACATTGCGGATTTCTCAGATGTCCAATTTTTCGGCAATGGGCCGCGTCCCGAAGACGACGACAATTGGGCGAAGGGAGTTTTTATCCTCAACCAGCAGGTGCTGGATTATTACGACTTTGTGCGCGCCGAGATGGCCGGCGGCACGCTGGCCTTCGATCCGCTAAAGGAAGTCGCGGATATGGTCGATTCGAATTGCGCCGATTTGCATTACCGCGTCGACGCCGTCGATCTCGCCATCCGGGCGGGGCTGAACAAGCTGCCGGAACCGGACCGGCTGCCGCTCAACATCTATGGCTCCGAGGGCGATTGGGAGACTTATTCGACGCCGTCGCGCGACGCCCGCCTGAAGACGGCGTTCAAGGAATTGCGTGACACAGCGGAGCGTTTCATCCGCATGAGCCAGCAGCACGATCCCAAGCTGTCTTATCGCGGCAAAAATCTCGCCGCCGATATGCTCGCGGTTTATACGGCGCATACGGGGCAATGCAGCATCACCTACACGCGCAGCGACGGCTCGCGCATAACGATGAGCTACGAACAGGCTCGGGCGCGGCTGTTCGACCTGTCTTTCGATCCCTATCATTGCGTCGAGCGGCGTTGGGGCGCGACGTCGGGCACGGAATATGCGCCGTGTCCGGACGCCACGGTGAAGACGGCATGGTACGAAGCCGAGCGCAATCTGCGCAATCAGATCGACCGCACTTATGAGGCGCGGATGGACTTCACGCTGGGAGAATTGAACACGCCTGGTCCCGGCAAAGGTGTTGCGACGCCGCCCGATGTCGACGTGCGGGCCTATTTGCAGAATCAGGTGCGGAAGACAGAAAGCGGCCGTTAGGTCGTGCGTGCTTCGAGGCGCGGCCGTCATGGTGAAGCGCCCGCCGAAGGTGGGCCTCGAACTACGGCCGCGCACCTCAGCATGACGCGCGGCTCGTCAAGCGAGCGCACGCACGGCGCACTGCCATCACCCAAAAACAATTCCGCCCTCCGATGGGAGGGCGGAACCGTTCGATCCATGGAGTTAGAGGCCGCTTAGTGCCCGCGGACGTAAAGCGCCCACAGATGCGCGGTCATCTCGCCGTTGGGCGTCTTGGTAGCCTTGGCAAATGCCTTGAGCGCGGCATCCTTCTGACCGGCGCCGTACAGGGCCTGGCCAAGACGGATTTGTGCGTTGTCCGGATCGCTGGTGCCCTTCTTGATACCGGCCTGGATGGCGTCGACCGCATCCTTGTAGCGGCCCATCCCGCAATAGTCTTCGCCGAGCTTAACCAGCAAGTCGCCGCTCTTGTCGGCATTGGCGGCCTGAACCGTCCTGCCGAGATTGGCAAGGTCGGTCGCCAAATCCTGCTTGGCTCGGCTCAGCAGACGGTTGTCGCGGTCGCCGGAGAGCAGCTTGGACGCCATGCCCTTCTGGATCACGTTTTGCGCTTCGCTGTCGAAACCGAACTAAATCGCCAGCGTGGCAAGCGTTTCGTAATCCGCTGCAGCCGACGGACCCATCATCGAGCCGGTCAAGAATTTGATGCGGTAGATATCGAGCGTCTGATGGTCGGAAAGCGCCTTGGCGCGCTCCGCCATTTGCAGCAAGTGGCCCCAATATTCGGGCTTGCCCGTAGAGGCTACGAGCTGTTCCAGCGCCGCGCGCATCGCGGCATCGTCGCCGCTCTTCGAAGCGCAGGTCATCTGCAGCCTAAGCATGCCTTCGCCGCCGCCATTGGAGCGGGCGAAGCGCGCGCATTCGGCGAATTCGCCCAATTGATAATAGGCCTGGGCGATGACTTCGATGTTGGTGCCGTTTAACGCGCCGTATTTGCGCAGCAATTCGGCATCGTCGATGGCGGCACGATAGCGGCCGGCGCGATAATCCGCGTCGAACTTCGCCTGGGCGCCGATGGCATCGCTGACGCCGACCGAACCGCCCGACTTGGCCTCGATGTACTGCTTCATCTTGGTGATGACGGTCTGTTCTTCGGGCGTCAGTCCGCCGACAGATTCCGCTTCGCGGATCTTCGCCATCGCCCCGGTGTAATTGCCGGCGGCGGCGGCGGCTTGCGCAGCCTGCAGCGGTTTGCCGACAGAGGAACGAACGGCCGCCTGGGCTGGACTAAGGCTTCCGACGGCCGCAGCCGCAGCGGTGCCCAATACAAGCGCCAAACCGATGGCGCGCAATTTCTTCGGGATCATCTGAGACCTCTTCGTTCACTGCGCAGGCCTCCGACGCACGCGACCGCACGCTCGGAGATTTCTGCGGCCGCCCCTCACATTAGTCCATATACTGCTCTAAACCCGTAAAGCCAATCTTCAACACGTGACGACTCTGTGCATCCGCCAGAACCTTCGCAACGACATCGTATTTCGCGAGTTTGTTTGGATTAAGGTGGATTTCCGGCTGCGGTTCTTGGTCGGCTGCGTGTTGCAGATAGGCATCCAGGGTCGGGCGATCGACCGGCGTGCCATTCCAAGTAATCGTCCCATCGAAGTCGACCGAGAGATTTACCACAATCGGTTGTATAGACCTCGGATGAGTATCCGGCCGGGGCATATCTAATTTCACAGCGTGGGTCTGAATAGGCAGCGTGACGATCAGCGTTACCAGGAGAACGAGCATCACGTCGATCAACGGCGTGACGTTCATTTCTACCATCGGCTCGCCTTCGCCGCCGCCCGGTCCGACATTCATAGACATGATCTGTATACCTTCCTAAACCGCGCCTGAGAGCCTACTCGGACTCGTTACGGGGCTCCGTGAGAAACGCCACTTTCAAAACGCCCGCCTCTTGGCATGCCAGAATGACCCGGCCCACCAATTCGAAACGAGCGTTCTTGTCGCTACGGATATGCACTTCCGGCAACATTGCCACCGAACCACCCGCTGCTGCCCGCCGCATGGCCGCCTCGAACTTGCCGCGCAGTTCCGAATATTGGACCGGAGCATTGTTCCAATAAACGTTCTCATCCCTGTCGACGGAAACAACGATGTTTTCCGGCTTGGTGACAGTCGCGATATTGCGCGCATTGGGAAGCTCGAGCGGCACCGTCTTCACGATCACCGGAATAGTGACGAGGAAGATGATGAGCAGCACCAGCATGATATCCACCAAGGGGGTGGTATTGATCGCGCTGGTTACCTGATCTTCTTCTGCCCCGCCGCTGGACTGAACATTCAAAGCAGCCATGGTTATTCTCCGCGAACCTATATCCCGAAAACGCTACTTATTTCGCCTTCGAAATAAGGTAGGACTGCAGGTCGCCCGCGAAGCCGCGAAGCTTTTCGGTGATCACTTTGTTACGACGAACGAGCAGGTTGTAAATCAACACGGCCGGGACGGCGGCGAACAGGCCGAGCGCGGTCATGATCAGAGCTTCACCCACCGGGCCCGCAACCTTGTCGATCGAGGCTTGGCCGGCGACGCCGATGGCGATGAGGGCTTGCAGAATGCCCCAAACCGTTCCGAACAGACCGACGAACGGAGCAACCGAGCCGACTGATGCGAGGAAGGAGATACCGCCGCCGCCCAGGGAGCCCGTGGCGTCTTCAAGCTGACGCGACAGCGACATGGCGATCCAATCGTTCTGATTGACGAGAGTGGTACCGCCCGAGGCCGCCCGCACGCCGGCTTCGGCGATAGCGCGGAACATCGAATTCTTCGGCAGCTTCTCGATGCCTTCATTCAGGTTGCTCGAGGTCCAGAAGCGCCGCTCGATGCTGCGCGCCTGACCCATGATGCGACTCTGTTCGAAGTATTTGGTGAAGAAGAAATACCAAGTGCCAACCGACATCACGAGAAGCACGGCCAACACCGAATAGGAAACTGGGTTCTTCTTCTTGATGATGTCGCCAAGACCGTAGGGATTTTCCTGGTCTTTGGCGGGTGCGGCCTTAACCACCACAGGAGCGGGCGTTGTGTCCGCAGGAGCAGCCGTTGTGGCTGCCGGTGTTGTTGGGGCGCCGGTGGCCTGCGCGAGCGCAGGAACCGCACCGAAACCGGTAAGAAGGACGAAGGCTGCTGCGATCGTCAGGTGTTTCGAGATCATGTCAGTACTACTCCGTAGCTGTCTAAAATAGAAACTAAGCTTTCACTTCCAGAAGGCGCCTCAGTTACCCTTGAGGTTCCAAACCACTTGCGCCTTCCACGGAACTTCAACCGGATGCCCCTCTTCGATTGCCGGCGAATAGTGCCAGTTTGCTGCGACGCAGCTGATGGCCGCGTTATCGAGACGCTCCGAACCACTCGAACCGGCGATCGTGATGTCTTTGGGGATCCCATCAACGCCGATATGGAAGGCGACCACGGTTGTGCCCTGCTCTCCCAGACGCTTGGAAATCGGTGGATACCATTCCTCACCGCACTTGTGCTTCGGGCCAATCGATGCCGGCGAAGAAATCGCCTTAGGTGTCGCCACTTTGCTCTGCGATGCGATCGCCGTGGTCGCCGGCGCGTCCGTCTGGATCACAAAGTCCGGCGGCGGCACGTAGGGCGGCGGCGGCTCTTTCAGATCCGGCGGCGGCGGCGGCGGCGTTTTGTCAGGCATCTTGTCCGGAAGGACCTCGGCCTTAATTTCTGTCATCGCCTTCTCGACCAGCGTTTGCGCCAGACCTATCGAAAGTGCCCAAGCGAAGGCAAAGACAAGACCTGTCGCAGCGGCAAGCGCAGCAAGCCTGTTCGGCGAGAGCCAAGACGTTTGTTGGGCGTGTATTGTGTGTAGTGGTTGTTCCATGGATTCTCACCGGTACCTATGAAAACTAAACCCGGCGCTAACGCGCCGGGCCGTGCCTAAGATGACCAAGCTCACGCGTCCCCCCACCGGCGCCCGTTTTGCCAAGCGCATTCTACTGTTCTTAAGGCAATCGTAAACATCGTTCGCGTGTCGGTCCAGTGGTTCTAGCAGGAAACGCTCATTCTATCCCGGCTTGGTTAACAACGTCCCCACCTGCCGAGTCGTTCCCCCGGTCGGCGTGCTTCATAACACAGCTGTAAGAAACACTCGAGAATGTGTCATGATTTGGGCGATAGATCGCAAAAAACGCATTTCGCGGCGAAACGGCGCGCGGCGTGCTAGCGGTTAAATTGTGCATTGGAAAAAGTAACTTAGATGTGCGGCGAATCGTTTCACCGAACGCCATGCCGCGATGCAATAAATCTCCGCCAAACGACACACTTGCCGGTCCGGCGCCGACAATCTCTACTGAATGTCGAATTGTGAAGGAAATACGATGCGATACCTCCACACCATGATTCGAGTTGCGAAGCTCGATGCAGCGCTGGACTTTTATTGCGCCAAGCTCGGTTTGCGCGAGATTCGCAGAGTCGAAAACGAAAAAGGGAGTTTCACCCTTGTTTTTCTAGCCGCCCCGGCGGATGCCAGTCGAGCCGAAAGTGACGCTGCGCCGCTTATAGAAATCACCTATAACTGGGATCCGGAAGTTTACGCCGGCGGCCGCAATTTCGGTCACCTCGCGTTCGGCGTCGAGGATATTTATGCGACCTGCCAGAAGCTGCTGGAAGCGGGCGTGACGATCAACCGCCCGCCGCGTGAAGGGCGTATGGCCTTTATCCGCTCGCCGGACGGCATTTCGATCGAACTGCTGCAAGACGGCGCCGCATTACCGCCAAAGGAGCCTTGGACGTCGATGCCGAACATTGGAAGCTGGTGAGCGGCAGTGAATTTCGCATCCGACAATGCCTATGGAGTTTGGCCCGAAATCTTGGCCGCTATGAGCGAGGCGGCCGCGGGTGCGGCGCGCTCCTATGGCGACGACGAAATCACGGCCAAAGTCCGCGCGCGGTTCCAGGCGTTGTTCGAACGGCCGGTTGCCGCGTTTCCCGTGATCAGCGGCACGGCAGCCAATGCTTTGGCGCTGGCGACTTTGGTTCCTGCCCATGGCGCCATCTTCTGTCATGGCGAAAGCCATATTGCGGTTGACGAATGCGGCGCGCCCGAATTCTACACCCATGGCGCCAAACTCGTCGGGCTGAAAGGCACCGACGGAAAAATCGCGCCCGCTGCGATCGAACAGGCACTCGGTCATTTCTTGAAAGGTTTCGTGCATCACGTCCAACCCGCTGCCGTCAGCATTACCCAGTCGACCGAGTTGGGAACCGTTTATACGCCGCAGGAAGTCTCGGCGATTTCCGCTCTGGCGCGCCGCCACGGAATGAAGCTGCATATGGACGGTGCCCGTTTCGCCAATGCGCTGGCGCATTTGGGCTGTACACCCGCGCAAGCGACTTGGCGTGCGGGCGTCGACGTTCTGTCATTCGGAGCCACCAAGAACGGCGCGCTCGGCGCGGAGGCGGTGATCTTCTTCGATCCGGCCGAGGCGCGCGATTTCGAATACCGCCGCAAAAAGGCCGGTCATCTTCTGTCGAAGATGCGTTTCGTCTCCGCACAGCTTGATGCCTATCTCAGCGGCACGCGATGGCTGGATCATGCCGGCCAAGCCAACGCCTTGGCAAAAAAACTGGCGGAAGGTCTGCGCCCCGTGAGAGGCGCCGAGATCGCCCATCCGGTGGAGGCCAACGCGGTATTCGTTCGCCTACCGGATACCACTGTGGCCCGGCTGCGCGCTGCTGGCGCGGTGTTCTACGATTGGGGGCCGGCCTCTGGCGGGCGCACGCTTATACGCCTTGTCACATCCTTCGCGACGCCGGAAGAAGACGTGGAACGGTTGGTGAAATTGGCGAGTAGCGAGTAGCGATTTTGCCTCCCCCTTGTGGGGAGGCCGGAGAGCCGAGCGCAGCGAGGCGATCCGAGTGGGGGGGCGACGTATCCCCCCACCCGACGCAATTCGCTTCGCTCCTTGCGTCGACCTCCCCACAAGGGGGAGGTGATTTTGCTTTTTAAATCCGTCCCAGCAGATTGATCGTGCCGACCTGCTCGAAGGCGCCATTGCTGCCGCGCACGAGATCGAAGTTGAAGCTCATCGTCCAGGTATCGGTAGTGCCCGCGAGCGAACCGCCGAGAACAAAATTTCCTTGCGACGGATCGGGCCCCAACATCGTGAACTGCGTGCCGGTCGTGCCCCCGACGCCCGAATGAGCAAAGGCGGCTTTCAGCTTCACAGGATCGGAGAACAGATCGTAGCGATAACCGGCCCGCGCTTCGGGTTGAAGATAGATGTCCCACAAATTGATGTCGTAGCGAACGGTTGTGCCGAGGAAGACGCGCAGCGATTGGGCGTAATAAGGCTGAACCGTGAGATCGAACGCGTCGCCGATGGTGGTGGCGCTGGTGGTCGGCTGGGTTTCCGTATAGCCCTCTTCGCGCATCACCAATCCGTCGACGCTCACCTGCGGCATGATGGTGGTTGCGCCGTACGTCCACACACCGCCCGTCGAGAAGCCGCCGGACAGCATTGTGGCCGGATGCTTGTTGTCGGCTTCGCGCACATACGTCGAATAAGTTTGCGGCGAGGTGTTCTGCGGTATCGACAGGTCGATGTAACGCTTGCCGTCGATATGGCTGTAACCGACGTCGATCTTGCTGTCGAAGAACAAGCCGCGGCCGCGCCACGCCGTATAGCCGGTTAGAATGTACCATTGCTGGTTGGTGTGCGAATTGCGCGCCAATTCGCCGACGTCGCCGCCGTAGAACGTGAACGATCCGCCGTACCAGCCATATTTCGGGCTGCCGGCGTCCATACCCAAGACAAACCCGAAGCCGTGATCCTTGAACCCGGGTTGCAGCTTGTAGCCCTTTACATTCGCGCTGCCGATCGTGTTCGGATCCGTCGCACCGCGGCCGGGATCCTTGATCATCTGGACGAACTCTTCGCCCCACAAGGTCTCGTCGCCCGAATCTCTGCCGTACAGGCGCAGGGCGCGCTGGTGCGCTCCGACAACACCAGTGGCCTGGTCGGTGATGGAAATCGCAATAGCGCGGCTGCCGCCCGTCACATTGGGCGCGAAGGCGTTGTACGCCGCTTGCGCAGATTTCGTATCGATGATGCCATTGACCATGGCGGCGCCCAGTGTGTCGTCCTGACTCAGCGCGGCATTGGCCAGAGCAAAGAGTGTGGTTGTCCCTCCACCGCTCGTCGCAAGCGGCGTGTTTGCATAGCTGCCTGGCGTGAGATTCAGCTGGTTCGCACCGGTCCCAAGAGTTCTTGGGAACAACCGTCAGCACCAGTTGGTCGACCGAAGCACTGGAGGTGGTGGCGAGATTGGCGGATGCGAATAGGAACGGCAGGCTGCCGTTTTGCCCGTTGCTGGCGACCACGTTCTTGGTGAGCGACAAATTGTACGTCGCGATCGTCGTCGGGTCGATGTTGAGATTGCCGTGCGGCGCACTGAACAGCACGAACGGATTGGTGCCCTGCGGGACAAAGCTCGCATACCCCACGCCGAGATTGGAGCCGGCATCGAGCTCCACCGATTGGGAGGCCAGGACCATGGCGCCGTTGGCTGCCACCGATTCCGACACGCCAAGGCTTATGTTGCCGCCGTTCTCGACATGGAAGTCGACGGCATCGAGTTCGGCCGTGGTCTGGACTGTCGTGGTCAGAAGCGACTGCAAATTCAACAGGCCGTGGCTCTTGATATCCACGGACACGCCGTCCGGAGCGATCACCACGCCGGATACTTGGGCGTAATTGCCGATATTCAGTTGATCGCCGCTCGTCGATCCTGTGCCCAGAAGGCCGTAGGTGATGTTGCCGGTTATCGAGGCGATCGCACTCGCGCCGTTACCCGCGATATTGATGATCTGGTTGTTGCCCGAGCCGAACAGAATATCGCCGGAGATCGTAGCGGCCTTCGTCCCAATCGATTTATCGGTGATGGTCACACCGGAACCCGACGGCGAGGACGGCGTGCCGGCCGCTAAGTTGATGGCTTCCGCGACTTGCGTGTTGTTGTCGAGAACGGTCGCCGTAGCGCTGATCGTTCCGGTATTGTAGATCGAGGTCAGTGTGCCCGATGCGTCGACGATGCCGAACGCAAAGACCGGATTGCCGGTTATTGCACCCGTCGAAGAGCGGCCATAGGTCAGCGTCAAGTTGATCGGGTTGCTGCCCAACGGCGTAATCGTGTTCGACGCGCTAATCGTTCCCGTATTGATGATCGACGAGACATTGCTGGTGGAGGCAATGTTGACCGCCGTTGCAATGCCGCCTTGGGGGCCCGAAACGCTAGCCGTGATGGAGCCGGAGCCGGACAAGTTGCTATTCACCAGCACCGCCTGATCGTTGCCATTCTTGCCGGTAAGTCCCGTGCCGGTGTCGGTCCATAAGTCGGTCGTCGTATTGTAGGCGGCGGTTTGGAGGGTCGTGAACCCCTCGATGCTGAGCGCAGTGGCATTGACGGAGCTGGCCGTCAGGAGGTCTGTGGATGTCTGGACGCTTAGAGTTCCAGAATTGAAAATGCCGCCTGTGAGGATCGTCGGGTAGGCCTGCGATCCCGTGATCAGTATGCCGGCTACACTATTGTTGGCGTTTGCCGGGGAGGTTGAAACCGAGCCGCGATTGTAAAAACTGAACCCCGGATCGTTCGCATCCGCATAGGTCGTGCCATTCGTCGTGTACACGCCGATGATAAGCGGGGTTGTTTGTGCGACAGTGGCGTCCGTCGGACTTGGATCGATTCTGATGGCCGGCCCAAACCCTATGCTGGTCACCGAACTTGCCGTGGTGGTGTCGCCAGAATAGGCGGGACCGAGCAGCGCGATACCGTTATTCACATTGGCAGCGACGGTGAACGTCGTGCCCGCTTCCGGATAGATCGTGTTGGCATTATTGATCTTGGCTGTCGTATTCGTAGCGGTTGTGGAATATCCCGCCGCACTGAGCGTCCCGCCGATCGTGATATTGCCGCCCACACCGGTGCCGGAGATGAACATCGCCTGGCTGCCTTCGCCGGTCACGCTGATCGAACCGCCGGCCGGGACGTCGATATTGCCGTTGACTTGGCCGCCCATGTACAGGCCGTAGATCGAAGAGGCGGTCGTCGACAAATTCGTCGTTTGGGACACCGACATCGACCCGCCCAAATTCAGGTTTCCGGCGAGGATGGCGCCGCTATCGACGGTGATGCCTTGTCCTTGATCCCCAACAACGTTGATCGATGATCCCTGCACCGACGTGATGTCGCCGGTGTAGGTGCCGGTTCCGTTCAGCCAAATGCCATGCTTGCCCGTACCCGATCCGCTCAGATCCAACGCAGACGCTGCATCAAGATAAATGCCCGAGCCCGTAATCGATGTTGAGGCCGAATTATTGAACGAAAGACCACTCACATTCGGATTGGTCGTCATGTCGATCCGGATGCCGCTGGCGCCAATATTGGAGGTCGACGTGGTGGTCGTGGTGGTGGTCGTCGTGCTGCTAGCGACGCCTGTCGTGGTGGTGGCGCCTTTGTTCGAGATCAGAGCGTCGTTGTAGACGTAATTGTTGCTGTTGACCGTGATGGCGCCGGCGCCGGTGTTGTCGGCCGCGATCGAGCCGCCGGTGTTGACGATAATGTTGCCCGCGCTGCCGGTGCCCTTGGCCCCGGAGGGTAGGGTTCCGGTTGTCAGCGGTACGGTTGTGGCCTTGGTGATGGTCGTATCGGCGAACGCCTGACCGGTTAGTAACGCAACCGTTGCGGCAGACAGCATTAAACGATGCTTGCTCAAGTGTGACCTCTTGCGTCTTTGCGCCTGGCGCGAAATTTTCCGGCCCTGGCATTGCCCATCATTCGGAGTCGCTGGATTTTCCCGGGAATACCCGTCGAGCCGAGGCGACCATAACCAATTTCCGTCGCCTCACCTAGCGTTGACCGCGGGCAAACGCAAATTTCTGCTTTTTAATCAGGTGTTAGGCGGTTAGGCCAACAATGCTTGTTGAGGATCGTTAACGAGCCGGCAGCAAGTCGTCCATGAGCACAACCCGCAAAACTTTCGCGAAGCTCACTCAAAAGGAGGCTTCCGCCGCGGCCGCACGCCACGAAATGCTCTATTCCGGCAGAATGGGCGGGGCGCGCGCGGTTTTTGCGTTTTTCGACTTGAGCGGCCTGGACCTGTCGGGGCGCAACCTTGCCGATGCCGATTTTACCGGGGCCATCCTGGAGGAAACCAATCTGGCGGGTGCCCGGCTGGACTCTGCAAGCTTTTTTGGGGCCGATCTGCGCCGAGCCAATCTGACGCAGGCCAGCCTGCGGCGCGGCGATCTGCGGGGGGTGTGCCTGCGCGGTGCCAATTTGATCGGCGCCGACCTTTATGAGGCCGATCTGCGCGAAGGTACCATCGCGGAAAAAGACAAATACGGAAATCTGCGTGTCATGCAGCACGATGTCGGGCCGTCGGAAATGCCATGCGCGCTGCTCAATTCCGCTAATCTCGAACGCGCCAAGATGAACGGCGTGTTCGCTCTGCAGGCGGATTTCACCGATGCGATGATGCGCGGCTGCCGATTGTCGCGCGCCAATCTGAGCCAGGCGCGCATGACCGGTGTCAACCTCGAGAATGCTGATCTATCCGGCTGCAATCTGACCGGCGCCAATCTCACAGGGGCGGTGTTGATCGGCGCCCGCATCGATTTGGCGATATTCGATGGCGCCGATCTGACCGGAACCCTTACCTTGGAGGCGGCCGGGCGCGAGCCGGAGACAATGGCTGTGCCCGTTGAGGACCTTCTGGCCGCCCATGCGCGCTGGGTCGAGACAGACGGGCGCGAAGGTCGGCCAGCGGATCTTTCGGGCCTGGACCTGCGTAAAGTCGCTTCATTCGGCAAGCTTCCATTGACCGCCATTATCGCGCCGGAAGCCGTGCTCTATGGCCTCAATCTGGAAGGCGCGTCGCTGCAGGGAAGCAATCTACAGAATGCCGACTTGCGCTCGGCAAAATTGGCGGGTGCCGATTTGCGCGGCATCAATCTTTCGGGCGCGAAGCTCAATTACGCGGATTTGCGAGATGCCAAGCTTGGTCCGCTGATGATCTCTGACTCCAGGCTTCTGCCCGCGCGCCTCGACGGCATCAGCGCGCGTTATGCTGATTTTCGCGGCGCGGATTTGCGCCGCGCCAATCTGGCCGGAGCGGATTTGTCCTATGCCAATCTCGCCGACGCCGATATGCGCAACGCCATCGTCGAGGATGCGACCATGACCGGTTCCAAGCTCCCGGTCCTTTTCCCCGAATCCGCTGCAACCGCGGCTAGCTAACCTAACCCTGCTTCTCCAATTCCTGTTTTGCCGCGGCTTCTTCCGCGGGCCGGGTCTTGGCGCGAATGAATTGACCCAACCGCTGCAAACTGACCCGTGCCTCGGGCACGTAGGGATTGGCCTGAAAGACGTGCTGCATACCGTCATAAATTTCAACGCTAACGGGAACGCCCGCATCGGCGGCGCGATCGCCCAGCCGCGAAGCGTCGTCGCGCAGCATTTCCATGCTCCCTGCATGCACCATGATAGGCGGGAAATCCTTGAAGTTGGCGAACACCGGCGAGGCGTAAGGGTCGGCGGGATTGGTGCGCTTGAGATAATGGCGGGCGCTAACAAAAAGCAGTTCCCAGCTTTGCGCAGTGTCGTTCTTGGCGTTCTGCAGCACGCTCCAGCCCGAAAGGGTCAGATCCGCCCAGGGCGACATCGCCACGCACGCCGCAGGCATCGCCAATCCGGCATTGCGGATCGCCAGAAGCACCGAAAAGGCTAGTCCGCCGCCCGCCCCGCTACCCGCCAACACGATAGATTGGGGAGCAACCCCGCGCGAGGTTAGCTGGCGATACGCATCGATCCCGTCGCGTACTGCGGCCGGAAACGCGCATTCGGGCGCTAAGCGATAAGCCAGAGAAAATGCGCTCGCCTCGGCGGCAGCGGCGAGACGCGCAATCAGCGCGCGATGGGTTTCCGGAGATCCGGCGATATAGCCCCCGCCATGGAAAAAAAGGATCAGCCGCGCCGGCGAGGATACATCCGTCTTCACCCACTCCCCTTTGACGGGGCCGAGTGAGGCGGATTCGAACACCGCGTCGCGGGGAACGGCGCCGAAGCGGTCGGACAGATAAGTGTATTGGCGACGCAGTTCCGCGACGTCCGTGTCGGCCGTTGCCGTGCTCGGCTTTGAGACTTGACGGAACTTGTCGAAGAACGAGCTTTGCCAAGAGGGCATTTTTCGGCCGGTTTGTTGCAGCGGGCGGAATATCGGCTGCAGTTCCGCGGAATGTCAGACGGCAAAAAAAGACCGGACGCCTTTCGGCGCCCGGTCCTTCAGTTAGAGGGTAAAACTGGGGGTGAACCTTAGGCTGCCTTTTGGCCCTCGATGGTCTTCAGCGCGGGGCCGTTGATCGCGATCTGACGCGGCTTTTTCTCTTCGGGGATCAGCCGTTCCAGGTCGATATGCAGCAGCCCGTTTTCGAGCTTCGCCTGGCGCACTTCCACATGCTCGGCAAGCTGGAAGCGGCGCTCGAAGGCGCGCCCTGCAATGCCCTGATAGAGGATGCCTTTGTTCTCGGCCTTCTCGGGGTCGCTCTGTTTGCCGGTCACGGTCAGCACGCCTTCGCGCACTTCCGCGCTCAAATTCTGTTCGGCAAAGCCGGCGACGGCCAAAGTAATGCGGTAATGCGTCTCATCAGAGCGCTCGATGTTGTAGGGCGGGTAGCCCTGGCTCTGTTCGGCCAGGGATTCGGCTAGATCGAATAGCCGATCAAAACCGACGGTCGAACGGGTAAAGGGGGAAAAGTCGAATGCACGCATGGTCAAACCTCCTAGAAGCGTTTGGTTGAGTCCCGCCTTGCGGCCGGGACCGATTGCTCGCCGGAAGCCATAGGGCCCCCCGGCAATACTTAAGTGGGAAGGCAAAAAGGCCATTTCAAGGGGTGCGGCCGTAGGCGGAATTGCCGCCCGCGGGGGCTGAGTTCTACTTTTGCGAGAATCGGATGTTGGCGATATGACCAACGCGGTGACGGAATATTCGGAATTCTATGGCAGCAGCGTCGTCAGCTGTGCGCTTACCGTTCTGCGCCGCCACTTTCCTGCCCTGCTGTTTTTGGCAATTTTGAACTTCGCGTTGTCGCGCGGGCTCGCATGGACGGTCGACAATCTAGCCCCATCCCTCCTTGGCCACAGTGTGGCCGGTAGCGGTTGGAGCTATCTGTCGATCATCCCCATGGCATTCGTTAACGTGCTGTTTGCCGGCATTATCGCGCACCGCGCCTGGGCCGATGTCGTCGGCGAGAAAACGACTTTGCCGCAAGACGTCGAGACGATGGTCCCGGAATGCACCACCTTGCTTGGGATCGGGGCGGCGCAGTTTGGTCTGATTCTCGCGCCGGCGGTTCCTTTCGCTCTCTTGTTTATTCTTAGCAACACGCCGGTCTATCCCGGTCTCGTGGCGTTGCGGCGCTTGCTCGAATTCGCATTGGCAATTGGCGGCCTCGCAGTTTTGGCCGGAGCAATTGTCACGAGCGTTGCCTGGAGCGCAGCCGTGCCCGCAGCTATCGTCGAGCGTCTGGGAATTCTGGCGGCGCTCCGGCGCAGTGCGAGGCTCTCATTCGGATTCCGCGCCCAGATTTTCGGAATGCTTTTCCTGCTTGGTGTGTGTGCGATCATTCCGCTGCTTATCGTTCTGCGGATCGCGGGATTGCCGATAAACGACGCGGCCAGCTTCTCCCCAATCGCCGGTGCGATCGCCGCGCTCTGTCAAGTCGTGGCTTTGATGGTGTACCCGGTGATTTATGCGGTGACGTATATTGCGCTGCTTCGCATCGAACTCGGGTCAGGCTCACCACCCCAGCAGATGCCATAGCCCGACGCACCATAAGACCGCCAGCACGCAATAGGTGAAGGCGTCCATTTGTGCGGGGGTGAATTCGAGGCCGGTGACGTCGCGCACCAAGGTGAGCAGCCATTGGCCTTCTTCGCGATTGGAAGGATCGCGCCATTGGCCTCTGCGCAACCAGGATTCGACATTGTTCAGCACGCAGGAATTTTTATTGATCCACCAATGCGCCGCCACGGCAGGCAGAAACAAAAGATAGAACACCAGCGCGGCACGGTGCGGCACACTCCAACCCGTCACGATGTAAATCATCACCGCAAAATGAAAGTAGAAGCAGACATTTCCCAGCAGATCGCGTTTCGCCGCCGTTTGTTTTGATTGCGCTGCCGCAGTATCCCGCTCGGGTGCCATTGCCATGTGCTTTATTTTCCTGCCCCGTGGTCAAGCTTGGCTTAGCATGCCTGTTGTCACAAAGGCTGACAAATGCTCAATTAAGCTCGTTTCCGGCCCTTCCTCGGGCTATAATCCGAGGCGTGGGCTCGCGGCGCGGGTGCCGCAATTCATAGCGGGAAGGATGTCCATGACGACGCCAGAAGTTCTAACGATCATTACCGAGATGGGCAGCACGCTGGGCACCAATTCGGGATTGGGTGGCACGCTCAAATTCGATTTCGGTGAGCCGGGCAGCGTGTTTATCGATGGCAAATCCGCGCCGAATACTGTCAGTGACGGCGCCGGCCAATCCGCCGATTGCACGATCACTTTGACCTTGGAGACCTTCCACAAGATGGTCAAAGGCGAACTCGATGGCACCTCGGCTTTCATGCAAGGAAAATTGCGCGTCGCAGGCGATATGGGCTTGGCGATGAAACTCGGTCCGGTGCTGCAAAAGGCACGTGGGTAACAGGCGAATAGGGAATCGCGAATAGCGAATAGTTCCACCTATTCGCTACTCGCAATTCGCTACTCCCCATGGCTCCCTTTTCTCTTCGTTACATCACGGCACGCGACGGCACGCGTTTGCGCGCCGGCGTGTTCGAAGCATCGCCCGTCATGCGGAGGAGCGAGCCCGGCGTTCCGCCGGGTGAGCCTCGAAGCACGCGCGGCGTTTGTGTACTGCTGCACGGACAGACCGAATTCATCGAAAAATACTGCGAAGTGATCGGCGAGCTTTGCGCCCGCGGCTTCACGGTTGCGAGTTTCGATTGGCGTGGCCAAGGCGATAGCGCGCGCTTGCTCGACGATCCGCTGAAAGCGCATATCGCCGACTTCGCCCAATATGATGACGATCTGACGAGCTTCCTGGAACAGATCGTCAAGCCGCTTTCGCCCAAACCGCCGCTGGCGCTCGCCCATTCCATGGGCGCGCATATTCTGCTGCGCACGCTGCATGACAGGCCGGACGCTTTCGCGGCGGCGGTCCTGACCGCACCGATGCTGGGGATCTCGACGCGCGGCTATCCCGCGCCGGTCGTGCACATGGTCACCGCGCTTTACAACCTGTTCGGCAAATCCGGCGACTTCGCATGGGGCATGGCGGAACGCGATCCGTTGCTGGTGAATTTCGACAGCCAGTTGGTTACGTCCGATCGCGCCCGCTATGCCCGCACGCAAGATCTGTTGACGACCAGACCGCAGATCCGTCTGGCGGGGCCGAGCTGGGGCTGGCTCAAAGCCGCGACACAATCGATGGCGCGCGTCACGGCGCCCGGCTTCGCCGAAGCAATCAAAACGCCGGTGCTCATTTGCGGCGCCGGCAAGGATCGCATCGTGCTGGTGGAGGCCGAGCGCGAATTTGCCAAGCGCCTGCCGCAAGGGACTTATCTCGAACTGGAAAACAGCGAACACGAAATCCTGATGGAGAACAACTCCATCCGCGCGCGGTTCTGGACGGCGTTTGACGAATTTGTGGAAAAGAATGTCGTTTAATTTTCCGCTCTCTCCCTCGTGGACGGATCAGCCTGCCAAGAACGTCAGCGCCTCGGCGTGGACCCGTCTGTCGCCTGCCGCGATCACCCGCCCGCCTTGCGGACACGGATTTCCGCGCCAATCGGTGATGATGCCGCCCGCCGCTTCCACAATGGGAATCAAGGCTTGGATGTCCCATGGCTTGAGCCGCGCTTCCACGACCAAATCGACGAAACCCATGGCCAGCAATCCATAGGCGTAACAATCCCCGCCGAAACGGGTAAGCATCGCAGCCTCCGACATTTTGCGGAATACTATTTGTTCGCCCTGGTCGAAATAATCCCAGGGATTGGTTGTCATCAGCACCGCCGTGCCGAGGCTGGCACAGGGCCGCACCGCGAGTTTCACCTCGCGGTCCGGCGCATGCAGAAAACTGCCGCCCGGCGTCCCGACGAAGCGTTCCCGCAGCACCGGCTGATCCAGAATTCCCAGAACCGGCATGCCCCCTTCGTTGAGCGCGATCAGCGTACCCCATTGGGTTTGGCCGGTAATGAAAGCGCGTGTGCCGTCCACCGGATCCAGCACCCAAATGCGCCCGCTGCTGCCCGTTTCCTCGCCATATTCCTCGCCTAGAATGCCATCTTGCGGCCGCTCGGCCTTGATAATGGCGCGAATGGCCTCTTCCGCCCCTTTGTCGGCCTGGGTGACGGGATCGAACATCGCCTTGGCCGCCTTGCCCTTGTCGATCACTTCGATGCGGGCGCGGAAATAGGGGCGGATCACGGAACCTGCCGCGTCGGCAAGTTTGTGCGCAAAAACAATGTCGGATTCGGCGATGGCCATGTTCGCGCTCCTGCTGCGCCGCCCCTATATTGTATGCGGGCCAAGGGAGAAAGAGCGTATGAAAAGCGTCGTCGTCACAGGATCGTCGACCGGGATCGGCTGGGGAGCGGTGAAGGTTCTCATCAAAAAGGGCTTTCGCGTCTTCGGCAGCGTTCGCAAACAAGCCGATGCGGAACGTTTGCAAAAGGAATTCGGGGCGAATTTCGTGCCCTTGATCTTCGACGTGACCGACGCGCAAGCGGTGTCCAAAGCTGCCGGACAAGTTTCAACGGCACTGAATGGCGAAACATTGGCGGGCCTGGTCAACAATGCCGGCGTCGCCGTGCCGGGGCCGCTGCTGCATTTGTCGATCGACGAATTCCGCCATCAGCTCGATATCAACATCACCGGTCAGCTGATCGTCACCCAAGCCTTCGCGCCGCTGCTCGGTGCCGACCGTGCCCGCAAAGGCAAGCCGGGAAGGATCGTGATGATCTCTTCCGTAGGCGGCAAAAACGCTTCGCCTTTTGTCGGCCCGTACAACGCTTCGAAATTCGGGCTCGAAGGATTTTCCGAAAGCTTGCGCCGCGAGTTGATGCTGTTCGGCATCGACGTGATCGTCATAGCGCCCGGCGCGGTGGCGACGCCGATCTGGGACAAGGCGGACGCCATCGACGTTTCGCAATATGCCGGCACGCCTTATGCCGCTTCGCTCGACAAGATCAAAAAATTCATGCTCGAGAGCGGCCGCAAAGGATTTGCACCGGAGAAGCTTGGCCGCGCCATCCACAAGGCGTTGACCACCGCCTATCCCAAGACGCGCTACACCGTGACACCCGACCCTTTGCAGAATCTCATGGTCAATACGCTGCCCAAACGGATGGTGGACCGCGTGTACGCAAAGAGATTGGGATTGTTGCCGCCGAAGAATTAATCCGCAGCGGCTCGTGACTCGCGCTTGCGCTGGTTCGGGTCGAGCGCCCTCTTCCGTATGCGGATGGACTGCGGTGTCACTTCGACAAGTTCGTCTTCTTCGATATAGGCGATGGCCTGTTCCAGCGTCATCGGCACGATCGGGGTCAGCCGCACCGCTTCGTCCTTGCTGGTGGTGCGGATATTGGTGAGCTGCTTGGCGCGCAGTGGATTGACTTCCAGATCGTTGTCTTTGGCATTTTGCCCGATGATCATGCCTTGATAAACTTTGGTGCCCGGAATGACGAACAGCTTGCCGCGCTCTTCCAGATACCAAAGTGCATAGGTGACCGCTTCGCCGTCGCCGGTGGAAATCAGCACGCCATTTGTGCGTCCGGCAACCGGGCCCTTGTATGGCGCATAGCCATGAAACATCCGGTTGATGACGCCGGTGCCGCGCGTATCGGTAAGAAACTCGCCGTGATAGCCGATCAACCCGCGCGACGGCGCCCAAAAGGTCAGCCGGGTCTTGCCCGCACCGGTCGGGCGCATATCGGTAAGCTCGCCTTTGCGGCCCGAAACCTTCTCGATCACCACACCGGTGTACGGATCGTCGACATCGATAGTGACTTCCTCGATCGGCTCCAGCCGCTGGCCTTTTTCATCGGTCTTGTACAAAACACGCGGCCGGCTGATGGAGACTTCGAAGCCTTCGCGCCGCATCTGCTCGATCAATACGCCAAGCTGCAATTCGCCGCGGCCGGCGACTTCGTAAGCGCCTTCGCCGGTCTCGCGGATGTGGATGGCAACATTGCCCTCGGCTTCGCGCAGCAAGCGGTCGCGGATCACGCGGCTCTGCACCTTTTCGCCTTCGCGCCCCGCCAGCGGGGAATCGTTCACCGAAACTGTCATCGCCAAAGTCGGCGGATCGATCGGCGTCGCATAGATCGGCGTTTCGACTTGAATATCGCACAGCGTGTCGGCGACGGTGGCTTCCTGCAGACCGGCGATGGCAACAATATCGCCGGCTTCGGCCCGTTCCACCGGAACGCGCAAAAGCCCGCGGAACGCCAGCAATTTGGTGGCGCGCGCGCGCTCCACGACCTTGCCTTCGCGGCTCAATGCTTTGATCTGACGGTTAACAGTGATCGCACCGCTCTCGATGCGGCCGGTCAAAACGCGGCCGAGATACGGATCGGCTTCCAATGTTGTCACCAGCATAGTGAACGGGAAGTCATCCCCGGCATTGGCCAAAGGTTTGGGTTTGGGAACATCCGAGACAATTCGGGCAAACAGAGGCGACAAATCCCTGCGTTCATCTCCAAGCTCGGCAACCGCCCAGCCCTGCCGTCCGGAAGCGTAAAGGTGATGAAAATCGAGTTGATCGTCGTTGGCTTCCAGCGCGAGGAACAAATCGAAGATCGATTCCAGCGTTTCCTTGGGTTGAGCATCGGAGCGGTCGATCTTGTTAATGACAACGATCGGCTTCAATCCCAGTTTGAGAGCTTTGGAAAGCACGAACTTGGTTTGCGGCATGACGGATTCCGCCGCATCGACGAGCAGCACGACACCGTCGACCATAGACAAGATGCGTTCCACTTCGCCGCCGAAATCGGCATGGCCCGGCGTATCCACAATATTAATACGGGTTTTGCCCCATTCCACACTGGTGCATTTGGCGAGAATGGTGATGCCGCGCTCGCGCTCCAAATCGTTGGAATCGAGCGCCCGCTCCTGCATATGTTGGTTTTCGCGCACCGAACCGGATTGCTTAAGCAATTGATCGACAAGCGTCGTCTTGCCGTGGTCGACGTGTGCGATAATGGCGATATTTCGGATATCCATGGGCCTGCGCTCTCTAAGCGCTGGCTTATAGAGGCGGCCAAAGCCCGGGGCAACCAGTGGCTAAGTTAGAATTCGCCGGCCGATTTGAGATCCCATGCCGTATCGGAATGATAAACGGCGACCAGGGCACGAACGGGTCCCGCAAACCCCGTTTGCGCCTTCAGCGCCTTGGCCGTTGCGACGACATCGCTGTCATGCGCCGTGTCGGTCACCGGATGGCCGGCGCAACGCTGATGCGCGACGACAACCAGTGTATGGGGAGCATGCGCCCCTATCAGCAATTTGATTTGAGAAACGGCCGCTTGCCATTCGGCACTGCGTTCGGGCAACACCAAGCCGTCGGGACCCGGGACGGCGATCAGATCGACGCCATGGACCCCCAGCAATTTTGCTATCCGCCGGTTCAAATCGACCGTTCGCTGGTGCAGACGCCAATCGGCGCAAGTCAGCGCGACAGCCAGTTTTTTATGCTTACGCCCCCACATACCTCGTCCCCAACCGGTGAGATTCGTCCGCAAACAACAATCGAGGGTAAACTTATTGACGAGGTCGGGCGTTCGCACAATGGGGCAAATGCGCAAAATGACACTTGCATGAATTGCGAGCACTGGGACGTAAAAACTGATGCAATATCCCGCAATTTGACGCAGCCATGTTAGGACATTGGCTATGACGGCTCCCCGTCCATTATCTGTAATATAGGCGGGAGCCTTGCTTTTCACCCCGAGCCGCGCACACCAGCATTCGAGTCATGGATTTTTTTGATGAACTTCAGCTTTACCAGCGCCGTTGAAACGTGGCCGGAACGCATACAAAAGGTCCCTCGGGCCTGGAACCGGTTGAACACGCGAACCAAGCTGATTGGCGGCGCGGTGGCCACAGCCGCGGCTCTTGGGTTGCTGTGGTATTTCCTTTCCGCCGGCAGTGGTGCGCACGCACCGCCACCGCCAGTCGTCATCGTTGCGCAGGCTAGCAGCAAGAACGTCACGGTCGTCGAACACCAGATCGGAACCGTCGTCGCGGAGGCCACCGTACAAGTGACCGCACGTGTTTCCGGCCAATTGATGCAGGCATACTTCAAAGAAGGCCAAATGGTCCGCGCCGGCGATCTGCTCTTTCTGATCGATCCCAAACCGTTCCAGGCGGCCCTCGAACAGGCTCGCGCGCAATTGGCAAAAGACGAGGCCATGTTGTTCAGCGCTCAAAATGACCAGAAGCGCTACGACACGCTGTTTGCGCAGAACGCTGCGTCCTCTCAACAACGCGACCAGGCCGATGCGACAGCAAAAAGCTTGGTCGCTACGGTCGCCTCCGATCGTGCGGCCCTCGACATCGCCAAGCTCAATCTCGGCTATACGCAAATCCGCTCGCCGGTGAACGGCAAAACGGGACCGATTCTCATTCAACCGGGAAATCTCATCGGTGTGAACGGAACAAATGCGCTTGTCGTGGTCACACAGATCCGGCCGATAAAAGTGTCGTTTTCACTGCCACAAAGCGACCTGCCGTTGATTCAGGCGCGCGCCCGCGATCACACGCTTGTCGCGACCGTCGACCCGCATCAGGGCAAGACGGGACTGATAAGTGCGCCTGTGGATTTCATCGACAACGAAATCAATGCACAGACGGGCACGATCGAGTTGCGCGCCACCTTCGACAACAACGATCAGCGTCTGGTTCCCGGCCAGTTGATCGATGTAGCCGTAAGCCTGAACAACTTACAACGAGCAACGGTCGTACCGCGTGAAGCTGTCAACGATGGGCCCGAGGGCCGCTATGTCTTCGTCGTTCCGCCAAATGCGAAAGCTGCCATGCAGCCCGTAACCGTACTGTTCGACGACGGCACCGACATGGCGATATCCGGTGGCGTCAAAGCCGGCGACAACGTCGTCATTGACGGCCAGTTGCGTGTTTTGCCAGGCAAGAAAGTGACGATCCAGCAGATGCAAAAGCATGCCAAGAAAGCAAATACTGCAGATAATCCATGAACCTATCCGAACCCTTTATCCTGCGTCCGGTGATGACGACGCTGGTCATGGCGGCGTTGGTGATCTTCGGCCTGTTCGGCTATTTCACGCTTCCCGTCAGCGAACTGCCTAGCGTCGATTTTCCGACGATCGTGGTGTCCGCGAACCTGCCCGGCGCCAATCCCGAAACCATGGCTTCTGCCGTGGCGACACCCATCGAAAGCCAGCTCTCGACGATCGCCGGCATCGATTCGATGACATCGTCGAGTATCCTGGGTAGTACATCGATCACGATCCAGTTCAAACTCGACCGCGATATCGATGCGGCGTCCCAAGACGTTCAGCAGGCGATCTCCGCGGCTTTGCGCAAACTTCCGCCGCAGATGACGACGCCCCCGACCCTTCGCAAAGTGAATCCGTCGGACTCGCCGATTATTTTCATCGCGATGAGCTCGGACACACTTCCTTTGTCCGTGGTCGATAGATACGCGGAAACTTTGTTGGCCCGGCAATTGTCGGTCCTGAATGGCGTAGCACAGGTAAATGTCGCCGGTTCGCAGAAATTCGCAGTACAAATCCAGGCCGACCCGGCAGCGCTGGCGACCAGGCAGATCGGTATTGATCAACTTGCCAGTGCGATTGGAACGTCAAACGTCAACATACCGACCGGCACTCTGAACGGCCCTTCGCGCTCATCTGTTATCCAAGCCAACGGCCAATTGAACAACGCCGCTGACTTTCGGGGACAGATCGTAGCCTATCGCAACGGGGCGCCCGTACGCCTGCAGGACGTCGCGCAAGTGAGCGACAGCGTCGAGAACAACCGGGTCGCCAGTTGGTACCAGGGAAAGCGCGCCATCGTGCTTTTCATTCAGCGTCAACCCGGCTCCAACACGATCGAGGTGGTGAACGAAATCAAGCAAGTACTGCCGCACTTTCTTCAGCAACTGCCATCGTCGCTGAAACTCGAAACGATTTACGACCGCAGTCAGTCGATCCGCGCTTCAGTCGCCGATGTGCAATTGACGTTGGTGGTCGCGGCGATTCTGGTGATCGTCGTTATATTTATCTTTCTGCGAACCGTATCGGCGACGTTTATTCCCTCATTGGCCTTGCCGATTGCCGTCATGGGCACTTTCGCCGGCATGTCGTATTTGGGATACAGCCTCGACAATCTATCTCTTATGGCATTGACGCTGTCGGTGGGGTTTGTCGTCGACGACGCCATCGTCATGCTCGAAAACATCGTGCGGCACGTCGAGCAAGGCGAAGCACCGTTTGAAGCGGCACTAAAAGGCGCGCGTGAGATCGGGTTTACGATTTTGTCGATGACTGTTTCGCTCGCCGCGGTGTTTATCCCGGTGCTGTTCATGGGCGGAATTGTCGGCCGCTTGCTGCACGAATTTGCCATGACGATCGTACTGGCAATTGTGTTCTCGGGCGTCGTATCGGTGACGCTCACTCCGATGTTATGCAGCCGCATGCTCAAGGACGAAAGGGGTCAACGTCACGGCAAGTTTTATCAATTGAGCGAACAAACCTTTCAGCGCATGCAAGCGTTCTACGAGCGGACTCTGAAATGGAGTTTGGGACACCAAAGTATAATCTTCATGGTCTTCGCGGGAAGCCTAGTTGCCACGGTGGTGCTGTTTTATTTCATGCCGCAGGATTTCCTACCCAGCGAAGATACCGGCCTCATTCGCGCCACAACCGAGGCTGCCAACGGCACATCGTTCCCGAAAATGGTGGCGTATCAGCAGAAAGTCGCGAACATCGTGAGCGCGGATCCCAATGTGCACGCCGTGATGTCCTCCGTTGCCTCCGGTTTTGGTGCGACCAGTCTGAACACCGGATCGCTGGTCATCCCGTTGAAGAATCGTTCCGATCGGGCAAGTTCGGCGGACGAGATCGTGCGCGACCTGCGCAAGAAGCTGGCGCATATTCCGGGGGTCAACGCCTATCTGCAAAATCCGCCCAGTATCCGTATCGGCGGCTTGGCATCGAAATCGCAATATCAATACACGTTGCAGGATCTGGATCTTAACGAGTTGCAGAGTGCGACGATACGATTGACCGCGGCATTGCAGGCGGAACGCGGTTTCGAAGATGTGACCAATGATCTTCAGCTGTCGACACCGACCGTCAATGTGAGCATCGACCGCGATCATGCTGCTGCGCTCGGAGTCTTGCCGCAGACGATCGAGGCGGCACTGGGCTATGCCTATGGCGGTCAGCAGGTTTCTCAAATTTATGGTTCGTCGGACGAGTATCAAGTCATTCTGGAATTGCGGCCCGAGTATCAAGTCAATTCGGCTTCGCTCTCACGCCTTTATATCACCGGGACGAGCGGGGCACTTGTTCCGCTTTCTGCAATCGCAAAGATCAGTGCCACCACAACCCCACTTAGCATCAACCATCTGGGCCAACTGCCGTCTGCAACGGTTTCGTTCGATCTGGGCTCTGGGATGGCACTCAGCAACGCGGTTACTGCGATTGAGAGGATTAAGCGGCAGATTGCGCTTCCGGATTCGGTTCAGACCAGCTTCCAGGGTACCGCTGCGGCGTTTCAAAGCTCGATGAGCAATGTCGCCGAGCTGCTCGTCATTGCCATTCTCGTTGTCTATATCGTGCTGGGAATCCTGTACGAAAGCTTCGTACATCCGTTGACGATCCTGTCCGGTTTACCTTCGGCGGCCGTCGGTGCACTTCTGACTTTGGCACTTTTTGGCGTGCCGCTCAGCCTTTACGCTTTTGTCGGCATGATCATGTTGATCGGTATCGTGAAGAAGAATGCGATCATGATGATCGACTTTGCACTTTCGCGCCAGCGCAGCGAAGGCGTGGACGCTGCGACCGCCATCTTCGAAGCCGCAATCGTGCGCTTCCGCCCGATCATGATGACGACAATGGCAGCCTTGATGGGAACACTTCCCATTGCCATCGGGCTGGGCAGCGGTTCGGAAGCGCGCCGGCCGCTCGGCCTGGCCGTCGTCGGCGGCTTGATGTTGTCTCAGCTGCTGACGTTGTACATCACGCCGGTGATCTATGTGTACCTCGACGGGCTGAGCGCGCGCCTGTCGGGACACAATGCGGGCAGCACGGCGCGTCAAGCCGCATAAGCAAAGGGCGCCGGTTGCCCGGCGCCCTTCGTCCAGAGATCCATATTATTTCTATAGCTTTGTACCCAAAACGATACCGAAAGTGCGTGGCTCGCCGACAAACTCGTTGGTAAACGCGCCCGTCGCCGGATCCGAAACGTACATGCCGGTGACGTATGTCTTATCGAACATGTTGTTCACGAATGCGCGAACATACCACTTTGCGTTCGGTGCATTCAGCTGCACTTGCGCGTTGGAGATAAAGTAGCTCTGAATCTTATCTATGGGGGCTTCGTTGTAGATCGTGCCCCACATGCTTGCTTGCCAATACACGTCAACGCGCGTTGTCAGGCTATATCCGCCACTGACCGGCAAGGTGTACTGACCGCCAATTCCCAGTGACGCGTCGGGCATATTCTGCAGGGAATTCCCCTTCAGATTGACCGGTTCGCCGTTCGCAAAGAAGTGATAATGGCCTGCTAAAGCGGGCGCGATTAGAGGAAGTGCCGCGATAACAGCTGGAATATGCGAGCAGGAACTAAACCCCGAATTTGCAACACCCGGGGTAGGCACCGGACCCGGAACAACAGGAACAGGCGTCGCGGCTGCGACCGCGGACCATACCGGGAATCCCGCATCATGTGTGACCACGCACGTTTCCGCGCTACCCAGATCCTTGATCACGGTTGCATTGGGATCGCCATTGGTCGGATTGCGCGGATTGGCGAGTGCGTTGTTGCCGATATCAGAATGATTGTTCGCGGCACTCAAATTGAACTGCCAGCGATCGGTTGGTGCCCACAGAAACTCGCCTTCAAGACCCCACATTGTTGCGTTGATGTTCTGGTTGACGGAGTCCTGGTCGACGATCGTAGCGACCTGCAGGTTTTTGTAGTTGTAGTACCAGACGTCCATATTGGCTTGCAGTGTGCCGTCCAGAAGCGTGTTCTTCGTGCCCAATTCGTAGGCGTTGACGTATTCCGGCATATAGGTGTTCAGCGACGTCGGCGCACTCGCAGGCAGCGCCGGGTTGGCACCACCCGCCTTGTAACCACGAGCTGCCGATGCATAAACCAGCGTTTCGTCGGTGAAACTAAGCTTCGGAGTATAGTGGACGACAAAACGGCCCGTCATTGCGGTGTTTTTTGTCAACACCGTCGAGAAAGGCTCCGCCCCATTCAGCCCGCCATTGCCGGCTGCGGCATTGCTGATAAACGGAACCGGGCTGTCCACATTTGTCGTACCGACAGGTACAAACGCATTGTACAGTGTCGTACGCGCCGTCAACCTCTTGTCGTCCGCTGTATAGCGCAGTCCGAGTGTGAACTTCAGCGTGTCCGGAAGAGCGTCGTAATAAACTTCGCCGAAGACCGCTTGAGACGTCAGACTGTAAGTCTCCGCGTTGTGGTAGGCGGCCGGTGCAACCGCAAGCGGCACGGGTGAAGAAATAGGTTGGTTCGCCCCGAGTCCCGTCAAGTTCGTCACCGGGAATGCCATGGCTCCAATCATCAAGCTGGCATAATCGAGCTGCGGCGCGCTAACCCAGTAGTCGGTCGTGTCGTTGTAGCTCAGATAGTAACCGGCGAGCATGAAATTCAGAGGTCCGGACAGATTCGAATTGAATCGCAATTCGACGGACTTCTGTACGTCGCTCCCGCTCGATTCGTCGGAGCCGCTGTTCAAGCTGGAATAGTGTGAGATTTTCCCGCCTTGCGATCCGGCATTGCCCGCGTCATACGCCGATACGGGGATCGAAAGCGTGTATATGCCGCCGCCAACCGCCGTCGGGTGTATCAAACTGAAGTTTGAAGCAGGCGCGCTGTTGAAATAGACACCCCCGCCGGGGTAAGCCGCCATCGCATTGATCAGCGCAATTTGCTGTGCGCCGGAATAGTAGATCGGATTTCCGACAGTGTTGTAATAGGATTGCTGCAAGTCCACGCCAGCGTGCTGATACCCTGCGACGAGCGTGGATTCCAGCCACTCGTTGATGTGCTGATGCCACTGACCCTCGACCAACAATTCGTTCGCATGATAAGTCGGGTCGAAATCGGTATTGACCTCGTGCATATTGGAAGGATTGAGGCCGCTCGCCTGCGGACTCGAGAGGCTCTCAAGCCCAAGCGCCGCCCACAATGTCTGCCCTTTTGTCAGGCCCGGAGCGGCGGTCGGGATCAGCGCCGGTCCAACGACATTGTTGTAGTAGTTCTGCGTCGGCGTCGGCAGCGTTGACAAGATCGCCACCATCGCCTGGGAGGACGACGCGATATTGCCGAGCGTCGAATTCAAGTTCGGCGTATTGAACGCCAGTTTATCGGGCAAACATCCCAGAACCCCCGACGGATCGAAATCGCACAGTGATTTCTGAGAGCGCATGCGGCTCGAGTCTTCGCTTGACGCCTGCACCATCAGATCGATCGTGGTGTCGGATGTCGGCTCGAAACGGAGGGAGCCGCGTGCCGAATACTGGTTGCGGCCGTCGATCTTCTCGTTGTTATAGATATTCGTGGTCGTGCCGTCGCGCTCCCACCAGAGGCCGGAGACGCGCAGGGCGAGCTTGTCGGTGACGATCGGAATGTTGACCGCACCCGTCACTTTCGTGTCGTTATAGTTGCCGTACTCGCCGGACGCATCGACGCTGAAACTATCGAGGTCGGGCTTTACCGAGATGACGTTCACCGAACCGCCTGTCGCGTTGCGCCCATACAGCGTGCTCTGTGGTCCGCGAAGAACTTCGATGCGATCGGTATCGTAGTACTGGGTTTCGGCAATCGCTGGCGAATTCAAATAATAGTCGTTCATGTTGAACGCGACACCGCTTTCGGTGGAAGCGCCCGTACCGCTCGCTCCAATGCCCCGAATTTCGAAGTTGGAGCTCGTAAAGTTGGTTTTCGTGTTCGTTACGCTTGGAACGTTGAACTGAAGGTCCTGGAAGGTGTTGATCTGACGATCCGTCAGATCTTGCCCCGTTAATGCCGTTATCGAAATCGGCACCGATTGAATGTCTTCGGCCTTTTTCTGGGCCGTTACGACCACCAATTCAATCTGCGCATAGGCAGGAACCGCTGACGCCAAAAGGAATGCATTAAGAAACGCGAGGGACCCTAAGGTCCCGATGCGACGCTGTGCGAGCATTTCGAACTCCCCGGTAAGTCCTACTGATGAGGACACTGATGCCGCAGCGCCGGCACTCGCTATCGAGTGCTCCCAGTCGGCGCATTCCGGCTCGTGTCAGCATGAGATAAGGTCTCAGGGGCGGCAAGGAAATTGTCGCAGGCGTCATTTCGTAGCAGCGCTTCCGCCCTACTTTGTACCCAATATGCCACACTTATCGGCGGCAAAAAGACCGCTCTGGATGACATCTAAGCAATTGTAAAATAACGATTTTACCGCAGTCAGAATTCACATTTTCCGTTGTAAAAATGCCCCAGCGACAACTTCCGGTGCTAAGCAGCAGGGCTTGTGGTTTGCGGAAATGGACCGACGGGGAAGGGCTGTTCGTTGCGCACGAAAGCTATGAACGCCAAGAGCTCCCACAGGTACTGAATGAGGTTCAAAGAGAGCTTCTTCACTTCCTCATTCACTCGCCCTTGCAGCGCCACAATGACGTATTGCATCAGCGCCAACGCCAAGACGATCCAAAAAACGAACCAAGCCACAACGGCAAATCCGATCGCGTAGAGCAACCGCACAACGGGGAATGGAAGGCGGGCACCGGGAACACCATTTCCCTGGGACGTATCGGTCATTGCGGAATCCTCCACGGCTCAGCCGTATTCGTTATGTAAGGCGATATGACGGCACTTCAACCCCGGACAAATCAGAATGCCAAGCGCCTTGGGCGCAAACGGTCGAACACACCGGTTAGGAGGAGACCGGCAACAAATCCGCCGACATGGGCTTGCCAGGCGATTTGTTGGATTTCCCCGCCTGATCCGAAGCCGGTAAGACCGAAAACCAAGTTCGTAACGAACCAAACGCCCGTGAACAGGAGAACCGGCGACGAGAAAATGGGAGCAGGCCCCTTCGAGAGAACAGTCCCTGACCATGGGAACAAACGTATCCCCGCTGCCATGAGGCCCGAAATAGCGCCCGACGCGCCTATGACGCCGGCCGGCGAAGCCCAATTGAGGGCCAGATAGGCTGCGGCTCCGGCAATTCCGCACAGGGCGAAAAACAAGAAGAACAATCCCGCCCCGAACCGGCGCGCAACGACAGGCCCAAAAGCCAAAAGCCATAGGCTATTGACCGCTAAGTGGGTGAAATTCGCGTGCAGAAATATGTGGCTGATGAACGGGACGGTTAATGCAAATAAACCATCTGCAGGTCCACCTACCGCATACCGCGCCGGAATAAAGGCGTACCGATACAGAATGTCGTCCGAAAGTTGCGTGGGCGCCATTATCCTCGCGATATGGGCAAGCGCGAGCGCGCCAATCAGCAATAAGACGGACGCCGGCGCGCGAAGGAACGGTTCGCGCGGCTCCTCGGATTTCAGGAAAGACATGGTGACGATTCCGAATGTGTATCTAACGCGGTATTAAAGGCCGACTTGCCCCATATTGGGATGCTCTGCCCAGCCAACAACAGGGCACATATAAGATTGTTGCGGCCCTGTCGCCACATTTTGTCCCTGACGGCCGACACGGTTCACGAACAAACGCAGGAAAACGTGTTGAGATCGCGGCTTTGCGAAGGGCTTGTATCAATTCGGCACGGTTGGGCGCCTTAACGCCCGTTAAGAAGTGGCACGGGGGTTGCTGATGGGTAGGCGAACTCATTTGGACACCGCACATGCCGTTCGATATCAAGCCGCTGCTATTTGCCAGTCTGGCCGTGTTGGTTGCCGTCGCCCTTAAAGGCGCTGTGCACGCCGCGGATTATAGCAGCGCGGCGAGCTACAACAGCCCGTATGGCTTGTCGGCCGGTGCAGAGAACCAAACCATCAATCCAAGCCTGCGCGACGCCAACGGCAACCTGAGTGTCATCAATGGTCAATTCACCAGTTCCGCGGTCAGCCAGCAAACCGGCGTGCAGAGCATGGGCACGATCAGCGGCAGTTCGCTCGCTTCGCTCGGCACCGGCACCTCGGGCGTCGGCTCCGGCACTACCACGGCGGGTGCAACCGCCATCGGTAACTCGCTGAACGTCGTGACCGTCGGCAACAACAACACGATCGTCGTCAATTCCACGCAGACCAACAACGGTAACCAGAGCGCGTCCGTCAGCCTCAACGGACACTAAAGCAGAGAAAAGGGAACCCCATCCCATGACCCCTCGCGGACGTAAATTTCTCCTCAGGTCTCTTGCGCTGGTGATTGCCACCGTCGCGCTGGAAGGCTGCATAAGCCCGGTACCGACCGAGAGCGGCCGGTATACATCGCCGATCGGCGGTTCGCCCGTCGTCAGCAACGAGACGCCGTATTCGGCAGCCCTGCGCTGCCTCGGCCGTTACACGGCCAACCGGCCCCTGCGCATCGCCGTCGGACAAATCGCCGATTACACCGGTAAGAACGAGAGCGACAATTCGGGACGCAAGCTGACACAGGGTGCCGCCTTGATGGCCATGAGCGCGCTGTCCAAGGCCGGTGTGCCGCTGGTCGAGCGCTTCGACACGTCGGTCGCCGAGATGGAGCTGAAATACTCGAACAACAAACTGATCGGCGAAAACAAGGCCGAAGGCCCCGGCGACTACCGCAAGATCATGGCCGGATCCATTCCCGGCTCGAATTATTACTTGGTCGGCGGCATCACCGAACTGAACTTCAACATTCGTTCCGAGGGCGCCAACGCCGACGGCGGTGGCACATCGACCAGCGCGGTCAAAGGGACGATCGGCGGATCGATGTATGTGATGAACGTCGGTCTCGACCTTCGCCTGGTGGATACCAACACACTGGAAGTCGTGGACGTGATTTCGTACCAGAAACAGATTATCGGCCGGCAGATTTCGGCGGGCGTGTTCGATTTCCTGGGTCAAACCTTCTTCGACGCCAGCGTCGGCGAGAGCGCGCTTGAGCCGATCCAGCTCGCGGTGCGCTCCGTGATCGAACGCGCCACGCTGGAAATGATCTCCAGACTTTATCGCACGCCGCAGACAGCCTGTACGGCCAATCTCGGCACCAATGACGATCCGCTGGCCGACGCCGGCGACCGCCGTGCACCCGAACCCACACAAACGACACGCAACACCACTGCCATGATCGAGGAGAAGAGCCATGACACGTCTCGCCAAGAGCCTTATCGCTGGTACAGCGATGGCGATGCTGCAACTGACAGCGGCCTACGCGGGGGACTCAACTGATCAATCCGGCAGTCAGATTCTGAACGGCCAGGTCGATCTGCACACCTCCGTCTCATCTCTTCATGCGACGGTCGATACCATCGGCGGAGATGTCGGCGTGCAGTCGGTGGCTGCGGGTAACACACTCGACGTCACGACCATGAACGACACCGTCGTGAACACGAACCAATACACGTCCAGTGTGGACATCAGTTCGGATTTGGGTACGAGCGCGACCAATGTCGCGGGCAGCGTTAGCGTTCAGGGCCAGGCGATCTGTAACTCGGCCAGCGTCTCGACCGACCCGAACCTCACCAAGATCAACAACACGCAACAATGCGATGCAGTCGATTCCACATCCGGGACCTATGTCTATGCCAACAACATCGGCGGCGACCTCAGCGTGTCCAATTTGGCAGCCGGCAATACTTTTGAAGCGGACTCGAATGCGACCAACATGCCGGTCTCGAACATCCAGATCAATCACTCCAACGTCAACGCGATGACCACGGCCACTGTGTCTAATGTCGCGGGCAGCGTCAGCGTTGCATCGCAAGCCGTCGGCAACAGCGCACAGATCATCCACTATTCGACGAGTCCTTAAGAGAATACGCGCACCGCGAAAGACATCCCTTGGGGCAAACGGGGATGTCGGGGAGAAAGAGGGAGGATCGTCAACGATCCTCCCCCTTTTTTGTGTGCCAGGCATGGCGTTGATGTTGGAGGTGGAAGTCCTCTTCAGGCCCTGATGACGGGAACTGATAGCGGAAGGCAACTGCGTCGTCGCGAGGCGGGGTGGGGAGGAAGCTGGAAGCAAAGCTCGGAGTTGACGAACAGAAACCGGATACGAGGCCGGTGCGGTGGGGTAACTCGGCCATGGACGGGGAAGCCCAATAGTCATTCGGACACGCGCATTGGTAAATCCGGCGGCGACCGAGCGAAGGATCAACGTCTTACCCTGGGAGATCTCTTTGTCTCTCCGGCGATCGGAGTAGGGCGACGGCAACGTCGTCCAATGGATGGGGAGAAGTCAGCAGAGGCCATAATAGTCCGGGCAACTGGATGAAGGGCCGAATTCGACAATCAAGGAGCAGGTTCAACCCACTCGATAGATGCCCAACAGCAGCAAGGAAGTGACGCTCTCCGATGGAAAGGTTACTTCGCCACGGCATTACCGGCGAAAGCGGAACTGGGTCTGGTGCGCGTGTGGAGCGGATCAGCATCTACGGCGTTGGTCGAATACCGAGCCTTGGCGGCGCTTCTTTTCCGCAACGCTCCGCATTGTCGGAAACCGCCGCGGTACGCTGAGTATGCCAGGTGGTGTGGGAGGGGGGGCTCGCAAGAGCTCCTCCTACCCGATTATGTTCGTCTCTCCAGGTCTTCGGCGAGCGCCAGGATGTGCTGCGCCTGCCTGAGATGCGGCCGATCGAGCATCTTGCCGTCCAGACTTGCGACCCCGGCATCGCCGGCAAAAGCGGCAACGACGCGGCAGGCATGCGCCACGTCGCTGGGCGATGGCGTGAACGCGGCATTGATGATTTCGACCTGATCGGGATGGATCGCGAGCATACCGGAGAATCCGTCGCGCTGCGCTATTTGCGCGATTTGCGCGAGGCCTGTGGAATCGCGAAAATCGGCATGCAAAGTCTCGATGGCCGGAACATCCGCGGCTTTCGCCGCGATCAACGCCAGCGAGCGGACCATTTGATAGGTGAATACGAACGCGCCGTCTGGGCCACGATTGGTAGCGGCCCCGAGCGCGGCCGAAAGATCTTCCGCCCCCCAGGTCAGGGCAGCGAGGCGCGGCGGCGGATTGCCATATTCGTTCAAGCGCAATACCGCCAGCGGCGTCTCGGTGGCGACGGGGATGAGCTTGATGCCGCCTTTGGGTAAGCCGCAGGCAAGTTCGATGTTGGTAAGATCGCGATCAAGTTGGCGCAGAATCTCCGGCGAATCCGGTTTGGGGACCACGATCCCGGCGGGCGCAGCGGCGGCAATTTCCGCCAGCTCCAGTCGATAGTCTCGCTCGTTCACCGGATTGATGCGCACCCAAACGGACTGCGGATGTTTGTCTTTCAAAAACTCACGCGCCAAGCCGCGCGCCTTGACGTGGTTCTTCGGCGCCACGGAATCCTCGAGGTCGAGGATCAGCGCGTCGGCCGGCGAGGAGCGCGCCTTGGCCAATTTCTTCTCGCTATCGGCCGGTACGAAAAGGAGCGAGCGTAGGATCATAGTGAACTGACCCATAACGAATACGCATGCAGCCCTGCCCCAATGATAAAGACAAGCTGCAGAGCGATGGATGCGGGGTGTCGCCACCCGAAATACGGTTGTTGGACAGCGGCGCGGATAACCCAGAATGCCGTCATGCCGCCCAAGAGAAACCGGCCCAACCCGGTTTGCAACACCTCATCTGGATAGAGACAAAGCGCCAGACCGTTCACGGCCAACAATATGATCAGCGCGATGTTCATCACCGGCATGAGCGAGCGGTTGATCGAATCAAGGGATCTCAGCCGCACCTTCCATCCGAACAAGCGCCAGAAAACTGCGTGAAACAATACGAACATGAGGTCGAATATACCGGCCGTCAAAACGCTCATGTGTTCGCGGCCTTCTTCAGCATCAGCGCCGAGCGCTTGCATTGGGCAACGATCTCGCCTTTTTGATTGACGGCGCGATGGGCAAAAACAACGACACCTTGATCGGGCCGCGATTTGGATTCGCGCATCTCCAGCACTTCGCTTTCGACATGCAACGTGTCCCCGTGAAAGACAGGCTTGGGAAAGCGCACCTCGTCCATGCCGAGATTGGCGACAGTGGTGCCCAGTGTGGTCTCATGCACCGAAATGCCGACCATCAGTCCGAGGGTGAACAGCGAGTTGACGATGCGCGCGCCGAATTCCGTCGACTTGGCATATTCCTCGTCGAGGTGCAGCGCAGCCGGGTTATGCGTGATGGCGGAGAAGAACACGTTGTCGGCTTCCGTCACCGTGCGGCGAATCGGGTGATCGAATTTCTGTCCGACGGAGAACTGATCGAAATACAGGCCCGGCAATTTCGTTTCCTCTTCGAAGATTGGTTAGTCGAAAGATTGGGACCTTTCCCTCGCGGACTTTCGCGAGAGAGACTCGCACTTTACCGGCCTCTGGCATCTCAAGGAAGGGACAGGCTTGCAACACGGCATCTGGTTGCCGGGCGGCGGCGTCCATGTCGCCTGGTTCAGGGACAATTTGCTCAACGTATCCGGCCCCAAACCTGGACCCGCATCGCATGGAGCCGCTTGAATTCGGCGCGCCGTTCCCGTTTGATCGCCCTTCACAGGCTATAAGGGGCGAAACTGATGATGAGATTTCTGGCCGCGCTAAGCGTCGCGGGCATTGCTTGCTGTTCGATTGGCGCTCAGGCAGCCTCGCCGCACCCGACGCCTGTCAGCACACCGGTGGCCAGCGTCGACACCACGATCATCGGTCAAAAAATTACGATTCCCAAAGACCCGACCGTCGTCGTTTCTACGATTTTGTTCGCCCCCGGCGCGCGCACACTCGTGCACAAACATCTCTATCCGCATTACGCCTACGTGCTGGAAGGCACGCTGACTATCACCAACGTACAAACCGGAAAAACCTTCGACGTGACGGCCGGGCAGTTCCTCGCCGAGATGCAGGACACCTGGCACTATGGCGAGAACAAGGGAACGGTGCCTGTTCGCCTCTTGATCGTCGATCACGTGCCGAGAGGCATAAAGGCTAACTCTGTGCCGATGGATCCAAAAGATGTCGCGGCCTTACACTTACCCTAAACCACGAACTCTATGACAGGTAAAAAAATAATGATGAAATATCTTTCCGCGTTCGGTGTTGCCGGGTTTGTATCTCTTGCAGCTGTGGCCATCGCGGCTCCTGCTTATGAGACAAACGTCAATACCGTGATCGCCAAAACCGACACCACGATCATCGGCCAGAAGATCAATGTGCCGAAGAACCCAATGGTGATCTTCTCCTCGAGCACCTTCGCGCCGGGCGCGCGCACGCCGGTGCACAAACATCTCTATCCGCACTATGTTTGCATCGAGGCGGGCACGCTCACCATTGTAAGCAGCGAGACAGGCAAAGAATATCCGATGGCAAGCGGCGCGTGTTTCCTCGAGATGCTCGACAAATGGCATTATGGGATCAACAAAGGAACCGTCCCGGTAAAAACAATGGTCGTCGATCAGGTCCCTGCGGGTGTGAAAGAGAATCGCGTGCTGAAGGACGCGAATTAAGGCGCATTTGGTTCAATACGACTTCGGCAGATCGAGCACGTTCTCGCCGATAAACGAGAGAATGAGCTGTTCGGTCACCGGCACAATGCGCGTCAGCACGGATTCGCGCATCAGCCGTTCCACTTGGTATTCCTTGGCATACCCCATGCCGCCATGGGTCATTACCGCTTGCGTTGCCGCGTTGAAAGCCGCGCGGGCACCGAGAAATTTCGCAGCATTGGCTTCCGCCCCGCAAGGCTGTTTTGAATCGTAGAGAGAGGCCGCGCGCATACACATCCAAAACGCGCTTTCGAGATAGGCCCAGTTCTCCGCAAGAGGATGCTGGATGCCCTGGTTTTGGCCGATCGGCCGGCCGAAGACGACCCGCTCCTTCGCGTAAGCGGCGGCGCGGCGCAGCGCATCCCTGCCAAGACCGACCGCTTCGACGCCGAACAAGATGCGTTCCGGATTGAGGCTGTCGAATAGATAGCGAAAGCCCTTGCCTTCCTCGCCCACGCGGTCTGTTTCGGGCACGGCAAGATCGTCGATGAACACCGCATTCGAATCCACGGCCGCACGGCCCATCTTCGGGATGCGACGGACTTCGATCTTGGAGCGGTCGAGATCGGTATAGAACAAAGTCATCCCGTCGGAGGGGCGCTTGCAATCCTCTTTCGGCGTGGTGCGCGTCAACAAGAGTATCTTGTCCGCGACCTGCGCCGTCGTCGTCCACATCTTGCGGCCGCGAATCACGTAACCCTCGTTCGTGCGCGTGGCAAAGGTTTTGATGGATGTCGTATCGAGACCGGCATCGGGCTCGGTGACACCGAACGCCACCTTGTTCTCGCCCGCGATCAGGGGCGGAAGCCAGCGTTGTTTCTGTTCTTCCGTGCCGTGCACGACTATGGGATGCGGGCCGAACAAATTGATGTGGATCGACGAAGCGGCCGCCATGCCGCCGCCATGTTGCGTGACCGTGTGCATCATGACCGCCGCTTCGGTGACGCCGAGCCCCGACCCGCCCAATTCCACCGGCATGGTGATACCGAGGAATCCCGCATCGGCCATCGCCTTATGAAACTCATGGGGGAAGCGCGGCGCAGAATCGCATTCGGTCCAATAATCGTCGCCAAAGCGGCTACAGATTTTGGCGACGCCGTCTTCAATGGCGCGATGATCTTCGCTGAGTGTAATATCCATAAATATTCTCTGGATATAATGTTGCGGTCGTTCAAAGACTTAGCCTAGGCAGCAACTTTGTAAAGCCGAATTATCCAGCTGCCGTAAGGCCAATTATTGTGGAAAAACAACGCGAAATACCTGCGCCAAGCGGCTATAACGCTGCCCCAGGGAAGCGGGCAACCACCGCGGGGCGCGGGCCGACGGGAGAAACAATCAAAACAATGAGTTCCGTAGCGGTAGACGGGCAGACACCTTTGCCCGGGCCGGCGCAACACACGGGGATGGCGCCGACCGACATCGTCAATCCGAATTACTTTCACAAAGTGGTCGACTGCCAATGGGCATGTCCGGCGCACACGCCTGTGCCCGAATATATCCGGTTGATCGCGGCGGGACGTTACTCCGACGCGTATATGATTAATTGGGTTTCCAATGTGTTTCCCGGCGTGCTCGGACGCACTTGCGATCGGCCTTGCGAGCCGGCCTGCCGGCGCGGACGCGTGGAAAAAGAGCCGGTTGCGATTTGCCGCCTCAAACGCGTTGCCGCGGATTCGAAAGACGATATTCGCGACCGGCTTCCCAAGCCTGCAACTACGAAGAACGGCAAGCGCATCGCTCTGATAGGCGCGGGCCCCGCGTCATTGACGGTGGCGCGCGATCTGTTGCCGCTGGGCTATGAATGCGTGATCTATGATCGCGATCCGTTTGCCGGCGGCATGATGCGCACGCAAATCCCGCGGTTTCGCCTGCCCGAAAGCGTGCTGGACGAAGAATGCGGTTACATCCTCGGCCTTGAGCCGGAAACCCGCTTCGGCCAGAAAGTGGACTCGCTGAAAGCCGTTCTGGCGGAAGGGTATGATGCCGTGTTCGTCGGCTGCGGCGCGCCGCGCGGGCGCGATCTCGACATTCCCGGCCGCAAGGAAGCGGCGGACCATATCCATATCGGCATCGACTGGCTGGCCTCGGTGTCGTTCGGCCATACCACCAAGATCGGCAAACGCGTGATCGTGCTGGGCGGCGGTAACACCGCGATGGATTGTTGCCGCACCTCACGCCGGCTGGGCGGCGAGAAGGTGGACGTTGTGGTGCGCTCCGGCTTTTCGGAAATGAAAGCCTCGCCTTGGGAAAAAGAGGATGCGATGGGCGAGGACATTCCCATCCATAATTTTCTGGTGCCAAAAGAAATCACGCATGAGAGCGGTACGCTGACAGGCGTGCTGTTCGAAAAGGTTAAGGCGGAATACGACGCCAAAGGCCGGCGCAAACTGATACAATCGGGCGAACCCGATATCCTAATGCCCTGCGACGACGTGCTCGTCGCGGTCGGTCAAGAGAATGCCTTTCCCTGGATCGAGCGTGACAGCGGCGTACAATTCGACGAATGGGAGATGCCCAAAGTCGATCCCATTACGATGCAATCAACCAACCCGAAAGTGTTCTTCGGCGGCGATGCGGCCTTCGGCCCTAAGAACATCATCTGGGCAGTGGCGCACGGACATGAAGCGGCGGTGTCGATCGATCTGTTCTGCCATGACGAAGACGTGACGGTGCGCCCGTCCCCGCTGGTCAACATCATGAGCCAGAAGATGGGCATCCACGAATGGTCTTACGACAACGACGTGTCGGTAGATCTGCGCTTTAAGGTGCCGCACGCGCCCAAAGAACTGACGCTCAAAGACGTCAACATGGAAGTGGAATTGGGCTTTAACAAGGAGCTCGGCTTCAAAGAAGCGCAACGCTGCCTTAATTGCGATATCGAGACGGTGTTCGACAAGGTTCTTTGCATCGAATGCGATGCCTGCGTCGATATTTGCCCGATGGATTGCATCACCTTCACGCCGAATGCACCCGAGCAAGCCCTGCGCGGGCTTCTGACCGCACCGGCCACGAACCCCACACAGGATCTTTACGTCTCGGGCGATTTGAAAACCGGGCGGGTGATGGTCAAAGACGAAGATGTCTGCCTACATTGCGGGTTGTGCGCCGAGCGTTGCCCAACCGGCGCCTGGGATATGAAGAAGTTCTATCTGGAAACTGCAAAGGCGCAGGCATGCCACCACCGTTAAGCGCTACGAACGACTTCGTCGTCAAATTCGCGAACGTCAACGGTTCGGGATCGGCGAGCGCCAACGAATTGTTCGCGCGTTCCATCTTGCGGATGGGCGTTCCCGTCGCCTCGCGCAACATATTCCCTTCCAATATCCAAGGCCTGCCGACCTGGTATGAAGTGCGCGTATCGGGCGAAGGATGGCTCGGGCGGCGCGGCGACGTCGATTTGATGGTGGCGATGAACCCGCAGACCTGGGAACAGGACCTCGCCGAGATCGAACAAGGCGGTTATTTGCTCTACGATTCTACAAAGCCCATACCGCCTTCGAGATTCCGCAAGGATTTGCATCTGCTGCCGATCCCGCTGACCGATATCTGCAGCACGGCCTATAGCGACCCGCGTCAACGCCAGTTGTTCAAGAACATCATCTATGTCGGTGCGCTGGTGCATCTGCTCGGCATGGATCTCGAGGCCGTGCAATGGCTGATTGCCGAACAATTCGAAGGCAAGAAGAAGCTGATCGCGCCCAACATTCAGGCGCTCGGCTTTGGCTATGACTACGCCCGCGATCGGCTGGCGGATGCTTGTGCGCTGAACGTGACGCGATCCGATAAGGTGGGCGACCGCATCTTCATCAACGGCAACAACGCAGCCGGACTGGGCGCCGTCTATGGCGGAGCGACGGTGTGCGCCTGGTATCCGATTACGCCGTCGACATCGCTGGCCGAAGCGTTCACCAAGCACTGCAAGCGCTTCCGAGTCGATCCCGAAACGGGCAAGAACAAATTCGCCATCGTCCAGGCGGAAGATGAAATCGCTGCCATCGGTATGGTGTTGGGGGCCAGTTGGAACGGCGCCCGCGCTTTCACGGCGACAAGCGGCCCGGGCATTTCGCTGATGCAGGAGTTCTTTGGTCTTGCCTATTACGCCGAGATTCCTGCAGTTGTGTTCGACATCCAGCGCGGCGGCCCGTCGACCGGCATGCCCACTCGCACGCAACAATCGGATCTGATGCTGGCGGCCTATGCCAGCCATGGCGACACCAAGCATGTGCTGCTGCTGCCCGAAGACCCGCATGAAGCGTTCAAATTCGCCTCCGAGGCATTCGACTTGGCGGAGCGGCTGCAGACGCCGATTTTCGTCATGTCGGACCTCGACATCGGCATGAACGACTGGCTGTGCCAGCCACTCAGCTGGGACAAAGACCGTAAATACGACCGCGGCAAAGTGTTGACGGCGGCAGAGCTGGAAGCAGGCAAGGAATTCGGGCGCTATCTCGATGTCGATGGCGACGCAGTGCCCTATCGCACCTTGCCGGGCACACATCCCACGCAGGGCGCCTATTTTACGCGGGGCTCGAGCCACGACCGTTACGCCCGCTACAGTGAAGATGGGGCAGTTTATGTCGACATGATGCAGCGGCTGCTGCGAAAATTCGAGACCGCCAAATCGTTAGTGCCGAGGCCGGTGCTACGCAAAGCGAAGGAAAAGGCCAAATATGGCGCGATCTATTACGGTTCGACCTCGGCGGCGATGGGCGAAGCGCTTGCTGCGCTGGAGCGCAAAGGGGTGCACCTCGATACGCTGCGGATGCGCGCCTTTCCCTTCGCGGACGATGTCGTAGAATTCATTAATGCTCATGAGCAAGTTTTTGTCGTCGAACAAAATCGCGATGCACAATTGCAAAAGATGATGGTCAACGAATGTTCCATCGATCCGGCGCGGTTCATCTCGGTGCTGCATTTCGACGGCACACCGATCACCGCACGGTTCATCACCAAGGCCATCGGCGAACGCATGGGCCTCAGAAAAGCCAAGGAAGCGGCCGAATGACTTACATCGCCAAGCCGAAGATGCATCATCCGAGCCTGCCGACCAACAAGCTCGGCTTCACGCGCCGCGACTATGAGGGGCGCATTTCGACGCTATGTGCCGGCTGCGGCCACGATTCCATCAGCGCGGCGCTGGTTCAAGCTTGTTTCGAATTGGACATCGAACCTCATCGCGTTGCGAAGTTCTCCGGCATCGGCTGTTCGTCGAAAACGCCGGATTATTTTTTGGGCCAGAGCCACGGGTTCAATTCCGTGCATGGCCGCATGCCGAGCGTTCTGACGGGCGCCTATCTGGCCAACAGCTCGCTGATCTATCTTGGCGTTTCCGGCGACGGCGATAGCGCCTCCATCGGGCTCGGCCAATTCGCCCATTGCGTAAGGCGCGGCGTCAATATGGTCTATATCTGCGAGAATAACGGCGTCTACGGCTTGACCAAAGGGCAGTTCTCGGCGACCGCCGACAAAGGTTCGAAATCGAAAGCCGGCGGCACCAACAACAACTCGCCGATCGATCTGGTTTCGCTGGCCCTTCTGCTTGGCGCGACCTTCGTGGCGCGCAGCTTTTCGGGCGACAAAAAGCAGCTCGTGCCGCTGATCAAAGCGGCGGTAGCGCATCAAGGCTCGGCAATCCTCGACGTCATCAGCCCCTGTGTGACGTTCAACAATCATGCGGGATCGACCAAGAGTTTCGATTTCGTGCGCGAGCACAACGCAGCCGTGAACAAACTCGACTTCGTTCCCGCGGAACGTGAGATTACCGTCGATTACGAACCCGGCACGACGGAGATGGTGCGCCAGCACGACGGATCGGTTTTGAAGCTGGCCAAACTGCATGCCGATTACGATCCCAGCAACCGGGTGGCTGCGATGGCTTATCTGCAAGAGCGCCAAGCGGCGGGCGAGATCGTTACCGGCCTGCTTTATGTCGATGCCAATGCCCAGGAGTTGCACGGGCATCTGGGGACCGTCGATGCGCCGCTCAATCGGATGAATGAAGATACGCTTTGCCCCGGTATCGAGGCGCTGGAAGTCATAAACGGCGAATATCGCTAAATTATGAACGCTGCAGACATCATCGATATCGAAGCCTTCCGCAAAACAGCGCTGACGCGCGAGCCATTCCCTTACGCGATGGTGCCCGGATTCGTGAAATCAGGTGCCGTGCAAGCCATCGAAGCGGATTTTCCCAAAGTGGAATTGCCCGGGAGCTTTCCGCTGCCGACGCTGAAATATGGCCCTGCTTTCCGCGACTTCATGGCGGCGATACAGGGATCGGCGTTTCGCGACGCCGTGGCCGAAAAATTCCGCATCGATCTCTCCACGCGTCCCACGATGGTGACGGTGCGTGGGATGAGCAAATCCTCTGACGGCCAAATCCATACCGATAGCCGTACCAAGCTCATCACCGTGCTGATTTATATGAACGGCAAATGGGAATTCCCCGGCGGGCGACTGCGCCTGCTGCGCTCGCCCGGCGATCTGAACGACGTGATCGCGGAAGTGCCGCCCGACGAAGGCACCTTGCTGGTTTTTCGAAACAACTCTAACGCCTGGCATGGCTTCGAAGGGTTCACCGGCCCACGCAGAGTGATCCAGCTCAATTGGGTGACCGACGGGGGCGTGGTATGGCGCGAGCAAACGCGGCACAAGGTGAGCGCGTTTTTCAAGCGGCTTGTCGGCGCCCAGGCGTCCGGCGGATATTGATAACGGGAATACGCCATGCTGTTCATGGTCATCGAGCACTTTAGGAACCAGGACGCGATCGCGATCTATACGCACCTCCGCGACAAGGGACGGGGCCTGCCGGACGGTTTGAGATATATCGACAGCTGGGTGGAACCGAATTTCGACCGCTGTTTCCAGCTTATGGAATGCGAAGACCTGCGTTTGGTGCAGGAATGGGTTCTACATTGGCGAGAGCTTGGTACGTTCGAGATCGTTCCCGTTGTTCCGAGCAAAGAGACCAGAGAGACCGTTACACCCTTCCTGGCTTCCAAACCGGGTGATAATTCCTGAGATTCAACACTGCCGGTTAAGGCGGGTATTGATGCCAGCGGCCGGCATGATCGCGCAGGCGATAGCCGGTTTCGGATTTCTCTATTTCGGATGAATGGAGCGGCATCTTGGCGTAACCGCCGGGGATGTCCAACATATATTGCGGCACGCAAAGACCGGATACGCGAGCGCGCAATTCCCGCATCAAGCGTTGCCCCTCTTCGATCGGCACGCGGAAATGCGAGGTGCCGGGCGCCAGATCGGCGTGATGCAAGTAATAGGGCTTGATACGTGTTTCGATGAAGGCACGCATGAGCGCTTCCAGCGTTTCGACATTGTCGTTGACGCCCCGCAGCAGCACACTTTGGCTAACCATCGGAATGCCGGCATCGATCAAACGTGCGCAAGCGGCGCGGGCCTCAGCGGTCAGTTCGCGGGGATGATTGGCGTGCAAAGCGACATAGGTCGTGGCGCCGGGCACGATCAGTGCGGCAACAAAATCGTCGGTGATACGCGCGGGATCGACGACGGGAACGCGGGTGTGCCAACGGATGATCTTCACATGGGCAATAGCGGCGAGGCGTTCGCCGACCTCACCCGCACGCCGTGCGTTGAGGATGAAGGGATCGCCGCCGGTCAGGATCACCTCCCAAATCTCGGAATGTGCGGCGATATAAGCGAGCGCAGCCTCGAAGGCTTGCGGCGACAAGGCGGTCTCGCCTTCCGGCCCGATCATCTCGCGGCGAAAACAGAAACGGCAGTAGACCGGACAAGCAGCCACGAGTTTGAATAGCACGCGATCTTTGTGACGGTGGACGATCCCGGGCACGGGCGAATGGACTTCATCGCCGATGGGATCGGCGCGTTCTTCGGGAGTTGTACACAGTTCGGCTTCGCTCGGCACGAATTGGCGCGCGATGGGATCGTGCGGATCGGCGCGGTCGATCAAATCCAGCATCGATTCCGTGACGGCGACCGCGTAACGCGCGGCCACCGGCATAAGTGCATCGACGCGCTCAGGCGCGATCAGCCAGGCATCAGTTAGTGTTTGGAGGGATTTGAGCGTGGCCATTCTGCCCTATTCATCGTCCTTCGGAACCAGATCGGCGATGGCATCGAGAACGGGCAACATCAAATTCCGGCGCCCATCGAGGGTCAGACGCTTTTCGCGCGCCTCATCGGAACAATAGAGGTCCGCGGCCGCCTTCTGCATCGTACAGTACAGTGCTTGCACGGAATCGACTCCGCCCGCGCGCCGCACACGGCCATTGCCCAGACCGGTGATGCGAAATGGGCAAAACGACGTCTTGCCCTCATCAAGTGGATAGGGCTGGCCGATTTCGAGGAACACTTTGCTCTCACCGCAATCAAATTCGCGGCGGGCAATGACAGTGCCGAGATCATATTCGCTCATACGGCCCCCCACCGCGCGCACGCTGTTGCTGCGCGCCACTTCGCTCGCCGACCTCCCCACAAGGGGGAGGTGAATTTTGGTTCAAGCTTCATGGCGCGGGCGTCCATATCACATCTTCCAAACAGCGTGCGCCCGCAGCCAGCATGACCAGACGGTCGAAGCCCAGCGCCACGCCGGACGCTTCCGGCATCTTCCCAAGCGCGGCGAGAAAATCTTCGTCTATCGGATAGCGCTCGCCGTAGACACGCTCCTTCTCATCCATCTCCGCCTCGAAGCGCGCGCGTTGTTCCACCGGATCGGTCAACTCGCCAAAGCCATTCGCCAGTTCCACCCCGCAGGCGTAAAGCTCAAAGCGTTCGGCCAGACGCGGACCGCGGGCGCAGGCGCGCGCCAATACCGCCTCGCAGCGCGGATATTCGTAAAGGATTGTCGGGCGTTCGAGGCCCAGACGCGGTTCGACGCGCGCCACCAAAATCTTGCTGAAGATATCCCCCCAGCTGTCGTTCTCGGCCACCGCAAAGCCGCCGCGCCGAGCCCGTGTGGCGAGCGCATTGCGATCCCCCTCGCCTTTGTCCGACAGCGTCGCCATCAGATCGATACCGGCATGGTGCGAGAAGGCTTCGGCCACGGTGAGACGCTCGGCTTGTACGCGCGGATCGCAATTGGATCCGCGGAAGGAGAACATCTTCACGCCCGCTGTTTCCGCAGCGAGACGCAGCAGCGTCAGACTGTCCGCCATGACAACCTCATAGGATTCCTTGGCGCGATACCATTCGAGCATGGTGAATTCGAGGGCATGCAGCGGGCCGCTTTCGCGGTTGCGGAAGACGCGCGCGAAATCGAAGATCTTGATTTCGCCGGCTGCCAGCAGCTTTTTCGCGGCAAATTCGGGCGAGGTATGAAGATAGAGCGCCCGGCGCGCCCCGTCCGGCCCAATCGCAGCGGTGGCGAAACCCGACAAATGGGCCTCATTTCCCGGCGAGACAGCCAGCGCGCCGCATTCGACCTCGCTGAAGCCTTGCGCCTCGAAATAGGCGCGCAGAACAGCCTTAATCCGGCCGCGCAGCAGCAGGGCCGGCCTGCGGTCGGCATGCCTTTCGGGGGCCCACCAAGGCGAAACACTCATTTCGGGCTCCCTGTCATCGTGCCCGCTTGGCCCTGCGCCAAGCCCCTGCTATAGCCTCCTCATTCCAAGCAAGAGGTCCATAGTGGTTTCGGTTATCGCTAGCTCCGTGCGCAAAGGCAATGTCATCGAAAAGGAAGGCAAACTCTATGTCGTCCTGAAGGCGGAAAGCTTCCATCCCGGCAAAGGTACGCCTACCACGACCATCGATATGCGGCGTATCGCCGACGGTGTGAAGGTCACCGAGCGCTACAAAACCACCGAGAGCATGGAAAAGGCGTTCATCGACGAGTTGACCTACAATTATCTTTACCAAGACGGCGAGCATTACGTCTTCATGGATCCCGTACATTTCGACCAGCTGCATGTCGACAAGGATGTGGTCGGCGATTGGACGCCTTATCTGCAGGAGAACATGGAAGTCCAATTGTCGCTGTTCAACGGCACTGCCGTGTCCATCGTGCTGCCGCAGCGCGTAACATTGGAGATCACGGAAACCGAACCCGTAGTAAAGGGACAAACGGCATCGGGATCGTTCAAGCCTGCCCTATTATCCAATGGCGTACGCACTATGGTACCGACGCATATCGTGCCGGGCACGCGCGTGGTGGTGATGACCGAAGACGGCTCTTACGTCGAGCGCGCCAAGGATTGAACTGCGCCCTTCGCTGCCGCAACGCCTGTGGCGAAGCAGGCGGTCAAGAGATAGCCGCCGGTCGGCGCTTCCCAATCGAGCATCTCGCCTGCGGCGAAAAAGTTCGGCAGTTTGCGCAACATCAGATTGTCGTCGAGTTCTGATAGCGCGATGCCGCCGGCGCTGGAGATCGCGCGCTCGATCGACGCGGTCGAGATAAGTTTCAACGGCACGGACTTGACGCAACGCGCCAGCGCGTCCGGCGCGTTCGGCAAATGAACACCATGGGCTTCACGCATCAAGTTGATGGCGATGGGCGGCAGATGCAGTGCCTTGCGCAGGATATTGGATACCGATTGGCCATGCGCAGGCCGGTTCAGCTTTGCCATCACTTGGGCTAGGGTAAGATCGGGACGCAGATCGATGTCCAGCGTAGCGCTTCCCCGTATGGCAATCTCGTCGCGCAACTTGGCGCTCAGCCCATAGATGCCGCCGCCTTCGATGCCATAAGCGGTGACGACTGCTTCGCCGCGAACGCAGTGTTTGGCAAACGACAAGGCAATGGATTTGAGCGGCTGGCCCGCAAACGCCTCTCGAAAAATGTCGCTCCAAGTGACGACGAAGCCGCAATTGGCCGGAACCAGCGGCGTAATCGCGATTCCGCGCTGCTGCAGAATTCTCGTCCAGGCACCGTTGGAACCGAGGCGCGGCCAGCTTGCGCCGCCCAGTGCCAGGATCGTCGTGCCGACTTTGACGACGACGTCTTCATCGCCAGCGCGGAAGATAAGGCCATTGTCCTTGTCCCAACCGAGCCAATCGTGGCGCATGCGGAAAGTCACGCCCTGGGCCGCGAGCCGCGCCAACAATGCACGCAGTAACGGAGACGCTTTCATCGCCTTGGGAAAGACGCGCCCGCTCGAGCCGACAAACGTCTCTTGCCCTAGGGCCTGCGCCCATTCGATCAGAGCCTTGGGTGGAAATGCGGCGAGGATAGGGCGCAGGCGCGGCACCGCCGAACCGTAACGCGACAAAAAAGACTCGAATTCTTCCGAATGGGTGAGGTTGAGACCGCCGCGGCCCGCCATCAGCAATTTACGGCCCGGCGATGGCATGCGGTCGAAGACTGCGACTGCATGGCCTCGCGCACTCAAGATGTCGGCCGCTATCAGGCCGGCGGGACCGGCGCCGATAATCGCAACATCGAGGGGGTTCAAAACCTTGTCAGGCTCCCCATCCCATTACGGCTTTGATTTCTAGAAAATCGCGCAAGCCATGCTCGCCCCATTCGCGGCCATTTCCCGATTGCTTATAGCCGCCGAAGGGCGCGGAGAAGTCCGGCCCGGCACCGTTGAGATGCACATTGCCGGTGCGCAATTGCAGCGCCACGGCGCGGGCGTGCTCGATATTGCCGGACTGTACATAACCGGATAGACCGTAGACCGTATCGTTGGCTTGGCGCACGGCATCGTCTTCGCGGTCGTAAGGCAAAATCGAAAGCACCGGCCCGAAGATTTCCTCGCGTGCAATCGTCATGGTGTTGGCGACGTTCGCGAACACCGTAGGACGGACATAATAACCGCGGTTCAACCCTTCGGGCCGGCCAAGGCCGCCGGTCACAAGCGTCGCGCCTTCTTCAATTCCTTTTTTGATCAAAGCCTGGATCTTGTCGAACTGCAGCTGGCTGACCACGGGGCCCATATTGGTGTCTTCGGCGAAGGGATCCCCGACCCTGATCTTTTCCGCCGCGGCTTTGGCGATCGCGGCCGCTTGATCCTGCTTGGCCCGCGGTACGAACATACGCGTCGGCGCATTGCAGGACTGGCCCGAATTGGCCATGCAGCCCATCACGCCGCCGGCGACCGCTTTCGCCAGATCGGCATCGTCGAGAATAATATTGGCACTCTTACCGCCCAACTCCTGAGCGACGCGCTTGACCGTGTTGGCGGCGGCTTTGGCGACCGCAATGCCGGCGCGCGTTGAGCCGGTAAAAGACATCATGTCGATGCCGGGATGGGCGCTCATCGCTTCGCCGACCGACGGGCCGTCGCCATTGACGAGATTGAACACCCCGGGGGGAACGCCCGCCTCATGCAGAATCTCGGCCATCAGCAATCCGCTCATCGGTGCGATTTCGCTGGGCTTGAGAACCATCGTGCAGCCCGCGGCCAGTGCCGGCGCAACCTTGCAGGCGATTTGATTGACCGGCCAGTTCCATGGCGTGATCAATCCGCAAACACCGACCGGCTCATAGGCAATCGCCGTCGTACCCTTCACATGAAGGAAGGAGAATTCCTTGAGCACGCCTATGGCGGCGGAAAAATGGGCAATCCCGCAAGCGGCCTGCGCGTTTTTGGAAAATTTCAGCGGCGCGCCCATCTCACGGCTGATGGCTTGCACGATATCGCCATAGCGCTTTTGATAGATATCGAGGATTTTCTGGAGCAGCGCGATCCGCTCCTCTTTGCTGGTGCGCGAGAAACTCTCGAAAGCCCGGCGTGCGGCGGCAACCGCTTTATCGACATCGGCTGCGGAGCCGAGAGATATCCGCGCGAATGGCTCTTCATGCGCCGGATCAACGACGTCCAGCATTTTTGGCACAACAGGATCGACCCACTTGCCGCCGATATAAAACTGAAGACGATCCTGCATAGCCGATCTCCTAGAGCACGATCTTGGGCCCTTTGCGCGATTGCCGCGCCCTTGGCTCGCATAAAATCACACCAAGAGAGAACGGCAAAGCACAGACAAATTGTTGCCGTAGCGTTGGGTTGGATCAGCGCTTCAGCTTGCTTTCGAGATCGAAAGCGCTCGGCGCCTGCATGGTACGTAGAAGTTCCAGGCGCGACTCCACCATTTGATAGACCGGCGAGGGACAATCTTCCTTGGCGACATTTACGCCCATTTCAGCCGCGCGCGCACGGCTAATGCGCTCGCTGTGAGGAAGGTCGCCGCTCACCAAAAAGTCGGTTAGAGCACAGGAATCCGGCGCCGGAGCGTGCTTTTTGTTAAGCAGATCGCAAGCGCGCTGCTTGGCGTTCTTCAGATCCTTCTCCACGTAATACGACACCATCAGCCAGAAATCGCTGATGTGCTGAACCGGTTTTTCCTTGAGCAGACGGGCGAAGGAATCCGCCGGGAAGCCGCCAAACTGACTGTCGATCGGCCCCAGACAGGCGTGATCGCCCATCACAACCTTCTCCGTCGAGAGCGCAATCATTGTGCCCGCCGACATCGCACAATAGGGAACATAGGCGGTCGTGTTCTTGCGATCTTTTAATGCGGTGGCAATCAATTCACCTGCGAAACGGTCACCGCCCGGCGTGTGCAGGACGATATCGATCGGCGTGTCTTTACCCGCGGCGCGGATTTCCGCCAGCACTTCGAAGGCTTCGCGGGCCGAGAGATATTCGCGCTTGTTGTCGGCATAACCGTTGGGATTATCGAAATCGTGGACGATCGTAATGGTCTTGGCGCCCGAACGTTCTATGCGCGCCTTGCTTTCCTCGAACGTCGCCAGGAGCTGGGCGCCGGCCATAGCCTGAGGGCGCCGCGCGATCGCCGCGCGCAGCCGTTTGGCGCGCAATTGCCTCATCATCAATGCAAATACGAACGATGCGAAAACGACGCATAGTCCGGCCACCAGCAATCTTGGATCGAATATCACAACGCCCCCACACTATTACCGCCGTCCGCTGTCCGGACCACGCCCTGTTTGTGCGATCATAACCGCAGGAAAGCGTGGCGGAAAGGTGGCCACTATGGGCATGTTGCGTAAATCGCACAGTATCTAGAGTCTGCGGACATCCTACACCTTCGGGATATTGCGGAAATTCAGCTCGATCATCACGCCGTCCGGATCGTGGACGAAGAGCTGATGCAGCGGCTTTCCCGGCACCGGCCGTTCGCGGAATGCCATTCCCTGGGCACGAAGCTTGGCGCGCGTTCCCTGCAAATCCACGCCGCGAAAAGCAATGTGATCCAGCGCGCCGGTTTCCGGGGGCAGCAGCGAGGGATCGCGCGGCTCGCGCCCATCGTCGCGCTCGAATTCCAGGACGAGATGGACGACAGGCTGATCGCCCAAATACAGCCAATACCCCGAGAAATCGAAGTCGGGCCGCGGGCCGACGCGCAGACCGATAAACTCCACATAGAAATCGCGAGTGAGATCCAGATCGGTGCAGCGCACCGTGAAATGTTCCAGCATGTCGACGGCCACGAAAGGTCCTCCTTGCGGCGCCACGAGTTTGCCTGATTTAGAACGATTATAGAACGATGATTCGTCGCATAACGATTTCCTAACCATAAGGCTGCGATACTGGGTGCCTTGGCCCTCAAAGGCCCCACCTGTAGCGCATTTTGTCGCGGACATGACCAGCGTGCCTTCGGTCCCGTCCCTTTCTAGAACGCTCCTCATTCCCAGAATTCGGGGGTTTTGCACGATGACGATAAGGAAGAAAACACAGCGAATCACCTGTGATTCGTGGTTTCTCCGAGTCCTGCCAAGGGTTGGCATGGCCAATGAGGCAGGCTAGACACTAACCATGAATCGACCCGCCTGCGCCCGCCGCTTCTTTGCGACCACGCTTGCAGCCGTTCTCACCTTGAGCGCCGGTATGGGCTTGGCCCAAGCAAGACCTCGCACGCACCATGTCCGCCCCTTCGTGCTGCTGACCCCAAAGCCGGTGCTCGACGATATCATTAATAACGCGCCCGATGCGGTTTCGGTTCCGGCCGCGCCGGTGCTGAGCATCATTAGCGAAGATCCGACGCCCGAAACGACGGCCCTCGATGTGCCGCGGATCGTGCAATCGGTGCGTCGCATCTATTGCGTGGAATTCGCCCGGCTGCGTTCGGGCATTGCGATTTTCGGCGATGCCAAGACGTGGTGGGATCATGCCAGTGGCCAATACGCCAGGCGCGCGGACCCTGAGCCCGGCGCCGTGATGGTGTTTGCCGGCACCAAGAAGATGAAATTGGGCCATGTGGCCGTGGTAACCAAGATCGTCTCGAGCCGCGAGATCCGAGTCGATCACGCCAATTGGCACCGCGACGGGAATATCTATTTGAGTGCGCCAGTGATCGATGTCAGCGAGAACAACGATTGGTCGAAGGTGCGAGTGTTCGATACACGCAGCGCCCAGATGGGCTCGACCATCTATCCGATCAAAGGTTTCGTGTCCTCGCACATGACGGCGCTGAACTGAAATCTCGCAAATAGCGGGTAGCGAATAGAGACTCTATTCGCGCTCGGTTTTCCGTACGCATCCACCAACGTTCCCGCCGCCTAAGCGCCATCTTTGCGAAATCCCCCATTTATGCTGTTGTCTCTGCGCGGATGTGTGGGGAGGGGCTGGTGAAATTCGACAAAACGATCCTAGGGTCGCTTGTGGTGGGAATCCTGGTGTTGGGGGCCGCGCAGGCGGCGCCGGGCGCCGTGCATTGCGGCAAGTTGCTCGACGTGCGGTCGGGCAAGGAACTGAGCGATCAAGTCGTGGTGTTCGATGAGGCCGGCGTAATCACCGCGATAGGGCCTGCCACAACGACGGCGCTGCCGGCCGGCATCACGCCGCGCGATCTTTCCACGCAGACCTGTTTGCCCGGCCTGATCGACGTCCATGTCCATCTCACCCACAACGCCAGCGATCACGGCTATCGCGCGCTGGGCATTTCCGTGCCGCGCGAGGCGACCATCGGGGTCAAGAACGCACGCCTCACCCTGATGGCCGGGTTCACCACGGTGCGCAATGTCGGCGCCGACGGCTTCACCGATGTGGCCGTGCGCGATGCGGTGGATGCGGGAGATGTGCCAGGTCCGCGGATGCAGGTGTCGGGCCCGCTGATTGGCATCACAGGCGGCCATTGCGACGAGAATTTGCTACCTTATGAGTTCCACAAGAGCGGCGACGGTGTCGCCGACGGGCCCTGGGCCGTACGGCTCAAGGTGCGCGAAAACATCAAATACGGCGCCAATGTGATCAAGATCTGCGCCTCGGGCGGCGTGCTCTCAAAAGGCGATCTGCCGGGGGCGGAACAAATGACGCTGGAGGAAATGCAGGCCGCGGTGTCGGAAGCTCACAAGCTGGGGCGCAAAGTCGCCGCGCACGACCACGGCACGCTGCCGATCAAAGATGCGATCATTGCGGGCGTGGATTCGGTCGAACATTCCAGCCTAATCGACGACGAAGGCATCAAGCTCGCCAAGGCGCACGGCACCTATCTGGTGTTCGACATCTACAACGACGATTTCATCCTCGGCGAAGGCATCAAGAACGGCATGCTGCCGGAATCGATCGAAAAGGAGAAAAAGATCGGAAGGCTGCAGCGCGAAAACTTCCGCAAAGCGTGGAAGGCGGGCTGCAAGATGGCGTTCGGCACCGATGCCGGCGTCTATCCGCATGGCGACAATGCCAAGCAGTTTGCCAAGATGGTGGAATGGGGCATGCAGCCGATCGATGCCATCCGCGCCGCCACGATCAACGCCGCCGATCTGATGGGCTGGTCGGACAAGGTGGGCGAACTCAAGCCCGGCCATTATGCCGATTTGATTGCCGTGCCCTCAGACCCGCTCGCCGATGTGCATGTGCTGGAGCACGTGCCGTTCGTGATGAAGGGCGGCGAGGTCGTGAAGGCAAACTGAGGCGGGCGAGGTAGCGGCCAAGAGCGTCTACGCATCTGCGCGATCAGCCCATGGAAGGCGAGTGATGTTCCATGCCCGCGACGATAATGTGCGAGGCACTGCCAAGTTCGGGTAGCAAGTCGCAAATGGGTTATCAGAATTTCCGGCTGTCATAGGCCCAATGCAGCAAGGCTTGGCGCTGACGCGGGCGGCAGAATACATCGCCCGGCTCGCAATGATTCTTCAGTTGTGCAATATGGCGGGCCATCTGGCGCCAGCGCTTGATCTGGCGCGCGTCGTCCTCCATGCGCCGGCCCATGTAATAGCGGCAATACCATTGGAACCAGCCGCGCGGGTCGTCGGCATGGAGCCAGCCCTTCTTGCGCCAAACGGAGAGCGGCTGCGAGGCATCGACGCCGAAGTAATTGAGGTTGGGGTCTTTGCGCTTGGGCGAGAGCTTGGCGCGCGCGAACCAATCGGTGGGGAATTCATGCCCGCAATCGGTCATGTATTTGCCGCCGAATACTCCCAACGCAAGCATTTTCTTGGGCGTCAATTCGGGCTTGAACGTGAGCGTTCTTTTAATCCCACGTTGCTGATCGCCGGACGTGACGCGCAGGATGCGTGGTGAGTCGTTTGGGGTCGTGTATCATATATGGTCGACATTAGTGACGACACGAAGCCGGTTCGGCGGCATGTCGAGGTAACTGGCGTTGTCCGCCGGCGCCGCTGGACGGACGAAGAGAAGGGGCGGATCGTTGCGGAGGCGGTGGCGCCGGGGGCGGTGATTGCGGAGGTGGCGCGGCAGCACGATCTGATGCCGCAGCATCTGTCGAACTGGATCAGAGCAGCCAAGGATGGGCATTTTGCGTTGCAGGCAGACGATGTGCCGGCATTTGTGCCGGTGGTGTCGGTCGAGCCGGAGCGCAGGCGCAGACCGGCAGGGCGGGAACGGACTGCATCCATCGAGATCACGATCGGCTCTGTGAGGGTGAAGGTGCCGGGCGGTGTTGACGCGCGCGCCATCGAGGCAGTGCTGCGGGCGGTCAAGCGGGTGTCGGCATGAGCGGCGGAATGTTGATTCCGCCGGGGCCGGTCCGGGTGGTGATGGCGACGAAGCCTGTGGACTTCCGCAAAGGGATACTCGGCCTTGCGGCGCTGGCGAAGGAACAGCTGCGGATTGATCCCTTCTCGGGTGTGATCGTCTGCTTCCGTTCTCGCCGTGCTGACAGAGTGAAACTGATTTTTTGGGACGGCACAGGTCTCTGCCTTTTTGCCAAGCGGTTGGAGGGCAAGTTCGTGTGGCCCCGCATCGAAGACGGCGTGATGCGTCTGTCGGCGGCGCAGCTTTCTGCGCTGATTGAAGGTCTCGATTGGATGCGCGTACATGTTCGCCGCGTTCCGGCGCCGGAAGCTGTGCAGTGACCTGCGGTGAAGTGAATCGGATGCAAGAAAGCGCGCTACAATCGGCGTATTTTGTGCTTCCCTTCGGGCATGGCATCGCTTGCCGATTCACTTCCTGACGATATTGACGCGCTGCGTGCGTTTGCGCTGGCGGCGGTTGCGGAACGCGATGCCGTGGTCGCCGAGCGCGACAAGCTGGTGGAAATCAACGACCGTCTGCGCCGCCTGTTGCGCAAGGCGCAGGGGTTCGAGGCCAAGAGCGAGCGGCTGGCGAAATTGCCGCCCGATCAGCTGCAGTTGGCGCTGGAGGACATCGAGCAGGCGATTGCCAGGAATGAGGCCATCGAAGAGAAGAAGGCTCCCACCAGTGACCATCGCCGGAAGATCAATCGCGGGGCGCTGCCGGCCCATCTGCCGCACATCCATGAGACGGCCCTGCCCGACAACACGAACTGTCCGTGCTGCGGCAAGCCGATGCATGTCATCGGTGAAGAGACCTCGGAGCGGCTCGACGTTGTCCCGGCACTGTACCGGGTGATCGTCACGCACCGGCCGAAACTGGCCTGCCGTGCCTGCGAAACTATTGTTGAGGCTCCGGCGCCCGAGCACTTGATCAAATCCGGCATTCCGACCGAGAACCTGGTCGCGTCCGTGCTGGTGTCGAAATACGGCTGGCACTTGCCGCTCTACCGCCAGGCCAAGATGCTGCTGTCCCAGGGTATCGAGCTGGATCGCTCGACGCTGGCGTTCTGGGTGGGGTACGCAGCGACGGAGCTTGAGCCGCTTTACGAGCGGCTGAAACAGAACCTTCTGACATCGGCCAAGCTGGCGGTCGACGAAACGCCGGTACCGGTGCTCGATCCCGGCCGCGGCAAAACCAAACAAGGCTGGTTCTGGGTCATGGCCCGCGACGACAGACCATGGAACGGACCCGATCCACCCGCTGTCTTCTATAGCTACGCACCCGGCCGCGGCGGCCAATACCTCAAAGATCTGCTCGAAAACTACCGCGGCATCGTGCAATGCGACGGTTATGCGCCGTACAAGAACTTGCCGGCCGACCGGATCATGATCGCCTTTTGCTGGAGCCACCTTAGGAGGGACTTCTTCGAAATCGCCGAGCGCGGCGATGCGCCGGTTGCCACCGAAGCCGTTGCGTGGATTGCCCAGCTTTATGGGATCGAGGCAAGGATCAGAGGCCGCTGCGCCGATGAACGCCGCGTCGTCCGGCAAGCGGAAACCGCCCCGCGTGTCGCAGAGTTCAGGACTTGGCTTGAGCAACAGCACACACGTCTGCCGGGCCAATCGGACACGGCAAAGATCATCCGCTATGCCTTCCATCATTGGGACGGGCTCGTCCGCTTCCTCGACGACGGGCGCATCGAGATGGACACCAACATCGTCGAGCGGAGCATGCGGCCCCAATCTTTGACGAAAAAGAATGCGCTCTTCGCGGGCAACGACGACGGGGGCCGTAGTTGGGCGATCCTGGCTTCGCTGATTGAGTGCTGCAAGTTGGGCGGCATCGATCCTCAAGCCTACCTTGCCGATGTTCTCGCCCGGCTCGTCAATCTGTGGCCCAACGCCCGTCTTGACGAGCTTCTGCCATGGACCTGGGCCGAAAACCTCCGCCCGCAACAACGCGCCGCGTGAATCAACGCAGATCAATCTTCCTGCCAAAGTCAACATCGCCGTCAAAGGGTGCCGGCAAATCGCTCACCAATCTGTGGCCCAACGCCCGTCTTGACGAGCTTCTGCCATGGACCTGGGCCGAAAACCTCCGCCCGCAACAACGCGCCGCGTGAATCAACGCAGATCAATCTTCCTGCCAAAGTCAACATCGCCGTCAAAGGGTGCCGGCAAATCGCTCACGCTTGAACACCGGATCGAACCGCTTGCCCATCGGGGCAATGAGTTCATAGCGGTAGCCCCGCTGGAGGGAGTCGTTGACGACGATGAGCTTGGGATTCATGAACGCCGAACTCTACGTCGATTGATTTGTGGAGCTAACATCCAATGCGCACCACGTACATTACCTGGAGTTAGAGTCCAACCTCGAGCAAAAAACAAAAGCCCCGCCGGATTTCTCCGGCGAGGCCTTTGTTTGGTAACCGAACCTAGTGTTTGGTCAGATCGGGTTGCCATTCCGGGAGGCCCGCGCGCCAGAAAACGAAGCTGTACATGTCGGCATAAAGCTTGTCGTTCTGCGATTTCGTCGAACCGATGCCATGACCGGCCTGATCGTCGATGCGCAGCAAGATCGGACGCACGGTGCCTGAGGCTTGCAGCGCAGCCGTCAGCTTTCCCGGCTCCCAAGGCGAGACGCGCGGATCGTTGAGGCCTGTGGTGATCAGCACGGGCGGATATTGCGTTCCGCTCACCACGTGTTGGATAGTGTCCATCTCATACAGGTTCTTAAAGCCTTGTTCGGTCGTGATGGTGCCGAATTCGGGAATATTCGGCGGACCGTTGGGGGAGAATTCGGCGCGCAGCGTGTTGGCCGCTGGCACGGAATCGATCACACCCGCGAAGAGATCGGGCCGTTCGGTCAGCGCCCGGCCCATGGTGATACCTCCCGCGGAGCCGCCGAAGATGAAGAGCTTGTCCTTGGTGGTGTAACCGCGTGCGATCAGATCCTCGCCGCAGGCGATCAGATCGCGCCAAGTGTGGACTTTGTTGGCATCCTTGCCCGCCAGGCGCCAAGCGTCGCCTAGCTCGCCGCCGCCGCGCACATGGCAGGAAGCGTAAGTGCCGCCCGCTTCGAGAAAGCTGACGGCGCGCGGACTGAAATCGGCGAGTTGCGAGATGCCGTAGGAACCGTAAGCCTGGATGAGGACGATCTGCGGGCCGCTCGCGCCTTTCGGGCGCACCAGCGTGTCGGGCACCATGACGCCGTCTTCTGCCTTGGCCTCGAGATCGCTGATCTCGTAGCGCGCGGAATCGTAAGGCGGGTTCACGCCGAGCTTGAGATCGGTGAAGGCCTTTTTGGCGGGGCTATAGGCAAACATGGTGGGCGGCGTGACGAAGCTTTCCAGATTGATGGTTAGCCCCGGTTTGCGCGCATCGCTGAAGGATTCGCTGATATGGCCCTTGAACGGCAGGGCGATCTCTTCCGCATTCGTCGATCCGTTGGGAACTCGCAGCAGCACCGAATAAGCGCCGTGACGGGCCAGGACGTAAAGGCCGTCGGATGCCGCATGGATGTTTTCGATCACGCGGTCTGGCGCGGCGGGCACCAGAACTTTGGCGGCGGAGAGCATCTGGCCCATCTTGAGCGCGAGCACTTTGAAGGTCGGCGCGTCCTTGTGCGTCAGCAGGAAGATATTCTTCCCGGACCCGTCCAAGCCTGTGACATCGTCGTCGCGCGACACGAATGGCTTGTAGGCTTTCGGATCGTTCGCCTTGGCGACGGGTGCGAGCCAAGCGGCAAGCTCGTTCTGCACGCCGTTGATCGACAGCACGACCGAGACCGGCGTTCCGGGATTGATCGCAAGAACCGGGAATTCGTCATGGCCGAATTTCGGACCGTTCGGAATCAGCGACCCCATCAGCGCGACGGGCTCGGATTTGAGATCCCATTTGGACAGCGAGGCGTCGCGGTATTTCTCGGTGGGCGCATCGTTTGGGCCGAGTTTCTTCAAGCGAACGAAATAGAGTGTCTTGGAATCGAGGCTCCAACTGGTGGCGCCGAATTGCGCACGATCGACGGGCCCGGCGATTTGTTTGCCGGTGGCCGCGTCATAAACGCTAAGCGATGCTTCTTCCGAGCCGCCTTCGGAGACGCCGGCGGCAACCTTGCTGCCGTCGGGCGAAGCGAGGAAATAATTGATCGCATAGGGCTTGCCGCCATTGGCGGCCCGCAACGCGGCAACGTCGATGATCTTGCGCATGCCTTTGGCGTCTTTTACCACCAGATCGAAATTGTCGGAGCCCGGCGCGCGTTCCTCGTAGAAGGCGCGGCCGCCAAAATAAGCGTAGTTCTGCACAAAGCCAAAACTGGCCGTGAACGCGGCAATCTTCTGCTCCAGAGCGGCGCGCGGGGCGATGGCATCGAGGATGGTGCGGCTGTAGACGCCTTGCGCCTTCATCCAGGCGATCGTGTGTGAGCGATTTGCCGGCACCCTTTGACGGCGATGTTGACTTTGGCAGGAAGATTGATCTGCGTTGATTCACGCGGCGCGTTGTTGCGGGCGGAGGTTTTCGGCCCAGGTCCATGGCAGAAGCTCGTCAAGACGGGCGTTGGGCCACAGATTGACGAGCCGGGCGAGAACATCGGCAAGGTAGGCTTGAGGATCGATGCCGCCCAACTTGCAGCACTCAATCAGCGAAGCCAGGATCGCCCAACTACGGCCCCCGTCGTCGTTGCCCGCGAAGAGCGCATTCTTTTTCGTCAAAGATTGGGGCCGCATGCTCCGCTCGACGATGTTGGTGTCCATCTCGATGCGCCCGTCGTCGAGGAAGCGGACGAGCCCGTCCCAATGATGGAAGGCATAGCGGATGATCTTTGCCGTGTCCGATTGGCCCGGCAGACGTGTGTGCTGTTGCTCAAGCCAAGTCCTGAACTCTGCGACACGCGGGGCGGTTTCCGCTTGCCGGACGACGCGGCGTTCATCGGCGCAGCGGCCTCTGATCCTTGCCTCGATCCCATAAAGCTGGGCAATCCACGCAACGGCTTCGGTGGCAACCGGCGCATCGCCGCGCTCGGCGATTTCGAAGAAGTCCCTCCTAAGGTGGCTCCAGCAAAAGGCGATCATGATCCGGTCGGCCGGCAAGTTCTTGTACGGCGCATAACCGTCGCATTGCACGATGCCGCGGTAGTTTTCGAGCAGATCTTTGAGGTATTGGCCGCCGCGGCCGGGTGCGTAGCTATAGAAGACAGCGGGTGGATCGGGTCCGTTCCATGGTCTGTCGTCGCGGGCCATGACCCAGAACCAGCCTTGTTTGGTTTTGCCGCGGCCGGGATCGAGCACCGGTACCGGCGTTTCGTCGACCGCCAGCTTGGCCGATGTCAGAAGGTTCTGTTTCAGCCGCTCGTAAAGCGGCTCAAGCTCCGTCGCTGCGTACCCCACCCAGAACGCCAGCGTCGAGCGATCCAGCTCGATACCCTGGGACAGCAGCATCTTGGCCTGGCGGTAGAGCGGCAAGTGCCAGCCGTATTTCGACACCAGCACGGACGCGACCAGGTTCTCGGTCGGAATGCCGGATTTGATCAAGTGCTCGGGCGCCGGAGCCTCAACAATAGTTTCGCAGGCACGGCAGGCCAGTTTCGGCCGGTGCGTGACGATCACCCGGTACAGTGCCGGGACAACGTCGAGCCGCTCCGAGGTCTCTTCACCGATGACATGCATCGGCTTGCCGCAGCACGGACAGTTCGTGTTGTCGGGCAGGGCCGTCTCATGGATGTGCGGCAGATGGGCCGGCAGCGCCCCGCGATTGATCTTCCGGCGATGGTCACTGGTGGGAGCCTTCTTCTCTTCGATGGCCTCATTCCTGGCAATCGCCTGCTCGATGTCCTCCAGCGCCAACTGCAGCTGATCGGGCGGCAATTTCGCCAGCCGCTCGCTCTTGGCCTCGAACCCCTGCGCCTTGCGCAACAGGCGGCGCAGACGGTCGTTGATTTCCACCAGCTTGTCGCGCTCGGCGACCACGGCATCGCGTTCCGCAACCGCCGCCAGCGCAAACGCACGCAGCGCGTCAATATCGTCAGGAAGTGAATCGGCAAGCGATGCCATGCCCGAAGGGAAGCACAAAATACGCCGATTGTAGCGCGCTTTCTTGCATCCGATTCACTTCACCGCAGGTCACTGCACAGCTTCCGGCGCCGGAACGCGGCGAACATGTACGCGCATCCAATCGAGACCTTCAATCAGCGCAGAAAGCTGCGCCGCCGACAGACGCATCACGCCGTCTTCGATGCGGGGCCACACGAACTTGCCCTCCAACCGCTTGGCAAAAAGGCAGAGACCTGTGCCGTCCCAAAAAATCAGTTTCACTCTGTCAGCACGGCGAGAACGGAAGCAGACGATCACACCCGAGAAGGGATCAATCCGCAGCTGTTCCTTCGCCAGCGCCGCAAGGCCGAGTATCCCTTTGCGGAAGTCCACAGGCTTCGTCGCCATCACCACCCGGACCGGCCCCGGCGGAATCAACATTCCGCCGCTCATGCCGACACCCGCTTGACCGCCCGCAGCACTGCCTCGATGGCGCGCGCGTCAACACCGCCCGGCACCTTCACCCTCACAGAGCCGATCGTGATCTCGATGGATGCAGTCCGTTCCCGCCCTGCCGGTCTGCGCCTGCGCTCCGGCTCGACCGACACCACCGGCACAAATGCCGGCACATCGTCTGCCTGCAACGCAAAATGCCCATCCTTGGCTGCTCTGATCCAGTTCGACAGATGCTGCGGCATCAGATCGTGCTGCCGCGCCACCTCCGCAATCACCGCCCCCGGCGCCACCGCCTCCGCAACGATCCGCCCCTTCTCTTCGTCCGTCCAGCGGCGCCGGCGGACAACGCCAGTTACCTCGACATGCCGCCGAACCGGCTTCGTGTCGTCACTAATGTCGACCATATATGATACACGACCCCAAACGACTTACCACGCATCCTGCGCGTCACGTCCGGCGATCAGCAACGTGGGATTAAAAGAACGCTCACGATCGTGTCTGGATCGAGCGTTTCCATGTAGCGGTAATTGTCCGTGACGGCTTTGCCCCACAGTGTTTCCGTCACCGGCTTGAGCGGTGCGGGCGCGGGTTTGGCGAGCGCGCCTTTGGGAGCCAGCGGATCGGACGGAACTGAGGCCGGCTCCGCGGCCAGTGCAAGAGACGCTGCGGCGAGGGCCAGAATGGCCCCCCCGAACAAAGAGGCGGATTTCATGAGGCGCTCGTCGAAAGAGTTGCGCGGCAAAGTTACGCCGCGGCGCATGGAGGCGCCAGCGAAGAGGCAGTAACATTTCGGGTAGTCGAAACGCAAAAGCCCCGCCGGATTTCTCCGGCGGGGCTTTCATGTGTGATGGCGGGGTCATGGTGAGAGTTGCCCCCCACCCGGTATCGCGTCCTTCGCTGTTGCTCAGGACCAATACCGGCCTCCCCACAAAGGGGAGGCAGAATCTGTTTCATTCTGTCCTTAGCAGGACTGGCAGCGACCGACTCTCCCGCGGCTTGGGCCGCAGTACCATGGGCGCTGGAGGCTTTAACGGCCGAGTTCGGAATGGGATCGGGTGGAATTCCTCCGCTAGGACCACCAGTCCGGCAAAGGACAGAACGAAACGGGCGAATAGGGAGTAGCGAAATAGCGAATAGAATCTCTATTCGCTACTCGCCATTCGCTACTCGCGAATTCATACGACACTCTTGAATGAGCTTGCTTATGTGGTGTCTGGACTTCTTTCCAGACATGGAACGTGTTGCTTGCGATCAAGCCAATCGAGCGATTAGGACCAGTAAGCTCAACGCTTTGCAGCGCTTACACACCTGGCCTATCGACGAGGTAGTCTTCCTCGGCTCTCAAGCGAAACCTAGTTTTGAGGTAAGTTTCCCGCTTAGATGCTTTCAGCGGTTATCTTGTCCCCACTTAGCTACCCGGCAATGCAGCTGGCGCCACAACCGGTCCACCAGAGGTGGGTTCCTTCCGGTCCTCTCGTACTAGGAAGAAATCCTCTCAAGTTTCGAACACCCACGGCAGATAGGGACCGAACTGTCTCACGACGTTCTAAACCCAGCTCACGTACCACTTTAAATGGCGAACAGCCATACCCTTGGGACCGGCTACAGCCCCAGGATGTGATGAGCCGACATCGAGGTGCCAAACCGCACCGTCGCTATGGACGCTTGGGTGCGATCAGCCTGTTATCCCCGGCGTACCTTTTATCCGTTGAGCGATGACCCTTCCACGCGGGATCACCGGATCACTATGACCGTCTTTCGACTCTGCTTGGTCCGTCGACCTTGCAGTCAGGCAGGCTTATGCCATTGCACTCAACAACCGATTTCCGACCGGTCTGAGCCTACCATCGCGCGCCTCCGTTACTCTTTGGGAGGCGACCGCCCCAGTCAAACTGCCCACCATGCATGGTCCTGGCTCCCGTTTCGGGAGCGCAGTTAGACATCAGGATCACAAAGGGTGGTATTTCAAGGACGGCTCCATCCGAGCCAGAGCCCAGACTTCAAAGCCTACCACCTATCCTACGCATCGCAGTCCTAATGCCAGTGCAAAGTTGCAGTAAAGGTGCACGGGGTCTTTCCGTCTGACCGCGGGAACCCCGCATCTTCACGGGGAATTCAATTTCGCTGAGCCTTTGTTGGAGACAGTGGGGAAGTCGTTACGCCTTTCGTGCAGGTCGGAACTTACCCGACAAGGAATTTCGCTACCTTAGGACCGTTATAGTTACGGCCGCCGTTTACCGGGGCTTCGATTCGACGCTTTCACATCTCCTCTTAACCTTCCGGCACCGGGCAGGCGTCAGACGCTATACGTCATCTTTGGATTTCGCAGCGCCCTGTGTTTTTAGTAAACAGTCGCCACCCCCTGCTATGTGCCCCCGGCTAACACTTGCGTGAAAACCGGGCCCTCTTCTTCCGAAGTTACGAGGGCAATTTGCCTAGTTCCTTCAACAAAGTTCTCTCAAGCGCCTTAGCATACTCTGCCAGTCCACCTGTGTCGGTTTGGGGTACGGACTACGTGGGAGCTATTTCCTGGGACCACTTCGCGGCCCGCCCAATCCAATAAGGGCGAACAACTTGCATGATCCGTCACTTCCCACTGGCCCAGGAATGTTCACCTGGTTCCCATCGGCTACGCCTTTCGGCCTGGCCTTAGGGGCCGGCTAACCCTGCGCAGATTAACTTGACGCAGGAACCCTTGGACTTCCGGCGAGAGGGTCTCTCACCCTCTTTATCGCTACTCATGTCAGCATTCTTACTTCCGATACCTCCAAGGTCGCTCGCGCTTCCCCTTCGCAGGCATACGGAACACTCTGCTACCATTCCATCTTGCGATGAAATCCTAAGCTTCGGCACGTGACTTGAGCCCCGTTACATTTTCGGCGCAAAGTTCCTTGTTTAGACCAGTGAGCTGTTACGCTTTCTTTAAATGATGGCTGCTTCTAAGCCAACATCCTGGTTGTTTTGGGAACCTCACATCCTTTCACACTTAGTCACGATTTGGGGGCCTTAGCTGTAGGTCAGGGTTTTTTCCCTCTTCACGACGGACGTTAGCACCCGCCGTGTGTCTGCCATGCTCAGCACTCATCGGTATTCGGAGTTTGGTTAGGTTTGGTAAGCGGTGAAGCCCCCTAGCCCATCCAGTGCTCTACCCCCGATGGTGATACATGACGCGCTACCTAAATAGCTTTCGCAGAGAACCAGCTATCTGCAAGTTTGATTGGCCTTTCACCCCTAGCCACAACTCATCCCCGACTTTTTCAACAGGCGTGAGTTCGGTCCTCCAGTGCGTGTTACCGCACCTTCAACCTGGTCATGGCTAGATCACTTGCTTTCGGGTCTCATCCGTCTAACTCAGTCGCCCTATTCAGACTCGCTTTCGCTACGCCTCCACCTGACGGCTTAGGCTTGCTAGACAGACGAACTCGCTGACCCATTATACAAAAGGTACGAAGTCACAGGCTCGCCAAAAACGAGCGCCGCATTCGGCATTGCAAACAGCGAATGGCAAATAGCGAGTAGCGAATAGGGAATCGCAAACAGTCGGCACTTCGCCCACTATTCGCCATTCGCCATTCGCTACTCGCCACTCAACATTCGTCAATGCAAGGTCGAAGTCGCCGCTCACCTTTGGTGAGCCTGCTCCTTCTGTTTGTAGGCGTCCGGTTTCAGGTCTCTTTCACTCCCCTCGCCGGGGTGCTTTTCACCTTTCCCTCACGGTACTAGTTCGCTATCGGTCACACACGAGTACTTAGGCTTGGAACGTGGTCGTCCCGTCTTCAGGCAGGATTACACGTGTCCCGCCCTACTCGAGGGTCTCCATTCTTTCTACCCGTACGGGGCTATCACCCGCTATGGCTGTTCTTTCCAGAACATTCCGGTTCTTAAACGAAGACCACTGGCCTAGTCCGCTTTCGCTCGCCACTACTAACGGAGTCTCTATTGATGTCCTTTCCTACGGGTACTGAGATGTTTCAGTTCCCCGCGTTCGCCTCTCTCCCCTATGTATTCAGGGACAGATAATCCTTGCGGATTCGGTTTCCCGATTCGGAAATCTGCGGATCAAAGGGTGCTCGCCCCTAACCGCAGCTTATCGCAGCGTGCTACGTCCTTCATCGCCTGTGTGTGCCAAGGCATCCCCCAGACGCCCTTGCTTTAACGCTTGATCGCTCAGCAATCGTTCCATGTCCAGAAAGAAGGCCAGCGCGGGAAACGTCTTCCCGCACCGATCGTCAATCCGGTTATGGATATTCATGCGATCAGTCTTGAGTGTCGTATTGGATCAACCGGTTGTGCAAACCGGCTAACCCCGCCTTCACAATGTCAAACATCCGCGCCGCGCGTGGGTTACGCGTGGCGAAGTCTGTGCTTCCGTCGTTCGTGATGCTGCTTGTTCAATCGCTCAAGGCTGGTGGAGCCAGACGGGATCGAACCGACGACCTCATGCTTGCAAAGCACGCGCTCTCCCAACTGAGCTATGGCCCCTATGGGTTGTTTGCTCGGATCATCAAGTGGTGGGCCCGGAACGAGTTGAACGTTCGACCTCACGCTTATCAGGCGTGCGCTCTAACCACCTGAGCTACGAGCCCGATGAGGTGTTCTGACACAGCAACGCCCGCAAGGATCGGCCCTGCGGGCTTTCGACGGAAGAGGAAGGGAAACGAAGGGGGCGGTTTGTCTGCCGTTGTCTAAGAGCTGCCGGAAACGTCTCGTGAGAGATCGAACTTTCGTTCGATTGTTTCGTGGCAACTATCCTTAGAAAGGAGGTGATCCAGCCGCAGGTTCCCCTACGGCTACCTTGTTACGACTTCGGCCCAGTCGCTGATCCTACCGTGGCCGGCTGCCTCCTTGCGGTTAGCGCACCGTCTTCGGGTAAAACCAACTCCCATGCCGTGACGGGCGGTGTGTACAAGGCCCGGGAACGTATTCACCGCAGCCTGCTGTTCTGCGATTACTAGCGATTCCACCTTCATGCAGCCGAGTTGCAGACTGCAATCTGAACTGGGACGGTTTTTTGGGATTAGCTCACTCTCGCGAGTTGGCTGCCCACTGTCACCGCCATTGTAGCACGTGTGTAGCCCAGGGTGTAAGGGCCATGAGGACTTGACGTCATCCCCACCTTCCTCCGGCTTGCCGCCGGCGGTCCCTCTAGAGTGCCCAACTTAATGATGGCAACTAAAGGCGAGGGTTGCGCTCGTTGCGGGACTTAACCCAACATCTCACGACACGAGCTGACGACAGCCATGCAGCACCTGTCTCTGCGCCCCTTGCGGGGAAACCGGATCTCTCCGGTGAGCACAGGATGTCAAACCCTGGTAAGGTTCTGCGCGTTGCGTCGAATTAAACCACATGCTCCACCGCTTGTGCGGGCCCCCGTCAATTCCTTTGAGTTTCAACCTTGCGGCCGTACTCCCCAGGCGGGACGCTTAATGCGTTAGCTGCGCCACTGAATAGCAAGCTATCCAACGGCTAGCGTCCATAGTTTACGGCGTGGACTACCAGGGTATCTAATCCTGTTTGATCCCCACGCTGTCGCGCATGAGCGTCAGAAACGGGCCAGTGAGCCGCCTTCGCCACCGGTGTTCTTCCCAATATCTACGAATTTCACCTCTACACTGGGAATTCCACTCACCTCTCCCGTCCTCAAGTTCAACAGTTTCAATGGCAGTTCCAGAGTTGAGCTCTGGGCTTTCACCACTGACTTGGAAAACCGCCTGCGCGCGCTTTACGCCCAGTAATTCCGAACAACGCTAGCCCCCTTCGTATTACCGCGGCTGCTGGCACGAAGTTAGCCGGAGCTTATTCTCCCGGTACAGTCATTATCTTCCCGGGTAAAAGAGCTTTACAACCCTAAGGCCTTCATCACTCACGCGGCATGGCTGGATCAGGGTTTCCCCCATTGTCCAAGATTCCCAACTGCTGCCTCCCGTAGGAGTCTGGGCCGTGTCTCAGTCCCAGTGTGGCTGATCTTCCTCTCAGAACAGCTACCGATCGTCGCCTTGGTAGGCCGTTACCCTACCAACTAGCTAATCGGACGCGGGCTAATCTAATGGCGATAAATCTTTCCCCTTTCGGGCTCATTCGGTATTAGCGCAAGTTTCCCTACGTTGTTCCGAACCACTAGGTATATTCCCACGTGTTACGCACCCGTCCGCCGGTGACGTATTGCTACGCCCCCTAGACTTGCATGTTTGAGGCCTGCCGCCAGCGTTCGTTCTGAGCCAGGATCAAACTCTCAAGTTATGATCCTGAACAACGACGCTGAATGCTCAATGTTGCGTTAGTTCGCTTACACGTTTTGACGAGGTTTGATCGCTTCGGTCCCGTCACAGGCCCGAAACAACCGAACATCTTTCATGTGTATGCAAAGGAACGCGAGCATTCATAACGTAGCTGCTCGATATTGCTTAACGCCAGGCACTTGGCCTGGCGCGTGGCATAACAAGCCGCCGCCCACGTTCCCCTTCCTCGAATCACAATGTCAAAGAGCGCCGCCCGAGGCGAAAATCTACTTTCGTTTCAGACGAAACACCGCCCGCAAGACAGAGCCCAGCGGGCGGCGTGGGCGCGGTGTATAGGCGTGTGACATAGGCGTGTCAAACGCAAAAATGCAGGAAATTTGGACTTTTTTTACGGGGCCTGTGGATGGACTTCGAAGGCCTGATTTGGCCGGCGCACCAAGGCCCACCGATACCGCCAGGGAAGCCGTTCCAGGCCCATATATTGTGATCCCCCGGTCACCGGGCATAGGCCCGTTAGACGAAGCGTCGCAGATGCAAAAACAGTGCGTTTCGTGACCTTCTGCTGCAGACGCGAAGAGGGCCCAATTGTGGCACGCAAAAGTGAGTGCGTCACAGCCGACTTTGGGTTGTGAGACCAGCTGCGCTATCCGATGCTCGCCGCGCTGACATTTAGGGGATTCTCATGCTCGACCGCCGTTCCGTTCTTCGTTCCGGCACCGCACTGACGATGCTGGCCGCCTCAGGCTCAGCCTTCGCCAAACCGGCGCCCCCGGAAGCGGCAAAATTGAACGCGCTGTTCGATACCTTCATGAGCGAAGCGCTCGACCGCCAGCCGGAAGGCGTCACCAGTCTGGGCCTCGATACGGGCAGCCGCGCCTATCAGAAGGGTCTCTTGGCGAACCGTTCGCTCGATGAAATCGCGGCGCTCAAACAGCTCAATGTCAGTCAGCTGACGCGGCTCAGCGCCATCGATCGCAAAGCCTTGAGCGGGATGGACGGCGTCAATTACGACGTCATCCTTTACGGTTGCCAGCAGCAAGCCCAAACCGACAAGCGCTTCCAATACGGCGCCATCGGCACCGGCGCGCCTTACGTGTTGTATCAACTGGGCGGGACCTATCAGTCCGTTCCCGATTTCCTCGACAGCCAGCATCAAATCGTGAGCAAAACCGACGCCGACGATTATTTGGCGCGGCTGAGCGCGTTTGGAACCGCGATGGATCAAGAGCGCGAAGCCGCCGAGCACGATATTGCGCTCGGCATTGTGCCGCCGGATTTCGTGCTGGCCCGCACCCTCGAGCAGATGACCAAGCTGCGCGGCACGCCGGCGGAGAAATCGCCGCTGGTGGAATCGCTGGCGCGCCGCGTCAAACAAAAGAAGATCGCCGGCGATTATGCCGGACAGGCCGCACGCATCGTGGGCGAGATCGTCTATCCCGCGCTCGAGCGGCAGATGACGCTGCTCAAGAGCCTGCAGCCCAAAGCCGTGCACGATGCCGGCGTGTGGCGGCTGAAGGATGGCGCGGCCTATTACGCGGCCTCGCTTGTCTCGCAAACCACTACGACCATGAAGCCGGAGGAGATTCACAAACTCGGCCTGGATCTGGTGAACAGCCAATCGGCGCAAATGGATGCGCTGATGAAAGCCAATGGGCTGAGCAAAGGCACGGTCGGTCAGCGCCTCCGCGCCATGTTCGACGATCCCAAATTCCGTTATCCCAACACCGATGCCGGCAAAGACAAACTGATTGCCGATCTGAATGTGAAGGTACGTCAGATTCGTGCGATGCTGCCTCGCTTTTTCGGCACCCTGCCCAAAGCCAATCTGATCATCAAACGGGTGCCCAAAAACATCGAAGCGGGCGCGCCGGGCGGCTATTATCAGCCCGGCTCGCTCGACGGAAAACGTCCGGGTACGTATTATATCAATCTGCGCGACACCGCCGAAGTGCCGAGTTGGACGCTGCCCACCCTCACCTATCACGAAGGCATTCCCGGCCATCACCTGCAAGGCACCGTTGCGCAGGAATCGCCGCTGCCGCTGATTCGCAAAATTTCCGGCTTTACCTCTTATGTCGAAGGCTGGGCGCTTTATACCGAACAGCTGGCGGTCGAGTTCGGGCTCTATGACAAGGATCCTTGGGGCCATATCGGGCAATTGCACGATGCCCAATTGCGCGCCGTGCGTTTGGTGATCGACACCGGGCTGCATGCGATGCATTGGTCGCGCGAACAGGCGATCAAATATTACGCCGATACGCTGGGCGATCCGGTGAGCGGGGCGACCACCGAAGTGGAACGCTATTGCGTGTGGCCGGGCCAGGCGTGCTGCTACATGATCGGCAAGCTGACCTTCCTGCGCTTGCGCGACAAAGCCAAGACCGCGCTGGGCGCGCGGTTCGACCTCCGCAAATTCCACGACGCGGTGCTGCTCTGCGGCGCGCTGCCGCTCGCCGTGCTGGAACAGGTGGTGGACGCGTATATTGCGAAGAACAAGGCGTAGCGGGTTCGGGAGCGGCGAAAGTTTCATTCCGCATCCCCCCACCCTGACATGCTCGCTCGCGCTCGCATGTCGTCCCTCCCCGCGTTGGGCAGGGGAATCGCATATGGCTTTTGAAGGGCTATTGCGCGGGTTTGCGAACAGGATTTTGAAGATGGCTCCCAAATCAAGAGGGGAGTCAGATGCGGAAATTCCGGAGAGCGTTCAAAGGCCTGGCCGACCCGCGGGCGGCCAATGCGAGCTTCTCGCTGATAGATATCCTGTTCATAGCGTTGGCATCGGTGATGAGCGGGGCCGAAACGGCCTCTGAGATGGAGCAGTGGGGCCAAGGCAAGATTGCGCTGCTGCGCACGCTGTTGGAGCTTGAGCACGGCACGCCGAGCCATGACACGTTCAGCCGCGTGTTCCGACTTTTGGACCCGGTTGCATTCGAACGAGCATTCCGCCAGTTCATGGCGATCTTTGCCAGAGCCAACGGGCTCGTCCAGGGTGGCACCATTGCAATAGACGGCAAAGCCTTGCGCGGCACCTACGAGCGTGGACGGGCTGCAACGCCGCTGCATCTGGTGAACGCCTTCGCGGTCGAGGCAGGCCTTGTTCTGTCGATGCGCAAGGCGCGTGGCCGCAATGAAGCCGCTGCTGCACTGGACATGCTGCAAATGCTCAGCCTTCGCAACAGCGTCGTGACGGCCGATGCTCTGCATTGCCATAAGAAGTTTGCCGAGGGCGTACTTTCGCGCGAAGGCCAATACGTGCTCGCGCTCAAGCGTAACCGGAGCAAGCTCTACAGAATGGCGGAAAGCCTGTTCAGCCGGGCGGGACCGCGAAGATGCGTCGAGAAACTTGAACCATCGACACACGACCGACGAGAGCGGCGCAGAGCCACCGTCATCAAGGACAACACTCTCGCAACATACTTCCCCGGGGTCGTGGCGCTGGGACGGGTTACATCCTATCGGCAAGTCCGCGGGCGCAACGCCGACAAGCCGCTCGTGCGCTACTACCTGATGTCGACCATCATGTCGGCGACAAAGCTGCTCCGAACGGTGCGCGCCCATTGGGGTATCGAGAACCGCCTGCATTGGGTGCTCGACGCCGACTTCGGCGAAGACGCCAATCGCACCAGAAAGGATAATGCTCCCGAGAACATCGCCGTTCTGCGCAGGCTCGCCCTCAACATCGCCCGTTCGCACCCCGCTGCGATGTCCATGCGCCTCAAGCTCAAACGCGCAGGATGGGACGATTCCTTCCTGATCGGTCTTCTCAACCATATGCGATAGCCCTGCCGCGTTGGGGGAGGGACACTTGGCGATAATTCTTCTCACCTCCCCCTACGCGGGGAGGTCGCCCGGCGTAGCCGCAGGCGAAGCCGGGCGGGTGGGGGGCGGCCTCGAAGAGAAGCCGCTTCTATTAGGCCCCTACCCCGCCGCCGCAATATATTGGCGCAGGGTGTTCGCTTCGCGCACCGTCTCTTCGATGCGCGACTTCACGATGTCGCCGATCGAGACGATGCCGCAAAGCTGCTGGTTTTCGTCGAGCACCGGCACATGGCGGAAGCGGCCGAGCGTCATCATCTCCATCAGATCGTCGGTGGTGTCGCTTTCCGTGCAAGTCGCCACCGCGCGCGTCATGTAAGCGGAGATCGGGCGCGCCAGGGCCGCCACGCTTTCTTCCGCCACCGCGCGCACGACATCGCGCTCCGACAAGACGCCGACCAGCGCGCCGTTGGGGTCCCGCACCAGCAAGGCGCCGATGCGTTTGCGCGCCAGGAGGCGGGCGGCTTCCGATAACGTGACTTCGCTGGTCAACGCGACGACGTCGCGTCCTTTTTCGTGCAGGATATGTTTGACTTGCATGCGCGTCGCTCCTCCTTGCGGCCTTGAAGGCCTTGGTGGACGCCAACACCGCCGCTTTACTGCAGGGCAATTTCTTGCCGAGCAGTACAGCGACAGGACCGGGTCCCACGGGTTGCCCCCGCTGTCACAAAGGCTGCGCCGAATGAGACTAACTTGCAAGCAACCCCGCCGGGGCGCGTTATATCCCTGTTAACACTGAAACTTTCAGTGTTCTGGGCTTGCAGGCTTGAGGCAGGCGGCGAACTGAGGCAAGAGTGCCACCCCGATTGGGGATTGCCCGGCAAGCGGGCGAAAATGCGGAGCTGTGGCCGAGAGGCTGAAGGCGGCGGTTTGCTAAACCGTTATACGGTTGAAAAGCCGAATCGAGGGTTTTTTACGAATCCCTCCGGCTCCGCCACCCTTCGCCCTGATGGGCTTCGGGTGGCATTCATGTTCTCGACATGGCGAAGGGTGGCGGAGCCGGATCGGTTCAGAGCCCTTGTTCGACAAAATGGCCGGCAGGCCATTTTGGGCATCGCGCCCGTCACCCTGAGGTGCGAGCGAAGCGAAGCCTCGAAGGGGCGCGATGATCCGAGCGCAGCGAGGACGAAAATGCGCCAAAGCGCATTTTCGTCCGTTCGCTCTCGCAGGTCCGCCGGACCTGCTCGCGCGCTTTGCGCGCCGCTCCGAACCCCTCCGGCGTCCAAGAGCGCACAAACAAATCCGGCGCTCCATTCTCTGTGGGCAACTCCTTTCGAAAGGCCATCCGATACTTGATCTGTGCAAATTTCGCGGCGAGCCTGAGGCATGGCTCATTCCCTCTCCGGTCTGATGAAGTGGTGCCAGCGCGAGGAGTGGCAGGAGCCGTTCGCCGAATTGATGACCCTCCATTTGGCGCCCCCTTGCACCAAGGCGGGCGTCACCATCGAAGCATTACCCAACATAATCGGCGATGACCGCACGGGTGTTCTGTGGGGCTGCATTTTCGAAGACTTTCTGACGCGCGATCTCGACGACGACAGCAATATCGTCGACGACTACCTGAAGCGGCGCGGCTGGAACGAGAGTGTCCCGAACAAGCGGTACATGGCGGCCCTGCGCTCATCGGTGATGAGCCTCTATGAGGTTAGCGACATCGTGCGGGACGAAGGCTTCGTTGCGCGCGATCTCGTGCGAGGCGGCGATCCCGTGCGTATCAGCGAGAAATCGGGAACGCATTCCCTCAAGCAATGGGACCGGCTTGCGGCGCGCGTCGTGCAAACCGGGGCCAAAACGGAAATGTCGGGAGGCGCCCTGCCTTTCGATCACGAACTGAGCGAAACGCTTCTCGCTGCGATCCGTCATGCGAGCAAGGAGGCACGGGTAGCGCCGGACACGGAAACGCTACGCACGACGGCGTTCATGTTCACAGGCCTGTGGTTGAATGACGTCTTGCATCGTACCCTTCATCCGAAATTGCCGGACTTGTGCAATAGCGACGGCGACGAGATCGTATGGACGACGGCGAACTATCGGCTGATGCCCATAGCCACCGCGCAGGAGATCAGGCACGCGCTTGCGGCGATCCCATCGCTTCGACCGGAAGGCGAGACATTTTGGAACTGGGTCGAACTCAAACGGCGCAGGAGCAAGCGGCCATCCGCAGACAAGCAAACGTTCATTGCGGAACTTGAAGACGGCTCCGTGGTCCTCGGAACGCTGGAGTTGAAAGGCCGATCGCTGGTCCTCGAAGCAAACTCAACGCGGCGCGCCGAGCGGGGACGGGCGCTTATCGAGGCGGCGCTCGCTGGGCTTGTCGGCCCGGCTGTCATCGAATCCAAAACGGTCGCCGACATGATGGCATCCCGTCCTGTAGGCCAATCCAAAGACTTGTCGTCCGGGCTCTCGCGGGACGAGGAACGCGCCATTCTGCATGCCAGCCTTGAGGACCATTACCGCGGTGTGCTTGACCAAAAAGTGCCGATGCTCGGAAACAAGACGCCGCGCCAAGCCGCAAAAACGGCCAAAGGGCGCCAAGCCCTCGTCGCTTGGCTGAAACTGCTGGAGAACGGAATGGCGAAAGATGCGTCCTCGATGGGCGACTTCGACCTGCGCTGGATGTGGGAGGAACTCGGCATCGCCGAATTACGCCGCTGACGTCACCGGCTCTTTGATACTATCCCCATCGCTGCCGCAATCCGCGGCGCACTTCAAACCTGAATTCGCAGATCGCCCCGAGTGAATCTATGCCGCGACCACACTTATTCTCCCCGACGTGCGTGAACGCGGTTTTTTCTTGATGGATATCTCCACATCGCGATCGAGCGCCGTCAGAAATGTCATCAGCCGCTCAACCGAAAAACCTTCGAGCTTGTAATGCAAAAGAGCGGATATCTTTGGCTGATTCACGCCCAGAGCTTCGGCGGCCGCCGACTGGGTGAGCTTGCGTTGTTCGATGATTTGGTTGATGGCGTACGCCAACCGCAACTTGGTTTGCCGTTCATCCGCGTCCGGGTACCCGAGATCGGCAAAGACATTCGTGGAACCGTGAACAACTTGTCCACGATCCGCTTCATTTTTCTTTGCCATAACGTGCCTCGTAATCTTCCCGCGCAAGCTTCAGTCGCCGCTCAACCAACTCGATATCGCCACGTGCCGTTCGTATTTTCTTAGGCGACTTCTTCTGGAACGCATGCAGCACGTACACCACTTCTCGAAACTTCACCGTATAGATGGCCCGATAGGCGTCCCCGTCGAAATCTTCAACGATCTCAAAAACACCTGAGCCCTGACCTTTCCACGGTTTCGCAGACGGGTGCTTCCCGCCAAACTGCGCAACGCCCAGAGTATTTCCCATTTCGTCTTTGACAGGCTCGGGAAATTCCAAGAAGTCGCGTTTGGCCGATCCGATCCATGCAACGGGCTTCTCACCTATCGTCAACTGTCGCGCCATGATTATCCCAGTTCTGGGATGATGTCAATATCTTCGCCGGTGTGCATTTGGGAATCGCCGCCAGGCCCACAATAATACGGCATTGGGGCGCGCCGCCTGCTCCAGCTGTGCGGCGTTTAGATATCGCGACGCAGTGTTAGTTATTACTTCGACCCCAAACTCGAAACCGCTCCTCGGTCGGGGCCGAATTGCATTGCACACGCGAGGGCGTTAGAATTTAACTTGTGCATTTCTTGCTCGGCGCGCCGAGCTTTGCCCGATGCCCTATGTAATCGTTGGTTGCGTGGAGCCTGGAACGGAACCGCTCATCATTGGCCGCATCTGTCAAGCACGTTTGGTCCAGTCAAACGACGGCCTAACGGTGCACGTCGTGGAAAAGGCACCGTCCGTTGCCCTTATTTTGCGGAACCCAGGTTGGGTGCGAACGGCCTGGACTTACCAGCTTAGCCCGATACCCGAGGGGGCGTTGGCAAACATCGATCCGGGACCTTATCCAGACCTATCGGCGATCAATGATGCTGTGGTGCGCCAAACAGGCGATGCTTGCGCTATTCGGGTCTCGGCACAAACACCGGGCAGTTGATCTGCCAGGTTGCAAATCTCAAGGGATTTCCAACAGCAAACGGAATGTGGAGACAGGAGCAGTAATCCCCAGCGCTCGGTCTGAAATGAAGTGTACGCCTGTCCCTTAATACCCAATCTGCTAGGGAGCCGGTTCCTCTTTGAGGAAAAGAGCCAAGGTCGCATAGTCGATCACCGCCTGATCATGGCGCAGGACATCCTGCCCGATGACGGCGCGGATGGGGTCAATCCCCTTCATCATCAGCCTTTGGTTGGTGCTGGTCATATCGATCGCGAATATGCCATCGGTCCGGATCGGCAGCCCTTCGAGTGTCAACCGAACATCGCCCAGCGTGTAAACGTTGCCTCCATGCCCGGGCTGCCCGGTGTCGCTCACGGCAATTCCTTCGAATCGACAATAGCTCAGTTCAACGAAGGTCTTTGACGCCCCGGTGTCGAGCACGATGTCGATTGGCCGGCCGTCGACATGCCCGACCAGCTTCAGATGTCCGACTTCGGTCCGAGACATCATGAAGCGGCGGAAGCCGTAACGCGAGAGCAACTCCGCCATCGCCGATGTGTAATCCATTCTGAACTCTCCCGCTTAACGATGGGGTTGTGCGCCCGCCCGCGACCATGAGGCCTGGGGGATGGCTGAACAATTCTAGTTTTTACTTCGACCCCAATCTCCACAGGAAATCACCAAGCAGTGTTAGTTTTTACTTCAAGCCCAAACTCGAAACCCCAAACTCGAAACCGAGATCATCCTATTTAGCTCTGCGAAGTCGCCGCGACGGTCCGCATTTAACCTAATTTGCATGGTTTCCCTTATCGCACCGATTGAAGTCGATGCCGACAGTGTAGCCCGGCCGATAAAAGTAGCAAAAGGCGCTTTTGTAAGTCGTCTCCAAAGTTTTATAGGCAATACAGAACTGAACGATTAACGTATGATTTCCAGAAAGGAAGCTATCATAGAGTTCGACTGGTCGGCCTGTTTTGGAGTCAACGGGTTTGACAGAGATTGTCAGACGCGCCCCTCCAGAATTCGGATAGGCGACCTCAGCATCTTTGAATGGCTCAACCCCAGCACATATGTCGGCCTTTCCGATAGTCGCCATTGCCGAACCATCTTCCATCTTTGCGTCGGGAGCGGATTCGAGTGTGTAATGCTCGCGAAGATCGAAGGCAGGAAGCCTGCCAACATTTTCATATTGCAAACCGATGCTCAAGGGCTTTCCTTTTTCGATAGGAGCAGCCAGTCCAATTGAAATTGGCGATATCCACGCTCGCGAACCAGAAATGAAGATAGATTTGGAATCATCCATGGTTCTGTAGAAAATCCAATCGCCCACACCGGCAGCAACTACCGTTCCAACAAGCAAGGCTATCGTAACCTTCTCCCGAAGTGCGCGTTTGCGTTCGTTGGCGTCATTTTTTCGTCGATCTGTGGCAAGTTCATCGGCAACAGCGTCGATCGCAGCAATATTATCTTCGTGCCATTGTCTGCACAATTCGCTCCGCGCGGAGTTCTCACGCTTTTGTATGTACGCGGGCTTTCGGCTCTCGTCTTCAGATTGTTCCAACATGTTCGTCTCAGCATCCCCGAACAGAAGTTTCGAAAATGTCCGCGATCGGATAATTATATCGGAATTGAAACGCACCTATATAGCAGCACCTTCCATCAATGCCATTTGTCCCCAACCACGATCTGCGGCGTGGCGAACCATCAAAGTCTGTTTGAGTGCATTGGCAGCCGAAGGGTGCTAGAGGCGTGCCCAATTGCGTTACGGGGCATCCGGGCCAAAGGTCTGAGCGAGTTCGACAAAGTACTAGCGCAGACTGTGGCATTGCGGCTCGTTCAAACGCTGCGGATGTCCGCGTACGTAGTGGACGTCAAAACATCTGAGTTGTCATCTCGATCATCGAGGCTACAACGACCTAAGCACCTGTAAATAAATACGATATTTCGCCAGCGTTAATTCGAAGGAATTAAGTAGGGTGGTAAAGTCAGATTGGTTCAAAGCCCCTGGTTCAACAAGATCGGCACCATGGGCATTTCGCGCGTTGCGCGCCGCGCCGAACCCCTCCGCCTCCCTCCCCTATTACCGCTCATTTGCCGCCAGTTTTGTCCGCCGGGCTTTCACGGTCCTATGCGTCTGGTGCCTCGGTTCCAGCTTCACCGTGGCGACCGCTGCCAAAGGCGCCGCTCCGCCGGAATGGTCCAGCGTGTTCAGGATATCGAGCGGTTGGCTGCCGCCCGCCAGGCGGCTGCGATAGACCTCGATGTTCTCGATGACGCGCTGCACGTAGTTGCGCGTCTCGGCAAAGGGGATCGCCTCGATCCAGTCGACGACATCGACCGAGGGATTTCGCGGGTCGCCATAGGTCGCGATCCATTTGCGGACATTGCCGGCCCCCGCGTTATAGGACGCGATGGCGAGCACATAGGAGCCGCGCCAGGCTTCGAAGAACGCGCGAAAATGCGTGGTGCCGAGTTTGACATTGTACCCGGCATCGCTGGTCAGCCGCGAAAGGCTGTAGGGAAGACCGAGCGTCTTGGCCCGCTCTTTGGCGGCGGCCGGCATCAATTGCATCAGCCCGCGCGCCCCTGCCGTCGAGACGGCGCCGGGTTCGAACTCGCTTTCTTGGCGAACGAGGGCCAGCAGATCGGCTTTGGGAATGGAGAGATCGTCGGAGGGCAAGCCCGCAATCGCGGTAGGATTGAGCGCATCGGTCACGATGACATCCTGGTATTCCGCATGCTTGGCGATCCTCAGCGCCAGAACATGATCGCCGGCCGCATTTGCCATCGCGATCAGCGCGGCGGCCTTGGCCGTGGTGAGTTCGTCCGCCGTAATCCGAAGAGCAAATTCGCGCGCCAGACCTTTCGCGCCGGCAGCGGCCAGCAAGCGGAAGGCCTCAGCGCGGGTGTCCTTCGCCAAAGGGGCGGCCGACACAGAAGGCTCAGACGCCAAACGCAAGACGGGATGGGATTCAAGGCGCGTCAGGGCCAGTTGACCGTAGAAGGTTTCGGGCTTGCGGGACGCGATCTCGTAGTGTTTGCGCGCCTGGTCTTTTTTCTTCAGCGCGTCGAAGGCACGGCCGGTCCAATATTCGGCGCGCGCCACGCTGATCGGGCGCGACACGTTCTTCTGAAGGGCTTCGAAATGATGGAGCGCAACGTCCGGTTTGGAAAGATAGGTGAGCGCGATCCAGCCGGCGAGGAATTCGGCGTCGGCAAATTCGCTTCCGGGCTCCAGATGGTGCGCCGACACCAGGTCATAGGCGTCCTGGTAGGCATGTTCTTTCAGAGCATCGCCGGTATCCAGAACAATCTCGGACCACACGCGCAGGCGCGCGATACTGGGATCGTCGGATCGCGCAACGCGCAGCAGCAGGGCGCGGGATTCTTCCGGCTTCGCCAATTGCCGGTAGGCACAGGCCGCATCGAACAAGACGTTTGGGTCGTCCTTCAGCGCGTGACCCGCGAATTGCGCGAGGCCCTCTCGGGGATTTTTCTGCAGCAATAGGCGCAGTGTCGCCTTTTGCACCGCGCCATGGCTGGCACGCGCTAGTTGGCGGGCAATGGCGGCCTCATCGCTGCCGTACAGCAAACGCGCCAGCCTTGCGTCTTGAAGCTCTTTGGGGAGAAGCGCCCCATGATCCGCCAGAACCTCCAACTCGCTCGCGCGATCGAAGGAAGCGGCGAGCCAGGCGTGCTGAATACGCGCGCTACCCGCCTTCTGATTGCCCAGCGCAATTTCGGCTTCGCCCAGACGCACAGACCCGATTCCGGTTTCGGGTTCGCGGCCGGCAAACCACGCCAGCACCGCGGGCGCCCCAAGGGTGCGCGGCATGCGTTTCTCCGCGAACGACTGGATCCTCTCTTGCCGAGGCCAATCGGGATTGCTGTGCAGGAAGCCATCGATCTCGTCGAAGGACGCGCCGCTGGTCTCGTCCGACACAGTGAGCCAGCGCAACAAATCTTCCACGCCGGCGTCCGATTTGGTCATTGTTCGCAAGGCGACCCAATCGTGCCGGTGTGCCAGCTCCAGCGCTCTGCGCAAAATTTCGACATCGGCCGGCTTCACGTCGTCGGTGTTTCGTGTTGCCGGCGTCGTTGCGGTCAGAGCGTGCGTTGCCTTCGGACCGGCCGGTACGGCGCCCCGCTTCACAGAAGCGAGCGCGTCGCCGCCCGCCATCAGAAGCGCCATACCCACGCACATGGTGATTGGCAGATTTGCGATGCGCATGCGGCCGGGCTTCACAACATGACGCAAGCGTGTGGGCAACGCGCCGCTGCCAGCCCGGCCCGTTTGCCCAGTATGATCAGGATTGAGCCCCATTCTTTGTCTACTTTCGGTTATCTCCCGATCGGGGGCTCGCCTTCGGCTTTCCATTGCCGAAGTGCCGCAAAGACAAGAATGATATGCGTTCAACGCATTAATATTTCCCTTCTCGGGAGTGCGATCCTGTTTCACCCAGGCCGAAATATGTAACTTTGCACTCACCAGTTTGCCGCAGCCTAGCGCGCGCCCTGAGCTGCGCGGCCGCGTCATGGTGAGGTGCGCCACCGCTCATCGGAAGAGATCCTCAGCCCATACAATTGCGTTACAATTTGGGTACAATATTTTGCGCAACCGCTCGATTGGATATCGTATTGCTATACCGATTTGTTGACGGCCAACGGTGCGCAAGCGATGTCATCCCAACCCAACCTTTTTATTGGGACGCCCTGCTTTGGCGGCTTGGTGGCGCATATTTACATGCAATCGATCATCAAGTTGATGAATTACGGTTCTCGTCACAACATGTCATTCAACCTTGCTCTGCTGGCGCACGATTCTCTGATTACGCGCAGCCGCAACAGCATCGTGGCCGCATTTCTCGATACGCCTTCCGCCAGCCATCTGATGTTCATCGACGCCGACATCGCATTCGAGCCTGAAGCGATAGAGCGGCTTGTCAATTTCGATGTCGAGGTTGCGGCCGGCATGTATCCGCTCAAGGTCATTCATTGGCCTCAAACGCGGCAACGCATCGATCAGACCGCTTCGCCGGAGGCGATTGCACAGGCCGGTTTGAATTATGTCGGCCTCCCATGCCAGGGGGAAGAGCGCGACGGGTTCGTGACCGGCACCTATGCCGGAACAGGCTTCATGCTCATTAAGCGCAGCGCCATCGAGAAGATGATCGCCGCCTATCCCGAGACGAAATACAAATCCATCCAAGCCTACCCCGTACCCAAGGAGCCGAGCCAGAATCAGTACAATCTGTTCGATTGCATGATCGAACCCGAAACCGGCATATGCCTCAGTGAGGATTTCACTTTCTGCCGGCACTGGCGGGATATCGGCGGCAAGATATGGCTGGATCGCAATAGCAAGCTCACCCATGTCGGATCATACGAATTTGCCGGCGACGCGAGTGTCGTCGGGTGACCTCTGAGCCTGCGCGTGGCGACATCAAAGTGCACCGCGTGGCGGGTTGGTTCACAGCCCTTGTTCGACAAAATCGGCGGGCCGTTATCGCCCGATCTGTTTGACGGGAACCGGCACGGCGCAAATATCGAGCACGGGCGGCGGCTTTCGGAAGTAGAACGGCGATGTGGGATGCCGCCGGGCCTCGACGGAATCTGCGAACGTCTTCGATTCCGTGCGCAGGACCCGGAATGCGGGACGCTCCTTGGCCGGAATGTCCAAGGCGAGCTGCACGCGGATGATGGCGTCGCGCTTTGCGTGGTCTGCGATCACCCCCGCGTTCACGTCCGGGTCGCCGCGTTCGAGCTTCTGCAGATATTGCAAGCCCGAGAGCACACGGCCGAAAGCGGTGAGATCGCGATCGAGCCGGCGCGGCGCTTCGCCGATGACGACATAGAACTCCGTCGCCGCGGTGTCGAGGTCGTTGTCGCGCGCGAAAGCAAAAACGCCGGGACAATGGATCAACCACTCACGTCCATCCTTCGCGTCGCGTGCGACGGGAAAGCCGTCCTCGAACCCCACTTCGGGCGCGAACAGATCGGCATTGCCGAGCGGTATGAAAACCGGAGGCGTGCCCATCGGTCGATCGAATTCCGCCTTGAGCGGCGGCCATGCGGCGAGCTTCTTGTCGTCGCCCTCGCCGATGCCGCCCTGGGCGACGAAGCCGTCGATCACCCGGTAAAAGGACTGCCCGTCATAGAAATGCGCGCGGATCAAAGCACGCAGCCGCTCGACATGGTGCGGCGCGAATTCCGGCGCCAATTCGATAGCGGTCTGACCATATTTTGTATCGAGAATGACGAGGTTGTCGGGATCGACGGGGCGCCAATCGGGGGTGCCCGACGTGGCAGCGCCGGTGAGCAAGATCGTGATCAGCAGCGCGTTTAAAACGATTGCGCCAACCGGGCTGCGACGACCCGCAGACATGCTGGTGAAGATGGTCGGCATCACGTTCTCCATCGTTGTCCGCAATTCCCGGAACCGGCGATCGAGACTATATTGTTCGGCGCCACACTTCATATCAATGTTTTGCGGGATGCACCGTCTTTAGGGAATTTCACGCTGCCCTTGAGCCCGGCTACGCCATGGCTCTGCTACGACAGTGACTCCAGGCCGGGGACATGGGTAACGGAACATTCCTAAGACATGCGCGACAAAATTGGGCCGATGGGATTGTCGAGGGGCTGCGGCGTTCGGTGCTGTCCACATTCGGGCACTTGACGATGCGTTTTCTGCCCCCGCGAGTAAAGCAAAGCGGAGGAAGACGCGCAGACGTTTTCTGCCCCCGCAAGCAAAACGAAGCGGCCGCCTTCGCCTAAGCTACGGCGGCCCAAGTGACACCCACTTGCCCGGCGAAGCCTTGGCGTAGCCGGGGGGAAGTGCCGAGGAGCGAAGCGACGAGGCGAAGGGGGCCTGCGCCAAAGGACGGCGCAATCGCGACCGAGTTCCGCATCTGTCATGCGTTTTCGAAGATCGCGGGCACGCGTTGCGGATTTGCGCATGCTATCGCGCATGCTATCACCCCCTTCGTCTCCCTTCGCACTGCGTGCTTCGGGAGACACTTCCCCCACTTCGTGGGGGCAGAAAACAAACAAAGGTGCACCTTTTCGTCTGAACGCCTGCCGCTCTAGCGGCACGAAACGAACACATGCCCCGTTTTCTGTCCCCGCGAGCAGAGCGAAGCGGCCGCCTTCGCCTAAGCTACGGCGGCCCAAGTGACACCCACTTGCCCGGCGAAGCCTCGCGTAGCCGGGGGGAAATGGCGAGGAGCGAAGCGACGAGACGAAGGGGGCGTCAGCGAGACGGAGCCGAAGGGGGCAGCTGCATTTGTAAATCGATACCCTCAAGCACGACATCCAAACGCTTGTAGACATCCTCGTTCGTAATCCGAAATATCTTCCAACCGTGCGAGGTCAAATAAAGATCGCGCCTGCGATCATGTTCACACTCGGCATCCGTGGAATGCGTGCCACCATCTACTTCGATAACCAGGCGTGATTGCGTGCAGACGAAGTCCGCAATGTATGGACCAATGGGGTGTTGCTTGCGGAAATGATGCCCACCTGCCAAATGGCGGCGCAATCGCGACCAAGTTCCGCATTTGTCATGCGTTTTCGAAGATCGCGGGCGCGCGTTACGGATTTGTGGATGCTATCACGCACGATGCCCCCTTCGTCTCCCTTCGCACTGCGTGCTTCGGGAGACACTTCCCCCGCGCTTCCGGCTTCGCCTACGGCTACGCCGTGCAAGCCGCGGGGGCAGAAAAGAACAATATGCTACCTTAATGAGAAGAATTGGAGCCAGAGTGGATTTAATCGACTCCGTCACTCGCTGGCGGGTTCGGTCCGGATCGACGCCTCGCCTTTGTGATGGTGCAGCCGTCCCAAGCTCGAACTCGAACTGGTGCGCCATCTTCTTGGCGGCGCCGTCGAAAGCCTTTTGCAAGGTTGCAGCGTCGTCGCTCGCGGTCATGGGTGATTGGCCGACGGGATGCGCTTCGATGAGGCATCGCTTGTCCGCGTTGCCGGATTTGCTGACGTTTTCATCGCTGAAATGGACCTCGACCCGCGCGATCAAATCGGCGTATCGATGCAAAGCGGTGCGCATCTCCGTCTCGACATAGTGCGAAAATTTCTCGCTGCCTTCGATATTGTGGTCTGTGGTGACCGAGATTCGCATGTGAATTCTCCTTGGTTCAGGCGGCGGCGCCTTACAGCGGCGCTTCGGCCGCCACATAACGAACCAGTTTCTTGTTCACGAATTCCTGGATTCCCATGTCGCCAAGCTCGCGCCCATAACCGGAGTCTTTGATCCCGCCGAATGGCAGTTCGGCGTCGGACCAGGAGATGTTGTTGATGAACATCATTCCCGTCTCCACACGGCTTGCGACGCGCTTACCGCGTGCCAGATCCTTGGTGAAGACGGAACCGCCCAAGCCAAAATCGGAATCGTTGGCGAGTGCGATGGCTGCATCTTCGTCCTTGACCCGGAAGAACAAGGCGACCGGCCCGAAGAATTCTTCGCGAAACGCGGGATTGTCGGACGCGATGTCGGTCAGAATGGTGGGTTCCATATAAGAGCCCGGCCGATCGATACGCTTGCCGCCCATCAGCACTTTTGCGCCATGGGCGATAGCGCCATCGACCTGCTTCAAAAGGTCGAGCAGAGCCTGCTCCGAAGACAGAGGACCGAGGGTCGTCTTTTTGTCGAGCGGGTCGCCCGGTTTCAGAGCGGCCAGCGCCGCCTTGAATTTTTCCAGGAATTTGTCGGCGAGCTTTTCGACCACGACAAACCTTTTCGCGGCACAACAGGTTTGACCCGTGTTGTACATCCGGCCCCAAACAGCCCATTTGATGGTGTGCTCGAGATCGGCGTCTTCGAGCACGATGAACGCATCGCTGCCGCCAAGCTCCATCGACGACGGCTTGAGGTTCTTTCCGGCGCGCGCCGCGATGCTTCTGCCGGCCGCAACACTTCCCGTCAACGCGACGCCCTTGATACGCTCGTCGTCAACGACGCGGTTCGACTGATCGTGCGAGATCAAGAGATTGGTATACAGACCGACCGGCGCTCCGGCATCGATCAACAATTTCTCGAAGGCGATGGCGCATTGCGGCACGATGCCTGCGTGTTTCACCAACAAGGCGTTGCCCGCCATGAGATGCGGACCGGCAACCCGGGCAAGCTGATAATAGGGAAAGTTCCAGGGCTCGACGCAGAAAACCACACCGATCGGGCTGCTCTCCATGTGACCTTCGCCCAGCGATGGATGGAGCATCACCGGAGCAAGGAAACGCTCGGCGTTTTTGGCGTAATAGGACAATATGTTCGAACTGAATTCCACTTCTCCGAGCGCTTCGCTGATGCGCTTGCCCATCTCGAGCGTCATGATATGGGCGAATTTGGCTGCCTCCGCATGCAACAATTCCGCCGCCTTGGTTATGACGACGGCGCGTTCGGCATAGCTTTTGTGCCGCCACGACTCGAAACAGGTCTCGGCCGCCGCAATCTTGCTCTCGAGCTGTTGGTCGGTCAGTTCGTCGAATGTCTTGTGAAGTTTGCCGGTGGCGGGATTGAAACTTTGATAGTTCATGACAGCGTCCTTTTTGAAAATTGCTCGGCGGCAACCGCAAAGCCTCAGGCCTCGATAATGACTTTGAGCGCGTTCGTTTTGGCGGCGTTGCCGAAAGTCTCGTAAGCGTCGAGAATCTTATCGAGCTTGAAGCGATGGGTGATCAGCAGCTTGGGGTCGATCTTGCCCGACGAGACGGTCTTGAACAGCATCGGTATGGTGACGGTATCGACCAGCCGCGTCGTAATCGAAATATTTCGATCCCAAAGGCTCTCCAGATGGAGATCGACCTTCTTTCCGTGCACGCCGATATTGGCGATGTGGCCTCCCGCCGCGACGATGATTTCGCACAACTCGAACGTAGCAGGCACACCGACAGCCTCGATGGCGGTGTCGACGCCGCGATTGGCGGTCATCTTCATGATCGTCTCGGCGGCCTTTCCGTCGCTGCTGTTGACGGTCGAGGTGGCGCCAAAGCGTTTCGCCACAGTGAGCCGATTGTCATCGAGATCGACCATGATGATCTCGGCCGGCGAATAGAATTGCGCCGTGAGCAAAGCTGCGAGTCCGACGGGACCCGAGCCGATAATGGCGACGGTGCTTCCCGGCTCGACTTTGCCGTTGAGCACGCCGCACTCGAAGCTGGTCGGCAGGATGTCGCTTAGCATCACCAGCGCCTCTTCATCGGCACCGGCCGGAATCGGATAAAGGCTGTTGTCGGCATGCGGGATTCTGACGAATTCGGCCTGGGTGCCGTCGATCGTGTTGCCGAGAATCCAGCCGCCTGTCGTGCAGTGCGAGTACATCTGCTTGCGGCAATAAACGCATTTTCCGCAGGCGCTGACGCAGGAAATCAAAACATGGTCGCCCGGTTTGTAAACGGTGACGGCAGAACCGATCTGATCGACAATCCCGACGCCCTCATGACCGAGAATCCGCCCCGTTTTGCAGGATGCGAGATCGCCTTTGAGAATATGCAGGTCCGTACCGCAAATTGTCGTCTTGGTTATTTTGACGATCGCGTCGGTTGGCGCCGCGATTTGCGGCTTTGGCCGATCTTCCAGAGCTTTCACACCTAAGGCTTGATAGACCAGGGCCTTCATCGTTGCCGTCGCTTGCGACTTGTCCCGCGTTTTCGGCTTTAACAACGTTGCTATGGTCATGGTCTGGCGCCTTTCAGGTGAAGTGCTGTCAATCGACACAGACGACGGATTGCGAACTCTGGTTCCGCGTGCGCCGGCGCGTTGATTTTTGATTTGCCGTCGGGACTATAACGGTCATCGACGCCCGAACGGCAGACTCGGAATGTACTCAGACGTTCCAAAATTTGCGCCAAACGCCTTTCCGCGTCAGCAACTCTGTGACGGAATCAAGTATTTCGCACGAGGTTCGATGCGTCGCAAGGACTTCATAATCCTGTTCAATTCGGCTGAGTAGATTCCGAGCCTATCATCGCAGAAGTGCGGCCGTATGGTGCCGAATTCGCCGGATGCCTTGATCGAAAAGCGCACAACAGCGCCGAGAATTGTCCGCGGCAATCTGAGCCCTTTGGAGCGCGGCGGTTCAGTGGCCTGCAATTGCTCCCCACATAGAAAATTCTGGAGAATTTCATGTCTCAAGACAGTCAACTGCAACAGGCCGTTCTCGCGGAGCTTACCTGGGAACCGCGCGTGACCGCCGCCAATATCGGCGTCACGGCGAAGGCCGGCATCGTAACGCTCAGCGGCCACGTCGAAAATTATGTCGAGAAGTATGCCGCAGAGACGGCGGCGCAGCGCGTGAAGGGCGTCAAGGCCGTTGCCGAGGAACTCGAGGTCCGGCTGCCCTCCGATATAGAACGAGACGACAGCGATATCGCCGAGGCCGCTTTGGACCGTCTGGCATGGGACGTGTCGGTTCCCAATGACGCGATCAAGGTTCAGGTCGAGAAAGGACTCGTCACGCTCACCGGCGAACTCGATTGGCACTATCAGAAGGAAGCGGCAGAGCATGATGTCGGCGGATTGTATGGCGTCGTCGATGTCTGCAACCTGATCGCCATCAAGCCGAGGGTCAATGTGTCGAACCTCAGCGGCGACATCACACAGGCTTTGCATCGTTCGCGGTTCGACGCGAAGACAATTAAAGTGAGTGTTGACGGCGGCAAGGTGCATCTGACGGGGACCGCTCACTCCTGGCACGACCGGGAAGAAGCCGAGACCACGTCTTGGGCAGCACCGGGCGCCACCGATGTTCAAAACGATATCGTCGTCGTCTTCTAGTTAGCGCGGTGCCCGCCGGCGGGTGTGCCGGCGGGCATTTCCGCAATAAGGCTGGCCATGACATACGCGACTTTGATGGTGCATTTGGAACTTGGACGTTCGAATGCCGGTCTTCTGCGGCTCGCCGGGGAAGTTGCGGAGCGCTTCCGTGCCGGCGTGATCGGAATTGCCGGGAGTCAGATCATGCTGACAAGCTATAATGACGGCTATGTTCCGGGCGACGTCATTGTGCAGGTGCATGATGAAGCCAAGCAACAGATTAAGGAAGCCGAGGCCGAATTCCGCAACGCGCTTCGGACGAATGCCGGCCCGCTCGAATGGCGTTCGACGGTGATGTCTGCATCGCTCTCCGAATACATTGCCTCTGAGGCACGCAGCGCGGACCTCGTCATGACGAGCGTCAATTCTGCCGATCTGCTCAACGCATCGCGGCTGATAAATGCAGGCGAACTCATTATGCAGGTCGGTCGGCCCGTGCTGATCGTGCCCGGCGTCACGGACAAGTTGAACCTGGAGCGAATCATCGTCGGCTGGAAAGACACGCGCGAAGCCCGTCGCGCGGCTTTCGACGCGTTGCCTTTGCTGAAAAAAGCGGCCCATGTTACGGTCGTCGAGCTGGCCGAAGCCGGTGAACTGTCGGGGTCTCGTACGAGTGTTAAGGAGGTCGTCGAATGGCTCAAGCGGCATGGCGTCGAGGCCGAATTCATCGCCGCGCGTTCCACGGGTGACGAGGCGGCGCAGTTGAATGCCATTGCGCAAGAGAAAGACGCCGGTATTATCGTCGCCGGTGCCTATGGCCACAACCGTCTGCGCGAATTTGTTTTCGGCGGTGTAACCCGTAATCTTCTGAAATGCGCGAACCATTGCTCCTTCATGTCGCACTGACCGCAAACCTTCAGCGAAAGAGACCGTCATGCAAGCGATGGTGCTGAAGCAAATCGGGACACCTCTCGTCCACACCGAGCTTCCGGATCGCCAGCCCGGCCCCGGCGAAGTTCGCATGACGGTCGCCGCCTGCGGTGTCTGCCGCACGGATTTGCATGTCGTCGATGGCGAACTGCCTGACCCCAAGCTTCCCATCATTCCCGGTCATGAGATTGTCGGCCGGATCGATGCGATCGGATCGGGGGTCGAAGGGCTGCACATCGGCGAGCGCGTCGGCATTCCATGGCTCGGCCAAACCTGCGGGGTCTGTCCTTATTGTATGGCGTCCCAAGAAAATCTCTGCGATCGCCCGCTTTTCACCGGTTTCACGCGCGATGGCGGGTTTGCAACGGCGACCATTGCCGACGCGCGCTTTGCGTTTCCGCTGGGGGAAATCGGCGGCGACGTGGCGATTGCCCCATTGCTCTGCGCCGGGCTGATCGGCTGGCGTTCGCTGGTGATCGCCGGCGAAGGCAAGAAGTTGGGGCTCTATGGCTTCGGAGCCGCCGCCCATATCGTGGCGCAAATCGCCAATTGGCAGGGGCGCTCGGTGTTCGCGTTCACGCGGCCTGGCGATGTCGCCACGCAAGGCTTTGCCCGAAGCCTCGGCGCCACATGGGCCGGCGGCTCGAACGAGATGCCACCCGAGCCGCTCGACGCCGCGATCATCTATGCCGTTATCGGCGATCTTGTGCCTTTGGCGCTAAAGGCCGTGCGCAAGGGCGGGCGTGTCGTTTGCGCCGGTATTCATATGAGCGATATCCCAAGCTTCCCCTATGACCTGCTCTGGGAAGAGCGGCAGCTCGTATCGGTCGCCAATCTCACACGGCGAGACGGCATCGATTTTTTGCGCTTGGCGCCCCAGATTGGCATCGTCACCAAGACCACGCGCTATGCGCTGGATCAGGCAAATCAGGCCTTGGCCGATTTGCGCGCCGGACGCTTCGAAGGCGCCGCCGTCCTCGTGCCATAATGCCAATGGCACAAAATCGCAACCTGCTATTGGCATGCAACAACTACTCTACCGGCTCTAAGTAGATTCCGGGCCTCTCCTGGTCAAATCGAACGATCTAAGTTGCCTCGGGCGACAATCGATCGGAAGACGAATGACCGGAAAAAATGGGACAGCCGAACACCATGCGGCTGCCGCAAATCACCACGGGCAGGCGGCGCATTATCACCGCGAGGCCTCGAAGCATTATCTGATTGGGAAAGACTACGCCCACGCGGCGTATATGGCATTGGCTGCACATGGGCATGCGCTGAAGGCGACCTGGCACGGAATTGAAACCCAAAGGCATTACGAGGAGCTCGTCGGAGCCCCGCCGGCCAGTCCAGGGTCCGCCTTTGGCAATACGGTCAGAGTGACAGGTACAACGGATATCAAGCTCAACGGCGCAGAGCACCACGCCGCCGCAGCCGACGACCATGATAAGGCGGCGCAACATCACCGCCAAGCGGCCGAACACTTTGTCGGGAACGATTACGCCAAAGCAGCTCAGGAAGCGCAAATCGCAAATGGATACGCCGAGCAATCCATTTTCCATGACGATGAAGCCGCCGAATACCATGTGGAATATTGCGGTGGGGCCGGCCCCAGTGCTGAGATTGCGTGACGCAGATTTGGTCGGGTGCAATCAGCATAAGACGGTACCATAAGGAGTTACGATGATACTTTCAGAGCACGTCTCAGAATCTTCTCTCGATGGACGGCAGAGGGCTGATCGAAGCACAACCAAGGTCACTCTCATCGGCGGCGGGATCGCTTCTTTGGCGGCCGCCGCCTTCATGATTCGTGATGGCGATATTCTCGGTCACAACATCACCATCCTTGAAGAACTCGATAGGCTTGGTGGCAGCCTTGACGGCTCCGGCTCCTCTCGGGACGGCTACGTGCTGCGCGGCGGGCGCATGCTGGAAAGCAAATACCTCTGTACCTACGAACTGTTCTCCTCGATCCCTGCGCTCGACGGCAACCAGACGGTCACGCAAGAGATCTTCGCATGGAACGAGACGATGAAGACCTCGTCCAAGTCGCGCCTCGTTCGTGACGGCCACAGGCAGACCGCGCCGCAGTTCGGCCTCAGCGAGAAACACATTCTGACGATCGAGCGGTTGGCCCTCGAGCCAGAATCGATGCTCGGCCGTACCAGCATTGTCGATCAGTTCGATGCAACATTCTTCAAGACCGACTTCTGGTTCATGTGGTGCACGACGTTTGCCTTTCAGCCTTGGCACAGCGCCGTCGAGTTCAAGCGTTATCTGGTGCGGTTTGCCCATATGGTATCCGGCTTCAATCGCCTGCAAGGGATTATGCGAACCGTCTATAACCAATACAACTCGATGGTACGCCCATTGCAAAAATGGCTCGACGAACGCGGCGTCGTCTTTGCGCTGAACACCCGTGTTACCGATCTCGGCCTTGATGAGAAAAATGGCGAGAAGACCGTCACGAGCATCGCCATCGAGCGGAACGGCGAAGCCCATAAGATCGAAGTGGGCGCCAACGATTATGTCCTGGTAACGTTGGGCTCGATGACCGAGGCGTCGAGCCTCGGCACGATGGACACCGCGCCCAAGCTCAACGGTAAAGAAGACGGCGGCGCCTGGACGCTGTGGGAGAAGCTCGCCGCTGGTCGGCGCGAGTTTGGCTGTCCGTCGGCCTTTAGCGATCATATCGACGAGTCGAAATGGCTGTCTTTCACCGTGACCCTGCGCGAGCCGACATTCCTGCGCCTCGTTCGGGACTTGACTGGCAATGTGCCTGGCGAAGGCGGTCTGATTACGTTTGCAGAATCGGGCTGGCTGGCGTCGATTGTCATCCCCCATCAGCCGCATTTCATCGGCCAACCCGACGATGTCAGCGTGTTATGGGGATACGGGTTGTTCGTCGACAGGCCGGGCAATTTCGTGAAGAAGCCGATGTCGGCCTGCACGGGCCGCGAGATCATGACGGAAGTGCTCGGTCATCTGCATATAGAATCCGAGGCGGCCAAGGTTCTGGAAAACTCTATCTGCATTCCCTGCATGATGCCGTTCATCACCAGCCAGTTTCTTCGCCGCGAAAAGGGTGACCGGCCGCAGGTCGTTCCAGCGGGTTCGAAAAACCTGGCCTTCATGGGTCAGTTCTGCGAACTGCCCGAAGATGTGGTGTTCACGGTCGAATATTCGATCCGCTCCGCGCAAACCGCCGTTTATGCGCTGCTCGGTCTGAAGCGCGAGCCGCCTGCCGTCTACCAGGGAAAGTACGACCCGCGCATCCTCTATAAGGCTTTCACGGCTTTGCACGATATCCATGCGTGACAAAGACGAGCGGCGCAGCTTTTGAGCGGCATGTTCCAGGGGATTGTCTACTTGGAACTTGGCATCGCCTCTCGGATAGCGGCGCGCACGCGCCCCGGAACGGCGCGCGCGGATTGGGATTACCCGCCGGCCTCGACCGATTTGAAGTTGGACGCCGTCGTTCTCCGACCCGCATTGCCTGGTGAGACCGGGTCGAAGGAAAAGCCTCGGAAGAACATTACCCGTGTGATTTCAGCTTAGATGCCTCTATCCTATGTCCAAACACGGCGTCGGCGTTCTTCTGCTGCGGTTCCGGCATCGCCGAATAGAGCGGGGAAAAGGCGGAAGCCAAGTTCTTGAGACCGTCCGCATGGGCAGCGACGATTGCCTGATAGGAAAGCAGATCGTCGACGGCATTCATGCTTTTTGCCTTCTGAGCGCGATCCTTAATGGCGTCGTCAACCGCTGATGCATTGTTGAGCATCACCAAGGCAACGTTGTTCCATTGGGCCTCTTGGTCGGGTGTGATCTTCAAGAGGTCGTGAAGGTGCTTGATACGGGCTTGCGTCTTACCAACCCGAACATCGTCGCCACCTGAGCGCATATCATTCGAGGACGTAACCTGTGCCGGACTATCGGGACCGGCCGCTAGTGCAATGGTGGGTGCTCCGATTGCAAGGGCACAGGCGGCAATCGGTGCAACCAGCGCAATGCGTAATTGCTTCGCCATATTCTTATTCATTGGAATGCCTCTGTCGTTGTGCGCTTGAGGCCCGCCTTGCGGACCGTCATTGCGTCTATTTCCGGGTTTATGCTTGCGCTCCGTTGTCGGAACGGAAGTACAGAATTCATTGATGGCCGGTACGACGGGCTGTAGCGCTACGGCCGCCTCCGCTATGGCTTGCTGTGTTGTGGCCGCCAACCCTTCGGGCTCCGCCACCCCGGCCGCCTCGACCGTCTCCGTAGCCGAATGCCAAGCCAAAGGAATCGTAGACGGGCGGTCCATAATCGTAATCGGGATCGCCATACATGGAGTCGTAGCCCGATGATGCGGGAATGCAGCCGTAACCGTAGGAATAGTAATAGCCCAACGGGCAAGCGTCTTGTGACACGGCCGGCATCATGGATATGACGACTAAGGCGATGCCGGAACCGACGGCAAGCAGGAATTTTGTTCTTCGCAAGCTAGAGCGCGTCATCGCAAATCCATGGGGCGGGGGGTGAAAAAAGCGGACCTGTACCGAGTGTGAATTGTTGGAACCACGCTAGGGATATCCAAAGCGCCAGGGCAGGATCGGAATCTACTCAGGAACCTGAAGCCCCAATACGCGTTTAATTTTTTGATGCGGAGATCACGCTGCATAGCAGAGAGAGGACGGCTTTCTCCTGCTCGTTCAGCAATTGAGGTGCGCACTTGAGTAATTTCCGAGGCTATCCGCCAGTGAGCGTCCTCGCATATCGTTCATAACGTTAAGGAAGACTCTCAAGCCGCTCGTTAGAATTGTCATCGTGCTGATTGTCGTCGGTGTCGTTCTGTGTCCCTTGAGCGTTTTCGGCATTCACGATCATCGCTTCACTTCGGCAGGGCTCGGTAGAGCACAAATTGGAGCGGTTACGCGCAAGTGCATTTTGAAGGAATAATCCTGCTTCAAACAACCGGGGACACGTCCATGAAGAAACTGATCATTGCGATTTTTGCGGCGACTCTTATGAGTGCAACAGCGGCGAATGCCGGCATCGGCATCGGAGCCCATGTCGGCGGCGTCGGAGTCGGCGTGCATGTTGGCAGCAACCATCACCACGCGCGCCGATGCAATTCCTGGGGATGGCGCAACCATCACCATGAGCATTATTGCGCTCGCTGGGACCGCTAAGTCGCGCAATGGCGGCCTCATTGGGCTGCTGAGTTGTTGCCAGGGTTCACCTCGATATCAGTCTTTCTGGCTGGCGTTTGTGCCGGATCTGGGAGTTGCCGGGGTGAATCTGGACCACGGGAGAAAACGATGCGAAGATCCCTTGTCATGGTGACGCTCGCCACCGCGTTGATGGCCGGAAGTATTCTGATGCCCAGCAGCGCACGGGCGGCGCCGATCGGCACGTCTGGCGATATCCGCGTCGCGGATAATTTCCAGCTCTATTTCTTCGGCGGTCGGCATTACTGCTGGTATGACGATGGATGGCAGGGCTCCGGCTGGTACTGGTGCGGTTACGCTTGGCATAGAGGCTATGGCTGGGGCGGCGGCTATGGCTGGCACGGCTGGCGCGACGGCTACTCCGGCGGCGGCGGCCATGGCGGTGGCGGACGCGGTGGTGGTGGCGGCGGTGGCCACAGTGGCGGTGGTCGTAGTGGCGGCGGCGATGGCCATAGTGGCGGTGGTCGTAGTGGCGGCGGCGGTGGCCATAGTGGCGGTGGTCATAGCGGCGGCGGCCACAGAGGCGGCCATCACTAGCGCAGAACCGCATTCACATGCGGTATTTGATGCGGGGCGGTAAAGCGCGCGTCCCAAAAGAGCAGCAGATCGCGCAGCACATGACCGGCGCGTAGCTGTCCGCAAAATGGCGCGCAAACCTCAAAGCTATTCAGATCCCCAGTTTCGGGCGTTTGAAAAAGCCTATGCAACCAGCGGCTCCCAAGATTGGTGCCGTCGCATTCGATTTTCGCCGCAATCTGGGCTATTGTCGCATCGGGGGGAAAAGCCATGCGCAGACTTGTCTCGATGGCCGCGGCATTCGCGCTTACAGCCTGCGCGCAACCTTACGATCCGCCGCAGGTTTTCGACGAAGATTTTTCGAGCGCAAGCGGTACCACGAGTGAAGTGCCGTCACAGGGATTTGCAGGCCTCAATGATCTGGCCCAAATGGGTGCGCCCGCAGGCGGGCTGCCCACACGCGTGTTGTGGACGCATGGCATGTGTTCGCCGTCGGATGGCACCCAGCCCAGTGATCCTTATGTGTGGTGGCAGGTGCGCACACGCGATCTCCTGGCAGCTTATCCGGGCGCCAAACAGATGGGTGCGCCTGCCCTCTCTGAATTGTCACCCGGCGGTTCGCAGCTGATCAAGGAGACGTTGAGCGTGCCGGGGCGGGGCACAACGCGTATCGTCGAGCTATGGTTCTTCGACTGGTCTGTGCTTACAAAACCCTTCAAGTCGCAAAAGCTCGGAGATGTCGAGGCACGGAAGGGCAATCCCTACACCTATGACCGCGCCACGCTGAACGACAAGCTCAAGCAGGGATTGATCAAGGATTGTTTGGCGGACGTCGTGGTTTATCTTGGCAAAAACGGCAACCGCATCCGCAGCGATGCGCAGATCGCGGTCTGCCAAATGCTGGACGGCCAGTTCGATCGTGACACGGGCTGCGCGAGCGCATCGGGCGCACGCTACACGGCGCTGATCTCCGAAAGCATTGGCAGCAGTATCTTGTTCGATGCTTTCCGTAGCCTGCGGCTCGACTATGTCGCCGCGCGGAAAGAGGCAATTGAGCGGCTGATGGCAACAGCGCCAGAGGTCCAAACCAAGCCTCTGAGCGATAACACCTCAACGAGCAAACCCAATCGGGCCACGGATAGCTATGCGGCGAGCATGAAATATGCGAATTCCGTCATGGAGCAGGCGGCGGCGAACAGCGCCAATATCTCAACTGCCATGGCGTCCTTGACAAGTTTTTACATGCTGGCGAATCAGATTCCACTGCTGAACTTCGCGGGCCAGAATCTTCCGCTCGAAGAGTTTATGGCGAGCGCCACAGAAATGCGAAAGCCGGGCGAAGCTGCTGCCGCTCTTACGGTCGTCGCCTTCGTCGATCCCAACGATCTTCTGTCGTTCCGCTTGATCCCGAAATCCGGTCGCGCCCGCGTGATCAATTTCGTCGTGTCGAATGCCGACACCTATTTGGGATATGCCGAGATGCCCGATCGCGCGCACTGCAACTATATCCGAAATGGCTACGTGATGCATGCGATCGTGTTTGGCTATAGGGGGGGCGTACCGCAATCGGGGCCGGTGGACGACCCTGAGAATTGTTTGTGAAGGATCGTGGCGTCGTCGTCGCCGCGCTCGCGCGATGATCTTAGCCGAGCAAAAACGAAAATACGCCTGGAGCATGATCTTCTGGGATAGAAGCGTCTGCGTTTCGCGCTGGCGAGGCGATCCGCCCGCCTTCGCTAAAGCTTCGGCGGGCAAATGAGATACAAGGCGGACCGAAGCTGCGCAGCAGCGTAGGCCGCCAGGCGCGGCGCGAAGGGCGATGCGGGGACATCGGTCGAGCGCCGCAACGAAGCGGGCGCCCGCCAGCGCGAAACCCGCAGGGCCGTGGGATTTTGCGTCGCGGGTTCGTCGAAGGGCTCGCCCGTAGTCCCCGCTACGCGCTTCGCCCGTTCGCACGCTGCCGCTACGAACCCTGCCCGCGCCGCAAAATCCCTACGGCGCAGGCGATTCTATCCCAAAAGATCATGCTCTAAGCGCATTTCACCAGCCCTCGCAGTCCGCCAGCTTCTCAAATCATCGATTGTCGGCCCGTCGCTCTGCTCCGGGCGTTCGTTCGCTCTCGCAGGTCCCTGCTCGCGCGCCTGGCGCGCCGCTGCGAACCCCTCCGGCTCCGCCGGTTCCTTAAGTCCTAGGGAACCACGGGCTCGGCGACGGGAAGCAGCACCAGATTGAACGCCGACAAGTCGATGGTCACCCGCTCGCGCAGATTCTCGCTGAGCACGACGAAAATGCGGTCGCCATGGTTGGCCAGACGCGATAGCAGGCGTTCGAGCGGCTTCACATATTTTGCCGGCATGTCGTCGACCGAGAAGGTGAGACGTGCACAGGATTGCTCCATCAGCCGGCGCAGTTGCGGTGCCGCGCGCCGGAAAAAGCGCCGATTCAACGCATCGCCAAGCTGGATGTTGAGATTGGGTACCGCCGTCGCGGCCTGGCGGGTCACCCACACTTCGCCCTGGCGCAAATAACGCGCTATGGCGGACTGCACGGAGTCGAGAAGAGAGGCGTCGAATGCGCCGACAGCGGACCACAGATGATCCCGGGCGAAGTTGCGCATCGATAGCCCGACGATCCAGTCCGAAATCGCCAGAGGCATACGCGATGGTCGCTCCAGCGACAGCGAGCGGAAGAAATGATAGATGCGCCCGAAGCCGCCGGGAATGATGCCCCGGAACAAAAGGCGCGTGACGATTCCCATCGTTTGGCCGGCGGAATAGCCGCCGCGATAGCGCAGCGTCCCAAGGTGGCGCATTTTGTTGCGGATGCGGATGCCGATGCCCTTATCGGTCAGCAGGCGGCGGTAGATGTCGCGATAGAGCCCGGACATCTCATCGTCGCTCATGGTCTTGGGGATGATGTTGCTGAGGGAGCGTGTGTTGTCGGATTGCTCGTCAATCGTACGCAGGCGTCCCTCCCGCTCCATGCGCGCATAAAGCGGCGTGCGGGGTAGCGCTGCGAGCTGGCCGATCATCGCGGTTTGGATGCCGGCATCGGTGATGAAGCGGTATTGGGCTTCGAAAGTCTGCGCCGTGTCGTTGTCGAAGCCGATGATGAAGCCGCCGAAAACGTCGATGCCCCTTGAATAGATGCGCCGCACCGAGGTCAGGATGTCCTCGCGCAGATTCTGCGACTTGCCGGTTTCCTTGAGGCTGGCGGCGTCGGTGGATTCGATGCCGATGAAGACCCAGTTGAAATTGGCGGCCTGGAATAGATCCAGCAGCTCCTCGTCCTGAGCGATGTTGAGCGAGACCTCGGTCCCGAACGAGAACGGGCGGCGATACTTTTCTTGGTATTCCGCCAGGAAGCGCAACAGCGCCTTCGCCTTCTTCTTGTTGCCGATCATATTGTCGTCGACGAAAAAGACGCTATGCATGCCGAACTGCCGCAGCGCATCGAGCTCGCGCCCGATCTGAGCCGTGCTCTTCATGCGCGGCTTGCGTCCGAACATGACGATGATGTCGCAGAATTCGCAGGTATACGGGCAGCCGCGCGAATATTGCAGCGTCGCGTTGGCATAAAGCGGCAGTTTCAACAGATCGAAACGCGGCACTGGAGAATCCGTCAGTTCAACCGTTCCGGTTTCTTGGTACAGCGGTTTGGGACACCCAGCCGCAAAGTCGCGGCAGAATTCCGGCCAGATATATTCCGCCTCGCCGGCGACAACCGTATCGGCCAGGTCCTCATAAGTTTCCGGACACAGCGATGCTGCCGCGCCGCCGACGACGACGTAATGGCCGCGCGCGCGGTAATAAGCGAGCAGTTCGCGCTGCCGCGGTGCCTGCACGCCCATGCCGCCGATGCCGACGATGTCGGCCGTCGTGGTGAGCGGAGCCGGTTCGATATTCTCGTCGACGATTTCAATTTGCCAATCGTCAGGACACAGCGCGGCGAGAGTCGCCAGGCCAAGCGGCGGATTGACCGCGCGTTTGTCAGGCAGGATCTTGTGGATCGCCCATTTAAAGCTCCAGAAACTGTCCGGCACCTTCGGATTGATGAGAAGAAGTCGCACTTAGATCTCCCTGCGAGCGACGCGGAACCGAAGTCTTCTGCATCGCAGGAGTCAAGCGATAAAAAGCGGCGCCGCGTTCCTGTTGAGCGTAGAGAAATTCTCTACCTGCAGGAGGCTTAGACGCGAGACCCAGTCGCAACAGACAGCGTCTCTGCAAGAAATTCACCTCATTCATCCGCTGGCTGAAACGCGAACCGTTAAACCTTCTTGGCGCGGACGATGCGGAGCGGCGTGTCGCGTAGATCTCGGCCGGAACAGCAAGGCGAGCGTCGCGCGGCAATCGCGCACATGACCGCGTAACTTCGCGATGCATCGGTTGATTCCCGCAGCATGTGAATGTCGCCCGACGATCTTGGAAGAAAAGAGCTGCGAATATCCAACTCAGAAAGCGAACCGAATCGCCCCTCCTATGGGGTCCGCTTCAAACACGTGACTGTTGTCGTCATTTTGCAGAGTACAAAATATCCCTCTAGCCATCCCATTTTGACGGCTGCGTGTGCGGCGCGCACCAAAAACCTCATAATCTTACGCGTCGGCAAAAACCGGACGAATTGCGCCTTTGCGTCCCATGGCGGTAACCCATTTTTTGCCGACAATCCCGGAATCGGGAGAGCATTGATATTGCGCATATCAATCGGCGTTGCGCGCGTTAGGCTTAAATCCAGAATCCCGACAACACCGCAGGAAGACGGGAGATCTTATGGAATATCCGGTCGCTGCCAGTGCCGCATCCTTGCCTGCCGGTTTGAATTTGCCTCTGGAAGTGCGCGTGCACGGCAGAGGCGGCCAAGGCGGCGTCACTTGCGCCAAACTGATTGCCGCGCTGTTCACGCAAATGGGTCTGCATGTGCAGACTTTCGGCGATTACGGCAGCGAACGCTCCGGCGCACCGGTGCAGGCTTATACCCGCGTCGATCGCATCGCCATCAGCAACCGCAACAAAGTCTATCGGCCCAATCACCTGATCGTTCTCGATGAAGGGCTGATGGGACCGCAAATCCTGCAGGGTGCTGCGACGGATTCTTTGCTGCTGCTCAATACGCGCGCCACACTGGAAAGCTATGCCGGCCGCTTCGCGCAGTATCGCTTCGGGGCGATCGACGCCACGGCCATCGCGCGCGATCAAGGCATCGGCTCGAGTGCGGTGGTCATCATCAACACGACCATCCTTGGCGCCTATGCCCGCTTGCTGGGATTGCCGGTCTCGGTGCTGGAAAAAGCCTATGCCTCGCTGGGGCTGAGCGGCGATTTGACGGCCGCGCGCCATGCCTATGAGCAGGTGCGGATCTCGGAGCCCGTGCAAAGCCACACGGCCGCTGCCGCTGCCGTGCCCGCCCCATCCATTCCCGCTGTCGCACCGATGCTAAGCCACAACACGGATTATCCCGCGACGCTCAAAACCGGATCGTGGTCGAACCAAGTGCCGGTCTATAGCGAGCATTCGGCGCCCTGCAATCTCGCCTGTCCGGCAGGAAATGATGTGGTTGGTTTCGTCCAGGCTCTGCGCAGCGGCGCCGTCGAAGAAGCGGCGTCGATCTTGTTGCACACGCAGCCGCTACCTTCGGTTTGCGGCCGTGTTTGTCCGGCGCCCTGCATGCAAGCTTGCAACCGCGAGGCGTTCGACGGCGCGGTCAACATTCGCAGCCTGGAGCGCTGGGTCGGCGATCACGCGCTTGCGGCGTTGACAGCGAAAAAAGCGGCGAAGCCTTTGCGCGTGGCCGTGGTCGGCGGCGGTCCGGCAGGATTGAGCGCCGCCTATCAACTCGCGCTCAAGGGACATGCGGTGACGATTTACGAAGCCGGTCCGGCGCTGGGCGGCGTCTTGCGCAATGGCATTCCGGCATTCCGTCTGCCGCAGGAAGCGCTTCAGCGCGATGTCGAACGCATCTTGAAACTGGGCGTCGAAACGCGCTGCAATTCCCGTCTCGGCAAAGACGATCTGATACGGCTGCGCAACGATTTCGACCGCGTCATCGTTTGCGTCGGATTCGGCCCGGCGCTCGATCTGGCGGTGAAAGGCGAAACGGGCGTCGAGCAAGGACTCGACTTCCTCGATCGGGTGAAGCGCAACCCTGTCCCGCTCAAGGGTCATGTCGTGGTGGTCGGCGGCGGCAATACCGCGATCGATTGCGCCCGCTCGGCGCTGCGTTGCGGTGCCGCGTCGGTGAAAATCGTCTATCGCCGTTCGCGCGAAGATATGCCGGCCATTGCCGAAGAGATCGAAGAAGCCGAGCGCGAGGGCGTGCAGCTTCTGCCCTATCGCCAACCCGTCGAATTCCTCGGCACTGACGGCGTGTCGGCCATGGCGATCGCGGAAGTGGAAGCAGGACCGCCCGATGCCAGCGGCCGCCGCCGTCCGGTGGTCACGGAGCGCACATCGAAACTTCCTTGCGACAAAGTTCTGCTGGCATTGGGCCAGAAAAGCGAGCTCGATCTGCTGCCCGATGGCTGGACGATGCGTGACGGCCGTGCTTGGGAAAACGACCAACAGCTTCCCGTCTGGTTCGCCGGAGATTGTTCCACCGCCGACGGCACCGTGACTCACGCCATCGGCAATGGACGTCGCGCCGCGCTTTCCGTTCTGCGCGGCGACGAGACACCGGGCGAAGCGGCGAAGATCAAACACGTCGCGCCGGGCCAAATCCGCTTCTCGCATTTCGACGTGACGCCGCCGCACCGCGACAAGCAATTGGGCCCCTCCGCCCTCGCCGGCAATTTCGCCGAGGTCAATCTCGGTCTCAATGGAACGGACGAGGCCGGGCGCTGTTTTTCCTGCGGCCACTGCACGCATTGCGACACCTGCCTGATATCGTGTCCCGACGGCGTGATCATGCGCGATGGGGACGGCTATCGCATCGACGGCGAATATTGCAAAGGCTGCGGCATGTGCGTCGCCGAATGCCCGCGCAGCGCCATGGAGATGCAGGAAAAGAACCATGCACATGAGCATTGAACTCTTAAGCGCCAATCATGGCGCCGCGCTCGCGGCGACGCTGGCGGCGCGCGCCAATCGCAAGGGCCGCGGTTTTTGCAGCGGCGTTTATCCCATCACGCCGTCCACAGAATGCATGGAGTATCTCTGCCAGCAGACGATCGAAAAAGGCCGGGTCGTACGGGTAGAGAGCGAGCACAGTGCGATGGGTGTGTGCATCGGCGCCGCCTCGGCCGGGGCGCGCAGCTTCACCGCGACGTCGTCCAACGGTCTCGCTTATATGTTCGAGAATTGCATCGCCGCTGCGTCACTGCGCTTGCCGGTGGTGTTGGCGGTGGCCAACCGCACGATGGGTCCGCCGTGGAATATCTGGGCCGATCACGGCGATGCGCTGACCTTGCGCGATCACGGGTTGATTCAATTTTATTGTGCCGACAATCAGGAATTGTTTGACACCGTACTCTCGGCCTTCCGCCTGGCGGAAGACAAGCGCGTGATGATGCCCACAATGGTCAATATGGAAGGCTTCATCCTGTCGCACACCGTGGCGCAGACCCAGATTCCCAATCAAGCGCAAGTGGATGATTTCCTGCCGCTAACCGACATTCCCCATCGCCTTGGCGAAGTGCCTCACACGTTGGGGCAAATGGAAATTCCCCATCAAACCGAAATGCATCGCTGGCAGCATCACCAAGCGATGCTGGAGGCGCCGAAAATCTACGTCGAGATTCAAAAAGAATTCGAAACCGTCTTCGGCCGGAGCCTCGCCGATGCCGTTATCGCTTACCGCACGGAAGATGCAGACACCCTGATCGTTTCGATGGGAACCATCGGGGCCACCGCCGAACGCGTGGTGGACGAGTTGCGTGCCGAAGGCCGCCGCATCGGCGCCTTGCGCGTGCGCCTGTTCCGCCCGCTGCCGCAAGAAGCAATCCGCACATCCTTTGCCGGCAAGAAACGCATCGCCGTGATCGACCGCAATCTCGGCATCGGCCTTGGCGGCGTGTTGTGGTCGGAAACGCGCGTGCTCGCCGAGCCCGGCACGGTGGTGCAGAATTACCTGGCGGGATTGGGCGGCGGCGACGTGCGCCCCGAACACATCGTTAGTATACTGAGCGATCTCGAGAAGCGCCGCACCGCCGGCGCACCCGTCTTGATGGAGGCCGTGTGATGAACGAACCGGCACTGGACGGCATGGCGTTGACGCAAGCCGATCGTGCGGAGCCTTTGTTCCGCAAGGGCAACACCAATTGCGGCGGCTGCGGCATGTCGCTGACGATGCAGATGCTGCGTCATGCGGTGGGTAATCAGCACGTGAATCTTGTCGTTCCGGCCTGCTGCGCGGCAGTGGCGGGCGGCGCTTTTCCGCAATCGACTTTCGGCATCCCCACGTTGATGACGACCTTTGCGTCCGCCCCCGCGGCGGCGAGCGGCGTAGCGAGTGTCGCTGCGCTCAACGGCGAGGAGCTGCGCACCGTCATCCTGGCCGGCGACGGCGGCACGTTCGATATCGGCTTCGCCAGCCTCTCGGCGGCGGCGGAACGCAACGAAGACATCCTCTACATCTGTTACGACAACGAGATTTACGGCAATACGGGCGGGCAACGCTCCTCCGCCACGCCTGCCGGCGCCGTCACCACCAACACGCCCGACGGCAAAGTGGAGCAGAAAAAAGACATCCTCGCGGTCATGGCGGCGCATCGCATTCCCTATGCCGCCTCGCTCTCGTTGGCGCATGCCGAGGACACGCATCGCAAACTCTGTCACGCGCTCGACCTCAAGGGCTTCCGCTTTCTGCATGTGCTCTCGCCCTGCCCCACCGGCTGGAAGTCGGAGCCCGCGCTGGGCTTGGAACTCGTGCGCTTGGCGGTACGTTCCGGCCTCTTCCCGGTTTACGAAATCTTCGACGGCAAGCGCCATGTGGTGAACATCGAGCCGGATTTCTCCGATGAAGCACTGAACATGTATTTGTCTTTGCAGCGGCGTTTCCAGAAATCGGGACTGTCAGCCGCCGATTTGCGCCCAGCCATCGACCGCTATTGGCAGAATCTGCGCGCGCTTTCGGGCCGCATCGTCCCGGCGCAAAGGAATGGGTGAGATGGCGCGCAACATTCCCCCCTCCGTCGCGCTTCGCGCGCCACCTCCCCCGCAGGCGGGGGAGGAAAGAGACCACGCATGCTTCGCCACTTTCCGTCCCAGTGGCTTCACCGCTTTCCTCCCCCGTTTACGGCCGCCTTCGCTAAAGCTACGGCGGGCCAAGCGAGATGCACTTGCCGCGGCGAAGCCTCTTGGCGTAGCCGGGGGGAGGTGCCGATCGAGCGTAGCGAGCAAGGCGGAGGGGGGACATTTCTGCACGCATGGATACCGCCCTCAACACTCAGGACCCTGCCCATGAGAAAATATGTCGGCGAACGGATCAAGAAGCTGCGCGAGGCGCAGGACATGACGCTTGAACAAGTCGCAAAGCTTGCCGGAATCGATGCCGAGCGGCTTAAGGCCTATGAAGAAGGCAGCGCGGTTCCCGCCATCGGCGCGGTGATCCAACTCTCGCGCGTGCTCGGCTCGAAGATGGAAGGCTTACTGCATGGCGGCGGCACGGTCTCCGAACATCTGACAATCTGCCGCTCGGGCGAATCTCTCGGCGGCGATCAAGGCGACACCGAGCAGAGCTATGCTTACGCGACGCTCACCAGGCCCGGCACCGCGGGGCACCGGATGGAGCCGTTCCTGCTCAGCTTCGATCCCAAAACGCCGCGCGGCGTGCCGATCTCCCATGACGGGCAGGAATTCGTTTATGTCGTCGCGGGCGCCATCGAACTTTTCTATGACGGGCGAAACTATCGCCTGGAACAAGGCGACAGCGCCTATCTCGATTCCTCTCGTCCGCATACCTTTCACGGATTGGGCGACAGCGTCGCGAAGATGCTGGCGGTAGTGGGTTCGTAAACAACAGGGAACCGTGCTCCTGACCGCATCCGGGGAACCGGATGCGATCCCGGTGGTTATTATGTTACGGAGCACAGGAGACCCGACATGCAAAAACTCGCGCTTGTTGCCTTCAGCTTTGCCGCTGTTACGGCTTTTTCGGGCGCGGCGCTGGCCGTTCAGGACACGCCGTCGGACATCAACGGCGTCGAGACGGTTTGCACCGGTGTTGGCTCCGCCAAGGACGATCCGCGCTGGAACGCCTATCCGGTAAAGCTTGTGTTTGCCAACACGGTCGGTGAGGACGTCGCGACGGAACACGTCACCCTGACCAAAGGCGGGCATGCGGTGATGGCAACCGAATGCGACGCACCCTGGCTGCTGATCAAAGCACCGGCCGGCCGCTATGGCGTGACCGCCACCGTCGACGGCCAATCGGGAACGCGCATTGCCAGAGCCAAGTTCTCCACGAGCGGCTCCGGCGCTCAGAAAACCGTGACATTGGCATTTCCCAGCGTTCGTCAGCCATCGCCGTAGGAAGGCTGCGCTTGAACGGGAGACGATTTCGTCACTTGATCCCAGAGCGTTGTCGCTCTCCTCAGCGGAACATGGCGTCTTCGGCTTCCATCATCACGTCGATATTGAAATAGAACCGCTGTGCTGTCCCTTGTTCATCGGTCGCATCCATTGCATCGCAGGAATGGCCGCCCTCGTGAATGAGCGCTTGGCCGGTGACCTTCATTCCGAGCATGGCGAGAACGAAATACTCTTCGGGGACCTGGAAGGCTTCCCAGCCTTTGGCGCAACTTTTGCCGTCGCCGGTCTTGGTGATGGAGGTCAGCAATCCAAATTCGACGAAATGATGCAGGTCCGCGCAAGCATCGTCGTGCAGGATGACGCAAGCCTGCCTGAGAAATTTATGCGCCTCCATGTTGGTGTAATCGATCGAGAGCAACGCTTCCGCTTTCTGGCGGACCATCGTCGCAGTTTCGATCTTCCGTGACGCCTCGTACATTTCTTTTCGGAGCGTGCTTTCGCTCTCGAATTCGTCCCCGCCGCGCTGATGAGCGCGGCTCTTGAGATGAGCCAGGCGAAGGGCACGAAAATCCACAGTGACATCATGGGCCGCCGCACGGGCCACCAAAGTCGAATATTCGTCGCCGTCCGCCGGCAACTGTATGCCCGGCGTCGTATCGGCCGACGCTGCCCCGAAAAACAATACGACAAACGCAGCCAATGCGAAGCAACGCGTCTTCATGGTCCCCTCCCCACAATTATCGCCATATTACCTGGGAAGCAGGAAAGCCGACAGCCCGCAAATAAGCGCAGACCGTCTGCGATAGTTTCCAGGAGAATCTACACGGCGACGCAGCGATGCGTTATGAATCATCCCACATACCGAGGACGAACACATGGACTTGCCCGTCAATCGCTTCAAACGGCGCCTCAAGGATGTTCAGATCGGGCTATGGCTGGTGCTGGCAGATGCTTCGAGCGCCGAGCTATGCGCCGTCTCGGGTTATGACTGGCTGTTGATCGACGGCGAGCACGGGCCGAACGATTTGCGAACCATCCTGGCGCAGCTGCGCGCCATAGCGGCCTATCCGGTCTCGCCGATCGTGCGTGCGGCGCTGGGCGACACCGCCGAGATCAAGCGGCTGCTCGATATCGGTGTGCAGACGCTACTCATCCCCATGGTTGAGAGCGTCGAACAGGCGCGCGCCATTGTGGCCGCCACGCGTTATGCGCCGGATGGCATCCGCGGATTGGCGACGCTGACGCGGGCGGGGCGCTGGACGCGGGTGCGCGACTACGCCGAGCGGGCGCATGAAGAGATTTGCGTCGTGGTGCAGATCGAAACCGCCAAGGGTTTGGAAAACATCGAAGCCGTCGCGGCGGTTGAGGGCATCGACGCGCTGTTCATCGGCCCCAACGATCTGGCCGCGTCCATCGGTTATCGCGGCCAGCTCTCCCATCCAAAGGTGACCGACGCAGTGGAGAATGCCATCGCGCGGATTTTGGCGGCGGGAAAACCCGTTGGCATCTTCACGCTGGATGAATCCTCGGCGCGGCATTATCTGTCGCTCGGCTGCACGTTCGTCTCGGTGGGATCGGATGCGACGCTGCTGGCAAATTCCGCGGACGCTTTACGGCGAAGGTTTCTGGATTCTTGAGCCGCGTTGGATTGAATGGAATCGAGAAAGCGGATTCGACCCTCCCCTTGAGGGAGGGTCGAAATTGTTGCGTAAATCCAATCCTAAATTGCTTTAACCGACCTGCCCGATAAAGAGCGCGCCGGTCACCGATAGTTTGCTCTGAGTGGGGTGCAGCGTTCCGTCGGCCGCGAGTTTGAAGACCGCCAGATCGCCCGAGCGTTCATTGGCGACAATCAGCCGGTGATCGAGCAACAAGAAGAAGCGCGGCCAGTCCCCCAGCGTGGAAGCATGCTGGATCAACTTCGCATTGCCGTTTTTTCCCAGCGCGAAAACCGCAATGCTGTTGTGGCCGCGATTGGAGACATAAAGCCGCGTGCCGCCGCGATTGATGGCGATATGCGCCACTTGATTATGCGCCGTGAAATCAGCCGGCAAGGTCGAAAGCGTTTGTAATGGCGCTAGATCGCCGGACGGCGAACGGTGCAGCACCGTCAGCGTGTTCGCCAGTTCCGAGGCGAGATAAGAGAGCAGCAGATGCGGATGGAACGCCATATGGCGCGGGCCGCTTCCCGGCGGCGCTTGGAACGCCGTCTGCACCTTGCCGATCGCGCGATTCTGCGCATCGAACGGATAAGCCAGCACCTGATCGCTGCCGAGATCGATGGTGTAAAGAAAACGCTGATCGGGACTGAAGCGCGCCCAATGGGCGTGCGGTCCCGCTTGGCGATCCGCCACCGGGCCATGACCGCTATCCTGGAGCACATCCGGCTCGCGCGGCATTCCGTTCGCATCGAGCTTGTAGAACGCAATACTGCCGCTGTTGTAATTGGCGACCGCCAGGGAGCGCTCGGTCTTATCCAACGATACATAGGTCGGCCCATCGCCGTGGCTCGACGCCTCGCCGATCTTGGTCCAATCGGCGGCGCGATAGATTCTGATAATGCCATCCGCCCGCTCATCCAAAATGTAGTGCAGGCCCAAGCGCCGGCTATAAGCGGCGAAGGAGGCATCGCGAATGGACTCTATCGGCGCCGCAGCCGACAATCGATCCGTATGAGGATCGTAAGACAAGGGCACCAGCCCGCGCCCCTGATCGGCGCTGGAGGTCCCCGCGAACAAGGCTATATCAGAGCTGCGCCGCGCCCCGAACGCATGAGGCGCCAATACAGACAAGGCTGCACCGCGCAGCAGCCAGCGTCGAGTCGGAGCGGCGTTCATCGCGGCAATTCGCTGGAACCGATCAGGAATTTGTCGACTTCGCGGGCGCATTCGCGCCCTTCATGAATTGCCCAGACGATCAGCGATTGTCCGCGCCGCATGTCGCCGCAGGAGAAAATTTTCGGCGTGGTCGATTTGTAATCCGTCACGCTGGCTTTCACATTGCCGCGCACATCGAGCTCGAAGCCCGCTTGTTCGATCATGCCCGCTTTGCGCGGCCCCAGAAATCCCATGGCCAGCAGCACCAAATCGCATTCGATCGTAAAGGCGCTGCCGGGAATCTCCACGGGGCTCAGCCGTCCGCCATTGCCGAGCTGCCATTCCACGCGTACGCATTCCAGCGCCGTGACTTTGCCGTCTTTGCCGATGGCGCGTTTGGTCAAGACCGACCATTCGCGCTCGCAACCTTCTTCTTGGGAGGAAGACGTGCGCAGCTTTTGCGGCCAATCCGGCCATGTCAGCCCTTTGTTTTCCTTCTCGGGCGGCTTGGGAAGAATTTCCAGCTGGGTAATCGACTGCGCGCCTTGCCGGTTGGAGGTTCCGATACAGTCCGATCCGGTATCGCCGCCGCCGATCACCACGACGTGTTTGCCCTTGGCGCTCAAACTTCCGTGCGGCGCGGCACGCGCTTCGCCGTCGCCCGCCACGCGCTTGTTCTGCTGAGTGAGAAATTCCATCGCGAAATGGATGCCCGACAATTCCCGGCCCTCGACTTCCAGATCGCGCGGGCTTTCGGCGCCGCCCGCCATGACCAGCGCATCGTATTCGAGCAGCAACTGCGCCACCGAAACCGTCACGCCCACTTCGATGCCGGGGCGGAACTGAACGCCCTCGCCCTGCATCTGCTCAAGCCGGCGGTCGATCGTGCGCTTTTCCATTTTGAAATCGGGAATGCCATAGCGCAGCAAGCCGCCGATTCGGTCGTTCTTCTCGAACACGGAGACGTCGTGCCCGGCGCGCGCCAATTGCTGGGCGCAGGCCAGACCCGCCGGGCCGGAACCGATCACCGCAACCTTGCGGCCGGATTTTTCCGCCGGGACCACAGGCCTTATCCAGCCTTCCTCCCAACCGCGATCGACGATCTGGCACTCGATGGTTTTGATGGTGACCGGATTGTCCTGGATGTTGAGCGTACAGCTCGCTTCGCAAGGAGCGGGGCAGACGCGGCCGGTGAACTCCGGAAAATTGTTGGTCGAGTGGAGCGTCTCCAATGCCGCGCGCCATTGGCCGCGATAAACGAGATTGTTCCAGTCCGGGATCAGATTGTTGACCGGGCATCCCGTATGGCAAAACGGAATGCCGCAATCCATGCAACGCGCCGCTTGGTCGCCGAGTTCGGAATTGGTCAGCGGTTTGACGAATTCGCGATAGGTGGTGGTGCGCAGCTCGGCTTTTTCATAGCTGCGATCCCGGCGCTCGATTTCCAGAAAGCCTGTGACTTTGCCCATGACTATTCTGCCGCCTCGGCTTTGGCACCGGCGCGTTCGGCCCGCATCTCGGTCAAGGCGCGGCGGTAATCCGTCGGAACGATCTTCACGAACTTGTCGAGCGCCGTCTCCCAATTGTCGAGCAAGGCGCGGGCCCGGGCACTTCCGGTGTGCAACAAATGGCGCTCGACAAGGATGCGCAACCGCTCCGCATCGAAGCGCAAGGGATCGCCCATTCCGGAATCGGTGACGCTGACACTGCGCCGGCGCGGCATCTCTTCGTCCTCGCCCGTGATGGCGGGGGAGATTTTCTCCAGCTTCACCATCGACTTGTTGCAGAGATCTGTGAACGCGCTGTCCGGGTCGTAGACATAAGCGATGCCGCCGGACATGCCCGCCGCGAAATTGCGGCCCGTCCGACCAAGCACGACCACGACGCCGCCGGTCATGTATTCGCAGCCGTGATCGCCAGTGCCTTCCACAACCGCGACCGCGCCGGAATTGCGCACCGCAAAACGCTCGCCCGCCACACCTTCGAAATAGGCTTCGCCGGCAATCGCGCCGTAAAGAACCGTGTTGCCGACAATGATGTTCTCGGTCGGCTCGCGCGTGATGCCTTTGGGCTGGCGCACCACGATGCGTCCCCCAGAGAGACCCTTGCCGACATAATCATTGGCATCCCCATAGAGTTCGAGGCTGACGCCGCGCGACAGGAAAGCGCCGAAGCTAAGCCCGGCGGTTCCGGTGAAGCGTATGGCAATCGTGTCTTCGGGCAGGCCTGCATGTCCGTGCCGCTTGGCGATTTCGCCCGAAAGCATAGCACCGACGGTGCGATCGACATTGCGGATCGTCCGCTCCAACCGCACGGTTTTGCTTTTTTCGATGGCAGGCTTGGCGGCCACGATCAATTCGTGATCGAGCGCGGTATCCAAACGATGGTCTTGCTGTTCGCAATTGCGGATGGCGACGCCCGGCTTGGGCTGGACCTGATATAGGATTTTCGAAAGGTCGATCCCCTGCGTCTTCCAGTGCCGCACGGCGTGGGTCATATCGAGGCGATCGACATGGCCGATCATCTCCGCGACGGTGCGAAATCCCATCAGCGCCATGATCTCGCGCAATTCTTGCGCCACGAAGAAGAAATAAGCGATCACATGCTCGGGCGTACCGGTAAAGCGTTTGCGCAAAACCGGGTTCTGCGTCGCGATGCCGACCGGGCAGGTGTTGAGATGGCATTTGCGCATCATCAAACAGCCCGAGGCGATAAGCGGTGCGGTGGCGAAACCGAACTCGTCGGCACCCAGAAGGGCGGCAATCGCCACATCGCGCCCCGTACGGATGCCGCCATCGACCTGCACGGCGATACGCCCGCGCAAGCCGTTCAGCACCAGGGTCTGCTGGGTTTCCGCCAAGCCTATTTCCCACGGGCTTCCCGCATGCGTGGTCGAGGTGAGAGGCGAGGCGCCCGTGCCGCCATCAAAACCCGAGATCGTCACATGATCGGCCCGGCATTTGGCGACGCCCGCCGCCACTGTGCCGACACCGACTTCGGACACCAGCTTCACCGAAATACGCGCTTTGGAATTTACGCTCTTTAAATCGCGGATCAGCTGCGCCAAATCTTCGATGGAATAAATATCGTGATGCGGCGGCGGCGAGATCAGCCCGACGCCCGGCGTCGAATGACGAACGCGGGCGATATGCTTGTCCACTTTGGGACCGGGCAATTGACCGCCCTCGCCCGGCTTGGCCCCTTGGGCCATCTTGATCTGGATGTCGTCGGAATTGACGAGATATTCCGCCGTCACGCCGAAGCGCCCCGAGGCCACCTGCTTGATGGCGGAGCGCGTGGAGTCGCCATTGGCGAGCGGTTTGAAGCGCTCCGGTTCTTCGCCGCCTTCGCCCGTATTGGAGCGCGCGCCTATGCGGTTCATCGCGATCGCCAGATTGGTGTGCGCCTCGCGAGAGATCGAACCGAAACTCATGGCCCCCGTGGCAAAGCGCTTGACGATTTCGCTCGCCCCTTCGACCTCATCGAGCGGGATGGGATTTTCCGCGAACTTGAATCCCATCAAGCCGCGCAAAGCCAAAAGCCGCTCGGTCTGCTGGTTGATGGTGGCGGCAAAGGTTTGGTAATCCGCCCAATTGTTGCCGCGAACCGCGTGCTGCAAGCGCGACACCGATTCCGGCGTCCAGGCATGTTCCTCGCCGCGCAGGCGAAACGCATAATCGCCGCCGACATCCAACATGTCGCGATAGATCGGATTGTCGCCATAAGCGGCGGCATGGCGCTCGACACATTCTTCGGCGATGTCCTCGAGGCCGATTCCTTCGAATTCTCGACGCCGTGCCCGTGAAATACTTCTCGACCAGAGCGGAGGACAACCCGACCGCATCGAAAATCTGCGCCCCGCAATACGATTGATAGGTCGAGATGCCCATCTTGGACATCACCTTCAGCACGCCCTTATCAATTGCTTTGATGTAATTCTTCTGCACTTCGTAAGGCGAAAGCGTCAGACCGGCTTGCCCGCGAATCTGCTCGAGCGTCTCGAAGGCCAGATAAGGATTGATCGCCTCGGCGCCATAGCCGGCGAGCACGCAGAAATGATGCACCTCGCGCGCTTCGCCGGTTTCCACGACAAGACCGGTTTGCATACGCAAGCCTTGGCGGATCAAATGATGATGAACCGCCGCTGTGGCAAGTGCGGCGGGAACGGGAATGCGATCGGGTGCAACCGCGCGATCCGATAGGATGAGAATATTGTCGTCGGCCAGCACCGCGTCGGTTGCATCCATGCAGATACGCTGCAGCGCATTGGCAAGGCCTTTGGCGCCTTCCGCGGCAGGCCAAGTGCAATCGATAGTCGCGGTGCGAAACGCGCCATCGACCAGCTCTTCGATGGAGCGGATTTTCTGCACATCCGCGTTGGTCAACACAGGCTGATGGACTTCCAATCTTTTGTGCGTGCCCGCTTGATGGCCAAGCAGATTGGGCCGCGGTCCGATCATCGACACCAGCGACATCACCAATTCCTCGCGGATCGGATCGATCGGCGGATTGGTGACTTGTGCGAAGTTCTGCTTGAAATAGTTGTAAAGCAGCTTGGGTTTCTTCGAGAGGACGGCGATCGGCGTGTCAACGCCCATAGAGCCGACAGGGTCTTCGCCCTGGCGTGCCATCGGCTCCAAAAAGAACTTCAAGTCTTCTTGCGTGTAACCGAAGGCCTGCTGGCGGTCGAGCAGCGTGCAGGGGCCTTGCGCCTCTTCGCTCTTATCGCTCGGCACGTCCGGCAATTCTTCCAGTTTGAATTGCGCGGCTTTCAGCCATTCTTCATAAGGTTTGGCGGCAGCCAGCTCGCGCTTGATCTCTTCGTCCTCGACAATACGGCCTTGTTCGAGATCGATGAGCAGCATTTTGCCGGGCTGTAAGCGCCATTTGCGGAGGATTTTTTCTTCCGGAACCGGAAGGACGCCCGATTCCGACGCCAGGATAACGAGATCATCGTCGGTCACGATGAAGCGCGCGGGACGCAGCCCATTGCGGTCCAGCGTGGCACCGATCTGCTTGCCGTCGGTGAAAGCGATGGCGGCGGGTCCGTCCCATGGTTCGAGAAGTGCCGCATGATATTCGTAAAAGGCGCGGCGCTTGGCATCCATCATCTTGTTGCCGGCCCAAGCTTCGGGGATCAGCATCATGACGGCATGGGCGATCGGATAGCCGCCGGCAATCAAAAGCTCGAGCGCGTTGTCCAAGCTTGCGGTATCCGATTGGCCATGAGGAATCAGCGGCCACATCTTGTCGAGATCGGCGCCCAACAATTCCGATTCCATGGTGCGCCGGCGCGCGTTCATCCAATTCACATTGCCGCGCAAGGTGTTGATCTCGCCGTTATGGGCGATGAAACGATAGGGATGGGCCAGCTTCCAGGACGGAAACGTGTTGGTCGAGAAACGTTGATGCACCAGCGCAATCGCCGAAGTCGTGAGCGGATTCTGCAGGTCGAGATAAAAACGGCCGACGTCCGGGGCCAGCAGCAGACCCTTATAGACCAGCGTGCGCGCCGAGAAACTCGGCATGTAAAACTGGGTGATGGCGGGCTGCTTGTGTTTTTTGGCCAACGCGGCGAGCGGGTTCTGCGTCTGCTTGCGAATGGCGAGCAGTTTGCGCTCGAAGGCGCCCTCGTCGCGGATATTCGGGCCCCAGCCGATGACCGCTTGACGGATAAGCGGCATCTCTTTGAGGACGGTTTCGCCAAGCCCGGTGGGATCGGTCGGCACATCGCGCCAGCCGAGCAGAACTTGTCCCTCGATTTTCAGGAAATGCTCGAACTGCCCGATAGCAATTGTGCGCGCTTTTTCCTCATGCGGCAGAAAGCACATGGCAACCGCATAATGACCCGGCTTGGGCAAGGTGACGCCCGTTTCCGCCGCCCAGGCGCGAAACAACGCGTCGGGGATTTGAATCAGGATTCCGGCGCCGTCGCCGACCAGCGGATCGGCGCCCACGGCACCGCGATGATCGACGTTGCAGAGAAGCTGAAGACCCTGTGCGATAATGTCATGGGATTTGACGCCCTTGATGTTGGCCACGAAGCCGACACCGCAGGAATCGTGCTCGTTTTGCGGATCGTACAAGCCTTGTTTGGGCGGCATTCCCATTTCACTTTTTCCAATGCAAAGAACGGCCTCCCACGCGGAAGCCGGGCACTACATAAGCCGCTGGAATAGCTTCTGACAATCTCAATTATTGCGCACTAGTGACGCATTTTGAAATCTAATTGCAGATTGTTACAGGCGTGAGATTCTCTACCGATAGTTCAATTCCCCCAAAAAAATTCACGCCATTCACTATGTCGTTTCGCCGATCCGCCGTCGGCGCCCAATGTTTTCGAACACACCATGACGTTTGTTGTCGGGATCACTAACGTTGCGATCCGAAGGTTATGCTTTTGATGCGCGGACGCGCGACCTGTTACGGCGAGAGAACGAGACAGGCATACCTCCGTCTGAGAAGACATTTCGCCTCTATCCAGTCCTTCTTGCGATTTCGCTTGCCCTAGCCCAGAGTCTAATCTATTTGTTATTAGCAATGACTAATAATATCAGAGTCGCGGAAACCACACTGGCCTCGCTGGGCTTCACGGACACCGAAGCCGCGATTTATTGCGAACTGCTGCGTGCGGCGGCTTCGACGGGGTACCGGTTGGCGCAAGCCATCGGTAAGGCGCCGGCCAATGTGTATCAGGCGTTGGCGAACCTCACGCAGCGCGGTGCGGTGATGGTCGACGACGGGGAGACCAAAACCTATCGCGCGACACCACCGGCGGAGCTGCTCAGCAGCCTTCAACGCAGTTTCGATGCTTCGCGACATGAAGCCCAGACCGCGCTGGAGACTCTATATGCGCGCGCCGGGGACGATCGCATCTATCAACTGAAGGCTCCTGCGCAGGTTTATGAGCGGGCCGAGAGCATGATCGCGGGAGCACGCGAAATTCTGCTCTTCGACCTGTTCCCGGAACCTCTGGCGAAATTGGCGCCGCATTTGAAGAAGGCTCATGAACGCGGCGTCACCGTCGCGGGGCTGGTCTATGACCAACCGCCCAAACTTCCCTTTGCCGTTGCCACGATGCGCTCCCAAAGCTTTGTTCCCGATCGCTGGCCGGGTTTGCAGTTGAGTCTGGTCGCCGACGCCAGCGAGCATCTCTTGGCGCTGCTGTCGCCGGACGGTTTGGCCGCGCGTCACGCCGTGTGGAGCGATAGCGCCTATCTGGCGTGCCTGCAGCATTCGGGGCTGGCAGCCGAGATCCGCCTCTCGGCGATCGACCAAAACGTCTCCGATCCGTTTGGCAGCCTTTCTTTGCTTCGCGCCTATCCACCGGGACTGAAGACTCTGATCGGACCGCGCGCCATGGAACAAGGAAATACACAATGATCCGCGCTTCGCTCCTAGCGCTGCTGGTTATCGTCAGCGCCGCACGTGCCGATGACCTGTCTTCCGTCGTCGACCGCTATGTGGCCTGGCGCGGCGGCGAAGCGTTCGAACATCTCCAATCGGTCCATCAGCGTGGGACGCTCGATACCGCGGGCCTGCATGGGACCGGAGAGCTCTGGGCCGATCGCAGCGGCCGCCAGCGCATCGAGAGCGATCTTGGCGTCATCAAACAGACGCAAGTCATGACGCCCGAGCAATCATGGGAAATCACGCCAAGCGGACAACTTCAGATCATGGCACAGAGCGACGTACAGTCTCTCTCCCGCTACGAAGCCCTTCAATTCCCCGATGCATTGCGCGGGGGCGCAAGAGCAGCACTAAGGGCGCCCGAGATTCGCGACGGGCAAAGCTGGGCCGTCATACGCGTGACCTTCGGCGACGAAGACACCTATGACGTGTTCATCGATCATCAGACGGGCGCGCTTGGCGGTTTTCGCATCGTGGAGGAGCGCCGAGGACGCTTCGAGAGCTTCGCCGACTGGCGCTTCGTCGATGGCGTGCGCATGCCATTCTTGCTGACCACCAAGACGGAGGTGCCGGGCGGCGACCAGACCGTCAAGGTGACATCGATGCAAGTAAACGAGGGGCTTGCAGCCGCCCTATTCGCGCGACCCGTTCCGGTCCACAAAGCCGTCTTCAGGAATGGCGCATCGTCGACGGGCTGGATCGACTTCGAATTCTACGCGGGCAACCGCATATTTTTTCCCGCGAAGATCAACGGCCACGACGCCATCGTGTTGCTCGACAGCGGCGCCACAGTCTCGGCCATCGACAAACCTTTTGCCGCCGCGATCGGTCTGGGATCCAAAGGCGACTTCACAGCGCCGGGATCGGGGGGCATCGACACCATGGGCTTTGTCGGTGGCATCGAAATCCAGATCGGCAATCTTGTTTTGCGAGATGTCAACGCCGCATCTTTCGACTTCGCAGCGGTGGCCAAGAGCATTGGCCATCCCATGCCCTTTGTACTGGGCGATGAAGTGTTCAACGAGTTGGCGGTGGACATCGATTTCGCCCACCATCGCTTAGCCTTTCGCGATCCCGATCATCTGGCCAAGCCAGCCGACGCCGTAGAGGTTCCGCTGAGGCGTATCTTTGGCAACCGCTCGGTGCCCGTCTCGATCGAAGGTAATGTACCCGTCGAGTTCGAATTCGATCTGGGCAACGGTGCGCCGCTTGATATTTATCCAGCCTTTTACCAGACCCACGATCTGCTCACGGGACGGCGCAGCTCTCAATTGCTGGGCGGCGGCATTGGCGGTTATCGTCCCGAGACGGTTGCGTCGTTGAGCCGCGTCTCATTCGCCGGCATTGATTTTCACGAGGTGCCGGCGACGTTTTCGCCCGATACGCTCTCAGGCGCCAATTCCAATCGCGTCGTCGGAAATATCGGCTTGTCGATCCTCGCCCGCTTTCGGCTGATCATCGATTATTCCCACGATCGTCTCTATGCGACGCCTTACGCCGATGCCACGAGCGTGCCGTTCGCAAAAGACCGGTTGGGTTTGTCCTTTGTCAAAGACAGCACCGGCCTGGTGGTGAAATTCGTGTCTCCAAATAGTCCGGCACAGACTGCCGGCTTCAAGGCCGGCGACAAGATCGTCTCGATCGATCAAAAGCCCGTTCCGGCATGGTCCGATTCCGCGCTCGTCACCCTGCGCTACGCCCCCGCAGGGACAACAATGGCGTTCACCGCCGATGACGGCACCATCCGCCGCGTCAAACTGGCCGACTTTTTCTAGCAAACGCGGCAAATATCGGGGCAAATTGCGGACGCCCAGGGCACTAGCGTAGACATGGTGCCCTTATTTCGGACACCGCATGAGCCATGCATTCCATATAGGAGACGTTCCGATCGGCGGCCGCGTTCTGACGGCGCCGATGAGCGGGGTCTCGGATCTGCCGTTCCGCCATGCCGCCTCCAAGCTCGGTGCGCCCTATGTGGTGAGCGAAATGGTGGCCTGCGAAACGCTGGCCGCGGGACGCCCCGATGTGGTGCGCCGTGCTGCCAGGGGCTACGACATTGCGCTGACGGTGGTCCAGCTTGTCGGGCGGGAGGCGCGCTGGCTGGCTGAAGGTGCCGTTCTGGCGGAGGCGGCGGGTGCTGAGATCATCGATTTCAATATGGGCTGTCCGGCCAAAGAGGTAACTGGCGGACTCTGTGGCTCCGCGCTGATGCGCGATCTCGACCGTGCCGAACGCTTGATCGATGCGGTGGTTGGCGCCACGAACCGGCCGGTCACCCTGAAGATGCGGTTGGGATGGGATGATACATTGCGCAACGCGCCGGAGCTTGCCGCTCGCGCCGAACGCTGCGGCGTGAAAGCGATCACCGTGCATGGCCGTACGCGGCAGCAATTCTTTAAAGGACCAAGCGATTGGCGCGCGGTGGCCGATGTGAAAGCCGCAACGCGTCTGCCGGTGATCGTCAATGGCGACGTGGTCGACGATGTTTCCGCCCGCGCGGCGTTGGCGCAGTCCGGCGCGGATGCCGTCATGATTGGCCGCGGCGCCTGCGGAAAGCCGTGGATTGCCGCCGCCGTGGAAAAAGCCTTGCAGACGGGTCGCGCCATGATCGAACCGGATATCGCCACGCGGCTGGAGATCGTTCTCGAACATTTCCGCGACAGTCTGCGCTTTTACGGCGACGCCTTTGGCCTCAAGGTGTTCCGCAAACATTTGGGTTGGTATGTCGAGAATGCGCCATGGCCGGTTTGCCCCAAAGAGCGCCGCGCCGCGAAGTCGCTTCTGTGCCGTCTCAGCGATCCGCACGCCGTGGAAACGGAACTAACGCTTCTTTGGGGAGTGGCACGACAAGGAGGTTTGCAATGACCAAAGACGAATTGACCGCTTGGGCATTGGCCAATGGCTGGGAAATGGCCGGTGGGTTCCTCAACCTGATGAAGCCGCGTCAGCCCAATGTTGCAATCGTTCGCCTGGTGTTGAAGGCGACGGTGGCGAGCCTTGAAATAAAGTCGCCTCTCGGAAAATGGGAAAAAGTTGCGGGCGAAAGCTATTCCAAAATCCAAGCCGACCCCGACACCGGAATGCCGGGCGCACTGGGGCTCTCCACCATCAACGGTCTTTCCTCGCTGATGCAGGAGAACAAGGACCGTTTGGTTTTCTCGAAAATGAAAGGTTAGCCGAACCTCACCGCCGGCCGCCGACTTCGTCGAGATGCTTCAAAAGACCGCGCGGGTCTTCATAGACGCGCACGGCGCCGCTGCGCTCCAATTCATCTTGGCCGTAACCGCCCGACAGAAGTCCCACGCCCAACGCGCGGCAACGGCGCGCCGCCAGCATGTCCCAAATGCTATCGCCGACCACAATGGCGTGTTCGATGGGCGCGCCGAGGCGTTCGGCAGCGGCCAGGAAAAGATCGGGATCCGGCTTGGCATACTTCACCTGATCGCGGGTGACGACCGGAATTTTCGCCGTATCGATGCCGAGACTGGCAATGTTGTGCGCGGCCGTTTCCATGCGCCCGCTGGTAGCGATTGCCCATGGAATGCCTTCCGCAGTCAACGTGGCGAGCAGTTCTTTAGCCCCGGGAAGCGGGCGAATGGAGGGGGCCAGGCGCTTATAGGCGATGGCGTGGCGTTCGCGCAGTCTGGCGATGAGGTCCGGTGTGATCGTCAAATCCGTCTCGCGCAGCAACTGATCGGTGAAAAGGCCGCCGCTCATGCCGATCTTGCGATGGATACGCCACACCGAAAGTTCGATCCCTGCCTCGTCCAGCGCCTCGTGCCATGCCAAAACATGTTGATAGACGCTATCAACCAGCGTGCCGTCGAGATCGAACAGAAAGACGTTTTGAATTCGCATGGGAAGCCTCGATCTGATGTGGCGCAACGCCCCTGATTAAGGCGAGCTGGCGCCCCCTGCAAGCTCGCCAAAAGCGGGTGGCAACGCGGCCGCACCACCCAGCCTGCGTCACATCAACGTCATCCCCAATTCACCAGCATTTCTGCGGGTCTAGAAGGCCGAGAGCGTGGCTAATGCCTATGACATTTCCGGCATTTTTTGCTATATTTGATATTAATAATACAACGGCGTTTACGGCGGAAACCTGCCGGAGCCGGAAAATCGACAGCGCAGGGGGCAAATATGCGAGTTGCGTTCTTAAGGGTTACGTCCGCGGCATTGTTTGCGGTTGCAGCGTTGGCCTTTTTTGCAACCATTCCCCCGGCACGGGCAGCATCGAAAGACGAGCAAGCAACACAGTTGCAGCTCGACGGCCTCGACGCCTATGAGCGCCAAGACTATGACGGCGCCATCGCGAAATTCCGCGAGGCGTTTGCGCTCAAGCCGAACGACAAGGCCCTGCGCAAGAACTTCGCTGATGCCCTGAACGCGGCAGGAAGCGCTCTCTACAGCAAAAAGGACTATGCGGGCGCCATCGCCGATTTCCAGGAAGCGGTTAAACTGGTGCCCTCCTTTAGCCTCGCCAAAACCAATCTCGTGGTCGCGCAGGTGACACTGCTGAATGATCAAGGCACGGCGCTGTTTAAGGCTGGAGATTTCGACGGCGCCGTGGCGAAATTCAAAGAAGCGCTCGCCATAGATCCGGGCAACAAACCCGCGCTCGTCAACCGCGACGCCGCCGAAGCGCAAATTCTGACGAAGAACGGCGATCTCGCCGGCGCGGTGGCAAAACTCCAGGAAGCGGCTGCGGCAGCGCCGAACAACGCATTCCTGCAAAGCCAGTTGGCGGCGGCACAGGCAGCGCTCGCAGCGGCGGCGCCCAAGACGGACGACAAAGGCAAGCCGGCGAAGTAACCGTTTTTGTTGGCGAGTGTCAGCGATGGGCGCGGGCGAGTGCCTGTTCGAGATCGCCGGCGAGATCGTCTGAGTCCTCAATACCAACCGACAAGCGCAACAGATCGCGCGGACATGGCGTATTGGGACCTTCGACCGAAGCGCGATGCTCGATCAAACTCTCCACGCCGCCGAGCGAAGTCGCGCGCTTCCAGATTTCCACCTGTGCCGCCGTGGCGATGGCGGCCGCTTCGCCCCCTCTGACACGGATGGACAGCATACCGCCGAAGCCGCCCGTCATCTGGCGCGCCGCAATCTCATGGCCGGGGAAATCGGGCAAGCCCGGATAGAGCACCCGCGCGACAAGTGGGTTCGATGTCAGCCGATCTGCTAGCTTGAAGGCACTGGCCGAAGCCGCGCGCACGCGCGGGAACAAGGTGCGCATCCCGCGCAGCAACAGCCACGCTTCGAACGATCCGATGATGCCGCCGATTTGACGGCGCACGCCCGCGATACGCTCCCACTCCCCGTCTTTGATGCGCGTAGCCAGCGCGCCAGCCACCAAATCGGAATGGCCGTTGAGGTATTTGGTCGCCGAATGCATGACGAGATCGGCGCCCAATTCCAGCGGCCGGGTGAACACGGGCGTGGCAATTGTGGAGTCGACCGCGATTCGGGCACCGGCTTGATGGGCGATCTCGGCGGCGGCTGCGATGTCGGTGACATCCCACAGCGGATTGGCCGGCGTTTCCAGCCAGACGAGCTTGGTCTTGCCCTTGCGCATTGCAGTCTGCAACGCCGTGAGGTCTGTCATGTCGACAAACTCGGCGAGAAGACCCCAGCGCGCAGCAAATTCCGCAATCCAATTGCGCAGCGCCCAATACATCACCGTCGGCACGACAACATGATCGCCGGGCGACAGCGACAGAAACACCGCGGCTGCGGCAGCCATACCGGACGCAAAGAGCATGGCGTCCTCGCCCTTCTCCAATGAAGCGAGCACGGCTTCGGGCTGATCGTAAGCGGGATTGTCGGCGCGCGCATAATTGCGACCCGACCGGTACTGATTGTCGGCGTCGCGCAAGAAGGTGGACGAGGTGTGCAATACGGGCGCAACGGCCCGCGTTTCTTCGTCGATCCAGCCCAGCGCTTGCGCCGCGAGCGTTTCGGGTTTGTGATTTTTTTCTGCCTTCACGTCAGCCATCGGATGATTTCTCCGCCGTTACCTTACGTCAGCGCAAAAACAAGTCACGTCTTATTCCTGTATGCGAGCCATGCAGCAATGATAAAAAGCTCTAGCAGTTTGCTGAAAAACCCCTCGCTGTTGGCGATTTGACGTGATTCACTGGTCGCGAGGCTGTTGGATCGGCAAAAATGCGCGGGCGGTTTCAGGATCAAGGCGGGTTGTTTTCATATGTCTCGCCGGAGACGCGGGTTCCGGCGGCTCACCCTCTGCGGAAGATACGCGAGCTTGTGCGGGACGTTCTGAAGGAACTGAACCGAAGCTTTTCGCGGCTCTATGCGAAGGAAGGCCGCCCGTCGATCCCGCCGGAACAATTGCTGAGCGCCCTGCTGCTCCAGGCACTCTATGGCATCCGTTCGGAACGGCAATTGATGGAGCAACTGGACTACAACCTTCTGTACCGCTGGTTCGTGGGGCTCTCGCCGGACGATCCGGTGTGGGACCCGACGAGCTTCACCAAGAACCGCGACAGGCTGCTGGGCGGGGAAGCCTTCGAGAAGTTCATGATCAAGCTATTGAACCATCCCGAAGTGAAGCCGCTATTGTCGGACGAGCATTTTTCGGCGGACGGGACGCTGATCGAGGCTTGGGCTTCGCAGAAGAGCTTTCGCCCCAAGGACGGCAGCGATGACGGCGACGGCTCGAACTTCCACGGTCAGAAGCGCAAGAACGACACTCATGCCAGCGTCACCGACCCAAACAGCCGGCTCTACCGCAAGGCGTTGGGGCGAGAGGCGAAGCTCAGCTATATGGGCCATGCCATCATGGAGAACCGCCATGGCCTGGCAGTGGCCGGGATGGTGACGCAAGCCAATGGCACGGCCGAGCGGCGAGCGTCGGAAAAAATGTTTGCAGCTAAGAGCAAAGAGATGGCCCGCCGTATCACGGCGGGCGAGGACAAGGCCTATGACACCGCCGATCATGTGGCCAACCTTCGCGCCATCGCCGTCACGCCGCATGTGACGCAGAACGACGCCGTGACCAAAACCGGCAAGCGGCGCAAAAGCGCCATCGACGGGCGAACCGTCCGCCATATCGGCTACGCCATGTCGCAATCACGCCGGGCGATGATCGAGTGCATCTTCGGCTGGGGCAAGCAGCACGGCACCATGCGCAAAACCAAGCATCGCGGCATCCGCCGCGTCGCCGCCGACTTCCTGCTCAATCTCATCGCTTACAATCTCGTCCGTATCCCAAAATTGATCGCCGCTTGAGGACGAGCCTGCCCGCCAATCCCCAATAGCACCGTCAAAAACCAAATCCGCAGCACACCGTTCCGCCAGCCAAAGGCGCAGGAGCGTCAAATCCAGACTTTTTCAGCAAACTGCTAGTGTCCCAATTCCGAAATTCGTTGGATCTGATATCGGTGATATCGCGAACTTCGAAACCACGACACTAGAACGACTGAGGATCGAATCGATGGGTGAAGCGTATATCGTGGCGGCGGCTCGCATAGCGGGCGGACGCAAAGGCGGCAAGCTCAAGGGCTGGCATCCGGTCGATTTGGGCGGCGCGTTGATCGACGCCTTGGTCGATCGCAGCAAAGCCGATCCCGCCATGATCGAAGATGTGATCTTCGGCTGCGTCATGCAGGTTGGCGAGCAAGCTTGCAACGTGGCGCGCAATGCGGTGCTGGCGTCGAAATTGCCCGAGACCGTTCCGGCAACCAGTGTGGACCGCCAATGCGGCTCCTCGCAACAGGCGCTGCATTTTGCGGCACAAGCCGTGATGTCGGGAGCGATGGATATCGTAATCGCGGGCGGCGTCGAAGGCATGACACGTGTGCCGATGGGCCTGTCGGTGATGCTGCCGGCACAGAACAATTTCGGCACCTATATGAGCCCCAATATCGTGGCGCGCTATTCGTCGAACTCCTTCAGCCAGTTCATGGGCGCGGAAATGATGGCCGAGAAATATGGACTGTCGAAGGACGTGCTCGATCAGTTTGCCTATGACAGCCAAGTAAAGGCGGCCGCGGCGACCAAAGCGGGAAAATTCGAACAAGAAATCGTGCCGGTCACGATCACGCTAGACGACGGCAGCAAATCCAAGCACGCCGTCGACGAAGGCATACGCTTCGATGCCAGCCTGGAGGCGGTCAGAGGCGTCAAGCTGTTGAAGGAAGGCGGCGCGCTGACCGCCGCGACCTCAAGTCAGATATGCGACGGTGCCTCGGGCGTCATGGTGGTCAACGATGCTGGCTTGAAAAGACTTGGCCTCAAGCCGATGGCCCGCATCCATCATATGTCGGTGATGGGCGGCGATCCCGTGATCATGCTGGAAGCACCGATCCCGGCCACTCAACGCGCGTTGCTGAAAAGCGGCCTCAAGATCGACGATATCGACCTGTTCGAAGTCAATGAAGCCTTTGCCTCGGTGCCGGTTGCCTGGCTGAAGCAAACCGGCGCCGATCCCGAGCGGTTGAATGTGAATGGCGGCGCTATCGCGCTTGGCCATCCGCTCGGCGCCTCGGGCACCAAGCTCATGACCACGCTGGTCCATGCCTTGCGCGATCGGGGCAAGCGCTATGGCCTGCAGACCATGTGCGAAGGCGGCGGCATGGCGAATGTCACCATTATCGAACGCTTATAATTTGTAAGCTTTCTTCGGCAGGTTGTAAGCGAGGTCGACGGCGACTTGCGCCGCTTCGTCTTCATCGAGGCGGTGCGTCGCGACGAGTTCGGCGAGGTACGCGCAATCCATCCGCCGGGCCAGATCGTGACGCGCCGGGATAGACAGATAAGCGCGCGTGTCGTCGTTAAAACCAACGGTGTTGTAGAAACCTGCCGTTTCCGTCACCTGACGGCGATAACGCATCATGCCTTCGGGTGAATCGTGAAACCACCAGGCAGGACCGAGCTTCAAGCTCGGATAATGTCCGGCCAGCGGCGCCAGCTCGCGCGCATAATTGCTTTCGTCAAGCGTGAACAAGATGATTGTCAGATCCGGGCGATTGCCGACACGATCGAGCAACGGCTTCAACGCATCGACATAGCTCGTGCGCATCGGGATGTCTGCCCCTCGGTCGCGGCCGTAACCGGCATAGAGTGCCGCATTATGATTGCGGAAGGAGCCGGGATGAATTTGCATCGTCATCCCGTCATCGCACGACATATGGGCCATTTCGGTGAGCATCTGTGCGCGGAACAATTCGGCCTCGCCCGCAGCCAGTGTGCCCTTGAGCGCGCGATCCAGCAGCCCCTGACATTCGTTGGTCAGCAAATCTGCAGTCTTCGCCGTGGGATGACCGTGATCAGTGGCCGTCGCGCCATGATCGCGAAAAAAGGCGCGGCGGTTGGCGAGCGCCTTCAGATAGCCTCGCCAGGTGGCCGTGTTCTCTTTCGTCAACGCACCGAGCTGCGCGACATACTCTGCGAAATCCTCTCGATCCGGATCGACCACATCGTCCGGGCGGAAGGTCGTGATAACGCGCCCACCCCAATCGGACTTGATCTTGTCGTGGTAGGTGAGCGGATCGATGGCGCCTTCGGTGGTGGCCAGAACTTCGATGTTGAAGCGCTTGAACAAGGCACGCGGACGAAATCCCGGCGTCGCCAGGGCGTCCTTGATCGTGTCGTAATAAAGATCCGAAGTGGAGGCATCCAGCCGCACCTCGAATTTGAATACGGTTGCGAAAACGTGATCGAGCCACGCCCGCGAAGGGGTGCCGCGGAACAGCCAATAATTCTCAGCAAACAGCCGCCAACTGGCACGGCGATCCTTCTCCGCGGTGCCGCCGATTGGCGCCAAGCCGAGCCGATCCAGGGTGATACCCTGGCTATAGAGCATGCGGTGGACATAGTGGTCGGGCCACAGAAACAGGCTGGTGGGGTCTTCGAACGGGGCATCGCTGGCAAACCAGGCCGGGTCCGTGTGGCCGTGCGGGCTGACGATCGGCAATTTCTCGACTTGCGCAAAAAGCCTGCGGGCGACAGCGCGGACGGCTTCGTCGGTGGGAAAAAAGCGATCCGGATGAAGGCGAAGGGCGGCTGGCATTGGAGGCCTCAAAGAATTTTTGTAACGTAATCAAGCCCCCATACGAATGTCCATCATAGATATCTGGATACACCGCTTAAGTGCATAGCCGACAATGACGCGGCTTGCTAACCTACGCGGCGAATGAGCGCGGAGCCCGGTATGATAGGAATCGAGCCTGCAGAGATTGTGCGCCGCGTCTTGGGTCTAACCCCGGCCGGACCGCATTATTTCGTCCGACGTCATGCGCTGTTCGTGCGCATTTCGCATTGGATAAACGCCGGCTGTTTGCTCTTTCTGTTGATGAGCGGGCTGCAAATCTTCAACGCCCATCCGGCGCTCTACTGGGGTCGGTCCTCCGATTTCGCGCACCCGCTGCTGTCGTTGACGTCTGAAGACGCGGATGGCAGTCCGATCGGCATAACCCAGCTGGGATCCCGGCGCTTTCACACCACGGGTCTCTTGGGTGTTTCGAGCGAAGACGGTGTGGCGACGGCGCGGGGCTTTCCGGATTGGGCAACGCTGCCGGGGCCGCAATGGCTCGCCATGGGCCGGCTCTGGCATTTCGCGTTTGCTTGGCTGTTCGTGATCAATGGACTGTTGTTCTGGTTCTATGCCGTCGCGCGACGGCATTTGCAGAACGACTTGTTGCCGACGAAGAAGGACATTGTGCATCTGCCACGGGAAATTGTCGATCACATCAAATTGAAGTTTCCCAAAGGCGAAGAGGCCAAGCGTTACAATGCACTGCAAAAGCTCGCTTATGTCTTCGTCATTTTCGTGCTGGGGCCGTTGGTGGTCCTGACCGGACTAACGATGTCGCCGACAATGGACAGCGCTTTTCCCGCGTTGCTGTGGGTGTTCGGCGGGCGGCAAAGCGCACGTACCATTCATTTTATCTGCGCCTTCTCCTTCTTGGGCTTTTTCATCGTGCATATTGTGATGGTGATTCTCTCAGGCACTTGGAACAATTTGCGCTCGATGATTACCGGGCGCTATGCGATCGAGGGCGCCAAACATGATTGAGCATCGCCGCAAATTCTTGGCGCGGCTCGGCGCCGGCACAGTCACGTTGATGCTGGCCGGCTGCACCAGCCTGTCGCAGCAGCCATGGGTCGCAAATCTCTTGTCCGAAGTGGAAGTTCTGACGCGCCGTGCCCAGAGATTGTTCGCCGGCTCGCACGCGCTCGCACCCGAGTTTTCCAAAAAGGACATCGCGCCGGTTTTTCGCGCCAATGGAACACTCAATCCGGACACACAAGACTACAACGCGCATGCGGCCAACGGCTTTCGCGATTGGCGCATCGAGGTCGGCGGCTTGGTCGAGCATCCTTTGTCGCTGTCGATGGAAACATTGCGTGACTTGCCCTCCCGCACACAGATCACACGCCACGATTGCGTCGAAGGCTGGAGTTGCATTGGAGAATGGAAGGGGGCGCCCTTAAAACTGGTCCTGGCCGCCGCCAGACCAAAGCCAAGTGCGCGTTACGTCGTGTTCTATTGCGCCGACAACATGGCCCAACAAGGTGATACTGCACAGTTTTATTATGAAAGTTTGGACCTCTTAGAAGCCACTCACCCGCAGACGTTGCTGGCTTATGAATTAAACGGCCAGGCGTTGCCCATCGAACACGGTGCACCGGTACGACTGCGGGCAGAACGCCAGCTTGGCTACAAAATGGCCAAGTATATCCACCGCATAGAGCTCGTGGATGCCTTTGGCAACATTGCCGGCGGACGGGGTGGATACTGGGAGGACCAGGGATATAGTTGGTATGCCGGCATCTGATTGGGAGAATTTCATACAATTTTCCCCTTGTCCGGGCCTCCACGAGACCCAATATTGGCTGTTAAGTGAATCGTTCATTGATCATTCATGATTGAACCGCAGGATAGTGCGTCGCGGAGCGGGTTTAGCATGTCGAACCGGTCATCCCTATTTGCCGTCGCAGTTCTATGCGTGTTGACGGCCGGCTGCTCGTCTACCCGCGAGCCGGAGGCGCTTGCGCAAAACGACCCTTACGAACCGACCAACCGTGCGGTGTTCGAATTCAATTCCAAGCTCGACAATAATTTCGCCAAGCCGGTAGCCAAATTCTACAACCATGCGGTTCCAGGTTTCGCGCGCGACGGCTTGCACAATTTCCTGACCAACCTCAACAAACCCATCACCTTCGGTAATGACGTTCTGCAAGGCGAAGGATCGCGCGCCGGCGAGACGCTGGGACGATTTGTGGTGAACAGTACGTTGGGCATAGCGGGCCTCTTCGACGTCGCGACCAAGATGGGCATTCCCGACCACTCCGAAGATTTCGGTCAGACACTCGGCGTCTGGGGTTCGGGCGAAGGCCCTTATCTTATGTTGCCGTTTATTGGCCCCGATCCGCCACGCGATCTGGCTGGCGATGTGGTGGACATCTTCATGGATCCATTGACCTATGCGCGGTTCCACGGCTCCGATACGTGGACGGCGGTACGCGGCGGCGTGGGCGTGCTCGATCTCAGAGCGCGCAATGTCGACACCGTGGACCAGATCGAACGTTCCTCAATCGATTTCTATGCAACGACGCGCAGCCTCTACCGGCAATACCGCAATTCGGAAATCCGCAACGGCGCACCGGCCCCCCAAGACGGAACGGATTTCTGATTATTCTGCGGAGTCGGGTATCGGATCGCCCAACAGCCGCGAATACCAGCGGTTCCAGATACGTTTCGTACGCAGACGAAAGCTGTCCAAATAGAGATAAACGATCGGCGTGGTGTACAGGGTCAGCAACTGGCTGAGCACCAGCCCGCCGACGATGGAAATACCCAAAGGCTGGCGCATTTCCCAGCCCGTGCCGAATCCGATCGCGAGCGGCATGGCACCCAATATGGCGGCAAAGGTCGTCATCATGATCGGCCGGAAGCGCATCAGACACGCTTGATAGATTGCCTCGCGCGAACTGAGTCCTTGCTTGCGCTCAACATCGAGCGCGAAGTCGATCATCATGATCGCATTTTTCTTCACGATTCCGATCAGAAGCAAAATGCCGATGAAGCCGATTAGGCTGAGATCTATCTTGAAGATGAGAAGCGCGATAAGTGCGCCAACGCCTGCCGATGGCAGTGTCGAAAGGATCGTCACGGGATGAACCAAGCTCTCGTAAAGAACGCCGAGCACGATATAGACGGTCAGAACTGCCGCAATAATAAGTAGAAGTAGGTTGCTTTGACTCTGCTGAAACGTCTGAGCCGTGCCGGCAAAGTCGCCATGGATCGTGATCGGAACTTTGATTTGCGCCATGGTGCGCTGGATAGCCGCCACCGCGTCACCCAGCGATTTTCCGGTCGGCAGATTGAACGAAAATGTGGTCGCGACGAACGGACCTTGATGATTGATCGACAACGGCATGGTGCTGGGACCGAAACTGCTGAACGCCGCCAACGGCACCATGCTTTCGACATTCGTGCTGACCGAGGCGCCAGTGGAAACGCCGCCACGCGTGCTCGACGTAAGCGAATTGAGTTGCTGATTGCGCAAGGCATCCGAAGCAACCTGTGAGGCGGTTTGTGCGGACGTGCTGGAAATCACAGTTGTGCCCGCGACCGCAGCCGTCGCTTGCGTACCGGACAGCGAACCGCCTGAGGTACTGACATAGATATCTTTCAGCGTCTCGGGACTTTGCCAAAATTCCGGCGCAACGCCCATAACGACATGATACTGATTGAGATCGTTGTAGATCGTCGAAACTTGACGCTGACCGAATGCATCGTAAAGCGTGCTGTCGATCTGCGTCGTGTTGATGCCCAACCTTGCCGCCGTGGCCCGGTCGATATTTAGCGCCACCTCCAAGCCCGCCGCTTGCCGATCGGAGGTGACATCCTCAAGCTCCGGCACATTCTGCAGCGCCTCGGTGATCTTTGGTACCCACAGGTTCAATTCAGCGAGCGACTCGCCCAACAGCGTATATTGATAGGCTGCATCGCTCTGCCGGCCTCCGGTGCGAAAATCGCTGGCACCCTGTAACGTGGCACGCGCGCCGGCAATGTTGGCAAGTTTGATACGCAAACGATCAATCACTTGATCAGTGCTCAAGTGACCCCTTTGCGCCAGCGGCTTGAGCTGAATGAACACATTGGCCGAATTGACGCTGCCGCCGCGGGGACCACCACCGCCACCGCCCGTGAACCCGACGACGTTATCAACCGCAGGGTCCTTGGAGATGATAGTGACAAACTGGGCGAACTTCTTTTCCATGGATTGAAAAGAGATACTCTGATCGGCGCGAATACCGCCCTGGATGTCGCCGGTGTCCTGGCTCGGCAAAAATCCTTTTGGCACATTGGCGTAGAGCACAAAATTCAGGATAACGGCGACCGCAAGGATGAACATCAACAGGCCAGGATTGGCCAACGACCAGCGCAAGGAGCCGGCATAAGCGTTCTTGCCCCAATCAAAAGCTCGCTCCGATTGGCGCAATAACCAGTTTTGTTTTTCGCCGTCGTTATGCAAATCGAGAAGACCGCACAGCATCGGCGTAGTCGTCAGCGAGATAACCAGCGAGATCAAAATGGCCGAAGCCAAGGTAACGGCAAATTCATTGAAGAATTTTCCGACCACACCGCCCATCAGAAGGATAGGTAGGAAAACTGCGATGAGCGACAGGCTCATCGCCACAACGGTAAAGCCGACCTCGCGCGCTCCCCTCAGCGTCGCCTCTAGACGCGGCATGCCCTGTTCCACATAGCGGGTGACATTTTCCAGCACGACGATGGCATCGTCGACCACGAAACCGGTGGCGACCGTCAGCGCCATGAGCGACAAGATGTCGAGCGTGAACCCCAACAAATACATCACGGCAAACGTGCCGATCAGCGAGAGCGGAACGGCGACGCATGGAACCAGCGACGCGCGCGCGCTGCGCAGGAACAGATAGACGACCAGCATCACCAGACAGATCGAAATCAACATTGTGATCTCGACGTCGTGCAGCGAGGAACGGATCGTGTTGGTGCGGTCGTTGGCGATAATCAGTTTGATCGAAGGCGGCAACGCAGCTTGGAGGGCGGGCAATGCGGCCTTCACGTTCGCAACCGTGGTGATGATATTTGCCCCAGGTTGGCGGAAAAGAATGACAAGGATGGCGGGCTTGCCATTCGACATGCCAAGATTGCGGACGTCCTCGACGCCGTCGCTCACCTGCGCCACGTCCGCCAGTCGCACCGCCGCACCATTGCGATACGCGACGATCAGACCGCGAAAATCGTCTGCCTTGCTGGCTTGGTCGTTGACATAAATCTGGTAGCGGTGCTTGGGATCTTCCACTGCCCCTTTGGGCGCGTCGGCATTGGCTGCAGAAAGCGCGGCACGTACGTCCTCCAAGCCAATTCCGTATTTGAAGAGAGCCCGCGGGTTGAGGTCGACGCGAACCGCCGGCAATGAGCTGCCGCCGATCTGTACTTGTCCAATGCCGGGAACCTGGCTCAGCTTCTGTTGCAGAATGGTCGATGCGGAATCATAGATTTGTCCCGGCGTGATGACATCGGATGTCAAAGCCAGGATCAGAACCGGCTGATCCGCCGGATTAATCTTGCGATAGGTCGGATTGGAGCGCAACGAAGCGGGCAAGTCAACTCGCGCCGCAACAATCGCCGCCTGGACGTCGCGCGCTGCTCCGTCGATGTCGCGACCCATGTCGAACTGAAGCACAATGCGCGTTGCCCCGACGGAACTCGAAGACGTCATCTCGGTCACGTCGGCGATAGCGCCGAGATGGCGCTCCAGCGGAGTCGCCACGCTGGTCGCCATGGTCTCCGGACTGGCGCCGGGCATTGCCGCTGCCACGAAAATAATCGGAACGTCGACGCTGGGTAGCGGCGCCACGGGCAGAAGAAAATACGCGACCATTCCCGCCATCGCCAGACCCATCGTCAGCAGTGTGGTAGCGATGGGACGTTCGATGAATGGGCGCGAGACGTTCATGGCGAAGCGGGCCGCATAGTGCCGCTAACGCTCTTGCGGCTACGGAATCGCTGCACCAAGCCATCGAAATAGATATAGATGACCGGCGTCGTGAACAGGGTCAGCAATTGGCTGACCAATAGACCGCCGACGATGGCGAGGCCGAGCGGATGGCGCAGTTCCGAACCCGTGCCCCCGCCCACCATCAAAGGAAGCGCGCCGAACATGGCGGCCACGGTTGTCATCATGATCGGGCGAAATCGCAACAGCGCTGCCTGATAGATGGCATCGCGCGCGTTCTTGCCTTCATGGCGTTCGGCCTCGAGCGCAAAATCGATCATCATGATCGCGTTTTTCTTGACGATACCGATCAAGAGAATGATGCCGATGATCGAGACGATATTGAGATCGTGGCCGGTAATGATCAGCGCCAGCAACGCGCCGATTCCCGCCGAAGGAAGCGTGGAAAGGATCGTCACAGGGTGAATGAAACTCTCATACAACACGCCCAAAACGATATAGACCGTGGCCAGCGCTGCGAGAATCAGCAACAGTTCATTGCCCAAGGTCGACTGGAAGGCGAGCGCGGATCCTTGGAAATTCGTGGTCATGCTGGCGGGAAGGCCCACCTTGCTTTCCACTCGGCGTACCGCGTCCACTGCCTCGCCCAGCGAATAACCCGACGCCACGTCGAAGGAGACCATCGCCGCTGGGAACTGGCCAAGATGGTCGTTTTCGAGCGGCATGGGTTTGACGTCGACATGCGCCAACGCCGACAACGGCACCTGCCCGCCGGCCGCAGACGGAAGATAAACATCCCGCAGCGAGGCAACCGAATTCTGGATGGCGGGACTGGCCTCCAAAATCACGCGGTACTGGTTCGATTCGGTAAAAATAGTCGAGATGATGCGCTGACCGAATGCATCATAGAGCGCGTTGTCGATCGTCGCCGCGGTGATACCGAAGCGCGCTGCGGTATCGCGATCCACGGTCACATAGGCCGAGAGCCCGCGATCCATATAGCTGGAAGAGACGTTCGCGAATTCCGGCGCTTGCGACAGGGCATCCAGCAGACGCGGGACCCATTGATTTAGAACGGCAGAGCTGGCGTTCTCCAGTACGAATTGATACTGCGCGCGGCTGATGGTGGAATCGATTGTCAGGTCCTGTACCGGCTGCATGTAGAGCGCGATGCCGGGAACTTGGCGCGATTCGCTCGATAACCGGCCCAGAATTGTTGCGAGGCTATCGCTTCGTTCGTCCTTGGGTTTGAGATTGATCAGGAAACGGCCGCTGTTCAGCGTGGCATTCGAGCCATCGACTCCGATAAAGGACGACAAGCTCACCACGTCGGGATCGCGCTTTAATGCGCTGGCGAGCGCCAACTGGCGCTTGCTCATTTCGGCGAAGGAGACTGTCGGGCCCGCCTGCGTAAAGCCTTGCACCAACCCGGTATCCTGCACGGGGAAGAATCCCTTGGGAATCAGAATGTAGAGCAGGACTGTGACCGCCAGCGTGCCGATAGCGACCATCAACGTCAAAGGCTGATGGTCGAGAACCCAGCACAGCATCCGGTCGTATCCGCCGACCAGCCTGCCATAATATTCCTCGGCCCTGCGTGCCACCAAACCGTGCTGCGCATCGGGGCGATGGCGCAACAGCTTGGCGCATAGCATCGGCACCAGCGTCAACGACACGACCGCGGAAATCAGGATGGTAATCGCCAATGTTACCGCAAATTCGCGAAACAGCCGTCCCACCACTTCCTGCATGAAAAGTAGAGGAATCAAAACGGCGATCAGAGATACTGTCAGCGAAACAATCGTAAATCCTATCTCACCCGCGCCTTTCATGGCGGCGTCGAAGGGCGTATCGCCGGCTTCAAGATAGCGCGTGATATTTTCGATCATCACGATGGCATCATCGACGACGAACCCGGCGGCGATCGTCAACGCCATCAACGAAAGATTGTTGAGCGAATAGCCCAGCAAATACATCGCCGCGAATGTACCGACGATCGACAAAGGCACCGACAAGCTGGGAATGAAAGTCGCCGACAGATTGCGAAGGAAGAGAAAGATTACCAGCACGACCAAAAAAACGGCCAACGTCAATTCGAATTGCACGTCGGATACCGAAGCGCGGATCGTGTTGGTTCGGTCGGTGAGCACATTCACGTCGATGGATGCCGGTAGGCCCTGTTTTATGTCCGGAAGAAGCGCCTTGATGGAATCAACGACGCTGATGACATTGGCGCCGGGTTGGCGTTGGACGTTGAGCAGAATGGACGGCGTCGTATTCATCCAGCTCGACAGCATCGTGTTCTCGGCGCTTTGCTCGACGGTGGCCACATCCGAGAGATGAACCGGCGCCCCGTTCTTATAGGCAATGACGATGTCCTTGTATTCGTCGGCGCTCCTGATCTGGTCGTTGGCGTCGATCGTGTAGGATCGTGTTGCACCATCGAAACTGCCTTTGGGTGCATTGGAATTGGCGTTACCGATCGTCGTTCGCAGATCGTCGATGTTCAGGCCGTAAGCAGAGAGCGCCTGGATGTTGGCACGCACGCGCACGGCCGGACGCTGGCCGCCATTGATACTAACCAGGCCCACGCCTGCGAGCTGCGAAATCTTTTGCGCGATGCGCGTGTCGGCAATATCTTCAACTTGGGTCAGCGGCAATGCGTTCGAGCTGATCGCCAAGGTAAGCACGGGCGCATCGGCCGGATTGACCTTGGCATAAATCGGAGGCGCCGGCAGGTTCTGCGGCAAAAGGTTGCCGCCCGCGTTGATTGCCGCTTGCACTTCCTGTTCCGCAATATCCAGGCTGAGACTGAGGTCGAACTGGAGCGTGATGATAGAAGCGCCGCCCGAACTGATGGATGACATCTGCTTGAGTCCCGGCATCTGTCCGAACTGACGTTCCAGCGGTGCCGTAACAGAGGTCGTCATCACGTCGGGACTGGCGCCCGGAAGAAATGTTTGCACCTGAATGGTTGGATAATCGACTTCAGGCAGCGCCGAGAGCGGCAGGTATTTGTAACCCGCCAGACCAAGCAACATGATCGCGATCATTAACAGGGATGTCGCGACCGGGCGCTGAATAAAGAGCGCAGAAGGATTCATATCGATTTGCTTTCGCGAGACCCGGCCAGCACCACCAATGTTATCAACCTGGCGGGCCGCCGCCGCGCATGCGGAAGCTACCGCCAGATCCACCGCCGCCAAATTTGCAGCCGCCGCTGGGATCGTCCGGTCGTTTCAAGAGCTCTTCGCGGTGATCCTTCATCCACGCGGTACGGTCATCCCGGGACATGGCACGGGTTTTTGTGCATTCGTCCGGCGTCAGTTTGCGCATCAACGCCATCATGGCTGCACGACGGCCTGATTGTGCCGTTTCCGGAATCGCGGTGGCATTTTCGGCCGGCGCAACGGTGGCGTCGACCTTCTGCCCGCTGGGGATCGTTATCGGTCCACCGTCACGCAAGCGATCGCCGCCATCGGTCACCACGGTCTCGCCGACGTTCAATCCTTTGACGATGGAAACCCGTTCGTCTTGCTGCTTCCCGGTCACCACGGTGCGGATTGCAACCGTGTGGTCGGGTTTGACGACAAACACAAACGTTCCTTCCGCGCCGCGCTGAACGGCTGCCGCTGGAACGACGGTTTGATTGTGCAAAGTATTGACGAGCAAGCGAATGTTGACGAACTGATTGGGGAACAAGGATTCGTCGGCGTTGTCGAACAGCGCGCGCAGCTTGACCGTTCCGGTCGTCGGATCAATCTGGGTGTCCACTGCGGTGAGTTTGCCGCTGGCGAGCTTGGTAATCTGCGCCCGGTCATAGGCATCCGCGGTCAAAACGGCGCCGGCTCCTATGCGCGCAACAATGTCGCCAATGTTATCCTCCGGTTGCGAGAACAGAACCGACATGGGCTGCAATTGTGTGACCACGACGATGCCTGTCGTTTGCCCGGCGCTGACAAAATTGCCGACATCGACCAGACGTATACCGACACGTCCGGCTATGGGCGAGGTGATGCGGGTGTAGCCAAGATTGATCCGTGCGGACTCGACATTGGCATTGTCGGATAGCACAACGCCCTCGTCTTGCTTGACGAGCGCGGCTTGCGTATCCAAGACCTGTTGTGAAACCGCCTTGGCCGCATAGAGAGCTTGATCGCGCTTCAGATCCAAGCGCGCATTGGCGAGCGAAGCGCTGTCCCGCGCGAGCTGGCCCTTGGCTTGATCGAGTGCCGCCTGGAAACTGCGCGGATCTATCTCGGCAAGAAGATCACCCGCTTTGACGTTTTGCCCTTCCTGAAGGGCGATGCGCACAATCTGGCCGCTGACCTGTGGACGGACCGTGACTGTGGCCAGCGGCGTGACCGTGCCCTGCCCATTCAGCCAGATATCGATATCGCCCTTTACGGCCGTGGCAACGCCCACCGGTTGCGGACCGCCCAATCCGCCGGGAGGAAGGTCGGTTTTGCTGCCCGGGATGATGGCCCAGACAAACAAAATCAGCAGGATGAGCCCAACAACGATCCACAACGTACGCTGGCCGCCGGGCGTGCGATCGGCAACCCAATGCCAACCACGCCTCGTGCGGTCTCCCGCCTGTTTTAGATAGGGGTTGTCGCCAGCGCCCCCGAAGTAATCGCGGGTCTGTTCGAAGCTGCGGCGGGCCCGCTCGCTGGCGGAGGCGAGGCGGCCGGTGTCCTTACTTTGACTGTTCATACAGAGTTCCGGTATGGGCCGTTACTGGGCAAAACCACGGCGTCGCGGTTTCGTTGCATACCACCAAGCCGTACGGTGTCGATCAAGATAGATGGGATAGCAAACGTGTTTTCAGGAACTTTGTCCGAATTGTCGCGAAACTCCAAGGCAAATGCATGGCATTGACGCATCGCCCGCCGCACCGAGAAGTTAACCGGTTCTGCGCCAGAACAGATGTGGAACACGGGTGTCAAAACGAATGTGGGCCGGCGTCGCCGCTCGGCCCACAACTCATCTGGTCGTCTGCGGGTGCACAACCTAATTCGGCGTTGCGTCCGCTGGCTGAGTGCTTGTCGCCGGCGTACCACTTGGCGTCTTCTGCCGCGCCAATTCCACAAGCGCGCTATGTGCTGCGCTGAACCCGTTCAGCGAGAACGGTAGCTTTAACTTCGTGCCATCAGCAAATACGGCCTGCATTTCAGCCCGGGTTGCTCTGGCAAGGGCATTGATCGAATCGTTGTCGGCGCCCGTTTGAATGTAACAGCCCTCCATATCACAACGGATGAATTTCAAGACTGGAGAGGTAAAAGTGTCGGTGCTGAGCACGGCGCCATTCGACAGCATTAGGCCAAGCGGCAGACCGATCTGTATCACATGCTGCCCTCGAGTTGGCACGTAGGCAATCCAAATACCCAAAACGCGACGGCCCGTCTTCTTGTTTGCCAAGAGTTCGAACATTTGGCATGGCGACTGCGAGGAGCCCGGAAAACACTGCACGAGCCAATCGCCGAACTGCTTGGATTTACTCGGCTGGGCCGGCCGGTTCGGATCGGATTGGGTCGCTGTTGGTTTCGCCGTTGCGGCAGCTTTTGTGGCCGCTGCTGCCGGAGCGCTTAGAAGCGACAGGGCCACTAGGCCGGTCAGCACGCCAGCGAATTGAAAAAGAACTGTCTTCATGACCACAATCTCCGCCACCAGGACTTGCGTTTTGCTTCATTGTTAAGGAATGCGCGACGAGCGTCGACGTAACCTTTCATCGAGAACGGCAATTCGACAGCTTTGCCATTCTGGGCGGCAACGATGATTCCCGCATCCGACGTTTTTGCGAGCGCCTGTTCCATCTGATCGTCTACAGGAATGATCGTGACGCAGCCTTCTTGGGTGCATGTCCTATATTGGTAGACGCGCGGCTGATCGCTGCCGAATTTTATGCCGATCCCGGGTTGGAGCAGAACTTCCAACGGGACCGTCACCGCAAGAACAGTGCTTTTGTCTTTGTCCTTCAGCAGGACAAGACGGGCCACGCGAGCACGGGCCTTTTCGCTGATCACGTCTTGGCTCAGCTCGCAAGAATTATTCTTGTCTGTGCTCGCGGGACAGAGCAGGCGCCAGTCCTGGTAGGCCGTCATTGTCAGAGCATCCGGCGGTCCGGCAAGCTTGCCGTGACCAATCCAGCCGGCAATGCCGCCGACAAGAAAGATGGCGACAACAATTGCCGTGCGCGTTACTGCGGGTGGCAGATCGCGAATGACCGTCATCACACGCGTCGATTCGGGAGGCGTTTCGCTCATGTAGGTTCGCTTTACTACCGTCTGGGAGGGGCCTGAGAAAACGATGTTTGTGCTTCCGCCTATCCCATTTTCTGCGGAAGACTCAATGTAAATCTTGTTAAGATGGTTACTCTGAACGCGCCGCGTATGAACCGCCCCGGCAAGGAAAAGTCAAGCCTGACGGTCGCTTATCGTGTGATCACAAGGCCTGGCGGGGGTGCTCCATGTGACGCAAGCGCGCGCATGGCTCCGTCGAGGACGAACTGGGGCGCACGCCCTTGAGCGATAAGCACGATTTGGTCGCACAACCTCGTCATGCCATGCGCGAAACGGGGAACTGGCGTGGCGTCGATGAGAACCAGATCGCAATTCTGTCTTAGATAACCCAGAAAGTTCCCCATTTTGTTTGTCGACCATGGTCCCTGTCCGGCAGGCTGTGTGGCTGACAATATTAGGGCGTTCGATCTTGGATCTTTGTGTAAGGCACGCGACAAAGGAATGCTACCGTTGAGGATATCGGCGACGCTTGCACTGGCCACTCGAATGCCCATAGCAGTGGCGATAAAGGGCCGTTCGAAATCCCCATCGACAAGAATCGTACGCAGTCCGCGGAGCGATGCCGCCCGCGCCAAACCGAGTGCAATAACCGATTTGCCGGGATCTGCGGCCGGCGAGGTCAACATAACAACCTTGCCGAAACCATGTGAGGTGAACTGGGTCAGCAAATGTGACAATGCTTGGCTATAAGGAGCGCCCGGTTGGTCGATCACAACACTGGCGGCCCGCATATCGTTAACTGCCGGAAGTTCCGCCAGCACATTGGGTAGAGCAAATACCGGAGCAGCCGCACGGGGACGAAGATCGGATTTTGGCATCGGCGCCTGCAGTTTCTCAGCCAGCAATGCGGCGAGAATGCCCAGCAACAATCCGGCCGGTAGTGACGCAGCGACAAACAGAACGCGGTGCGGCGAGGAGGCTGTCGTCGGAATAGGGGCACGGGAAATTACCCGGGCTTCGGGATTCTGGATATCGTCCTGGTCCTGAGTCGCACGCAAGCGAGAGACAAAAGATTCGTACATTGTTCGCGTCGAGGCGACATTCGCTTCCAGCGCATTCAGTTTAACGCGCGCCATGCTGTCTCCGCCGGCCTGTTTCACAACGCGAGCAAGGCTGGCCTCGATCGAGGCGACGTGTACCCGGGCGACCGCAACATCATTGGCAATCGAGCCAGCGATACGCGTTACTTCTTCGGTGATTTTTTGTTCCAGGTCGCGTTTCTGGGTTTGGATCGCCAACATTTTGGGGTGATTAGAACCGTAACGTGTGGACAGGTCGGCTTCCTGGCGGACCAGGTCGGCTTCTTGTGCACGAAGCGCCACGATAGTCTGCGAGGCCACAATCTGCGAAATATCCGCGGCATTGCCGGAACGCACAACGGCCGCGACACGATCGTAGGTCGCTTGTTTTTCCGCCAAATCCGATTGCGCCGCGACCAGTTGAGCGTTGATCGCCGCAAGTTGCTGTTCGACGAGCGAATTGCCTTGCGTCGAATCCACCAGATTGTTCTGCGCTTTGTATTGCTCGACCGCGCTTTCCTCGATCTGGATCTGTTGCGCCATTTGATGCATGCGGTCGGTCAGCCATTGCGTAGCGTTGCGCGCGGCGGCGACCTTGGTTGCAACTTGATCTTCCGTATAAGCGTCCGCCAGCGCATTGGCGATCCGCGCCGCCTTGGCAGGATCACCCGCCGTGTAAGTCACGGTAATCGAGGTCGAAAGACCCAGCGCACTTACATCAAGGTGGCTTAGGAAATTGCTGACAATCGCATCACGAAGGTAATCGGGGCTGGGAACGACCGCTTGCTGCGAGTGCCCCCAATTGGCTGGATTGAGCAACCCGATCAGGCTGGGCGAGCTGGCGCTATTCAAGGCCGGATTGAACTCGGGATCGTCGTAGAGTTTCAACCGCGAGATGACGCGCAGCGCCAATTCGCGTGAAGACAAAAGTTGTATCTGATTTTGTACCGAAGACGGATCGGTCGGCAGGGCGGAGAGAACCGACGACAAATCGGCGACGTTGTTCTTGCGCTGGTCGAGCATAACGACGGAGGACGTCGAATACAGCGTCGGCAAGCTCATCACGGCGAGCACAGTCAAGCCGACGACCAGGATCGTGATGTTGCGGATCAGCGCGCGCCGTTCGTCGAGGACACGCAAAAAATCGCCAAAGCGAAACGGCACGTCTGCGGTAGCAGGCGCCGATGCGAAGGCAGACGCAGTTCTGTCGACGGCCATAGACCCAGATGCTCAGTGCTTCCGGTCGGCTCAAAGCCTTCCTTCGGCGTCCGATTTAGCCTTGTTTGGACTGACGAATGGTTAACGCGGTAGCAAGACGTAAACTTTCTTGGGCCGCCCATATCCAGGCTGCCGCCATGGGCGATGTCGGCTTGCGTTAAGATCGGGCAATTTGGGGCTGTAAGGGCGGGGCCGCGGACCGGGACTGCGGCGCCACGCGCAGTCGATGCCCCGCAATAGCTTGCAGCACGGCGGAATCATCCCATGGCACGTCCGAAAAAATGCCCGATACGCAGGGCCCCTCCGGGCGGTTTTCCCAGGCCTGGGGAAAGAGCGCGACGGTCTCGGCTTCGGTCGTGACCGGCCGGGGACCCTCGCCGACCAACGCAGCAGCCAAGTCGTTTCCCGCCCCCAGCACCAAATGACAAACCTGCGTCGCCCTTGGATTGACCTCTATGAGGTGAGGGACACCACAATCGTCACGGACAAAATCCAGACCGTGCAACCCATTGAGAGCAAAATGCCGTGCGATTCGTCTCGCCGCCTCATCCATCACCGGACAATCCACGCGTTTGATGAGGCAGGCCGGACCCGTTTTGCCCCGCCAATCGACCACATCCATGTGTAGAGCGGCCAACACTTCTCCGTCGCGGCAAGCAAGTGCGCTGGTCGCGGGCTTACCGGGTATAAAATGCTGCACATTTACGGTTGCCGCTTTGGGCGCCCAAGCCGCGTGCAAAAAATGCGGGTCGTTGCGCAGGACCGACCGCACCACGCTGCGCAAACGTGACGGTGGCCCGTGAAGCTTGCGAAAAGCGCGGCGTGCCTCTTCAGGCGTGCGCACAATGGCGACATTGTCACCGCCCCAACTGGCATCCGCTTTCACAACGGCAGGGAATCCCGAGATTTCGAGCGCTTGGATGAGTTCGCCCTCCGTGCCGACTGCAACGGTCAGCGGAGCGGCAACGCCCTCGGCTCTCGCCGCCGCAATCGCGGGACTGCGTGCCAAAAGGATCGGATGCGATTCAATCCTGCCAAGCGAGCGAACGAGCAACGCTGCGGTTTCCGGATTACATCCGGCTTGGTGTAGCGCCAGCAGATGCGAGACCGCCCGATCGTCGCATGGAATGACCAGATCCGGCTTGGCATTCGCAAGCGCCGCGGCGAAAGAGGACAGCGGGTGCAAGGGACGATAGCGGTGAGCACAGCCCAGATAGCGGCTGATCCGCAATACATGGCCGGGGGGGCACACCGCTTCGACGCGGCAACCCAACGACGCAAAAGCGCCCGCCAAGCGGGTGGTGGACGGCCAATTAAGGGTCGTCGCGAGCAGGATTTTCTTTGCCATGACGGGCAGCATAAGAGACGAGGGTCAACCGTCCATAAACGTGTTCATGTCACCGTCGTTTCCGATGAAAGCGAAAGCCGGGCGCTTAAACGACCCGCGCACCAATTCTGTGTCAAATCGGGACGAATGCAGGAATCCGAGATGGAAAAAATGTGTGATGTCGCCATCATCGGCGCCGGTCCGTACGGGCTTTCCCTGGCGGCGCATTTGAGTGCGACGGGCATCTCCGTCCGCATTTTCGGCAAGCCGCTGAGCACCTGGCGCGATCACATGCCCAAAGGCATGAAACTTAAATCCGAAGGCTTTGCCTCCAATCTTTCGGCGCCCGATAAAAGACTCGACGCTGAAGGCCTATTGCACGGAGCGCGGACTAGACTATGCCGACCGCGGCTTGCCTGTTCGGCTCGACACCTTCATCGCTTATGCCGATTGGTTTCAAGAGCGCTTCGTGTCTTCGCTCGAAACCAAGAATGTCACTCAGCTGGAAAGAGGTGTCGGTGGATTTCGCCTGACGCTGGAAGACGGGCATTTCTGCTATGCGCGCCAAATCGTATTGGCGGTCGGCATCACATGGTTCAAGCATATCCCGAGCGAGTTATCCGTGTTGCCGCAGACCCATGTCTCGCACAGCTTCGATCATCACGATTGTTCCAATTTCGCGGGACGCGACCTCGTTGTATTGGGAGCGGGCGCATCGGCCATCGACACGGCCATCGCGGCGCATGAAGCCGGCGCATCCGTGCGCGTGGTGGCGCGCGCGGACGCCATTGTGTTTCACGAACCGCCAAATGACGGCGATACATCGCTGCTGCAACAGGTTCAGTATCCCACGAGCGGCATCGGACCTGGCTGGCGCTCGTTCATCTATGCCAACGCACCCCTGCTGTTCTATCACCTGCCGGAATCTTTGCGCCTGCGGATCGTCAGCCGGCACTTGGGTCCGGCGCCCGGCTGGTTTACGCGAGAGCGTTTTGTCGGACACATCCCAACCATTATGGGGCATAGTCTGAAATCGGCGCGTATGGACGGCGGACACGTGGTACTCGACATCGCTGACGACAAAGAAAACATACAATCCATTACAGCGGATCACGTTATCGCCGCGACCGGTTACCGCCCTGCATTACGCAAGCTGACGTTCCTCGATGCAAAACTGCGCGACGACATCGACGCGCTCAACGACGCCCCAATCCTTTCGAGCGATTTCGAAACATCCGTGGATGGACTTTTCGCGGTCGGGCCTATGGCTGCGAACAATTTCGGGCCCTTGATGCGGTTCATGGTTGGGGCGGAGTTCGTTGCCCCGCGTTTGGCAACGCATCTGCTGCGCAAGATCGGCGCCCACGCAGTTGCAAAGGCCGCTTAACGTGGACGCAGCCCCGCACCGAACCGCAAAATCGCGTTATCGGCCAAGCGGCGATATGAACGATCGGGCAGAAAGACCTGCAGGAATATGATCGCCGCCAGCGAGGGGCGGTAACAGCCGCGTAGCAAAGCGGCGAGATAGAGTCTGAACGCGGCAAAACGGTCGTTTACGGCAACCGACTTTGCGTAAGCCCAACCAAGGCAGCCGTAATAAGCCTTGGAAGGGATACGCGGCCTCAACGCCTCGATCCACGGCAGCATCGTCGCGCTACGACGGCCCGATGAAAGTCGATTGGGGTCCTCGATATCTTTCCAAACGACGCCCGGTTCCTCCGCCATCAGGAAGCGATGGCCGGCCAGCGCTATCCGAATGGCAAAGTCCGTGTCTTCGGCCGCTGCAAGATTCTCGTGAAAGCGAACCGTCTGTGCCAAACCACGCTCTACGACAATCGTACTGGTCGGCACGAAGCCGCGATCGCAAAGCAGATAGGTCGCCATGTCCTCGTATTCGCGGACAGCACGGGGTGGTTTGAGGATGATGCGGCCCTCACCGCGGTCGACCAAAATCCGTGCATAGGCGGCGGCACAGGACGCAGTTTCAACAAGCTTCCGCATGGCCGACAGATGGTGGGGCAGAAAGCAATCGTCGGAATCCAGAAAGGCGACAAAGCGTCCGCGCGCCTTGTCGATTCCGGTGTTGCGCGCCGCACCGCCGCCGCGATTATCTTGACGAACAAACGCGATGCGCGGATCCCCGATGGCGTCGATCACATGCTGCGGATCGTCGTTTGAGCCGTCGTCCACGACAACGATCTCGAAATCCTGCTCGGTCTGCGCCAGCACCGAACGTACGGCATTGCCCAGCAAATTGGCACGGTTATAAACGGGCAGGACGACGGAAAAGAACGGTGTCACGGCGTCCGCTCCTGAAGTTCCGTGTTGCTAAGCATGGCCAACATGAGAAGGAACATGACCCAAGTAACGCCATCACCTTCGAGAAAATCGGTTTCCATCAGATTGTGCAGCGCGAGAAACACAAACAGCGCGAACAACATGGCTTTCATTTTCAGATCGCCGCCGCGCTGCCAAAATGTCAACAACGGCACAACGATAAGACTGGCGAACGCCAGAAGAAATCCAACGCTGCCGATGGTTACGAGCAGCTGCAGATAGCCATTATGGCCGTGGCTCACCGCACCCACCCAGGAATTTCCGATGTAATTGTGCAGCGGCGACAACCCGCCGGTATCCGCAAAGGTGCCGAAGCCCGCACCGAGCACCGGATGGTCGCGAATATAGGCCGCTTCCGCTTGCCAAATTTCGGTGCGGCCAGTGAATTCTGCCGGGTCCGCTAATAGGCGGACAATCGCATCCTGATCCGCGACAACGAATACGGCTGCAACGACCACAAACAGGAGCGCTGCTACGACGGCGATGGTGCGATCCAAATCCTTCTTCCAGGCTAAGCGATAAACCAATCCCAAGGCGAGCGAGATCGCCAACAAACCCAGCGATGACTTCGAACGCGTCATCACCGTGAAAGCCACGGCAGCGACGGCGACTGCGATATCGAAAAGTTTACGATAGAGACCAGGAGACAGGCGCGGCGACATCAAAAACGCAATCGCCGTCATCGCGCCCATCGATCCGGCGATATTTTTGTGGGTGTAAAGGCCGCGCCAAGCGCCGATAAGCGCAACATCCGTCTCGCCCTGCATATGCACGGCTTGCGGAATGAATCGGATGGAAACGATATTCACGATCAGGATGCCGGCTAGTACCCAGCGTAGAAACATAAGAGAGCGCGTGACGCCAACCGTGCGAACGCTCAACGTCGCGCAGAGAACCAAGACGACAGCTAGACCGGCGCGCCGGAAAGTGACGCCCGCTTGGTCGGCCCAAAGCGCACTGAGCAGGCACCAGGCCAAAAGCAACATCAACAAAAGCGGCAGCGACGAGAACGCTTCAAAACCGCGTCTGCGTACCGCTCCGAAAATAATCGCGCCAAACACTGCGAGACAACAAAGCTGACGGGCTAAGTCGCCCGCGCCGGTGGTGCCTATCTCACCCGAATCCGTAGAGAGTCCACGTGATTGGCAAACGGTGAAAGACCGACAAATGCCAGTAGCAAGAATGCGACAAAGACGGCCTCGTCGATCCACGAGGCGTCTTGCGCCTGTGTCACGTCCGTAGCCAGACCTTCATTCGCCATGCGTTACGGCATACTCGTTATAGTGTTGGCCGAGGAGTGCCGCGACTTTTCCCAAATTGCGGACAAACCTGCGCAGCATGTCGGCGGCGCAATTCGGTATCGCCGCAAGGATGACCAACAAGATCGGCGACAACAAGAGCGCCAATGCGATCTTGCCAAATTCCTTGATACGACGGCGCGGTGTCGCGTGATGTTTGAGGAAGATTCGCATGTCCGTGTTGCCGATGCTGTAGGCGCGCTCAAGCGTCCACCTCAGACTTTTGCGTACTTCCGGCACGATTGTATAGGCGATGGCCTCGTCCGCCCAGGCAAAGCGTTTTTGAGCCTGCGCCAAACGTTCGAAAAAATCGCGATCTTCCCCGCCGCTCAGGGCAAACTCCGGATCGAACCAGGGCCATTGAAGGCTCTCCAGGCAAGCTCGGGTTAGCAGGAGATTTCCCGCTCCTTCGAGCATGGCAACCGGTCCCGTTGCACGCTTGATTGAGGAAATACCGTCAAAGCCCCTGGCCCATGTCTTGGGGGCCGTCGCAAATTCAAACACAATGGTCCCCTGCAGCGCGTCCGCACCAGTCTGTTCTTGCACGCGAAGGAAGCACTCCAGCCATTGCGGCGAAGGCCACTCGTCGTCATCGAGCATGGCCATGAATTGCGCCTGGGGATCGGTGAGGGCCCGCCCGACCAGCGCATTGCGGACTTGTGCAATGCCTCGTTGCTCCACGATGACGGCTTCTAAGGGCCAGCGAAAGCCATGCGCTTGCAGTGCCTGACACAGATCGTAACCTTCGTGATTTTCAGCATCGTTGTCGGCAACAACGACACTCACTCTTGCATCCGTCTCCAACCGCTCCAGCGCGGTCAGAAGGCGTTCCAAACTGCGCGGACGGCGAAACGTGGGAATGCCTACAACGACCTCAGGCATTGTGCCGCCTCCATGCGCGCATCAGAGGAAAGAGCGCCAAGATAATCGCGATTTCGCCGGCAAGAACGCCGCCCAACGAGGCTATCGGCCCCAGCGTCAGCAGCAATGTCACGGTCACGATCAGCGAGGTGCCGCACGACCACGCACTGACGCGCGCCAGCGCCGAATAGTTTCCAAGAGCCTGGAAAAACACCGCTGTCGGCGAGCGCAAGGCGCGCAGAGCCGTGATCGCAATCCACAATATCAGGACAACCATGACGTCCATCGCGTCATAACCTTTTTTGGCCAGGAGCTGCGGCGCCCAGGTCAAAATCGCGAACGACAGCAGGATTGTCGCGGCCAGTACGGCGAAGGCCGCAGTCCGAAACTCGGTGACGACCCTAAGCGCACCTCTAATATCGCCCTTGGCCAGTCGGCGGGTCATCAGCGGTTGATCGATATCCGGCAACGCCGAAATAACCAGGGACGCCGGGCGCATGAACAGCGCACCCAACGCCAGCAATCCGAACGCCTTGGGACCAGAGAGAAAAGTCACCGAATAGGCATGCGCGTTGGCGGTGAATTCCGTAAGAACGGTACCGAGCAGCGACCAACGCGTTACATCTTTCCACATCGGCGCGTACAGGCCGAGCGTTTGCTTGCGCAAAGCGCTGACGAATTCGCGTATATGCGATAAGCCAAACGGCATAAATCCCGCCATCGCGGCAAGACACAAGGCGAAGGCCGCGTTGGGCATCGTCAGCCTGCGCGCAACGATCAGCGCAGCCAAACCCGAAACGAGAAGTGCGCTGTAGAGGAAATCGGAAGTGGCGACGCGCACCAGCTGGCCGCGGACATTGCTGAGGGAGCGCGCAAAGCTGCGCAACATACTGGCCGCGCCATAGATTCCGAACATCACCGCGGCAACGGCTTGCGCGTGCGCCGAGAACATCAGTATTCCGACCGCAAGCCCGGATAGTCCGGCAAAAACCAGACTAACCTTCTGCAATGTCAGAATCTCGGCGTGTGCCGTTGCCGCGTCTTTGGCGCGGGTCAGAGCCGCCGGTGCGCCCAACAGGGCCCCGGTGGCGCCTAAACAGAACGGCACAACGATCAGAAGAAAGGAAAATTGACCGAATTCGGCCGGTTGGAGCATGTGCAGGAAGATCAGGGACGCCGCAAAATGCGCGGCCGAGACCATGACCGGCCCGGTGGTGGATAAGCTATAGCGATAAAGCGTGTGCAGAACAGCCGGTGCTCTGAGCACGCCTTCGCCCGTCGTAGCGGGTAGTGCCTGCTGCATGCCTGATGGCATCTGATCCCCTTAACGCACGGCCTCGGCTTGGACATTGCCGGTCTTCATGCTGGCCGTATTCAGAAGCAGCATCGTAAGGGCGATAGGGTTGGTAATAAGATAACGCCAGAACAATCGTTTGGGCTCGCGCCAGAGCCGGTGAAGCCATTCCAACCCGGCTTTTTGCATCCATTGCGGAGCCCGCACGTACTGGCCAGCCGCGAAATTGAAGCAGCCACCGCAGGTTACGATCCAACCAACCTGAAGACGCGCCTTATTGCGCAGGCAGAAGGCGTATTCCAATGGGACACCCAGGCCGACCCAAACCACATCGGCGCCCGAACGGTTAATTTCGTCGCAGATTTGGGCTTCGTCGTCAGCGGAGAAATAGCCGTTACGGCGACCGACGATTTCCATGCCGGGATAGGCGCTGCGCAGATTCTCCGCACATAGCGCATTGATCTCGTCCGTCGATCCCAGAAGATAGAACTTCAAGCCATGTTCTTGGGCTGCGCTTGCCGCATCAAAGATAAAATCGGTCGTAGCACTGCGCTCAGGTACCGGCGAATTGGTGAGCAGCCGGGAAGCAAAAACGACCGGGCCGCCATCGGCATGGATGAGATCGGCTTGGCTCAACTGGCGGCGGAAATCCGGGTCCATCGCCGCCAAAGCAATACTGTGGCCGTTCGAGGCGAATACAAGCTTGGGGGCGCGCTTGCCGCCGCGCGCCGCCAGGCAATCGCCTACCATCAAACCGCCAAGCTGGCCGCGCGAAACGCAGGCCGTCCGCAAACCGCCGACGACAACGCGCCGGTACAGGCGCGGACCGGAACGCCGCTCGAACTGACGGGGTTGGGCTGCAACGGCGGTGGATAGCGTTGTCGCGCGCATCAGTAAGCGTTCCTGCGACGGATGATTTCGAGGGGGGTGCGCAGAAGAATCTTGAGGTCGAGCGCGAGACTTGCGTGGGCGGCGTAGCAGGCGTCGTAATCGACCCGCCTGGACATGATCTCGACTGTCGGCGTCGCGCCGCGCAGACCATGGATTTGTGCCCAGCCCGTAATGCCGGGTTTGATAGTTTGGCGAAGGCCGTAATGGGGAATCAGCCGCGCATAGAGCGCATCATGCGCCAAGGCATGGGGGCGCGGGCCGACCAATGACATCTCGCCTTTGACGACATTTATGAGCTGCGGCAGTTCGTCGAGACTGAAGGCGCGAAGCCAACGGCCTATCCGCGTTGTGCGTGCATCGTCGGGGCGCGCCTGCTCGATCCTCGCCCCATTTTCCAGGACGGTCATCGTGCGAAACTTGAAGATAGAGAACGGGCGGCCCTGATGGCCCAGGCGCGTCTGGCGAAACAAAGACGGACCGGCCGAGTCCAAACGGATCAGCAGCGACAGCACAATGAGGAATGGCGCCAAAACCATAAGCGCAGGGATCGCGATGACGAGATCGAGAAAGCGTTTTGATGACCTAAGCGCCCATCGTTCGTTGCAATTCGCAGCGGCGAACTTTGTTTCGCTTGCCGCCGGCAAGAAATCCACGGCGCGGGGCATTCCATCCAGCATCCGCTGAACGGTTTCGGCACCGGCAATGATATCTGCGTATTGCTCGTGAATGCTCACGCAAGGTCTCGGGGCTTGGCTTCCGAGCGATCCGCTGCATTCCGCGCGCCAGAGGATTTGGGTGAATCCGTCTCAATTCGCGACGGAGCAAGGCGCCGCATAGTCATCCTGGCGACGCTTCAGGAGCCAGGCGTCCCGACACGGCACAGCGCATCGTAAACGCGCGAACTGCCAGCGAATGAGCCCGGGATTGGCGCTGAGGCATCAAACTGGCCGGACTGGGTTGATTTCGATCCAGACAGAACCGCGGCAAAAGATAGCGATTGAGGCTTGCATCCAACGTGCCTGGCAAACGCATAATCGTGTTCGGCGTCTCGCACGGCCTCCCAAGCGCCGCGCGAAACGTCGGCTAGATTGCCGAACATTATGAAAACGATCCGCGAATGCCGTGACAAAACGTCATCTAATGCAGCCAGGACCTCGAACCGCTCCTTAATCGTGCGGGCGATTCGGACAAAATCGCTGATCTCGTGACGATTGTTTTGAACCCGAACATCGTCCGTGTAAGGTTCAACCCCGAGGAACAACAGCGCTGAGGGCCGACCGAACGGGCGCGCCAAATCTTCGGGCGCAAGCCGGCCCAATGTTCACATCAGTTTTCCAAGTCGGCTTGGCAACTTTTTCCTGGGTTTTGTGGAGTTTGTCGGGTGCCTGCGGCATAATGATCGTGTCCACATATTTGCGAATTAACCCAGCATGACGATTCCCGCTGACACGGGCGCGAACTCGTGCATTGACTACAAACACGGGATGCGTGCATTCCCCTACAGAGCGATGGCAGATGGACAAGATTGTAGAGGAATGCTCTGAATCCCAGAGTGCGAAGGAAAAAATATGAACGACTACACGGAGAATGGCGCTCCGCATCCGTTGGATGTTGCACTGGGTTCCCGGATTCGCTTGCGGCGCCGCGAATTGGGACTATCGCAAGAACAACTTGCGAGACAAGTCGGAATAACCTTTCAACAAGTGCAGAAATACGAACATGGCACCAACCGCGTAAGCTTTTCGCGCCTTGTCGAAATCGCGCAGGCGCTGCATTGCGGTGTGATGGATATCGTCGGCGATCTTGACAAGTCGAAGGCGTCGCCGCTGTTTTCGCGCCACGTTGCGCGCTTGAACGAGCCGGGCGCAGCCGAACTGTTGGAAGCCTATACGGCCATTCAGTCGCCTAAGCACCGACGCGCCATTCTCAACCTGGCCAAACAGCTTGCCGAAGGGAAAACGGCGCAGTTGGCCGAGGTCGAGAATACTGCGAGCTAGGTCCTAGCCGCTGTTTCGCAGGCCCGCAGACACACCATTGATCGACATATGTATGGCGCGGCGCGTATTCTCGCTCTCATCGCCGGCGCGCCGGCGGCGCAACAGATCGACCTGCAGATGGTTGAGCGCGTCGATATAGGGAAGCCTGAGCCGAATCGAGTTCATCAATCGAGGACTGCGTTCGAGCAGCGACGATTGCCCGGTGATCGCCAATATCGCCTCGATCGTCGCGCGCCGTTCGTCTTCAATGCGCGCGAACACATGTTCGGCCAACACCCTATCGGAAACCAGATCTGCATAACGCCGCGCGATTGCCATGCTCGACTTGGCGAGCACCATCTCCATATTCGACACGGTTGTCCGGAAGAACGGCGAAGTCGTGTAGAACGCCGCCAAAGACCGCGCCCCGACTTCTCGCACCGCCGAGCCAAAGCCAAACCAACCCGGCAACATGACGCGCGCCTGCGACCAAGAAAACACCCAAGGAATGGCCCGCAAATCCTCTATCCGGCCCGACTGGTTGCGCGAAGCAGGACGGCTCCCGATGTTCAGATCGGAGATTTCCGGCAGTGGTGTGGACTCTCGGAAGTAGCGATCGAAGCCCTCAGTCTCGTAGACCAAGCTACGATATGAGCGATAAGCCGCGGCACTCAATTGCGCCAGACATTCCGCCGCATCACCATCGGCCGCATCGCTGTCGTGATTGAGTTCGGACAACAGCGCGGCAGCGATAATCGTTTCCAGACTGGTTCGTCCGATCTCCGGGTCGCCGTATTTGCTGGCCACCACTTCGCCCTGCTCCGTGATGCGAATGCCTGTGCAATTGGCGAATGCGGGAAGCGCGCGAATGGCATCGGAACTCGACCCGCCGCCGCGACCGACAGCGCCGCCGCGACCGTGAAAAAAACGCATCTTGATTCCGCGGGCCCGGCCAAGCGCAGTCAGTCCTGCGATACCACTGCGTATTTCCCAATTCGAGGTTAGATAACCGCCATCCTTGTTGCTGTCCGAATAGCCGATCATCACCTCCTGGATGTCTTCCTGCGCCGCCAACATGTCACGCACAAAGGGCAAATCGAAATAAGCACTCATCGTATCGGCGCTGGCGCGAAGGTCGTCGATGGTTTCAAACAGCGGCACGATTCTCAAAGAAGCACGTGGCTGAGGGCCGGGCGTGAATAGCCCTGCCTCTTTCATCAGCAGTGCCGTTTCCAGCAAATCGGACACATTTTGGGTTTTCGAAATAACGTAATTGGCAATGGCGCCGGCGCCGAACTGCCGCTTGAGCGATGCGACCTTGTCGCCGATATCGAGTTCGCTTTGCGTTTGTTCCGAATAGACCTGGTAAGGCGAGCGCAAAAGTCGTGGGCTGGCCAGTTCCCGGAATAAAAGAGCCACACGGTCATCCTCGGACAGTGCAGCGTAAGACACGACAACCTTCGCATGATGGAACAATTCGTCTAACACCTGTTCATGCACCGCCGAGTTCTGTCGCACATCCATGACTGCGAGATGAAACCCGAAAGCGCCCACCGCCTCTCGCAAATTGAGCAAGCGGCCATCTGCCAGATCGGCGTCGCCGTTCTCGCGCAAGGATTCGACGATTGCCGTCAAATCGTCTTCGAACGCTTCGGGCGAGAGATAAGGCTCGGCATCCCAGCGCGGGGCGCGAGCCGGTCCACGCCCAAGTAGCGATTTGCGGGTAGCGGCGAGCCGCGAATAGCAGGTTACCAAAGCGCGTCGGTAAGGCTCGTCGATCTGATGGCGCGAGGTGTGCTCGGGGCTTGCCGCCAGAGATTTCAACGAGGCGCTGACCGAAACAAATTCCTCGCTGAGCGATAACTCGGTGCCCAGGATGTTCACTTGTTCGAGATAGTGATCGAGGACCGTTTCCGCTTGGCGGTGAAGGGCAGATTCGAGAGTCTGCGCGGTCACAAATGGGTTGCCGTCGCGATCGCCGCCTACCCACGAACCCGGCTTCAGATACGGTAGAACCGCTCCGTTTAGACCATAAAGCAGCGCCAAACGCCGCTTGACGATTGGAAGTTGAGCCAGAAACGTGCGTGCAAAGACGGCAACGGCGTTCTCGATCTCGTCGGTGACATGAATGCGCACCGCGCGGAACATGCGCGTCTGCCACAGGGTCCTTATTTCGCGCTTAAGCTGGGCTTCAATCTCGGCATTTTCACCGGTCTGCAAGCTCGCTGGCACGCGCATCATCAGCAACCCGGCGATATCCGTTTCGCGATCGAGAATGCTCTTGCGGCGCACTTCGGTTGGATGCGCGGTAATGACCGGCGATAGCAACGTATTCGCCAGATAGGCTCCCACATTCTTGGCATTTAGCCGGGGATGGGTCTCGAGTTGCTGCAACGGACCCGGGCCCGCCTCGAGATGCACGAGATGGTCGTCGGCGACATTGGCAAGTTGCGAAAAGATGGAAAAAGCGCGGATGAGCAATGCCACCTGTGACTGATCGAGCTGGCTAAGCCGCTGGTCGAGCGGTATGTCGCCCGCGCCGTCGCGATGCTCGCCGACGGAAATCCGGCGAATCTCCTCAACCAAATCGAGATCGGTCTGTCCGCGAGCGAGGCTGCGAGCATCTTGACCGTGCTGTTCTCGGATCACGGTGCCGAGAATACGGCCCAGAAGGCGGATGACCGCCCGGCTTGTAGTGCCCTGTTGGGTATCCTTCACAGCCACGTTGCTTAAGCCCGCCCGATCCCGCCGACGATTAACCCGACGGAAGGCAGCCTACAGACGCAGAAGGAAAATGCGAGTAGCCGGAACCGAAAAATGTCGTCGAAAGAAGCAGACCTATTACGACTCAGGGGCTCATCAACCATGGCCTTGCGCGGCCGGCCCCTTCCGAAGCCGGCCACGCCAATCCTGACTAGTCCGCCAACGGCAGGGTGTCCTGGATGCCTTCCTGCGAATCCGCCGCCGGAGGCGCGGCAAACATCGCCTCAGCGGGCGGGGCAACCTTCTTCGCCTTGCGCTTGGTTGGACGCTTGCCGGCCTTGGGCGACTTCTTTGTCTTCTTCGCAGCGGGTTTGGCAACCGCGCGCTTCCGCGTAGACTTTTTCGCCTTCTTTTTCGCAGCCGGTTTGGTTGCGCGCCGCTTGGTCTTCACCTTCAGCGCCGCTCTGACTTTCTTCTTCTTAACGACTTTTGCTTTCTTCTTTGCCTTTTTCTTCGCCATATCCTCTCGCTCCTTCTTCTTGGGTTCGCCGCACACGGCGGGTGAATGACATCGTCTGCTTGAGTTTACTCAGATTCGGATGGGTCAGTGCAGTCCGATTGCCGTTACCTTCTACCCGCCAATCCGGAAAACAGATAGACCCAGGTTCCGAACGTGCTGACCGCGCCCGTAGCAAATGCGATCAGAAGTTCAGAATCACCGGTAAATGTATAGACCAAAATATAGACCGCGACTGCCACGAGAACGCCAATCACGTGCGGAACGGACCAGTGCGGTTTCTCGGACGGGGCTTCGCTCATGAAGCCAGCATATCAGTGCATCATGAAAACGGGAATCCTCGGGTGCGAAACGAGGTGATCCGTGACGCCTCCAAAGATCGTCTCCATAAGACGGCTATGGCCGTAACCGCCCGCCACCAGCATATCGAAGCCCCCATTCGAGGCGGCCTCGACCAGGACCTCGGCCACGCTGCGTTCGCCGCGCGGCAGGACACGCTGGGAACAAGAAAGGCCGTGCAGCGCCAAATAGCCCCCAACGTCATCCATGCCATGGCCATTGCTGGGTATGTCCTGAACCGACAGGATTTCGATCTTTTCCGCCTTTTTTAGATAGGGTAGCGCCGACAATAGGGCATGGGCACACGCAACGCCGCCATCCCACGCGACCGCCACTTTTCGCCCCACATGCTCGGGCGACTTCTCGGCCGAAAGAAGCACCGGGTGTTCCAATTTGGTCAGCGCGCGGATGAACCCATCCTGGATCTCCGGATCGTCGGTCTCACGGATGGGCGGAAAAACGACTAGATCGCAAAGCCGTGCAGCGCGATCGAGCGCTCGGGATAAGTGTCCCGTCATCTCTTCATAGGACACCGTGACCGAATCGGCCGTTTGCGGCGCTGCGACAATGCGGATACCTGAGTTTGCCGCCAAGGATGCCAGCGTGCTACGCGCCGCTTTCGATGAAGCTTTCTCCAAATCCGCAGCCGTATCGATGAGATCCTGTATGATGTCCGGGGACAACGGGAGCTCGCCATAGGGTACGGCCTCGCGCGGGTCGGCATGTACGAACAGCGCCACGACATGAGCATGGAATGGCTCCGCCGCCGCAAAAGCCGTCGCGAGCGCATAACGATCGCGCGACACGCCCGTAACCGGCACAAGAATCTTGACAAATGACATGGGTCCTCCGGCCGCGTATCCGCCAGGCGCATGAGAAACGACCCCGGGGTCGAACGCATTGAGACTTATCAATATTGAGACTTATCAATATTGCGACTTATCAATCCGCGTATCTCGGTGACACCTAGGACCTGTCCTCAATTAGAGGATTCCCAAGGCTAGAGGGGAGTGATTTATAAGCAGTCAGCTGATTTGGAGCTGACGGATGCGCCGCTATGCCCTTCGGGATGATCAATGGGACAGGATTAGGGATATTTTGCCCGGCCGTGACGGGCATGTAGGGGTAACGGCCAAAGACAATCGGCTGTTTGTGGAAGCGGTGCTCTATCGCTATCGCGCGGGCATCCCTTGGCGGGACTTACCCGAACGCTTTGGCGACCCGATCAAAGTTCACACGCGCTTCTCGCGCTGGGCCAAGAGTGGGGTATGGAAGAAACTGTTCGAGATGCTGGCGAGCGATGCGGACAATGAGTACGCCATGATCGACAGCACGATCGTGCGGGCGCATCAGCACAGTGCCGGCGCACAAAAAAAGACGGCGAAGACCAGGCAATCGGGCGCAGCAAAGGCGGGCTGAGCACCAAGATACATGCGCTTGTCGATGCGTTGGGCAATCCGCTGGACTTCCTGCTGACACCGGGCCAAGCCCATGATCTGGAAGGTGCTGACGCGCTGCTACCGGACATGGCAGCCGAAGCCTTGCTGGCAGACAAGGCCTTCGATGCCGACGAACGGGTGATCGAACCGTTGCTGGCACAGGGAAAGTCGGTCGTGATCCCGCCCAAGAGTAATCGCAAAATCCAGCGCGACTACGACAAAGAGACCTACAAGGCGCGCCACCTCATCGAGAACTTCTTCTGCAAGCTCAAGCAATACCGCGCTATCGCCACCCGCTACGACAAAACTGCCAGAAATTTCCTAGCCGCAATCCACCTCGCAGCTGCTATCATCTGGCTTAATTGAGGACAGGCCCTAGTACCCGGAATCAGAGTTGAGTGATACGGCGGCCTTTGAAGCGCCGTTGGCGGACTTTTTTCTTGGTCCAAGCGAACGGTTGCGCGGCCTCGTTGTAGGCACGGATGAAGGCATCGATGTGCTCCTGTAGCTGGCTGACTGCGGTGAACGAGGCGCCGGTTAGCGACTGGCCTTGCAGGATAGAGAACCACCTCTCGACCTGATTGAGCCAGGATGCCCGCGTCGGCGTGAAATGGAACCGCACCAAAGGGTGCTTCTTGAGCCAAGTCTCATTCTTCTTGTGGGTGTTGAGATTGTCGAGGATGACGTGAAGCTCACGATTTGGATATGCCGCGACGACGCGGTTCATGAAGCCGAGAAACTCGACGCGGCGGCGCTGTTTTGAGTGTTCGCCGATGACCTTGCCGGTGGCGACCTCCAGAGCGGCAAACAGCGTCGTCGTGCCATGCCGCTTGTAGTCGTGACTCTGGCCGGTCAAAGCGCGTCCGTTCGGCAGCTTCAGATAGCCTTGGGCCCGTTCCAACGCCTGAATCGACGGCTTCTCGTCGACGCACAGCACGATGGCCTTGGCGGGAGGATCGACGTAGAGGCCCACGACGTCGGCGGCTTTAGCGGCAAAGGCGGGATCGTTGCTCTCGCACCAGGATTTGCGAGCCGCCAGATCGATCTTGTGCTCGCGCAGGAAGCGCCAGACGTATTGAACATCGACGCCGTCCAGCGCCTTGGCCAGCAAGGGGCCCGTCCACCGTGCAAATCCTGCAGGCGGCGGCTTGTCCAGCAGTGCCAGTATCCGCTTGTCTGTCGCCTTCGTGTAGAGCGGCTTCTTGCCGGGGCGCGGCTTGTCATCCAAACCCGCAAGCCCCTCATCGGCAAAGCGATTGCGCCACCGGCTGGCAATCCGCGGCTCTACGCCAACCTCTTTGGCTATCGAGCGGGTGCTGCGTCCCGCCGCCGCCAACAACACGATCCGCGCGCGCTTCAAATCACGCTGCAACGTCCGGGGCGAGCGGCAACGCCTCTCCAGCTCTTGCCGCTCCTTCCGCGAAACGCGGACTTCTCTTGCTTCGGCAATCATCCCAACTTTGAATCACGAATCACATTCTATGAAAAGCGGGTACTAGGCCCTGTTTACATAGTCCTCACGAGCCGCGTTTCGAGCGAAAATCGCCGGATGGCAGATGGAGCGGCGACAGCCGCGACCGCCCGAAGAGCGTATCGGCAATACGGTCGAGCGCTTCGACGCACCAGAGGGCGCCCGGGCGCGAAGCGCCCTAATTATATGATTGGCGCGCAAAGCGCGCCGGGCGCCGAAACCCTTCGGGACGCGCCGATTTTGCCCGCCCGGTTCGTCGCTGCGCTTGCCCGATGTCCCGCATCGCGCTGCGCGGTCCGTAGCAACCGCGTACGGACCCTGCCGGCAGCGGGCAAAATCGGCAGCGTCGCGGCCGTGACGACTATGTAAACAGGGCCTAGTCAGGCATCGCCTTCGGCAATGGCCTTAAGGCCGCGCAAATCTCGGATAACGATGCGCCGGCGGCTCGGTGCATCGATGATGTGTTGGCGCTTGAGTTCGCTTAGTGCGCGGCATGTGGTTTCAATGGTCAGACCCAGGTAATCGGCAATATCCTGGCGACTTAACGGCAGATCGAGCGTGTGTTCCACTTCGCCATTGCGCTGCAATTCGAGCGCCAGGAAGAACGATGCAACTCGCTCTTTTGCGCTCTGATGACCAAGCATCGCTACGTGCTGTTCCGCGGCGGCAAAACTCTTGCTGAACATAGCTAGACGCTTCTGGCCGATGTCGGGGTCGCCGGCCGTCATGTGCGCAATGCAAACTCGCGGGCAGCGTAGGGCGATGACGTCGCCGACCGCCTCTGCCGTAGAGGAATAGGTCTCTGACAGCTCAATGCCGAATGTCTCGTCGGGAAGGAGAAAATTGACGATCTGCCGACGGCCGTCGGCAAAGATGCGCGACAGCCTTACTGCGCCTTCGATGACCTTGTAGGAAAACCGCGCCTCGTCGCCCTTGGAATAAACCGTCTCGTTGCGCGTGAATTTCACGGTCACGCCCGCTTTCTCCATATCGGTTTTCTTGACGCAGGCTTCTTCGAGAAAAAAGCGGCAAGCCTGTTCACATGCGGCAGGTCGCACGCCCGAGAACTCGCCTGGTGCGGTCTCTTTGTCAGGTCTCTGCCGGTCGATCTTGCGCTGCATCGGCCCAATTCTCTGCGCCCGCGATCCACCAGTAACCTCAGGCAGAATACCTATGGCGCACTAGCGGATGATAAGCCCGAAGAAAGCCTTCCTGCAAAAACCAACGGCCGCGCCGAGAGCATGATCTTCTGGGATAGAAACGTCTGCGTTTCGCGCTGGCGCGGCGATCCGCCAGGCGCGGCGCGGAGAGCGATGCGGTGACATCGGTCGAGCGCCGCAACACAGCGGGCGCCCGCCAGCGCGAAACCCGTAGGGCCGTGGGATTTTGCGTCGGGGGTTCGTCGAAGGGCTCGCCCGTAGTCCCCGCTACGCGCTTCGCCCGTTCGCACGCTGCCGCTACGAACCCTGCCCGCGCCGCAAAATCCATACGGCGCAGGCAATTCCATCCCAGAAGATCATGCTCTAAAGGGCGCGGCCGCGGTAAATACCTATATACGCATACCCGTGGTTACAGCTTGAAACTGGCGCGAACGATACCCGCCGCACCTGCCAACGGCACCATCTCGAAGTGCAGTTCGCGACAAAGGGCCAGCATCATGGCGTTTTCTTCCAGAACGTCGCCGAATATTTCGCCGATTCCTTCGTGTTTGGCATGGGCGATGAGCTTCTGCATCAATACCCGCCCAATACCTTGACCCTTGAGGTCGCTGCGCACCAGGACGGCATATTCCGCTTTCACCTTGTCGGGATCGGCAGACAAATGTGCTACGCCCATGATCTCGTCCGAGGGATCGAATAGGCCAAACGCCATGTCGCGGTCGTAGTCGATCTGGGTCAAGCGCGCCAGCAAATTGGCCGGCAGGGTCCTGAGCGGCGAGAAGAATCGCAGACGTACATCGTCGGGCTTTAGCCGCGCGAAGAAACGCGTAAAGCCCACGGAATCCTGCGGCTTCAGCGGACGCAGGAAGAATTCGCCCATGCCTGGAATCTCTTCGCGATTTTCGAGTTCCTTGGGATAGGGCTTGATGGCGAGACGCTGATCGCGCGGACCGGGCTTGGGTTCGGTGAGCTTGATGCGGGCGTCGACCGAGATCACGCCTTGGTCGTCGGCCAGGAGAGGATTGATGTCGAGTTCCTGGATTTCCGGAAAGTCGCAGATCAGCTTGGATACGCGCACCAGTACATCGGCAATGTCGTTGATCGCCGCAGGCGGACGGTCGCGGAACCCCCTCAGCTGTTTGTAGATGCGGGTGTGGGTGATCATGTCCATGGCCAGCGCGGTGTTGATCGGCGCCAGAGCAAGGGACTTATCGGCCACCACTTCCACCGACACGCCGCCCTGACCGAACAGGAGGAACGGACCGAAGGTGGAGTCCACCGCCATGCCGCAGATCAGTTCATAGGCGCGTGGACGGCGGGCCATTTCCTGAACCAAGAAGCCTTCCAGGCGGGCCTTCGGGCAGTTCTTCTCGACCTTCACCAGCATGGCTTCGGCGGCGGCCTTGGCCTCTTCCGGCGTTTCGAGATTGAGCGCCACGCCGCCGACATCCGATTTGTGGGTGATGTCGGGCGACATAATCTTGATCACGACAGGCGCCTTGAACGCTGCCGAAATCTTAGCGACGTCGGCGGGCGTCGAGGCGGCCGCAGAGCGGGCGATTGGAATCTGGTAGCACTCGAAAAGCTGCGTCAAGCGTGGCGCGTCGAGCCACACCAGCTTCTCCTTCATCGCGGAAGCGACGATGGCGCGGGCCTTGGTTTCGTCCGGTGTGAAGTTCTCGGCTTTGGAGGGCGGCACTTCCATCAAGAGGTTTTGCACGCGGGCGTAGCGGGCCATGTGCATGAAGCCGCGCACTGCTTTTTCCGGCGTCTCGTAGGTCGGAATGCCGGCTTCGCGATAGGCAGCACGGGCTTTCTGCGTCTCTTCGCTTGAGCCCAGCCAATTGGTCAGGACCGGACGGTCGGTCCCCTTGCAGGCGTCGATCACGGCCTCGGCGCCTTCCATGCTGGAAGCCACCGCGGTCGGGCAATACAGGACGACGGTGCCGTCCACGTCGGGCACCTCGTTGATGATTTTCATCGTCTCGTAGAAGCGCTTGCGGTCGGCGTCGCCGATGATGTCGACCGGGTTGCCGCGCGACCAGGTCGGCGGGCAAATCGCATCGATCTGGGCGATGACTTCGGGGGACAAATCCACCATTTGGCCGCCGAGATCGGAGAGGGCATCGACAGCCATCACGCCGGCGCCGCCGCCATTGGTGACGATCATTAGACGATCGCCGTTGATGCGCGGACGGTTGGACAGCGTTTCGATGGCATCGAAGATTTCGTCCAGGTCCATCGCGCGCAGGATGCCGCAACGCTGGAAGGTGGCGTCGTAGACGCCGTCGGCGCCGGCCAGCGCTCCGGTATGCGAGGAAGCCGCCTTGGCCGCCGCCGCGCTGCGGCCCGCCTTGATGGCGATGACCGGCTTGACGCGCGCCGCGGCGCGCGCCGCAGAAATGAACTTGCGAGCGCTGAAATCGGCGGCGTGACCGGCCGCTTCAACGTAGAGCACGATGGAGTCGGTGTCGGGATCCTGCGCCATGTAATCGAGCATGTCGCCGAAATCGGCATCGGCCTGATCGCCCATCGAAACGAGGTGCGAGAAGCCCACCCCCCGATTGGAGGCCCAGTCGAGCATGGTGGCAACCAGGGCACCCGACTGCGCGACGAAAGCAACCTTGCCCTTCTTGGCCTTGGCTTCGGCGAAGGAGGCGTTCACGCCGGCCGGTGTCGAGATGATGCCGATGCAGTTCGGACCGGCGACGCGCAGGCCGTGCTTCTTGGCAGCGACAAGCATTTTACGCTCAAGGGACACGCCGTTGGCGTCCTTGATATCGCGAAGACCTGCCGTGATGACGACAGCTGCGCGAGTGCCGCGCGCGCCCAACTCATCGATTAGCGCGGGAATGGAAGCCGGAGGCGTGGCAATCACCGCCATATCGGGCGTGATCGGCAGGCTTTGCACGTCTCTGTAAGAGAGTACGCCGTTGATGGACACCGCCTTGGGATTGACGGGCATGATGGGGCCATCGAAACCGCCGGTGAGCAGGTTGGCCGCCAGCACGGCGCCGATCGATTTTGGCCGGCTGCTGGCGCCGATCAGGGCGATGCTCGTGGGATGAAATAATGCATCAAGGTTGCGTATCGACATGCGTCCGCCTCTTTGGATTTTGGGCCCTGTTAAACCTCTGAAACCCGCATTGCCAGACCGTCAATGTGAGCCGAATTGTCTCGCCACTACATCGCGAACGGATTGTTGGTGACGGGCTACGACGTCACTGCGAATACCCGGCACGATGTTGCCGAAATGCACATGATCGACCACCTGTAGGCCGCACACTGCCGCGAAATGTTCGTCGAATAGTGCGCGGACGGCTTTCCAAGCGCCAGATTCCATCACCCATTCGGTCGGCGCGCCGGAAGCGGTGAAGCTGACGAGCTTGCGGCCGCGCAACAGCGGCTCGACGCCGGAACTGCCCTGGCCGTAGGCAAAGCCCATCCCAAACACGCGTTCTAGATAACCTTTCAGTATCGCCGGCGGCGCGTTTATCCAGAAGGGATAGAATAGTGCGAAAACATCCACATCGCCGAGCATCAATCGCTCGCCGACAATGTCGGCACGCGGTGAAAAACCCGCTGGCGTCGGAATCTCGTCGGCTTTCAGACAAGGGTCGAACGACATGCCGTACAAATCGCGCATAATGGTCTTGTGACCCAGCCCTTCCGCGGCCTCGCCATAGGCCATCGCCAGCGACGCCGTGAAGCTTTTTGGATTGGGATGGGCGACTATCAATGCGTGCTGCATGAGCGAGGCTTCCAATTTGGTGCGCAGACGCCAGGCGCGAGATAGAGCGCAATGTCGAATTAATCAGGCACCCTTCGCAACTGCGAAAAACACTTATGCGGATGCGTATTTTCCCGTACACTATCGCCCAGGAACCGCCATTGATTTCCGTCATTGTCCTTTTGCGCGATTGCGAGATGATGGCATGATCAGAGGCCGGTTTTGGGGCGGCCTCCGAAATGTGAGAATGCGCCCTAATTGTCGGTTCGCGGCGGACGGGGGCTAGGCAGCAGGGCGCAGCGTCGACAAATCCGGGCCGGGCTATTGTTCGGGCTGGAGGATCGTATAAAGATGAAAATTAACCTTTTTAAAGCAGGATCGGACTAGGTGCCATGGCAAACGAAGACGTGAAAAAACTGAGCGAAGACGTGAGCGATCTGAAGACGGATTTCGCCAAGATTGCCGAGTCTCTTGCCGAACTCGTGCGCCAGCGCGGCCAGGATGCAGCCGCAAAGTTTCAGGGCACGGCTGAGGAGACTTGGGCCGAAGCCAAACAACATTTCGACGGCGTGAAGAAGAAGATTCACGATGAGCCGGTGACCGCAACGGTTGCGGCCTTCGGAATCGGATTGTTGCTTGGAATCCTTCTGTTCGGCGGACGGCGCTGAGCCGGATTCCGACGATTCACGAAAGACCGCACGAATGAGGGACCTGCCGATTCGCATCGCGATTATGGCTGCGGCGTTGCTCGTTGCCGCTGTCGGCGTTGTTGTCGCGGCTGTGTTTGTTTGTGTCGCGCTCTATTCCTATCTGCTGACCTTGCTCTCGGCGCCGCTGGCAGCGCTCGTTGCCGCGCTGCTGGTTTTCGTCCTGTCATTGCTGGTGATCGTGTTCGGCCGCATGCTCACAAACTCGGTGAAGCGACGCGCGAAGCGCACGCGCGCACCCGGAGGGCGGGCGCATGCGATCAGCGTCGAAATCGGAAAGCTGCTCGGCGAAGATGCGCAGGAATTCATCACCAAGAAGCCGATCCTGGCGCTTGCTCTGGCATTGATCGGCGGCTTCGCGGTTGGAGCAAATCCGAAATTGCGCGCGATCCTGCAAGCGATCATAAAAAACTGAATCTGCTAGTGTCCCGATTCCGAAATTCGATGTATCTGATATCGGCCTCATTCGAATTTCGGAATCGAAAGGACACTAGCCAATCTATTGATGCTAGAGCCTGATTCGCCCTTATGGAAACGGCTGCGTTGCGCGCGGGCGAGACGATCCGCCAGGCGCGGCGCGAAGGGCGATGCGGGACATCGGTCGAGCGCCGCAACAAAGCGGGCGTCCGCCCGCGCGCAACCCAAAGGGCCGGATGATTTTGCGTCGTGTGTTCGTCGAAGGGCTCGCCCGTAGTGCCGCTACGCGCTTCGCCCATCTCCTGCTCACGCCGCAAAATCCTCTCGGCGCAGCCCTTTTATAAGGGTGAATCAGGCTCTAGCAGTTTGCTGAAAAACCCCTCGCTGTTGGCGATTTGACGTGATTCACTGGTCGCGAGGCTGTTGGATCGGCAAAAATGCGCGGGCGGTTTCAGGATCAAGGCGGGTTGTTTTCATATGTCTCGCCGGAGACGCGGGTTCCGGCGGCTCACCCTCTGCGGAAGATACGCGAGCTTGTGCGGGACGTTCTGAAGGAACTGAACCGAAGCTTTTCGCGGCTCTATGCGAAGGAAGGCCGCCCGTCGATCCCGCCGGAACAATTGCTGAGCGCCCTGCTGCTCCAGGCACTCTATGGCATCCGTTCGGAACGGCAATTGATGGAGCAACTGGACTACAACCTTCTGTACCGCTGGTTCGTGGGGCTCTCGCCGGACGATCCGGTGTGGGACCCGACGAGCTTCACCAAGAACCGCGACAGGCTGCTGGGCGGGGAAGCCTTCGAGAAGTTCATGATCAAGCTATTGAACCATCCCGAAGTGAAGCCGCTATTGTCGGACGAGCATTTTTCGGCGGACGGGACGCTGATCGAGGCTTGGGCTTCGCAGAAGAGCTTTCGCCCCAAGGACGGCAGCGATGACGGCGACGGCTCGAACTTCCACGGTCAGAAGCGCAAGAACGACACTCATGCCAGCGTCACCGACCCAAACAGCCGGCTCTACCGCAAGGCGTTGGGGCGAGAGGCGAAGCTCAGCTATATGGGCCATGCCATCATGGAGAACCGCCATGGCCTGGCAGTGGCCGGGATGGTGACGCAAGCCAATGGCACGGCCGAGCGGCGAGCGTCGGAAAAAATGTTTGCAGCTAAGAGCAAAGAGATGGCCCGCCGTATCACGGCGGGCGAGGACAAGGCCTATGACACCGCCGATCATGTGGCCAACCTTCGCGCCATCGCCGTCACGCCGCATGTGACGCAGAACGACGCCGTGACCAAAACCGGCAAGCGGCGCAAAAGCGCCATCGACGGGCGAACCGTCCGCCATATCGGCTACGCCATGTCGCAATCACGCCGGGCGATGATCGAGTGCATCTTCGGCTGGGGCAAGCAGCACGGCACCATGCGCAAAACCAAGCATCGCGGCATCCGCCGCGTCGCCGCCGACTTCCTGCTCAATCTCATCGCTTACAATCTCGTCCGTATCCCGAAATTGATCGCCGCTTGAGGACGAGCCTGCCCGCCAATCCCCAATAGCACCGTCAAAAACCAAATCCGCAGCACACCGTTCCGCCAGCCAAAGGCGCAGGAGCGTCAAATCCAGACTTTTTCAGCAAACTGCTAGTGTCGTTTTGGTTTCGAAGTTCGCGAGAGATCCTGATATCGGGGATATGGCGAACTTCGAAACCACGACACTAGTGTTGAGGTTGTCATGACACGCCGGCGCATAGCTTTGTGCGGGCTCGGTATGGCGGTGACGCCGCACGCCAAAAGGCTGATCGATCTGCATGATCGGGTCGAAGTCGTTGCCGCGATGAGCCGCAGCGCAGTTCGTCGTGCCCAGTTTGCCGAAAATTTCCCATTTCCACTGACCGATCACCTCGATCGCCTTATCGAGGACAAAAGCATTTCCGCCGTGGCCGTGCTAACACCGCCCAATACGCATTTGGAGATCGTCCGTGCTTTGGTCGAGAGCGGTAAGCATGTCCTGCTGGAAAAGCCGCTCGACATCACGACGGAGCGTGCAGAGGCGCTGGTCGCGGCCGGACGCCAGGCCGGCGTGAAAATCGGCGTGGTTCTGCAACATCGCTTTCGCACGGCGGCCGAGCGATTGGCCGTTATTCTCGCGAAGGGATGTCTTGGAGAAATTGTCAACTGTTCGACACGGATTCCGCTGTGGCGTACCCAAGACTATTACAATGAGCCGGGCCGCGGCGTGAAACTGCGCGACGGCGGAGGCGTATTGATCACGCAAGCGATACACACGCTTGATCTCATGCTGAGCCTCGCCGGCCCGGTAGAGGAAGTCTGCGGCTATGCGGTAACGAGCGCAGTGCATCGCATGGAAACCGAAGATCTCGCCTGTGCCGCTGTGCGTTACAAGAATGGCGCCATCGGCGCGATCGAGGCAACGACCGCTTCCTATCCCGGTGGCCCGGCACTCATCGACTTCATCGGTACCAAAGGGACGGCCTCATTGGCCGGGACCGCGCTGCATGTGCAGTGGCAAGACGGCACGCGCGAGGATGTTTCCGAAGAATTATCCGGCGGGAACGGCGCCGATCCTATGGCTTTCCCCCACCACCATCACTTGGCCGTATGGCGCGACTTTCTGGACGCGCTCGATGAAAATCGCGAACCTCGTGTCTGCGCCGCGGAAGCACTCAAAGTTCATAGACTGATCGACGCGCTTCTGGCGGCCGGAGCGTCCGATAGCAAAATCAAGGTTTCCGGCGTTTAACGGACATTCTCCTATTGTGGCGGGGGGCCTTGCGTCACACGCACCAGATCGTCGGGACGCATCCATTTGGCGAAAGCCGTCTGGATGTCGCCGGCGCGGAGATCGTAATAGTGCTTCGCGGCGATCATCGGCTCATCTAGCGGCAAATCCAATTCACTATCATTCAGGAATTCGCCCGCGATATCGTTGATGCTGGATTCGTTGAGCGGGATCTGACGAAGCATCAGTGCTTTGACGCGCTGAAGCTCATCAGGCGTTATCGGGGCTGTCTGCATCGACTTGATTTCTTGCGCGACGATGCCAGCCGCCTTCGAAACGTTTTGCGGATCGCTGGCATATTGCACAAAATACACGCCGCGTGTGCGTCCGATCTGCAAGCCGGCTCCCACCGAATAAACCAACCCCAGGTTTTTCCGCAGGTCGATGCTGAGACGTGTCGAATAGAAGCCGCCGCCAAGCGCCGCGTTTCCCAGCGACAGTGCGTAGTAATCGGGATCGGAACGCTTCAATGCCAAATTTGTCGCGAGCTCAACGTTGTCCTGCACGCGGCTTGCGTCAGGCACGGCCAATAGGGCGCTATGGTTCGGCGGTGTGGCAGGAAGATCCGTGTTCGGCTTTGGCCCTGCGGCTTCCCAACCACCGAAATACTTCTCGATCGCGGCGCGCGCCTTGTCAGGCGTGATATTGCCGATGACGACGATTGTCGTCAGATCGGGCCGGAAAACCGCCTTGTAATAGGCGCGCACGTCCTGCAGCGTCAGGGCGCTTACGCTTTCCTGGGTGGCATCGCGCAAGCTTGGATCGCCAGCCGGAAACAAAGCCTTGCGCATGGCGTGTTGAAACAGATAGCCGGGACTCTGGTTGCGAGCGCCCACCGATTGGGCAATTTCCGGCTGAATCAGCGATAGTGCGTCACTGGGCAATGCGGGGTGGAGTTCGCTGTCGGCCAACAACTCTACGCCGCGCTCGAAATCTTGCGACAACACTTCGACGGAAAAGTCCGTCCCTGCGTGCTGGCGGGCGCCGATTTCGTCGAGCGCCTTCTGGTAAGCAATCCGGTCGAGATGCTCCGTGCCGAACGGCAGCAGCTCGCCCACAAGAAATGCCACACCGTCTTTGCCGGAAGGTGTTTCGGTTTCGGGCCGGTTGCGGATATGGCCAAAAACGCTGACCGTGTCGCTGACATTTTCCGACTGAACAATCAAAGTTAGGCCGTTGGGCAAGGTCGTGACGACAGGGTGAAGGGTTGAGTCTGGCACAGACAGCCGGCTTAGGGCGCTCTGCGCCCAGTCCGGAAGCGGCGTGGGCTTTGCTTCTCCGAGCGCAATAGTCTCTTTGCCGCCGAAGCCACTGCTCGCGACGGGCTGACCCGATCCTTGCGGCAGCAGCAATGCGGAAACTGCGGAATTCAACTTGAGATATTTCCGAGCCACGCGATTGACATCGGCCACGGTGACTTTCTCGATCCGCGTCAAGTCCTCGTCGGGAGAGCGAAGCCCGTAAAGCGCGACGGCGTCCGACCACACGGAGGCCAGATCGCCGATCGAATTCTTTTGCATCTCCGTGCCGCGCCGTTCCTGAAGTTTTGCCGCCGCTACCAAGTCCGCAGGCACGCCAGACTTGGCCACTTTTGCAAGAATGGCTTTGATCTCTGCTTCCACGGCTTTGGGATCGCCGCCTTCCGGAAAAGTGACCTCGGCGTAAGCGACGCTCGCTTTGGGCAGCGGGTCGAGTGCGAAATCCGTCCCCAGGGCTTTGCCTTGGGGCACCAATCCATAGAGTTCAAAGCGTTGGCTTGCCAGCACGTCGGCCAAGACCTCAAGCGCAGGAAAATCCGGACTGTCCAGCCCGGGCAACCGCATCGCCACGACTTGCGTGGCATTCGGGTTATCCGAGTCAACCGTGAAGGATGTCGGCTGCACGCTCTTGAATCTCATCGGGATGCGCCGCGGCAATCTCTTCGGCTTCAGAGCACCAAACAATTCCTTGACCTTCGCCAAGGTTGCTTGTGGATCGACATCGCCCACAATGACAAGGATGGCATTGTTTGGCGCATACCAGGTGTCGTGAAACCCCTTCAGCATCGCGGCCGGAGTCTTATCGAAGGAGGGGCGCGTGCCCAGCGCGTCATGTTCGTATGGCGTGCCCGCAAACAATACGGCGCGCAGCCGGTCGTAAAGCTTGTAACCGGGGTTCGATAGATCCTGTGCCACTTCTTGCTCGATGGCGCCGCGTTCTTTCCCCCAGTCTGCTTGGTCGGCAATTAGGCCCTGCATCCGCACGGCTTCAATGTGCAAGGCCACATCGATGTCTTCGGACGGCACCGTGTAAAGATATTGTGTGGTGCTCTCGCGGGTATTGGCGTTGAATTGGCCGCCCATGGCACTGCCGATATTCGCAAGCTGGTCCGCTGAAAGACCAGCACTTCCACGGAACATCATGTGCTCTAGCGCATGTGCAGTACCCGGGAAGCCGACGGGCGCTTCGTCTGATCCCACCAGGTAGTTGACGGACGTCGCGACGACAGGTGCCAGCGTGTTGCGCACGATAACAACGCGCAATCCATTGGGGAGGACCGCACGAACCACGCCGGTCTCCTCGCCTATCGCCGATGCGTTGATCGTCACCGACGTGAGCAAAAGGACCAAAGCGATAAGTTTGGCGAAGCTCCAAGCCGTACCATGCGCAATACTCTTCATAAATCTCCCTTTCACCCGGATCTGCGAACAACCGTAGCCAGTGAAGCTGGTGCGGTAAATCATTGATTCCATGCGTCGTTGGCGAACAGCCATCCTGCCGTCCCAGGATCGAATCGCGGCAATCGGTATTCACCTGCCTGCAAACAAGTTGACGCCAAATGTGCCGTTTTTCTGTCGTTGATGCTTTTGGCTTTTCGACGTGTCTTGGAAGGTCGCGGTGAAATAGAAATAACGTAATATGTACAATTAGTTAGCTTAAAAACACACTCGGTTGGCTGCGGCAGCCGAAAAACGCCCAACCCCCTGCGGCAATTCGCAAATGCGGTGCGCCTAAGCGCCTCACCACGCGAAAATACGTAGCTTTGCGAATAGTCCCTACAAGCTTATGCGCGTCTTATAGCCATGACACACAAGCCTCCGCAGCTCCGAACGAAATTCTGATCCAAGTCCTCTTGGGGAGCGCGGCAACAAGGCTAGGTGCACGACGGCCGTCGACATGTGAAGACGCTGATGAAACGGACAGATCAAATGAAACGGGCTGAACCAATGAATGCTAAATATCCTGGGATTCCTAGTGTAATTCACGGTAACGGCGCTATCGCCGAGGTGATGGGAAATGTGTGCGGAGGTGTCATCGGTTATCCGATTACCCCGTCTACGGAAATCTCAGAAATCTACGAGGCGTTCCGCGCCGGTGGCGGCTGCAACGTCTGGGGCAAACATCCTTTCTTCTTTGAGCCCGAAGGCGAACATTCCGCCCAGAGCGGCGCACTTGGCGCGGCATTGACTGGCGGCAAGTACATTTCGAACGCTTCGTCGAGCCAAGGCATTCTCTACGGCCTGGAATCGCACTATGTGACGGTCGGCAAGCGGGTTGGCGGATTCGTGCTGCAGGTTGCGGCGCGCGTCGTCTCCAAGCATTCGCTGAACGTCATGGCCGGCCATGACGACGTCTACGCATTGCTTCAGTCCGGCTACACGATCCTGTTCGGCTCGAACCCGCAGGAAGCCGCCGATCTGGCGGCAATTGCCTACAAGCTCTCCGCTGAGTCGCTAATACCGGTGACCAACGCCATGGACGGTTTCACCACCAGCCACATGCTGAGTGAAACCTTGATGCCCGAGAAGGAACTGCTCAAGGAATTCGTCGGCGATCCGTCCGGCCGCATCAAGTGCCCGACCGTGGCGCAGGAAATCCTGTTCGGCGCCAAGGGCCGCGTCTTCCAGCTCAAGCAATATATCGCCAAGCACGAGAGCGATCTGACCCTCGACGGCCACAAGAAGCTGGTCGAGTTCCTCGACAAAAATGCCGACGAAGTCGAAAAAGACAACGACGGCAAACTGGTCGAGGTGACGAACCCGTGGATTCCCGAAGAAATCCGCGGCCAGTGGAAACGCCAGTGGGTCAACGCATATGAGAAGGGCACACGCCAGCGTGTCCCGGCGCTTGTCGACGTGAACAACCCGGGCCTCACCGGCCCGGTGCAGAACCAGCCCGACTTCCAAGCCGGATCCGCCGATCACCGCACGCATTTCGTACGCGATGTCCCGCGCTTCGCACGTGAAGCGATGAAAGAATATTCGGCGCTGACCGGCCGCGAATACGCCCCGATCAAAACCTATATGTGCGACGATGCCGAAACCGTGTTGATCGGTATGGGCTCGGTCACCGACGACGCGCAAGCGGTCGCAAAATACTTGCGCGGCCAGGGCAAGAAGGTCGGCGTCATCTCCATCAAGCTGCTGCAACCCTTCCCCGAAGCCGAAGTGGTGGCCGCGCTGAAAGGCAAGAAGGCGGCTACGGTTCTGGAACGTTGCGACGTTACCGCTCTGGCAACCTTTGTCACCCAGGCGCTTTACAAGGCACGCGAGAATGCCGATGGCATCCGCCACGAAGGCATTCCGGCGATCACCGCCGCGCCCAAACTGACCACAGCCATCTTCGGTCTTGGCGCGCACGACCTGCAGCCGCGCCATCTGATCGCCGCCTACAAGAATATGGAGACCAAAAACGCTCCGTTTATCTATCTGGGCTCGCAGTTCTTCTCAAAGAACCCCACGCCGCGCTTGGCCGCGTTGCAGACAAAAATGAAGGCCGCCTATCCCGAAACCGAATTGATGGCGGTTGAAACCGAGGCGAACCCGAATTTGCTGCCGAAGGGCGCCTTCCGCATCCGCTTCCACTCGGTGGGCGGCTACGGCACGATGGCAACAGGCAAGCTGCTGACCGACATTCTGGCCAATGTGCTCAATCTGCACTCCAAGGCCGCGCCGAAATACGGCTCGGAAAAAAGCGGCGCGCCGACCAACTACTACATCACCCTCAGTCCCGAGACCGTTCTGCAGAGCAATGCGGACATCGAGGACGTCGAAATCGTCGTATCCCCCGATCACAAGGTGTTCGCGCATTCCAATCCGTTGCGCGGCATCGTCGAGGGCGGAACGTTCATTCTCCAGTCGCAAGTCCCGGCGATCGACGTCTGGAAGGGTTTGCCGCCGCAAGCGCGCAAGACCATTCGCGACAAGAAGATCAACTTCTTCATCATCGACGGTTTCGCCGTCGCCAAGCCGCATGCCCCCACGCCGGAACTCGAAACCCGCATGATGGGCATCGCCTTCATCGGTGCGATCTGCGGACATGTCGACCGTATCGTATCCGGTGCAACGCATGACGTGATGCTGGACAAAATCCGCAAGGACCTCACCAAGAAATTCGGCACCAAGGGCGCCGCGGTCGTCGAAGGCAACATCACCGTCATCAAGGAAGCGTTCGAAGCGACAAAGAAGGTCGAATATACCAAGTCCGAATTTGTCGAAATCGAAAAGGCACCTGCCAAGGCAGCCAGCAAGACCGTGGCGATCTCGGCCTCCATGTGCGACGCCGGCCGTCCGATGGCGAGCTCCAACTTCCTCGACCAACAATACTACGAAGACATCGTGGCCACGCCGTTCCGAGAAGGCACGATCGCCGAAGCTCCGGTCTTGCCCGGTACCGGCATGTTCATGCCGTCGGGAAGTGCGGCGTTCAAAGACAAAGGCCTGTTCCGCCGCGACGTACCCGAGTTTATTGCCGATCTGTGCACCGGCTGCATGGAATGCGCACTGATCTGCCCGGATGCCGCGATTCCCAACACGGTCCACGACATTCACGAACTGCTCAACACGGCGATCGGCCAGCTCGACATCGCCGAAGCGCAACGCGATGCACTGCGCGGCCAGGTACATGTGCTGAGCGACGCGGCTCGCGAAGTCTATCGGGCCGAGAAGGACTCCAAGCCGCTTAATGAAGTGGTGGCTGCGGCCGCCGCGAAGATCGACACCGATAATGCCGTCTTGAGGAAGAACCTCGGCAAACTCGCAGACGCCCTGAAGGTGTTCCCGGTCGCCAAGACCCGTCCGTTCTTCGATGCGATGGAGAAGGCGGTTCCGGGTTCGGGCGGATTGTTCTCCGTGGCGATCGATCCCTGGAAGTGCTCGGGCTGTCTTGAGTGCATCGAGGTCTGCGGACCGCATGCGCTGGTGCCGCGCCATCAGGATGCAGCCCTTCTCGAAACGCTGCAGACGCGCTTCGAATTCCTGAGCCGCACAGCCAATACGCCGTCCCGTTTCATTGACGGCGCCACCAAGGCAGATGGCGACACCAAGCGGCTGATGCTCGACCGGAAGAACTACTACACGACGACCGGTGGCCACGGCGCCTGCCGCGGCTGCGGCGAGGTCACGGCCATTCGGATTGTGACCGGCGCCAATCACGCCATCCATGACAAGCGGCGCAAGGAACACATCCGCGAACTGGAAGACATGATCGATCAGCTCACCGCCAAACTCGCAACCGTCAAGAACACGGACGCAGATCCGAAGCGGCATGAACGCATCGAGAAGACAATCAAGGCGCTCGAAACGCGTCTCTTCGAGTTCGAAACGGGGCCCAGCGGAAACGGCCCGTCGGCATCGGTGATTGCTAACGCGACCGGTTGCTCGAGCGTTTATGCCTCGACCTTCCCGTTCAATCCGTACAACGACCCGTGGGTCAACAGCCTGTTCCAGGACACGCCGGCCGTCGCCAAGGGGCTGTTCGAAGGCATTGCGGCCAAGACGAGCGAAGACGTTCGCGCGCTGCGCACCGCCAAGCTCGAACTTGCCGACGAATACGACGTTCAGCTTCACGACAAGCTGTTTAAGACCCTCGGTTGGAACCAGTTCACCGCCGATGAATTGTCGCTCATGCCGAGCGTGTTCAGCGTCGGCGGCGACGGTGCCACCTACGACATCGGCTTCGGTGCCCTGTCGCGCCTTTTGGCGACCTCGACCCCCATCAAGGTCATGGTCCTGAACAGCGGCGGGTACTCGAACACCGGTGGACAGGCATCGACATCGAGCCTGACCGGCCAGGACGCCGATCTCGCCCGGTTCGGCGCGGCCCATCACGGCAAGCAGGAAGATCGCAAAGAACTCGGCCTTATTGCCTCATTCCATCCGAACGTGTTCGTGGCCCAAACCACGGCCACAATGCAGGGGCACTTCTTGAAGGCCGTCATGGAGTATCTGAACCACAACGAATCGCCCGCGGTGCTCGACGTTTACGCGCCCTGCCAGGCCGAGAACGGCATCGCAGACGCCGTTGGCAGCGCTCACGGCAAAATGGCCGTGGAAAGCCGCACCAGCCCGCTGTTCGTGCACGATCCGCGCCGCGGCAACGACATGCACAGCCGCTTCGTGCTCGACGGCAATCCCGATGTCACCAAAGACTGGGCGACCTTCACGATCGAGCATATCGAGAACGGGCAAACCAAGCTCTTGGAAGTGCCATTGACGCCGGCCGACTTCGCGGCGACCGAAGGCCGCTTTAAGAAGCAGCTGCACAAGCTGCCGGCGGATGCCGACGGCGTTCCAATCTACGAGTACATCGATCTGAGCCCCGCCGATCAGCAGGGAAAGATACCGTTCATCTGGTCGACCGACGCCGAAAAGAAGCTGATCAAGCTGGAAGTGTCCGACACCATGGTTCATCTCGTGCTGGAGCGCCGCAAATATTGGCGCACGCTCCGGTGCCTCGCGGGCCAAGATGTTGAGCTGCTCGACGCCAGTCACAAGGCCGAACTCGAAGCTGTGAGGTCGCAATACAAGGCGGCGATCGAGGAGCGTGAAAACTCGCTCGACTCGATCGCGAAGGCGATGAGCGAACTGGCGGCATCCTCCAATGCGCCGACCAGCGGCATTGCCCTCTCGATGGGCGGATCAGCTCCGGCCGCGAAGGCAGCGGCCCCGGCAGCGTCGTCGAACGGCGGATCGGTCGTCTCTCTTGCCGAGGAAGACGTTCCGAAGTGTTCGAACTGCAAGACGTGTTACCAGGACCTGCCGGAGCTGTTCGAGAAGACGAAGATCGTCGTCGACGGCGCGGCCAAGGAAGTCGCCCATCTCATTCCGGGCGCGCTTGCGAAGGTGAAGGTCACGCAGGAACTGAAAGCCAAAGTGGCGCGCGTGGCGGCCAATTGCGACTCGGAGATCGTACATGAGCAGTGAAGCAAAAGACTCCGTTCGCGAGGATCTCGAACGCTACCGTCAGGTTTCGACGGTGCTCGAGACGACGGAAAAAGAGATCGAGGAACTGGAACACAGTGAAGCGTTCCACGTCTTCGAGAAGCAGATTGGGCTTTTGCGCAAGCGGCTCTTGAACGATCCCAAATCGTTGCGCCAGGTGTTCGTCGCCGACGGAACGCAAGCGATCGTTTGGGAGTTCAAACAGGAGAAACTCGGCGCCAACTTCGTCAAGGCGTTGTGGAACATCCTGCTGCGCGAAGACGATATGAGCACGATCCTGCAGCGCTTCATTTGGGCTGTTCCGCTCAAATTCAAGCGCAAATTCATCGCCGCGCTCGACGCCCATCTCTCCGACCGCTATCCGATGTTCAAGGGCCTGTCGAAGGATTGGCCGGGCGGGAATTACATCCCGCCTTATATCCGGCCGGCCGAAGAGCGGAAGAACGACTTCAATCTGGTGACTATGGGTTATCTCGGTTACATGACCCAAGGCTTCAGCGCCCGCGAGGTCGATTTGATCGTCTGGCTCGAAGTGCTGCGCGACAAGCAGTGCGACGATCGCCCGTGCGAACAGGGTGTGTGCGATGCCAAAGGCCGCAAGAAGGGCGGCTGCCCGGTCGTCATCCACATTCCCGAATTGCTGAATCTCATGGGGCAGGGCAAAATCAAGGACGCCTTGAAACTCATCCAAGCCTGCAATCCGCTACCGAATGTCACCGGCCGCGTTTGCCCGCAGGAACTGCAGTGCCAAGGGGTCTGTACCATGACCGGCCGGCCGATCGAAATCGGCCAGCTCGAATGGTACCTGCCCGAGCGCCAGCGGCTTGCGGAGCAGGCCAATGGTCGCGACGAGGACGGCTGGGAAGGCTACGTCACACCGTGGGACAAGGCCGAAAAGCCGCCGATCGCGGTTGTCGGTTCGGGGCCCGCCGGTCTGATCAACGCCTATCTGTTGTCGGTAGAGGGCTTTCCGGTCACGGTGTTCGAAGCCTTCCATGATCTCGGCGGCGTGCTGCGCTATGGAATTCCCGAATTCCGCCTGCCCAACGCGCTGATCGACGACGTCGTCGGCAAGATCGACCGGCTCGGCGGCAAGTTCGTGAAGAACTTCGTCGTCGGCAAGACGGCGACCCTGCAGGACCTCAAAGATGCGGGCTTCTGGAAGATCTTCGTCGGCACGGGTGCGGGTCTGCCGCGCTTCATGAACATTCCCGGCGAGCATCTCAACGGCGTGATGAGCGCCAACGAGTTCCTCACCCGCGTGAACCTCATGCAGGCGAGGATGGACGACTACGAGACGCCCCTGCCGATCGTGAAAGATAGAAACGTCATCGTCATCGGCGGCGGCAACACGGCCATGGATGCGGCGCGCACTTCCAAGCGTCTGGGTGCCAACATCACGATCGTCTATCGCCGGACCAAGAAAGAAATGCCGGCACGTGTCGAGGAATTGGAGCATGCGCTGGAGGAAGGCGTACAGCTTTCCGTCTTGCGCGGCCCCACCGAGTTCGTCAGCGGCGGCGATCACAAAGTCTGCCATGCCGTTCTCGACATTATGGAACTGGGTCCGCCGGATGCGTCGGGCCGTCGTACGCCGGTGCCCACGGGAAAAACCGAGACCATTCCGGTCGATCTCGTGATCATGGCGCTCGGCAACGACTTCAACCCGATCATCAAGGACTCCGAGCCCCGCATCAAAACCTCGAAATGGGGGACCTTGCTGGTCGAGAACGGCGCCGAGACCACGTTGAAAGACGTCTATTCGGGCGGCGACGCCACACGCGGCGGCTCGACGGCCATCAATGCGGCCGGCGACGGCAAAGCGGCGGCGGAGCAGATCGCCAAGGAAATCCCGTTCACCGCAGCCGAGATCAAAACCCTGGTTGCCAGTGCGGCCGACTACACCGCGAAAGGCCAGACCCCGTACACAATCGTCAAACGTAGCGAGTTGGCCACGGGCATCGTGGAGATCACAGTCAAGGCGCCGATGGTCGCCAGATCGGCGAAAGCTGGACAATTTGTCCGCCTCTTGCCGACACCCAAAGGAGAACTGATCCCCCTCACGCTGGCCGATTGGAACGCCAAAGCGGGAACCATCGATCTGGTCATTCAGGGGGTGGGAGCAAGCTCAATACTGATCAATCAGATGAAGCCCGGCGAGTCCTTTGCCGGTATCGCCGGTCCGTTGGGCCAGCCTTCCAAGCTGCACAAATACGCCGCCGATCAGACGGTCGTTTTCTGTGCCGGCGGCGTTGGCCTACCCCCTGTCTACCCAATAGCACGGGAACATTTGCGTTATGGCAATCACGTTACCCTGATCGCCGGTTATCGCACCGCCGGAGCGTTGTTCTGGACGGCAGAAGGCGAACGTGTCGACAAACTCCAGAAGGAGTTCGGCGAGCAACTCGACGTGATCTACTGCACCAATGACGGCACCTTCGGCGTCAAGGGTTTTGTCACGACGCCCCTGCAGGAGATGATGGATGCAGGCAAAGTGAGCAAGGGCCGCAAGATCGCGGAAGTGATCGCCATCGGTCCGCCATTGATGATGCGGGCCGTCAGCGAACTCACCAAGAAGTATGGCGTACCGACCGTCGTAAGCTTGAACTCGATCATGGTGGATGCCACCGGCATGTGCGGTGCCTGCATGGTCCCGGTTACCATCGACGGCAAAATGGTTCGCAAGCACGCTTGCATCGACGGGCCGGAGCTCGATGCCCACATCATCGACTGGGATAAGTTCCTGCCCCGGTTCGATCAATTCAAACCCCAGGAAAAGGCCAGCCGCGAGAAGCACGGCTTAGCTTAACATTGCGAAATTGGGGGAAGGGACAAACTCTTCCCCCAATAGCGCGCATTGTGCGGGTGGGATACGAAACCCGTGAATCAAAAACACCAACATCATGACCGGTCATGCCGGTGCTGTTATTCTGCCGCCGGCTGACGGCAGAGACTGCATTGCGTCAAGCCAAACTGCCAGCGACGGAAGCTCGCGATGGACGAACCGAAAAACCTTCTGAAACTGGCGCGGAATTTGGCAGTCCGTCCAAAAGGTGTGTTCACCTTCAGCGACCGTTTGCTGGCCGAACCTAATCTTACAGCGCCGATCCCGCCCAATAAATTCGGCGCTATCAGCTGCGGGCATCCAAACTGTCCCGGTTGCGGTGTAACGCTCGCCGCGCGCCATGCGATTGACGCGGCAATGCGAGCCGCGAGTGGCCAACTTGCCGTGATCAATGCTGCGAACCATCTGGAAGAACTACCCGCCCTGCGCAGCGATGGTCGCAGCCGCCTGCGGCTCATGGCTCACGGTGCTGTTGGCCTCGACGGTCTGGCGGGGCCGTTCGAGCGTGGCGACGACGTTCTTTGGGTTTTCTATGACAAAGAAAGCGACATGAACGAGGGCGGGCTTGTCGCCTCCAAAATGGCGCTCGGTATTGTTTATACTGCGACTGCCAGCGTTGCCGAGCTTCGCGATCTGGAAAGCAAAATTGCGAAGGCGATAAACCTGCATGGCACTCGTTACATCCATGTCCACGCCCCCTGCCCCTTGAGCACAGGTGTAGCGCCGCGTCACACCATTCGGCTGGCACGGCTGGCTGTTGAAAGCGGGATATTTCCGTTGTTCGAGGCTGAGAACGGCGCGCTCACCAGCAGCCACAAGATTCGCCATCGCATTTCGGTCAGCGAATATCTGAAGCCGCAGAAGCGCTTTGCGCATCTGGGCAACGAAGATCCGACCATCGCACGATGGCAGCAAATCGCCGATAACAACATCACCAAATACAAATTGTTCTCATCTGAAGAGCGTGGCCGATGACCGATCGTCCCTCCGCCCCTGGTACAGATTCGAAGCGCGCCGGCGCGAACAGCTTTCGCCGCGCCGAGCGTCCGGTTTATGTCGACAGGCTGCCGCCCTGTAACAATGCTTGCCCGGCTGGCGAGAACATCCAAGCATGGTTGTTCCAAGCCGAAACCGGCGATTTTGAAAGCGCTTGGCGTGTTCTGACCGAGGACAATCCTCTGCCCGCTTGCATGGGCCGCGTCTGCTATCACGCCTGCGAAAACAAGTGCAATCGTGCCGCGCTCGACGGCGCCGTCGGGATCAATTCCGTCGAGCGTTTCCTCGGGGATGAGGCAATCAAGCAAGGCTGGAAGTTTGCCGAACCGGCAGCCGAAACCGCAAAGCGCGTGCTCGTGGTCGGCGCCGGGCCGTCGGGCCTTTCGGCCGCCTACCATCTGCGCCGTCTGGGACACGCCGTCGTCCTACACGATGCCGGTTCGAAGGCCGGTGGCATGATGCGTTTCGGAATCCCGAAATATCGCTTGCCGCGCGATGTGCTGGACGCCGAGATTCGCCGCATCGTCGAGATGGGTGTCGAGCTGAGACTGAACAGTAAGATCGACAATGTTCGAAACGCGATGAAAGCTGGAAAATTCGATGCCGCATTCCTCGCAGTCGGGGCTCATATCGGCAGACGCGCGCAAATTCCCGCCGGCGACGCCGCCAAGATCGTCGATGCTGTCTCCGTGCTTCGCTCCATGGACGGTGAAGACAAACCGCTGCTCGGCCGCAAAGTCGTTGTTTATGGCGGGGGTAACACCGCGCTCGACGCGGCCCGAACCGCCAAGCGGCTTGGTGCAGCCGACTCCGTCATCGTCTACCGGCGTACCAGAGCCAAGATGCCCGCTCACGACTTCGAAGTCGAAGAGGCTCTGGAAGAAGGGGTTATGATACGCTGGCTGTCTACCATCAAGCGCGTGGACGAAGGCAAACTTACGATCGAGAAAATGGAATTGGACGAAACGGGGTTTCCGCATCCGACCGGCCGATACGTAACGCTGGAAGGCAATTGCGTCATTCTGGCGCTCGGCCAAGATATTGATCTGACATTGCTCCAAGGCATCGAGGAGCTGACAACCAAGGACGGTGTCGTCGAAGTCGGTCCGAATATGATGACAGGTGCCGAAGGCATCTTCGCCGGCGGCGATATGGTTCCTTCGGAGCGCACCGTCACGGCCGCGGTCGGTCACGGTAAGAAAGCCGCGCGTCATATCGATGCCTGGCTTGGCGGCCGGTCATATGAGGCGCCCGCAAAGCGGCAAGCGGCAAGCTTCGATAAGTTAAACACTTGGTACTATGCCGATGCACCGACGACAGCGCGCCCTATTCTCGACGCGGTCCACCGGCAGACCACATTCGACGAAGTTGTATCCGGCCTGGGCGAAAGCGAGGCCCTTTACGAAGCACGCCGCTGCCTCTCATGCGGCAATTGCTTCGAATGCGACAACTGCTATGGCCTGTGTCCGGACAATGCCGTTATCAAGCTCGGAGCCGGCAAGCGGTTCAAGTTCGATTATGCCGCTTGCAAGGGATGCGGGATTTGCGCCGAAGAATGCCCGTGCGGAGCCATCGCCATGATTCCGGAAACGGCGTGAAAATAATGACGCGATTCACACTGCCTCGTTAGGTCACAACCGAAGGGCCCTGGCGGCCCGTTTTTTCTTTGATCTGCGCGAGCTGTCTTGAGAGTTCACCCAGATCGCGCAATTTTTCCTGAACTTCGCAATCGAGCTCGTTGCGCTCGAATTGTTCGAGATAGACACGCAACGTCGCGCCCGACGTACCCGTACCGGACAAGCGATAGACGATCCTGCCACCGTTCGCGAACGAGATCGTGATGCCCTGATGGGTTGCGACACTTCCGTCCACCGGATCGGTGTAGGAAAAATCGGCGGCCTCGGCGATCTCGAAGATACCGAAGCTACGGCATTTGAGACCGGGAAGCGCTTTGCGCAAACTGTCGATCAGCTCGTTGGCAACAGCCAAATCGAGATCTTCATAATCGTTCCGCGTATAATAGTGTCGACCGTAGTGGCGCCAATGCGCCCGGACCAATTCCTCGACCGATACTTGGCGGCTCGCAAGCAAGTTGAGCCAGAACAACACGGCCCAGACGCCGTCCTTCTCGCGCACATGATTAGAACCGGTGCCGAAGCTTTCTTCGCCGCACAAAGTGATTCTGTTGTCATCGAGCAAATTGCCGAAATACTTCCAGCCGGTCGGCGTTTCGTAACAGGGGATCTTCAATTCGGCAGCGACACAATCGGCCGCGCGGCTCGTCGGCATGGAGCGCGCGATTCCGGCAAGGCCCTTGGCGTAGCCGGGAACGAGTTGTGCGTTCGCCGCGAGCATCGCCAAACTATCGCTGGGCGAGACGAATACATTGCGGCCGAGAATCATGTTGCGATCGCCGTCGCCGTCTGAGGCCGCACCAAAATCCGGCGCATCCGGGCCGTTCATGATCGCCACAAGATCGTGGGCGTAGACAAGATTCGGATCGGGATGCCCGCCGCCAAAATCGGGCAAGGGCGTGCCATTCATCACGGTTCCGGTGGGAGCACCCAAACGCCTCTCGAAGATTTCATGCGCGTAGGGCCCGGTGATGGCGTGCATCGCATCGAAGCGCATACGGAATCGCCCGGAGGACAGCAGTTTTGAAAGTAGTCCAAAATCGAACAGGCGTTCCATAAGTTCCACATAATCGGCGACCGGATCGATGACCTCCACAGGCATGCCGGCAAATTGTGCGGGACCTAGTTGGTCGATGTCGAAATCGGGCTCACCATCCGCGATCGTGTAACGTGTGAGCTTGCGGCTGACGGCGTAAATGGCTTCCGTCACCTGCTCCGGCGCCGGCCCGCCATTTGCGATGTTGTATTTGACCCCAAAATCGCCGTCCGGGCCGCCCGGATTGTGGCTCGCCGACAGGACGATCCCTCCCAGAGCAGCATGCTTGCGGATGACACAGGACATCGCCGGCGTCGAAAGAAGACCGCCGCAGCCGAGCAACATACGGCCGACCCCATTGGCCGCCGCAATGCGCAGAATAACCTGAACCGCTTCGCGATTGTGGAACCTTCCGTCCCCGCCAACGACAAGCGTTTTTCCCTTTACATCGCCAATCGCGTCGAACACCGACTGGACGAAGTTCTCCAGGTAATGCGGCTGTTGGAAGACGGTGACTCTCTTGCGCAAACCGGACGTGCCGGGGCGTTGGTCGTCAAAGGGGGTCGTGGCAATTGTTCTGATGGTCATAAGGCGTCCCGAATTGTTCCCGATTTAGCAGCCGCTATCGCATCGTTTCTTCGCATAGCGAGCTACGCGGGACAATACCGATTTCGAAGGTGCCGCCGATCAAGCTGCATCAGGGCTTGGCGCTATAGGCCTCGAGAATTTGCAACCTGGTGGCATGCAAGCGCTGGATCAGAATCGGCATGAAGCGCTTCATCATTTCATATCCAAGCTCGTGGTCGGCTTCGCTCTTGCCGCGCAAGCAAGAGGCGTCCAGAACCAGCGCGAGGGTACGATCGAGCGCCTTCGCATCGGAAACCCAGCGATAGGGCGGCACCAACCAGGAAGCCCCCACGACATCGCCCTCGCCGACGGTTTGTACCGTCAAACTGCGCTTGTTTGCCGTGTACTGCAGCGCAACGTGACCGCTGCGGATCAGATAGAACTGATCGGCGCACTGCCCCTCTTTGAAAAGGTATTCGTCGGGCTCGAAAACCATGTTCTTGGCGCAGCCGGAAATCAGATCGATGAAACTATCGGTAAGACCCGAGAAAAACGGATGGTCGTGAACGATGCGCTTAAGGCCTTCCATGAAAATCTCCTACCCGGGCGCGGCGCCGAATTGCGGGCGTGGGCGCATTCGCCAGTGACGGCCCGATTCTAAAGTCAAAGCGTCGATCAGACAACGCGACACGGTTGGGCGCGGTTAAGCAACACTGTCGCAGCGCCGCGTTATCGGGCGCGTTCGACGGCGATTGCCTTCATTTCTTCCTGAATCGTTGAATCGTTCAATAGGTACTTTAGCGTATTCGCCATGCGCCGGCGCCAATTGGGATATTGCTTCGTCGTTCCCGGTAGATTTGGTTGATGCGTTTCTCCGGCCAGATCGTCAAGTTGGGTCATGAAAAGCAAGCTTGGCGCCCGCGCCAAATAAACCTGCAAGGCCAACGCAAGCCGTGGAGTCCAAACCAAGCGATCCGCATCGAGCGGCGTCATCCCGGATGGCAACAAAGACTCATCCGCCAGGGCCTGCAGCAGCATGCGCTTTTCCGCAAGGCGGCCGGCCCGGACCTGCGCTTCCTCGTCGGGCGATTTAAACAGTCCGAGATTGGTTTTGGCGGCGATGTCGTCGAGACTCCAAAACCCCGCCAGTGTTGCGAGATCATGCGTGGAGGCAAAAACCGACGCAAGGCGCGGGTATTCGCTGGGCCGGCGGAAGCGGTCGTGATCCCGTTCGAAATAAAACACGCGGCAGGACAAAACGTTTGCCGCCGCCATACGTTCGCGAAACCCTTCCGGAACGGTACCGAGATCTTCTCCTATGAGCAGGCAGCGATGGCGATGGCTTTCCAGAGCCGCGACGGCCAACAAATCATCGCGCGGGAAGCGCACATAGGCGCCGTCAACGGGGGAAGCCCCGACCGGAATCAGAAACTGACGCTGCCAACCCATAACGTGGTCGATGCGCAACGCACCCGCGTGGCGCATATTGGCGCACAATAGCGAACGGAAATAGGCAAAGCCGGTGGCGCGCAATCGCGAAGGATTTCAGCGGAACAACGCCCCATTCCTGTCCGGCTTCATTGAACGGATCCGGCGGCGAACCCACCCGCGCGCCGCCGGCAAACAAGTCCTGATGGCTCCAGTGATCTGCGCTTGACGCATCCACGCTGACCGCGAGGTCGTTGTAGAGACCGATTGGCATACCGCCGCGGCGGCCCACTTCGGCGGTTGCGGCGAGCTGTTCGTCGCACAACCACTGCAGAAATTGGAAGAACTGGATGCGTTCGGCGTTGTGGGAGCGCAATTCCGCAACAGCATTAGACGCCTGATCACGATACGGGGCGGGCCAGCGCGCCCAATCATGCATACCAAAATACTCGCTTAACATCTGAAACGTTACGAATTTTTCGAGATCCGGGCCCGAGCGTTCCACAAAAGAGCGAAACGCGGCGTTGTGTTCATCATCGCGCGCAATGAAGCGGCGGAACAAACGCTGCAGAATGTCGAGCTTGACGGCGGCAACGCCCTTGTAGTCGACAAACCCCGATTTGCGCGCTTCGAGAACGATGCGCGCAAATTCCGGTGTTCCCATCAGCGCAGCCGCTTCGTCGCACTGCCCAAAGCCCGGGACGGCCGTCACATCGATATAAAGAGGATTGCAAAACAAACGGCTGCTGGGCGAATAGGGGCTCGCATCTTGTGGCGTATCCAGATAGAGCGCATGCAGTGGGTTGATCCCGACCACGTCGGCTCCGCCGGTTGCAAGCCGGTCGACAAGCGTCTGCAAATGTCCGAAATCGCCGATACCGCAATCTTCGGACGAACGAAGGGCGTAGAGCTGCGCCGTTACACCCCAACAGCGCTTGGTGGAGAATTGCGGCGGTAAATAGCAGCGTGCCGGAGCAATGATGAGCTGCGTCGTGGCTTCGTGTGGCGCGGAAAAGTTGAGCGTGTGGTAGCCAATTGGGAACTGCGGCAATTTGAGTTTGCGCAATGCAGTAGAAACGCCACGACGTTGTCCGATTGCCTCGGTTGGCAATGTGTCAAGCGGGCATTCGCCCGAGATAACTTCACCGCCCTCCAAGCGAACGGACCACTGCAATATTCGAATGCCGGCTTCGGAAGGCAACCGCAGCGGGACCTCGACCACGGAGTTTTCCAAGGCGACGATGACCGGCGGCAGAGGGGTGCACCAGAGTTTCGCGTCGAGCGTACTCAAACTGGCGCTGATGTCGCTCTCGTTGTCCGCAGCAAAGCCTAATGCGCGCAACAAAGCGCGCATCGTATCGGGTGTTGCTTCATGGACTTGACCATGGATATCCCAATAACGCGCTTCGACGCCTGCCGCGTCCGCCAATTGTGCCAGTGCCGCGTCCACAACCGAATCCTCAGTTTTCGCCAACAAACAATGCAAGCGAATGCTGAGTAAGATGATACGGCGTGTGCGTTAAGAAATAGGCCTTTTTGGCCTCCCCTCCCCTCACAGTATCGATCACGCAGGTCCAGCCTCTGTCGAACGGCGTCCCGGGAAGCACAAAATCAACCGGCTTTTCCCCTCCGTTCATCAGCAGGAGAAACGCCGTTGGGTCGAGACGGCGTGTGTAGGTTTTGGCTTCCATTTCGGCGGTCGCCGCATAGCGCACACCGAGACTTTTGTTTTGGGATGCGCTCCAATCCGCTTGCGTCATCTCGTCGCCATTAGGCGACAACCACACGATGTCCTTGACGTCGCTTTTGTCCACCCGATCCCCAAGAAAGAACGCCGAGCGGCGGAAGACGGGATGTTCTGAGCGAAGTTTTATCAGGCGTTGGACGAAGGCCAAAAAATCGCGGTTCTGATCCAATATGCTCCAATCGACCCAGCCGATCGGATTGTCTTGGCAATAGGCATTGTTGTTTCCCCGCTGCGTGCGGCCGAATTCATCCCCGGCAACGATCATCGGAATACCGAGCGACAACAAGAGGGTGGTCATAAAGTTCTTTTTCTGTCGTTCCCGTAGCTTGACGATTCCGCTGGTATCGGTTGGCCCTTCGACACCGCAATTCCAGCTGAAATTCGCGTCGGAACCGTCGACGTTGTTTTCTTTGTTGGCCTGGTTGTGCTTGATGTTGTAACTGACGAGATCTTCCAGCGTAAAACCGTCATGCGCGGTTATGAAGTTCAAGCTCGCAGTTGGGCGACGCCGGCCGTGTCCGTAAACGTCGCTAGACCCCGAGAGCCGGAAGGCCAAATCTCCCAACCGTCCTTCGTCTCCGCGCCAGAACCTGCGCACGTCGTCACGAAACCTGTCGTTCCATTCGCTCCAACGCGGCGGGAAACCGCCGTGTCGATAGCCATCCGGTCCCAGATCCCACGGTTCGGCGATAAGCTTGGCTCCGGCGAGCACCGGATCCTGTTGAATGCAAGCAAAGAACGACGCTTCCGGTGAAAACTCTTGCTGCGGCCGCGCCAGACTGACCGCCAAGTCGAACCGAAAGCCGTCGACATGCATCTCGCTGACGAAATAGCGCAACGAGTCCATGACCATCTGCAGAACGCGGGGATGTCCGATGTTTAGCGTATTGCCGCATCCCGTCGTGTCGCGATAACGCCGCTTGTCATCCTTAAGCAGGTAATAGGAGGCATTGTCGATTCCGCGGAACGAAAGGGTCGGACCCATTTCGTCGATCTCGCCGGTGTGATTGAAGACGACATCGAGAATCACTTCGATGCCGACCTCATGTAATGCTTGGACAGTCCGGCGAAAATCGTCGCGGTCCCCGTTCGCCAGATAGCGCGGCTCCAGCGCGAAGAAATTGATCGAGTTGTAACCCCAGAATTCCCGCAAGCCGTTCCTAGCCAGCGCCTTCGTCGTCGCCACTGGATGAACCGGCAGCAACTCCACCGCCGTAACGCCGAGATCGACGAGGTGCCGTATGACGTCCGGATGCCTGAGCCCGGCCATGGTTCCGCGCAACCTTTCGCCGACTGACGGGTGGAGCATCGTGTAGCCGCGTACGTTCAATTCGTAGATAACGCTGTGCGAGCGCGGGATCCGCAGAGTTTTGTCGTTGCCCCAGTCGAATGACGGATCGGTCACGCGCCCTTTGGGCACAACGGCCGCGTCGTCCCGCGGATCGAAAGACAGATCCAAATGCGGATCGCCCACAATGTATCCGTAATGCAATTCGTTCCACTCGAGCGGTCCGCTCAAGGCGCGCGCATAAGGATCGATCAGCAACTTGTTCGGATTGAAGCGGTGGCCATTGAGCGGATCATAAGGGCCATGGACGCGATAGCCGTAATGCGATCCGGGATGCGCTTCCGGCAAATAGCCATGCCACACTTCTTCGGTGCATTCCGGCAGTGTCAGACGTGCGATTTCGCGTTGCCCTTGCTTATCGAACAAGCAGAGATCGACCTTCGTCGCGTGCGCCGAAAATAAAGCGAAATTAACGCCCTGCCCGTCGAAAGTGGCGCCTAGGGGATATGGCCGCCCTTGTTTAAGGCTTGCGTTCACAACTAGGACCTGACCGGTGCAAGAACGAGAACGCCGAGAGGCGGTAAGGTGAGCGACAAACTATCGGGCATTCCATGGACCGCAAAATTCTGCGTCGAGACCACACCGGAATTGCCGACATCGCTGCCGCCGTAAAAGGTTGAGTTGGAGTTCAGGATTTCCCGATATTGACCCGTATGCGGTACGCCCACGCGATAGTCCCGCCGCACGACTGGCGTGAAATTGCACAGCACGACGACAAAGTCGTTCGGATCGGCACCGCGACGAATGTACGAAATCACGCTGGACTCCGAATCGTTGCAATCGATCCACGAAAACCCTTCGGGCTCGCAGTCGCGCTCGTATAGCGCGCTCGTGTTGCTGTAAAGACGGTTCAGATCGCGAACGAGTTTCTGCATGCCCTCATGAAGCGGATCGCCGATAAGATGCCAATCGAGACTTTCGTCGTGGTTCCATTCGCGCTCTTGCGCAAATTCGCATCCCATGAACAACAGTTTTTTACCCGGCTGCGTGTACATGAAAGCGTAATAGGCTCGCAGATTGGCAAATTTCTGCCAGCGATCGCCCGGCATCTTGCCCAGCAGCGAACCTTTTCCGTGCACAACTTCATCGTGGGAGAGCGGCAGAATGAAGTTCTCTGTAAACGCATAAAGCAGGCCAAAAGTCAGATTGTTGTGATGGTATTTGCGATGGATCGGTTCTCTCGACATGTAGCTTAACGTGTCGTGCATCCAGCCCATATTCCACTTATAACCGAATCCAAGTCCGCCAAGATATGTCGGCCGCGATACCATAGGCCAAGCCGTCGACTCTTCCGCGATCGTTACCGCCTTGGCGTTGTCGGCGTAGACAAGTTCGTTCAGCCGGCGCACGAAATCCACGGCTTCGAGATTCTCGACGCCGCCATGGACATTGGGAATCCACTCGCCCTGCTTGCGGCTGTAATTGCGATAGAGCATCGAAGCTACCGCATCGACGCGCAACCCATCGATCCCAAATTGCGAAAGCCAATATAGGGCGTTGGATAGCAGATAGCCGCGCACTTCGTTGCGGCCAAAATTGTAGATGAAGGTATTCCAATCCGGGTGAAAGCCCTCTTTTGGGTTTGCATGTTCGTAAAGATGCGAGCCATCGAATTGTGCCAGCCCATGGGGGTCGTTGGGAAAATGCGCGACGACCCAATCCAGGATCAGACCGATGCCTTCGGCGTGGCAGCGCTCTACGAAGGCGCGAAAATCGGCCGGCGTGCCAAATCGACTGGTCGGCGCAAACAACGCCGTCGGCTGATAGCCCCACGACCCATCGAAGGGGTACTCGCTGACCGGCAGCAATTCGATATGGGTAAAGCCCATGTGTTTGACATAAGGCACGAGGGTATCGGCCAATTCGCGATAGCTCAGCGGGCGATGCCCTTCCTGCGGAACACGGCGCCATGAGCCCAAATGGACTTCGTAGATCGACACCGGTCCTCGCCGGTCGACGCGCGGACCATGGGACGTCTGCGTACGTTCCAGCGAAGGCGCATCGGCACAGACGACCGACGCTGTCTGGGGAGGATGTTCGGCCTGGAACGCATAGGGATCCGCTTTGAGCAGGATTGACCCGTCCTGCGCTTTGATTTCGAATTTGTAGCGCGCGCCGGCAGCAACCGCCGGCAGGAAGATCTCCCAAAGGCCCGCGCCCGGATGCAGCCGCATGGGATGCCTGCGTCCATCCCAGGCGTTGAAATCGCCGACAACACTCACCCGTCGCGCATTGGGCGCCCATACGGCGAAACTCGTGCCGGCTACCCCATCCATAACCAGTGGATGGGCGCCCATTTTTGCGTATCCGCGAAGGTCGCTGCCTTCCGCGTGCAGGTACAGATCAAGATCACCCAGCACGGAGCCAAAGGAGTACGGGTCGTCGATCAGCCGCTCGCCCAATTCGTTGGTCACGCGCAACCGATAGGCAAAAGGATCGCGATCCTTACCCACCACGCCAGTGAACAAGCCTGCGTCATGTGCGCGCACAAGTTGCACCGCGTCTTTTCCCGTGTCACGGTCCACAACGGTCACACCGGAAGCGTCGGGGTTGAAAACGCGAACAAGGAGTTCACCAGTTTGCTGGTCTTTGTGCATCCCCAAAAACGAAAAAGGATCGTATTCATCTGCACCAACGATGGCCGAGACGTGGCGCGAGCGTGCCGATGTCGAGAGGACCTGTTCTTGGAGTCGTGTCGCTGAATCCGTTTCTGGCATGACCTAAGTACCGTTCCTTGTTAGCTAGAGACCGTCCAAGCGTGTGATTCGTAAAATGCGACAAAAGACATTTGATCACGTGTGGGTAATAATAGTTTTACCAAAATAGGATGTTATGGTTTTGGGCAATTCTGATGGAAGTCAGGTTCTCCCGGCTATGCGATGCCTAACACAGACACCGCATCCGTAGCACGTGAGGTAGACCTATGAGGGTGCTTTTTGTAACGGCCGAGGCTTATCCTCTCGCGAAGACCGGCGGGCTTGCCGATGTCTCGCGGGCCTTGCCGATTGCCCTGATGGGTCGGGGTGTCGATGTCCATCTCCTGGTTCCCGGCTATCCCAGCGCCTTCACGCGCGTTGAAAAGCCACGTTTTGTCGCCAAGCTCGACCCTATTCTGGGCGTCAGTGACGGCATGCTCGTCTCAGGCACGGTGCCCGATACCGAATTGCCCGTTTGGCTCGTCGATGCACCGTCGCTCTACCGTCGAACCGGCAGTCTCTACCAAGACGAGAACGGCCAAGAATGGCCCGACAACGCGCTACGCTTTGCCTATTTGTCGCATGTGGCCAACAAATTGGCCATGGGCCGCACCAAGCTTGCCTGGAGGCCGGATGTCGTACACGCCAACGACTGGCACGCGGGTTTGCTGCCGCTATTGCTGTCACTGGAGAAGGCGCCGCGGCCGCATAGCGTCTTCACGACGCACAATATGGCCTTTCAAGGCAACTTCCCTGCGACGGCCTTGCCGATTGTCGACGTTCCAGATGACGACTTCACAACCAATGGCTTTGAATTCTATGGTCAAGTCTCGTTCTTGAAAGCCGGCCTTCGCTACGCGGACCGGGTGACGACAGTAAGCCCAAACTACGCCAAGGAGATTCTCACCGCCGAGTTTGGTTGTGGAATGGAAGGTGTTCTGCAGGCGCGCGCTGGGAATTTCTCGGGAATCCTCAACGGAATTGACGATACGTTGTGGAATCCTGCGACTGATTATCACATTCCACAGAATTATCGCGCCAGCGACATCTCGGGCAAACGAGTGTGCAAGACCGCGTTACAGCGGGAGCTGGGGCTGCCGGTCAGCCCGGAAACACCCCTCATTGGCTTTGTCAGCAGGTTTACGCACCAAAAAATGGCTGATGTGATCCTGCAGGCCATTCCGTGGATTATCGAGCAGGGGGCGCAATTCGCGCTGGTGGGCGAAGGAGATCCCGTGATCGAAGCCGCATTCGCAGAGGTGCAGGCGGCCGGTAATCGGGAGAATCTCTCGGTCACCGTTGGCTACGACGAGCCTCTGGCCCATCAACTCCAAGCGGGCAGCGATATCCTACTGGCGCCGGCGCGGTTCGAACCGTGCGGTCTAACGCAACTTTATGGCTTGCGGTATGGGTCATTGCCCGTCGTACGGCGAACGGGCGGGTTGGCCGACACGGTCGTAAACACCGATTCCTCGACCCTGGCTAACCGGACGGCGACCGGATTTGTTTTCGAAGAACCGGATTTGACGAGTCTTGTCGAAGCCATCGGGCGCGCTTTGGCTCTGTACGCCGAACCCCTCACCTGGCGACGCCTACAACTTCAAGCCATGGCTCAGAATTTCAGCTGGGACGCCAGCGCCGAGAAATATCTCGCATTGTACCATGCGGCCAGCGGGATTCCGCAGCTACAATCGGCAGAAGGCGTCCAAGCGGGGCAAGTTCCAGAGAGACAAGCCGCAATCGGAGCCGTATAATACCGACATTCGAAGCAGAATAAGAAGTTCGGTGAGCGGGCGGGGTAGTTGGTTTAAACATTCCGGCAGGAGACTGTCATGCCCTATGCAATGCAATCACCCGAAGATGCAATCCGCCAACGCAGCTACTTCATTTGGGAACGCGAAGGGCGTCCCATCGGCAAGGAGCAGGAGCATTGGACGCGGGCGAAAGCCGAGTTGGAAGCCGAGCTTGAAGCGGAAGTCAGGGCGGCTGGTTCCGAAGAAGATCCGACATCCTTTGTGATGCCGCGACCACCCATTTCGCTGCCGCCCAGCCGGAGCGAATCTCTTAAGATCGACACGACAAAAGAACTTCGCTACGGCTAAATGGCCGTGGGTCTGAATAAAATGTCACGGCCCGTTCGTACGCGTCCTTCGCTGACGCTCAGGACCTACGAACGCGCGGACCGTGACAGAAGATTGAGCAAACCGTGCGATCCTAATGCTGCCACGCGATGAGCGGCAGCTCGGCCGGAAGAAGCGCGTTGGGATGATAGGGCACCACGCGCACCGTAAAGTCCTCCACCGGCCGTGACGTTGTGATAGCTCCGGCATAGATGTAGCCGTTGGTCGAGCCGGGGATCGCTTGCTCCTGATGAAGCATCAAAACCTCCGAAGCCATGTCGAGCGCGGCATCGGCGAACAACTCGACACGCACCGAGGCGGGCGCAACTTCGCCCAAATAGACGGGCACGACGAGATGTCTCACCGAATCGGTCTGATTGACCATCGGCTGACCGACATGAAGGCTCGGCCAGCGGCTATGCAGCTTCCTTGACCATTGGTTCATCGACTTGGCCAGGGCACATCCGTCTTTCAACCTTTCATGGACTGCTTTGGCGAGCGGTCTATAGGTTTGCTCCACATAGTCGCGCATCATCCGCGCGCCGCCGAAATCTTGCGTCAATTTTCCCATGCTTTCGCGGATGCGGCTCAGCCATGCGCGCGGCAACCCTTCGAAATCCCGATCATAGAACTCAGGAATGATTTTGTTCTCGAGAGTCTCATACAGAACTCGCCCGGTCGCGGGCGTCGACTTCTTCGGGCGTGCCCCCGCTACCGTCGCCGATCGACCAGCCGACATTCTCGGTGTATGCCTCGTCCCACCAGCCGTCGAGCGTCGAGCAGTTGAGCCCGCCATTGACCAGCACTTTCATTCCGCTGGTGCCGCACGCTTCCCACGGTCTGCGCGGTGTATTGATCCAGACGTCCACGCCTTGGACCAATTCTTGCGCCAGGGAGATCTCGTAGTCCTCTAGGAACACGACATGCCGGCGATACTTCGGTTCCCGTCCGAAATTGATCCATTCCTGAATCATTTCCTTGCCGACATAGTCCGCCGAATGCGCTTTGCCGGCGACCACAATCTGCACCGGCCGATTGGAATCGAGCAGCAGCTTGCCCAGGCGCTCGCGGTCGCTTAGCAAGAGATTAGGCCGCTTGTATTCCGTGAATCTGCGGGCAAATCCCAAAGTCAGAATGTTGGGATCGAGTGCAGTTTCCGCGATTTCGGCGTCGTCACTCTCCAAACCGCGTTCTCTCAATTGCCGCGAAAGATGCGCCCGCGCAATATGCACGACGCGCCGGCGACCTTCACCGCGCATGGCCCAGAGCTCTGCGTCGGTTACTCCGCCAAGGCGTTCGCCGTTGTCGGACGGCGGCGAGCGCCAGCGCTCTTTGCCGTAGGATTTGGTCCAGACCCGGTCGGCCGCGGCCGAATCCCAAGTGGGGATGTGAACACCGTTGGTGATATGGGAGATCGGCACTTCGCAAGACGGCCAGCGCGGGAACAAGGGTTGGAAAATATGCCGACTCACCTCGCCATGCAGACGGCTCACGCCAACCGAAATAGCGGAACCGCGCTGTGCCAGAAACGCCATGTTGAACGGTTCATTGGGATCGTCGGGGTCTGCGCGGCCAAGCGCCAATATGTCTTCGAGTTTGACCGGCGAGCCGGCCAGAACGCCTTTGACGTAGGGCAGGTATTTGCGCAGCAGGTCGGCGGGGAACCTGTCGAAGCCGGCGGCAACCGGCGTATGCGTCGTGAAAACATTGCCGGCGCGCGTCGCCCACAACGCTTCCCAGAAGTCTAAATTGTGCTTAAGCGACAAGTGGCGTGCGCGCTCGATCACCGCAAAGGCGGCATGACCTTCATTGACGTGACAGATTTCCACTTCGGGATGGAGGGCCTCGACCACGCGCCAGCCCGCGACGCCAAGCACGATCTCTTGCATCAAGCGGACTTCCGACCCACCGCCATAGAGCTTCGAGGTAATGCCGCGGTCGGGCGGGTTGTTGAGCGCGTCGTTGCTGTCCAAAAGATAAAGTTTCACGCGGCCGACGGTTGCCTGCCACACCCGCAACTGCAATGTGCGGCCGGGAAGTTCGAGCGGAATGCGAAGCCAGCCATTATCCGGAATCATCACCGGTTCAACCGGCATCGCGGCCGGTTCGTTGTATGGATAGAATTCCTGTTGCATCCCATCGGCATCGATGAGCTGGCGGAAATAACCTTCCTGATAGAGAAGGCCGATACCGATAACCGGGACGTCAAGATCGCTGGCAGACTTCAAGAAGTCGCCCGCAAGAACACCCAGGCCGCCGGCATAGAGCGGCAAGGCGGAGCCGAGGCCGAATTCCATGCTGAAATAAGCAATGCCCCCGATTTGCGCCGAACCTTCGGTGCTGCGAAACCAACCCGGCGTCTGCAGATAGCGCTGGCGCGCCGTGACAAACGCGTCGAGTTTTTCCTGAAATTTGGCGTCCTTGGCCAACGCCTTCAAACGTTCCGTTGTCAGGCTCTGTAGAACAGTCCAGGGATTATATGTGCGCTCCCAAAGCGTTTCGTCGACATAAGTCCACAGCGCATCGCCCTCATGGCTCCATGTCCAGCGCAAATCGAGTGCCAAAGACTGCAGACCGGAGATTTCACTGGGTAATTGTGGGAGTGGTGGTGCGACCATGATTTTGATCCGTGGGTTCTCTGTGGCTGAAGGAGACAACCGTTCAACACGCGTGGTGTGTTCTCGGCGAAGTGCGTTTCCATTGGTAAAGCGTAGATGCGTATATTGATTGAGCTTTATTAAAAAAGTGCGCTTCGGCCCTAGTGGTGCCCCATCCGTTGTCCAGCAAAAGTGGCGGAAGATCGAAAGATGCGTTGGATGTCATTGAGGGGATCCGCGATTCTCTGAATCGTCTTCTTTGCACAAAGATCAAATCCTGCATCAAGTCTGAATTGCAATCGCAACTCCTAAAAAACATTACCACGCCGCTCGAAGTAGAACGTCGTTCAGGCTCGTCAAAGTTTGGTTAATATAGGCGGTGGGATGGATGAAGCCAACCCTAGAGCAAGTTGGGACCAAATTGACGCGGCTGCGTTGGGTTGGGGCGAAGCGAACGCCCGCCTTCGCTAAAGCTACGGCGGGCAAATGAGAAACAAGGCGGACCGAAGCTGCGCAGCAGCGTAGGCCGCCAGAAGCCGTGCGAAGAGCGTATCGCCAATACGGTCAAGCGCGGCGACAGTGAGGCGGCAAAGAGATCGATCCTGTGGATCGATCCCCCGCCGAACGGCGCCCCGCCGCAAGCCAACCCGAAGGGCCGGGGCCATTTGTGCCGTGAGTTCGTCGAAGGGCTTGACCGTAGTGCCGCTATGCTCTGCGCCCTTCTGCTTCCCACGTCGCAACTGGCCGCCGGCGCAGCGGGTCAACTTGATCCCAACTTGCTCTCGACCAACGCCATCGCCGCAGTCGTGTCATGCCTTTTCATGCCCTCGCCGCGCCAATTTCCGCGCCAGAAAATCTCCAAGCACTTCGACGCGCGCCGGTCGCGGACCGCCAGGTGGCATGACCAAATGAAGCGCGGCAGACGGTAGCGACCAATCCGTCAAAACAGCTTCAAGCCGTCCGTCAGCCAAGGCAGGGCCTGCGATAAAGTCGGGTAGGACACCCAAACCCACGCCCGCGATAAGGGCCGGCAAGATCGCGTCACCATTATTGACGCGCAGCGGGCCTGCCGGCCGCAGGCTTGCGACCTCACCGGATTTGTTTGTGAAGCGCCACGTATCGGCTGTGGCCAAATACGCATAGCTGACACACACATGTTCCGAAAGGTGCAACGGATGCCGAGGCCGGCCATGCTCTTTGAGATAGGCTGGGGCGGCGAGCACATGCGCTTCGACGCCGCAAAGCCGCCTTGCAATTAGCGATGAGTTGGGCAAGCTGGCAATTCGCAAGGCCGCGTCGAAGCCCTCGCCGATCAAATCGACCATTGCATCGCTCAGATGCAAGTCCACTGCGATGCCCGGATAAGCCGACAGGAATTCCGGCATCAACGGCGCGACGTGCAACACACCAAACGACATCGGTGCCGCAAGGCGCACAAGTCCGCGCGGGCTTATCGAGTGCGCCAGCGTTTCGCTCTCGGCCGCCTCGCCTTCGGCAAGAATGTGAGAGGCGCGCTCCGATAGACGGCGGCCAGCATCGGTCACGGCGAACCTGCGCGATGTGCGGTTCAAAAGGCGCGTGCCGAGTTTTGTCTCGAGCCGCGTGACCGCTTTGGACACCGTGCCTTTGGAGAGCTTGAGTTCCGTGGCCGCTCTGGCAAAGGAGCGAGTCTCCACGACTTTGGCAAAGACCGCTAACCCCTCGAAATCGGGCAGATTCGACATATCAATTCCGGAAACAATGAGTTTCGGTAGTTTCTATTTTTAAATAGTTTGCCAGTCCATAGGTTCGATCCGAACAATGCGGCTCAGTCGCAAGGAGGCCTTCGATGATTGAACGCAGACCCTTTGAAGAGCTTGGCGGCGCAAATCACGGCTGGCTGAATGCCCGGCACCATTTCTCATTCGCCGAGTACCACGATCCCAAAAGAATGGGTTGGGGCAGCCTACGCGTCTGGAACGACGACGAAATCGCACCGAATTCCGGCTTTCCGCCCCACCCTCATGCGGACATGGAGATCATCACCTATGTCCGGCAGGGGGCCATTACCCACAAAGATAGTATGGGCAATGAAGGTCGCACCGAGGCGGGAGACGTGCAGGTCATGAGCGCGGGTTCGGGTGTCCGACATGCCGAATACAATCTCGAACTTCAGACCACGACACTTTTTCAAATTTGGATTTTGCCCACGCGTGCGGGAGGCAAGCCGTCCTGGGGTGCAAAGCCTTTCCCCAAAAGCGACAGGTCCGGACGCTTCGTCACTCTGGCAAGCGGTTTCGACGGGGACACCGACGCCTTGCCAATCCGCACAGATGCGCGCGTTCTAGGCGCAACCTTGAAAGCGGGTGAGGCGGTCGAATATCCGATCGGCGAACAGCGCCACGGTTATCTTGTGCCGGCGACAGGTGCGGTCGAAATCAACGGCGTGCGGATCAATGCCCGCGACGGGGCGGCTATCGAAAATGTCCCGGTGCTGCAGATTAAGGCGCTGGAGGATTCCGAACTTGTGTTTGTGGACGCGGCATAGGCGTCATCAGGATTCCCTGTTTCGCAACATTTCCATTAGGAGACTGCAATGCCCAAAGTTCTTGTCCTTTACTATTCGGCGTATGGCCATATTGAAAAAATGGCGCAGGCTGTGGCGGAGGGCGCACGCGAAGCGGGAGCCACCGTCGATATCAAACGCGTCCCGGAATTGGTGTCCGAGGAAATCGCGCGAAAATCGTACTACAAGATGGATCAAGCCGCTCCCATCGCATCGATCGAAGACTTGGCGAATTATGACGCTGTCATTGTGGGCGTGGGAACACGCTTCGGCCGTATGGCCTCGCAGATGGCCAACTTCCTAGATCAAGCGGGCGGATTGTGGGCACGCGGCGCTCTGCATGGGAAAGTGGGAGGCGCGTTTACCTCCACGGCCACACAGCATGGCGGTCAGGAGACGACCCTGTTCTCGATTATTACCAATCTTCTTCATTTTGGGATGGTCGTTGTGGGTTTGGACTATGGGCACGCAGGTCAGATGACTCTGGGCGAAGTGACGGGCGGTTCGCCCTACGGTGCTACGACGATCTCCGGCGGCGACGGTTCGCGGCAACCGACGGCGAACGAACTGGACGGCGCTCGTTATCAGGGCAGAAAAATCGCAGAGACCGCTAAGAAATTACACGGCTAATGAAGGGCGATGGCCCATGCGGGCCGTCGCTTCGGTGCAAGACGCACTCAAATCAACGGCAGCGGTAGTGGCACGCTAGCCACGTCCGACGAAGGGCATCCGGTTCGCCATGACCGTCAAGCTCAGCACATTCGCATTGAGCGGCATATTCGCCATGTAAACGACCGCATCAACGACATGGCGCAAATCCATCGTGGGTTCGGCGGCAACGGTTCCGTTGGCCTGCAGCACGCCGCCAGCCATAGCGGCGGTCATTGCCGTGGCGGCGTTACCGATATCGATCTGTCCGACGGCAATATCGAAGCTGCGGCCATCGAGCGACAGAGACTTCGTCAGGCCGCTGACAGCGTGCTTGGTCGCCGTATAGGGTGCGGAGAAAGGCCGCGGCACATGCGCCGATATAGAACCGTTGTTGATAATGCGCCCGCCGCGTGGATCCTGCTTTTTCATCTGGCGGAACGCCGCGCGAGCGCAGAGAAAGACACCCGTCAAATTGACGGCCACGACCATATTCCATTGCGCGAGGCTGAGAGATTCGATCGGCACGGGCGGAGCGCTCGTGCCGGCATTATTGAATAGCAGATCGACGCGGCCAAACTGCGCCACAGTTTCGCGGAATAGATTTTCCACAGAATCTTCCGCACTGACATCAGTCGGAACAACCAATACCCGCGAAGGCGCCGAAGCCATCGCTGCGGTTTCATCGAGCACGTCCTGGCGACGCCCCGCCAGCGCTACGGCATAACCGGCGCCGAGCAATCCAAGGGCAACCGCACGTCCTATGCCGCTGCCCGCTCCCGTGACGATCGCGATTTTGTCCATGTGGTATTTATAGGATAGCCGCTTCAATCCGCCAGGGCTTGTTTATAGGCAAGAAGCGCGTCCGGGAAAGGCGACAAGGCGCGATTTAACACGCCCTGCAAGACGGAGATCGCCAAACCGAAATTCGTCATAGCGACGTGCTCGCGTTCCGCTTCCGACAGGCGCGAGAGCATCTCTTGACGCGTCATCACACAGCCGCCGCAATGGATTACTAGGCGGTAGTCCTTCAAGTCCGGCGGAAAATCGTGACCGGCACAGGAGGTGATTTGCAACTCGCAGCCGGCGAATTGGCGAAGCCAGCGTGGGATCTTCACGCGGCCAATATCGTCCTCCAGCGGATGGTGCGAACAGCCCTCGGCCAGCAATATCTTGTCGCCGGGTTTCAAGCAGTTGAGAACGCCCGCGCCGCGCGCCAGCTCCGCGAGGTTTCCTTTGTAACGCGCGAACAGGATGGAAAATGTCGTAAGCGGTACGGAGGGCGGCGTGTCGGCGACAACGCGCGCCACAACCTGGGAATCGCAAACGACGAGATCCGGCAGCGATTTGAGGCGCGCCAGCGTAGCGGCGTATTCGCGGTCTTTCACCACCAGCGCGCTGGCATCGTTGTCCAGCAGATCGCGCAGACTTTGCACTTGCGGCACGATGAGACGGCCCTGGGGAGCGCCCAAATCGATGGGCACGACAAGCACCGCCATGCCACCCGCCGGAAGCAAATCGCCCAGCAGCGACGGCGGTGCGGTGAACAGGCGCGGCAGAAGCCCGCGAATAGCGTCCTTGAAGGCCTGGCGATACGATTCGCGCGACGCGGCATTGCCAGTGGAATTGCCTTGAATCCAGGAAAGGCGCTTTACATCCAGCAGCGCAAGAAAATCCGAACTGGGTTCGGCGAGATCGGCCTTGTTGACAACGACCAGCACAGGGATGGAAGCGGCGCGCGCTTCGTTGACCAGCGCATCATCGTATTCGCTCCAGGCGTTGGGTGTGACGATGACGGCAAGAATGTCGGCGCGGCGCAATGCCTTCTTGGTCTTCTCGATGCGGGCGGCGGACAGGGCGGAGATATCGTCGACACCCGCTGTATCGATCAGCGTCACGGGTCCGAGCGGCAAGAGCTCCATCGTCTTCTCGACGACATCGGTGGTTGTTCCCGCAATCTCCGATGTGATGGCGACGTCTTGCCCTGCGAGCATGTTGAGAAAGGACGACTTGCCCACATTGACGCGGCCGGCCAACCCAATATGCAGACGGGTGGATTTTGGGGCGGAGGGAAGAATCTGCGACATCAATCGTGACCGAGTTTGACAAGGTTGGGAGCGGAGAGGACTTCGTTCACCAGCGCTTCGCCAAGTTTTCCCGACAAGAAACTTCGCAACGTAAGTCCGCGAGCAGCAGCTTGCGCTACCGCAAATTCCTTCACCAACGCGCTGGCGCGCTCGTAACCGATCTGCGGCAGGAACGCCGTGAGCAAGCTTGGCCCGTCATCGAGAAATTCGGCGCAACGTTCCGCATCGGCTTCGATGCGTGCAACATGATCGGCAAAAGAGAGGGCGGTGGCATTCAGAATTTCGATGGATTCGAGCAGTGCGAAGGCGAGCAGCGGCATAAATTCATTGATCTGCAGCGTGCCGTGCGCGGCGCACTCGGCGACAACGGCATCGTTGGCGCGCACCACCATGCCCGCCTGCATCACCGCTTCGGTCATCACCGGATTGACCTTGCCCGGCATGATCGAAGAACCGGCTTGTAAAGGCGCAAGCGCGATTTCCCCTAAGAAATGCAGCAGACGCAAATCGCCAGCTATCTTGCTTAGATTGGCCGCGGACGCTTTCAAGATGCCGGATACTTCGACCAAGGCGTCGGCATTGGCCGTTGCATCGATCACATTTTCGTTGCGCGATAATCCCATGCCGGTGAGCGCGCGTAACACTTCAATGACACGGAAGATATAACGCCGGGGAGCGGCGATGCCGGTTCCGATGGCCGTGCCGCCCAGATTAACGAGGCGCAAGCGTTCCTCGCATTTAAAGGTACGCCAGCGATCGCGTGCAATCGCTTCGGCAAAGGCGGAGAACTCCTGGCCCAGCGTCATGGGCACGGCGGGCTGCAATTCCGTGCGGCCCATTTTGGCGATCGCTTGGAATGCAACTTCCTTTGCTTGGAATGCCCCCTGCAGTTTGGCGAAGCTATCGCTGAGCCGGCGTATACCCGCGATCGCCGCAATGCGCAGCGACGTCGGGTACACGTCATTGGTCGATTGATGCAGATTGACATGAAGCAGCGGATGAACCTCTGCATAATCGCCGATCTGCTTGCCCAAACGCTTTAGCGCAAGGTTGGCGACGACCTCATTGACGTTCATATTGGTGGAGGTGCCTGCGCCGCCCTGCAAGGCATCCAGCGGGAAATGGTCCTGAAGATTGCCTTCGCAGATTTGCACGCAAGCCGCAATGATCGCGTCGGCGATGTCTTTCGGCAAATAGCCCAGTTCCGCATTGGTAGCGGCGGCCGCGTGCTTGACGGTGGCGATGGCTGCGATCAGGGCATAAGGCACCCTGCGCTGCGAAAACGCGAAATTCTCCAGTGCTCGCTGCGTGTGAATGCCCCACAACGCGTCGCCTGCGATCTCTTTTTCTCCAAGAGCGTCGCATTCCGTGCGGAATGCCTGTGGGCCTTGCGTCATCAGACGCTGCTCCGTTCCTTCTCGGCCTTGCGCTTGGCGGCGTGCCTGGAATCGCCCCAGGTGTTGGCACCCATCTTGCGGCCGGCAACCTCGATACGCATGCCGAGACAGGTTTGGCACTCCTTGGCGTTTTCTTCCAGACAGGGTTTTCCCGGATAGAGCTGATAATCCCGCCGGACATCGTCGGGCGTGACCAGGGGCATGATGATATTGGCGCCGAATTGCAGGCCTTTTTCGCGACCGATGGGGTCAAGCGCCTGCAGAGCCGTGGTGGCGGCAATGTTGACATCGCGCAAGCAAAGACGAGTGGCGGCGATCATCAAAAGGCTAAGGCGAACGCGTTCATGCACTTCTAGGCAAGGCTCGTGGCCCAGCGGTGTATCAGGATGGGGAATGAACGGGCCCATGCCGATCATGTCGATATCGTTGGCCTTGAAGAAAAGAATGTCGCCGGCGAGGTCGTCCAGTGTCTGCCCGGGCAAGCCGATCATCACGCCGGTACCGACCTGATAGCCGATCTCCCGCAGCAGATTGAGGCATTCGACGCGGGACTCGAATGTCTGGTCACCCGGATGGATCTTGGCGAACAGGGCGGGATTGGTGGATTCGATGCGCAGCAGATAGCGATGGGCGCCGGCATCGTAGAGGCGCTGGAAAGTTTCACGCGATTGCTGACCTATGCACAACGTGATGCCAAGGCCCTCAGGCTGCGCTTCGGTACGGGTTTCCAGCTTGATTCGTTCCAGCGCCTCCACCGTCATGTCGATGAATTTCTTGTCGGCGCGTTCGCCCGACTGGATGACCATCGAGCCATAACCAAGCTGCGAGCATAACTTGGCGCATTCCAAGATGCTGTCGACCGACAGCGTGTAGCGATGAACATCCTTGTTGGATTTTCGGATGCCGCAATAGAGGCAGTCGCAAGCACAGGCATTCGAAGATTCGACCAAGCCGCGCAAATATACGCCCGGGCCACATTGTTCCAGCAGAACGGCCTCTGCGGCCCGGCGGATGATATCGATGTCCTTGACGTCCTTCGCACCCAGTATCGCTACCAGATCATCGCGACGGAACGTTTGTTGCGCGGTGAGGTGTGCGAAGTCCGTCAATGGCGACCTATACCCTTTCTTTGTAATGCGTGTGCAGGAGCTCGTGGCTCTTGTGGCTACATGGTCCTTCTTTGAAGAATTCGCGGTAAATACGCAAGACATCCTCATTTTCGTGCGATTTGCGCACAACGTCGCTCGCGTCTTCGCCGTAAATCGCTTTGGCACGCGCCGCGCGGATATCTTGCGTGGTGGGGATGGGCTGGCCGCCGCCGCCCAGACAGCCGCCGGGGCACGCCATGAATTCGATGAAATGACAGCTGGAAAGCGGACCGCCGTCCTGGATGTCCTGCATGACCCGTATCGCGTTTGCCGTGCCATGAGCCATACCGACACGCAGGGTCACGCCGCGCAACCACTCGAAGTCCGGCACAAGATGCGAAAGAATGGCCGGTACCGGGCCGGTTTCGCCGATTTTGATCTCGGCCATCCGCACGCCATCGAAGCCGCGCACCGGCTTGATGTCCGCTTTGGCGAACAATGTTTCAACTTTCTCGCCCGTGACGATTTCGATCACGGTGCGCAGCGCCGCTTCCATCACGCCGCCGGTCGCACCGAAGATGACGCCCGAACCGCTCGAGACGCCGAACGGATCGTCAAACGGCGATTTTTCGAGATGCGGAAGATCGATGCCTGCTTGTTTGAACATACGGGCGAGTTCGCGCGTCGTTAGCGCATAATCCACGTCACGATATCCGCTCGAATCCATTTCGGGCCGTGCCGCTTCGAATTTCTTTGCCGTGCAAGGCATCAGGGACACGCTGACGATTTTCGACGGATCCCAACCGTTCTTCTCGGCAAAATAGGTCTTGATCACCGCGCCCATCATCTGCTGGGGGCTCTTGGCCGAAGAAAGGTTGTTGAGATAGTTCGGATAGAAATGCTCGATGAACTTAACCCAGCCGGGCGAACACGAGGTGAATTGCGGAAGCGCCGCGCTGTTGTCCTTAAGCACCAGCGCCTTGTAGAGACGCGAGATCAGTTCGGCGCCTTCCTCCAGGATTGTGAGATCGGCGGAAAAAGTCGTATCGAAGACCTTGTCGAAACCGCAGCGCCGCAGCGCTGTATTCATCTGGAAGGTCATAGGCGTGCCCGGTTCGCAACCGAAGCTTTCGCCGATGGCAGCCCGCGGTGCGGGCGCAGTTTGAATCACGACAATTTTGTCGGGGTCCTCGATGGCGCGCCACACCGCTTCGGTGTCGTCGCGTTCCGTCAAGGCGCCCGTCGGACAACGATTGATGCATTGGCCGCAGTTGACGCACCAAGCGTCCATCATCTCGCGACCCATAAAGGTCGAGATTCGGCTGTGATCGCCGCGCCCTTCGGTGGTGAGGGCATAAACACCCTGGTACAAGGCGCACATGCGCACGCAACGGCGACACAAAATGCACTTGTTCATGTCCCGCATAATGATGTTGTTCGGATCGGCCATCTCAAACAGCGGCTCATGTGGCCGGCCGAAGCGCTCCGAGGTCACACCGTAATCGGCGCAAAGTTTCTGCAGTTCACAGGTGCCGTTGCGGGCACAGGCAAAGCAATCGCCGTAATGTTCCGACATCATAAGTTCAAGAATGTCGCTCCGCGCATGACGAATAGCGGTCGAGGTCGTTCGAATCGTCATCGGCGAATGGACGGGTACGGCGCAAGAAGCTTGCAGCTGGCGAATGCCCTCTATTTCCACCAAACACATCCGGCAACTCGAAGGCGTCGCCAACATGCCGCTCTCGGCGTGCTTGTTTGCCGAGTCGTTGCCCTTTGCGTCGGACTGAGAATACAGCGCCTGGGCGCACAAATCGTCGTGGTGACACAAGGTCGGGATATGGATGCCCGCTTTCTGCGCCGCCGCCAGCACTGTTGTACCTGGGCTGACCTTCATCTCTTTTCCATCGATCGTGATGGTGATCATCTCTGTCGTCATGACATGGCCCCTCGTGATGGCCCTATTGCGCGATGCTGACTACGGATTGCGTATCTTTGACCGGCGCTTTACACGCCGGAAGCTCGCCGGAAAAATTGTCGAGGATCGACAGGAACGCTTTGGGGCTCGACTGTCCCAAACCGCATTTCGATGCCGATTGCATCGTCGCGGCCAATTGGCGAAGCGTGTGCTCGGTTTCTTTGTCGAGCCCTTCTTTTCGCATCCGCTTTATGGCTTCCTGCAGACGAACGTTGCCGACGCGGCACGGAATGCATTGCCCGCAGGATTCGTCGGCGAAAAATTGTTGAAAATTCTCCGCGACCGCAAACATGTCCTGGCCCTGGCCAAAGACAATGATCGAACCTCCGGTGGCCAAATCGCCCGGCGTCAAGGTGCGGTCGAACTGGGACGGTGGAACGCAAATGCCGCTGGCGCCGCCGACTTGAACGGCCTTGGCGTTTGTCGCGCCCACATCGGTCAGGATCTGGCGCAAGGACGTGCCGAAAGGATATTCATAAATCCCGGGACGACTGCAATCGCCTGAAACGCTGAACAGCCAGGCGCCAGGGGCCTTTTTGGTTCCCATGGAGGCAAACCAAGCGGGACCTTTGTCTACGATGCACGGTACCCAGGCGAGGGTTTCCACGTTGTTGACGACGGTGGGTTTGCCCATATAGCCGGCCTGCACGGGGAACGGGATGCGGTTGCGCGCGTCGCCGCGGCGTCCCTCGAGCGATTTAAGAAGAGCCGTTTCCTCGCCGCAAATGTAAGCGCCCGAACCCATGCGGATTTCAACGTCGAACCGGAAATCCGCGTTACCGAACACGCCGTCTCCCAATAGCGATGCTTTACGCCGCCGCTTTAGGACGTCTTCCAGATGCCCGCGTAGCCAACCATACTCGGCACGGAGATAGAGAATTCCCTTTTCGGCGCCGACTGCTTTGCCGGCAATCGCCATTCCTGCAAAGACATGATCGGGAAAATCCGTCAGGATCAGGCGATCCTTGAAGGTTCCGGGCTCACCTTCGTCCGCATTGCAGATGATGTACTTCGGAGTGCCTTCTTCCGCCCGAGCAAATTCCCACTTCCGCGCCGCCGGGAAGCCCGCGCCGCCGCGTCCGCGCAGACCGGAAGCTCTGATCATTGCAATCAGATCCTCGGCCGAGACTGTTGCAGCCATCTTCAAGCCGTTGTCCGCAGACACTTCCGCGAATGTCAGCTTGTTGCCGATAAATCCGCGTATCGCCTTCACGTCCATGTTGTCCTCGCAAATTCTGTCAAGCGTTGGCGGACCGACCGTCCGTCCCGGCCTTGCGGCGGTAATTGTTCAGGATGGTGCGAACGGAAGACTCCGTCAGCTTCACGTGCACGTCGTCATTGATCAATATCGCCGGGCCTTGGTCGCACATGCCGTTGCAGTTGGTGTGCTCCAGCGTAAACAGCTCGTCTTTCGTCGTTTCGCCGAACTTGATGCCCAGCTCTTCGAGCAAGGTCGCTATCACAGGCTCGAACTTGCTCTGCTTGGCGCAACTGATTGTTTGGCACATGCGGATAACGTATTTTCCGCGCGGCTTCACGCTCAAGAAACTGTAGAACGTCGCGACGCCATATACTTCGGCTCGTGGCACGCCGAGTTCTTTTGCGACGCACAGCATCGCATCTTCCGAGATATAACTGTGTGCTCGATTTATATCTTGAAGAACCGGCATCAACGCCGTGCGGGTGCGGCCATGTATTCGAACAAGTTGTTGAACTTCGGACTGAACACGCGTTTGTGCGTCCATTTTTTCTCGCTCCCTGGACCATGAGAGCCGCGGCAAAGCCGGCTTCATGGAAGATTGCCGAGCCCGTCCAACTTACTGCGGGCGCGACTCAACAGAACACGTCCTTCTTGCCCTTTCTTATGGCGCGCAAGATGCGTTTGGAAACATCCCTTTCCTCCGCTCCCATATGCGACATTTCTTCACGCTTGATCGTTTTCCCGGTTGCCCAGGGTCCGAGTGACGCGAAGTCTTCGGGTACTCCGGAAACATTCCCGCCAGGCTGGCTTGGATATGTTTCTGGCAAAACCAAGCTTGGCTAAGTCGATAAAGTCTTTCCCGGCGCGGCATAAACCGTACGACGCTGCAGCGAAAGACGGCGCATAACCCTTGAACACGGTGTTGCTGACCGCGTCGCCGAGCGCCTAGCGATGACCCAGTTGAAATCGGCTCGCATAGAAGCGCGCGGCTGCGGCATAAGCGCCATGGTTCGCGACGGCCTGCAACAATCTGAAATGCGGCTTGATCACGCCTTTGCGGAGCGGATCGAATCAGAACCGCATCAAGCCACGAATTCATGTCCGCTTCGATCAACACGCCATCGCTCCGCACTGCTCAATGTCTTACGTCCGGCTGCGGCTCTACCTGGACGCTTCATACGCTTTAGAAACCTTATGAAAGATCAAATTTCGGCGGCCCCCAAGTAAGCATTACTACGTGCTTTCTCGTTGGAGATTTCGCTTCAAAATCAAAAGATTAAGCGGACCCTGGAATTGTTGCAGGGAGGCTGTGTTGTCGCACCTGCTAATGAACCATCGTGCTCACTAATAGACCATCGTGCTCATGGTGATCTCCTGCCAGATCTCCTTGACCGTGCGGGTGAGCGTGAGCTTGCGATCGTTATAAACCGTGTGCAGCAGATGGTGCGCCTTGTCCGAGTAGGGCTTCTCTAGGAAGTCGTGATAGAGGGTCTGAATCTGCTTGTTGTTGTGCGACTGACGGGCTTTTTGCTGGCGATCGATGTTGAACAACGTCGAACGCCGCCTGAGCGCGTGTGGCAAATACGCTTTCTTGGAACGCAAACTGCCGCCGCCGTCAACGCAGCCGCCCGGGCACGCCATGATTTCGATGAAATCGAAATCGGCCTCGCCGGATCGAACCGCTTCCACAATTTGACGCACGGGTTTCAGACCATGGCACATGGCCACTTTCACCAGCCCGACGGGACCGCCCATATCAACGGTTGCTGAGCGTACGCCGTCGAAGCCGCGCAGCTGCTCCAGTTCGATCTTGTCCAGTTCCTTGCCGTTGATCACAAAATACATCGTGCGAACGGCAGCTTCCATGACGCCGCCGGTCGTGCCGAAGATGGCTCCGGCGCCCGAGAATTCGCTCATATAGGGATTGTCGAACTCGGCGGGTTCGAGCTTGCCCAGATCGATACCCTCGCTTCTCAAAAGATGGGCGAATTCACGAGTGGTAAGCACGACGTCGATTTCCGCCATATCCTCGAACTGCAATTGCTGGCGCGCCGCTTCGTCTTTCTTGGCGGTACAGGGCATGAGCGCCACAACGCGGATGCGCTTTGGATCGATCCCCATTTTCTCCGGCAGATAGGTCTTCGCAATAACGCCAAGACATTGCATCGGAGATTTTGTGGACGACAAGAGCGGCAGAATGTCGGGATAGAGCTGCTCGGCGAAATTGATCCAGGCCGGGCAGCACGACGTGAACGTCGGCCGCTTTTTCTCGCCCAGCCGGCGCAGCAATTCCGCGCTTTCTTCCATGATGACGAGATCGGCGCCAAAATTGGTGTCGAGCACAATGTCGGCGCCTAACTTGCGGCAGGCGGCGACAATCTGACCTTGGACGTTTGTCCCTGGCGGCAGTCCGAACTCCTCGCCAAAGGCAACGCGCAGCGCCGGCGCGAATTGGAACACCGTGATGATGTCTGGGTCGTAAAGAAACTGCGACACCTTGTCGGTCTCGTCGCGTTCGCCGATCGCGCCCGTCGGACACACGAGGACACATTGGCCGCATGTGACGCAGTCCGAATCCTTTTGTGACAAGCCATTGCGCAGCCCTACCGCCGTGTTCTCGCCGGTACCGGTCATCACCAGGGCATCGACACCCTGTCCGTCGCGGCAAACTGCTACACAACGCTGACAGCGAATGCACTTTGTCATATCGCGGATCATGGCCGGCGATGAGATATCGATCTCGCGTGTGTTGATACGATCCAAATCCACGAATCTGTTTTTGCGCAGCCCGACGAACTGTGCGACATCCTGCAGTTCGCAATCGCCATGACGTGTGCACGTTGCGCAATCCTGGTTGTGGTCGGCCATAATCAACTCGACCTGCAGGCGCTGTGCGGCGCGCGCGCGCGGCGAGCGGGTCTGAACATCCATCCCATTTAAAAGTGGCGTATTGCAAGACGTCACAAGATGCGAGCGCGATTGACCGGGAATCTGAATCTCGACCAAACAAATTCTGCAAGTCCCCGGCGTATGATCGATATCGTCCAGCTCGCACAGAGTTGGGATGTAGATATCGTAGCGGCGGGCGCAATGAAGAATGGTCTCGTTCTTCTGCCCTTCGACGGCCACACCATTGATCGTTGCATGCACAATATTGGCGGCTTCGGCGGAATTATCGGTATCCATGATGCTCCGCTCCTTCAGGTGTGGGATTCTGGTATTGGCCGCTCGGTGATAACCGAGTAGACGCGGTAGCATCTCAAGCAGCGCTTTGCCTCTCTGTAGGCTTCTTCCGCGCTGATCGTGTGTTGCACTTCTTCAAACATCTGTTTGCGAATTTCGGGGTCCAACTCTGGATGATGCACGCGATATTCCGACTTCACGGGAATTTCGACGATATCGGAGGCAAGCAGTTTGTTCTCGTTAAGAATTTGACGCATCCGCGAGCGCGGGAAAAAGCGTACCTCGCCGCGCCGCACCCAATCGTCGATGGCACGGGCCGCTTTCAAGCCCGCCGCCATGGCATGAATCAGTGTCGATGGGCCGGTTGCACAGTCGCCGCCGGCAAACACGCCCGGCCGCGAGGTTAGCAAGGAGCTATTATTCGTGCCGACGAAGGCCCAACGGTCCATCGTGACGCCGTCACCGGATTTCAAAGCGCCGCTGCGAACTTGCTGGCCGATGGCAGCAATCAAAGTGCTGCAGGAAAGAACCCGCTCCGAACCCGGCACAGGTTTGACGTTGCGCCGACCTCTCGCGTCGACTTCCGTCTGAACCATATCGACCACTTCGACACCGGTGACGTGGCCATCTTTCGATAGGATACGAGTCGGATTGGTGAGGAAGTGGAAAATTACGCCTTCCCGCTCTGCCGCCTCGATTTCTTCCTGGTCGGCCGGCATATCGCCGTGGCTGCGGCGATAGACAAGGTGAACATTCTCCGCCCCCATCCGCAGCGCAGAACGCACGCAGTCCATCGCCACGTTGCCGCCGCCCACGACGACCACGGTGTCGGACAATTGGGTTGTGTGGATACCTGCGACGTGATCGTGAACCTTCAGCAGAAAACCGATACCCAATTCATAACCTGGCATCGTTGGGTCTTCGTCGACGACTCCTAGTTTGGTTCCTTCTTGACAACCAAGCGCCAAAAACACCGCGCGATATCCGCGTGCGAATAGATCGTCGATGGAATAGTCGCGACCGAGGGCCTGGTTGAACAAGAAGCGGCCGCCGAGTTCGGTAATGATGTCCATTTCGGACTTCAGGACATCTTTTGGCAAGCGATAGCTGGGAATGCCGATCGCAGCCATGCCGCCGGCCTGATCCATCGCTTCAAGAATATCGACATGATAGCCGTGCAGGAGCAGATGGTACGCACAGGAAACGCCCGCCGGCCCTGCGCCAACTACGGCGATCCGCATCGAGGCGGGAAGGTGCTCGGCGATAAGGTCCCGGCTGAAACTCAGAGCGTGCGTGCGCGTCTGGTAGTCCGCGACATAACGTTTGAGCGTTTTGATCCCAACCGCTTCGTCGACCAAGTTACGCCGGCATGCCATCTCGCAGAACCGCACGCAAACGCGTCCGCAAGTCGCGGCCATCGGATATTTCTGCAGAATGACGCCGAGCGAATGCTCCGGCTTTCCATCGCGGATGTAGTCGATGTATTGCGGGACATTGATTTTTGACGGGCATGCTTCCGTGCAGGGCGCCGTGACATAGACCATGCCATTCTGGTCCGGCTGCGCACCGGCAGCGGCTTCCAGTTCGAACTCGTCGCGAAAATTCTCCAACGCCGCCAGCAGCGAGCGCGCACAGGTCTGCCCAAGTCCGCAAAGCGATGTGTCGCTCATCTGCCTGGACAAAGAGATGATATCGGCGAAACTCAGCGAACTCTTCTTGCCGTGCCGCAGTGCATCGAGCGCGTCGCGCACGAGAACCGTGCCCATCCGGCATGGAGTGCATTTACCGCAGGATTGTTGTGCGGCTTTCTCCATATAGCGCCAGAACATGTCGATCAGGCTGACACCGGTATCCAAGATAAAAAAGCCGCGGTCGCCTACGAAGGCGCGAATGCGATTGTCGTCATCGAAGACGTCCAATTCGCGCAAGGCGACGACCGTCTCCTCTGCACCGGGTTCCTTCGTACGGTAGTCGTGGACCGTTCCGTTCCAGACGCCGTAAACGATATGTGCCATAACGTAATCCACCGCGCGACGTGCAGGGCTGCCAGTTGGCACTGGCAACGAAGCCAACCCCACTTGCGGGGCACCCTGCGGTTCTACGAATAGCGGTACTAAGGCACGGAAAATATAAGTATATCTACGGAATGTATGCCGCGCGACAAACGGCGCATCTTGGCGCTCTGCAATCGGCCTGACCGCTCACAAATGCGGCATGAATGGGGCACTAATGTGCAATGCCCGTTTCAGGCAGCGCCCCTTGAACGGGGTGTGACGCATGATCGCGTGCGATCAGAAGGTAAATTGCGGGAACGACGAACAGCGTAAAGCATGTGCCGATTGCAAGGCCCGAGGCGATGACGATACCGAGATTAAATCGCGCCGCCGCACCCGCGCCGGATGCGAATATTAGCGGCATGACACCCAGGACCATGGCGGCCGTGGTCATCAGAATCGGCCGCAAACGAATGGCCGCCGCTTCTTCAACGGCTTCGCGCTTGCTGCGTCCCTCGGCTTGAACGTCATTTGCAAAGCGGACGATCAAAATGCCGTGCTTGCTGATTAGCCCGATCAAGGTCACCAAACCGACCTCGGTGTAGATATTGAGGCTGGTACCGCCGATCCCCATGGCAACAAAGATCAACGCGCCGCAAATCGACATCGGCACGCTAACCAGGATGGTGACCGGATCGCGAAAGCTCTCGAAAAGCGCTGCGAGGGTTAGGAAAATGATAATCAGTGCGAAGAAAAACGTTTGCACCAGGGCGCTCGATTCCTGGACCTGCTGTCGGGTTTCTCCGGCATAATCGATTCGATAGCCCTGCGGCAGTGTCCTTGCAGCGATGTTCTGCAGGGCGGTGAGCGCATCTCCTTCCGTGAGACCTGGCATTGGAATGGCTGTGATCGTGGCCGCGTTCTGCTGCTGGAAATGGTTGAGCGATTCCGGCGTTACGTGGTTCTCAAGATGCGCCACAGTGCCCAGTGGAATGCTGGTCCCCGCGGCCGTACGGATGTAGTAGCTCTTTAACTGCTCGGCATTTAGGCGAAAGCGCTGCTCGACTTGCGGGATGACTTGATAGGCACGGCCCGACAAGCTGAAATAATTCACATAGCCCCCGCCGAGGATGGACGTTAGGGCGGTGCCGATATCGCGCATGGTCAAGCCGAGACTCGCCGTCTTGTCGCGGTCGATGACAATCTCGGTCTGCGGTTGATCGTATTTCAAATCGGAATCGAGAAAGACAAATTTGCGGGACGCGAGCGCTGCATCTTGGACGTTGCCCGCCACTTCGTTGAGCTGCTGAAAGGATTGCGTTGTCTGGATCACGAACTGGGTGCCCAACCCCCCAGGGCCGGGAAGCGCCGGAGGCTGAGCCGCGAAGGCGCGAACGCCGGAAATGAGCTTGAGCTTATCCTGCATGTCCTTTGTCACAGCGATGGCCGATCTGCTGCGTTCATTCCAAGGCTTCAGCACCATGCCGGCAAAGCTACGGGACGGCGAACTGATTTGGAAAACGTGGTCGATTTCCGGAATGCTGCGCGCCGCCTGGTAAACCTGATGCTGCCATATTTCCGACTGCTCCAGCGTGGCTGTGGGCGGCGGCGAGATGATCGAGATGACGAAGCCTTGATCCTCCGGCGGAGACAATTCGCTCTTGGACATCGTGAAAAGAAAATAGATGCTGCCCAGGACGATAACGGCGAACACCACGACAACAGGAAGTTCGTTCAGCGACGTGTGCAACAGTCTCTGATAACGCACGCGTAGCGCGTCGAATTTCTCGTCGATATAGGAGACAACCTTGCGTTCCCATTGCGAACGCGTGTCGGCGTGGGACCGCAACAACCGGCTGGCCATCATAGGCGACAGCGTCAGAGCGACTACTGCGGAAATCACAACCGCGCCCACCAGCGTGAAGGCAAATTCGACAAACAGCGCCCCGGTTAGCCCGCCGATAAAGCCGATCGGCACAAAGACAGCCACCAACACCAGCGCCATGGCGATGATGGCACTGCCCAATTCGCGCGCGCCAAGCAAGGCGGCGTCGAACGGCGTGCGGCCCTCTTCGAGATGGCGCGCCACATTCTCGACCACGATGATGGCATCGTCGACCACAAGCCCAATCGCCAGCACCAATGCCAGGAGCGTGAGCAAATTAATCGTGAAACCGAACAGCATCATGAAAAGTCCGGCGCCGATCAACGACAGCGGAATCGTCACAATCGGAATCATGACGGCGCGCGGCGAGCCGAGGAAAACGAAAATCACCAAAATGACGATCAGAATCGCTTCGCCGAGCGTCCAGATCACTTCATCGATGGAGCTTTGGATGAACTTCGTAGAATCATAGGCGACCGTGGCGCTTAGCCCTTGCGGCAATTGCGAGACAATGCCGGGGAAAACATTGCGCACGCGCTTGATCACATCGAGAACATTGGCGGTCGGCGCCACTTTGATGCCGATGAAGACGCCGGTCTTGCCGTCGAACGTCACGGCGGAATCGTAATCCTCCGACCCCAGCGTGACATCGGCAACATCGGACAGCCGCACATAGCCGTCATTCTTTTGCTTCACGACCAAGTTGCGAAAATCGTCGATTGATTGGAGATTTGTCGATGCGGTGAGGTTTACTTGAACCATCTGGCCGCGGGTGCTGCCGACCGCCGAGAGAAAATCGTTGCTGCCGAGCGCTGTCGCGATATCGGTAGCGGTAAGCCCATAGGCGGCGAGCTTGTCCGGTTTCAACCACGCCCGCACGGCAAAGCGCTTGCCGCCGATGACTTCGGCCAACTGAACTCCCTCCACCGCCTGCAATTGCGGCTGTACCACGCGGATCAAATAGTCGGTGATCTTGTTGGGCGGCAGCACCGAGCTGCTGAAGGACATATACATCGCATCGGTGGTCTGCCCGACTGCGATATTGATGACCGATTGCTGGGCATCGGCTGGCATCTGGTTCTTGACGGAATTTACCTGGGTGATGATCTCCGCCAGCGCCTTGCTCGCATCATAGTTGAGGCGAAGATTGGCCGTGATGGTGGATATGCCCTGGATGCTCGACGATGTCATGTAATCGATGCCATTCGCCTGGGCGATGGCGTTCTCGAGCGGCGTCGTGATAAAGCCGGCAATCGTCTCGGGGCTGGCGCCGAAATAGGCCGTCGACACCGTCACGACTGCGTTCTGTGTCAGGGGATATTGGCGCACGGGCAATGATGTGAAGGCCCTCAAGCCTATCACCAGAATCGCCAGCGAAATGACGATGGCAAGAACCGGACGCCGGATGAAAATGTCGGTGAAACTCATAGCTGATGCCTACTGCTGCACAGGAGTAGGCGCCGGATCGTTGGGCAGAGGAACGCCGTTGTTGACTTTGATGAACGAACCGTTCTTGAGCTTGAGTTGCCCCGAGGTAATTACAACATCCTTTGACGTGATGCCGGAGAGGATGGCCACCTGATCGCCCCGCGTTTCGCCGATCGTGACAAAGCGCTGCTGGGCAATAAGCTTATCTTTGCCGTCGTCGTCCTTGCCGTCTTTGGCAACGACGTAAACCGTATCGCCATACGGACTGAACGTAAGCGCGGTGAGCGGCAGCGTTACGCGCTGGCTCGGCCGCCCCACATTGGTGAGGACCGTCGCGAACATCCCAGGCAGCAGCTTTTTGGCAGGGTTGGCTATCATCGCGCGCACATGCACATTGCGCGTATCGGGATCAATCTTGGGATCGAAGGCAACGATCTCGCCGGTGAATGTCGTGCCGGCGACGGCATCGGTGGTGAGCCCTACTTTGTCGCCGACGGACAGCTGACTGAGCTGCTGCTCTTGCACCTGGAAATCGACATAAATCGGATCGAGCTGCTGCAGCGTGACGACAACCTGACCGGCGTTGACATATTGTCCTATATCGACCTGGCGAATTCCGACGCGCCCGTCATAGGGGGCGCGGATAGCCTTCTTCTCCACGGTCGCGGCTTGGGCATCGGCTTGGGCGCGCGTGTTCTTCATATTGGCGAGCGCCGTGTCGTAATCGGTTTGACTGATCGCATTGCTTTTGATCAAGGCCGCATCGCGCATGTAGGTCAGCCTAGCAAGCTCGGCACTGGCCCTCAGCGCGGCCAATTGCGCCCGGTCGCTGTCGTCCCGAAGCTGGATGAGCAAGACTCCTTTGCGCACGTCCTGTCCGGCGGTAAAGCCGATCTTTGTCACAAGACCGGTTATTTCCGCCGACAGATCTGCACCTTGCACCGCGTGAAGACTTCCAATGGAGCGCAACTCTCCTTGCCATTGAGTTTTCTGCGCCCGAACTGTCGAAACGGCCTGGATTTGAATGAAGGCACCCTTCGGCGTCATCAAAAAGGCGACGAACGGAGAAGCAACGATGTATCCAAAGACAAGCACCAGCACACCGCCCACGATGATCAGCATCTTGATCATTCGCGGCGTGAGATATTTGCGGACCTTGGGCGGCAATCGCTTGTCGATGGCTTCCCTGATTCCTTCAGGCCAAGTCCCTGCGTGGCTTATGGGCATTGCGTGTCCTTAATGTAACTAACCCCGTACAGGCCGCCCTGGGGGGCCTGTGTTGTTACATCGTGTGCGCTTTCCTTGAAGTCAACTCTTGTTGACCGGGAAATCACGCCGATGCTGCCAAAAATGACGCCCGGATTAGGCCTGTTTACGTAGCCGCCAGATACCCAAACGGCACGATCTTGTTGTCGATGTCATGCCCGATATCGGCGCGTCCCAAATAGAGTATTCCCGAGACGTTGCACCAGTGCTGGACCACTTCGACTTCGGTCTGGCCAAAATCCGGCTCGTTTTGCGGTATCGCACTGCATCGGCCCAGCCGGATGCCGGCGATCTTTCTGATTTCGGGATTGCTGGTGATGTGAAACATCGCGCGGTCGATGCGGTACATGTACTCCGATACTTCCTCGAGCATCAGAATATGACCCGCAAGATCGGGCTGTAAGGGCGTACCGAGCAACTGGCTGAGAACGGTCATATTGAAGGCTGCCGTCTTGGTGGACGGCGAAACGGATGGCTCCAGCGTATGCGATGCACCCTCAACAAGAAAGACCAGGGCCCTTTCGACGGCATTGCCGCCGTCGTCGCGAATGAGATCGGCCGGTATTGGTCCGTGCGCCAAATGTTTGAATCCCTGGCTGTATAGAGTGGCCAACAGAAATCCGGCATCGCTATAGCCAAGATAGGTTTTTTGCCGGGCGGCATCGGCGAGACCGGCAACCACCCGCTCTGCAATGCGACAAGATCCATAACCTCCACGCCCGATCCAAAGGGCATCGTATGTCGGATCGTTGGCGATCTCCAAAAACGCTTGCGCACGCGTCTCATCGTTTCCGGCAAAATGGCCGGAAGACAGAAAACATTGCGGGTGGAAATAGATTTCGGGTGCGCGCTCGCCGTAAAGCCTATGCGCTATTTGCACGACGCCTTCGGCAACAGCCCGGTCTAGACGCGATGCGGGCGCCACCACGCCAATTCTGAGCCTGCCGTCGTGCATTGAAATTTGTATATTTTCCAACAACTTGCTACAGCACCACCGGCTTTATAACGTGCGCCTATGAATCTGAACAGGAGTTATTTTTTTTGCGGCATCGGCGGTAGCGGCATGCTGCCGCTCGCTCTGATTTTGCAGGGCAAGGGCTGCGCGATTTCCGGCTCGGACCGTTCGCGCGATCAGGGACGTACGCCGCAGAAGTTCACGTTTTTGCAGGCGCGCGGCATAGCCCTCTTTCCTCAAGACGGCAGCGGCGTAACCGATCCCGATACCGTCGTTATCATTTCGGCGGCCGTTGAGAACACGGTGCCCGATGTCGAGGCTGCCCGGCGTGTCGGCGCCAAGCTGATGACGCGCGCGGAATTGCTCGCACACTTGTTCAACGAGGCGCCCGGCAGCATCGGAGTCGCGGGGACCAGCGGCAAATCGACCACAACGGGGATGATCGGCTGGATATTATCGGCGACGGGGCGCGATCCGACAGTGATGAACGGCGCCGTGATGAAGAACTTCGTGCGGCCCGATACACCGTTCGCCAGCGCGTTGATCGGCGGCAGCGACATTTTCATAAGCGAAGTGGACGAAAGCGACGGCTCGATCGCGCGCTTTACGCCGCATATCGCCGTACTCAACAACATCGCGCTGGACCACAAGTCGATGGACGAGTTGCGCGCACTTTTCCGCGATTTCATCAGCAAGGCACAGATCGCCGTACTCAATCTCGACAATGCGGAAACCGCCGCTTTGGTGGCAGGCACGCCCAATGCGATCACCTACAGCCTAACCGATCCCGGTGCTCGGCTGCTGGCGAGCCGTGTCCAGCCCGCGCAAGATGGAATCTCGTTCGACGTGCAAGAAGGCGGCACCACGGCAAGGGTGGCGCTCAAAGTACCGGGACGTCACAATGTTTCGAACGCGCTGGCCGCGCTTGGCGCCGCCCGCGCCTGCGGCCTGTCGCTGGAAGACGCGGCGCGAGCGCTTGGCGAATTTAGCGGCGTGAAACGCCGGCTCGAAATTATAGGCTCGGCAAACGGCGTCACCGTCATCGACGATTTTGCACACAACCCGGACAAGATCGCGGCGACGCTGTCGACCTTGCACGATTTCCCCGGCCGCTTGCTGGTGATGTTCCAACCACACGGCTATGGCCCGTTGCGATTGATGAAGGACGCTTTCATCGATTGCTTTGCGCAGTATCTGAGCGCGAAAGACGTGCTGATCATGCCCGAACCGGTCTATTTCGGCGGCACGGTCGAGCGCAGCGTCGGCAGCGGGGACATCGTAGCGGGCGCGCAAGCACGGGGACAATCCGCTTTTGCCTTCGCCGACCGTGCGGCGTGCGGCGCCAAGCTCCTCGAATTGGCAAAGCCCGGCGATCGCATCGTGGTGATGGGCGCGCGCGACGACACGCTGTCGATATTCGCGACGGAGCTGGTTGCCTCACTGGGAAAATAGCGGACCGGTCGCCCGTTGCGATGTCCGCACTCCATGATGCGTGTCATAGGACTGGACAACGAGTGAAATGGCGCACCGGGCAAGATTCGAACTCGCGGCCCCCAGATTTGTAGTCTGGTGCTCTATCCAGCTGAGCTACCGGTGCTTTAGGGCGGCGCAACCTATGCATCGAACGAGGCAAAGGCAAGCGATCCGCGAAGCCGCAACAGTGATTCGGTCTACCCGGCCTGCGACTTACACCGTCCACGGACATTGCCTGCTTCATTCGACAGCAGTTTGGCACTCCGCTTTCGATTTTCGTCCCCCTTAGAGCCACCGGAAAAGCACTCAGGGCCGCCAAATGCCAGTTCGAACGGCTTTCGGCGGCCAAGTCCATGCTCCAGCCTCCAAATCTCCCCAGAAAGCGGCGTTGCGCACCCTTGTCCCCGTGCGATTGCGTGGTTAAGACTGCAGCCGAGCACGGCGCTGATTACAGCGCGAGCGGGCTGGATTTTCGCCGGGGGGACGCCCAGGGCGATGCGGAGAACGGCATATGACAGCAAAGACGGCCGAACGGGCAGCGATTTCGACGATTTCATCGCGCATTCTTAGCGTGTTGGCGCTAACGGCGGGGCTTGGCCTAGCCGGGTGTTCCGACGTAGATAGCATGCTGTTTGGCGACAGCGGCACGTCATCCGACAACACGCAAGCCAGCACGTCGACACCGCCCCCTGCCCCCAGCGCGCCGAGCAGCACGCCAAGCTACACGCCGCCCCCCTCGAGCGTATCGACACCGTCAACAGCCTATGCCCCCGCGGCTCCCTCTGGTCCGGTGAACTCCATCGCGCCTGTCTCGACGATCACGCCGATTTCTATCGAAGCGGGCAGCGATACGGGCACCGCCGTCAGCAAATCGATCGCGACAATGCGCAGCCAGATCTCCGGTCTCCAGACTTCCTTGGCTCAGAACGCCGAAAGGCTCGCGGACCTGCGCAATGCCGGCGCCGACGCGGCGTCGGCCTATCATGAGGCCAAGGCCCATATCACGACGCGGCTCCAAGTCGGAACAACACGCGGCAATCCCGAGCTGGTCAGCGAATGGAATACCGCGCAAACAGCGCTCGATCAGTCCGCAGGCAATATCAACGGGCTGAACGCGCTTGGCGCCGCGGTGGCGAGCGACGCCTCTACCGCGCATTACGCGTTGGATCAGATCACGGCCACATTCAATGTGTCCGGCGCCGTCGACGAAGACCATCGCCAGCTTTCGGTGCTGGAAGACGAGACCAATCAAACCATCGTGCTGATCGACCGGTTGCTGAAGGAAGTGTCCGACGACGTTCAGCGCGAGACGGCCTATGTCGCCAATGAGCGTTCCAACCTGACGGTCCTGGCGAGCTCCATCAAAAACGGCGAATTGTACGGCGCCGAATTGGGCAGCCCGATGTCGGCGTCTGCAGCCGGTCCGAGCAACTCCTACGCCTATTCCGGTACGCCGCTGGTCGTCATCCGCTTCGACCATCCCGATGAAGACTATCAGCAGATCCTGTATGCGGCGCTAAGCCAGGCGTTGCAGTCCCGCCCAGGTGCCGGCTTCGCCGTTGTCGCCGTATCGCCGACACGCGGCACGGCGGCGGCCGTTCAACTGGCACAGACCGCGGCGCATCGCCACGCGCAGGAAGTCCTGCGATCCATGACGGATATGGGCGTGCCGGCATCGCGGCTTTCGGTGGCCTCCGCCACCGACCCGGCCGCATCGGCGAGCGAAGTGCGCGTCTACGTCCGCTAATCCGGCTAGAGCATTTTCCTCGAAACGAGAGTCGGGAGGGATTCCCTGGTGGGGCGGATTGTGATTCGATTCTGCCGGTATTTGCCGGGAGATTCGGATGGGCAAGCCCTACAGCATGGATTTGCGCGAACGTGTAATAGCGGCAGTCGAGGGCGGAATGTCGACGCGGCAGGCGGCGGCGCGGTTCTCCGTTGGGATTGCGACGGCTGGCGCTTGGGCGCGGCTGAAGCGGGCGACAGGCGCGGTGCGGCCAGCCAAGCAGGGCAAGCCCAAGGGCTCGGTTTTGGATGCGCACGAGGAGTTTATCTTCGGCCTGATCGAAGAAGCACCCGACATTACGCTGGAGGAGATCGCCGAACGCCTTGCGCAAGACCGTGCCATGAAGGTCGTCGCCACGGCGGTGTGGAAGTTTCTCGACCGGCACGATATGACGCACAAAAAAAGACCGCTCATGCGAGCGAACAGGAGCGTGCCGATGTAAGGGCGGCGCGCGAAGAATGGTTCGAAGGCCAAACCGAACTCGATCCTGAACGGCTGATCTTCGTCGACGAAAGCGGTTTATCGACCAAGATGGCGCGCCTGCGCGGTTGGGCGCCGCGGGGCAAGCGCTGCCGGGCCTCGATTCCCCACGGACATTGGATGACCACTACCTTCGTCGGCGGCCTGACCCTCTCGGGATTGTGCGCCCCCATGTTGCTCGACGGCCCCATGGACGGCGAGGCCTTCCTGGCTTGGTGCGAGTTGATGCTGGTTCCGCTGCTCAAGCCAGGCGACATCGTCGTCATGGACAATCTGCCAGCCCACAAGGTTGCTGGCGTGCGTGAAGCCATCGAAGGAGCGGATGCAAGATTGCTCTATCTTCCGCCCTACAGCCCCGACTTCAATCCCATCGAGAACGGCTTCTCAAAGCTCAAGGCTCATGTGCGTAAGGCTGCCGCCCGTACCGTCGAGGCGCTCGAAGCCGCGGTCGCTGCCGCCCTCAAGACATTCCAGCCAGAAGAATGCGCAAACTTCTTCGCACACGCCGGATACGACTTGGATTAACGGGAGTCTGCTCTAGTTGACGCCATCGCGCGATATTGTCCGAGGACCGGCGCGCGGACCTGCGTGCGTCGTTTGTTCGGGCATCTCCTCTTTCAGGGATAGGTGTCTCTATAACTTTTGACGTTCCCAAGGGACGCTGCCTCGTAAACGCCGCGCGCAATGGCACGCGCCAGGCAATCGGCGGCCATGTGGCCCAACCGCATGATCTCTAACGGGCGCACGCCGGAGATTTGCCGCCGCGCCGTCGCGACGGCAAACACCAGATCGCCGTCGAATGGCGTGTGGACGGGTCTTAGGGCGCGTGCAAAGCCGTCCGTCGCCATGATGGCGACTCGCTTGAGTTCGGCACTTGTCAGTTCCGCATCCGTCGCGACGATCGCGATGGTTGTGTTGCCGCCGGGGCGCACGGCACCTTTCATGTCTGGGGGAAGATCGAGATCGAAGGATGGCAAAGGTCCTTTCGGAGTGCGGCCGCCAAACTCGCCTTCTTGCTCGAAAGGAAAAGCCCAGAACAATTGCGTTCCCGGAATGATCGGCGAACCGACGGAATTCACCGCGACCAGGGCACCAACTGTGACGGCGTCGTTGCGCAGCGAAGACGCGCTGCCGATGCCTCCTTTGTAGAGACCGGCCGTCGCGCCCAATCCCGCGCCCGCATTGCCAAGAGTAAAATTCTCAGCGGCATTTTCCGCCGCCAATTTGCCGAGTGCGCGATAGGGTGGAAACTCACCCCAATCCTTGTTTCCGCCGTTTGAGAGGTCGAACAGAATGGCGCCCGAAACGATGGGAACGCGCGGCGCACCCGGAGCGATCTCAAAGCCGCGCCCCTTGGCGCGAAGCCAAGCTTGAACCCCCGACGGCGCATCCAGCCCGAACGCAGAACCGCCCGACAAGGTGATCGCGTCCACCGTCTCGACCAATGAAGCCGAACTCGAGACCGACCACGTCCCGCGTGCCCGCCGCGCCGCCGCGCACATCCGCGGCAGCGATGACCGGCTGGTCGGCCAACAACACCGTGACGCCGCTGCGCGCATCGCTGTCCTCGGCATGGCCGACACGAAGACCGGCGACGTCGGTGATGAGATTCCGCGGACCCTTGCGTATCATGGGCACAACGCTAGCCTTCATAGCCCTGTCAGAAAAGAGTGCCTCTATGACGTTTCGCCGGTTGTCGACCCTGCTAATTGTCGTGTTCGGCGTCCATTGCCCAACGGCACAAGCGGGAGATGTCGCAAAACACGACATGATCGCTGTGGCCAATCCCTACGCCGCGGAAGCCGGGCGCGAAATCCTGCGCCAAGGCGGCTCGGCCGTGGATGCCGCCATAGCGGCGCAAATGGTCTTGACGCTGGTAGAGCCGGAATCTTCCGGGATCGGCGGCGGCGCCTTCATGCTGCTGTGGGACCCGGCACACAGAAAAGTCACAAGTTTCGACGGGCGCGAAACCGCGCCGGCGTCGGCGACGCCCGATATGTTCCTGGATTCGAACGGCCAGCCGCGCAAACATTTCGACGCCATCCCCGGCGGGCTTTCGGTTGGCATACCGGGCGTCCTCGCCATGCTCGATATGGCGCATCGGAAATATGGGAAATTGCCATGGGCGAAGTTGTTCGGCCCCGCCATCGCGCTCGCCGAAAAGGGCGTGCCCGTCGGACACAAGCTCGCAGCCACCTTGCGGGCCTTTCCGCAAATGCAGTCCATGCCCGATGTCAATCGCTATTTCACCAAACCGGACGGCACATTGCTGAATGAAGGCGAACTGCTTCGCGATCCGGAGCTTGCCGCTGCCTTGCGCGCCATCGCCAGGGGCGGCGCCAAAGCATTTTATTCGGGCGACATTGCGCGCGCCATTGTCGAGAAAGTGCGCCACGCGCCCGTCAATCCCGGCGGCATGACATTGGCGGATTTGGCCAAATATCGCGCCCGAGAACGGGCGCCGGTCTGTGCGCTTTATCGCGGCGAACGCGTTTGCTCCATGGGGCCGCCAAGTTCGGGTGGCCTGTCCGTATTGCAAATCCTGGGAATGCTGGAACGTTTTCCGTCCAGTGCGCTGACGCCGAATTCTTTGAGCGAACTACACCTGTTTTCGCAAGCGAGCCGGCTCGCCTTTGCTGATCGCGCCGTCTATATGGGCGATCCGGCTTTCGTGCGCGTGCCTGTGGCGAGCCTGCTCGACCGCAGTTATCTCGGGGCGCGTTCTTCGCTGATCGATCCGAGCCGAGATATGGGCGTTGCTCCGCCCGGCACTCTACCAAACACGCGCACCGAGTATGCGCCGCAAAGATCGCCGCAACTGCACGGCACGAGCCATATGTCGATCGTCGATCGTCGCGGAGAAGTCGTATCCATGACCACCACGGTGGAATTCGTCTTCGGCTCGGAAATGATGGTCAAAGGCTTTTTTCTGAACAACGAGCTGACGGATTTCTCCTTCGATCCGGTTCGCGACGGCAAGCCCGTCGCCAATGCGCCGGCACAAGGCAAGCGACCCTTAAGCGCCATGGCCCCAACAATCGTCTTCGATGCGAAAGGACATTTCTGGATCGCAATCGGTTCGCCGGGCGGCCCCGCAATTATTCCCTATGTCGCGGAATCATTGGTTGGAATGATCGATGGCGGTTTGGACCCAGGGTCCGCCGTCGCCCTGCCGCACCATATCGAGATGAACGGTCCGCTGTTTCTCGAGAAGGACACGCCATTGGGTGCGCTACAGCCGGCGCTCACTACGATGGGCTACGATGTGCGCCCTGCAACGGTCGAAAGCAGCGGCTTGCAGATTATCGAACGCGTCAGGGACGGATATCTCGGCGCCGCCGATCCCCGACGCGACGGCGTGGCGATTGGAGACTAGCGCCTGATTGGTTGAAATTGAACCATCTCATTTTCGTCATGGCCGCCCTTGGTCGCGAGCGCCAGCGTGGGTCGTTAGCGCCAGCGTAACGACGCCATCCAGCCAGCTTTCATTTTGACCACACCCGCAATCGACCGAGCTGGCGGCAGGAATAATATTAAATTCGAGATGGGCAGTTCATTTGAGGTCAACGATTCTCAGCCACAACGGCAGGACATGGTCCGATAGCGGACGTACTACCCAACATCAGAATGGCTAAGATGCGCCGATTGCGGCCGGTCACACCTTGGTACGGTGCCGTCGTTCGTTGCAGCTTACGGGGCTAACCAGAACGACATGGCATTGAACAGGGCATGCACAATAATAGCCGGCAGCAGACTACCGCTTATCCGTCTCAGCTCGCCGGCGATCAGGCCGAGCAGAAGGGCTCCGGCCGCGACCACGAGGCCCGAACCTAGATGAAGAATCCCAAATAGCAGGGCGACAAAGATGACCGGGAAATGCGCGGGCCAAAAAGCCTTGGTCTCCGCCACGGCGCGAGCAATCATCGTCTGCAATACGCCACGGAAAATGAGTTCCTCCTGGATCGGCGCAGCCAGCAGGAAACAGACATAACGGAATGTCGGTGAAAGCTGCGAGAGTTCCAGCGGCGATGACCCGGGATAGCGAGCGGAAAAATAGGCGGCCAGCCCGCCGCCGACGCCGCCCACCAGGAGCGCGACAACAAGATGAGATATCCGTGATCCTGCAACACCGAACTCCGCAACGCCCCTTGGGCGGCGCGCAAAGACAAGTACCAAGAGAGCAGCCACGCCGGCGGAAATAGCCGTGATGAGCACGATGGCGGCTTGAATGCTCGGACATAGCGGCTTGTGCCCAAGCGCGCAAAGAAGGTGCTGGTGATGAAGCCATGCCAGCGTCGCAAAGGCAGGGGCATAGATGGCTATGCACAAGACGAGAGCCAATCCGGCCCGCTTCAACCCCGATGTGATCGTCATCAGCCCTGCCTGTTGCCTGCGGCATCGGACCCATTCTGCATCGGTAACCTGTGACTGAGAATGTGGTCTTTTGGACCTGCCAGCGGAGAGATAGCGGGAAGGAACGGCAGGTTCCCGCGCGTTTGCGACGTTATCTCAACGGGCAGTTTTGGCGGATATTGTTGAAGAAGTCGGCACTGAGCGCCGCTTTCTCGATTTGGTGCCCTCGAGTTTTTCGATTTTGCGCCTCTCCCTCAATCCGTCTTCGCTAAAGCTTCGACGGATTAGCGGCCAGCCCGGCGGAGCCTGGGCGTAACCGGGCTCAAGGGAAGGGTCAAATTTGTTACATAAAACCGATCCCAAATTGCTTCAGCGGATAGCCACGCAAAACAAACGCCGAAAAGGATAGAGCGTCTTGCCCGATGCGCGCATTGGATAAGCGTCTGCCAGGCGTAATTTGTACTCGGCCAGGAATGTGTCACGCTCCGCGCCGTCAAGGGCAGCCGCAAACGGGCGCAGCCCCGTCCCGCTCATCCAGCGAAAAACCGCGTCCTCGCCCTCTAGCACCTGCAAATAGCGCGTTTCCCAAATGTCGATGCGCGTCGCGTGCGGTTCGAGCATCGAAAAATAATCCTCGGGGGCACAGACATGCCCCCAGTCGCGGACGCCGTTTAGCTTGGGCGCCCAGGAACCCTCCCGCGCCACAGCTTGAATGAGCGTGTGGCATGGCTCATCGAAATTGCACGGCACTTGAAAGGCGAGCGTACCGTTTTGATCAAGAAACGACATCAGACGCGGCAAGAGCGTGCGGTGATCGGCCACCCATTGAAATGCCGCATTGGCAAAAATCACGTCGCCTTTTTGTTGCGGCGTCCAATCTGCAATATCGGCTTGCGACCACTTCGCACGAACCGCAGATTTGGCCGCCTCGTCCAACATATCCGGCGAAGAATCGATTCCTTCGACCAGCGCATGTGGCCATCGCGCCGCGAGCAGCGCGGTCGAATTGCCCGGTCCGCAGCCGAGATCGACGACGTTGGCCGGGCTGCTATTCGGCACTCGCGCCAAAAGTTCCAAAGCGGGACGTGTGCGCTCGGCCTCAAATGACAGATAGATGTTTGGATCCCAAGCCATCGGAGCGGTCACCTGTTTGGGGAACGATAATGCGGAAGACCGTTCCGTCCTTCCCGGTTGAAACCAAGTTGAGATCGCCGCCATGGGCGCGTGCCAGATCGCGAGCGATGGCAAGTCCAAGTCCTGTGCCGCCAACACGGGCCGCCGAGGCGAAGGGTTGAAAAAGACGGTCAATTATGGATTCCGGTAGACCGGGACCATTGTCCGCGATGTCAATCTCTACGCGGCGGTTGTCACAAACGGCGGAAACTGTGATTCGCCCGGGCTCGCCGCGCAACGCAAGTGCATCGGCAGCGTTCCGGATCAGATTCAAAACGACACGAAACAATTGATCGCGGTCGGCGTCGATCATCACGTCCGGCGTTACGGCGTTGTCGAACGCGATACATGCATCCTCACCGAGAACAGATTGGCTCACTTCCTCGACCAGCCTGCGCAAAGGCACGGCCGTCCGCTGCGGCGCGGGTTCTTCGGCGCGTCCATACTTTAGCGTGCTTGTCGCCAAGGCAATCGCCCGGCCGATGGATGCGACAAGACTGGGCGCTAAACGCTTGACGACCGGATCCTCACTCGCTGCCAATCGATCGGAGGCCAGTTGCGCATTGGCGAGGATGTTGCGCAGGTCGTGCTGGATCCGAGCCACCGCAGCACCCAGCGCGGCAAGCCGCGCCTTTTGCCGAAGGAAGCCATACAGATCGCGCTGCATCGCCGCCAATTCGCGTTCGGCAATTCCGATTTCGTCGGCGCGACGGGAGGCCGAAAATATCCGGCTGGCGTCTTCCGGATTCTCATGAAACGACACCATCGCATGAGTGATGCGTCGCATCGGACGAACGAAAAAGAAGAACAGACTAGCGTACACCAAACCGGCCGTGACGCCGGAGATGAACAGGGCAGCAGCCACAACGCGCCGAGCGTAGACGACCAGTGCGGTTTTGATCGACGCTTCGCCCAACACGATGCCGATCGATTGCGCGCCTTTGATGTGCGTCGGCGCGATAACGTGCAACGTGCGTGCGCCCCCATTCACCAAGCAATCCAGACCGTTGATGATATCGGACCCCAGTGAGTCGGATGTCAGATCGATGGTGCGATCGATCCATTGGGGAAGGCCGGCGGCCTGATAGAGATCGCGCCGATTGCTGCGCTTGAGCATAACGGCACTGGCATTGGCATGTTTGAGCAGTTCGGTTTGCAGGCTCTCGGACAGGCCTTGGCCTCCGGGCTCGGTAAAGGGCAGGATGGCCAGTTCGGCGGACAGGATGTGATCGTCGAGCAATTCGCGATGGTAAAGGCCGATTGCCGGCAGGAAGATCAGAACCTCGCTGGACAGCAGGTAGAGAAGCGTCAAGAGCAATAGCCGTCCCGAAAGGCTGCGGGCGACCAGGCTCCAGCCCCCCTTCAGACGCGCGCTTACAGGGACCAACATAGGTCCGATAAAGCCCTATCTCGGCTCCAAATAACAGGGTATGCCGGGCGTTACCTGCCTCGCATTGACAGCCTTGGGCCTAATGCTTAGAAACCCGGCTCTTTTCGCGATATTCCGTCCCGGAGACCTGCCATGAAGCGCACCTACCAGCCGAGCAAAATCGTGCGCAAACGCCGCCACGGGTTTCGCAGCCGGATGGCCACCAAAGGCGGTCGCAAAGTCTTGGCGCGCCGCCGCGCTCATGGCCGCAAAAGACTATCGGCTTGAACGCGAGCGCTTGCCCCCGTAGCCCATGGAACGGTTGAACGCTGACCGTTTGAAAACCAGAGCCGATTTCCTGCGTGCTGCTCGCGGTATCCGGAAGGTCTGTGCCAGCTTGACCCTGGAGATTTGCCCGACGCCCGATAGCACGGCCAAGACCGGGCATATTCGGGTCGGCTTCACTGCCAGCCGCAAGATTGGCGGTGCCGTCGAACGCAACCGCGCAAAGCGGCGCTTGCGTGAAGCTGCTGCGGCCGTTCTTCCCCTTTCGGGTCGCGAATGCACTGACTATGTTCTGGTCGCGAGGCCCAACACGCTTAGCCAACCGTACAAAAGCCTTCTTGCGGACCTTGCCGCGGTGCTTGCCGCAGCCCATCTAAAGCTGAACGGCGCCAGAACAGGAGGCCGCCCATGATCCGCCTCGACGGCTACTTGCGAAAAGCGGTATCGGTCGTTCTCATCGCACCGGTCCAGCTCTACCGACGACTTATTTCTCCGATGCTGCCGCCATCCTGCCGCTTTACGCCGACTTGCTCCGAATATGCGATCGTAGCGATTGAAACGCATGGTCCGCTCAAAGGATCTGCGCTTGCTCTGCGCCGCCTGCTGCGTTGTCATCCCATCTCTTGGCTTGGCGGTTCGCAGGGTTACGATCCCGTACCACCCCGATAGGAATTCGATGAACGACAATCGCAATTTGATAACGGCCATCACGCTGTCGGTGCTCGTCCTGATCGGTTGGCAATACTTTATCTCTGCACCGCAGTTGAAGGCGGAACAGCAGCGCCAGGCCCTGATCGCACAACAGCAAAAAAAAGCCCCTGCTACGGAAGGCGTTGCGGCGCCCAATGCGCCCAGAAGTGTCCCCACCCATCTGTCCCGCGCCCAAGCCTTGGCGCAGGGCGGCACGCGCGTCACCATTCGAACACCGACCGTCGATGGCTCATTGCTTCTCAAAGGTGCCCGTTTCGACGATCTGAAGCTCAAGCGCTATCACGAAACCGTCGACCCCAAGAGCCCGGAGATCGATCTCCTGGCGCCGACCGGCGCCGAATATCCATATTTCGCACAGTTTGGCTGGAGCGCGGCAAATCCCAAGATCGCGCTGCCGAACGACCAAACGGTATGGAAGCTAAGCGGGGGAAGCGTGTTGTCGCCCGAAAGCCCGATCACTCTGACCTGGGATAACGAACAGGGCCTTATTTTCACGCGAACGATTTCCGTCGACAATCAATACATGTTCACCGTCACCGATAGCGTGACGAACAAATCGAACGCCCAGACGGCGCTTTATCCCTACGCCTTGGTTGTGCGCGACGGCGGTCCAAATCACAAAGTTTCCACATACCTTCACGAGGGATTCGTCGGAATTGCCAACGGTAGGTTGAAAGACCCCACTTACGACGACTTCAAAAAGGACGGCACCCCGCCTCAGACATTTGAGTCCACCGGCGGCTGGCTAGGAATCACCGACAAATATTGGATGGCGACGATCATCCCCCCACAGGACGAGAAGTTTTCCGGCACATACCGGGCCACGCCCTTCGGCGAAAGCAAATCCTATCAGGCCAATTACATCCTAAGCCCACGTACGATTGGCGCGGGTCAAACAATCGCGGTTACCCAGAAACTGTTCGCGGGCGCCAAAGTCGTCGATACGCTGCGCTATTATCAAGAGCATTCTGGAATCGATATGTTTGACTATGCGGTGGACTGGGGTTGGTTCTTCTTTCTCGCCCGACCGCTGTTTTGGCTCTTGGACAAATTCAACCGCTATCTCGGTAATTTTGGACTGGCCATCTTGCTGGCGACGGTGGTGATACGCTTACTGATCTTCCCGCTGATGAATGCATCCTTCAAATCCATGAGCAAGATGAAGAAGGTTCAGCCGGAGATGGAGAAGTTGAAGCAGCGCTATGCCGACGATCAGGCGAAGCAGCAGCAAGAGCTGATGGAGCTATACAAGCGCGAGAAGGTGAACCCGCTCACGGGTTGCTTACCGATGCTGGTCACAATTCCGATCTTCATTGCACTCTACAAGGTACAAATCGTCACCATCGAGATGTATCACGCGCCGTTCTGGGGCTGGATCAAAGATCTTTCCGCGCCCGACCCGACGACATTCATAAATCTTTTCGGATTGTTGCCCTTCACAGTGCCCCAGACACTTCCCGGAATTCTGGCTTCGGTGGCATTTCTATTGCACGTCGGGGTCTGGCCCATCCTGATGGGGATTACGCAGTGGGTCCAATTCAAGATGAATCCGGCACCCACCGACCCAGTGCAGGCAAAAATGTTCGGATGGATGCCCGTGATCATGACCTTCATGTTTGCGGCATTCTCGTCCGGCGTGGTGATCTACTACACGTGGAACAATTTTCTCTCAATGACGCAGCAGGCCTACATGATGAAGCGCCAAGGCGTACCCATCCACCTGTTCGAGAATATGAAACCACCGGCCGCCGTTGTGCGGGCGTGGCAAAAACTCCTCGGCCGGGACGCGTGAACGCCGACGGTGAGGTCGCCGCGGCGCGGAAGCTGTTTGCAGGCGAGTGCGAGTTCATTTGGGGCAGCAGCGACATCGACAACCTGCCGCCGCAAAGCCTGCCGGAAGTGGCGTTCGTCGGGCGTTCCAACGCCGGCAAGTCGAGCCTGATCAATGCGCTGACCGGCCGTAAAACACTGGCGCGTGTCTCTCATACGCCGGGGCGCACGCGTCAAATCAACTTCTTCAAACTTGGCGGAAGGCTGATGCTGGTGGATTTGCCGGGCTACGGCTACGCAAAAGCCTCCAAGACGCTCGCCGCGGAGTGGCAAAAGTTGATCTTCGCCTATTTGCGCGGACGGGCCAATTTGCGGCGTGTCGTGTTGCTCCTCGACGCGCGGCGCGGCGTCTTGGAGATCGACCGCGCGGTGATGGAGCTGTTGGACAAATCCGCCGTCTCCTATTGCGTGTCGCTAACCAAGATCGATCAACTGGCACTTGCGGAGCGCGCCACTATGCTGTCGGACGCCGAGACCGAGGCCAGGCGCCATACCGCCGCTTATCCCGAGGTCTTTGCGACTTCGGCCCTCAAAACCCTGGGTTTGGACGCGCTAAAGGCGCATCTTGCGGCGCTGGCTGACGTTTAGACTTTAGGTTATAAGCGCCCGTTTTCCAAAGGCACCCGCGAATGGCCCTCCAGGACGATGTCGGTCAGGACAAAAACCTGCGCTCCATGGCGCGCTGGCGCTCTACGGCACGCATACTTGTCGAGGCCCTGCCCTATATCCTGCAATACGACCAGAAAATCATCGTCGTGAAATTCGGCGGCAACGCCATGACCGGCGGCGTCTCCGAAGACTTCGCGCAAGACATTGTGCTGATGAAGCAAACCGGGATGGAGCCGATCGTCGTGCATGGCGGCGGACCGCAGATCGGCGCCATGCTGAAGAAGCTTGCCATTCCGTCGAACTTCATCGACGGATTGCGGGTCACCGACGAAGCGGCGATGGAAGTCGTCGAGATGGTGCTGACCGGAACCATCAACAAGCAGATCGTCAGCGGCATCAACGCGGCGGGCGGGCACGCCGTGGGGCTCTCCGGCAAAGACGGCAATCTCGTCATTGCCCGCAAACTTCAGCGCACGCGGATCGATCCGCAAACCCAACTGAGGACTCCCATCGATCTGGGCTTTGTTGGCGAGCCGGAAAGGGTAAACCCCGAGGTCCTGCGCACCTTCATAAAATCGAATCTCATTCCGGTCATTGCGCCGGTGGGTGCCGGAAAACGCGGCGAAACCTTCAACATCAATGCCGATACAGTGGCGGGCTCCGTTGCCGGCGCCATGCAGGCCGAACGTCTTGTGCTGCTGACCGATGTCGAAGGCGTGCTCGACAACGAAGGCAAACTGATCACGCATCTCTGCGTTCGAGAAGCCAGAGCGCTGATTGCCAATGGCACGATTTCCGGCGGCATGATCCCCAAAATCGAAACTGCAATCGATGCTGTTGAAGGCGGCGTGAATGCGGCGGTCATTCTCGATGGCCGTATCCCGCATGTACTGCTGCTCGAGCTCTTCACGCAGCACGGTGCCGGAACCCTCATCACAGCCGAATGAAACCGTTTGTCGTGGCCGCGCTGGCTTTGCCCGTCGCCTTTGCGGCGCAAGAGGCGCATGCTTCGCTGAAACTGTGCAATCGCACGAGCTATGTGCTCTACGCCGCCACGGCCGTCTCATCGGCAAATGACAGCACGGTCAAGGGTTGGACCCGCATTGTCCCGGGCGCTTGCCGTGTCGCCATTGACGGCGATCTGATCGGTTCGGCCTATTACGTTTATGCCCACACCTCTACGGCGCATTTGGGAGCGTCACGCACTTGGGTCGGGACCAGCAATTTCTGCACCAAGAGTGCCGACTTCTCGCTGCATCAACTGCTTCTCGCGACCAGCTGCGCCTCGGCGGATATGTCCGAGCTGCCGTTCGCTGCCATCCCGACACACCATATGCGGTCTTGGACGGCGACGTTTCGCGAGACGCCCGATTTCGATTCCATGAAAAGCGCCGAACGCGCCGGCCTAAAGAGATTGCTGCGCGACAACGGGGCCGCGGATATCGCTTCCGAGAAAGCTGCGGATGCCGCTCTCGCCGCGTTCGGCAAGCGCATGCATCTATCGGACAAAGCCGGTATCGGAGGCACCTTCGATGCCCTAGAAACCGAGGCCATGAAGAGCGTTGCCCCCGCCGGTTATTCGATATGCAATGAAACGAGCGACAACTTTCTGGCCGCACTGGGTCAAAAGAAAGATGCTCTTTGGGAATCGCGCGGCTGGTGGATGGTGGCGCCTGGCAACTGCGCAAGAGCCATTAGCGAGCCCATCGCGAACGACAAAATATTTCTGCGCGTGGAAAAGGTTAAAGGCCGCGTCTTGATTTCGGGCCCGGAGAAATTCTGCGTTACCGCCATCGAATTCGACATTCAGGGGCGAGAGCGTTGCGCCGCGCGCGGTCTGGTCGAAGCAGGATTCATGGAAACGAATTCAAAAGGGGCCGCCGGGTTTGCCGCTCATGTCTCGGAGGCCGGATTGGTTCCGGGCCCGGGCACGTCGAAATAATTCAGCTGCCACAGCATTTCCTCTTCGCTTAAGGGAAACGCCTTGCCCCCGCGTGCTGCCAAGATTTCGCTTGGCGGCAGACGTGTCACGAAGCTTTGAATTTTGAAGGCCACACGCATACCCAGATGTGCCCGCCAAACCAGCGCCACGATAGCCTTGGCCGAGCGCGAGTCGATGATGCGCCGAACGCCCGAAACCGGCACCTGCGCAAACGACGCCAGAGCGACGATGACGGCCTCCTTGTTCCCCGCTTCGGCCAAATCCTCCATATATTCATCGTCGCTGCATCCGCTTTTCCTGGCGACAGCGAGATCGCGGGCAAGCGTATCTTTCTCAGTTCGTTCCGCCTCTTCGCCTTTTTGCAGGCGCGTGCGAAGCCGTCGGTTGAGATAGACTCCGGTGTTTTCATCCAAACCGCCGCGCGATGTCAGCGCCTCAAGCAGTGCTGTGCCGACAAAGGACGCCAAGCGGCGGATGGTGCGGTTCGAAAGATCGGGCCTGAGCGCCAAAGGCTCGTGCCAACTGTCGACGGATTCCGCCAATTCGACTACCTTTTCCAGCGTTTGCTCGCGGATCGAGGCGTGGGGATTGACCAGCAGCGCCGCTATGGCCGGAATGTCCAAAGTACCCACAATGACGTCGCTGACCGCACTGCTGAGCGGCTTGCGCTTGGCAATGGCGGCGAGGGCGTGCTCGACTTTGGCGCCGGCGATGATTTCGATCAGATCGGCATCCGACAGCAACGGCGAATATTCCAAGATCGGTTTGGCGACAATCTCTTCGACATCGCGTGCCAGCGTGGCGACAACGGATATTGGCACGCAATCGAGATGCTTGATTTCCTCGGCAAGAATGGCGCGGACGCGCGAGACCTGATCGCGCGCGAGTTTCTCCAGCATCTCGATCGTTATCTGCCGCACTTCCAACGTCTCTTCTCGCGACAGATCGGGCATCAGCCGCGCGATCTTGCGGCAAAGTTCGGCGCGCACATCGTCGTCTTCGTCATCGCAGAGGGAGCGGTTCGCACGCGGCGGTGCAGCAATATTGGCCGCTACTGCGCGCCGCGTCGCGATGCCGCCATGCGTTGCAAGATAATCCAAGACATCCGCGCCCGCATCGGTCCTGATTGCGAGTTCGTGTTGGGCCGCCGCCGTGCGCTCTTCCAAGACCTTGAGTATTTGGTCGCGCGACAGGTTTTCGCGGGCTGCGGCGCATAGTTCATTCTGGCGCGTCTGCATTCCAGAAATTTTTCCGCGGGATACGTCGGAATCGTACGGCGTAGATCGTTAACACAAGATCAAGAATCGTGGCTAAGAAGGATTAACCCACGCCCAAAGACAGGCGCCAATCTGTTGCGAGTGCTCATAATCTCGCCGAAATGTCATTATGTTATGGTCCGAGAATGACCATTTCATCCCCCGATTTTCGCCACGTGGATACCTGGCTTTTCGACCTCGACAACACGCTTTATCGCGCCGACAGCAACCTTTTTTCGCAAATCGATACCCGAATGACGATGTTCATTTCGGAGCATTTGGACATGCCGATGGAGCGGGCGCTCCAGCTGCAACACACTTATTATCGCGAATGCGGCACGACCTTGGGCGGGTTGATGACGTTCCACGCCATCGACCCGGAAATCTTCCTCGCCTATGTCCACGACATCGACCTTTCAGCGCTGAAACCTAACGAAGCGTTGAAAGTGGCCTTGGCACGCCTGCCCGGACGGCGTTTGCTATTCACCAATGGCTGCCGATATCACGCCAAGCGCGTTCTGGACCAAATCGGGCTCAGCGATCTCATCGACGACATCTGGGACATCCGCGCCCTGGCCTTCACGGCCAAGCCAAATGCGGTGGCCTATAAGAGACTGGTCGCCAAGGCGGGCATCGCGCCCGAAGGCACTGCCATGTTCGAGGATATGGCGCGCAATCTGGTGGCGGCTCATGCTCTTGGCATGACGACCGTATGGCTGAATAATGGCTCGCACTGGTCGCAACAGGGGCCGCAATTCCCTATGGTGGCGAGCAGCCATATCCATCACGAAACCGACGACCTCGCCGATTTCCTTCACGCCATCAGGATCTAATATGACGAACGAGATTGCCCGCATCATCTCCCAAGCTTGGGAGGTGCGCGACACGCTGACCCTTTCGACCAAGGGCGAGGTGCGCGATGCCGTAGACGCGGCCCTCGAAGGACTGGATGCGGGCCGCTTGCGCGTCGCCGAAAAGCTCGATGGCGAATGGCGCGTGCAGCAATGGCTAAAGATGGCTGTGCTGCTGTCGTTCCGCCTGACCGACATGAAGCGCATCGACGGGGCACCGGGCGGCGCCTTTTGGTGGGACAAGGTCGACTCCAAATTCGACGGCTGGGACGATACGCGCTTTCGCGCCGCCGGATTTCGCACCGTACCGGGCGCGATCGTGCGGCGTTCCGCCTTCATCGCCAAAGGCGTGGTGTTGATGCCGTCTTTCGTCAATGTCGGCGCCCATGTCGATGAAGGGACGATGGTCGATACCTGGGCGACCATCGGGTCTTGCGCGCAGATCGGGAAAAACTGCCATATTTCGGGCGGCGCGGGCATCGGCGGCGTGCTGGAGCCGCTCCAGGCCGGGCCCGTGGTGATCGAAGACAATTGCTTCATCGGGGCGCGCGCTGAGGTGGCCGAGGGCGTCGTCGTCGGTGAAGGCTCCGTGCTGTCGATGGGCGTTTATCTCGGCCAATCGACCAAGATCGTCGATCGCGCGACGGGCGAAGTGATCTATGGCCGCGTGCCGCCTTACTCCGTCGTCGTCTCCGGTGCCATGCCGTCCGACAAAGGCGGTCCGTCGCTCTATTGCGCGGTGATCGTCAAACGCGTGGACGAAAAGACGCGAGCGAAAACCTCGATCAATGAGCTGCTGCGGGACTAAGGAGATTCCTTGTAGAGATAAGCACCGACCACCGTCGCCACGACGATCTCGATCAGGCCAACGCCGATCAGCGTAAGAAAGATCGCGCTTGTGAATAGGCCCGAAACGTACGTCGACGCGTCGGCGAGTGCGTATCCTACAACCCAAATGAGCAAAGCAGCATAGACCGCCGTTTTCGGACCGGCTCCGAAACGCGGGCGCATAGCCGCATAGGTCCATACCGCGGCGAGACCCAACGCGAAATCCATGACGTTGTAGACGATGATCTGATTCATTCCAATCGCCGGTCTGTGGAGCGAAGCCATAAGGTCGGTCCACTGGCTCGCCAGGACGACTCCATTCAAGAAATATTCAAATACATTGATGACGACACCGGCGATAAGACCGCCGAGAATCACGCGCCCAAGATTGATCCTTGCCATCGCATCCTCCCCAGTTGGTGCGACGGGAATATTGCCAGATCGGGCTGGTTCGAACCAGTGGTCACTAAGTTCTTGGCGGCGCTAAGCTCGCCATGTCGATCCCAAGCGCGCCGGCAATTGGCGCAAACGTCATCATTTGCGACATGAGCGAAGGGCCGAGCGTCAACCCGCCATCGACCACCAGCGCATGGCCGGTGACGAAAGAAGATCCGTCGCCGGCGAGATAGAGCGCTGCTTCGGCGATATCTTTCGGCACGCCACCGCGCTGGATGAACTGGGTGTTTTGCGAGCCCTCGGCGATCGCCTTCACGGCGAAATCGGCAATCTGGGTGGGAAGGCCAAGGCCCACGCCGAAAATGGACGTGGCGATCAGACCGGGACAGATGCAATTGACGCGGATATTCGCTTGGACCAATTCGACGGCCGCGGCATGCGTCATGTGAATGATCGCGGCTTTGGCGACGGAATAAAGGAACGGACCGAACCCCGTGCGCAATCCGGCAACCGAGGCTGTGCTGATGATCGAGCCGCCGCCTTGCGCCTTCATCACTGGCGCGGCGTATTTGATGCCGAACATGGCGGCGCGGACATGCAGATGCATGACGGAATCGAAACCCTCTGCCGTGATGGCATCGGCGGTCTCGCGCGCCCCGCCGGCGCCGGCATTGTTGAACAGAACATCCAACCGGCCGAAACGGTTCTTGGCAGCGGCGATGGCGGCGGCAATCTGCGCCTCTTGCGTCACGTCGCAATGCACGTATACGGCGTTGCCTTTGTGGTCTTCTTCGATGCGGGCGCCCTTGTCGTCTTGGATATCGGCGGCGATGACGCGGGCGCCTTCCGCCACAAATAAATCCACCGTGCCGCGCCCGATGCCGCTGGCCGCCCCGGTGACCACGGCCACTTTTCCGTCCAAACGCCCTGTCATTTTTGTCTCCCAGATCCTTTTGTTTGACCCTAAGCCCAGCGCGGCCTAAATCCCCCCGCCATGACCGACCCCGTCTTGCTCGCCCAGGCGCTGATCCGCTGCCCGTCCGTGACACCGAAGGACGCAGGCGCGCTGTCCGTTTTGGAAGCCGCGCTGACGCCATTGGGTTTTGCCTGCCATCGACTTGTGTTCGAGGAAAAGGGAAAGGACAAGGTCGAAAATCTTTACGCTCGGACAGGAACCAGCAGACCGGTGTTCTGTTTCGCCGGACATACCGATGTTGTTCCGCCCGGCGATTCCAAGCTTTGGAAGAGCGATCCTTATGGCGCGGACATACGCGACGCCGTGTTGTACGGACGCGGCGCCGCAGACATGAAATCTGGCATTGCCGCGTTCGTAGCGGCTGCAGCGCGGCATCTGCAAGGCGGCGGCAAGGGCTCCATCGCGCTGCTGATCACCGGCGACGAGGAAGGCGACGCGATCAATGGCACGCAAAAGGTTCTGTCCTGGCTAAAGGATAAAGGCGAACGCCTGGACCATTGCATCGTGGGTGAGCCGTCTTCGATGGCATCGGTCGGCGATGCGATCAAGATCGGGCGGCGCGGTTCGATAAATCTTCGTGTGACCGTTAGAGGCACGCAAGGCCACGTTGCTTATCCTGCCAAAGCCAACAATCCGATCCCGGCGCTCGCGAATTTGGTGGCGCGGTTGTCGGCGCATAAGCTTGACGACGGCACGCCGCATTTCGAGCCGTCGACGCTTGCCTTCACCAGCGTCGATGTCGGCAATCCCACAACCAATGTGATTCCGGCCGAAGCGCGGGCGGCGTTCAACATTCGATTCAACGACCGACACACGCCGCAAACCTTGTTGCAGTTCCTCGACAGCGAGGTGAAGTCGGTTGCTGCACAAACAGGTTGCGAGATTGTGTTGGAACCCAGTGTCAGCGGCGTGGCATTTGTCACCGAGCCTGGCGCGTTCACCGATTTGATTATGAAGGCTGTCGCCAGCGTAACCGGCAAGCCGCCTGAATTCTCCACCGGCGGCGGGACATCCGATGCACGCTACATCAAGGATTTCTGCCCGGTCGCCGAACTCGGCTTGGTCAATGCCACGATGCACCAAGCCAATGAATGCGTTCCCGTCGCCGACATCCACAAACTGGCCGACATCTACACCGCTTTGCTTCATTCCTATTTCGCGAACCCCATCTAAATGAGCGACGCACCCATCGGCATTTTCGATTCCGGCATGGGCGGCTTGACCGTCATGCGAGCGCTTGTGCGGCGGCTGCCGCAAGAGCGCTTTGTCTATCTCGGCGATACGGCACGACTGCCTTATGGCACCAAGAGCGCCGAGACGGTGAAACGCTATGCGCTGCAAGCCGTGCAGGCGCTGACCGTGCGCGGCGTGAAGCTGGTCGTCATCGCTTGCAACACGGCCTCCGTTTCGCTCGCGGCACTGCAGGAAGCACTGTCGCCTTTGCCCGTGATCGGCGTTATCGAACCGGGCGCAGAGGCCGCGTTGGCCGTTTCGCCTGAGGGTCCGATTGCGGTGATCGCCACCGAAGGCACGGTGAAAGGCGGCGCCTATGTGCGCGCTATTCATGCCAGGAGCCAAGCGCCCGTCGTGCAGCAAGCTTGCCCGTTATTCGTGCCGATGGCCGAAGAAGGCCTAGTCGAAGGCCCCATCGCCGATGCCGTGGCGCATCGCTATCTCGATCCTTTGCTGGCGACGATGCCGAGGCCGCGCGCTCTTGTGCTGGGCTGCACCCATTTCCCCGTTCTCAAAAACACCATCGCGAAGATCGCCGGCACCGATATCGCGTTGATCGACAGCGCGGCAACCACGGCCGAAGCGGTGGCGCAGCTTTTGACGGAACGCGGTTTGAGCTGCAAAGAAAGGAGCAGCGAACCGCACCGCTTTTTGGCCACGGACGCCCCGGACCGTTTCGCGCGCGTCGGAGAAATTTTTCTGGGCAGCCCAATCGATCCGGGAACGGTTGAACAAATCGACCTTCAATAGTCCACTTTGACCAGATAGAGCCCGTCGGGCGGCGCCACCGGACCGCAGCGGCTGCGGTCTTTAGCGGCCAACGCTTTGCCCACCATCGCCGGACCCCATTTGCCTTCGCCGACCAATTTCAAGGTACCGACCATGGAGCGCACTTGATTGTGCAGGAAGGAACGCGCCTGCGCTTCGATGTGGATCTCTTCGCCCAAACGACAGACATCGATACGGTCGAGCGTTTTCACCGGCGACTTCGCTTGGCACTCCGCGGCGCGGAAGGTGGTGAAATCGTGCTGCCCGACAAGCGACTGCGCCGCGGCATGCATCGCTTGGGCATCGAGCGCATGCACTACATGCCAGACACGGGAGCGATCCAAAGCGGGCGGCGCGCGGCGCACCAGGATGCGATAGAGATAATGCCGGCCAATGGCGGAGAAACGGGCGTGGAATTCCGCATCGGCGATGGCGGCTTCGAGCACCGTGATCGGCGATGGCCGCACGAAATGATTGAGCGCATCGCGGATTTTGTCGGGCGCGAATTCCTTGACCAGATCGAAATGCGCCACTTGGCCGAAGGCATGGACGCCCGTATCGGTGCGCCCCGCCCCGGTGACGGTGACGGTTTCGCCGGACAATTTGAAAATCGCTTCTTCCAGCGTGCCTTGCACCGAGGGGCCGTTGTCCTGGCGCTGCCAGCCGACAAAGGGCGAGCCGTCATATTCGATGATGAGGCGGTAGCGCATTATTTGAGCGTCGTGCCGCGCGGCAAGGCGAACCCGCGCAACAAATCCTTTGCCTCCATCACACCCTTGCCCGCACGTTGCAGGCGGATAAGACGCAACGCGCCAGAACCGCAAGCGATGGTGAGCCGGTCGTCGAGCACATCGCCAGGTGCGCCTGATCCCGCTACCGGTTCCGCGTAAAGAATCTTCAGCCGCTCGCTATTCGCTTGTGTCCATGCACCGGGTGTGGGCGATAATCCGCGGATCAGGCAATCGATTTCCGCGGCGCTCTGCGTCCAATCGATGCGAGCCTCTTCTTTCAGAATCTTCTTCGCATAGCTCACGCCGTCGCTCGATTGCGGCGTCGCCGCGACGCTGCCGCGTTCCAGCGCCGAGAGCGCGCGTGCCATCAGATCGGCGCCCAGCCGCGCCAATTCGCCGGTCAGCTCGCCGGCGGTCTTGCGGCCGATCGGTGTACGTTCCGCCATCAACACCGGACCGGTGTCGAGGCCTTCTTCCATTTGCATCACCATAACGCCGGTCTCGTCGTCGCCCGCCATAATGGCGCGCTGGATCGGCGCGGCGCCACGCCAGCGCGGCAGCAGCGAACCGTGCAGATTGAAGCACCCCAAACGCGACGCTTGGAGAATCGGCTTGGGCAAGATCAAACCGTAAGCGGCGACGATGGCGGCATCGAGATCGAGGGCCGCGAACTCCGCTTGCGCCTCAGCGTTCTTCAAAGTCGCCGGCGTGCGCAGCGGCAAGCCATGCGCCAGTGCCAGCTTGGCGACAGGCGAAGGTTCTTCTTCATAACCGCGCCCCTTGGGACGCGGAGGCTGCGAATAGACCGCGGCGATATCGTGCCCTTGCGCGATCAACTCGGCCAGCGTCGGCACGGCAAAGTCGGGCGTGCCCATGAATGCGAGGCGCAAGGTCATGGGATACCGCGCGGTTGTTTTCCTCCCCCGTTTACGGGGGAGGTGCTCCGCGCAGCGGAGCGGAGGGGGCAACCTTGGTGCATCCCCCCCTCGTCCGTCTTCGCCCTTCGGGCTTCGCCGGACATTCCCCCCCGGTTACGCCTAAAGGCTTCGCCGCGGCAAATGAATCTCACTTGGCCCGCCGTAGCTTTAGCGAAGGCGGCCGTAAACGGGGGGAGAAAAGGGCGGTCACCGGTCATGCCGTCTCCCTCTGCTTCTTCGCTTTGGCAAGTTTGCGCAGCGCGATGGAGCGCTTGAGGCGCGAGAGGTGATCGATGAACAAAATGCCTTTCAGGTGATCCATCTCGTGCTGCAGACAGGTGGCGAGGAGGCCATCGGCCTCCAGCGTCTGCGGCTTGCCGTTGCGGTCGAGGTATTCGGCGCGGATATGGGCGGGGCGTTCGACGTCGTCCCAGATTTCGGGCACCGACAGGCAGCCTTCCTCGAAGGTCACCAAATCGGCCGAGGCCCAAACGATCTTGGGATTAACGAAGATGCGCGGCTTCTTCTTGCCGTCCTTCTGGTCGAGATCCATGACGATGACATTCTTGGCGACGCCGATCTGGATGGCGGCCAAGCCGATGCCATCGGCGGCGTACATGCTTTCCAGCATGTCGTCGATCAGGCGGCGGGTTTCGCCATCGACTTTCTCGACATCGGTCGACACCGTTTTCAGGCGGGGGTCGGGGGCGGTAATGATGGGGCGGACGGTCATGGGCGTGAGATAAGGCTGGGGCTGGGAGGGGTCAAGATTGCCCACTCAATTCACTTCCCCCTAGTGGGGAGGTCGGCGAACGAAGTGGTCCACCAGCTGCCGCTGGTGGACGGTGGGGGGCCGCTGTCGACATTTGCCCCCCACCCGGATCGCCTCGTTGCACTCGGCTCTCCGGCCTCCCCACAAGGGGGAGGCAATGCAATGGCGTAGTCTCTAAAGTGGCCGCGGAGAATCGCCCCATGGATACCGCTTTCATCGTCTTTTCCATCGCGCTGGTTGCGGCGGCTTGTATTGTTGCTTTCGCCTTGCGCCGCCCGAAGCTGCCGGAAACGCGGCCCGATCCGAGATTGGATACGGTGATCGCCGCGCAAGGTGAAATTACCGGGCGGTTCCAGCAAACCATCGCGAGCCAAGCGGAATTGCAGCGCACGCTTGCGGAGCGTATCGACGCGCTGAACAAGCGGCTGGGCGAATCGCTGCAGGATTCGGCCGAGAAGACCTCCAAAACGCTGGGCAGCATCGGCGAGCGGTTGACCGTCATCGATGAAGCGCAAAAAAACATTTCCGCTTTGTCCGGCCAGGTCGTCAGCCTGAAAGACATCCTGTCCAACAAACAAGCACGCGGCGCCTTCGGCCAGGCGCAGATGGAAGACATTGTGCGCGACGGGCTGCCGCCCACGCTCTACGAATTCCAAGCCAAGCTCTCCAACAACAACCGGCCGGACTGCGTCATCCGTATTCCGGGCGCCAAAGCCCTGCTCGTCATCGATTCAAAATTCCCGCTCGAATGTTTCGAAGCGTTGAAACGCGCCACGACCGAGGACGAACGCAAAGCGGCGCTGGCCCGGGTGCGGAGCGACGTCCTCAAGCATGTCTCGGACATTGCCGAAAAATACCTGATACCGGGTGAAACCCAGACTCCGGCCATCATGTTCGTGCCTTCGGAATCGATTTATGCCGATTTGCACGACGGATTTTCCGACGTCATTCAAAAAGCCCACCGCGCCCAGATCATCGTGGTCTCGCCCAACATTTTGATGCTTGCCATCAACACGATCCAAACCGTGATGAAGGACGCGCGGATGCGCGAACAAGCCAGCCTCATCCAAAAGGAAGTCGGCACATTGCTGGAGGACGTCGCGCGGCTGGACGAGCGGGTGAGAAAACTCCAAGCGCATTTCAATCAGGCGGATGGCGATCTGAAAAACATTCTTGTCTCAACGGAGAAGATCATCAATCGCAGCGAAAAAATCAAAAACGTCGAGCTCTCGCAGGAGGCACCGCTGTTGCCGGAGAACTGACGGAATTGTCGGGAGGTTAGGGACGCGGGAATTCGACCGTGTCGGTTCACGGGACACGGAAAGGTTTTTATAACTTAAGGCCAGAACGCAATTCCAAAGCGGTTACCGATTTGGCACGTGCATCGCGCAAGCGCCGCTCGACTTCCGCCGCTTGTTCCGAAGAAAATTCCAGCCCGCTTGCGCCTGCTGCATAATCGAGGATCGCCTCAGCGGCCAGCTCTTGCTCGTGCGGCGAGAGTTTCTGCAGAACGGCCCAAGCATCTTCGATCTTGTTCATGGGCGCACAATAGCAGAAACATGCAAGAATTTACAGCACCCGCCGGGCTTTGAATGCGGCCGACAGCGTGCCTTCATCGAGGTAATCGAGTTCGCCGCCCACCGGCACGCCATGGGCCAATCGCGTGACCTTGGCGCCCGAGCCGGCGAGCGCATCCATCAGATAATGCGCCGTGGTCTGGCCTTCGACCGTTGCGTTCACCGCGATGATGACTTCGTCGGCGTCCTTGGCGCGCTCTAGCAGCGCAGTGACGTTGAGGCGTTCCGGCGTGATGCCGTCCAGCGCCGAAAGCGCGCCGCCCAGCACATGATAGCGCCCGCGGAACACACCGGCGCGTTCCAGCGCCCAGAGATCGGCGACGTCTTCCACCACGCACAGGGTGTGCGCGTCGCGGCGCTCATCGCGGCACAGCGCGCAAGGCGAGGTGGTATCGAGATTGCCACAGGTTTCGCAGGTTTTGATGGCGGCGGCGGCATCGCGCAAGGCCGACGATAACGGTTCGAGTAACGCCTCGCGTTTCTTCAGCAATTCCAGCGCGGCACGGCGGGCCGAGCGCGGACCGAATCCCGGCAGCTTGGCGAGGAGTTGAATGAGACGTTCGATTTCGGGACCGATGGAGGACATGTCAGAGTCTCTACCCTCCCCTTGAGGGGCGAGGGCTGTCAGCCAGCGCCCGGCAGGGCGATGGCGGCCCGAGCGGGCGCGAAGCGCTCCGGGGAGGGGTATTGTCGACAATACCCCCCACCGAAAAATTCGCTCGCGAATTTTTCTGCCTCCCCCTCAAGGGGGGAGGCAAAGATGAAGCGATCATCATTCTTCTTTGTCGTCGGGAATTGCCGCCGCCACTTCTTCGGCGATCACATCGCGAACGGCGATGATTTCGGCGCCGGGAAAGCGGTCGAGCACGGCGCGCACCAAGGGCTCCTGCAGCACGCGTTCGTGACGCGCAGCTTTGGCTTGTTTTTTCTGTTCGGCCAGGGTGGGAGCGCCGCCTTCGCGCGCCAGGGTCACCACCCAGCGAATACCGGTCCAATCCTTCAGCTTCTGAGCCAGATCGCCCGCCAGGGTGCGCGGCGCGCGCGGGCCGGGACGAAATTCCAGACGGCCCGGTTCCAAGCTCACCAGATGGACGTCGTTCTCCAGATGCACCTTCAGCACCGGCGCGCCCTTGGCCTGGGCCAGCGCGGCGAGATCTTCGAGGGAGCGGAGGGTCGGGGTGAATGAAGATTCGGTGCGAGGCGCTGTCGCCAAATTCCCACCCTCCCCTTGAGGGAGGGTCGAAAAATCCGAGCGTAGCGAAGGATTTTTCGGGGAGGGGTCAATAGCCTCGCCAGTACCCCTCCCCGAAGCCGTATTCGCGCTGACGCGCGAACCCGTCTTCGACCCTCCCTCAAGGGGAGGGTTGGAACGAGAGGCAGGCACGGAGCCACCGTCCAGCAGATCGCGCACCAGCTTATCCGTGGGCGGAAGATCAGCGGCATAGGAAAGGCGGATCAGCGCCATCTCGCAGGCCGCGACCGGGCGCGCCGCGTCGCGTACTTCGAACAAGCCTTTGAGCAGCATCGACCAGGCGCGGGTGAGCGCCGGGACCGACAATTTGGCCGCCATCTCGACCGAGCGCTTGGCTTCGCCCGACGAGCCGTCGAAGAAGCCTTCGGCGTTGGGCGCGACCTTCACGCGTGTGAGAAAATGCACGATCTCGAGCAGATCCTGCATGATGGCCAAAGGATCGGCGCCGCGGTCATACAGTGCGCCCAGACCCGCGAGCGCCTCGGCGATCAGCCCTCCCATCACCTTCTCGAACAGATCGAGCACCAGACCGCGATCAGCCAAACCGAGCATGCCGCGAATGGTGTCGGCATTGATCGAACCGGTCTCGCCCATCTTCTCACCAAAGGAATGGGCAATCGCCTGATCGAGCAGCGAGAGCGCATCGCGCACCGAGCCTTCGGCGGCGCGCGCGATCAGCGCCAGGGCGGGGCCTTCGATCTCTACATTTTCCTTTTGCGCGATGGATTGCAGATGGGCGACGAGTTCAACCGTTTCGATGCGGCGTAGATCGAAGCGCTGGCAGCGCGACAGCACCGTCACCGGCACTTTGCGGATTTCGGTAGTGGCGAAGACGAATTTCACATGCGGCGGCGGTTCTTCCAGCGTCTTGAGCAGACCGTTAAAGGCCTGTTTCGACAGCATATGCACTTCGTCGATGATATAGACCTTGTAGCGGGCGCTGGCCGGGGCATAGCGCACGCCTTCGATGATCTCGCGGATGTCGTCGATGCCGGTGCGACTCGCCGCATCCATTTCCTGAACGTCGACATGGCGGGACTCGGCGATAGCGATACAGGGCTCGCAAACACCGCAAGGATGGATGGTCGGCTCGCTGCGTTTGCCGTCCGGCCCGATGCAGTTGAGCGCCCGGGCAACGATCCGCGCGGTGGTAGTTTTGCCGACACCGCGCACCCCGGTGAGCATGAAGGCATGGGCGATGCGGCCGGTGGCAAAGGCGTTGGACAGCGTCTTGACCAGCGCTTCCTGGCCGATCAGCCCGGTGAAATCGGAGGGGCGGTATTTGCGCGCCAGCACCTTGTAATCGGCGCCGCGAGACGGCGCCGGGGCCAGGCCCAAGGATGGTTCTTGCGTGTCGTCCATCGGATTCCATGTCGGCAAGGTGGGAGCCCGGCAGCAACCCAAACCGGATTCGTTATGGCTGCTTCCTTCCGGATCTGACCAGGTTGGCGAGCGGCATGTCCGCCGCCGGACTCCCGGAAAAACATATAGGGGCGGGCGGGCTGGAAGGCGAGTCTGAAAGACTATTGGGATTGGGGATGTTTCGTTATGGCGCTCGGGGCAAAGCCCGGTCGGGCTTTTGCTCGTCCCTCGCCCTTCCGGATCTGACCAGGTTGGCGAGCGTCAAACGCCCTGGCGGACGTTCGACTGTCCGCAGCCGGACTCCCGGAAAAACATATAGTGGCTGGCGCTCGGGAAGGCGAGTCGCGGTAACATATTGCTCTGTTGGTATAATTCCCTGCGATGCTAGGCTGCCGCCATGGCCACACCCCGTCCGATCCCGTTTTCCGACAATCCCTTGGACCGCGCCGGCGAGAAACGCGCCGACGCCGCCTGGATCGCGGAGCAGCAACGCGATCCCGCCTCGCTGATCCTGCCGATGTGGCGGCTGCAACCCTTTGTGCTGGCCGGGCAAGACGGCAAGTTAGAGGCGGGATTTCTGCGTCCCGGGTTGTGCGAAAGCCTAGCGGCGGGCGATGCGGTTTGCGTGTTCCTCGGATTGGAAAACGGCCATGGCGTATTCGCGCTCGATATTTCGGCGGCAGAGGATCCCGCCAATGCCGGGCCGCTCGCCAGCCTGGGCGAATTCCGCGAGCTGCGCGGTGTGGCGCCACTTCTGCCGCTCAAGGATTTGGCGATCCTGGGGCAAGCCCGCGCGCTGATCGATTGGCATCAGCGCCATGGCTTTTGCGCCAAATGCGGCACGCCATCGCTCATCGGCGACGCCGGATACAAGCGCGTTTGCCCTTCCTGCGGCACCGAACATTTTCCGCGCACCGATCCGGTGGTGATCATGCTGGCGACCGAAGGCGAGGCTTGCCTGCTCGGGCGCAACAAAAATTGGCCGGTGGAATTCTATTCGGCGCTAGCCGGGTTCGCGGAACCCGGCGAAACCATCGAGGAAGCGGTGCGGCGCGAACTGTTCGAAGAAGCGGGCGTGCGCGCCGGGGCGGTCAGCTATTACGGCTCGCAGCCCTGGCCGTTTCCCTCGCAGCTGATGATCGGCTGTTTTGCCGAATGCGCCAGCCGCGAGGTGATGATCGACCTTAACGAGCTGGCGGATGCGCGCTGGTTCACGCGCGAAGAGGCGCGCAATCTCTTGGCGGGAACATTGCCCGGCTTGCGAGGGCCGCTGCCCTTCGCCATCGCCTATCATTTGATCAAGACTTGGGCGGGCTGAGCGGCGAATTTTGTTCGGGTTCTGCGACGCAATCGCGCCAATCGCGGGGGCTTGGTCTATAACGGTTGCGTCTGCACCAAAGGACGAATGAATGCTGCTCACGTTTGGAGAGAACAGCTCGTACGAAACGCGCGCTTATCAGCTTTACCTGATTCTCATCGGCCTCGCCGCCAATCATCAGACCGTCGATTGCCGCAAGCTGTGCGAGCAAATTCGCTATGGCGTTTCGCCGATGCTGTGGAATCCGCTCGGGCGTATCGTCAATTGGTGCGTCCGCGAGGGGCTTCCGGCGCTGACCTCGCTGGTGGTGGAAAAAGAAACCGGCAAACCTTCGCCGCGCTGGACCGCGACCTGGAGCGGCGATGTTCAAGCGGAATTGCAGCGCGTCTTTGCGTTCGATTGGTTCTCCATCATGCCGCCGACGCTGAAGGAGCTGCGGGAGTATTAGGGGAGAGGGGCAAGCCACAGCGCATGATTTAGTTCTGCGCGGCGCGAGAACTTGCCGTTCGTTGGCACTTCCTATTTGCAACAATTGAGGCCCGCCGGGACGCGCTTCTCCGGCACCGGCTGGAGGGGCTCGGTGAAGACTATGGCGAGGCGATATTCAACTCATTTGACAAAATGCCCTCGTCGGCCTTGAGCTTCAATAGAGAGGCTGAGTCCTTTATTATGCAGTATTGGCGCATGTCCGCCACGATGCCGATGAGTGCCCCGACCTTCGTTTCTGGTTTGACGGCCCAGGTCCATCCCTCCAGTTCGCGACCAAAATCCCCAAATGCCTGCTCCGCATAGAAATGATATTCGCCTTCGCCTTCAAAGATGCTTTCTTCATTAGGTTGATAATAACGGGTCCGCAGCAGCATCGCCCACCACACGTTGGTGATCTTCTTGGCCAAAGCAGGATCAATAGGAATTTCGCATCGATCCACCTTCACGTCATGAGGATCCGGCGTAGGACCACTTGAAGTGACGAGTTTCTCAAGATCCAATTCGGACTTGACCGAGAATATTGCGAGTTTGCCATCGGCGTTCGTGCGGATACCGGTGGCGGAATCTGGTCCGGATAAGGGCATCTCGATCATGCGCATCCGAGTATTTGGCTCCCGGAATGCAAGCTCTAGCACCGCCATCAACAAGTCGTAATGGCGCTGTGTTGGCGATTTTGTTGTGCCGGCGTAAGGCGCGATTTCGAAATACGACTGTTCCGGCCAAAGATGATCGGCTGACATGCTCTGTGCGTGAGCTGCCCCAGCGCACACCGCGGCAACGAGGACGGTCGCTAGCTTGTTCATGATGTTTCCCCCAAGCGGGAGTTTACCCCGAGCCTCCGCTCGGAACAAATTCTGCTTTTACCTCCCCCAACGCGGGGGTCGGTAGCAACAGCGTACCGACGGCGAGATTTCCTGCGTCAGCAGGAAATCGAGACGGGTGGGGGGATATCTCCGCCCGCACCAGTTTCAAAGACCCCCCACCCGATCCATTTCGCTTCGCTCAATGGATCGACCTCCCCGCGTAGGGGGAGGTGAAGAGCCTACGGAATTGCAGCGCGTGTTTGCCCTCGACTGGTTCTCGATCATGCCCCCGACGCTGAAGGAGTTGCGGGAGTATTAGGCTGGACGCGCGCGACGGCGCGGGGTTTAGGACCGCTTTGCGCAAAACCCGGTCATTCAATTTCGAAGCCTGCGGTCATCGGCGCTCTTGTTCCGGGCCTAGAATGCCACCACGCTGACGGTGCCGGTTTTTGGGGTGTTAATGGATACGCGGCGACGGGGTGGTTTCCACACTTTGAATGCGATGACCGCGTGGTTCGTTGCGATCATATGCATTTGCTGTCAATGCTCGTTCGCTCAGACAGCTACTTGCGAACAAATCGGCGCGATGGCGCGTATGGCGCGAGCCGATTCAATTTCAGCGTTGATGGCGGAGCAGCGGAACACGGGTAATAGCTACCGTGCGAATACCGTTTTTGCCGCGCGTATGTTCGTCTTACTTCCCACTGATGCAACAGCGGCCGAGCGGCTACTGTCTCTAATGCCGTCGAATGAAGAGGAATCCATCGTTTGGGGTAACTTTGGACTGGCTTTCTGTCAGCAGGAATCAGATAGCGACATGACGACCCTCGCAAAGCTGGGAGCGCAACTGCCGTCACTCCTGGCCTTAGCGGTGGTTCTCAGACCTGCCGAAATGCCTCGCTACGTGAAGTACGCGTTTCTCGCGGTCGGCGATCCTGACAACGATCACTCGGTGCAAATGGAACGAGTCTGTCGGATGAAGCGCCAAGATTTCCTTCGCGCTGTACGCAAGCTGGATCCAGATGAGCGGAAACGGTTCGACGCCCATATCTTTGATGTCAACAAGTGTAAGGCAATTCATTTGCCAGAAAGCGATGACGAGTGATCCCCGTCTTCACCGGCAATATCCGCTTATGGCGCACGGTGCACGGAACGATGCATTGCGCGTGCCATTGCCGAAGCGTGTCCACACGCTATCGCAGTGGACCGAGCCGCAACGGCTGAGTGTGATTGAGGCTTGTTTCACCTCCCCCAACGCGGCAGGGCTATCGCATATGGTTGAGAAGACCGATCAGGAAGGAATCGTCCCATCCTGCGCGTTTGAGCTTGAGGCGCATGGACATCGCAGCGGGGTGCGAACGGGCGATGTTGAGGGCGAGCCTGCGCAGAACGGCGATGTTCTCGGGAGCATTATCCTTTCTGGTGCGATTGGCGTCTTCGCCGAAGTCGGCGTCGAGCACCCAATGCAGGCGGTTCTCGATACCCCAATGGGCGCGCACCGTTCGGAGCAGCTTTGTCGCCGACATGATGGTCGACATCAGGTAGTAGCGCACGAGCGGCTTGTCGGCGTTGCGCCCGCGGACTTGCCGATAGGATGTAACCCGTCCCAGCGCCACGACCCCGGGGAAGTATGTTGCGAGAGTGTTGTCCTTGATGACGGTGGCTCTGCGCCGCTCTCGTCGGTCGTGTGTCGATGGTTCAAGTTTCTCGACGCATCTTCGCGGTCCCGCCCGGCTGAACAGGCTTTCCGCCATTCTGTAGAGCTTGCTCCGGTTACGCTTGAGCGCGAGCACGTATTGGCCTTCGCGCGAAAGTACGCCCTCGGCAAACTTCTTATGGCAATGCAGAGCATCGGCCGTCACGACGCTGTTGCGAAGGCTGAGCATTTGCAGCATGTCCAGTGCAGCAGCGGCTTCATTGCGGCCACGCGCCTTGCGCATCGACAGAACAAGGCCTGCCTCGACCGCGAAGGCGTTCACCAGATGCAGCGGCGTTGCAGCCCGTCCACGCTCGTAGGTGCCGCGCAAGGCTTTGCCGTCTATTGCAATGGTGCCACCCTGGACGAGCCCGTTGGCTCTGGCAAAGATCGCCATGAACTGGCGGAATGCTCGTTCGAATGCAACCGGGTCCAAAAGTCGGAACACGCGGCTGAACGTGTCATGGCTCGGCGTGCCGTGCTCAAGCTCCAACAGCGTGCGCAGCAGCGCAATCTTGCCTTGGCCCCACTGCTCCATCTCAGAGGCCGTTTCGGCCCCGCTCATCACCGATGCCAACGCTATGAACAGGATATCTATCAGCGAGAAGCTCGCATTGGCCGCCCGCGGGTCGGCCAGGCCTTTGAACGCTCTCCGGAATTTCCGCATCTGACTCCCCTCTTGATTTGGGAGCCATCTTCAGAATCCTGTTCGCAAACCCGCGCAATAGCCCTTCAAAAGCCATATGCGATTCCCCTGCCCAACGCGGGGAGGTCGGCGAGATTTCCTGCGCCAGTAGGAAATCGAGTCGAGGGGGGAATTTATCCGCCACACCAGCTTCAACATCCCCCCACCAGATCCATTTCGCTTCGCTCGATGGATCGACTGAGCTGGTCCTGGAAAATCGGACAGGGTGTTAAGGTGTATTCCTCGGAGACGAGAGGAATACGGAATGAGAACGAGAAGGCGTTTTTCGGCTGAGTTCAAGGCCCGCGTGGCGCTGGAGGCGCTGCGTGGCGACAAGACGGTGCAGGAGATTGCGGCCAAGCAGCAGGTGCATCCCAACCAGGTGAGCGCATGGAAGCGACAGGCGCTGGATGGTCTTTCGGAGGTGTTTTCGAACGGGCCAGACCAGGAGCGGCAGGACCACGAGACGGAAATCCGCGACCTTCATGCCAAGATCGGCCAACTGACGGTGGAACGCGATTTTTTGTCCAAGGGGCTCAAGCGATGAGCCGGGAGGACCGCAAGGCGATGATCACGCCCTCCCGCTGCGATCTGAGCTTGAGCCGACAATGCGAACTGGTGTCGATCAGCCGGTCGTCATTTTACTACACGCCGCGCGGGGAGAGCGCGGAGAATCTGGCACTGATGCGCCGGATCGACGAGTTGTTTCTGCGTTATCCGTTCTACGGCAGCCGGCAGATGGTGCGGCAGTTGCGCCGCGAAGGCATCGCCGTTGGCCGTCATCGGGTTCGCCGGTTGATGCGGCGCATGGGGCTTGAAGCGATCTATCGGGCGCCCAAGACCAGCACGCCCCATCCGGAACACCGCATCCATCCCTATCTCTTGCGCAACGTGGCGGTGTCTCGTCCCGATCAGGTCTGGTGCGCCGATATCAGCTACATCCCCGTGCGCCGCGGATTCCTGTACCTCGTGGCGATCATGGACTGGGCGAGCCGTCATGTGTTGGCGTGGCGATTGTCGAACACCATGGATGCCGGGTTCTGCGTCGAAGCGTTGCAGGAGGCGCTGGACCGATACGGCAAGCCGGAGATCTTCAACACCGACCAGGGCAGCCAGTTCACCAGCCTCGACTTCACCGGCACGCTGAGCGATGCCGGCATCGCGATCTCCATGGACGGACGCGGTCGCTGCATGGACAACATCTTCATCGAACGGCTGTGGCGGTCGCTGAAATACGAGGCGGTCTATCTGCACGAATTGCACGATGGCTTCGAGGCCGAGCGCGTCATTGCCGAATGGATCGGCTTTTATAACGCCGAGCGCCCGCACTCTTCGTTGAGCGGCGCGACACCGGCGGAGTTTTACGCCGCGAACCGGCCTGTGGATATGACGCTACGCTTGGACAAGGCTGGCGCCTTGCCCACATCTCCACAGGCGCAGCAGCAGCAAAAGGCTTTCGCAATGGAACGGATTTTGGCAGCATGATCGACAACTGGAATACACCTTAACCCGGCTGCCAGACTGTCCAACCGAACGGGACCAGCTCAGACCTCCCCGCGTAGGGGGAGGTGAGGGTCAAGCGCCGGTGCAGAAATAACAACTACGGCATCTCCGCGCGGAACGGATGCGCCGGGTAGGTGCCCAGCATCACCACTTTGCTGGAGAAAAATTGCAGCTCTTCCAGCGCCAGTTGCACATTGTGCGAATCGGGGTGGCCTTCGATGTCGGCATAGAATTCCGTGGCGTTGAACGAACCGCCCAGCTGATAGCTTTCCAGCTTGGTCATGTTGACGCCATTGGTGGCGAAACCGCCCATCGCTTTATAGAGCGCCGCCGGCACATTGCGCACCCCGAACAGGAACGTCGTGATCACCGGCCTGCCGTCATTGGGTAGCTCGCCCGCTTCGCGCCCGACGATCAGAAAGCGCGTCATGTTGTGCGGTTCGTCTTCGACATCGGCGCGCAGCACCTCAAGGCCGTAAATCTCGCCCGCCAGACTGGAGGCGATGGCGGCGGCGCTGGGATCTTTCAATTCCGCGATGTGCTTGGCGGCGCCCGCGGTGTCGGACCATTGCTTGTCGATCAGACCAAGCTCCTTAACGATCTTGCGGCATTGACCGAGCGCGGGCGCCTGGCTGTAGACGGTCTTGATGTCTTTCAGCTTGGCACCTCTGAGGCCGAGCAATTGATGGCGCACGCGGTGGAAATGCTCGCCGAGAATAAACAGATGCCGTGGCCCTTCCGCGATATGGCCTTTGATGGCGCGGCCGAAATAGCGCACCAGGAAATGCACATCAGCGATGCGGCCATAAACCGAATTCTCCACCGGAATGATGGCGAGGTCGGTATCGCTGCTGCGCACCGCATCGAGCGCCGCTTCGAAGGTGGGTTTGCCGATCGCCTCGAGATGCGGCAAGGCTTCGCGCGCCGCCAAATTGGCGTAAGCCCCCGGCTCGCCTTGGAACGCCACGCGTTTGGCATGCGAAATCAACGTGGCATTCATGCAAATCCTTCGCGCGCGAGCATGGTGCGGGCCTTCTCCAAATCGGCCGGAGTATCGACACTCATCGGCACGCTGTCCACGCGCCCCACCGTAATGCGCATGCCCGCTTCGAGGGCGCGCAATTGTTCGAGCTTCTCGCGTTTTTCCAGCGCCGATGGCGGCAGCCCGACGAAGCGGGCCAATGCATCGCGCGTGTAAACATAGAGCCCGACATGGGCATAAAGCGGGCCTTTGCCCCAAGGCGCGCGGGCGCGGGTGAAATAAAGCGCACGGCCGCGTGCGGCGGTGACGTCCCAAGCGGCAATCACCTTGGTCACATTCGGATTGTCGGCATCGGCTTCGGAATCGATTTCCGCTGCCAAGGTGGCGATGTCGCCGCCCGCCGTCACCAGCGCGTCCACCGCGATGCGCAGCTGGGCCGGATCGAGCCCGGGCAGATCGCCTTGCACATTGACGACCACGTCATGTTCGAAGCTGCGGTCGACGGCGTTCAACGCGGCGTAAACCCGGTCGGAGCCCGAGGGCAGATCCGGCGCGGTCATCACCGCGCGGCCGCCGGCAAATTCCACCGCTTGTGCGATCTCGCGTTCGGCGCAGGCGACAACAACCGGCCCGACTTTGGCCGCCACCGCCTGTTTCCAGACGCGCACGATCATGGGAATGCCGACAATATCGGCCAGCGGCTTGCCCGGCAGACGCGTGGAGGCCATGCGGGCCGGGATGATGACGATTGGTTTCACGGGCTTTTCTCCTCTTATTTTTCCTGCCCAAGGCAGAATGCGCCTTCACCCCTACCCTGGCCCTGACCGTGCGTAAGCAACAAACCACAAACCCCCTTGATTTGTGCGACGCTTCGCCGCAATGACGGCTTTGGACTGGCTTGTAATGTCGCACCCGGCCCTCTGGGATGGACCACCACCCCGTCGTTGAAACTGCCTAGCCACTGAAACAGCGGAGCCTGAATTTATGGATTCCTGGGAATGGAACAAGATTGTCGGTGCGGTGCTGGGCACCCTGATTTTTGTGCTGGTCATCAAATTCGTGGCCGAAGCCGTTTACGATACCAAGCCGCCCGCCAAGCCGGGCTATGTGGTGGAAGGCGTGCAAGAGGACAAGACGGCGTCGGCATCCGCCGCCGCACCCGCCGAAGAAGCACTGCCCGATTTCGGCAGCGTGTTGCCGACCGCCGATGTGGCCGCGGGCAAAGAGATTTCGACGCGTTGCGAACAATGCCACGACCTCAGCAAGGACGGTCCCAACAAGATCGGTCCGAATTTGTGGGGCGTGGTGGGCCGGGCGCGCGCGACGCATCCGGGATTCGATTATTCCAGCGCCATGTCGAGCGATCACGACGTATGGGATTACGCCAAGCTCTTCCGCTTCCTGAAATCGCCGCAAGGCATGGTGACGGGCACCAAGATGAGCTTCGCCGGACTGCGCAGCGCGCAGGATCGCATCAATCTGCTGGCCTATCTGCGCAGCCAAAGCGACAGCCCGCTACCCATACCGGCACCGGCGAAAAAATAACGGGCGCGACTTCAGCGATAGCGAAGGCCTCCAACACATTATCCGAAGACTTTCATGCTCCCCTTGATGGAGCGTCGGAAAATGACGGAAAGATTCTAAATTTAAGGGAGTACGAATAGGGGATACATGCGCAGTACTTTGCCGCGGCTGCGCCACCAAGGTGTCTGCAATCCCCGAATGCTTCTATACCGCGACCGCATTTCCTGCCGCGTGGTGTTGCTTTGACGGCAGCACGACGAAGGCGCGGGTGCCATTTCCGTATTCGCTCTCGAGCCAAACATAGCCGCCATGCAGTTCGACCAAACCGCGGACCAGCGACAAACCAAGGCCCGAGCCACCTTCTTGGCGATCGAAACGGTTGTCGATTTGGCTGAACGGCGAAAACAACCTGTCGAATTTGTCGTTCGGAATGCCGCGACCGCTATCTTCGCAGACAAGCTGGAAGCCGCCATCTTCTGCCCTCCCGGCCCGCACGGATATCCGCCCTCCCTCGGGCGTGAACTTGATGGCATTGGAGGCAAGGTTGAAGATTATCTGCTGCAACGCTCGCTCGTCGGCATAGAGTGGAGGGGTATCAGGCTCGATCGTCACTTCAAGTACCTGTTTTTTCTGACGTGCCTGGACACCGATTAGCCGGAGCGCTTTTGTGATCGCGCTGCTTGGGTCCAGGTGGGTCGGCGCAATTTCCATCCTGCCGGCATTGATCTTGGAGATATCAAGTAGATCGTTGATCAGGCTCAGAAGGTGTGTACCTGAGGCATAGATATCGTTGGCATATTCCTTGTATCGCGTCTCGCCGACCGAACCGAACAGTTCCTCCGCGATGATCTGGGAGAACCCGATTATGGCGTTCAGCGGCGTGCGCAATTCGTGACTCATGTTGGCGAGAAACACGCTCTTGGCGGTGTTGGCCGTTTCGGCGGCTTCCTTCGCTGCAACGAGGTTGTGCTCCATCTTCTTGCGTTCGGTGATGTCTTGAATCGCCCCTTGGACGCTATATTCGTCGAGGGCGGAACGTTCCAGTTCGAGGCGTATCATTACGGTCCGAGCCGGTGACGACGCACCAGACAATCGGCAATCAAGATTGAAACTGCGGTTGTCGCACCCAAGACCGCGCAGCCCCGTCATCAGAGCAGGTAGATCGCTGGGGGCTACTCGCCGCAGCATTTTTTGCAGCGATACGGTGCCGTCTTCGGCCTGGATTTCAAGAAGTTTTTCCAGGTTTTCGGAAACCTCGACCCGTCTGGCACCGACTTTCCATCGGAAGCTTCCCAATTGCGCGATACGTTGCGCTTGGCTCAGTGCACGTTCGGTCGCGCGCAAACAATCGAACTGAAGTTCGGCGCGCAGCATGTAACGGACGCGGTTTATCAAAATGCGCCAGTCGAAAGGTTTCCCGATGAAGTCCGTCGCCCCGGCATCGTAGGCATTCTCAATTGAATCAATTTCATTGAGGCCCGTGACCATGAGGACCGGCACGGTGGCTCCGCCCGGAAGTGACCGCAAGGCCTGGCACGCCGCAAAGCCGTCCATCTTCTTCATCATCACGTCCATCAGGATGATGTCGGGCATATGCTGCTTGAAAAGTTCCAGCGCAGGCTCGCCGTCGTCGGCTTCGATCACGTCGAAACCATTTTCGAGCAACAGGTCGGCGCAGATCAAACGGCCGACGTCGTCGTCATCCACGACCAGAGCAACAGGCTTGAACGGCTCGTTGCGTGTCATGCAGCCTGCTCCTCGATCGTGCGCAGGGCCTCGCAAGTCTCGGCAAAGACACTCTCGATACGGCTGATAAGCTGTTCCAGAGCACCTGGAGCACCACCGCGTGCCCGGCGCTCAAGTTCTTTGCATAGTTCACTTAAATGGAGAGCCCCAACATAGGCGCTGCTCGATTTTAGCGTGTGGGCACTACGTGCCAGCGTGTCGAAATCGCTGGGCGAGCTATTGATTGCCTCAACGAGAGCCGGCGACGACTCCAAATATTTCCGCACCACGCGTGCTACCAACCGCGCGCCTCTGGCCGGATCGCCCGAACCAGCGGCCATGGCGGCGAGCACGGCAGTGTCGATTGCCGACCCAGCATCCGCGACCGCGACGGGTGTTTGCTCCTGGACGCCGGTTGGCTTTGTTGCACCGGTCCATTTGACCAGCATCGCGCCCAACTGATGGCGGGTAACCGGCTTGGTCATGTAGTCGTCCATCTCGGCGGCAAGACACAGACGGCGGTCGTCTTCCATAGCATTGGCGGTCAGTGCAACGACCGGTGTACGGCGGTTCAAAGGCCGCTCGTATTCGCGCAACGCCCTGGTTGCCTCGTAGCCATCCATTTCCGGCATCTGGCAGTCCATAAAAACGATGTCGTAGCGGCCTTCTTTCAGTCGCCTCACAGCTTCCAGACCGTTGTTTGCCCCTTCGACCATGCACCCGAATTGCCCCAGGAGATCGATGGCGACCTCCTGGTTGACCGGGTTGTCCTCGACCAGCAAGACCTTCGCGGCGATCTTCACATCGTCATCCAAGCCGATGGCTTGGTTGACCGCAGTATCGCGCGCGCGCGTCTGGCCGGAGATCAGCTCCGCCAAGCAGGAATAGAGGTCGGAACGGTTCAACGGCTTGACCAGAATGCGAACCGGAGAACTCTCATCCTCCTTAAGGCTTGGATGGCTGGTCGTGACGATTGCGCCGATATGTTCGGCACCGGCACGTTCGGCAAGGCGGTGACCGAGGGCTTGCGCCTCAAGCGGATTTTGGGCGAGGTCGATGACCGCATATTTGAAGGGCGAACCCTTCGACGCCGCTACTTCTGCCGCGCGTTCGGCTTCCGTTGCAGTTTCAACAACCACGAACGAGAGCCCCCACGATACAATGTGATCGGTCAGGATTTCGCGCCCAACCGGCGTATCGGCCACTAACAGGATCGGGCGTCCGCTCAGTAGCTTGAATGGCGATCTTGCGACTTGGCTCGCTGCAGCAGGCACGATGGGGAGGGTGAACCAAAACTCCGTGCCTTTGTCCGGTTCGCTCCAGACGCCGATCTGGCCGCCCATCAATTCGCACAGTTGCTTGCAAATGGAGAGGCCCAACCCCGTGCCGCCGTACTTGCGTGTGGTTGAACCGTCGGCTTGTACGAATGCCTTGAAAATCTGCTCCTGCCGGTTCGCCGGGATGCCGATGCCCGTGTCATGTACTTCAAAACGTAGGATGCTCTTGCCCTCGCGAGAGCCCTCGGACACCACTCTGACGAGGATGCTGCCAGACGAGGTGAACTTGATCGCATTGCTGACCAGGTTGGTCACGATCTGGCTGAGTCGCGCAGAGTCACCAACCACGTCGGTATTAATGGAGGCGGGAACAAAGGTATTCAATTCCAGGCCTTTGGCATGCGCTGCCGGAGCGAAGAGCTCGACGGTTTCTTCCAGAAGCTGGCGCAGATTGAAGGGACGCGACTCAAAATCGATCTGCCCGGCCTCGATCTTCGACAAGTCGAGGATTTCGCTGATGAGCGTCAGCAACTGGGTTCCAGAGCTGCGGATCATCTGCAGGTAGCGGCGCTGCTTGACGGTCAGTTCGCTTCGATCCAGAAGTTCAACAACCCCGAGAACGCCATTCATAGGCGTCCGGATTTCGTGGCTCATGTTCGCCAGGAACTCCGTCTTGGCCCGGTTTGACGCTTCGGCCTGATCCTTGGCAACTTCGAGGTCCGTGACCGTCTTGCTCAGTGTCCTGTTGGACGCGGCGAGTTCGGCGGTTCGCGCGGTGATTTTGGCTTCCAGAGTTTCGCGGTAGGCGGTCAGTTCGTCGTCGCGCCGCTCCACCTGAGCCAGCATGTCGTTGAAGCCGCGGATCAGCGTTCCGACCTCATCGCGCGTTGTCGCTTCAACCCGGACCTTGAAGTTTTGTGTTTTGGAAACATTGCCGACCGCTTCGTTGAGGCGCCGGATAGGGCCGGAGATCAGCCCCTGCAAAACATAAGACAACAGCGCCGCGAGGGCTGCGGCGCAGAGAAAGATGATGGCAGCCAGTCCCAAGTAGCGCGACAGGTTCACATTGAGTTCGTCCATCGTGGCGCAGAGCTGGATATAACCGACCCGGTCACCTTTCAGCATGACCGGCTGCAGAACAGTGATGGTCCTGTCGGTGACAAGGTTTCCGCCGTTTTCATGCAAGCCGGACTGGATCAGGTGTCCCCGCCAACCGGCGATTTGCTCCATGTCGGTGCGGCCTATTTTGCCGCCGACACGGTATTCGGAGAACTCCTTGCCGTCGTCGGAATAGAGTGTGGCGCTCTTGATTTTGCCGACAGATGCCACTGCCGCGAGCGTCTGTGACGCCGTGGCGGGATCTTTGAACGCCAGTGCCGCCGTGCTGTTAATCGCGATAATTTGGGCCAGTCCGTTTAGTTCGCGGATGGCGGTTCCGCGATAAGACGAGTTTTCGTGCGCGATCAGCACGGCAAAGGTTAGCGTGAGGCTGACCAAGCTGGTGACCAGTCCCAAGAGGATCAGCTTGCTGACAATAGAGAGGTTTTTGAGAACGCTGGTCATTGTGGCTCATCCACCAAAATGGCGATCTTCAAGAGCTGGGAACTGATGGACAGGCCGGACCGGTGAATGGCGCCGATATTGATCTGGAAACGAACTTGCCGGTCCACGGTGACAAGGCCGATTATGCCGCCTGCACCGGCAAAGTCGGGACTGTCGCCGATCGTCAAAACGGGATGGGTCTTGAACGGCTCGATTGCTGCCTGAGCTTGAGAAGAGCTTTGTCCGCTCACAATGATGGCATTGCACTTACCGAGCGCGTTCGCCGGGACTGATCTTTCCAGCGTAATCGGATGACTATCAATATGCTTTGATGTCAGGACGTTCAGCGCGCCGCCATAGGGGTCTGTCCCTATCGTACACACCACGGTTGGTGAGTCTGGTTTGGCAAAAGTGCCGTTTGGCCACTGCGTGAATTTGAGAAAGTTATATATGAACGCCGTTTTGACGACGAATTCCGGCTGTTCCTCCTCGGCATAGGCTGCGGAGACACACGAGGTGACCGCCGCGGCTGCAACAACCGTTGCCGCAAAAAGAAGGAGGCACACGCGATGTGTGCCCTTTCTGCTAGACCATGATGATGCGCCAATGCACATGGTTGCTGGCGGAACTCCGCTGGATCAAAACGTCATAGACGCTTTAAGGAAAACCGTCCTGCCCAGTCGGGCTGCGACACTCGCAAGATTGTCGGCGGTGGCATCGAACTCGGAATGCGGTGGCCCGATCAGGTTCTGCCCCACCAGGGACAGATCGAACCACGCGATCGGCCTCCAGCCAAGTCTTGCGTCAACCGCCGCATACGCTCCGACGGGCGTATAGGCGAGCGCACCGACGTATCGGATGGTGATATCCGTTTCCAAGTCGCCGGGCAGGTCCGCGGATGACCGCAGCGAGACTTGGTTGTGTGCCGCTTGTCCCAATACGGTCAAATTCGTCATCGCCCTGTCGAAGCCGGCCTGAACCGCGTTTCCGTTCCAGTAGGCGTAGGTACCGCGCAATCGCCATCCTTGGGTGGGTTGCCATTCGCCAGCCAGTTCCCAGCCGTAAGAGCGGGCGCTGGCGAAATTGCCCATGATCATGTTCTGGATGACGTGCGGGACTGGCGTCAGCGCGAAGCTCTGCGACCCATAATCCGCGCTACGCAAGCCGGTATCGTCGCTGTAGAAGGCCGCCAGATCGAGAGACACGTTGTCCAGTGGCTCCACGCGATAACCCAGTTCATAGGTCATTACCTTTTCGGACTCGAAATTCCGATTGCCCGTTACCATGATTGCAATCGGCGGAAATGCGGGATTGACCGGATTGGGCGTTACGGCCTGGAAATACACTGCGTATTCCTCGGCCATCGTCGGCGTGCGCGCGGCGCGCGACACCGCGGCCCACAGCGAATTTTTGTCGTTCGGCGTCCAGATTAGGCGGGCACTGGGTTCGACATCGAATCCGGAAAAGTTGTTGTACTCAACCTTTGTGCCGATGGTGGCGTGAAGCTGGGACGGGATCAAGCTAATATCATCCTGTGCAAATGCGCTAATGACATCTTGTTTGACGTCGGTGCGCACTGTGGAGATGGAATAGCCTGGGCCAATGTGGGAGAAATTGACCTTATATGCGATGCCCCAGACCACATCATGCGATTCGAACGGTTCGAAGTGGTCTTGGAATTCCGTTTCCAGGCTGTTGGTCCATCCCGTGTTTCCGCCTCTACCGGGATGTTCGTAACCGTAGGACAGCCTGAGGGAATAGTCTGAAGTATCGGAATTGACATGGCTCCATTTTGAATTGAACGATGCAGAACCTTCGCTATAACGAAATGGCATCAATGAAGTGTAGGGCGGCGTATATTGCGGGATCGGCTCCATTTCGCCGTAGATATTACTCGTGAGCTGACCGCCCACCATCAACATGTCGGCGCTGGTCAGGTTTGAATCGGCGCGGAACGCAACGCTCCGTGTGACATACGGCGCTTGGAAGTGACCAGCGACGGTGCTGTCCATTGTCGATTTCCAGTCGCTGTATTTGGCGGAAATGCGGAATGCCGTATCGGCGCTGATCATGCCGCCATAACGGGCTTCGGCATAGCCGCGTTCAACCGATCCCGATCCCACGGCCACAAAGCTCCCCTGAGTGTCCGCTGCTGACTTGGTGATGATGTTGATGACGCCATTGACGGCGTTGGCGCCCCAAAGAGCTGCGCCGGGTCCGCGAATGACCTCGATACGGTCGATGTCCAGCAGCATGATGTCCTGCAAATCCCAGAGCACACCACCGAAGATCGGGCTGTAGATGCTGCGACCATCGACAAGGACAAGGAGCTTGTTGGCGACACTGCTGGCGGAGCCGCGCGCCGAAATTGCCCATGCGCCGTTGCTGAGCTGAGCCACCTGCATTCCTGGAACCAGCCGCAGTGCTTCCGGAACCGAGCTGGCGCCCGAGCGGCGAATGTCGTCGCCGGTGAGAACATAGATGGCGGCAGCGGCATCGGCCAATTGCTGCGGTTTCTTGGCGGCTGAGGTGACTTGAACACGCAGGTTCATCAAATCTTCCAGCCCCATATTGGTGAGATCGTCACCAGCCAAAGCAGGTGTCACAACAAGCGCTGCAGCAGCCACCAGAAGCATGGCCCTGAGATGGCTGGACGGCGACCGCGCGGACCAGATGTTGGCGGCGGAGTAATTGCGAGAGTGCTGGTTCACGGCGCTGGACCCATGCTAGATGGCGGCGGGCGCGATTATCGCTTCGGAACCATTCCCCTTCGGTTAATCCTGTGCTTCTGCCCAGGCGAAACTCGTAAAGACGGCATTAATAACTTACCGGATGTGGCATTCTTGGTGATGCAATTCTTCATGCGGGCGGCGCGTTGGTTATGCTGGACCGAGATGCCCGGGCCTTGCCGCCTGCCAACGGTAATTAGCAAAGCGTAAACAATCCGCGCGTTGACACGCGTAAACCTTCCCGATTCCTGTTCGCTAAAGCTTCCGTCTTTGCTCTTCGACGGATAAGTCGACGGGTAAGGCGCGCAGTCCGGCGAAGGCAGGAGGTGGCCGGGCTCAAGGGAAAGGCGGAATTTCCTTCCGGCGCTGCAGCACAACAACCTGCCCTAACGACAACCAATCGAGCGGCAGTCGCTTGTCCCACTGGGCGGGAGTATACTGCACGTAGAGGCATAGGAGCATCATCATGTACGCAAGAACTTTGGGAGTGGCAGCCGCCGCGCTGCTGATGTTTTCGACAAATACCTTCGCTGCAGGAGATGTCGACGCGGGAAAGAGAGTGGCAAGGCAATGCGCGGGTTGCCATTCGTTCGTCGAAGGCAAAAACAAAATAGGGCCAAGTCTTTTCGGCGTGGTCGGACGCAAGGCGGGAACCGTGCCGAACTTCGCCTATTCAATGGCGATGAAGAATTCGGGGATCGTGTGGACTGCGGACCAACTCGATATCTATCTCAATGGACCCAAAGCCATGGTGCTGGGAAACCAGATGGGCCATGCCGGCGTGTCCAATGCAGATGCCCGCGCCAACCTCATCGCGTATCTGGCAACTCTGAAATAGTCCGCATCGGTTGGTTGGGCTGAGAGGGAATCATTTCCGGGCCCAACCACGCCGGACTGCACAGCGTACAGGCCGCATCAATCTGCTGGCGTATCTACGCACGCAAAGCGACAGCTCTTTACCGATTCCGCCACTGGGGAAAAATGGGGCGACGATCCGCTATTGCTGGGAAGGCGGTCATCACGGCCGGTGACATTTCGTGACTCAAACATTGGCGCGTCAGCGATTGTTCCTGTTCCTTGCCGTCACCTTCGCTATCACTTGGGGCGCCTGGTGGACGCTGGTGCATGTCGTCCCGGTCAAAGGACTGAACTTCAACAATCCGCCGATTGTTGCGCTGTATCTGTTTGGCGGATTTGGTCCCACGATTGCGGCCCTTGTCGCGGTCGCTTTGACGCCCAAAGAGGGGGCTTTCCGCGAATATGCCAGCCGTCTGTTCCGCTGGCGCGTCAATCCTTTGTGGTACGTCGTTGCGCTCGCCTTGCCGGCGCTTCTGACAATCGCATGCCTCGGGCTTGTCGCCTTGCTCGATCATCGGGTGACTGTGCATCTTGCCATGCCGACGCCTTGGTACGTGGTGCAGCTCTTCGCGACGATGATCATCGGCGGCGGGCTGGAAGAGCTGGGATGGCGCGGCGTCGCGCAGCCGACGTTGGAAAAATACACCAGCCGCCTGATCGCGACGGCCATCATCGGCGTCGTCTGGGCGCTATGGCATCTGCCGCTCTTTTTTCTTCCCGGCGTCGCGCAGTACGGCATGAACTTTGCGCTGTTTGCCTTGAACACAATAGGGAATGCGTTCTTCTTGGCTTGGCTCTATGCCGGCACGCGCAGCATCTTGTTGTGCGTATGTTTCCACGCGGCGAGCAACGCGACGGCGGCGATGGGGCTTGCCGCGCACCAAGGCGGCGATCCTCAGATCGTTGCTCTTATGACGGCCTTGATACCGCTGGTACTCGGCATTGTTCTCGTCGGCGCTCTGCCATCGGGCCGCGGCAATCCTGCCGTGTGACCACACGCATTTCTTGCGATACGATGCGCAGGCTCATTCCTTTCTTCGATACGGGCCCGACCTCATGGAATTAACATCCCGCCGCAATATTCTCAAAGCCGCGCTGGTTGGTGCGGGATCCACGCAAATTCCGGTTGCGGTCGCCCATGAAAGAGCAAAGCGGCATCATGCGAAGACGGCTTCAAAGCGCGCTGCTGGCATAGAAGGCCAGCGCAAAGCCGATCTCGGCAACGGCACCTATCTCAACCCGATCGTGCCCGGCGATCATCCCGATCCCACCGTGCTGAAAGACGGCGACGATTATTACATGACGTTCTCGTCTTTCTTCTCCTATCCCGGAGTCGTCATCTGGCATTCGCGCGACTTGGTGAATTGGACGCCGATCGGTCCCGCGCTGAGAAAGCCCATCGGCTCGGTTTGGGCGATGGATTTGGTCAAACACAACGGCCGCTACTTCATCTACATCCCGGCGACGCCGGGCGACCAACAGGGCATCTTCGTCATCACCGCCGATGACATTCGCGGTCCTTGGAGCGATCCCATCGATCTCAAGGTCTCGGGATGCATCGATCCGGGTCATGCCGTCGGCGAAGACGGCAAGCGCTATTTGTTTTTCGGCGGCATAAGCCGCATCGGCTTAACCGACGACGGGCTGGCGACGACGGGCACCTTGGAGCATGTCTACAATCCTTGGCGCTATCCCGCGGACTGGGTCGTCGAGATGTATGCGCCCGAAGGGCCGAAAATCTTCCGGCGCGGCGATTGGTTCTATCTCGTTTCGGCGGTGGGGGGCACGTCCGGTCCGCCGACCAGCCATATGGTCGTCGTCGCGCGGTCGCATTCGATTAACGGCCCGTGGGAAGACTGCCCCCACAACCCGATCGTCCATACCAAGAGCGTCGACGAACCGTGGTGGTCGCGCGGCCACGCATCGCTGGTCGAAGGGCCGGGCAAAGATTGGTGGCTGGTCTATCACGGTTACGAGAACGGCTTTCGCACGCTCGGCCGCCAGACGCTGCTCGATCCGGTCGAATGGACCCATGACGGCTGGTTTCGCACGACCGGCGGGATTCTGGCGAAACCTCTGGCCAAACCGAAGAATGGCGTGGCAGGCCCGGCGGGCTTCGTGCTGTCCGACGATTTTTCGGCGAACAAATTCGGTGTGCAATGGAGTTTCTTCAATCCCGCAGGGGACGAGATGAAGCGCGTTCGTTACGCCGATCGCGCGCTTGTCGTCTCCGCAAAAGGACAGTCGGTGGCCGATTGTTCGCCGCTGACCTTCATCGTCGGCGACAGAAGCTATGAGGCGCAAGTCAGCCTCGCCGTCAGCGACGGTGCCCAAGCTGGGCTTACCTTATTCTATAGCGACCGTATGTTCTGCGCCATCGGCTTTAGCGCCGATCAGATGCTCACCTATAATTATGGCCAAGAGCAAACTTGGATGCGTCAGAAGGTTTCGGCTGCAAAAATGCGCGTGAAGGTCCGCAATGAAGAGAACATCGTGACCTTCTGGTACGCTCTGGATGACGGCGCCTGGATCAAGCACCCTTGGCAAATGGAAGTGTCGGGATTTCATCACAATGTCTTCGGCGGGTTTCTCAGCTTGAAGGTGGGGCTATTCTGTGCGGGGACAGGCAGCGCCGAGTTTCGCGATTTTGTCTACAGGGGGCTCTGAGCTGGTTGCGGACGCCCGAACGCATGGCTGCTTGCGGCACAGAGCGGCTCTTGCGCCCTTGAATCGGGCCGCCAAAGCAGCAAACCTGCGGTATGAGCAAACGACCCAATCTTTTGATGATGGTGCCGGTTTCGTGGACCGGATTGTGGACGACCACACTCGCCGCGGGCGCGATCAATTCCATCGTCCATGGCCGCGATGCGTACGCGCCGGAGAGCATCGATTATGTGCTGAGCTTCCGCCCGCCGCCGGGAATCCTTAAGACCCTGCCGAATTTGAAAGCGGCATTCTCGCTAGGCGCGGGCGTCGACGGTTTTCTTTCCGACAGCGATTATCCCAAACAGGTGCCGCTGGTGCGCTTTGTCGACGACACGCTGTCGCGGGAAATGGCGCAGTTCGTGGTCATGCATGTGCTGATCCATCACCGCTGCCAGCGCTTGTTCGACGACGGCCAGCCCAAACGGCAATGGCGCCAGATGATATTGCCGCGGCGAACCGAAGACACGCGTATCGGGCTGCTGGGATTGGGCGAGATCGGCACCTTCACGGCGGCGCGGCTCAGCGAATTGGGTTTTCCGGTATCGGGCTGGAGCCGGACGCGCAAAAATCTTCCCGGCGTGAAAAGTTTTGCGGGCGACGGCGAATTGCACGACTTCCTGGCGCAAGCGGATTTCGTGGTCTGTCTGTTGGCGCTGACACGCCAGACGCGCGGCATCTTGAATGCGAAAGCGTTCGCGGCAATGCCCCAAGGTTGCTTTGTCATCAATGCGGCGCGCGGACCACATCTGGTGGTGGAGGATCTGATTGCGGCACTCGACAGCGGACATTTGTCGGGCGCAGTGCTCGATGTGTTCGAGACGGAGCCGCTGCCGGAATCCAGTCCCTTGTGGCGCCATCCCAAAGTTACCGTGACGCCGCATATCGCAGGGATTTCGCAGCCCAGCGTTGCGGCACGTTTCGTGCTGGACGGCATCGCCAAATTCGAACGCGGCGAGAAGCCGAACAACATCGTGGATGTCGAGACGGCGTATTGAAGAGGCGAATAGGGAGTGGCGAATAGCGAGTAGGGAAAAAAGAGTTCTTCAATTCCCCATTCCCTATTCCCCATTCCCTATTCGCTATTCCCTATTCGCTATTCCCTATTCCCTATTCGCTACTCGCTATTCCCCTTGTCGATCAGCGCGTAGCCGGATAGCGCGTCTTAAGCAAGGCATAGAGCGCCCGCGCCGTATTGGCTTCGGCGCCACGGCGACGGCCGGGACGCGGACGATCCGTCCAGGCGGCGATGTCGAGATGCACCCAGCTCTTCGCCTTGCCGACAAAGCGATTGAGGAACAATGCCGCAGTGATGGCGCCGGCATAACCGTAATCGGGATTGTTGGTGATGTCGGCGATGGAACTGGACAACGCCCCTTCATAACCGCGCCATAGAGGCAGCCGCCACATCGGATCTTGCGTGGCGGAGGCTTGCTGCATCAGTTCTGCAGCGAGCTTTTCGTCGTCGGTGAAGAAAGGCGGCAGCTCCATGCCGGTGGCGACGCGCGCGGCGCCGGTCAGAGTGGCGATGTCGATCAGCAGGTCGGGCGCTTCGCTATCCGCTTCGCTCAATGCATCGGCGAGCACCAAACGTCCTTCGGCATCGGTGTTGCCGATTTCTACCGTCAAGCCTTTGCGGCTGGGAAACACATCGGAGGGACGATAGGCGCTGCCCGAAACGGAATTCTCCACCGCCGGGATCAGCACGCGCAACCGCAGCGCAAGTTTGGCATCCATCACCATGGCGGCGATGGCGAGCGATACCGCGGCGCCTCCCATATCCTTTTTCATCGTCAGCATGCCGGCCGAGGATTTCAGATCGTAGCCGCCGGTATCGAAGCACACACCCTTACCGACCAGCGTGACTTTGGGCGCACGCGGATTGCCCCAACGCAAATCGATCAGACGCGGCGGGCGTGCCGATCCGCGGCCCACCGCATGGATCAGCGGATAGTTCTTTTTGAGCAACGCCTCGCCGGCGATTTCGGAGAATTTGGCGCCGTGACGCGTGGCAACCGCACGGGCCGCATCGGAAAGTTCCTGCGGACCCATATCGTTGGCCGGTGTATTGATGAGATCGCGCGCCAGGAAAACCCCTTCGGCGATGCGGCTGATTTCGGCGCCATCGACGCCCGCGGGCACGACCAATTTGGGCGTGGGTTTTTTCTTGGCCCGGTAACGGCCGAAATGATAAGCGCCGAGAATCCAGCTTAACGTCGCATCGGCGGGTGAAATCGAATCGGGCAAACCCGCAATGCGGTAGGTCCCCGGCGGCAGCCTTTCGCTGAAAGCGGCCAGTGCCAACCGGTCCTTACCCTCGCCGAGCCCCATAACTGCAAAGCCGATGGCGCCCGCGCCGTTGGGCACCAGCTTCATCTCGTCATCCCGGGCGGCGAATCCGGCGGATTTGAGGAAGGAGGCGTCGCGTTTGGAACATGCGGCGAAGTAACGCTTCAAACCGCTCGCCGTCACGGCGTGCAATGGAACGGCGGCTCTTGCGCCTGTTGCAAGGCTAGGGTGCATATGGTGACCTTTGAAATCCCGCGTCCGGGACTTTAGAAACCAGTCGTCCCGCCCGCAACCCAGCCCTGCCCGGAGATCCGTATGTCAGCGCGTTACACCCTCGTCATCGGTACCAAGAACTGGTCGAGCTGGAGTCTGAGGCCGTATCTGGCGCTGTTTGCCACCGGCGCGCCGTTCGAGGAGATCGTGCTGCGTTTGCGCCAAGCCGAAACCAGCGAGCAGATCCGGCGCTATTCCTCGGCGGGAAAAGTCCCCGTTCTGAAGATAGTGGAGAACGGACACACCTCGACGGTGTGGGACAGTTTAGCGATCTGCGAGACCATCGCCGAGCGTTATCCGAGCGCCGGATTGTGGCCCGATGAAATCGAACAGCGCCAACGCGCCCGCTCCTATTCCGCGGAGATGCATTCCGGATTCCCGGCGTTGCGCGCTGCCATGCCAATGGATTTTGTGCGCAAACACCCGATGCCGACGCTGAACGACGACGCCAAGGGCCAGGTCGAACGCGTCATCGCCGCTTGGGGCAAAGCACTTGGGCGCACAGCTGGCGACGGTTTCCTATTCGGGCGCTTCTCGATTGCGGATTGCATGTATGCGCCGGTGGTTTCGCGCTTTCTCACCTATGGCGTCGAACTGCCACCGCAAGTGAAGGCCTATGCCGAGCGCGTCGCCGCCTTGCCGGCCATGAAGGAGTGGGGGAAGGCCGCGCAAGCCGAAGTGGACGCCGGTATCGCCTAACTGTCTCCTTGTCTGTTGCATCTCATGCAGAGCTGGAATGCACGCGCCGGATGTTGAGCGCGCTGTGCCGGGCGCACAGAATGACATTTCATTCCGGAGGAACGAAATGTCTGCGCGCTATTTGCTCATCGTCGGTACCAAGGATTGGTCGAGTTGGAGCTTGCGTCCCTACATGGCGCTCAAGGCTATCGGCGTTCCCTTCGACGAAGAAGTCATCGCGCTGCGCCGCAATTCGAGCACAGAGGAGGTGCTGAAACGCACGCCCGCCGGCCGCGTGCCGGTGCTCATAATCGAGGAAAACGGGAAGACCATCACGGTTTGGGACAGCCTGGCGATCTGCGAAACGCTGGCGGAGCGCCATCCCGAAGCCAAATTGTGGCCCGACGATGCCGGCGATCGTGCTGAGGCGCGTTCTTACGCCGCCGAAATGCATTCCGGTTTTGCCGATCTGCGCGACCAACTCACCATGGACTTCGCCCGCAAGCTTCCTCTGCCGGTTTTGCGCGAGGCAACCAAGGCGCAGATCGCCCGCATCATCGACGCTTGGACTCGTGCGCTAACGCATCACGGCGACAAAAGCGGATTTTTGTTCGGGCGCTTCTCCATCGCCGATTGCATGTATGCACCGGTGGTCTCGCGCTTCCTCACCTATGGCGTCGATTTGCCGCCGAACGTGAAGACCTACGCCGAGCGCGTCGCCGCGCTGCCGGCGATGAAGGAATGGGGTAAGGCCGCACAGGCCGAAGTGGACGCCGGTTTGGCTTAGGTGTTTTCGCTCAGCTTTCCGACAGCTCTTCCAAGCCGAGCGCTTCCAGGCTGTCGTCCATGATCGTGTCGCGGAATTGCACCGGCAGAGCCTTTGCATCGCAAAAGCTCGGCGACAGGATTTCGCCGCTCAACAGGCGAAGATTTCCCAGATGCGCCTTGTCAAATCGGGCATGTCCCAGCTTTGCACCGACGAACGAGGCACCGCTTAGATCGGCTTGGTTGCCCGCGACATACGCCTCCTGCAGCGTGATAAGACGATTGAGCTCTGCCTGCGCGATCTTAGTCCGCTTTTGGCGCAGCAGAGTTGTATCCATCAATCATCCAATCCTAATGCGGCGAGCTTGTCGTCCAAGATTGCGTCGCGGAACTGCTGCGACACGGCCTCTGCGCCGAATAGGCTAGGCGGCACGACACCGCCGTTTACCAGCAGAAGGTTTCCCAAATGCGCTTTGGCGAATTTGCCATGTGCCAGTTTGGCCGCCTGGAACGATGCACCGCAAAGATTGGCGCGGGAAAAATCGGCGTCGCGCAAATCTGCCCCGTCGAATTTCGCGCCCTGCAACTGGCAGCCGGAAAAATCGACCCCAATTGCAATGGTGTTGCGCGCCGACAGACCGGCAAGCGGACGACCAGCAAAATCCTTTTTCAGCGGACGCAGGTCGTCGCCGTCGAAAACTGCAGCTGTTCCCTGCTTGCCATCGCTCGCGATCCAAAGCTGATGAGCCTGAAGCTTGTCTTTAAGCGCCGCCGCTTTGGCGACCGAATCGGGCGTGACATCGATCACACATCCGGCAAGCGCTTCCGGCGGCAGATGAAGTTCCTCAAGATTGACGCCCGTCAAAACGGCACCGCGCATTGTTACATTCGTCAGCTGGGCGCCTCGGAAATTCGCACCGTTGAGCAGAGCGCCCGTAAAATTCACGTCATCCAGCTTGGCATTTCCGAACGACACGTGCTTCAGCGAGCAGTTCGAAAAATCGACGCCATGCTGTCGGGATTGCGCCGCGTCGCGTTCGCCGTTGTCCCACCCCGTGTGGCCGCTGATCGATACGCCTTCCGGCTGGACATGCATCATTGCGGCGGAGCGCAAGTCCGCATTGTCGAGAACGGCAAAAGCCAACCGCGCGCCTTTGAACGACGCGCCGCGCATATCGGCCCCTTGCATTTTGGCATTGCGCAGATCGCAGTCGCGCAAATCCGCGCAATACAAACTGGCGCGCAAAAGACTCGAGCCATGGAGACTGGCGCCGACCAAGGAGGCACCGGAAAAATCGATTTCGTTGAGGATACGATTGGCCAGATTCAGACCGGAGAGATCGGCCATTTTGAAATGGGTTCGCGCGCCGCCACGGCCGGTCACATAGCGTTCATACGCCATGAGAACCCGGTTCAAGTCCGATTGCGTCATTTTCGGGCTTTTCTGCCCATGGAGGTCGGTCAGCATCGTCCGTCCCATTCGAGGATGCAGTCGATGGGGACATTTTGGGCGGCCACAACTAAGATAATATGTATGAATGCGCCGTTTGGCTGGGGGGCGGGCGTAAGACTTGGTTCATCGTTGAAATTTGCTTAAATGGCACTAAATCGCAATCTCAAATCAATTTGCCGGGTATAAACATCGCCTTATGGGCGGTGTCTTTGCGGCGCTAACGGCAGCTTCATCTCGCGGTAGAAACGCAATGCACCCGGATGCAGCGGTGCCGTTATTCCGTTGGTGGAATCTTCGAGACGAACACGCGAAGCCGATGCCGGCCCATCATCGAGAAGGGCACGATTGGCAGGATTGAACAAGGCACGCACCAAACCATAGACGATTTCCGGCGCGGCGGTGTCTTTCACCACCCACAGAGCGCGGCCGGAAACGCTCTGCAGAGTGCCGGTCCCCGGATAGACCCCGGCGGGAATCGCATCGGCCGTTAGACTTGGGACGCGCTTTAGCAGGGCGCGGCGGCCTCCTCCATCGATGGGAACAAGCCGCGCCTTCCCGCTGGCGAGCAAATCGGCGATCAGCGGCGCGGGCGATCCGCCCACAAAGAAAAACGCATCGATCTGTCCGCGGTGTATCAGATCCGCATCGTGATCCGCCGCATCGCGGCGGACTTTCACGCTGCGCTCGGAAACACCATACGCGGACAACACTTCGCGGGCGATGACGCCGGTGCCCGAGCCATCCGCTCCCAGCACAACCCGTTTGCCGCGAAGATCGCCGACCTTGGCAATATGGGATTTGGTGGCGACGGCGAGCTGCACAGTTTCAGGAAACAAGCTCGCGATCACGCGAAGATGCGTTTGCCGCCCGACACTGCGAAAGGCGCCGCGCCCGGCGATGGCATCGGCCACGACGTTATTTTGCGCCAAACCGGAATCGACGCTTCCCGCATCGACGGCGAGAAGATTGGCGATCGCTCCGTCGCTGCTGCGCGCCGACACGATCAGGCCGGGCGGGCCGCACACGCCGCGCGTCTCGCAGCGCCCCAGTCCGGACGGATGACTGACGATTTCCGCAATTAATTCACCAATTGGAAACGATGTGCCGCCGGTAGAGCCCGTGGCGATTTGGAAGAAGACGCGCTGCGGCAGGCCCTGGGCCAGCCCTCCGGTATTCAGGACAAGGATGAGACCAAGTCCGGCTCCAAAGACCGCAACAATCCATAGACGCCTCATGGTAAACGCATCCCACATCTTTGCGTCAGCATTTGGACGGACATGCCGTATTCGCCCGAATTTAAGGGTTTGTTGACCGCGTTCGCGCATGCTGCACAGCGGTTTCAAAGGCCTTGCCCATGTCCCGTTTGAATGCCCGCTTGGGAGCCCTCGCCCTATCATGCGCAGCCTTGGCTGCGTGCCCTGCCGCTGCCGGTTCATCGAGCACACAGGCCGACGCGGACACGGCGGCCTACGACAGAACCCTGTCGAAAACCCTCGACAGCGAGGTCCGCAATGCCCAGATCCAACGGGCGCAGGGCGATTTCTCCGGTGCAATCCGTACGCTGAGCCAATTGATGTTAGCCTCGCCGGACGATCCGCGCGTCGTCGGCGAATATGGCAAGGTTCTCGTCCAGCAAGGACGCGCCGCCGAAGCCGTACAATTCTTGTCGCGCGCGGTCGAATTGCAGCCCAACGACTGGACACTCTATTCTGCGCTGGGCGTGGCCTATGATCAGACCGGCGACACCGCAAATGCGCGTATAGCTTATAATCGCGCTCTGGTTCTCAAGCCGGGCGAAGCTGTCGTGCTGAACAATTATGCCATGTCGCGGATGCAAGCGGGCGATTTGGCTGAGGCCCATCGTTTGCTGAGCCAGGCGGCTGCGGCCGGGTCAGGCAACCCCCAAATCGCGCGCAACCTGACACTGCTCCAGGGGCTAGGGGCAGTGCCTGCGCAGACGCCCGTCGCGGCTCCAACCATTGCAGGCGGCACGCCAAAACTTATCCCGTATACGGAAATGACCCGCAAACCGCTTCCGGCAACCTCCGATCCCGTGGCCAATCACGCGCCAAAGCCACTGCTCGCCACCAGCACTCCCGCGCAAAGCAAAGTCGGCGAGCCTCAGACCATCGTCATGCAAGAAGTGCCGGTCGATCCCAAAGCCGGACGGGTGAGGAAGAAAGTGGCGACGACAAATCACCCGCCGGTGAAAACCGCTGCCGTGCCCAAACCCGCTGTTCCGAAGCTGGGTGAAGCCCCTAAACTGCGCAGCACGCCGACGCCCAACGGCAAAACCACACCTGCATCATCGTCCGCCAGCAACAAGATACCGTCTCTGCGATTGGCAGACGACCACTCCTAAACAGAGTTGGTAATTACGGTCCGTATCGATCTGGGGTGACCGCCTTAGATCATACGCATGACTTTCATGATTGCCGGGCCCAGGATGATGACGAACAGGCAAGGCAGAAAGAACAGGATCATCGGTACGGTGAGTTTGGCGGGCAGCGAGGCCGCCTTCTGCTCCGCCGCCGACATGCGCATTTCGCGATTTTCCAAGGCACAAGCACGCAAGGCTTGGCCCATCGGCGTGCCATAACGTTCCGCTTGATTGAGTGCCGTCGCCACCGCCTTCACCCCGGGATGATTGCAACGCTTGGTGAGATTTTCGAAAGCCTGTTTGCGGTCGGGCAGATAGGACAATTCTGCGGTGGTGAGTGCAAATTCCTCAGCCAATTCGCAGGACGCTTGACCGATTTCGGCGCTGACTTTGCCGAAGGCCAATTCGATCGACATACCCGATTCCATGCAGATCAACAGCAAATCGAGCGCATCGGGAAACGCCCCCATGATGGATTCTTGGCGGCGGGCGATGAGATTCGAGACAAAGAGGTCCGGCAGATAGAAGCCGAGCAAAGCGGCGGCGACGGCGGCGCCCAGCTTCATTGTGTCCGACCAAGCGAAATGAGTGACGAAGAACAGATAAAGCAGCGCCGCAGCGAACAAAATGAACGGCATCACGAAGCGGAAAAACATGAAGACGATGACGGGCGTTTGCCCGCGCAGCCCGGCGCGCCCCAGCTTCTCGCGCGAATCTTCAGATCCGACCAGCTTGGCAATATTGAAGCGCTCGACGATCTGTTTGATGAGCTTTGTGCTGCCCACAGGTTCGGCGCGTAATCCCCCCCGCTTGGCGTTGAGCGCGGCGTGATGGCGCGCGCGCAATTCTTCGCGCCGCTCGGCCACCGATTTCAGGCGTTGGCCCAGCGTGTCGCGTTCGAGCAGAGGAATGCCCAGAGTTACGAACGTGGCAAAGGCGAAAATGGCTGCGGCGGCCGTCGCCAGGAAGCGCGGATCGAAAAGAATCGCAAGAAACCCGATATCGAACATACGCGCCTCAGTGTTTGAAATTGATCATCTTGCGCATGACGAACACTCCGATACTCATCCAGACGACGCAGCCCGCCAGCAGCAGATTGCCGATTTTTTCGGTGAACAGCAGCGAGATGTAATGGGGTGTCGTCAAATACACGATGCCCATGACGCCGGGCGGCAGCGAACCGATGATCATGGCCGAAGCCTTCGCTTCCGACGACATCGCTTTGATTTTGCCTTGCAGACGCTTGCGGTCGCGCAGCACGCCGGCAAGATTGCCCAGCGCCTCGGATAGGTTGCCGCCCGATTTTTGCTGGATGGTCATGACGATGGTGAAAAAGCCGACTTCGGTCGTTGGCATGCTTTCATGCATGCGCTTAAGGCCTTGTTCCAGCGTAACGCCCATCTTCATGCCTTCGGTCAGCCGCTTGAATTCGCCGCCGACCGGGTCGCGAAATTCGCCCGCCACGATCCTGAGCGCATCGCCGGTGGGAAGCCCTGCTTTGACGCTGCGCACGATCACGTCGATGGCGTTGGCAAAATCTTCGGTGAACTTCTTTTCGCGGCGGGATTTGAGGAATCCAAGCACCCAGCGCGGCAGGCCGAAGCCAGCTGCAAAAGGGGCCAGCGTGGAAACCAGCAGCGATTGTCCGCTCATCTCGCACAAGGAACCGACCGCGAGCGCCAGCACTCCCGAAACAATCGTGAAAGTCCGCGGCGTGACGTTGTTCAGTCCGGCCTGATCGAGACGGCGGCGCATTGTGATCTTTGGCTTTGTCTCGGCCTGTTTCTTTTCGAATTCCTTAAGCTGCGCGGTGACGGTTCTGCGCCGCTGCGTGGCACTTTCCGCGGTGGCGCGTGCGGCGCGAACATTGTCCGACTTGGCAACGGTGGCAAAGCGCTTTTGCGTGCGCGCGCTCGGACCGCCGGCAAAGGCGAATGCCACACCTCCCAAGGCCAAGACGAACAATGCGGCGACCATCGCGATCATTTCAGACCTGCAATTTGTCGAGAGCTTCCGCCAATGCGCGTTCCATGCCGAAATAGCGCGCGCGATCCCAGAAGGTGGGCCGTACGATACCGGTACCGATATGGCGGCCCTTGATACGCCCCAATTCGTCCTCGCCGTCCATTTCGTAAACCAAGAGGTCCTGCGTGATGATGACGTCGCCTTCGGTGCCGACCACTTCGGTGATGTTGGTGATGCGGCGCGAACCGTCGCGCAACCGCTCCGCTTGGATGATAACGTCGATCGAACCGACGATCATTTCGCGAATGGTCTTGGTGGGCAGTTGGAAACCGCCCATGGTGATCATGGATTCCAAACGGCTCATCGCTTCGCGCGGGCTGTTGGCATGCAAGGTGCCCATCGAACCGTCATGGCCCGTATTCATCGCCTGAAGCAGATCGAAAGCTTCCGGTCCGCGCACTTCGCCGACGATGATGCGTTCGGGACGCATGCGCAGGCAGTTGCGCACCAGATCGCGCATGGTGATCTGACCTTGGCCTTCCAGATTGGGCGGTCTCGTTTCGAGCCGCACCACGTGAGGTTGCTGCAACTGAAGTTCGGCGGCGTCTTCGCAGGTGATGATGCGCTCTTCTTCGTCAATGAACGCGGTCATGGTGTTGAGCAATGTCGTCTTACCCGAACCGGTGCCGCCCGAGATCAACACATTGCAGCGCGCCCGCCCGATAATGGCGAGCAGTTTGCCACCCGCTTCGTTGATCGAGCCGAAACGGACGAGATCGTCCATCTTCAGCTTGTCTTTTTTGAATTTGCGGATGGTCAATGTCGGCCCGTCGAGAGACAGCGGCGGAGCGATGACGTTGACGCGCGAGCCGTCCAGCAGGCGCGCATCGCAGATCGGAGAGGATTCGTCGACCCGGCGGCCGACTTGGCTGACGATGCGTTGGCAGATGTTCATCAGCTGCGCATTGTCGCGGAAGCGGATCGAGGTGAGCTGCACCTTGCCGCCCACTTCGATGAAGACGCGCCCGGCGCCATTGACCATGATGTCGGCGATGTCGTCGCGGGCCAAAAGCGGTTCGAGAGGACCGTAACCGAGGACGTCGTTGCAGATGTCCTGCAGCAGATGTTCCTGCTCCGCGATGGACATCACGACGGCTTTGATCGAGATGATCTCGTTGACGATGTCGCGGATTTCCTCGCGCGCCGAATCCGGATCGAGCTGCGCCAATTGCGCCAGGTCGATGGTATCGATCAACGCGCTGAAAATCGTAGTTTTGATCTGGTAGTAGTCTTCCGAACGAACATCAGCGGCGGTGCTGTGCGCTGGCGCCGATTTGGCCTGCGCAGCGGCCATAGGCGGTATCGATGAACTCGGCTCGCGCGATGTCGGCGAATTGACTTTAGGTGGCACGCGCGCGCTGGCCGGCGCCGCGCTGGAACGCGATGACGGCGATTGGGGATCGGTCGCGGCGCGCTTTCCGAACATCGCTTACGCCCGTTTCCTTCCCTGTAGCAGCGAAAACAGCGGCCGCGACGCCTTGACCGCGGGTTTGCGGCCGGTGAGCAGATTTGCCAGTTCGCGTATGGCAACGACGGATGGCGATTTCTGCGCCATCTCCGCCAGCATCTGTCCGTTGTTCGCGGCCGTTCCGAAGAGCAACGGATCGAAGCCCAGCGTGACAACCGGTTGTACGCCGACGGTCTCGGCAAAATCCTTCGCCGGTATTTCCGGCCGTTTTTGCATGCCGACTTGGTTCAGCACGAGTTTGGGTGCCGTATCGTTCGGTCGATTAAGGCGCAAAATCTCGATCAGGTTTTTGGCATTGCGCAGCGACGCCAGTTCCGGAGTTGCCACGATCACGATGTCATCGGCATGAATGAGGGTTGCCTTGACCCAAGGGGCCCAATGATGCGGCAAGTCGACCACCACGCAGGGTGTTACTTGGCGCACCGCATCGAGCACGGCTTCGTAGGCGTCGAGCGGCGAATCGTAATCGCGTTCCAGCGTGGCCGGTGCAGCGAACAAGGACAGAAATTCGCCGCGTTTCATCAGCAGGCGATCCATCAAAACGTCGTCCAATCGTTCCGGCGCCGCCAGCGCATCGGCGACGCCTTGTCCGGGTTCGTCGTTGAAATCGAGGCCGACGGTTCCGAACGGCAGATCGAAATCGACGATCGTGGTGTTGATGTGCTGTTCCTCGGCAATGCACCAGCCCACATTGTGGGCGAGCGTGGAGGAGCCGGTGCCGCCGCGCGCGCCAACAAAGGCAACAACGCGGCCGATGGGACGGCCCTGCGGATCGCTGTAAAGGCCAGCGATCACTTCAATGAGATGGAGCGGATCGACGGGCGCCACGAGATACTCGGAAGCGCCGCGCCGCATCAATTCGCGGTAGAGTTCGACGTCGTTTTGGCGGCCGATGACGACGACTTTGGTCGCCGGATCGCAGACTTCGGCGAGGCGATCCAGTTCTTCAAGCGCCGCATTGCCCGAAAGTCTGGTCTCTAAGATCAACAGATTTGGCGTTACCTGCCCATCGTAATGATCCACTGCCGCGCCGATGCCGCCGAGCTGCACGCTGAGATGGGCTTTGGCCAAGCGCCGGTCCGCGCCCGCCTTTTGCAGCGCCGCGCCGGTGTCGGGAAATTCGCAGAAGGCGTGAATTGAAATGCGCGGGACCGGCCGCTCATGCGGCGCGGCCCCAAACGCTTCTTGATCTTCCGGCAAACGCTGTTTGACCATGCTCGCGCCCTATTGCGTGGCCAGATCGGACACTTTGCCCGACTGATCTTGTGTCTTTTCTGCGGCCGTAGGTTTGCCTTTTTCGTATTCGCCGAGAGCGGTGTTGCGCCGTGTGGCGTCGGCATCCGACATCGGGCGCGCCGCTATTAGATCGCGCGGATCGGCGACCTCCGCGGCGATATTCTGTTGCACGGCACAGCCGAAATTGGCCGCCGTGGCGTTGGCGGACGTGTCGGCGAGACTTTCCGACCAATCGCCGCAAGGCTTGGTTTGTGCGGTAAAGGCGACATAACCGATTTCGACGCGCGTATCGCCATTCGCCGCCTCGCGCGTGCCCACCAAAATGCGCGCCCGCGCCACGCCGTGCGATGCCAGTTTTTCACCGAAATAGCTGATCGTTGCAGAAGCATCGGGTCCGGAGGGCACGGTGATCGATATCGCGCCATTGCCGTGATCGCGATAAGCGTCAACGAAAGCATCGAAGCGGGCCGCGTCGTCCGGCATTAAACCCGCATCGGGCGCCGAGAAGGACAATTTGATGGTTTGGAAATGCGGCTCGACCGTGATCGGATGATTGACCGCACCATCCGACGAAAGTCCGGTACCGTCGTTGATAGGCGCCGCGCAGCTGCCCGCCAACATCACGGCGGCGACAGAAGCAAAACGCAGAAAACTCATCGGATTCGTCATGACCGCTTCCTATTGGACTATGAATCCGACCTGGCCTTGCGGCGGCGTGATCGGTGGCTTGCCGTTTTTGTAGACCGCGTTCAAACGGCCGAGCAGAATGGTTTCGGGATCGGTGGGCGCCACGAAACCGTCGGTCGGGGCGGCTAGTTTGGCTTCTTGCGTCGGATTGACGAGATAGGCCGTCACCATCACAACCAGTTCGGTTTCGTTGTTCTGAAAATCGCGGCTGCGAAACAAGGCGCCGAGGATCGGCATATCTTTGAGACCCGGAAACCCGTCCAGCTGTTGTTTTGTCGTATGCTGCATCAAACCGGCAATGGCAAAGCTGCCGCCCGATGGCAGCTCAACCGTCGTTTCTGCCCGGCGTACTGAAATTGCTGGAATGGTCTGCGCCTGAACCGTGATCGTATTGCCGTTCGCGTCCGTCGCTGTGGCCCCCGGCACCGTATAAGCACCGGTGTTGCTGAGCTCACTCACTTCGGTCGACAGCTGTAACGAGATGCGGCCGGAGCCAACCACGACGGGCGTGAAGGATAGACCAACGCCGAACTGCTTAAATGTGACAACGACGTTGCCGTCGCGGTCGCGCGACGTGGGCACCGGAAACTCGCCGCCCACCAGAAACTTCGCCGTTTCTCCCGACACCGCGGTCAGGTTGGGCTCGGCCAATGTATGCAAAAGGCCGACCGTTTCGAGTGCCTTCAAGGTGCCTTGAACGTTGTTCGGGCTGGTGCAAGGAACACTGGAGGTCCGCGTGGTGGTGACACCTGTGGCAACGCCGGGCTGCAACACCATTGCGTTAGTGCTGACGTTGTTGATCACGGTGTTTGTTACCGCGCTCGCGATGCTGGGGAAGAACTGCTGAGCGCAGACAGAACCGATCTGGGCGCCGGAAAGGTCGCTGAGGGCTTGGCCCATCAAGCCGTAAGGGTTGCTTGTCGAAGCGGCAATCGGCACGCCATTCAGCATGGCGGCACTCGCCAAATCGATACCGAATTGTTTGGCGACTTGGCGCTGCATTTCGGAAATACGGACCTTCAGCATGACCTGTTCGCTGCCCGTGACCTGCAGCATGTTGACGACCTTGGCCGCATCGCCTGCAAAGCGCGCCGCGATGTCCTGGGCCCGCGTGGATTGAAGGGCATTGTCCACCCTGCCCGAGAGAACGACATTGTCGTTCATCGCCGAGACCTTGATGTTCGAGCCGGGCATATTCTTGGCGATCAGCGTGGCGAGATCGGTCACATCCTTTTCCACACGGATGTCGAGAGCAAAAATCTGCCGGCCGGCGGCATCGAAGAAGAAGGCATTGGTCTGGCCCGTCTTCTGCGCCAGCAAGAAAATCCGCCGCGGCGTGCGCACCACGGCATCGACAATGTCGGGATCGGCCACCAGTACGTCTCGGGCATCCGTGTCGATCTGGACGATGAGAGCCTTGTTGAGCCCCAGTGTCACACGCTGATGAACGGGCGCGCCGCTTCGGGTTGAGACGCTGATGATGCGCGGTGCATCGCCGTCCGTGCCGGACGCCGCGGCGAAGGAGACACCGGCTAACGCCAGTGTCGCGGCAAAGACGAGGAAAATCTTTCGCATTTAATTGCCCTCGCCCGTTGCCGTGGTGTGGGCGACGCCGTAGCGGATGATGGTGACCTGTCCGGAATCGCTCTCGCCATCCGTCGGCTCACCGGGCCGGCTGGCCGGTATTTTGCCGTTCAGCGCCGTTGTGCGGTCGCCCAAGGCGCGCAGCGCCAGCGACAGCGATCCGGCCGCTTGAGCGCTTGCCAACAATCCGGACTGAGAGGGCGATAATTCGAGCGTCACCGTTTTCACGTCGGAGACGGCTTTTTGATTTCGGTTGTCGGCGGCTTGGTCGATCGCCAAGACGCGCGCATCAGACAGCACAATGCGCGAGCCAACGCGCTTGGGCGAGTCGTTCGTCGTCTGGGTCAAGATGATGTCGACGCGATCGTTGGGCAGGATAAAGCCGCCCGCGATGGACGCCACCGATACGGTGATGGAGACGGCGCGCATCCCCGGTTGCAGCATCGCCGCCATGAAGCCCGCGGCATCGCTCTTCACGATCTTCGCGAAGGTAACGGGCTCGCCCGTCACAATGGGTGCACGCACAACGGCGCCGACAACCGCCGCATCCGGCGAACCGCCATGGCCGATAATGAATCCGGGATTGAGATTCGCGCTCGGCCATTTCTGCCATTGCACTTGGCCCACGACGAGCGGTGTGCCGGGTTGCAAATCCCCCGTCGCCACCAGCACTTCGCTAAGCGCGATCGGAGGCGCGACGGGATGCGCATCCGCTTTCGGCGTACCGCCGCCAAACAGTCTGCCGACCAGCAGAGCCGCGCCGCCCGCAGCCACAAAGGCCAGCAACAAAACAACGATACGCCGCGGGTTCATGAGAGCCGGCTCCTTTGTGCCAATCCGAGCACGGAACCCTTTAGAAAATGCTTAATAAGATGCTGCGGAAATATATAAATACGCGTCAGGTCGCGGACTTAGACACCGGCCGCCAGACGGAATATCTCCGTCTGCGGAAGAACAAAAAAAGCCCCGGCCGCCAGTGCCACGCCATAGGGAATGCCCGAACGTTCGTCATGCAAATGCAGCAGCCAAGCCTGTCTGGCGAGAACTCCCGGCAGCGGCACGCGCCTGAGCCCGAGCAATCCGAGGGTCAGCCCGCCTCCCATCAGCGAAGCGATCAGCGCGAAGGAAGGCAGATCGTGGAACCCAAGCCACAGCGCGATGACGGCGAACAGTTTGGCGTCGCCCCCGCCGATATAGCCGAGCGCAAACAACGTGAAACCGAAAGCAAGCCCCAAAAACCCGGCGAGCAGATGACCGCCCATTTCACCCGGCGTAAGGTGACAGGCTAAGATGAAAACCAAGAAGGCCGCCAGCAATGCCAGTTGCAATTGGTTAGGAATCGTAAAGCTTGCCAGGTCCCAGCCTGCGGCCAGAGCCAAAAGCACCGGCAGGACCACGATGACCAGCAATTCCGCACCCATAAGCGCCGCCTCACATACGAACGGCCGCCTTTTGGCGGCCGTTCGCCGTTCTCGAATTCGCGGACGGCCTGTTAGTGCAGGCTGGTCGCGACCGTATTCAACTTCGTGCTGAGGCTTGTACCGATTGCCTGCAGCGTGCCGATAATTACGACCGCGATGAGCGCCGCAATCAGGCCATACTCGATAGCCGTCGCGCCGGATTCGTCGCGAACGAATCGAGCAAAAAGGTTGTTCATAAAGACCTCCACATGTGGACACCCTAGGATGTCCGGTGCGCGCCGATTACCACGGCCCTTTGCCAGACACCGTCAGATTAGGAGGAAGCGTTTAACGCGACCTTAAGCGGGTTTTCCGCGCGGCGCCGCAACTGTGCCAGGCTGAAACGGAAAACACGTTTTTCGACCCTGCGCTATGCTTAATATTTCCAAAGCGTTCACCAATTCGCGAATTTGGTGCTTCACGTTGGCATTGCCCGATGCGCCGGATTTTCGCACGGCTGTTTGTAAAAAAGACCTTAAAGCTTCTTTTACAGCGCGGCGCCTATTTTGGCAGGGATACATCAACGAGGTTCCTTCATGCGCCGCATTTTCGCCTTCCTGACGACCGCCGTTTTGGTCATCGGCGCGGCGCAAGCGCGCGGCGCGGCCGTAACGGTTCCGCTTGACGAAGTGCGCATGGTTGCCTTCGAAAAACCGGTATCGACGCTTTATGTCGGCAATCCGGCAATTGCGGACATCACCATGATCGATAAGCGTCACGCTTTCGTGCTGGGAAAATCTTTCGGCGCAACGAATATCATCGCCCTCGATTCCGCCGGCCGGCAGATCAGCAATGATCAAATCATCGTGTCTGGCGGCGGCGGCGGCGGAGTCGTCATCCTGCAGAAGGGCTCGGCGCGCGTCACCTATTCTTGTACCGGTGAACGATGCGAGGCAACGCCGCGCCCCGGCGATTCCAAGGATGCCTTTGAAACCGGCATGGATCAGATCCAGAAGCATCAGGAAGCCGGCAGCAAAATCGCCGCCGCTCCGGCGCAATAGTTTCTCAATGCAGCAAGGGATAGAGAATCTGCATCCCTAATCCTTCGGGCATATCGTGGCCGACGATCCCATATTTTTCCGGTAGCTTGCCCTCAGGCATGTAAAAGGTACCGAACAACAAGTCCAAGATCGGAAAGTTGAAGGCGAAGTTCTTGTCGCCGCCTTGGTCGGGCAATGTGTGGTGCCAGCGGTGAAACACCGGACTGACAAGGACATATTTCAGCGGACCGAAGGTCCAATCGAGATTGGCGTGAACAAACGCCGAGCTGAAGGTCGTGAACGGCATCAGAAAGACAAAAACCTCGGGCTGAATGCCCGAGACCAGCGCCAGAACGTCAACCAGCGTCGTACCGAAAATAATGTTGATCGGGTGGAAGCGCGCCGCCGACGTCCATTGCAGATCCTCTGACGCATGATGCACCGCGTGGTACTTCCATAGTACGCCGCGATGAAAGAAGCGGTGGATCCAATAAAGGCAAATATCGGAGACCAAGAGATAGAGAACGATCTGCCCCCATAAGGGCAAACGGGCAAGTGGTCCGTGACCATGCGCATAGAAATTCGCGATATCGCCGGAGGAGGTCATCCCGAGAAGATAGACCGTGAACAACACCGTGAATCCGATGCGGGCGAAACGCGTCAAAACCGGAATGAACACCCAATAGCTAAGATCGGTGATGAGACCGCGCTTGTTCCACCACGGTTGTCCCCCATTGCACGGCGACACAGCCGACAACACGCTGAACAGCACGGCACCGGCAGCGAGATAAGGCAGGATATAGCCAAGCGTTTGCGCAGAGGCGCGGGCCAGTTCGATCAAAGCCGACAAATCGTTCTCCGCTACTGCGACACGCGCAGATTGGTGATCTGCTGGCCGATCTGGTTGAAGGTGGAAATGATTTGCCCCGATGTCGTCAGATCGAAATACTTGCCGGAGTCCGTGGCGCAGTTCTGCAACACCGTCGAATTGCCCTGCGTGCCGTTGAGATCGACGAAGATCGTGTAGATGGTGACTCCGGCGGCCTTGGCGTTGCTGCAGGCGAGTGCCATACGCGCATCCGTACCGGAATCCTCACTGGAGCCGTTGCCGGTCCAGCGATCCTGAGTGTTGAGGCCGTCGCTCAGCAGAATAATAACCTCTTGCGTGTTGGCCGGCAGAGTTGGCGCACTGAGTGGGGCCCCTTGCGTTAAAGCTTGCCAGCCCCACACCAAGCCGATGGTCTGATTGGTGGAACCGCCGGCAACCATGGAATCGATCTCGTTGCTCAGCGCCGTCCAGTCATAGCCGAGCGGCAGAAGCGTCGCGTGCACGCAGGATGGTGTATTCTCGGCGGGGAAAAGCGTTGCGGGCGTGCCCGTCGAAGCCGTTGTGTTCTGCGTGTCGTAATCCTGCGTGCGGTCGGTAACGCAGCCGCCCCAAGTATTGGTGTTGTTGGGAATCCAAGTGTGGTTGTAGTGGCCGCTGGAGCTGACGCTGTTAAAGCAGCCGTTGTAGTAATGACCCGTCGTCGTGTCGCTCGGGCAGATATACCCTTTGTAGGTTCCGCTATTCGGAACGGTATTCGTGCTCGAACTGCCGTTGGTCGGGTTTGACTGGCAGTGATATCCTTGGCTGCCGTCCGACCAAGGACAATTGGAGCCGGGACCCACGCTTGTCGAAGGGGTGGGCGGCGCGGCGGTGAAATCGGTCCAGCTGAGCCATGTCGAGTTGGCATAGGAGGTGCCCAGATTAACATCGCGGGCGAACGGAACGACGGCAACCTGCACGTCACCGGCTACGCTGGAGGCGTTTTGCAGCATGGTGAGCAATTGATGCGATGCCGATTGCAAGGCGCTGATCTTGCTTGTGCCTGAAGAATCGGTTTCCGTCATCGATCCCGTGTTGTCGAGAACCAGCGCGACCCACAGCTTCATCTGCCCCCAAACCACCGTGGTGGAAACATTGACCGCGAGCGCGTTGACACCGACCGCCGTTAGCACCTCGGTCGGCATTTGATCGGTAACCGCGATCGTGACCGACGGATTGTTGCCGCCAGTCGATGTGACGGTGAGTGCGCCGGGCGTGCCGTAGGACGAATCGGCCTTGTAATTGGCGTTGAAGTATTGCTGCGCCAGCGTTTGCATTTGCGAAGCCGTCAGGCCGTTCGTGCCGCCCACCGCCAACGCGGCAGCGTCGATCGCCTGTTCCATGCTGGCGCGCACCATGATGGCGCGCGCGTAATCCAGGCCTGCGCCTACGCCGAAGGTCAGCGGAACCAGCGAAAGAGCGAAAATCATGGCGACATTGCCACGCTCGGCAGGCACCAAGCGCCGCATGCGATGCAACACGCGATGGGACAGATCGCGCAAGGTAATGCCGATGGACATCACTCTGGCCTCTAATGCCGATAAGGCCGCACATCATCGGATGTCAGATGTGAAAATGCCGTTCCTTTCGCGCGCCATGGTTAGGCAATCGTTAGCAATCTCTGCGATTCTTCACCGACGTAAAGTATAAGGTAACGCGCGATCCGATTAACGCATTGTTTGCCATGTCGACGGGTTTCGCCGCGCCGAATGGCGGCTGATATTCAATCAAAAGACGGCTGTATTATAAAGGCGTACGGAAAAGGCCGGCCGTGACGACAAGCATCAAATCTTGGAGTGTTCGTGCACGCATGGCGTGGTGCCGCCTTGCGCAGCGCTGGCGCGTGCAGGCGCGCTCGGGCTCGGCGGGGATCGAATTTGCTTTCATCGCACCGGTCTTCTTCGTGCTGCTTATGGGCACGATGGAAGTCGGCATCATGTATTTCTCGCAATTCGTGCTGCAAAACGCGACAACCGACGCGGCGCGTCTGATCCGTACCGGCCAAGTGGCGTCGGGCAACATGACGCAAGCCCAATTTCGCACTTATATCTGTAACGAGATTAGCCCGGTGCTGAACTGCGATGCCAATCTGCAGATCGATGTCGAATCCTATACGAATTTTTCGTCCGCGACGATCGGCAACCCGTTATTGGCGAACAACACGCTCAACCCCGCACTGAACAATTATTCGACCGGCGCAGCATGCAGCGTGGTCGTCGTGCGCGCTTTCTACACATGGTCGGTCGCTACGCCCTTACTGACAACTTTCATCGTCAATATGGCCAACAACGATCACCTATTGACCGCGACAGCCGCGTTTCGCAACGAACCGTTCTCAACGGGTGTATCGGGATGCTGACAAAATTGCGCAGAATGTGGAGGGCGAAAGACGGTTTGGCCGCCGTCGAGTTCGCCTTTCTGGCACCCGTTATGTTGTTGATGTTTTTCGGAACGGTGGAACTCTCCGCGGCACTGGATTGCCGCGCGCGCGTCAATACTGTGGCCTCTACGGCTGCCGATCTTGTGGCGCAAGAAACGAGCGTCAGCTCCAGCGACATGGCAAACGTCTTCGCGGCGCTGAACTCCATCATCTATCCCTATTCGACGACGCCGGCGAAAATCGTCATATCTAGTCTCACCTACAGCACCAGCACGACCGGAATAGTGGCTTGGAGCGATGCGCAAAACGCGACGGCGCGCACGGTCGGGAGCTCCGTGACGGTTCCCACGGGGCTCATGTCTTCGGGCGGCAGCGTCATTCTGGCTGAGATCACTTATACCTATTCCTCGCCCACGACGCAGTTCCTGACCAACGCTGTCACAATGACGAATACGTTCTACGAGCGCCCGCGCCGCAGCGCGACTGTTACGCATACCTAGTTGATTTTCTTCGCGCGGTCGTCGCGCGGACGCATCAAACCTTCTTGCGCAACCGAAGCGACGAGTTGACCGGCCTTGGTGTAGAGCATGCCGCGGTTAAAGCTGCGCGCGCCCGAAGCGCTCGGGCTGTCCTGGACATAGAGCAGCCATTGATCGACGCGAAACGGGCGGTGAAACCACATGGCGTGATCCAAGCTGGCCATCTGCACTTTGTTGTCGAACCAGCCGATGCCATGCGGCAACAGTCCGGTGTCGAGCAGTGACATGTCTGAGGCGTAAGCGAGCAAGCATTGATGCAGCGACAGATCGTCGGGCAAGGCGCCGGTGGCACGGATCCAAAGCATCTCGTGTGGCGGACGCTTGGCGGGCGCGAAGTAGTCGCGCGGGTCGACAGGGCGCGTTTCAATCGGGCGCGGCCGCATCACCCAGGCGCGCGCTTCTTCCGGCAATTTGTCCACGGCCTTGGCGCGCCAATGATCCTCCGTCGGCAGCGTGTCCGGATCGGGTACGTCCGGCATGTCGAACGCATGCTCGTAACCAGGTTCTTTGACCTGGAATGACGTCTCGAGCGTGAAAATCGGGCGGCCATGTTAAATCGCGACGACGCGCCGGGAAGTAAAACTGGCGCCGTCGCGCGAACGGTCCACTTCATACAGAATGGGGACTTTGGGGTCTCCCGCGCGTAGAAAATAGGCGTGGAGAGAATGGCATATGCGCCCTTCGACCGTGCGGCCCGCGGCCATCAGCGCCTGGCCGAGCACTTGTCCGCCGAAAACGCGCTGCATGCGGTCTTTGGGGGATATGCCGCGATAGATGTTTTCCTCGATCTTCTCCAGATCGAGGAGGTCGAGAACTTCTTGTATAGGCGTCTTATCGGTCATGATGCTCCCTTAATCAGGCCGCAATCCGGGCGCAAGTTACGTGGCGCTACGAAATCCCTTTGCTCCGCCGTATCATTCCTCCTAGAAGAGCGGGACTCCGACAGGCGACGCAACCCGGGTTTTCTCTGAACCGCTATGGCCAATCAGCTCCTTCATCGCGCCGCCCATCAGCGGCCCGCCAACACCAAAAGAGGTGTCTTAGAGCGCCTTTTTACCTTGATGTTTCAAGGCTTTGTTTACAACCAGATCTGGGAAGATCCCGACGTCGATCTGGAGGCGCTTGACCTTCAGCCGCATCACCGGCTGATCACCATCGCCTCGGGCGGCTGCAACGTGCTCAATTATCTGGCGGCCGATCCGGCGAAGATTATTGCCGTCGATCTCAATGCCAATCATGTGGCTCTCACGCGGCTCAAATTGGCCGCGCTCGCCTATCTTCCCAGCTATGAGGAATTCTTTCGCTTTTTCGGGCAAGCCAACGACAAAGCCAACCGCGCCGCCTATGACCGTTTCCTTGCAGACAAGCTAGACCATGAAACGCGGCGGCATTGGGAAAAGCATATTCCGCTGCACGGCCGGCGCATCAACATGTTCGCGCGCAATCTCTATCGCTATGGATTGCTCGGACGCTTTATCGGCATCCTGCATGTCGTGGCGAAGTTGCACGGCAAGAAGCTCAATCAAATTCTCAAATCGCGCACGCCGGCCGAACAGCGCGCCGCTTTCGACCGTTTGATCGCGCCGCTGTTCGATCACAAAACGATCCGTCTACTTTCGAAAAGCCCGGTTTCCCTATACGCTTTGGGCATTCCGCCGGCACAATATGACGAGTTGGTGGCGGGCACCGGGGGCAATGCGATCGCGGTATTGCGCGAACGCGTGGAACGTTTGGCCTGCGATTTTCCCATTCACGACAATTACTTTGCTTGGCAGGCTTTCGGCCGCGGTTACGATTTGACCAATCGCGAAGCGGTGCCCGCTTATCTGCGCCGCGATGTTTATGATGTGATCCGTACACGAACAAATAACGTCGAAGTGCACCACGCTTCGCTCACCGATTTCCTGTTGCGCCAAAGCGCCCATTCGATGCATCGCTTTGTCCTGCTCGACGCGCAGGACTGGATGAACCCCGCCCAGCTCACTGCTTTGTGGACTCAGATCGACCGCACCGCCGATACGCGCGATGCGCGGGTCATTTTCCGCACGGCCGGTGCCGATTCGCCGCTGACCCGCAAATTGCCGGGAGAATTGTTGGCGCCGTGGATTTATCAGGAAGAGGAAAGCCGCGTCTTCCACGGCAAAGACCGCTCATCCATCTATGGCGGATTCCATGTCTATGTCCGCCGGCCGCTGTCCTGAAAATGCCGTCTCCGACGATCTCAAACCATGCGGAGCTGATGGACCAAGTCTATCGGCATCAGCGCTATATATATGATATAACAAGGAAATATTACCTCTTCGGACGCGACCGGCTGATCCGGGAGCTGGCTTTGAAGCCCGGTGACCGGGTTGTTGAGGTAGGCTGCGGCACGGCCCGGAATTTGATCGCGATCGCCCGGCGCTACCCCGGAACGCGGCTTTTCGGTCTGGATGCGTCGCAGGAAATGCTCAAAACGGCAGCCGAAGCGGTCCGCCGCGCCGGGCTCGAGAGCCGCATCAAACTATCTTGCGGCTATGCCGAGGCCCTGACCCCGGCCATGTTCGGCGAAAATGAGAATTTCAATCGCGCGGTATTCTCCTATAGCCTATCCATGATTCCGCAATGGGAACAAGCGCTTAAAGCGGCATCCAAGGTTCTGGGCACCGACGGGCTGATCCATATTGTGGATTTTGGCGACATGAGCAGCTTGGGGGCCGTCGGCCGGGGGGTTCTTTTGTGGTGGCTGGCCCGATTTCATGTCGCGCCCCGTGCCGAGCTTCTCCACGCTTTAGAGCTGCGCAAAGGTGGCTCTCTTAAGGTCTTGCCGGGGCGCTATGCATTCCTCTTAACCGTTGCTCCAATTGAATTTCAATAAATCTGTCATGCTGTTGCAGGCAGGTCACAGAGACAGGCCAAAACTGCATGGGGGCCTTAATTATATTTGAGCGGATAGACAACTTATAACGACTTTCTCCATTATAGGCTGTATAAGCTTATGTAGTCTTATGGTGTGGCGGGGGATCCTGTCCGTCGTTTTTTTCATTGATGCGAGGGTGGAACATGAAAATTCGTTCGATTGCCTTGGCGGGCGCTGCGGTTCTGGCACTTTCCGTACCGGCAGCAGCTAGCGACGCTACAGGTTGGTACGTTGGCTTGGGCATTGGCTGGGATACGATGAGCAAGTATTCGGAAGTGTTCACGCCGAATACCGGTCCAGCTCCTGTCGTCACGTTCAAAGTGAAACCGGACGGCACGGCGCTCTTTATAGGATCGTTTGGCTATCGTTTCGACAGTCACTTCCGGATCGAAGATGAAATTGGCTATGACAGCCACACGACGAGCGGGGGCACGCTTATTAGCGGCGGTCCGGCGCAACTTGTAGTCGGCGGCGGAACCTATGCCAATGGCGCCGCGGTACCGTTCAAAGGTCATTCGACCGTCGAGTCCGATTTCGTCAATCTAGTTTACGACATTCCGGTCAGTCACAAATGGGACGTGAGCATCGGTGCCGGCGTTGGTATGGCCAGCGTAGGGATCAAGACCTTTGACACGCTCAACAACCTGTATATCAGCGGCGCCAAGGTGGGCATTGCTTATCAGGGTATCGTTGGCGTGAATTATTCGGTCAGCGACTACACGGACATTTCGCTGGATTATCGCTATCGCGTATTCTCCGACGATAACTCCTATTATACACCGTGCCCGGGTTATACGGCGAAGGTCAAAGACCTGAACGAACAGGCTTTGATGCTGAGCGTGCGGTTCTTCATGTCACCTCCGCCTCCGCCTCCGCCGCCGCCTCCCCCGCCGCCGCCGCCTCCCCCGCCGCCGCCTCCGCCGCCTCCGCCGGTGAAGACTTACATCGTCTTCTTCGACTTTGATAAGTCGAACCTGACCGAGAAGGCGCAGGAAGTGGTCGCCGAAGCCGTGAAGACGGCGAAGGCCAACGGCTTCGTGAAGGTGCTCGTCGTCGGCCATACCGATACGGTCGGCTCCGACAAGTACAATCAGGCGCTGTCAGTCCGTCGTGCACAAGCCGTCAAGGACGAAATGGTCCGCGAAGGTTTGGGTGGCGATGGCATCTCGATCGAAGGCAAGAGCTTCCACGATCCGCTCGTTCCGACGGGTCCTGGCGTGCGCGAGCCTCAGAACCGCCGTGCGGTTATCGATCTGGGCGGCTGATAAGCCAACTCGATGCAGATACGGAAAGGGCGGGCCGTTTGGCCCGCCCTTTTTGTTTTGGTCTTTTGCTGCAAAATGCGCGCGGTCTCTGCGCCTCGCGCCGCATCAGCTAAAAAATACTTGAGAGCCAGCCCTTGGATTCCGGTTTCTTGGGTTCTTCCTTGGGCGGCTCCACGGCTGGTGGCGCAGCGGCGGAGGGCTCGGCCGAGGCATTGCCCGGAGCCGTTGGAGCGGGAGCCGCAGGTTGTTCCGCCACTGCCACGCGTAGGGGATTGGGCCGCGGTAGCACGGCCGGGCTTACCATGGCGCCCTGCAAGGTTACAGCGACTTGGAGCTGGCAGCTGCCAACCGGGTTCTCCTCGGACGCCGCCACATCGGTGACCGGCACACCGGCTACAAAATCGTTCAGGCTCGGCTTATCCGGCGCCAGGGCCGCCGAAATCACCAGATTGGCGGCGGCACAAAAATCGGCGTGGCCATGGACGCGCCGCAGCTCGGCCTTCGAGGCCATATTCGTCTTGAAAAGGTTATAGGCCGCGTCGCCTTTTGAGCCGCCCATCACGCGGCGGAACATCGAAAGCAGCGTTTTGTCGGAGCGGCGAAGTTCGGCATTAAAACTTGTCTGAAAAGCATTGAAATCCGTTCGCGCCTGCTCGCCACAGGTCAAGGCCGCATCCATGAGCTCTTGCTGAATGGCAGCGGTCTGCATCGCCGCAACCTCGGCCGGTCCGGCACATTGCAGAGCCTTTCTGGCCTGCGCACTTCCCGCGGTAACGCACAATGCGAGCAGGCATGTACCCACCATAAGTCTCGTTCCCATTCCCAGACCTCACCGGATTTTTTGGCTTCAAGTGCAATCATAGCATCGCCTCCGCGAAGAGGGCGACCCCTTAGAGCATGATCTTTTGGGATGAAAACGTCTGCGTTTCGCGCTGGCGAGGCGATCCGCCAGGCGCGGCGCGAAGGGCGATGCGGGGACATCGGTCGAGCGCCGCAACAACGCGGGCGCCCGCCAGCGCGAAACCCGCAGGGCCGCGGGATTTTGCGTCGTGGGTTCGTCGAAGGGCTCGCCCGTAGTCCCCGCTACGCGCTTCGCCCGTTCGCACGCTGCCGCTACGAACCCTGCCCACGCCGCAAAATCCCCGCGGCGCAGGCGATTCCATCCCAAAAGATCATGCTCTAGGCACAGATTTAAACTTATAAGAACAAACCCTGCGGCCAAGCGTTCAGAAGGTGTTCACAAAATGTCCCTAAGGTCGGGACATCACGAGGTTCCCATGCGCGCGTTCTTTTTTGCCGCCTACCTCATGTCCGTCTCGGCTGCGAGCGGTGAAGACTTGAATACGCGCGCCCACCCCCTTCCCCTGCCGCTCAAAGACCAAAAGAACGCGACCTATGGGGGCCGGGCGAACCCGCAAAGCCGCGAACTGCTTGGCGACGCGCTGGGCAACTGGATGGGAGTCAAGGATGGCCGGTGGGATGTATTTAACGCGGCGCTGTTCGATGACGGCACACCTAGCGGGAAAACAAACAGTCCCACCGTTGCAGGCACGGTCCGCGCCGACGCAGCGTTAATCCAATTGCGCTGGCATCCGGGCGAATAGCGGTCGCAATACTCTTTCCAGTCCGCGCTCGTTCTAGTATTGCTGCGCGCCCCTGAGGACTTTCTCGGGCTGGTCAAGGACTGAAGTACCATGTCGTATAAGGTCGCCGTCGTCGGCGCGACCGGCAATGTCGGACGCGAGATGTTGAGCGTGCTGGCCGAGCGCCAGTTCCCCTACAGCGAGGTCGTGGCGCTGGCCTCGACGCGATCCGTCGGTACGGAAGTGTCGTTCGGCGACAAGATTTCTGAAGGTAAAAGCGCTCGATTATTACGACTTCAAAGGCACCGACGTCGTGCTGATGAGCGCCGGCGGCAAAATTTCCAAGGAGTGGTCGCCGAAAATCGCCGCGCAAGGCGCACTTGTGATCGACAACTCCTCGACCTGGCGCATGGATCGCGACGTCCCGCTGGTCGTTCCGGAAGTCAACGTTGCGGCGCTGGACGGCATCAAAAAGGGAATCATTGCCAATCCCAATTGCTCTACGGCGCAGCTCGTCGTCGCGCTCAAGCCGCTACATGATGAAGCCCGGATCAAACGCGTGGTGGTGGCGACCTATCAGTCCGTATCGGGCGCCGGCAAAGACGCCATGGACGAATTGTTCCGTCAGACGCGCGCGGTCTTCGTCGCCGATCCGATCGAGACGGTGAAGTTTACCAAGCAGATCGCCTTCAACGTCATCCCGCATATCGACGTCTTCATGGACGACGGCTACACCAAGGAAGAATGGAAGATGATGGTCGAGGTTCAGAAGATCCTCGATCCCGACATTCAGGTGAACGTCACTTGCGTGCGCGTGCCGGTGTTTATCGGCCATTCCGAAGTCGTTAACGTTGAGTTCGAAAGGCCGATCACCGCACAAAGGGCGCGTGCGATCTTGCGCGAGGCACCGGGCTGTCTGGTCATCGATAAGCACGAGGACGGCGGCTACATCACACCGGTGGAATGTGCCGGCGAGGACGCAACCTATATCAGCCGCATCCGCAAAGACTCGACGATCGAACATGGGCTGTGCATGTGGGTGGTGTCCGACAATCTGCGCAAAGGTGCAGCCCTCAACGCGGTGCAGATCGCCGAGTGTCTGATCAACCGCAAGCTGCTTAAGAACATCGCGTGACGTCTGCCGTGGCGCCGATCCGTCCCCGCCGCAGCGTCCTCTACATGCCCGGTTCCAACGCGCGTGCTTTGGAAAAAGCACGTACGCTGCCGGCCGATGCCCTGATCTTGGATCTGGAAGACGCTGTCGCGCCCGACGCCAAAGAAACGGCACGCGCACAGGTTTGCGAGGCGGTGAAGGCGAAGCTTTTCGGCAAGCGCGAAGTCATTATTCGCATCAACGCGCTCTCCACCGAATGGGGTGAGCACGATCTGACCGCCGCAATTGCCGCCAATCCCGATGCGATTCTGGTGCCCAAGGTTTCTTCGCCCCGCGACATCCACCGTGTCGAGCACCGGTTGGCGCCAGCGCAAATCGACATTTGGGCGATGGTAGAAACGCCGCTCGCGATTCTCAACATCGCTGCGCTGGCGGCGGCCGGCGGCCGACTTTCTTGCCTGGTGATGGGCAGCAACGATTTGATCAAGGAAATTCGCGGCATCCACATGCCGGACCGGCTCAATCTTGCAGCGGCATTGGGGCTCTCGGTTATGGCGGCACGCGCCAACGGGCTTTGCGTTATCGACGGCGTCTATAACGACATCGACGACGCGAACGGCTTTGCGGCCGCTTGTGCCCAAGCCAAGAGCTTTGGTTTTGACGGAAAAACGCTGATCCATCCCAGCCAAATCGACGAATGTAACGCGGTATTCGCGCCATCGCCCGCCGAAGTGGAAGCTGCCAAGAAAATCATCGCAGCCTTCGCCTTGCCCGAAAACAACGGCAAAGGCGCCATCAAATTGGACGGGCGGATGGTGGAGAGGCTGCACGCCGAAACGGCCAAGCACATCGTGGCGATGGCCGACGCCATCGCATCTCTGACATGAAATCGACGAGCGGCAATTTTTTCGAGGACTTCCAACTCGGTCAACGTTTGGTGCATGCCACGCCGCGCACGTTGGGCGACGCGGATGCAACACTCTATGCGGCGCTCACCGGATCGCGTTTCATCTTGCAAGCCAGCGCACCGTTTGCGCGGCGCCTCGGCTATCCCGGACGGCCGCTCGACGATTTGCTGGTGTTTCATATCGTATTCGGCAAATCTGTGCCCGATATCTCCCTGAATGCGATCGCCAATCTGGGCTATGCGGAAGGGCGTTTCTTCAGGTCCGTTCACGCGGGCGAAACATTGCATGCGACTTCGCAAGTGATCGGCCTTAAGGAGAATTCCGGCGGCGATAGCGGTGTCGTCTATGTGCGCACCGAAGGGTTGGACGAGGACGACGAATGCGTCGTCCAATTTACACGCTGGGTTATGCTGAAAAAACGCACCCCCGGATCGCCCGCACCCCGGCCGCATATTCCCGAACTTGCTGCGTCCGTCGATGCCGCGTCGCTGCTGCCACCAAACCATGTCGATTTCGGCGCCCTCTTCGACAGCGCACAATCGGGCTCGCGCCTTCTTTGGGACGATTATGAAACGGGCGAGAAGATCGACCATATCGATGGCGCGACGGTGGAAGAAGCCGAGCACATGATGGCGACGCGGCTCTATCAGAATGTGGCGCGCGTCCATTTCAATCAGGCAGAGCAGGCAAAGAGCCGCTTCGCCGCGCGTTTGGTTTATGGCGGGCATGTGATCAGCCTGGCACGTGGCTTGTCGTTCAATGGTTTGGCCAATGCTGTGCAAATATTGGCGATCAATGGCGGTCGGCATGTAAATCCGGTGTTCGCCGGAGATACGTTGTTCGCCTGGAGCGAAGTGCTCGACCGTCATGAACTGCGCAAGGATTGCGGCGCCTTGCGCTTGCGCCTGGTGGCAACAAAGAATGTTGCCTGCCGCGATTTTCCGCTATGGGAAATGGATGGCAAATATCGCGACAACGTCGTGCTCGATTTTGACTATTGGGCTTTGATGCCACGGCGATGAGCCTTCTCGACCGATTCCGCCAAGCCGTCGCCGCCGGTGCGCTGAAAGCCGATCAAGGCCAGGATGCTGCTGCCGAGAAGCTTCAGATATTGGCGAATGCGCTGAGCATCTATCGACCGTCCGGCTTGTTATGGCGCCCGGCACCCCCCCGGGGGCTTTATTTGTGGGGAGATGTGGGACGCGGCAAATCCATGTTGATGGATATGTTCTTCGACCATGCGGCTGTGCGCGCCAAGCGGCGTGTGCATTTCAACGCCTTTATGGCGGAGGCGCATGCGCTGTTGCACGATGAGCGCCGTCATGGCCATTCGCGCGATCCGCTTGTGCCGGTGGCCAAACATCTGGCGAAAGGTGCAACATTGCTCTGCTTCGACGAATTTCAAGTGGATGACGTAGCCGACGCGATGATTTTGGGCCGCTTGTTCGAGCAATTGTTTGCGCGTGGCAGCGTGATCGTGGCGACCTCCAACATCGAGCCCGACAAGCTCTATCTGGGCGGCCTCAATCGTCAACTCTTCTTGCCCTTTATCGCACAGCTTAAAGAGCGGATGGACGTGGTTGGGCTGAGCGGACAACTGGATTACCGGCGCGGACTGGATACAGGCGGCAGTGCGTATTTTTGGCCGCTCGGGCCGGCGGCAGACGCCGCGATGGACGAGGCCTGGCGGATGGCGGCAAACGGCGCAGAGGAGACCGAAGTAGCGCTACCGGTCCTTGGCAGACAGCTGAGAATTCCGCGGGCCGCTACTGGCGCAGCGCGATTGAGCTTCGACGATCTCTGCGCGTTGCCCTTGGCTGCGCCGGATTATCTGACCCTAGCAAAGCATTTTCATACGGTCCTGATCGACCACATCCCGGTTTTGGACGCGATGCGGCGCGACGATGCGCGGCGCTTCGTCTTGCTGATCGACACCTTATATGACGCCCGCATCCGGCTCATTTGCTCGGCGGCCGCACCGCCCGCGGAGCTTTGCCCTGTTGGGGACGCAGCAATTGCCTTCCGGCGAGCCGCTTCGCGACTCCTAGAAATGCAAAGCGATGCCTATATTGGTGGCGCAACAGCTTAGGCCACCCATGTACTTCTGGAACCTTGTTACCACCACCGGCTTCATCATTGCGGGCCTGTTGTTCTATCGCTTCTGGCCGGCAATTCTGCTCAAGTTGAAGCGCTTTGATGACGACAACCGGGCGCGAATCGAAGGGGAGATTCGCGATCGTACCGATGGGCTGGCGCATTTCCGCCACACCTTGCGCGTGGCCGGCGAGCAAGTCGAGGAGATTGCCGAAATCGAAGTGCCCGATATCCGCACCGGCACTCCGATGAAGCGCTATCTGTTTGAAGGCGAGCGCTATGCCACACGGCACGACGCCGAACATGCCCGCGAGAACAAGGTTCGGGCGATGGCGCGCAACTATTATATGGAACTTCCCTCGGCCCTCGCCGCGCGCAAAGGCGACGATAAGCTGGGAAAGCATTAGCAGTTTGCTGAAAAACCCCTCGCTGTTGGCGATTTGACGTGATTTACTGGTCGCGAGGCTGTTGGATCGGCAAAAATGCGCGGGCGGTTTCAGGATCAAGGCGGGTTGTTTTCATATGTCTCGCCGGAGACGCGGGTTCCGGCGGCTCACCCTCTGCGGAAGATACGCGAGCTTGTGCGGGACGTTCTGAAGGAACTGAACCGAAGCTTTTCGCGGCTCTATGCGAAGGAAGGCCGCCCGTCGATCCCGCCGGAACAATTGCTGAGCGCCCTGCTGCTCCAGGCACTCTATGGCATCCGTTCGGAACGGCAATTGATGGAGCAACTGGACTACAACCTTCTGTACCGCTGGTTCGTGGGGCTCTCGCCGGACGATCCGGTGTGGGACCCGACGAGCTTCACCAAGAACCGCGACAGGCTGCTGGGCGGGGAAGCCTTCGAGAAGTTCATGATCAAGCTATTGAACCATCCCGAAGTGAAGCCGCTATTGTCGGACGAGCATTTTTCGGCGGACGGGACGCTGATCGAGGCTTGGGCTTCGCAGAAGAGCTTTCGCCCCAAGGACGGCAGCGATGACGGCGACGGCTCGAACTTCCACGGTCAGAAGCGCAAGAACGACACTCATGCCAGCGTCACCGACCCAAACAGCCGGCTCTACCGCAAGGCGTTGGGGCGAGAGGCGAAGCTCAGCTATATGGGCCATGCCATCATGGAGAACCGCCATGGCCTGGCAGTGGCCGGGATGGTGACGCAAGCCAATGGCACGGCCGAGCGGCGAGCGTCGGAAAAAATGTTTGCAGCTAAGAGCAAAGAGATGGCCCGCCGTATCACGGCGGGCGAGGACAAGGCCTATGACACCGCCGATCATGTGGCCAACCTTCGCGCCATCGCCGTCACGCCGCATGTGACGCAGAACGACGCCGTGACCAAAACCGGCAAGCGGCGCAAAAGCGCCATCGACGGGCGAACCGTCCGCCATATCGGCTACGCCATGTCGCAATCACGCCGGGCGATGATCGAGTGCATCTTCGGCTGGGGCAAGCAGCACGGCACCATGCGCAAAACCAAGCATCGCGGCATCCGCCGCGTCGCCGCCGACTTCCTGCTCAATCTCATCGCTTACAATCTCGTCCGTATCCCAAAATTGATCGCCGCTTGAGGACGAGCCTGCCCGCCAATCCCCAATAGCACCGTCAAAAACCAAATCCGCAGCACACCGTTCCGCCAGCCAAAGGCGCAGGAGCGTCAAATCCAGACTTTTTCAGCAAACTGTTAGAGCATCAAGCGCGGCAGACGCCCGACATCGCCGCCGGCATGGCGCATGAAAAAGCGCCGCATCGGCCCGATGCGATCGACGATGCCCATTCCCATATCGCGTAAAACGCGCAGCGGCGCGATGTCGTTGGAGAACAAACGGTTCAATCCGTCCATCGCCACCGCCATGGTCATGGAATCGAAACGGCGCCAACGCTCATAGCGCGCCAGCACATCCACGGAGCCGATATCGAGGCCAAGCGCCGCAGCGTCGAGGACGACATCCGTCAGCGCCGCAGCATCCTTCAGTCCGAGGTTGAGGCCCTGCCCGGCGATGGGATGAATCCCATGCGCGGCGTCACCCGCCAGCGCGAAGCGCGGCTTCACATAAGAACGCGCCAAATGAAAACGCAGCGGATAGGACCAGCGCAATTCCTCCGACAGCGTCTTGCCCAAATGGTCGCCGAAGCGCCGCGCAATTTCGGCATCGAATTCCTCCTTGGGCAATTTCATCATGGCGGGCGCCAGATCTGCGCGCTCCGTCCACACCAGGGAGGCACGGTTGCCGGTCAGCGGCAGAATGGCGAAAGGACCCGACGGCAGAAAATGCTCATAAGCGACGCCGTTGTGCGGCCGCTCGTGGTGCACTGTCGCGACGATACCCGATTGGGGGTAAGACCAGCTCACCACGCCGATGCCCATCGAAGTGCGAATGGGCGAGTCACGACCGTCCGCCGCGACGGCCAACCGCGCGCGCAGGTTGGTACCATCAGCGAGACGCGCGTCCGCGCCATTGGCATCCACCGCAACGGCCGTCAGCGCCGCTGGCGCAATGAACTGCAGCCCCGAAACGCCGTCCGCGGTCGCGAATAGCGCCGCGCGGATATGGCGGTTCTCGGCGATGACGCCCAAAGGCGAACCGAGCTCGCGATGATCGAAATGCAGCGAGAAGGGCGACGGCGCATCGCCCAGTTTGGCGTCGGTCACCAGGATGTCGTCTATGGGCTGCGCCTGGGGCGCCATGTGCTCCCAGATGCCCAAGGCCTTGAACATGCGCACCGAGGCGAAGGAAAGGGCCGAGACACGCCCGTCAAAAGCGGTGCCTAGGGCGTCCGCCGAAGTCACGGGATCGACGACCGCCACCGCGAGCCCGCCCTTGGCGAGCGCAATGCCGAGCGTCAGGCCTACCATTCCGCCTCCGCCGACAATCACATCCAGCATTTTCGTCATGCCTTCGCTTCCCATGCGAATGGTTGCCGGTCAATGCCTGTTTTTTATGCATTAATTAAATGTAGCACATAGTTTGTGCAATTTGCCTTGTCCTTGGGCGCAGCTCAGGACCAAAGGTCATATAATATCATTTTATATCAATAGCTTAACGAAAAACTACTTTCCGGCACGGTTCTTGATGAAGTGTTAAGAGGCCACAGCAAACGGAAGCACCTGCGATGAAGCTTATCACCGCGATTATCAAGCCGTTCAAGCTGGACGAGGTGCGGGAATTGCTCTCCGCATTAGGCGTCCAGGGAATGACCGTGACGGAGGTCAAAGGGTACGGGCGTCAAAAGGGACATACGGAAATCTATCGCGGCGCCGAATATGCCGTGAGTTTTCTGCCCAAGCTCAAGATTGAGGTCGCCGTCAAATCAGAAATGGCGGCAGCGGTGATTGAAGCGATCACCTCGAAGGCCAAGACCGGCCAGATCGGCGACGGGAAAATTTTCGTCACGCCGCTCGAACAAGTCGTGCGCATTCGTACGGGTGAAACCGACGGGGACGCGCTGTGAGGCGCAATTTCGGCGCGATTTTGGGATCAAAAAAGGGGAACTGACAATGAAAGATTTGAATATGAAGAAGCTGGCGCTCGGTGCGTTAGCAAGTGGCGGCGCACTGATTGCGACCGCGGGCAGCGCGTTTGCCGCTGCTCCAAAAATCGATTCCGGCGACACGGCCTGGATGCTCACATCCAGCGCCCTCGTGCTGATGATGACCATTCCGGGCCTTGGGCTGTTCTATGCCGGTATGGTGCGCAAAAAAAACATGCTCGCCACGATGGCCCAAAGCTTTGGGGCGACCTGCATTATTACCGTTCTTTGGATGATCATCGGTTATTCGATCGCGTTCACGCCCAATCCGGATGCGAACCTAAATCAGTATATCGGCGGCTTTGCTTATCTGTTCCTCAAGCCGATGGGACTCAACGTAGCAAGCTCGTTGGCACCGACGATTCCTGAGTCGGTCTACATGTTCTTCCAGATGACCTTCGCGATCATCACTCCGGCGCTGATCGCAGGCGCCATCGCCGACCGTATGAAATTCTCGGCATTTCTGTGGTTTATGGCGCTGTGGCTTTTGCTGATCTATTGCCCGATCGCCCATTGGGTTTGGGGCGGCGGTTGGCTGGGTACGTTGGGTGCGATGGACTTTGCCGGCGGCACCGTGGTGCATCTTAATGCGGGCACAGCGGGTCTTGTTGCATGCCTCGTGCTCGGCAAGCGTATCGGTTATGGCACCGAGAACATGGCGCCGCACAATCTGCTGTTCAGCGTCATCGGTGCTTCGCTGTTGTGGGTCGGCTGGTTCGGCTTCAATGCCGGCTCCGCCGTCACGTCGGGTGTCTCCGCCGGCATGGCTGCCGCCGCGACGCAAATCGCAACGGCCGCCGCAGCGCTCGGTTGGATGTTCTCCGAATGGATTGTCGGGCGTAAGCCTTCGGTGCTTGGCATGATCTCCGGTGCGGTTGCCGAACTCGTGGCGATCACACCGGCGTCCGGTTTCGTCGATCCCATGGGCGCTCTGATCATCGGCGTGTCCGTCGGCATTATCTGCTACATCTCCTCGGTGTGGGTGAAAAAGCTGCTCGGCTACGACGACGCGCTCGATACTTGGGGCGTGCACGGCGTGGGCGGAGCATGGGGCGCCATGATGACCGGCGCATTTGCAAGCAAAGCCATCAACAACACGGCGCCTTGGCAGAATGGCGGTTGGCTGATCGACGGCAACGCCCATCAGATGCTGATCCAGTTCTACGACGTCGCCGCCGTGTTCGTTTATTGCGGTGTCGGCACTTTCATCATCCTCAAAGTCATCGACATGATTGTCGGACTGCGAGTCTCCCCCGAGGTCGAAGTCGACGGTCTCGACTTCGCCCTCCATGGCGAAACGATACACGGCTGATCCCTCCGTCTATCGTCTCTTCCTAGAACTGGGGCGCTCCAAAAGAGCGCCCCTCTTTTTTTGGCTAATCGGCTGGCCTTCGATAAGGATGCCCTGCGCACAAAGTTTCTCTGCGACGCCCGTGTTGCGGAGCAGCGGGCCGACGTTCATGACCGTCACGACCTTGCCCGGCTAGGACAACGCATCGTTGATCGCCGCCCCGCAACGAAACGGTCATGGAGCCGATTAAAGCTCGCTGACGCCGTTATGGCGATGGACGCTTTGGCCCATCGTGACTAAAACTTCACGTCAAATATGAGTATCGATCGTGCTCCCAGGCCGCCTTGCAGACCTTCCGCCGTCGTCCTTCGTCATGCTGGCGAGCTTGCTCGAAGGCATATCTCCAGGGGCCGATCCGATCAGCCTGGCAATCGGCGATCCGCAAGGCACGGTGCCCGCCTTCGTCACGGAAGCTATCCTGCGGCATGCCGATAAGTTCGGCGTCTATCCGCCTATCAATGCGACGGCGCAGTGGCGCGAATCCGCATCGGGCTGGCTGATGCGCCGCTTCGCCTTACCGGCGATCGACCCGGACACACAGGTTCTGCCGCTCAACGGCACGCGCGAAGGGCTGTTCCTTGCGCCCTTCGTCGTAACGCCGGAGGCAAAGGGAGGCGGACGACCCGTCATCCTGCTACCCAATCCATTCTACCAGTGTTATGCGGCTGCGGCCTTGTCCTGCGGCGCCGAACCGGTGTTCGTGCGCGCCGATGCGAGCAGCGGCTTCCTTCCCGATTTCGCTTCTCTGCCCAAAGCCGTGCTGGAGCGCACGGTCGCGGCCTATCTATGCTCTCCCTCCAATCCGGAGGGCGCTTGTGCCGACGAGACCTATTGGCGAACGCTGTTCGTGCTCGCCGACAACTACGACTTTACGGTGTTCGCTGACGAATGTTACGCGGACATCTATCTCGATCGTCCGCCAGTGGGCGCGCTGACGGTTCGCGGCGCGCCGTTCGAGCGGCTTCTCAGCTTTCATTCGCTGTCGAAACGTTCGGGCTTACCCGGATTGCGCTCCGGCATTGTCACGGGCGATGCGAAGTTGATGGCGAAGTTTCGTGCTTTGCGCAATTATGCCGGACCGCAGGTGCCGTTGCCGATTATCGCCGCATCGGCCGCGGCTTGGAGCGATGAAGCCCATGTTGCCGCGAACCGCGCAAACTACGTCGAGCGATTCCGTGTGGCGCGGCGCCTCCTCGGTAACCGCGCCGGGTTTCGCCTGCCGCAAGGCGGGTTCTTTTTGTGGCTCGAGGTAGGCAATGGCGAGAAAACGACGCTCGATCTGTGGCGCAAAACCGGGGTGCGCGTGCTGCCCGGCGCCTATATGGGGCGAGAAATCGAACCGGGAAAACCCCGCACTAATCCTGGGTTTCCCTTTATCCGGGTGGCTCTCGTCAACGATTTATCAACCATTATGAAGGCACTCGAAAGGATGGGAGAGATTTTGAGCGGCGCAACGCCATGAGCGGGGCAGGCAGGCGAACCGTCGGGGTCTACCAACCGCGCCAACGCGGCGCGGCAATGGTTGACGCCATGGCCGATGCGCGACGCGCGCTCGGTCGCTTGTCGCAGCTGCTGATCATGCGTGGGGCGGGGCTGCTGGTCCTGCTGGGAACCTTGGCCGTGTTTGCGGCGCTGATCAGTTACGATTCCGCCGACAACAGCCCGAACAACGCCACCGGTGGTGAAATCTCCAATCTTTTGGGTCCGGTGGGCGCAACCGCCGGCGATCTTTTGCTGCAAGCATTCGGCTTTGCGGCACTGGCATTTCTCGTTCCCCCTGCCGTATGGGGTACGCGCGCGCTTTTGGGGCGCAGCCTGCAGCATGCGGTGGCGCGTGTCTTTGCTTGGCCGCTGGGGACGATTTTCCTGGCTGCAGGTTTGGGAATACTGCCGCGGCCGGAGTATTTGCCTGCCGGCGCGGGCGGCATGATCGGTATCGCAGTGACCAAACTGTCGGAGCATGTGGGGCAGGTTTATCACCTATCCTGGATCGCTATCGCCATGCCGATCCTATTGTTTATCACCGGATTGCCGCTCGCTTTGTTAGCCGCCGATTTGCGTGTAAAGCCTTTGTTGCGCGCCGCGGTCAATGTGCCTGCATTTTTCTACTGGATCGGTACATTGTTGAAGATGCCCGACCTTTCGTTCGCGAGAAAGCGCAAGCCCTACGAAGACGACAGCGATGTCGAGCCGGACGTGGACGGTGAAGAGGATTTCGGCCTCGACATTGCGCCCGAGCCCCTAGGAGCTACCTCGCGCAGCAAGCCGCTCGTCAAACGCGAAGAAGCGCGCAAAGGGCCGCCGCCGGCAAAACGCGGAAAGCAGCCTGCCCTCAATTTGGAATCCAGCGAATATCAATTGCCCGCTCTTGGCCTCTTGGCAGAGCCGGTGCACCGCAGCGACCCCTCGACGCTGTCGGACGACTCGCTGGAAGAAAACGCGCGCATGTTGGAAGCGGTGCTCAGCGACTTCGGCGTGAAGGGCCGCATTGTCGCCGTGCGCCCGGGACCGGTCGTAACCTTGTACGAGTTCGAACCCGCCGCCGGGGTCAAATCCTCGCGCGTGATTTCGCTGTCCGACGATGTGGCGCGCTCCATGTCGGCTGTCGCGGCACGCATCGCCGCGATCCCGGGGCGCAATGTGCTCGGCATCGAACTGCCCAATCAGACGCGCGAGACGGTGTTTCTGCGCGAGCTTCTCGCCAGCACGGAATATGAAAAAGCGCGGGCGCCGCTGATCCTGGCGCTGGGCAAGACCATCGGCGGCGAATCGGTGATGGCCGATCTTGCCAAGATGCCCCATTTGCTGATCGCGGGCACCACGGGTTCGGGCAAATCCGTCGCGCTCAATACGATGATCCTTTCGCTGCTTTATCGCATGCCGCCGGACCAGTGCCGGATGATCATGATCGATCCCAAGATGCTGGAGCTGTCGACTTATGACGGCATTCCGCATCTGCTCGCCGCGGTTGTCACCGATCCGCGCAAAGCCGTCGTGGCGCTCAAATGGGCGGTGCGCGAAATGGAAGAGCGCTACCGCAAGATGTCGAAGCTCGGCGTGCGCGGCGTGGAAGCCTTCAACGACCGCGTGCGCAAAGCGAAAGACAAGGGCGAGGTTCTCAAACGCACGGTCCAAACCGGCTTCGACCGCGAAACCGGCAAGCCGATCTACGAAGACGAAGTCCTCGAGCTGGAACCGATGCCCTACATCGTCATTGTGGTCGACGAAATGGCGGATTTGATGATGATCTCCGGCAAGGAGATCGAAGGTGCGGTCCAGCGCCTGGCGCAAATGGCGCGCGCCGCCGGCATCCATTTGATCGCGGCGACTCAGCGTCCGTCCGTCGACGTCATCACCGGCACCATCAAAGCGAACTTTCCGACCCGCATCTCCTTCCAAGTGACGAGCAAAATCGACAGCCGCACTATTTTGGGCGAGCAAGGGGCCGAACAGCTGCTCGGCCAAGGCGACATGCTCTACATGATGGCGGGCGGACGCATCCGCCGCGTGCACGGCCCTTATGTTTCCGATCGCGAAGTCGAAGACGTGGTGCGCTTCTTGAAGACTCAAGGCACGCCGGATTATTTGGAAGCCGTCACCGAAGAGCCCGATGAAGAGGGTGATGATCCCTATGCGCTTTACGGCGGCGGAAACGGCCAATCGGGCGACGATCTCTACGATAAGGCGCTGGCGATCGTGGCGCGCGAGCGCAAAGCCACGACCAGCTACATCCAGCGTCGGTTGCAAATCGGTTACAATCGCGCTGCCCGCCTGATCGAGCGCATGGAAAACGAGAACGTCATCTCCAAGCCGAACCACAAAGGTTTGCGCGAGGTGCTGCTACCGGAACACGGCGAAAGCTGATAGTTTTGGATCTCCCATTTTCGGAGGTTCCGTGTCTTACATCGAACAGTCGCTGGGCGACGGCGAGAAGATTGTTGCCCAAGCCCATTTCCACTGGTGGTACAGCTTCAAGGCTTGGGCGGCGCTGATCCTGCTGGGGATTTTCATCATCGGCATTTGGATATTCTTCGCCATGATGATCCGCAAATGGACCACAGAGATTGCCATCACCACGCATCGCTTCGTGGAGAAGACTGGGTTGTTCTCGCTGGCCACCAACGAGATCGCATTGCAGAACATCGAAGGCGTGCGCGTCACCCAAGGTTTCTGGGGCCGGATATTGGGCTATGGCCATCTTCGTATCGAAGGAACCGGTGTCGACGCGGTGACCATTCCCGATATCGCCGATCCCGTCGCCTTCCGCGCGGCGCTGGAGTTGGCGAAGAGCGGTCTTGTCAAATCCTGAGAAATCCAAACGAGAACGGGCCATGCGAAATCCAACGATAGCTCTTGCGGCCGCCATGCTGTTTTTCAGTGCCGCCGCGCAAGCCGCCGGCGACTCAGTCAATGGGGCTGTTGTTTTTCAGCGCTGCGCCATGTGCCATTCGGCCGAAAAAGGCGGCGGCAACGGGCTTGGTCCCAATCTGTTCGGCGTGGCTGGGCGCCATTCGGCCGCGCTGCCCGATTTTTCTTATTCCGGGGCGCTGAAAGCTTCCAAAATCGTGTGGACCGACGACAAGTTGAGAGCCTGGGTATCGGCCCCCGCCCGCTTGGTGCCCGGTACCCGCATGGCCTTTCCCGGCCTTTCCAACCCGAAACAGGCCGACGACGTGATCGCCTACCTACACACCAAGAGATGAATTGTTGCGGCAGAATGACGCACTTTCAGGAAATTGCTGCGCTGCAACAAAACACAGTATCTGAATTTTGGCCTGTCGCCGCGGCGGGAGACGGCCATGAAGCTTCGTTGACATCCCGCCTGAGCCAGGCCTAGTTTTTGCGCCGCACAAAGACAGAGCGGCTGAAACAAATGGTCCCGCAAGCCTTGCGGGCACTGCAAGCAGCGTGTTTCGGAGCCGTCCATTCAGGGAATTTCGAGCGCCATGAAGGTCCTGGTGCCCGTGAAACGGGTAATCGATTACAACGTCAAAGTCCGCGTTAAGCCCGACCAGTCGGGTGTGGACTTGGCCAATGTCAAAATGTCGATGAACCCGTTCGACGAGATCAGCGTTGAGGAAGCGGTTCGTCTCAAGGAAAAAGGCAAGGCCAGCGAGGTGATAGCTGTCTCCATCGGCCCCGCCCAAGCATCCGAAACCATCCGGACGGCCCTCGCCATGGGCGCCGACCGCGGCATCCTAGTGAAGACGGATGGCGAGGTGGAACCGCTCGCGGTTGCCAAGATCCTGAAAGCTATTTGCGAGATCGAACAGCCGGGCCTGGTCATCACCGGCAAACAGGCCATCGACGACGATTCCAATCAGACCGGCCAAATGCTGGCCGCCCTTCTTGGCTGGCCGCAAGCGACGTTTGCCCACAAGCTGGAGCTTGGCGACGGGAAGGCCGACGTCGAACGCGAAATCGATGGCGGTCTTCAGACCATCGAGGTCAAGCTTCCCGCCGTCATGACCACCGATCTGCGCCTCAACGAACCGCGCTACGCTTCGTTGCCGAACATCATGAAGGCGAAGAAAAAGCCGATCGAGGAAAAAACGCCCGCCGACTATGGCGTCGATGTCACGCCGCGCCTCAAAGTGTTGCGGGTCACCGAGCCGCCCAAGCGCCAGGCCGGTGTCAAAGTGAAAACGGTGGCCGAACTGCTCATCAAGCTGCATGAAGCGGGGGTGATCTGATGGTCTCTCTGGTCATTGCCGAACACGACAACGCCTCGCTGAAAGACGCGACCGCGAAAACCGTAGCGGCGGCGGCGGAGCTGGGCGCTCCTGTTCATGTTCTGATCGCGGGGCAAGGTTGCGGCGGCGCTGCGTCTGCGGCCGCGAAACTGTCTGGGGTAGAAAAAGTCCTGGTCGCCGACGATGCGCTATATGCCCACCCGGTTGCCGAAACGATGGAAACTCTGATTCTGTCACTTGCCGGCAATTACGATGCGATTCTGACTCCAGCAACAACCAGCGGAAAGAACTTTCTGCCGCGCGTGGCGGCAAAACTGGACGTCCCGCAGATCTCCGAGATTTTGAAGGTGGTCAGCGCCGACACATTCGAGCGGCCGATCTATGCCGGCAACGCGATCCAAACGGTGCAGGCGGGTCCCGGCAAAAAGGTCATCACCGTGCGGACGACGGCATTTAAGCCCGCACCGGCGACCGGCTCGGCCGTCGTCGAAACGATCGCCGCCACATCCGATCCCGGCACGGCGAAATTCGTCAGCGAAGCGTTGTCGAAATCCGAACGTCCAGAACTCACTTCGGCGAAGATCATCATTTCGGGCGGACGCGGCATGCAATCGGGCGAGAATTTTCAAATGCTCGAAAAGGTTGCCGACAAGCTGCATGCCGCCGTGGGTGCCAGCCGCGCCGCAGTGGACGCGGGCTTCGTTCCCAACGATTATCAGGTGGGTCAAACCGGCAAAGTCGTGGCTCCCGATCTTTACATCGCGGTGGGCATCTCCGGTGCGATCCAGCATTTGGCGGGCATGAAGGATTCCAAGGTCATCGCCGCCATCAACAAGGACGAAGAAGCGCCCATTTTCCAAATTGCGGATTTCGGCCTGGTGGCCGACCTCTTCAAGGCCGTACCGGAAATGGAAGCGGAGCTATCAAAGTTTGGCAAGTAACCCGCGGCCGGGGACGAGACTGGGGTATCAGGCATGAGTATCGAACGCATCGGCGTAATCGGCGCAGGCCAAATGGGCAGCGGTATTGCCCATGTTCTTTCGCTGGCCGGTTACGACATCGTTTTGGAAGACATCAATTCCGAGCAATTGGGCAAGGCTACCGCTCTCATCGAGAGGAACATGCAGCGCCAAGCGGCGCGCGGTCTTATCAAGGATGAGGCGATCGAACCTGCCCTGAAGCGCGTCCATGCCTCGCAGAGTCTCGACGGTATGCGTGACCGCGACCTCGTCATAGAAGCGGCGACAGAGGACGAAGCGGTCAAACGGAAGATCTTCCAAGATCTTTGCCCGCGCCTGTCCGACAAAGCGATGATAGCGACGAACACCTCGTCGATCTCGGTCACGCGGCTGGCGGCCACAACCGACCGCCCCGAGCGGTTTATCGGTCTGCATTTCATGAATCCGGTGCCGGTGATGCAACTGGTGGAAGTCATCCGCGGCATCGCAACCGACGACACCACCTTCCAAGCGGCTTTGGAAATCGTCAAAAAAGTCGGCAAGACGGCCGCTTACGCCGAAGATTTCCCCGCTTTTATCGTCAATCGCATCTTGCTGCCGATGATCAACGAAGCGGTCTACACGCTGTACGAAGGCGTGGGGAACGTGGAAGCGATCGATACCGCCATGCGGCTGGGTGCCAATCATCCGATGGGGCCGCTGCAACTCGCCGATTTCATCGGCTTGGACACCTGCCTGTCGGTGATGCAAGTGCTTTACGAAGGCCTCGCCGATTCCAAATACCGGCCTTGCCCGCTACTGGTGAAATATGTCGAAGCCGGCTGGCTGGGGCGCAAAACCGGCCGCGGCTTCTACGATTACCGCGGCGAACATCCGGTCCCCACCCGTTAGCGTTCGGACAGACGTTTCAAATAAGCGACGGAATCCGGCGCGGACCACTCCGCCGGACCCAAGACGCGTGCGATCTCGCGCCCTTGCGGGTCGATCAAAACACTGGCCGGCAGACCGAAGGCGCCGAAAGCGCGAAATGTCGACGTGTTCGAATCCAGATAGGTGCCGAGCGCTTTGGCGTCGTGGGTTCGCAGGAAGGTGCCCGCTTCCGGTAAGCTGTCGCGGCCAATATCGACAGCGACGACCGTGAAACGCTCGCGCCGCAATGCCTGTTGCAACAATGCCAAGGCCGGCAATTCTCGGACGCACGGCCCGCACCAAGGTGCCCACAGGTTCAGCAGCACCAGGCGCCCGCGAAACTCGTCCAAACCGTGAATCTTGCCGTCGGCCCCGGCGAAAACCACCGGCGGCACCGCTTTTGGCGGCTTAGTCAGCGCCAGCGGCTTGAGCGAGGCCGGCGGCGCGTGGACAGAAAGTGCCGTAATCCCATATAGAACGACGAGGAGCGCAGCCACGCCAATCGCAACCGCAATGGTGAGGGGGCGAAACCGAGGCAGCGTCACGGGCATCTCATGGGCACGAACAAAATGTGGGGCGGTCGCTTTGAAGGCGGACCCGCCGAAATCATGCAAGAGATTACCCCGTCTATCGATTTCGACCAACGCCTGGCCGAGCAGGATGTTGCCGGCTCCCGCGCCCATGCCCGGATGCTGAGCATTCAGGGCATTATTCCCAAAGCGGATTCGGACGCCATCCTGAGGGGGCTCGACGTCATTGCCCAGGAGATCGCCGAGGGCAAATTCGTCTTCAAACGCTCCTTGGAAGACATTCACCTGAACATCGAGGCGCGGCTTGCGGAAATCGTAGGACCGGCCGCTGGGCGATTGCATACGGCGCGGTCTCGCAATGATCAGGTGGTGACCGATTTTAGGCTGTGGATCCGTGACGCCTGCGGCCGCGCCGACAAAGGCTTGCGGGCGTTGCAGGGCGCCTTGCTGGTGCAGGCAGAGCTGCATTTTGCCACCGTGATGCCCGGCTTCACCCATATGCAGAGTGCGCAGCCGATCACCTTCGGCCATCACTGCCTTGCCTATGTCGAAATGTTCGCCCGCGATGCATCGCGCTTTGCCGATGCCTCCAAGCGGCTCAACGAGTGTCCTTTGGGTGCGGCGGCCCTGGCGGGAACCTCATTTTCCATCGACCGCGACGTCACGGCGAAAGCGCTGGGTTTTATGCGGGCCATGCGCAACTCACTCGACGCCGTGTCGGCTCGCGATTTCGCCTTGGAATATCTGGCGGCCGCCACGATCGCCTCGACGCATCTCTCGAAGCTGGCCGCCGAAATCGTGCAGTGGAGTTCGCCTGGATTTGGCTTCGTGCGCCTGTCGGATGCGTTCACTACCGGCTCCTCGATCATGCCGCAAAAGCGCAATCCCGATGCCGCCGAACTGATCCGCGGCAAAACCGGACGGGTGCTGGGCGATTTTGTAGCGCTGGCAACTGTGGTCAAAGGTTTGGTGCTCGCTTATGGCAGCGATCTGCAGGAAGACAAAGAACGCGTCTTCGACGCCGCCGATACGCTGGAACTTTCGCTGGCCGCCATGGCCGCCATGATCGCGGATTTGAAAGCCGATCCTGTGGCGATGCGCGCTGCGGCAATTCCGGGCTATCCCACAGCGACCGATTTGGCCGATTGGCTGGTGCGCGTGTTGAAAAAACCGTTCCGAGAGGCCCATCACATTGCGGGGGCCATCGTCAAACGCGCCGAAGAGTTGAAGCTCGATCTCGACAAACTGCCGCTTGGCGATATGCAGGCGATCGAGCCGGCGATCACCAAGGACGTATTCGAGGTCCTGAGCCTGGATGCTTCGGTCGCTTCGCGCATGAGCTTCGGCGGCACGGCGCCGAACCGCGTGCGCGAACAGATCGCGTTCTGGAAGGAGAAATTGAGATGATCCTTCGCTTGGTATTGGCCTTTGCAATATTGCTGACCGTTTCCGGTTGCGGCGTGAAGAACGATCTCGTCCTGCCCGACGGTAAGGCCACGCCGAAAACGGCAAAAGATCCTTCCAAACCGCCATCTGAAATCGGGCGATGAACCATTTCGGCTACAACAATGGACTTCTGCACGCCGAAGATGTCGATCTGACGGCGTTGGCGCAGAGCGTCGGTACGCCGTTTTATTGCTATTCGACGGCCACGCTGGAGCGCCATTACCGTGTGTTCGTCGATGCGCTGCCGAATGGCTCGCTGATCGCCTATTCGGTGAAAGCCAATGGCAACTTGGCGGTGCTGAAAACGCTGGGCAATCTCGGCGCGGGAGCCGACATCGTGTCCGGCGGCGAATTGAGGAAAGCTTTGGCGGCAGGTATCGCCGCCAATCGAATCGTCTTTTCGGGCGTCGGCAAAACCAAAGCCGAGATGCGGTTGGCACTCGAGGCCGGCATCTACCAATTCAATGTCGAAAGCGAGCCGGAACTCGAAGCATTGAACGAGGTTGCCGGTGCATTGAACAAAAAGGCACCCATCACCATCCGCGTCAATCCCGATGTCGACGCCAAAACGCACGCGAAAATCTCCACCGGAAAAGCGGAAAACAAATTCGGCATCCCTTGGAGCCGCGCGCGCGCAGCCTATGCGCTGGCGGCCACATTTAAGAATATCGAGATTGTCGGAGTCGATGTTCATATCGGAAGCCAGATTACCGAACTCGCCCCATTCGAAACCGCGTTTCGACTTGTGGCGGATTTCGTTGCTGTGCTGCGCGCCGACGGCCATACCATTTCGCGGGTCGATTTGGGCGGCGGGCTGGGCGTTCCCTATCGCACCGACAACGAACCGCCGCCCGATCCCGCCGCTTATGGCACTATGGCCGCAGCGATCACAAAACGCTTAGATGTGCAATTGATCCTGGAACCGGGACGGCTGATCGCCGCCAATGCCGGCATCCTGGTGAGCCGTGTGATTTACGTCAAAAGAGGCGAACACAAACAATTTCTCGTCATCGACGCCGGCATGAACGATCTAGTCCGCCCGGCCATGTATGATGCTTTTCACGACGTCGTGCCGGTCAAGCAGTCCTCCGCTGATGGCTTGCACGAACGATATGACGTGGTAGGGCCGATTTGCGAAACCTCCGATCTGTTTGCGGCGGACCGCGACATGCCAAGGTTAAAGGATGGCGATCTGGTGGCGATATTGACCGCCGGTGCCTATGGCGCGGTGATGTCATCGGCCTACAATGCCCGCCCGCCTGCTCCGGAAGTGCTGGTCAAGGGCGGCGAATGGGCCATCGTGCGGCCGCGAATGGACGATGACGCGCTTGTTGCAACCGACCGAATTCCGCCCTGGCTCTAAGCGGGTAGAGCGCTATGTCCTCGCCGCGCGCGCCGTTTTGGCGTGGGAACGGCTGTGGCCGATGCTATGGCCGGCGAGCGGTATTGCCGGACTGTTCCTGGCGGCCGCGCTGTTGGGCGCCTTCAGGCCTTTGCCCTGGCCTTTGCATGCCTTGATCCTGGCATCGCTCGTGACGGCAATTGCGTTGTTGCTTTATTTCGATTTGTCGAAATTCGTCGTGCCCAACTGGAACGATGCAGCGCGGCGGATCGAACGCGACAGCGCCTTGCAACATCGCCCGATCTCCGAAGCCGACGACGCTCTCGCGGCGGGCGCCGGCGATCCCTATGCCGAAGAGTTGTGGAGCGCGCATTTGCGCCTACGCTTGCAGCACCTCGGAAGGCTGCGTCTGTCCCGGCCGCAGTCTGGTCTCAAACGCCGTGATCTGCGCGGGCTACGCTTCGTTGTACTCGGTCTCATCGTCCTGGGTGCGTTGGTCTCCCGATCCGATTGGAGCCAGAGATTGCGTGCCGCTCTCGGACCATCCATGGCGGCCAGCGCCATGCTCGATGCTTGGATCGATCCGCCCGTCTATACCGGCGAGCCGCCCATTTATCTGTCGCCAAGCGTGCCGCACGAGATTTCCGTGCCGCAAGGATCGGTGTTGAATTTGCGCGTGCATGGTTCGGACCATGCGCCGTCCGTATCGCTCGGCGGCGCAAGTTTCGAAGGCGGCGATGGCGAATATGCAAGTTCGGCGCCGATATATGCCGACACATCGCTGCGCGTGCGCGCCGACGGCACGACGATCGGCAACTGGCGCGTTACCGTGATTGCGGACCAAAAACCGAGCATTGCTTTTGCTGCACCACCTTCCGTCACCGATCGCTCCGCGCTCAAGCTTTCCTATTCCGCCAAAGACGATTATGGGGTGGTGTCGGCGCGAGCCATCATCCGGCCGCACGGCAAAAGCGGCGCTCCTCTCTACCTGGATTTGCAACTGCCCGGCGCTTCGCAGAAGTCCTTTTCGCAGACCATGTTTCGCGATCTGACGGAGCATCCCTATGCCGGACTGGATGTCGATATCACATTGGAAGCCACAGATGCCGCCGGACAGACGGGAACAAGCAACACCGTCCGGTTCAAATTGCCGGCGCGCCTCTTCAGCGATCCCTTGGCACGCGCGCTCATCGAACAACGGCAAGCTCTGGCGGCCCAGGATCAGGGTTCGCGCGGGCGCGTGCTGCGCACTTTGGACGCGCTGACGCTTGCCCCCGAACAATTCTATGCCGGACATGACGGCGTTTATTTGTCGCTGCGTAGCACCTATTGGGCGTTGAAATTCTCCAACCATGAAGAAGACATCGCACGCGCCGAAGATCTGTTGTGGCAAACGGCCATGAGCTTGGAGCAGGGCGGACTTCTCACCATGGCCGCGCAATTGCGCCGTATGCAGCAGGCCCTCACCCAGATGATGGCGCAAGGCGCGCCGCAAGAAGAAATCGACGCGCTCCTCAATCGCTACAACGATTTGATGCAGCGTTATCTGCAAAGCCTGGCACAGAACGGGCAGCAGAACGGCGAGGCGCCCGATCCAAATGCGAAGATTCTCGGTGAGCAGGATCTTGCGGCCTTGCTCAAAGCCATTGAAGAACTATCCCAGAGCGGCGACAGGCTGAAAGCGATGCAACTTCTCGCATTGCTACAAAGCTTGATCGAAAATCTTCAGGTCTCTCGTGCACCAGGATCCGGCACCGGCACGAGCGACGAAAACCAGGCCCTGCGCGATCTGGGCGACGTCATGGGCAAACAGCGCATGCTGCTTGATAAGACCTTCCGTCAGAGTCAGGGCAGCGGTGACCCCAAGGATGGCGGCAGCAAAGGCCTATCCAAGCAACAAAGCCAATTGCAGGGCGAACTCGGCAATCTTGTTAAGAAGGCCGGCAAAAATCCGGCACAAGACGCGCTCAATCGGGCCGAGAAGTTGATGGGCGACGCGGCACAGGCGCTCGCCATGGAAGATCTGCCGCGCGCCGGCACGCTGCAGAAAGATGTCCTCGATGCGCTGCGCAAAGCGGCGGATTTCTTGCCAGTTCGCAGGGGCAACAGGGCAAAGGACCAGCGGGCAATCAGGATCCTTTGGGCAGAGCGGCAGGCAATCGAGGCTCTGGCGCCGACGTGCACATTCCCGATGCATCGGTGCTGCAGCGCGCACGCGATATCCTCATGGAATTGCGCAAGCGTGCCGGCGAACAAGGACGCCCGAAAGAAGAGCTCGATTACATCGACCGATTGTTGAAGCAGTTCTAGGGCATGATCTTCGCGATGTAGGGCAGTGCGCGATCGCTTCCCGAATCGTCCATCCCGTAACCCACGATGAATTCGTGCACATCGGTGAATGCAGCATATTCGGCCTTGGCCACGGCGTCGCTGCGCAGCTTGTCGACAATCACCGCCGATTGAACCGATTTGGCGCCGTAAGCGCGCACCAATTCGCTCGCCTTCAAGATTGTGTGTCCGCCGTCCAGCACGCCGTCGACCAAAAGCACGTTCTTGCCGCGGAACTTCTCGTTTGGACCGATGAGCACCGATACATCTTTGGTCGATGAGCGGCCGACATAGCTTCTCAGCCAGAGAAATTCCGTCGGTAGCGAGATGCCCTCGTGCGTGAGCGCCCGCAGCAAATCGGCGGCAAAGACGTAACCGCCGACCAGAATCGGCGAGGCAATTTCGGGCCGGACTGGAGATGCGGCGATCTGGCGCGCCATGACCTGGATGCTTTCGGCAATCTGATTTTCCGAAAACAGCACCTGCTGACTCATATCCCTCACTCGCCGGCCTGGGCAAAACGCATTTCGAGATGCCGAGCGGCGGCCGGCGGACTGGAAAGGCGGGTGGAGAATTCGTTCGCCTGGCCGGGACGCAGCGTTAGGACATCGGGTACGAAACTCCAATGGTAGAGTTCGCGCTTGTCGTTGTCGGTGAGGGTTACGCGAATCTGCGGCACCGGTAATTCGCGATTGCTGAAGTTCACGATCCTGCCGGTCACCACCAGAACGTCCTGATTGTCCTGAGACTCCACGTGATAACTTTGGTTGTCGATCTGCAAGCCGCTGGCATTGGTCGGCATCCCGATCTTGGCATAGAAAGACGCCGACTGCGGCAATGCGGCCACAACCTCTTGGCGATAAGCCGTTGCAGCCCAAGCGACGGTCAGGACCAGCACCACAAGACCCGCCCAGCCGGCAGCCAAGACGAGACGACCGGGCCAGGAAGACCGCGATTCTGGTGCCTCAGGGTCCTCCTGCTCGGATTCGACGACAGGTTCGCGAACAAAGGATTGCGGCGCTTCGTAAGACCGCGAAACGACATCTGGCTCCGGCTCGGCGATGAAGGCTGAAGCTTCCGTTTCGGGTCCCAGCGGCTTTTGGTGCCAGACATGGCCGCACTTTGCACAACGTACGTCCCGGCCGGCGGGCGGAAATTTCGCCTCATCGGCCTGGTAGCGAGTTCGAACATTCTGGACAGGTAAGGATCATGCCTGTGGCGATCGGGCCTCGGGCCGAAAATAGGCGGCCCGGCGGGCCGCCGCAAGGCTCGAAACCGCTCGTCCACATCGCTATGGTCCCCCGCCATGGTTCGCTTTGAAAATGTCGGAATGCGCTACGGCGCGGGACCTGAAGTCCTGCGCGACGTGACCTTCGTGCTGGAGGGCGGGTCGTTTACCTTCCTGACCGGCCTTTCCGGCGCGGGCAAAACGACATTGTTAAAATTAATCTATATTGCCGAGCCGCCCTCGCGCGGATTGATCACCCTGTTTGGACACGATCTGGCAGTAACCAAACGCGCAACTTTACCGGCGCTGCGCCGGCGCATCGGCGTTGTCTTTCAAGACTTCCGTCTGCTCGATCATCTTTCGGCGTTCGACAATGTCGCACTGCCCTTGCGGATCGCCGGCCGCCAGCAAAGCGACTACACCCACGACGTGGAGGAATTGCTCGCCTGGGTCGGCCTGGGCGATCGCATGAAAGCAAAACCGCCGACACTGTCCGGCGGCGAACAGCAGCGCATCGCCATCGCGCGCGCCGTGGTCGCGCGGCCGGATTTGCTGATCGCCGACGAACCAACCGGCAATGTCGATCCCGAAATCGGCGCTCGCCTTATTCGCCTATTCGGCGAGCTCAATCGGCTGGGCACGACGGTGCTGATTGCGACGCATGATCGCTCGATGGTCGAACGCACACGGGCGCGAGAAATGCGGCTGGTCGATGGACGCCTGGTCGAATTGAGGACATCGCGCGCATGAACAAAATTGGCAGCATCATGCCAAAGCAAAATGGCGCCGCGCCGTTGGACGTGGTGATTGCGGTCATGGCGTTCCTGGCGGCGCTGTCGCTGGGTGCCTCGCTGATCGCCGAACGTGCCGCAGTCGGCTGGCGCGCGGGACTGGCGAACCGGTTGACGGTGCAGATCTTGCCTCCGGCGCAGGGCCCTGCCGGCGAGGGATTGGATCGCGAGACCCAAGCAGCGCTCGCCGTGCTGCGCGCGACGGATGGAATCGCACACGCCGCGCCGTTATCCGAAGACGAAAAACTCAAACTCGTTCAGCCCTGGCTGGGACAAGGCGCTTTGGTTGCCGATCTGCCGCTGCCGCAGTTGATCGACGCGCAGATCACACCAGGCGCGGATGTCGACCTGCAAGGGCTCTCGGCGCGGCTGAAACTCGCCGCACCGGATTCGGTCTTGGACGATCATAGCCATTGGATCGCGCGACTGCGCGAATTGGCCGACGCCGTGGTTTGGTCCGCCTATGGAATTCTACTGTTGATCGCAATCGCCACGGCGGCGGCCGTGTCTTTTGCCACGCGGGCCGGTCTCGAAGCCCATCACGAGATGGTGGCGCTGCTGCATCAGATGGGCGCGCAATCGGGTTTCACCGCGCGCGCCTTCGAGCGGCATTCCTTCCGTACCGCGCTCGGCGCCGCGGCGGGCGGTGCGCTCCTCGCCGCTTTCTTCTTTTTGGCGGCCGGAGGTCTGGAGTTTGCGGGCGTCGAGGCCGTCCCGTTCTTGCCGCCGCTTGCGCTCAAACCGATTGAATTGCCTTGGCTTCTTGCCGTTCCCGCGGCGGCGGGACTGATCGCGCTGGTCACTGCGCGGTTGTCCGTACTGGCGGCGTTGCGGAAAATCTATTAGGCCCTGTTTATATAGTCGTCACGGCCGCGACGCTGCCGATTTTGCCCGTTTCCGGCAGAAGCCGCGCGCAGCGCGATGCGGGACATCGGGCAAGCGCGGCGACGAACCGGGCGGGCAAAATCGGCGCGTCCCGAAGGGTTTCGGCGCCCGGCGCGCTTTGCGCGCCAATCATATAATTTTACTGAGTCAGAAACTGAGTCAGAGAGCCGCAGCCGAGAAAGTGTTCAACTCATGTAGGCAAGGAAGATTTATTTTGGCGGGAGGCCTTGATGCGTCTTCGGGATTTGGGCTGCGAGCGTCGTTTTGAGCGCTATTTGGATGGTCTTGCGGAAGTCATGGGACACGCGGACCGGGTTGGCCCGCTTCGAGATTACTGCACCGGACTGATGTTGCCTTGCGCTCGGAAGAGCGTGGAGCCGATGGCGGCAGCCACGGCTCCCGGCCGGACATCTGCCCAGCATCAGTCGCTGCTGCATTTTGTGGGTCAGGGCGCATGGTCGGATGAGCTGGTGCTCTGCAAAGCGCGCGAGATGGTGCTGCCTGAGATGGAGCGCCATGGCCCCATCGAAGCCTGGATCATCGATGACACGGCCTTTCCCAAGCAGGGCAGGCACTCGGTGGGGGTTGGGCGCCAGTACTGCGGACAATTGGGCAAGCAGGAGAACTGTCAGGCAGCCGTGTCGCTGTCGATTGCCAATCACCATGCGAGCTTGCCGGTTTGTTATCAGCTTTACCTGCCGCAGGACTGGGCCGGCGATGCTGCACGCAGACGCAAGACCGGCGTACCGGCAGATATCGTCTTCAAGACCAAGCCGGAGATCGCTATCGATCAGATCCGCTGGGCCGTGGAGAACGGATTGCCGCCCGGTGCTGTGCTGGCGGATGTGGGTTACGGCAACAACAGCCAGTGGCGCACCGAGATCAGCGCGCTGAACGTTCCCTATGTCGTTGGCGTTCGTGCCGACACGACGGTGTGGCCGCCGGGCGCCAAGCTGGTGGCGCGCAGGAAAACGCGCAGAAGCGGATCGACGAAAGTGCGGCGTGGCAAGAACAAGCCCGTCTCGATCAAGGAACTCGCATTGGCGTTGCCCCGCTGTGCCTGGCGTACCATCGGCTGGCGCGAAGGTTCTAACGAGCAGCTTTCCTCGCGCTTTGCCCGCGTGCGCGTACGGGCCGCCAACGAGGACGTGCTGCGCGATGAGGAATGGCTGCTGATCGAATGGCCAAAGGGCGAGAAGGAGCCGACCAAGTACTGGCTTTCAACGCTGCCGCCCGACATCGCGTTCGAGCGCATGGTCAACTTGGCACAGCTACGCTGGCGCATCGAGCGCGATTATCAGGAGCTCAAGCAGGAACTCGGCCTCGGCCACTTTGAGGGCCGTGGTTGGCGCGGCTTCCATCACCACGCAACGCTCTGCATCGCGGCTTACGGATTCCTGATCTCCGAAAGGGAGACAATTCCCCCCTCAGGACCTCGTTCCGTCGCGTGGCGCCCGCAACTTGCCATTCCCACCGACTATCAGCCACGAGGTGCCGCCGTTGAGAACGCAGCGTCACATCCCGAACTCGATCGCTACGATGCGGGTGCGGCTGATCGCGGCGCTCGCCAAGCGGCTACCGCGATGTCCTTGTTGCACAAGAAAAAATCGGCTTCGAGGACGCCATGAGTTATGACGCAGTAAGAATAATTAGGGCGCTTCGCGCCCCGGCGCCGGCTGGTGCGTCAAAGCCCTCGACCGTATTGCCCGATACGCTCTTCGGGCTTCTCCTGCCATCCGGCCGATTTTCGCACGAAACGCGGCTCGCGAGGACTATATAAACAGGGTCTTGGCCCAATTCGCGGTTCTTTCGGCCTTCGTGCTTCAATAAGGGAATCGGAGCACAATGGCCGACGCTGGAGTTTTTGCGGTGTTGAAGCGGATCGTCATTCTCCTGGTTGTTTTGTATGCGGCGGGATTTGTGGTCTTTGTGACCAGTCTGCCAAGAACGCCGCACGATCTGCGCCATATTCAAGGGGTCGTCGCGTTGACCGGTGGCGACACGCGCTTGGATGCAGCCGTCGCCTTGTTCGAAAAGGGCGTCGGCGAAAGGCTGCTGATCTCCGGCGTCAATCCGCAAACCAGCAGAGAGGACCTGAAGAAGCGCGTTAAGGGCGGCGCGCGCTTCGATTGCTGCGCCGATCTGGGTTACGCGGCCGAGGACACCCATGGCAATGCGCGCGAAGCTGCCAGTTGGGCGCAATTCCACCACTACCGCAGAATTCTGCTGGTCACGGCGCGGTATCACATGCCCAGAAGCCTATCGGAATTCCAACTTGCCATGCCAAATGGAACGATCATTCCCTATCCCGTCGATCCCGAAAGTATCCATTTGGAGGAATGGTGGCACGACGCCCGCGCGCTGCTTGTCTTGCACGGCGAATATGCGAAATACCTGGCAGTGACGGTGCTCACTGCTATGGGTCTGGAACCGCAAGGCCCGGATCGCAGCGCGCGAAATGCAGACACGCACGCCGCATTGTGACAACGCCTGTGACGATTTTCCGCTCGATCATATTCTTGTTATGGTTCGCCATCGTCACGGCAGTGATCGCTATCTTTGCCTTGCCCGTCCTTTTGCTGCCGCGCCGGCTGACCGTTTGGACGTCGCAGTTTTGGAGCAAAGCCTTGCTTTGGGGACTGCGAATTATCGCTGGGCTCGATTACGAGCGCCGCGGCGATATCCCTGTGGGCAGCGTGTTGGTTGCGGCCAAGCATATGAGTATGTGGGACACGCTGGCGATTTATCTCTTGCTGGACGACGCCGCCATCGTCGTCAAACGCGAGCTGCTGAACATCCCCTTCTATGGCTGGTACATCCGCAAAGCCGGCGTCATCGCCGTCGACCGCGAGGCCCATGCCAGCGCCTTGCGCAAAATGGCCGACCGGGCGCGCGCAGTCCTCGCTCAAGGACGAAGCATCGTCATTTTTCCGGAAGGCACGCGCAAAAATCCCGGCGCCCCGCCGGACTACAAGCCGGGCGTGGCCGGTCTCTATACGCAACTGGGCCTGCCCTGCGTGCCCGTAGCCCTCAATTCCGGGCTGTTCTGGACCGGTCCTGGCGGCTTTCTGAAGAAACGCGGCCGTATCGTCATCGAATTCCTGCCAGCCATTCCTGCGGGACTAAAGCGCGCGGAATTCATGCGGCAGCTGCAACAGCGCATCGAAGAGGCAACCGCCAAGCTTGTGACCGAAGGGCGCAACCTGCTGGGACGGGAACAACCAATTTAAGGATTTTGTTGCTGTCGCAAGAACATTACAAGAACGTTCATTGACTTCAGGTCGGACGATTGTTACGTCATTAACCCGCTCTTTACTGCGTTTGCGCGCTTATCTCTGGGCGGCGAAGAGCGAGCCCGATGAGCGATATCGCCCACCAAATCTGGGACATGAAATACCGGTTGAAGCAGCCCGACGGCACGCCTGTCGATGACGATGTGGCGGCGACCTGGGCGCGCGTGGCGCTCGCGGCGAGCGGGGCGGAGGCGCCGGAGAACCGTCGCGATACGGCGCTGCAATTCGCCGCTTCTCTTGCGGGTTATCGTTTCCTGCCGGCGGGCAGGATCATCGCCGGCGCCGGCACCGGACGCGCGGTGACGTTGTTCAATTGCTTCGTCATGGGAACGATCGGCGATTCCATGGACGGAATTTTTTCCAACTTGCGCGAAGCGGCGTTGACCCTGCAGCAGGGCGGCGGCATCGGATACGACTTTTCGAGTCTTAGGCCGAAAGGCGCGCCGGTTATCGGCGTGGGTGCCGACGCATCGGGGCCGGTCTCGTTCATGGAAGTGTGGGACTCCATGTGCCGCACGATCATGAGCGCCGGATCGCGCCGCGGCGCGATGATGGCAACGCTCGCTTGCAATCATCCCGATGTGGAAGCCTTTATCGAAGCGAAGCGCACACCGGGCCGTCTTTCCAATTTTAATCTATCGGTCTTGGTTTCTGACGGTTTTATGGAAGCCGTAAAGAACGATGCGCCTTGGGATCTGGTGTTTGGCGGGCACGTCTACAAGACACTCAAAGCGCGCGAGCTGTGGGACCGTATCATGCGGTCCACGTATGAGTATGCCGAACCGGGCGTCATTTTCATCGATCGCATCAATGCGCAAAACAATCTGGGTTACTGCGAAGCGATCAGCGCCACCAATCCTTGCGGCGAACAGCCCTTGCCGCCTTACGGTGCGTGCCTATTGGGATCGATCAATCTTGCCAAACTGGTCAAGCATCCGTTCGAAGAGAACGCGGAACTGGATGTAGAAGCGCTTGACGGCCTGACGCGCACAGCCATACGTCTGCTCGACAATGTCATCGACGTTTCGCGCTTTCCGCTCGAAGCGCAGCGCGCCGAAGCGATGGCCAAGCGCCGCATCGGATTGGGCGTCACGGGCCTTGCGGATGCTTTGATCTTTTGCCGTACCAAATACGGCTCGCCCGAAAGTATCGTGTTGATCGAGAAATGGCTTTCGACATTGAGCCAGGCGGCCTATCGCGCTTCGGCGGATCTGGCGCGCGAGAAAGGTGCTTTCCCCCTGTTCGATGCCGAAGAGTTTCTCTCACGACCGTTCATTCAATCGCTGCCAGAGGATATCCGCGCCGAAATCGCCACCCACGGCATCCGCAATGGGCTACTGACCTCCATTGCGCCGACCGGCACGATTTCTCTGTTCGCCGGAAACGTGTCTAGTGGGATCGAACCGGTCTTTGCGTTCAGCTGTCGTCGCAACATCCTGCTGCCCGACGGCACGCACAAAGAAGAGACCGTCAGCGATTATGCCGTGCGTGCTTTTGCCGCCAAATTCGGCGAGACCACGGCATTGCCCGATTATTTCGTCAGCGCCCAGACCTTGTCGCCGGACGATCATCTGGCGGTCCAGGCCGCCGCGCAGAAATACATCGATAGCTCCATCTCGAAGACGATCAACGTGCCGGTGTCGATTTCCTTCGAAGCCTTCAAGGACGTCTATGTCCGTGCCTATGCCATGGGCTGCAAAGGCTGCACGACCTATCGCCCGAACGATGTGACCGGATCGGTGCTCGCTGTCTCAGAACCGTCGGAGCCAAGGTTGGAGACGAACGAGAGCGAACCTTCGCTGCCGCTCGATTTGCCGCCGCGGCCGCGCGAAGCGGGCGGCATCGTTTACATGACCAAACCGCTGGACCGCCCGGATGTGTTGCTCGGACAGACTTACAAGATCAAATGGCTGGACGCCGATCACGCATTCTATATCACCGTCAACGACATCGTGAAGGACGGCCGAAGGCGGCCTTTCGAAGTGTTTATCAACTCGAAGAACATGGAAGCTTATGCCTGGACGCTGGCGTTGACGCGCATGATCTCGGCGGTGTTCCGGCGCGGCGGCGACGTCTCCTTCGTGGTGGACGAGCTGAAAGCGGTGTTCGATCCGCGTGGCGGACAATGGATGGAAGGCCATTATGTGCCTTCGCTGTTGGCGGCAATCGGCGAAGTGATCGAGCGGCATCTGGTCGCAATCGGATTTATGACGCCGCGCGAAAGCATCGCCGCGGGAGACGAACGCCGCGCCGTTGCTGTCGCCGCGGAAGGCGCGCCGGTTAGGACGTGCCCGCGCTGCGGCTCGCCCAGCTTTCTCAGGCTTGAAGGCTGCGATAATTGTATCTCGTGCGGTTATTCGAAATGCGGTTAGAATAATGCCGCATGAACTATTCCAGCCGCTTTTTTCTCTACGCGCCGCTCGGCTTATTTCTCTCCCTCGCGCTCGGGGTGGGCATCCATTGGTGGGTGGTCGCCTCTGCCTTCTCCGATCGGCTCGCAGCGTGGAACGGACACGAAATTGTCCCGGGCGTGACGATGCGGTATGCCTCGCGCAGCATTTCCGGCTTTCCCTTCAGTTTGGACACGGTGTTCCAAGACGTTTCACTGCGCATTGAAACGCCGCGCGGAGCGACGGAGTGGCACAGCGAACATTTCGCTATGCACGCGCTAACCTATGGCCGCGCGGAAACAATCTTCGAAGCCGCAGGCCGGCAGGAGCTTCGCTGGACAGGGAACGACGGAAGAGGGCGCTCCCTGACATTCGCGGTCGGCAGTTTGCACGCCAGTGCAATCAAGGACGCGGGTGGCTTGGCGCGATTTGACCTCGATCTCGTCGGCTTGGGTTCCAAACCGCTAGTCGCGAAGAGGCTGCAATTCCACATTCGGAACAACAATAGGAACGATAAGTTCGATTTGGCCCTTATGGCCGACGACGTGGGGGCATCGCGAGATTTCTGCCGTATTCTTAACACCCGATTGAGGAGTGGTAGTCTGGTGGGCACGGTGTCGCACGCGCAGGCGTTCTCGTCGTTACGCGCTGGCGAACAGGAATGGACGGCGGCCATCGCCAATTGGCGCGCCGCAGGCGGCCGTTTCGAAACTGCCGATTTACCACCAAGATCAGGACTGCAACTGATGCTTCTGCAGGTCCCGGCCGACAGATTGTTTGTCGTAGCGGAATTTCTCGACTTTTTATGCGGCGCACCGCGTTACTGATCTTTCTTCTTTCCACGACCGAAATTGGGCGCCGCCGTATCCTGGCCTGCATCGACGATACCGCGCCGGATTGCCCGCGTGCGGGTGAAGAGATTAAACAGCGCATCGCCGTCGCCCCAGCGGATAGCTCGCTGCAAGGCGCTCAGATCCTCGCTAAAACGGCCCAAAACTTCCAGAACCGCTTCGCGGTTGTTAAGGAAAACGTCGCGCCACATCGTCGGATCGGAAGCCGCGATGCGCGTAAAATCGCGAAAGCCGCCGGCGGAATATTTGATGACTTCGCTTTCGGTGACGTGTTCCAGATCGTCCGCGGTGCCGACAATGTTGTACGCGATCAAATGCGGCACATGCGAGGTGATGGCCAACACCAGATCGTGATGGTGGGCATCCATGATTTCCACATCGCTGCCGAGCGCGCGCCAGAAGGTTTTCAGTGTTTCCAGTGCGGTTTTGTCCGTGCCCGGCGGCGGTGTGAGAATGCACCAGCGCCCGTCGAACAGCTCTGCGAAGCCCGCTTCGGGGCCCGATTGCTCGGTGCCGGCGATGGGATGAGCGGGAATGAAATGCACGCCATCGGGAACATGCGGACCGACATCGCGGATCACGGCGCTTTTCACCGATCCGACATCGCTGAGGATGGCGCCGGGCTTAAAATGGTCTGCGATCGCTTCGGCCAGCGAAGCAAAACTACCAACCGGCGTCGCCAGCACGACGAGATCGGCATCCTGAACGCATGAGGCCGGTTCGCTATGCAGCGAATCGGCAAAGCCGACGGCACGGGCACGCTCCAGCGTTTCGGGGCGATGACTATAGCCGGCAATGTGGGACGCCAAACCCGCGCGGCGCATGGCATGCGCCATGGACGAACCGATAAGCCCGACGCCGAGCAAAGCCACTTTGGAAAAAATCGGTTTGTCGCTCATGCTTGGCTCATGAATTCGGTTAACGCGGCCGCCACTTTGCGGTTTGCCTCTTCGCTGCCGATGGTCAGACGCAGGCAATCGGGCAATCCGTAATTGGCGACGCCGCGCAAAATCAGTCCACGCGCCGATAGAAAACGGTCGGCGTCCGCGGCCGTTTTGCCGGCTTGGTGCGGGAAATGGATCAGCAGGAAGTTTCCAACGCTGTCGTCCACAAGCAGTCCGGCTTTGCGTATCGCATCCGTCAGCCAAGCGCGCCAGCGCTCGTTGTGCTCGACGGAGCGCTGCATATGAGCACGATCTTTGAGCGCTGCCGCGCCGGCATATTGCGCTGGAACCGAAACATTGAACGGTCCGCGAATACGGTTGAGCACATCTGCCACCGAAGCGGGGCAATAGGCCCAGCCGATACGCAGGCCCGCCAGCCCGTAGACCTTCGAGAAGGTGCGCGTCATCACCACATTGGGAAATTGCGCCACCATTTCGATACCGGCTTCGTAATCGTTGCGGCGGACGAATTCCGCGTATGCGGCATCGATCACCAGCAAGGTGTCGGGCGATAGGCCCCCATGCAGACGGCGCACCTCATCATGGGCAAGATAAGTCCCGGTCGGATTGTTCGGATTCGCCAGATAAACCATCCGCGTCTTGGGTCCGACACGCGCCAGCATGGCATCGACATCGACGCGAAGGTCTTTCTCGGCCACGGCAACCGGCTTGGCGCTGTTGGCCAGGGTCGCGATGCGATAGACGAGAAAGGCATGCTCGCTGAACAGCACTTCGTCGCCGGGCCGCAAATAGGCGTTGGCCAACATCGTCAGGAGTTCATCGGAACCGTTGCCGCAGACGATGCGCGCCCCATCCAAGCCGAACGCTTCGCCGATGGCATCGCGCAAAATCTTTGCGCTGCCTTCGGGATAGATCGAAAGGTTCTTGACCGCCGCTTCATAAGCCTCGACGGCAAGCGGGCTCGGCCCCAACGCCGATTCGTTGGAGGACAATTTGATCGGCGCGGCCACGCCGCCGACAGACGCACGCCCGCCGACATAGGGCTCGATGTCGAGCACGCCGGTTTTGGGTGTAAGCGTCATCTCATACTCTCCCGTCACCTTGAAATCCGGCGAAAAGCCCTATTTCCAGGGGGCGGCATTGATAAGGCGGCGGCCTGGCAAAATCAAAGACAACCCGCGGGTTTCGTTGACACGGGGGGAGTAGAGCCTTAGCAAACGCGCCTTCCCGACCGGGAAAGGCCGGTCCAAGAGGGTTTATGGCAGATCCCAAATTCCTGCGGCCGGTGACGGCGCCGGGCGCAGACATAGGACAAGCGGTCCAGTTCGGAGCCGACCAAGCGCTAACGCTTGACGCCGGGCGGTCGCTGGCGCCTTGGACGATCGCCTATATGACCTATGGGACGTTGAATCAGGCCCGCAGCAATGCCGTGCTGGTTTGCCATGCTTTGACCGGCGATCAGTTCGCGGCGAGCGCCCATCCGGTGACCGGCAAGCCCGGCTGGTGGGAAACCATGGTCGGACCGGGCAAGCCCATCGACACCAATCGCTTCTTTGTCATCTGCGCCAATGTCGTCGGCGGCTGTATGGGTTCGAGCGGACCGGCGGAGATCGACCCCACCACCGGCGAACCATACGGCCTGACTTTTCCCCTGGTCACCATCCGCGACATGGTGCGGGCGCAAGCCATGTTGATCGACGCGCTCGGTATCGAGAAGCTGCTTTGCGTCACCGGCGGCTCGATGGGCGGCATGCAGGCGCTGCAATGGGCCGCAAGTTACCCCGAACGCGTGGTCTCGGCCGTACCGATTGCTTGTGCGGCACGCCATTCTGCGCAGAACATTGCATTTCACGAAGTGGGCCGCCAAGCGATCATGGCCGATCCGGATTGGCGCGACGGCGCCTATCAGCGCGTCGGCACCCAACCCTCCAAGGGATTGGCGGTGGCGCGGATGGCGGCGCATATCACCTACCTTTCCGAAGCGGCTTTGCAGCGCAAATTCGGCCGCAATCTGCAAAACCGCAACGGCATTTCCTTTGCCTTCGCACCGGACTTTCAGGTGGAGTCCTATCTTCGCCACCAAGGAATGACGTTCGTCGACCGCTTCGACGCCAATTCCTATCTCTACATCACGCGTGCCATGGATTATTTCGACCTCGCTGCCGATCATGGCGGCGTGCTGGCAAACGCCTTTCTCGGCACCAAGACTCGATTCTGCATTATTTCATTCACCAGCGACTGGCTCTTTCCCACCGTCGAGAACAAGCGCGTGGCGCATGCCCTGAACGCAGCGGCCGCGACGGTGAGCTTCGTCGAAATCGAAACCGATCGCGGTCACGATGCCTTTCTGCTGGACGAACCGCAGATGTTCGACACGGTACGCGGCTTCCTCAATGTCGTTGCCACAAGCCTGGGTGTAGGATAATGGCCGCATTGCGCCCCGACCTGGCCGCAATCGCGGAAATGATTCCGCAGAACGCGCGCGTGCTCGATGTCGGCTGCGGCGACGGTGCCTTGTTGGAACATCTGACGGCGACCAAGAACGTCGACGGGCGCGGGCTGGAGCTGTCGCAACAGAATGTGAATGCCTGCGTGGCGCGCGGACTGGCCGTCATCCAAGGTGACGCGGACACCGACCTGCATGAGTATCCTTCGCAAGTTTTCGACTTCGTAATTTTGAGCCAAACGATTCAAGCCACGCGCAATCCCAAAAGCGTGCTCGGCCATTTGCTGAGAATCGGACGGCACACGGCTGTGTCTTTGCCCAATTTCGGCCATTGGCGCGTACGCCTAAAGCTGTTGACCGGTGGACGCATGCCGCGCACGGAGGCGCTCGGTTACGAGTGGTACGACACGCCCAACATCCACCTTTGCACCATCGCCGACTTTGTGGCGCTGACCAAAGAAGCCAATGCCGACATCGAACGGGCGCTGGCGTTGCGCGAAGATGGACAGACGCGTGTCATGCAGCCTTACGCATGGGGACCAAATCTTCTCGCCGACGGCGCGATCTTCCTACTGCATACAAAATAAAGCTGCATACAAATAGAGCGGCCGGCGCTTCTTTCGAATGGCCGGCCGTTCGGGATTTCTGATGGGGGTCTTGGGAACAACCTGTTGGGGAGACAGTATCAACCCTTCAATAGTTCGAGAGCCTTCGCGTAATGCGCGACGCCTTGTGCGTACATTGAGTTTGCGCAGTAGTCGCGGCCGAAACGAACTTCATTACGCGCATCATCGGTCTTCGCTCCCGGCTGCGCGCTCTCAAGCGCCGACTGTGCTTGCTTCGCCATATGTAGGCAATCGCTGACGCTGGCAGCATTAGCAATTGGGGCAAAAATAAGGGTCGCGCAGACGGCGGCTACTGATGCAAGTGCCGCATTCTTGGTGAAAAACATGAATTCCTCCTCCTATGAACATCCGGCCCGTGCCGGTGCAGGATAGATAATCCGAAAGGCTCGAATTGGTAGTGGTGCGGCATTCAAGCAGGCGTGAACTTCGCAATTTTTGTGTAATCCGCATGAGCAGGCGGATCATTTCGGACAAAGTCGCAGCGTTGCCGCCCATATTCCAACAAAGACCGCAGACGCATGGGCGACATGCGAAAGGGGAATGGTTGCAAAATTCTTTCACGCGATTGTTATGCGCGCACCAGCTTGGATTCGCTGTGCTTGAGCGGGCGCGGCGGGGCTATTCCGTAAAGCGTTTTACCCGCCTCGACGATATGAACACCGGCGATGCCAGGGACGAAGCGGCGTCCCAAGCGCTCCCAGCCTGCACTCGTCCTGGCCATTCTTCTTCCGCCAAACGGTGGAAGGTAAAGCGCTCGGTCCCATTGTAACGGTTCGAATAATGTGTCGCGCAGCAAAGCGTCTAGTTCACCGCGGTGGAACGGACGCCCCGACGCAAAAGGCGAAGCTTCGGCCTGCGCCCACAGGCTGGCGCGGTTGGGCACAACGAGGATCAGCCTCCCCTCGGGCGATAAGACCCGCCACAATTGGCGCAATAACCCGCGCGATGCATCCGCCCCTTCCAGTCCGTGCACAACCAGAATCCGGTCAAATAACGCATCGGCGAAGGGCAGAGCGTGCTCCTCGCCGAGCGCGGTTAGCGAGCGTCCCGTCGGCCAAGCCACGACGCCGATTTGCGCCGGCATAAAGGCGACCACCCGTTCGCAGGCTGCGAGATAGGGTTTCAGATAAGGGACGGCGAAGCCGTAACCCAGTACGCGCAACCCACCGAGATCGGGCCACAGCAGCCGCAGACGGCGGATGATCATCCGCCGGGCCGCTTGACCCAGCGCCGACTTATAGAAATCGACGAGATGGCCCGCATCGAGAAGCATGTCCATTGGGTACGCCGAAGCGCTGACGGGTTCAACGGATTCGCGAGGACTGCTAAGGTACCCGTAACCAGGAGACCTGCCTTGCCCCCCATCGAGATCGTGACGGTACCCTGTCTAAAGGACAACTACGCCTATCTGGTGATCGCGGAAGGGTATTGCGCGGTGGTCGATCCGTCCGAGGCCGCGCCCGTCGAGGCGGCTTTGGCCGAGCGCGGGCTAAAACTCACGCATATTCTGAACACCCATCACCACTGGGATCACACCGGCGGCAACATCGAGTTGAAGGCGAAATATGGCGCCTCCGTGATCGGCCCGGCGAAGGATAAAGCACGGATTCCCGGCATCGACATTGCCGTGGACGAAGCGAGCGGTTGGCAGTTTGGTTCGCACGCGGTGAGGATCCTGGAAGTCCCGGCGCATACCAGTGGAGCGATCGCCTTCGTCTTCGATGCCGCGGTTTTCACCGGCGACACCTTGTTCGCGATGGGATGCGGACGGTTGTTCGAAGGAACGGCCGCAATGATGCATCACAGTCTCAGCAAACTTGTGGCACTGGCGGACGGCACGGCCGTTTATTGTGGCCATGAATATACGCTGAACAACGCCCGCTTTGCGTTGACGTTGGAGCCGGGCAACGCGGATCTGCAAACGCGAACGAAAGAAGTGGACGCGTTGCGCGCCAAAGCGCTGCCGACGATTCCATCGAGCATCGGCCTCGAGAAGCAGACCAACCCGTTTTTGCGCACCGACTCGGCGGAAATCCGCGCTACTCTGAAGATGGACCGGGCGGATGCCGTGGATGTGTTCGCCGAGATCCGGCGTCGTAAGGATGGGTTCTAATTATTCTTGTCTTTGGATTTGTCGTCGCCGGAGCCGGTTACGGTATGTGCTGCAGCACCCACCACATCTCCTGCTGTGCCGACGACGGTCGAAGCGACCGAGACACCGGCGCCCATGACAGCGCCGCCAGCTTCCACCACGGCACAACTTGAAAGCAGAATGCCCAAACCGGCAAGGGCGATGTAAACGGCTAATTTGTGCATGGAAAGTATTGTAGCACGGCGCGATCGCAAATTCTCGTACTTCCAGTGCGGCGGCGTTCTCAGCGCGCGAGCTCGCCATAGATACTGGAGAATTGCAGGACCGCAGCGAGCAGCACGAAAGCATGCCAGATCGCTTTGTGATAGGGAATGCGTTCCATCACATAGAAGATCACGCCGACCGAATAGACGATGCCGCCCGCGGTCAGCAGCCAGAAATCCACACCCGCCAACGACATCGACAAAGGCTTGATGACCGTCACCACCACCCAGCCCATCACAAGATAAAGTGCGATACTGGCGATCTCGAAACGGCGCGGAAACAGCAACTTCATGACGATGCCAAAACTGGCTGCCGTCCAGATAACGGCGAGAATAATGGTGCTCGAAGGTGCCGCCAGACGGTTGACCGCGAGGGGGGTATAGGTCGCTGCGATCATGATGAAGATGGCGGCATGATCCAGCCGCCGCAAAATTGTCTTCGACGGGCGGTGATGGGGCATCAGATTGTAGGCTGCCGAGAAGCCCGTCATCGCCAACAGGCCTAGGCAATAGATCGAAACGCTGACCAGAGCTGACATGCCCGTCACGTTGAAGAGCAGCCATAAGCTGGCATTGACGGCAAACAGCACGCCCAGGACGTGAATCACCGCATCGGCGGCGTGTTCGTGGCGCGAATAAAGGCGTGCGACTTGCTCAACGGTCTTGTTCATCGGGAACGATCCTACCTACCGATTATGCACCTCAAGTGAACGACGCGATACCATGCACGACGTAATAATTCACTGTCCTGCTGCTTGTTCCCCTGCGTCATCTCGCTATGCTTAACGGTGGAGCGCCTCATCTGGGAGAGGACGCGCCGGATGGCGCGGAACAATCGTGAAATTGCTGGTTACTGGGATATTTGTTGCGGCGCTGGCCGCAAGTCCCGTTGCCTTTGCCGACGATCATCACGATTCCGATCATCACGGCGCGATGAGCGGCGGGATGATGGGAATGCCGATGCGCCATCACGGCTGGCACCATGGCGATACGCCACCTACCGCGGGATTATTGGCATCACACCCATTTGCGCGGCATGGCTATCATTGAGTACGCGTGCACGACGATTACGTTTTGGTGGCATTGGGAACCGGTCTAATTCTGGATACGGCACTCGCCGGCCATTAGTCCGTTCCGGGGAACAACAAGACGGGATGCGGCTCTCGCCCGTCCCGTCGTTTGAATTTCGGAGGACCTGCATTCCAATGGTGCACAGGCGCACTTGCCGAGTGCAAATATTATCGCGCCCGCATCAACTTCAATTACGGGTAGTTCAGAGCGACGATGTTCGCGCAGTACGAGGTTGTGAGACATGCGAAGCGTCCCTACCGTTCTCATCACGATTCTCAGGGCGCGTATGGTCTGCGCAGGCAGACGTTGCCCATGTGGGGGACAACACAGTGGACGAGGATGAGGTCTACGCCGCCTTCGAGCGAGCCGGCGCGGATGGCGATGTTTTTGTACAGGGCGCGCCGCAAGCGCGCGTCTTGTTGAAGGTCACACCCAAAAGGCTTTACGTGCTGGTCGACGGCGAGCCGGCGGGCAAAGCCATATCGGGCGTGTTCAGCGATGCCATTCGGGCCGGAAAGATAAACTACAGTCTGTCGGCGCTGGTCGATCTCACTCTCTTTACGGGCTCCGTGGATTGGGACCATATCGCGGCGGTGAGCAAAATGGCGCCATGGGGCAAGGATGGCACTTCTATCGTCGCCTATGTCGTGCGCAGCAACATATTCCACAACTTGATCAAGATCGCAGCAACCATGTTCCCCGACACAAAGCAGCAATCGTTTCTCGACCGGGCTGAAGCGGAAGCGTGGCTCGCGGCCTCCGATCGGGCGTGAGTGGCGCGCCTGGGTGGAAAGGTAGCGTTTACAGTGCACCGCGATAAAGCCTAGATCACGTCGCGATGCGCTGCACAATGGGAATTGGAACGTGGCTAACACCCAAGCTGTGATCTTCGATCTTGGCGGCGTGGTTATCGATTGGAATCCGAATTACCTCTATCGCAAGATCTTCGGCGAGGACCAGACAAAGATCGATTGGTTCCTGAAGGAAATCTGTCCGTCCGAATGGAACGAGAAACAGGATGCGGGGCGCAGCCTTGCCATCGCAACCGAAGAGCGCGTGGCCGCACATCCCGAATGGGAAATACCGATCCGCGCCTTTTATGAGCGTTGGGCCGAAATGCTCGGCGGACCGATAGCGGGCACGGCGGACATCATGCGCGAACTGTCCGCTGCGGGGGTTCCGCTCTATGCCCTGTCGAATTGGAGCGCCGAAACCTTTCCGATGGCGCGGGCACGATTTGACGAACTCAACCTATTCAAGAAGATGTTCGTTTCGGGCGAACATGGAATGGCCAAACCCGATGAGCAATTCTATCGCATCGCCCTTGAGGGCATCGGGCTACCTATCGAAAGCCTGGTCTTCGTCGACGACAATCTGCGGAATATTGCCGCTGCGGAACGGCTGGGGCTGCGTTCGCTTGTCTTCACCGATGCTGCGGCGCTGCGGCGGGATTTAAGGGCGTTGGGCTTGAAGATAGCGCCGTAGAGCATGATCTTCTGGGATGGAATCGCCTGCGCCGTTGGGATTTTGCGACGTGGGCAGGGTTCGTAGCGGCAGCGTGCGAACGGGCGAAGCGCGTAGCGGGACTACGGGCAAGCCCTTCGACGAACCCGCGACGCAAAATCCCACGGCCCTGCGGGTTTCGCGCTGGCGGGCGCTGTTCGGCGGGCGATCGATCCACCGGATCGATCGCTTTACCGCCTCACCGTTGCGGCGCTCGACCGATGTCCCCGCATCGCCCTTCGCGCCGCGCCTGGCGGCCTACGCTGCTGCGCAGCTTCGGTCCGCCTTGTATCTCATTTACCCGCCGAAGCTTTAGCGAAGGCGGGCGGATCGCCTCGCCAGCGCGAAACGCAGACATTTCCACCCCAGAAGATCGTGCTCTCAACTGGCCCCCTTGCGGCGCCCTGTCGCAGCCCGGACATCTTTGCTTATGATCCTCATCGGCAAGTCGGGACAATCCCACGCACGATCAGCGGAGGAACATCATGACATCCAATCTTGGCGGTTCGCTCGAACTGCAAATTCTGTTCTGCGCCATGGCGCTCGGCATCGTGCAGCTTTTGCTGACGGTTCTGTTCAATCTGGCAGGACGCGGCCTGCCTTATGGCGTGGGACCGCGCGACGAACCGCCCAAACCGCTTGGTAAGATCGCTTCGCGCACCGAGCGAGCTTGGAAAAACTTTCTCGAAACTTTCGTGCTGTTCGCCGCTGCGGTGCTTCTTGTAACGGCACTGGGCAAACACACCGCGCATTCGGCGTTGGGCGCCCAAATTTATATTTGGGGCCGCCTCTTCTATGTGCCGTTCTATATGTTGGGCGTTCGCTGGCTCAGGACCATCGCCTGGATCGCTTCGCTGGCCGGTATTCTGCTGGTCATGTCGGCAGTCTGGCCGGGCATGTGAGCAGGCCTGAAGTCTTAGCTCAGCCGTCCCGGATAGCGCTTGATGAACGCATCCAGCTTTTGCGACAGCTGGGCGATGTTGTATTCGCGATCCCACACCGTGACGGCTTCGGCGAGAATCTTGGTGCGCATCTCTTCAGGCAATGCGCTCCAATGCGCCAGCACGGCGCTGCCGAGGCGGCGCACAAAAGTTTCGTCTTCGCTGGGATATTTAAAGGCTTTGCGTTCGGGCACTTTGGCGGGTGTTTTCGTTTGAATTTTCGGGTCGGCCATAGGGCTTCTCTCTATCACGCGTGTTCGTACATAGGCCATGCGGCCCGATTGTCGCTGCCCGCCCACCCCGCCGCAGCACCGTTTCGCATCCGCGGAACGTCTCCCCTTTTGTATAAGGCGGGAGAGCCGGACTGTCGAGAACACTTCGCAGGATGCGCGCAAAGCGCGCGGTTTTGGCGCCGTCGTGATAAGACAGGCGCTCCTGGAGAAAGGGATCGCCGAACATGAAGTGCAAACCAGTATTGGTGGCAATGATGGGGTTTTTGATGACAAGTGCGGCGGCGGCGGACGGGCCGCTGGCGCAGATCGTCACAACGCTGGGGACGATCACTATTACGCTTGACCGCGTGCACGCTCCTGTCTCTGTGGACAATTTTATCCGTTACGCAAAAGAAGGCCATTTCGACGGGACCGCGGTCTATCGCGTAGTGCCCGGCTATGTGATCCAGGCGGGCAGCTATGAGACCGGCGGCAATTATCGCGCCGTGCATGAGCCGATACCGCTGGAAAGCGGCGTCTCGAATTTGCGCGGGAGCGTCGCGATGGCGCGCGAAGGCGATGTGCCGGCGAGCGCGACGGCGGAGTTCTTCATCGATCTCGACGACAACAATGCGAGTGCCCTCGATCCCAAACGGGGCGATGCACCGGGCCAGACGGGTTATGCCGTGTTCGGCCATGTCTCGGCTGGCATGGATGTGGTCGACAAAATTGCCTCGGTGCCACTGGGCGGCGGCAAGGGTCCATTTCCGGACAACGAACCGGTAACAGCCGTTACAATCGAGAAAGTGACGATCGCGGACGCGCCCACGCCGTGATTGGCTGAGCAAAAGGCTGCTCATCCCGGCCATTCCGCGAGAGCGATTTGGACACGACGGCGCCAGGCGTCGCGGGCCGTTGTGAGCGTGGATAAGGAAAATAGGATCTACGAGGGAGCGCCCTTGATTAGTCCGCGAAGGGCTGTTCGCGAGCCGGATGCTGAATTGTGAGTACAGCGATTTCGTCGGCAGACGTATCGATCAAATAGTAGACGAGATAGCCGTATTTCCGAGCGACGTGTTTGCGTACGCCCTCGACGTTTTGACGTCTTCCGATTTCCGGGAAATCGGTCAGAAGCTGCAACGATTCGAGTATGGTGCTGCGCACCCGCTCTGCCGCGGATGGATTCTCGGCGCGGATATAGTCGGCAATCTCGATGACGTCTTGGGCGGCGCGCGGCGTAAATCGGAGCTTCATGTGTCGAAGCGGCGAAACGCAGCCTCGACCTCCGTATCGCTGACAAACACACGGCTCTTGGCTTGTGCCAGACCTTCCAGAACCGCCGGCAAATGCGCCGCATCGACAGCTTCCGGCTCGCCATCGGATTTCGCGAGTTGAAGCATGGCGCGCGCGATTTCGTCTTGGTCTTCGACCGAGAGCTTACGGACGGCTTCCACGGCTTTTTCGAGCAGCTTCGTCATAGAGGTAGAATAGGATAGAATTCGCTCGAATTGAAGGGCGCAGTCGTCAGGCCGTCAAATTCAGCAGAGGCGTGGTCAGGGTTTCGCCGGCATTGGCTGAACCACAGAAGGCGATTTTAGCGAAGTCCTGCCTCTAGGCATCTTCGATACGAACGAAAATTGAGATAAAATATAGACATTACCTGTATGGCGCAGTTGAATGTGGACACTAATCATTACTCCATTCATTCCAATTCGAGAATCTTCAATGTCTATTCCCGATTATCAGACGTTGATGCTGCCCTTACTACGTCGAGCCGCAAGCGGCGAGACCAGTGTTCCTGAAATTGAAGGTCCGCTCGCTGAAGAATTTGGTCTTTCGCCGGAAGAACGAAATGAGCTTCTTCCCAGCGGTCGTCAAAAGGTAATCCACAATCGCATTCATTGGGCAAAATTCTATCTAAGTAAGGCTGGGCTCGTTAAGTCGCCACGGCGCGGACGTTTTGTAGCGACGGAGCTAGGTAAAAAAACACTCGCCTCGAACCCACCTCGCATCGACCTGGAATTACTAATGGAATACCCGAGCTTTCGTGAGTTCTACACTAGCAGTGGGACGAGTGCCACCAATAGCAGCGATGATGATCCTAGCGTACCGGCGAAGACATCCATTCCTAACCGAACACCGGAAGAAGAGATTGATTCCGCGTATATTGCACTGCAATCTGCTCTCCGATCGGATTTGCTTCAACGCATAATGCAAAACAGCCCCACTTTTTTTGAAGGTGTTATCGTCGACCTTCTTGTAGCAATGGGTTATGGGGGCTCACATAGAAATGCCGCAACACAACTTGGACGAACCGGCGATGGTGGCGTGGACGGAGTTATCAATGAAGATCGTCTGGGCTTAGATCGAGTATATGTTCAAGCAAAACGGTTCGCCCCTGGAAACTCTGTCGGCAGGCCGGATGTTCAAGCATTCGTTGGTAGTTTAGTCGGCCTAGGCGCTACTAAGGGCGTATTCGTAACAACGTCGAGCTTCAGCCAGCAAGCGGTAGATTTTGTGCGGCATTTAACACAGCGCGTTATCCTGATTGATGGCGATCGACTGACCGCCCTGATGATTGAGCATAGCGTGGGCGTCCGCACAAATCGAGCTATCGAGTTCAAAAGAATCGATGAGGATTACTTCGCCGAAGACGAATAATCGATTTCGTATCCGATTTCGGAACCATCTGATTTCGAACGGATGGCAGCGTTATGCGAGCTCCCCGGGGCTGGCAAGCGCGGGAGAATAGCAATGCGAGGACGGACCCGGTGGCCTTTGCCCCCACCCGGCTCGCTGCGCTCGCCGACCTCCCCGCAGGGACTACGACATTCACACATCTCGAAGAGCTTGCTGCGAGGTGAGGAAGCTCGACTCCCTATAGGGATGATTCTCTTTCGGGAGGCGGCGATGGAACTGACGCTTGGACTGTTCGGCGACGAACGTCTGGAAAAAGGGGGCTCTTTTTATGTGAGCGACTTGTCGCTTATGGCGGCAAGGGGGTCAGCGTCAGGCAACTCGGCGCCAACCGTGCCGGAGAGATGCGGATCGCGCGGTTTCTGCATAACCCCAAAGTAAGGGTCAGTGAGATGCTGTCCGCCGCCCTGGCGCGCACCCGCAGCCAAGTTGCTGGCTGCCATGTCCTGGCAATCCAGGACACTTCTGCGTTGCGCGTGGACGAGAAAGGACTGGGATTGTCCTTTCATCCTGTCATAGCGGTAGACGCCAACACGCAGGCGGTGCTTGGCCTGATCGACAACTTCTTCCTGACCCGCAAGGGCGGTGAGAGCGCCACGCGCAAGCAGCGGACTTTTGAGGACAAGGACAGCCGGCGCTGGCTGAGCGGCGCAGAGAGCGCTGGTGCCTTGGCTGAAGCCGGAGCGGCCTGCGTCACCGTCATTGAAGACCGCGAAGGCGATATCTACGAATGCTTTGCCTTTAAGCCGGCCAATGTCGAAAAGTTGGTACGGGCAGCTCAGGATCGTCGTCTGGCCGATGGCTCCTCTCTTTTTGCCAAAGCGGACGGCTGGGACGAGGTGGGACGGATGGTGGTGGAAATCCCCGCCGCACCGGGCCGAAAAGCGCGCAAAGCCGAGCTTTGCGTAAGCTTTGGCAAGGTCGAGATCATGCGGCCCAGCAACCGCAAGGCCGCTTGCGATCTGCCTGAAACCGTTTCTGTAACGCTCGTCATCGGGCGAGAGATCAATCCTGCCGAGGGCGAAGAGCCGGCGCTCTGGTTCCTGCTCACAACCCACCAGGTCAACGACATCGCGGATGCACGCCGCATCATCGGCTTCTATCGTCTGCGCTGGACCATCGAGCAACTCTTCCGAACCATGAAGACAAAGGGCTTCGATGTCGAAGCCCTGCGCCAGGAGCCGGATGGTCCTCTCGAAAAACTCGTCACCGCCATCCTGATTGCCGCCATCAAGGTGATGCAGCTGGTGGCCGAGCGCGAAGGCAAAGCCTGTCGTCCCCTCACCGACGTCTGCGACCCCGACGACCAGCCCGCGCTGGAGTGCGTCTGTCAAAGCCTCGAAGGCAAAACACAGAAACAGAAAAACCCTCACCCAAAAGGCTCGCTTGCCTATGCTGGCTGGGTCTTCGCAAGGCTCGGCGGCTGGACTGGCTACTACGGAAAACCAGGGCCCATTGTCATGCTTCGAGGCCTCACCCAATTCCACGCCATCAAACATGGATGGAGCCTCCGAAATGTGTGAATCCCGTAGCCGCAGGGAGGAGGTGAAGATTTAGAACGCGTGATCGCCATGTTTCTTCAGCCCACCCGTTTGAACACCAGATCATGGCCTTCGTGCCGGCTGACAAAACCGGTGATCTTGCCGTTCGCATCGCGCTGGAAAATCTTGCGCACCCGCGGCTGACCGGGCGTGAAAAATACATCGCGCAATTCCGCTTTGAGAACGGAGGGCGGGCCGCCGCCAACTGACGCGTTGAGCCCCTCGCCGCTGCGCGTGATCGTAACGGTAAAATCGGGACCGCCGCGATAGACGCCGGCATACTCGTCCAGCGACTTGGCCGGCAGCGCAACGAATGGCGGATCGTCCTGCAGCGCAAGCGTCTGGCTCGAGATCATGCGCCAGGCGGCACCTTCTTTCAGCCAAACTTCCGTTGAGCGGAATTTGGCATGCAGGCTTTGGCCATGGGCTTGTCCGCTTTGCACATCGGTAAAAGACGTCACGGCCACGGTGCCGTACAATTGCAGCGCCCAATCGGTCTGGGTGAGCGTGAAGCGAACGCCTTTGGGCAACGGGCCGGCACCCGCGACAAGATCCTTCTTGGTCGAGACGATGCCCGATTCATTGATAAAAGTGACCCGATCGTCCAGAAAACGATCGAACAAGGCGGCGTTACCGCTTGCCGAGGCGTCGGAAAATTCCTGCGACTGCCGTTTGATCAACGCGGCATCGTCTTCGGCTGCGGCGGCAGACCACGATGCCATCAACATTGTGACCGCCAGGGAAAAGAGAATTTGTTGGTGCCGCATGAAAGCTCCCGCCTCTGTCGGCGCCGATCATGAAAGGCCTGCAGCGCAGCGCCAATCACGTTTGTGTGTGGGCGGCGAGTGTGGAAATACACAGATGGGACACGCAGCCCCCCACCCGCCCGGCTTCGCAAAAGCTACGCCGGGCGACCTCCCCGCATGGGCTACGACATTCACACATCTCGAAGAGCTTGCTGCGAGGTGAGGAAGCTGACTCCCTATAGGGATGATTCTCTTTCGGGAGGCGGCGATGGAACTGACGCTTGGACTGTTCGGCGACGAACGTCTGGAAAAAGGGGGCTCTTTTTATGTGAGCGACTTGTCGCTTATGGCGGCAAGGGGGTCAGCGTCAGGCAACTCGGCGCCAACCGTGCCGGAGAGATGCGGATCGCGCGGTTTCTGCATAACCCCAAAGTAAGGGTCAGTGAGATGCTGTCCGCCGCCCTGGCGCGCACCCGCAGCCAAGTTGCTGGCTGCCATGTCCTGGCAATCCAGGACACTTCTGCGTTGCGCGTGGACGAGAAAGGACTGGGATTGTCCTTTCATCCTGTCATAGCGGTAGACGCCAACACGCAGGCGGTGCTTGGCCTGATCGACAACTTCTTCCTGACCCGCAAGGGCGGTGAGAGCGCCACGCGCAAGCAGCGGACTTTTGAGGACAAGGACAGCCGGCGCTGGCTGAGCGGCGCAGAGAGCGCTGGTGCCTTGGCTGAAGCCGGAGCGGCCTGCGTCACCGTCATTGAAGACCGCGAAGGCGATATCTACGAATGCTTTGCCTTTAAGCCGGCCAATGTCGAAAAGTTGGTACGGGCAGCTCAGGATCGTCGTCTGGCCGATGGCTCCTCTCTTTTTGCCAAAGCGGACGGCTGGGACGAGGTGGGACGGATGGTGGTGGAAATCCCCGCCGCACCGGGCCGAAAAGCGCGCAAAGCCGAGCTTTGCGTAAGCTTTGGCAAGGTCGAGATCATGCGGCCCAGCAACCGCAAGGCCGCTTGCGATCTGCCTGAAACCGTTTCTGTAACGCTCGTCATCGGGCGAGAGATCAATCCTGCCGAGGGCGAAGAGCCGGCGCTCTGGTTCCTGCTCACAACCCACCAGGTCAACGACATCGCGGATGCACGCCGCATCATCGGCTTCTATCGTCTGCGCTGGACCATCGAGCAACTCTTCCGAACCATGAAGACAAAGGGCTTCGATGTCGAAGCCCTGCGCCAGGAGCCGGATGGTCCTCTCGAAAAACTCGTCACCGCCATCCTGATTGCCGCCATCAAGGTGATGCAGCTGGTGGCCGAGCGCGAAGGCAAAGCCTGTCGTCCCCTCACCGACGTCTGCGACCCCGACGACCAGCCCGCGCTGGAGTGCGTCTGTCAAAGCCTCGAAGGCAAAACACAGAAACAGAAAAACCCTCACCCAAAAGGCTCGCTTGCCTATGCTGGCTGGGTCTTCGCAAGGCTCGGCGGCTGGACTGGCTACTACGGAAAACCAGGGCCCATTGTCATGCTTCGAGGCCTCACCCAATTCCACGCCATCAAACATGGATGGAGCCTCCGAAATGTGTGAATCCCGTAGCCGCATGGGGGAGGTGAAGATCGGCAGGTGAGCTCTATCTCCGCCGCTGTTTGCGCGCGGCGTATTTGGCGTCGCGCATCGCTTTCTGGTCGGCCAAGAGCTTGGTGATCTTGCGCTTCTCTTCCTCGGCCAGCCATTTCTTGGCGGCTTCGTATTCTTCGTCTTCGCGGCGCTTTGCTTCTTCGGCGGCCAGGCGTTCGGCTTCGATCCGTTCGGCCTCGGCGCGCTTCTCCGCTTCGATGCGTTCCTGCTCTGCGCGCTTGATGGCTTCGCGGGCCTCGCGTCGCGCTTCGCGTTCGGCGGCAATCTTTATGCGCTCGGCCATGCGTTCGGCCGCAGTTTCCTGATTGGCGCGAGCGATAGCGCGCGCCCGTTCCAGCTGTTCCGCGCGCGCCTTGGCGCCGGCATCTACGCGGTCTGCAAAACTCTTTTCCTTAAACATTCCCATACGGACCTTTTTTCTCCAAATGTCAGTGTTGTGAGTGTGTGTGAGAGGGCCCCCCCCACCCGCCCTCCTTCGCTGCTTCGCAGCTTCGGAGGACGACCTCCCCACAGGGGGGAGGTGAAGTTAATTATCGAGGAATGAACGCAATTTGCGGGACCTCGACGGATGTTTGAGTTTGCGCAGCGCCTTCGCCTCGATTTGGCGAATGCGTTCGCGCGTGACGGAAAATTGCTGACCGACCTCTTCCAGCGTGTGATCGGTGTTCATGCCGATGCCGAAGCGCATGCGCAGCACGCGTTCTTCGCGCGGCGTCAGCGTGGCGAGCACGCGCGTGGTGGTTTCGCGCAAATTCGCTTGGATCGCCGCATCGATGGGCAGCACCGCGTTTTTGTCTTCGATGAAATCGCCCAGATGCGAATCTTCCTCGTCGCCAATCGGCGTTTCCAGCGAGATCGGTTCCTTGGCGATCTTCAGCACCTTGCGCACTTTTTCCAGCGGCATGGCGAGGCGTTCGGCCAATTCTTCGGGCGTCGGCTCGCGGCCGATTTCGTGCAGCATTTGGCGCGAGGTCCGCACCAGCTTGTTGATCGTCTCGATCATATGCACGGGAATGCGGATGGTGCGCGCTTGGTCGGCGATGCTGCGCGTGATCGCTTGGCGAATCCACCACGTGGCGTAAGTCGAGAATTTATAACCGCGGCGGTATTCGAATTTGTCGACGGCCTTCATCAAGCCGATATTGCCTTCCTGGATCAGGTCGAGGAATTGCAGCCCGCGATTGGTGTATTTCTTGGCGATCGAGATCACCAGGCGCAAATTCGCCTCGATCATTTCCTTCTTGGCCACGCCCGATTCGCGTTCGCCCTTTTGCACCGTTTGCACGATGCGGCGAAATTCGCTGATCGATTGGCGCATTTCTTGGGCGAGAGTTTGAATCTCGTCGCGGATGCCGTGGACCTTATCGCGCTCGTCCTGAATGAAATCCTTCCAGCCATGACGGGAAAGGCGGCCGACGCGGCGCGTCCAATTGGGATCGAGCTCGTTGCCGAAATGCTCTTTGAGGAAATCTTCGCGCGCCACGCCGTGGGCTTCGGCCAGCCGCAGCATGCGCCCTTCGAGGCTGACCAAGCGGCGGTTGATGCCGTACATCTGATCGACCAGGGCTTCGATACGGTTGTTGTTGAGCTTGAGGCCTTTGACAAGATCGACGGTCTCGTTGCGCAGCTTCTTGAAGCGGCGCTCCTGACCGGTGGAAAGTTCGTCCGATGCCAGCGCCGCCTCGACCGAGGCGTCCTGCAAGCGGCCGAGCTTCTTGTAGAGATTGGCGATGTTGTCGAGGGTTTCGAGGACCTGCGGCTTCAGCGCAGCTTCCATCGCCGAAAGCGGCAGATTGCCTTCGTCGTCGAAATCGTCGGCTTCCGCCTGTTCGGCATCGGCCTTAGCTTGGGCCTCGGCGGGATCGAGCGGCTCGCCATCGGCTGACGGCGCGGGCGCAGGGGGCGGAGGAGGCGGTGGCGCCGGCTTCGGCGGCTCGGGCCGCCGAAATTCGGGAACCGGCGGGCTCGAGCCGTTCATCTGCGGCAGGGGTGGCATGCCGGGCGGGATGACACCGTCCAGACCCGCGGCGACGGCGGCCTGGCCGTCGGGGCCGGTGCCATACATCGCTTCCAGATCGATGATGTCGCGCAGCAGAACCTTGCCTTCGGTCAGCTCGTCGCGCCACACGGTGAGCGCTTCGAAGGTGAGCGGGCTTTCGCAAAGCGCGCCGATCATCAGTTCGCGGCCGGCCTCGATACGCTTGGCGATGGCGATTTCGCCTTCGCGGGAGAGCAATTCCACCGAGCCCATTTCGCGCAGATACATGCGGACGGGATCGTCGGTGCGGTCATATTGTTCGGTGGCGCCTTCCTTGGTGGTGGCGACGGCCTTGCCTTCGACCAGCGCGGGCACTTCAGCCTCGGCGCCTTCTTCCTGCTCTTCGCTTTCGATGACATTAATGCCCATTTCGGAGAGCATCGACATCGTGTCTTCGATCTGTTCGGACGACGTCTTGTCGGAGGGCAGAACCTTGTTCAATTCGTCATAGGTGACATAGCCGCGCGTCTTGGCGCGCGCGATCATCTTGCGTACGCCGACATCGGACATATCGAGCAACGGGCTGTCGGGATCGCCCGGCGACTCGCCTTCGCCGGGTTTGGCACCGGGCTTTGGCGGCACGATCTTGGCTGCAGTCTTGGCGGGCACCACACCAGCCGCG
>CAVXZV010000003.1:0-250941 GCA_963766355.1 uncultured Alphaproteobacteria bacterium
ACATCAAGGCGGTGCAGACGCTCTCCCGGCTCAATCGCGCCCATCCCAAAAAGGGTGAGGTTTTCATCTTGGATTTCATGAACGACGCGGATGTGATTCAGAAGTCCTTCGAGCCTTATTATCGCACGACCATCCTGAGCGACGAAACTGACCCGAACAAGCTTCACGACCTCAAAGCAGATCTAGATGGCGCGCAGGTCTACGGGCAAGCGGATATCGATTTGCTTGTGCAACTCTATCTGGGCGGAGCGGATCGCGACCGATTGGATCCGATCCTCGATGGTTGCGTTGCGGCTTACAAAGTGGTTCTGGTCGACGAAGATAGACAGGTTGCCTTCAAGGGAAAGGCAAAAGCCTTCGTCCGGACTTACGGGTTTCTTTCTGCAATCTTGCCGTACACCAACGTGGAATGGGAAAAGCTTTCCATCTTCCTCAATCTTCTGATTCCCAAGCTGCCCGCCCCAATCGAGACTGATCTATCGCGTGGCATCCTGGAAGCCATTGATATGGACAGCTACCGCGTGGAGAAGCAGGCCGTTCAAGCTATTCAGCTTGCCGATGCGGATGCCGAAATTGGACCTGTGCCCACTGATGGCGGCGGCCACAAGCCGGAACCCGAGTTGGACTATCTCTCGAACATCATCAAGGTATTCAACGATCTTTACGGAGGCGTGAGCTGGAATGACGCTGATCGCGTCCGGCGGCTAATTACCCAGGACATCCCTGAACGCGTCGCGGCCGATTTGGCGTATACAAACGCTCGGGTGAACTCAGACAAACAGAATGCACCGATCGAGCACGACAAGGCGTTGAAGCGTGTGATGAATGCCGTCCTTAAGGATGACACCGAACTGTTCAAGCAGTTCAGCGACAACCAGGATTTCCGGCGCTGGCTGACGGAGACGGTGTTCGATCTGACCTATCGATCGGACGTGGATCGAGGCAAGATTGGCTAGCAATGGCGGATGAGTTGTCAACACTTTGAGATTTCTTCATGGATTATATCGGCCCTCAATTAATGCGATTCCGGTCGACGCTGGCAATGGGAATAGTGAACCTGCTGCATCCAATCGGTCAGTGCAGCCTCGTCTTTTCGCCGCTGGGTGACACCGGGAGCTTCGACGCAATTAATGTAAACGCTTCCAAGCCCGGATATTTGATGCATCGTTTTTTTAGAATAGCGTGACTGGAGCACATGTCCCCAATTCAAAAAAACACTGGCGCAAGGGGCGCAGAATTTGAACTGACGCTAAAGCGGCTATTGTTTTTGCTTCTTGGGGCGCACCGCAGTTGCAATCGTAGCAAGCGGCAGTATCAGCTTGAGCGGATCGTCCAAGAGGTGCAGCGCGCCGAAGCGCTCGTACCATGCCGCGGCCCTTTTATCCTTGGCATCTATCGCCAGCGCGACGCCGCCAACCTCCGAAGCGACGGCTAATGCTCGCAGACCTGCACAAAGCAAAAGGTCACCGCCCAAACCACGCCCTTGCATCGATATACTCACGGCCAAACGCCCAAGCCGGAACACCGGCACGTCGTATCGGCCGAGCTTACGCGTCACGTCCCGTGGCACGCTGGCAAACGCAATCGAGGCAGGGCTTATAGAGTAGTAGCCAAACACGCTCGCGGGTTCCAAAACAGATGCCACCACAAACGTCTTGGCGCCGCCCGTTTCGTGATTTTGCCGCGCATAGCGCTGAAGATATTCATTCAGTTCCACAGAGCCGCAGTCGAATTCATCGCGATTGTGGTGACGGCCAATTGGTTCCTCACGCCACTGGGCGAGGCCGCTCACGGCCGCGCGGCACGTCTGCGAGCCGCCGCGAGCAATGCCGGTGTCGGCTTGGGTGGGTTTTCAAGCAGCTTGAGTATGCGTGTTGTATCGCGCTCCGAAGCCACGATACGTTCCGCGCGGTCCACAATCTTGCGGGCTTCCGGCAAGGCGCTGCGCATGATGAAGCTTGTCACGTCCAACCGCTCGTGTGCCGCCGCAGACGCAAGGAGCATTTTTTCTTCTTTCGTCGCCCGCAGTTCGATTCGGTCTTCTCGCGTTTTTGCACCAGCGGCCATTGCCTATCTCCGGCCGACATGAACAGACGTTGCACGTACAGCATCCGTACAGATAGACCCATGCTGCCCCAATGTCAATGCTCCAGATTCAATTTGCCGGCCCTCTACCCGTCATCCGGCCAAGTCTTCCAGCAAGGATTTCTGCAAACCATCGCGCCGCCGTCAGCGCGCCGATCGCATTCACGTCCAGTGAGGGATCGAATTCGGCGAGATCGACGCACTTGACCTTGGGATGCGCGGCGATCAGGCGGGCGGCCGCGAAGAAGTCGCGCGCCGAAATTCCTCCCGCCCGCGCGCCGGGCGCAGCGGGCATCTGGGCGCGGTCGATCACGTCGATGTCGAAATCCACATAGATCGCCGTGCACGCGCCCGACAGACGTTCGAGTTCTTCCCTCACCACGGTCACAAAGCCGCGCTCGAAACACTCCCCCAATGTCCGCACGGATATTCCGGCCGCGCGCGCTTTGCCGTGCGCCCTCTTGGTGTTGGCGAAGGGGGCAAGCCCGATCTGACTGATGTGGCTGCCCGGCAAGCCATCCTCGAGCAAGGCCTGGATCGGATTTCCGTTGTTGAGGCCGCCGTCGGTGTCGCGCAAATCGAAATGCGCATCGAGCGTGAGCACGCCGACATGTTTGAGCGTCGCATCGAGGCCGTGAACGCCGGGGCGGGTCACGGCGTTGTCGCCGCCCAATAGAATCGTCAACCCACGCGTCCGTGTCTGTTGGCGAACGGCCTCGGCGATGGGTGCCAGCGCATCCTCGTAACGGCCTTCCGCCGCCGCGACATTGCCGGCGTCGAAGATCGTCGCCGATGACAAATCCGTGCCGGTCTCAAGGTCGTAGACGCTCATGCGCTTTAGCGCGCCGCGTATCGCGTCCGGCGCCAGATCACAGCGTCCTTGCGTCAACGAATGCTTCCCCAATGGTACGCCCATAACGGCAATCTCTGCCTCGGCGTTTTGGCCGAGAAGCGAATGAATTGAAACCCAGGAGCGATTCTCCGAAATTTCCGAACCGCGATCGCCGGTTTTGGGCATGCAAGATTATCCTCGTTTCGGACGGTGCAGGCTGTAACATTGCGCCAAGGGAAGCGCGGCGATGTGGGACATTCTAATACGCGATTGCCATACTGCCACCATGGCGGCTGGCGCAAGCGCGCCTTATGGCGCGATTCGCGACGCTTCTATCGCCATCGAAGGCGGCCGCATCGCCTGGATCGGACCGGCGCGGGAGTGTCCCCGGCCGGAGGCGCGCAATGTCCGCCGGCTGGATGGCGCATGGGTTACGCCGGGCCTGATCGACTGCCACACCCATCTGGTCTTCGCGGGCAATCGCGCCGAAGAGTGGGAAATGCGGCGCATGGGCGCCAGCTATGAAGACATCGCGCGTGCCGGCGGCGGCATTCTCTCCACGGTCCGCGCCACGCGCGCCGCCGGCGAGGATGCGCTTGCCCAATCCGCCGCGAGGCGCGCGCGCGCCATGGCGGGGCAGGGCGTCACCACCGTTGAAATCAAGTCCGGCTATGGGCTCGACCTCGAGACGGAGTTGAAATTGCTCCGCGCGGCGGCGCGCGTCGGCGACTTGGCGGGCGTCCGTGTCGCCGCCACGTTTCTCGGCGCGCATACATTGCCGCCGGAGTTCATGGACGATCGCGCCGGCTATGTCGATCTCGTCTGCGACACGATGATCCCGGCGGTTGCGCGCCAGAAATGCGCCGATGCCGTCGACGCCTTCTGCGAGACCATCGCGTTCACGCCCGCGGAAACCGAACGCGTCTTTGCCGCTGCGAAGGCGCATGGGTTTCGCGTCAAGCTCCATGCCGAGCAGATGTCGGATCAAGGCGGCGCGGCTTTGGCGGCGCGATACGATGCGCTGTCTGCCGAACATTTGGAACATCTCGGCCTGTCGGGCATCGAGGCGATGGCGAAAGCGGGAACCGTCGCGGTGTTGCTGCCTTGCGCCTTCTACTTCCTGCGCGAAACGAGAAAGCCGCCCGTCGCTGCGCTGCGCCGCGCCGGCGTCCCCATGGCGATCGCCACCGACTGCAATCCGGGCACTTCACCGACAACCTCCCCGCTGCTCGCGCTCAATATGGCCTGCACGCTTTACGATTTGACGCCGGAGGAATCTTTGACCGGCATGACGCGCAACGCCGCCAAGGCGCTTGGTCTGCAAGACGATATCGGTACGTTGGAGGCCGGCAAGTCTGCCGACCTTGCGGTGTGGAATATCGGCGAACCCGCCGAACTCGCATACTGGCTCGGCAGCGATCTGCTTTGCGACCGCTATCTTCGCGGCCGCGCCGACAACGAGACGACATCATGACCGATCTGATGAACACACGGGTGATCCGCAGTCCGCGCGGCGCCGAGATCACCTGCAAGAGCTGGTACGCCGAAGCGGCGATGCGGATGCTGATGAACAATCTCGACCCCGAGGTCGCCGAACGGCCGCAGGACCTCGTCGTTTATGGCGGGATCGGCAAAGCGGCGCGCAACTGGGCCGCTTTCGACCGCATCGTCGAAACGCTGAAGACGCTGGAAGCGGATGAAACGCTGCTCGTGCAATCGGGCAAGCCTGTCGGCGTGTTCAAAACGCATAGCGGGGCGCCGCGCGTCTTGATCGCCAATTCCAATCTCGTGCCCAAATGGGCGGATTGGGCGCATTTCAACGAGCTCGATAGAAAGGGCCTCATGATGTACGGCCAGATGACGGCCGGTTCCTGGATTTACATCGGCAGCCAGGGCATCGTGCAGGGCACCTATGAAACCTTCGTCGAGATGGGCCGTCAGCACTTCGGCGGCGATCTTTCCGGCAAATGGATTCTCACAGCGGGCCTTGGCGGCATGGGCGGCGCGCAACCGCTGGCCGCCACCATGGCCGGTGCCTCGATGCTCGCTATCGAGTGCCAGCGCTCCCGCATCGAGAAGCGTCTGGAGACCCGCTACCTCGACACGGCCACCGACAATCTCGATGACGCGCTGGCGCTGATCGCCAAGGCCGTCGAGGACAAGAAAGCGATCTCCGTCGGGCTTGTCGGCAATGCCTCTGAGATTCTCCCCGAACTTGTGAGGCGCGGCGTCAGGCCCGATGCCGTCACCGATCAGACCAGCGCGCATGATGTCATCAACGGCTATCTGCCCGAAGGCTGGAGCGTCGCGGAATGGGAAAAGAAGCGCGTATCCGATCCGAGCGCGGTGGCCGCTGCCGCGCGCAAATCCATCGCCAAGCATGTCCGCGCCATGCTGGCCTTTGCCGCACAAGGCATTGCGACCTTCGACTACGGCAACAATATCCGCCAGGTCGCGAAGGACGAGGGCGTTGACGACGCATTCGATTTTCCCGGTTTCGTTCCCGCTTACATCCGTCCGCTGTTCTGCCGCGGTATCGGCCCGTTCCGCTGGGCCGCGCTCTCGGGCGATGCGGAAGACATCTACAAAACCGATGCGGCCGTAAAGGCGTTGTTCCCGGAAAACATTCCTTTGCATCGCTGGCTCGATATGGCGCGCTCGCGCATCGCGTTCCAGGGATTGCCCGCGCGCATCTGCTGGCTCGGCCTTGGCGAGCGCCACCGCGCCGGGCTCAGATTCAACGAAATGGTGGCGAGCGGCGAATTGAAAGCACCCATCGTTATCGGCCGCGATCATCTGGACAGCGGCTCCGTCGCCAGTCCGAACCGGGAAACCGAAGCGATGCGCGACGGCTCGGATGCGGTATCGGATTGGCCGCTGCTCAACGCGCTGCTCAACACGGCATCGGGCGCCACCTGGGTGTCGCTGCATCATGGCGGCGGCGTCGGGATGGGCTATTCGCAGCATGCCGGTGTGGTCATCGTCGCCGACGGCAGCGACGATGCGCGCGCCAAACTCGAACGCGTCTTATGGAACGATCCGGCCACCGGCGTCATGCGTCACGCCGATGCGGGCTACGAGATCGCCATCGAAACGGCGCGGGAAAAGCACCTCGATTTGCCGTCATTGGAGACGCCTCTGTGACTCTCGCTCTGGACAATCCGCTCACGCTTGCGCAGCTCAGCGCGGTGTATGAGAACCCGACGCGCGTCAGCTTGGCGCCCGCAACGCTGGCGCGCATCGACGCCGGCGCTGCCGTCATCGCGAGAATCGTGGACAGCGGCGAAACGGTCTATGGCGTGAACACCGGCTTTGGTCTGCTCGCCAACACCTCCATCGCGCGCTACGATTTGGAAGCGCTGCAACGCAATCTTGTGCTCAGTCATGCCTGCGGCGTCGGCGCGCCCATTGCCGACAATATCGTCCGGTTGATTCTGGTGTTGAAAACCGCATCGCTGGCGCGCGGGGCGTCCGGCGTCCGCCGCGAGACCGTGCAAATGCTGGCCCGCCTGATCGAGGCGGAAATCTATCCCTGCATCCCTTCGAAAGGTTCCGTTGGCGCCTCCGGCGATTTGGCGCCGCTTGCGCATATGTCGGCCGTCCTTCTGGGCATCGGCGAGGCACGCGTGAACGGCGAAATATTGCCGGCCGCCGCGGCGCTCGACCGCGCGGGATTGAAGCCGTTGACCCTCGGCCCGAAGGAAGGTCTCGCGCTTCTCAATGGCACCCAGGTCTCCACGGCGCTGGCGCTCGCCGGTCTGTTCGAGACGGAAAAGGTCTTTGCCGCCGCGTTAGTCGCGGGCGCCATGTCCACCGATGCGCTCAAAGGCTCCGACACGCCGTTTGACGCGCGCATTCACGCCTTGCGCGGACAGCCCGGTCAGATCGCCGTCGCCGCCGCGCTGCGTGGTTTGATGGACAAAAGCGAAATCCGCGAATCCCATCGCGCGCCGGGCGCCGACGACAAGGTACAGGACCCGTATTCTTTGCGCTGCCAGCCACAGGTCATGGGCGCAGTCCTCGATATCATCCGCATAGCGGCACGCACCCTCGAGATCGAATCCTGCGGCGTCACCGACAATCCGTTGGTGCTCGATAACGGCGACGTGTTGTCCGGCGGGAACTTCCATGCCGAGCCTGTCGCCTTCGCCGTCGATCAGCTCGCCCTTGCCTTGTGCGAGATCGGCAACATTTCCGAACGCCGCACCGCGATCCTTGTCGATCCGAAGATGAGCGGTCTGCCGGCGTTCCTCGTCAAGGAATCGGGCCTCAACTCCGGATTTATGATTGCACAGGTGACGGCCGCCGCATTGGTCGCCGAAAACCGCATGTTGGCGCATCCAGCCTCCATCGACACGGTGCCGACCAGCGCCAATCAGGAAGATCACGTCTCCATGGCCACGCATGGCGCGCGGCGTTTGCTCGACATGGCGGAGAATGCGGCCACCGTCGCCGCGATCGAGCTCTTGGCCGCGACGCAAGGGCTGGAATTCCATCGCCCGCTAAAATCCTCGCCCGCGCTGGAAAAAACCGCTCGCGAAATTCGCGCCTTGGTCGGGCCATATGATCGCGACCGCTACTTCGCGCCGGATATTGCCGCGATCACCTTATATGTCCGCGGCGGCACTTTGCGTGTCCTTGTCAGCGGGCTTTTGCCGTCATCGAGACTTTGATCGCCCCAAAGGGATCGTGGCCGCCGGCGACGGACTAGTTATTCGCCTGGCCCATTCTCGCATTGTCGTTGCCGTAAAGGCTGTAGAGCAAGCCAAGCGGGTTGTTATTTTGCTCAAGTTCGTATTTGCGCGCCTCTTGCAGCGCCCGCGCAACGTCGATTCCTCTAAAGACGCGCTGCAGAAACTGCTCGCCAAAATCGACGGCAAAGTCAGCCGGGATTGGCGCTTCGGTGACGACGACCGCGCGCGCGCCGTCATTCAGGAATGCCTTTTGGAAGGTCGGGGCGCCGGAAAGCGAATAGCCGCCGACCGTGCCGGTGTCGCAACCGTTGAGGAAGACGATCGGCCAGGCCGAAAAGATATGGTTCGAAACCGTCGCCTGTCTTTCCCACATACCGATGTCGTTTGCGTGCAGTCGCTCGCTCGGAGAGAGCAACAGAGAGGGGCCGTCCGGGTCCTTCTCGTGATATTGGACGGATCCGTCTTCGTCGGATTTGGCCCGCAAGCCGTTGTCGCCATGGGTGAAGGCGGAGATCAAAGTGATCGCGCCGGCTTTCTTCGCCACGAAATTGTCGACGTCCGATTTCGTCGCCGCCCCATCATAGACACTGGAATAAAGACCGGAGGATTTCACGGCACTCGACAGGGCCGCCGCATATTTTGCGCCCATCTCGGACACCGGGTCGCCCCGCGGATTGCGGTATTGCAGGAGAAGGAATTGGTTGCCGGCTGCCGCTTGCACCACGGCCGGTCTGCGGCCGCAGCGCGCGTTCAACGGATCGGTGGCGAGAACGAATTTGTTGCCCCAGAATTCTTTGGCGCCCGCATCGACGCCGCGCACCGCGTGCAACAATTGCCACGGGATATAGCCGACGCCCGCCGTGTGAATGACGATCCGTGGCGCATAGCCCCTCGCCTGCTGCGCATCTCCAAAGGCTTCGATTTCGGCAAACACGGCCCGAAGCTGCAAGTCGTCGCCGTTCGAAATCAGCGCGTCATAGAGGTTTGTCCCGACTTTGTAGAAAACCGCCGTCGCGCGTGCGGCCTGTGCCGCCGTCAATTTGGCCGCCACCGTATCGTCTTGCGAGTCGCTTTGTCCCGGCTGCGGGCACTCGTTCCAATCCGTATAGGCGCATAGTCTGTTGTAGACATCGCGAGACATGCTTTGCAGCTGGTCCGGCTGATCGAGCGTGGTCCTGAAGGTGCGGGGATTGCCGTCGGGCCCGAGCGTTTTTGTTTTTAGCGCGGCGCGCAGCACATTATTTTCGACATCGAATTCGTAGGTCACAGCCCCCGCCGACACACCCACATTGATGACGAGATCCGCGCCGCCTTCGGGCGGAGTCTGTTCCGGCGGCGGGCAATCTGCGTCCGCTGCTTGAGCGCTTGCAATGACGGATTTTCTGGTGCCGGGAAACGCGATCGTGGCACTGCGCGTATCGTGAACTTCTCCCTTATATGAAATGATGAATTGCAGATCGCCGACGCCATCGACCGCCCGGCCTGCGAGAGGAACGATCGTCCAGTTGACGTGGTTGGAAGCCTGCGTGCTGGTGTCGAAATAGACCGTCCGTGTGTGGTAAGCATCGTCCAGGCATACGACGCAGCGCATCGCGACCTGGAATTCCCGAACGCCGCTGGCCGCTTGCCCGATGTCTTCGGTGATTTGTTTGGACGGAGTCTTTTCTTGCAGAATATTCCGTGCGTCGTCCGGCCCCATATAGAAATTAACGGCGACAGACTTGCCGTCCGCGACTTGGTTGGTCGGAGCGCTCACATCGCCATTGTCGAGTGTGACGTTGTAATAGACGTTTAGCGGGGATGCGGCAGCATAGCTCCCGCCTGAGGGATAGTTGGAGTAGCGGCCACTTGTGGACGTGCCGGCGTACCACCTGCCGGAACCGGCGCGGTCGTGGTGCTCGCCAGGGTTTTGCGCGAAGGGTACGTCCCAGGGATGATTGTACATCCAAACCAAGGCAATGGCGGCCAATGCCTCCATCGCGATAATAACAACGGCGACAATCGCTACGATCTTAAACACGCGTCTGCGGCGTTCGACCGGCCGTTTGGGCCCTTCGCCAGTTGCCATCTTTTGCCCCCCAACCTCGCGCCGGTTTTCACATCATCTTCTTCTTGTTCTTCCAATGAACGGGCGCCGTTACCTTCCAGAAACCTACCGTTGCTGTTCTCCGCGCGGCCGTTATGATATACACCAAGACGAGCGGAGAGCGGAAGATGCCGGCGGGTGGGGAACGCTTTCCAGGCATTGAATACGGCCCAAGATAGGGGAGGGGCATTGCAATGAAACGCACTATTACGACTGTATCAATTCTGGCGACGATCGTTGCCTCGGGGTGTGCGGCAACGCCCACTATTCGTTATGACGTTATTGCGGCGGCCAAACCGCGGCCCTTGAATGACAGCGAATTCGACTCCTATTATTTGCAAGGCTCCAAGGTCAGGTTCGATCTGTCGACGTCTTCCAACGGGACAAATGCCGCAGCGCCGCCGGCCGATACCACGACGCCGCCAGCCAAGCCGAACGCGACGACAAAGAAAAATGCGCCAACTCTTGGCAATGGTGACGCCGCTCAGACAAAGCCGGACGGCGGCGGCACATCTACGGTGAAGCCGGGTGACATAACGATCACCTCGATACCGATCGAGAACACAGATTTCAAATTTGCCTTGGCACACGACAACTCGTTCTGGGTCACAACAACGGTGAGCATAACCAAAATCGACAATACCGATCTGGTGAAACAAATTGGCGTCGATACGGCCGATCAGCGCGTCGATTACATAAATGCCGCCGCAACGGTCATCACCAAACTGGCCCCGCTCATTCTCACCATGGGCCCCGACGGGACCAGGACTGTGGCCAAACTCGATACGAAGCGGCTGCCATTCGAATTCGACCTCGATGAAGCGCTGAAGAACGGCGACGGACCGGGTCAATTAAATCTCAAGCCGGCCGGGCACGACGATCTGATTATGACGTTAGGCGCTGTGCCGCCGGACGCCGTGCCGTTTTCGTCCCTTTCGTTTCCGCGGACGGAGCGAGTGTATCTGTATTCGGCGTGCCGGCCGCTGACGATTACCTTCTCATTGCCGGGCTCGGATGTTCAGATCAGCAAATCCGTCAAGATCAGCGATCCGAATTATATCGAGCGCGTGGCATTGCCGACGAAAGGAAATGTGGCGATGCATTCGGAGTGCGGCATTTCGGTCACGACCACCGCCAGCAGCAGTCCTTCCGCCGACGCGGCCGTCATTCAAGCGCTCGCGACACAAGGCAAAGCAATCTCGGACGCGATAACCGCGGCAAAGAAGCCAAATCCAACGAAGTAGAGATGCCGGGGCAATCGTAGCAAGCGGCAGTGTCAGCGGATTGTCCAAGACGTGCAGCGCGCCAAAGCGCTCGCACCACGTCGCGGCTCGACCATCCTTACCCGCGCCGTATCGCGCGGCGAGAGCACGATACGTTCCGCGCGGTCCACAATCTTGCGGGCTTCCGGCAAGGCGCTGCGCATGATGAAGCTTGTCACGTCCAACCGCTCGTGAGCCACCGCCGCCGCAAGAAGCTGTTTTTCCTCTTTCGTCGCGCAATTCCGCACGGTTTTGGTAACAGGCCAGTCATAAGACCCGAAATTGTCTAGGGACAATTGTAACGTTTTGGCCCGCTGGATCGAACTAACAGCGCGGGCAGGAATTATGTGTGACATGGGCCGCGTCCCGACTGGTCTCAACACACAATCGACGCCATATAGTTGTCCTGTCCCGTAAGGAACGAAGCCATGACGAAATATGCCAAAACAGCCGAGGCGGTGGCGAGGCTCTCGCCGCAGCAGTATCGGGTGACCCAGGAAAGCGCTACCGAACGCCCCGGAACGGGCGAATATCTGCACAACAAAAAGCCGGGTATCTATGTCGATATCGTATCGGGCGAACCGTTGTTTGCCTCGTCCGACAAGTATGAATCGGGATGCGGCTGGCCGAGTTTCACCAAACCGATCGAGCCTGCCAATGTCAGCGAATTGCGGGACTCTACGTTGGGGATGGTCCGCGTCGAGGTGCGTTCGGCCCATGGCGACAGCCATCTTGGACATGTCTTCACGGACGGACCGCCCGATCGCGGCGGCTTGCGCTACTGCATCAACTCCGCCTCGCTACGCTTCGTGCCGCGCGATAGGATGGAAGAAGAAGGCTACGGCGCTTACTTGAACCAGGTGGAGGACATAACATGACCACGGAACGTGCGGTTCTGGCCGGCGGCTGCTTTTGGGGCATGCAGGATCTCATCCGCCGCTATGACGGCGTGATATCCACGCGCGTCGGTTACACCGGCGGCGACGTGCCGAATGCAACCTATCGCAACCACGGCAGCCACGCCGAAGCGATCGAAATCACCTTCGATCCATCAAAGATCGGCTATCGCTCGCTTCTGGAATTCTTCTTCCAGATCCATGATCCCAGCACGCGCAATCGCCAAGGCAACGATCTGGGGACGAGTTACCGCTCGGCGATTTTTTACACTACTGACGAGCAGAGGCGGATTGCCGAAGACACGATCGCCGATGTCGACGCGTCAGGGCTTTGGCCGGGCAAGGTTGTGACGGAAGTTTCTCCGGCCGGCGATTTTTGGCAAGCCGAGCCCGAGCATCAGGATTACCTCGAGCGGATTCCCAACGGTTATACGTGCCATTTCGTTCGGCCCAATTGGAAGTTGCCGGTTCGGCAGAACGCTGTCTCCGGGAGATGAACATGGCACTTCCGCAGGGGACCAGCGCTCCCGAGTTCACTCTGCCGGCCGCGCCGAATCGAACGATTTCGTTGCTGCATCCAAGTTCTCGGTCTAGCAGTTTGCTGAAAAAATCTGGATTTGACGCTCCTGCGCCTTTGGCTGGCGGAACGGTGTGCTGCGGATTTGGTTTTTGACGGTGCTATTGGGGATTGGCGGGCAGGCTCGTCCTCAAGCGGCGATCAATTTTGGGATACGGACGAGATTGTAAGCGATGAGATTGAGCAGGAAGTCGGCGGCGACGCGGCGGATGCCGCGATGCTTGGTTTTGCGCATGGTGCCGTGCTGCTTGCCCCAGCCGAAGATGCACTCGATCATCGCCCGGCGTGATTGCGACATGGCGTAGCCGATATGGCGGACGGTTCGCCCGTCGATGGCGCTTTTGCGCCGCTTGCCGGTTTTGGTCACGGCGTCGTTCTGCGTCACATGCGGCGTGACGGCGATGGCGCGAAGGTTGGCCACATGATCGGCGGTGTCATAGGCCTTGTCCTCGCCCGCCGTGATACGGCGGGCCATCTCTTTGCTCTTAGCTGCAAACATTTTTTCCGACGCTCGCCGCTCGGCCGTGCCATTGGCTTGCGTCACCATCCCGGCCACTGCCAGGCCATGGCGGTTCTCCATGATGGCATGGCCCATATAGCTGAGCTTCGCCTCTCGCCCCAACGCCTTGCGGTAGAGCCGGCTGTTTGGGTCGGTGACGCTGGCATGAGTGTCGTTCTTGCGCTTCTGACCGTGGAAGTTCGAGCCGTCGCCGTCATCGCTGCCGTCCTTGGGGCGAAAGCTCTTCTGCGAAGCCCAAGCCTCGATCAGCGTCCCGTCCGCCGAAAAATGCTCGTCCGACAATAGCGGCTTCACTTCGGGATGGTTCAATAGCTTGATCATGAACTTCTCGAAGGCTTCCCCGCCCAGCAGCCTGTCGCGGTTCTTGGTGAAGCTCGTCGGGTCCCACACCGGATCGTCCGGCGAGAGCCCCACGAACCAGCGGTACAGAAGGTTGTAGTCCAGTTGCTCCATCAATTGCCGTTCCGAACGGATGCCATAGAGTGCCTGGAGCAGCAGGGCGCTCAGCAATTGTTCCGGCGGGATCGACGGGCGGCCTTCCTTCGCATAGAGCCGCGAAAAGCTTCGGTTCAGTTCCTTCAGAACGTCCCGCACAAGCTCGCGTATCTTCCGCAGAGGGTGAGCCGCCGGAACCCGCGTCTCCGGCGAGACATATGAAAACAACCCGCCTTGATCCTGAAACCGCCCGCGCATTTTTGCCGATCCAACAGCCTCGCGACCAGTGAATCACGTCAAATCGCCAACAGCGAGGGGTTTTTCAGCAAACTGCTAGGTCCGTTCGATCTGTTCGTCCAGAACAAGCCGCGGCAGTCCAAGGCCCTGATACAAGATAAGATCCTCGACGGCCTTGTCGCAGTGTGCCGCGCCGAGGATTAGGGATATGCGTCCGTCCTCTCGCGAGAAAGGAATCAGCAACCGCTCGTAATGGATGGATTCCTTACCCGGCCAAACCAGCTTGCCGGGGTGAAAAAGGGGCTCTCCTGTTTCGGCCACCACGTCGTAATCCCGTCGCAAGTCCGTTAGAACGCCGACGGCTTCCAGCTCGCTCAGTCGCTGTCCCGCAATGTCGGCGCCAAAAATTGTTTGCCAGAAGGTTCCAAAGAGCCGGATTCGATAATCGGCTCCGTCGTCTAGGACGTCGACCAAGTATATGTACCCGAGCATCCAACGGACATCGCCTGGACGAAAGTCCTCTCTGTGCGGCATTGCCCGATCGCCAGCCAAGCTCTGGCAATGCTCCGCAAGTCGTATGAGATCGGCGTGCGGCGAATGTCTTAATAGGGTTTCGAAGTTCATGGCTCAGTACCTCTGGCGAATCTGGTTCGGCCTACATCTCTACGACTTGACTAGCAGACAGCACGCGCGGCTCCACGGTTGTGTACGAACGTTTCGGCACCGAGCCGGACCATCGGACCAAGTTCGGCAATGGGTTGCGAGATAACGGCGCCCGACATCCACTGCACCCCGGCGCTGTGGGCAAACCGAACCATCTCGTTGGTCGGCACGTCGTCGAGAAACACCGGCAACCGCAATCGTTTTGCCGCCGTGCAGAGGCGCTCGATGTCATTTTTCATATCCGACACGCCGCCGGGCCCCGGCACTATGCGAAATCCGATGCCCTTCAGCCCCGAGCCTTCGCACGCCGAGAGCGAGGGCCCGTTGAGAGGGACCCGCGCAAATACGGCCCGGCCGAAAGACTGGACCGTGGACACCAGATCGGCGAGGCGACTTGGCGGCACGCCCACGGGCAATCCCACTATTTCAATGACGAGATAGGGGCGCAGTTCGCCGCGCAATTGCCGGCACGCGGCAACAAACTCCATACGGGCGACTGGGGTCGCGAGAACTTCATAGGGCACGAGAATATTAACGAGAACGCGCATCCCATGGGCCAAATGCACTTCCAATGCTCCGACGGCGCGATCCAATGCCGTCAATGAGAGCTGTAGCAGTTCTGGCGCTGGAATATCCGAAACTTCCATGGAGTACATGAGCCTGGTTTGCTTGGGCGTGCAGCGATAGGCCGTGATAGCTCCATTCTGCGCGTCCCATATAGGCATGAAGTGACACAGGGGCACCTCTGGTTCTGTTATAATTGTTAGTGGCGATGCCTGCGATGCGGGCAACATGGCTGGCTTACCCGCGCCCTTCGAAGCGATAAGTTCGCTCAATCCGGCGCGTTTTGCGAGCGTAGCCATATGCGGAGCGGAGATTGGCGTAATTTCGAGCGTGTCATCGGCAGTCGCCACCGCGCTGGCAATCCGCAATTGTTCGATCGTGCATGGCCCAAGCAAGCTGATGTGCAGCTCATAGGCGATGCGCAAGCAGCACATCTGGGCCTCTTCGGGCGTGACCGTCGGCATGACGACAAGAAGTGATACGTCGTCGATAGGGATAAAGAAGTCCGACGGCCCAAGCCGTTGACGAAGGGCCACTTCGAGGCGCGAGAAAATCGCCTCGCGCATCTTCTCCCAGCGACTCCCGGTCTCGTGCCGGATAACGTCCAACCCGATAACGGCCGCGCTGCCCCCGCACTTCATCAGTTTGGTGGGCGACGGATAGTTTCCTTGCGCCGATGCGCTTGACATCGCAGTCCCGGGCCTTTGCTCCAGCGCAACGACAGCGCGCCGGGCTGATATTGTACGTATTCTAGTTGTAAAGGGTTAAGGGAAGGCTCTGTGGCCTGAGACTAAGGCGCAGAGAGGCTGTCGTAGCCCATGACGTACGCAATTTGGTAACCATGGGCGTCTATCGTTTTGCCGGATCGCCCATCGCGGGGACCGCGGAGGGGTATATCGGATGGTGCGTGGACGGCAAGGTAATCATGCAGGACGCTTCACAGGCGATCGGATTTCTCTGCGACACGCCGATGGTCGGTTCCGACTATTTCGGCCTGCTGCAAATGGGGCTGCTTGCGAGCTGCCGCAAAGCGCATTGCCAGTTGCTCATCACGGCGTTCGACCTTGAGGATGAGGATATTCTCGAACAAGTGCAGACGCTGATCGAGCGCTCGCCCATGTTGGGTATAGTCCTGGCTGCACCAATGTGCGACATGCCGGAGTTGCTGCAAGTTCTGCTCGCCGCCGGTTTGCCGGTCGTGCGGATCGCGCCGCACACTGACGAGAGCAAAACCTACGACATTTGTCTCGACAATCACCAAGCCGCCTATGACATGACCGCCCATCTGATCGAGCTGGGTCATGAGCGTATCGCCTTCATCATGGGCCCGCCCGATCACTACGACGCCAATGCGCGCCTTGCCGGTTATCGCAAAGCGATGGCAGATGTCGGTCTGCCCGTCATCCCGGAGCTATGCGTGCACGGGTCATTCGACTACAGCTCCGGCGTCATTGCCGGCGAACAGCTGCTGTCGCTCAAGCCGCTGCCCTCGGCGATCTTCGCCTGCAATGACGAAATGGCGGCGGCGGTGCTGGCCACGGCCCATCGCTTAGGACTGCGGATTCCGGAAGATTTCTCGCTGGCAGGGTTCGACGATGCGCATCTCGCCCGGTCGGTGTGGCCGGCGCTGACGACCTGCCGCCAGAAGGTGGAATTGATGGGACATCTCGCGGCCGATTTTCTGATCAATCCGCCCACCGCCCCGGAAGCCCGCAAGCAGCTCCAACAGCACGAATTGGTAATCCGCGAGTCCACGGCGCGGGCGGCGGCGTAGCCGGACATATAGAGTATGTGTGCCGCTGGTTGATTGTGCCCGGTCCGATGCGTTGATTGAAACGTCATTACACCGGCCGGGCTGGCCGTCCATCTAGAACAGCGCGTCCGCAACCGGGTCGACATCCGCCTTGCTTTTGGGCTCGGCGGGCGCGGGCGCAAAGAGGCGGTGGATCTCTCGTTCCCGGCTCATGCTCCAGAGTTTAGAAATCTTGTCGAACATTTCGCGGGCCGCGGGATCTTCATTCGCCGCATCGTCGAGCCGTTCGTCCGCCAACGCCTTTAGAATTTCGCAGGCTTCCGTGAGCAATACGTGCAGGTCGGAGACAAATTCGGAATAGGCGCACAGAGATTTGATGGCTTCGGCAACATCGGCACTTTCGCGAGCGATGTCGATGAGATTGGCCTCAGCGCCGTCGCCGGCCGTGCGAATGCTCTCTACGGCCTCGTTCAATATGTTCCCGTGATCCGCGCCTGCGCCGTGCGCAGCGATCCGAACGGCGAGTTCCGTCAAGCCATCGAGATCGCGCATGATGTTGTCGCTGCTGGTCTCCAAATCGTCCGCGCTTGTGCGCAATTCCATAGCGACGACGTTTACCGGCCGGCCTGCCTCGCCCATATGGCCGCAGCGCAGGCTCGTGTTAAAAGCCATATGGCGGACATCGGTTTTCACCGAGTCGATCGCGCCGACATTGGCGAGCAATGACTCCGCCGATTGGGACGCAGCCTGGCCGGTTTGAACCGCGTTGGTGTTCACCGTGTAGACGCGGTCGATGATACCGTGCAGATCGCTGACGCTACTCTCCAAAGTCCGAAGGAAGCCGCTGGTTTGCCCCTCGCCGAACTGGGATTTCAGTTCGAGAACGTTGCGCGCGTCGGCGCCGAGACCGAGCAAATTCTCAACGACGCAACGGGAGTCTTTGGCAAAACTCTCGGTCAAATCCTCAAGCTGTGCGAGGAGCAAGTGATGAACAACATTGTTCAGCCTCGCCTGCCTGTCGAGGGCACCCGAGGAATTGTTGTGAGTCTCGAGGAATCGAAAGGCAGCTTGAATGTGTTCCAACCGTTGTCTTGTATTGTCGCCGACTTGCAGCGCCATAAGCGCTTTGCCGACCTTCGAGCGAATATGATCCGCCAACTCTGCGACTTGTGCCGCTAGGCTGCTTATCTCACGATGGTGGTCGCGGATCGTATTGGCGCAACTCTCAAGCTCCCGGACCACGGAGGGCAGAACGCTATAGCAGCTGTCCCCTAATTCGCCCACAAGCGACAGCGCCACCTGCAGCTGTCCGTTGAGCTTGTCGTGCTCTTTGCTGAACAAAGCCAATTTTCGTCCGCCGTCGTTGATGCGCTCCATCATCTCTTCGACGAAACCAATGAACTCCTTGGCGCCGGCGGACGCGATTTTCAAGTTGAGTGCAAAGACGCGCAAATAACGCAGTGTCGTGCGAATACACTCGATGTTCGGCTCAAGTTGCTCGCTCTTGCGCTGAAGGGCCTCGAGGACCTCGCGTCGCTCGGCTTGAGCCCGCGGCAGATCCAGCATATCGGCGGTGGTTCCGAGCAGCACACGATGGGCTTCGGTGACCGTGTCGCCTTCCAGCGTCCCGCTGAGCCGCTTTAGCGTTGCGATCAGACTCTCCAGCACTTCGAGTGCCGAGGCCATCTTCTGCCCGGCTTGCAGAAAGCGGTCCTCGATCGCGGCGCGAACCGATTCAAGTTTCTGCGAAAGGCCACCGGCCTTAGCGGCATCGTCGGACGGATTGCAGATTCGGATGTTCAAAGCACCGCCTGAAATGTGCATATCGAACACAGAGCTTAGAGCCAAGATACGAAGGACAGGTAAAGCGCGGTCTGGACATCGTTCGCTGTCGACAGGCTAGTGTCGTGGTTTCGAAGTTCGCATAAGATGGTGATGTCGCCGATATCGCGAACTTCGAAACCACGACACTAGTGGAGCTTTGGATTTGACATTCGCTTTCGGTGTTCGCGCCAATCAGGGTAGCGAATGTCAAATCCGCTCCGCTAGCGTCGCCAAATCCGATTCAGCCGCGCTCTGCCGAGCAAGCCGCTGTAGAGTTCGACTGTTGCGGCGTCGGGGCGGCATGCAAACGTCTCGGAACCTTGATGAAGCGCCTGCGGTTGCAGACGATGAATTTTCGTATCTGAACGTGCGACAATATGACCAATCACTGGTTGTGTCATCCGCATACCGCTGAAGGCGATCCCACAACGGAAATAGTTCTAGTACAAATTGCGAAGTATTCTATGTTGTGACGCAACAACTTCCAGTAGTTCAACAATATGCGAAAAATACTCGTATATTTATAGCCTTATTGAGACATATCGCTGCACTATTGTTTCGAAGCAATTTAGGCGCGCATAACAATTTGAATCACTGTGTCTCCATCCGCCGGTCACTGCGGCACTCACAGGTTGTTAAACCGACTAGATTACACGTTCTATCCGGCACGTTAACCACTCTGGGTAGTAACGCCATGACGCAGATCAGTCACCAAGATCACACGACGATTTCGACTGCGACGGCCTGGAAACGTGACGAGGCAAGGACCAACAGCGCGGTAACCCCGTAGCAGAGGAGATTGTTGATATGACTGTGGAAACAGCCCTGAATGTCGATATGCAGCGCGCCGCCATGGACGAAATTGGCCGCCTGATCAAATCCGTCAAGAAAGGCAATTTGACGGATCGCGCCGATCTCACGGCGACGTCAAGCGACTACAAAGAATTTCTGGTCAACGTCAACGAGCTGCTCGACGCGGTTCTGCTGCCGATCGGCGAAGGCAACCGTATTCTCAACCAAGTCGCGCACGGAAAGATCGACGAACTGGTCACCCAAACCTACGAGGGCGATCACGAAAAGATGAAGCAGAACGTCAATGGCATCGCTATCGTCTTGCAGAAGTTCCATGCGGAAATGAGCAAGCTAATAGACTACAGCAACAAAGGCATGCTGGAAAAGCGCGGCGACGTGAACGGCTTCGAGGGTGCCTATGGCGAGATTCTCAAAGGCGTCAATCAGATGCTCGACGCCATTTTGCTCCCGATCGGCGAAGGCAATCGCATCCTCGATCAGGTTGCACATGGCAAGATCGACGAATTGATCGCTCAGACCTATCAGGGCGATCACGAGAAGATGAAGCAGAACGTCAACGGCATCGCGGTCGTGCTTCAGAAATTCCAAGCGGAAATGGTCAAGCTGATCGAATACAGCAACCAAGGCCAGTTGGAAAAGCGCGGCGACGTAAATGCCTTCCAGGGCGCCTATGGCGATATCCTGAAGGGCGTCAACCAAATGCTCGACGCCATTTTGCTCCCGATCGGCGAAGGCAATCGCATTCTCGATCAGGTTGCGCACGGAAGGATCGACGAATTGATCGCTCAAACCTATAGGGGCGACCACGAAAAAATGAAGCAAAACGTCAACGGCATCGCGGTCGTGCTTCAGAAGTTCCAAGCGGAAATGGGCAAGCTGATCGAATACAGCAACCAAGGTCAGTTGGATAAGCGCGGCGATGCGTCGGCATTCCAGGGCGCCTATGGCGAAATCCTGAAGGGCGTCAATCAGATGCTCGATGCCATTCTGCACCCGATCGGTGAGGGCAATCGCATTCTCCGGCAAATCAGCGGCGGCAATCTCCGCGAGAAAGTCGAAATCGATTGCAAGGGCGACCATCAGCGGATGAAGGACGCGATCAACGGCGTGCATTCATGGCTGCAAGAATTGATTGCCTATGTCACGGCAATCGCCAATGGCGATATGTCGGCCAAGATGGGCAAGGCCTCCAGTGAGGACCAGATCCACGAATGGCTGATGATGTTGAAAGCGAACATCGCCAATGTTGTCGGCGACGCCGATATTCTGGTTAAAGCAGCTTTGGACGGCAAGCTTTCGGTACGCGCCGACATCGCCAAGCATCAAGGCGATTATCGCAAAATCGTCGAGGGACTCAACGAGACGCTGGAAGCGGTCGTCGGCCCGCTGACGATGGCAGCGACGCACATCGACCGCATTTCCAAAGGCGAGATCCCGTCAAAGATCACCGACAGCTATAACGGCGACTACAACACGATTAAGAACAGCCTCAATACGCTGATCGAAAACCTCACCAGCTTCGCCAACGATGTTCAATCGGCGGCCGAGCGGGTGGCGGCAAGCAGCGAACAGGTCAGTGCATCGGCGCAGTCTCTGGCGCAGGGTGCGACCGAACAGGCATCGAGCGTGCAGGAAATCTCCAGCTCGATGGAAGAAATGAGCAGTGCCGTCAAGCAAAATGCCGACAACGCTCAGCAGACCTCGTCTATCGCCACGAAGTCGTCGCGGGACGGCGAGGATGGCGGTAAGGCCGTGGCCGAAACCGTCAAAGCGATGAAGAGCATCGCCGAAAAGATCGGCATCATCGAAGAGATCGCGCGCCAGACCAATATGCTGGCTCTGAATGCGGCTATCGAAGCGGCCCGTGCCGGCGAACACGGCAAGGGCTTCGCGGTGGTTGCCGCGGAAGTGCGCAAATTGGCCGAGCGCAGCCAAACCGCTGCCAAGGAAATCAGTTCGGTTTCGACGTCGAGCGTCGAAGTTTCGGAACGGGCCGGCAAACTATTGAGCGAAATCGTGCCGGGTATCCAAAAGACCGCCGCTTTGGTGCAGGAGATCAACGCCTCGAGCAACGAACAATCGAGCGGCATCGGCCAGGTCACGACGGCCATTCATCAGCTCGACGAGGTCATTCAGGCAAGCAGTTCCTCGACCGAAGAAATGTCGTCGGCCAGCGAAATGTTGTCTGAGCAAGCCGAGCAGCTGCTCACCGCAGCGTCGTTCTTCCATGTGGAAGGCGCGCGGCCGCAGTCCGTTCAACGCAGCAAAGCGAACGGCAATGCCCGAAACGCAACGCGCGGCAAGGCTGCCAGCCCAGCCAAGCAGAAAAGCGCCGCGGGCGGCGTGAAAGTAAATATGGGTGACGAAGTCGACGACAGCGACTTCGCGCGGAATTGATGTCAGGTAAACGGGAGAAAAACCATGGACCAAGTCGGCGACATCGCCCAAACCGATCAATACCTGACCTTCACGCTTGCCGAAGAGACCTTCGCAATTGAGATCGTAAAAGTGCGCGAGGTTATAGACTACGTACATGTCACCAGAGTGCCTCGCATGCCGGCCTATCTGAGGGGAGTCATCAACCTTCGCGGCAGCGTCGTTCCGGTGATCGATCTCAGACTCATCTTAGGCATGCCGAGCATCGAGAAGACTGTGGACACCTGCGTCATCATCGCCGAAGTGATGATTGACGGAGAGGCTCTGCATCTCGGCATGCTGGCGGATTCCGTCCAGGAGGTGATCGATGTCAATCCAAACCAAATCGATCCGCCGCCGAAACTCGGCAGTATGCTCGATACGAAGTTCATTCGCGGCATGGGCAAGCGAGACGAAGGCTTCTTCATAATCCTCAATATCGACCGCGTGCTGTCGGTCGACGAAATCGCGGGCATCGAGGCCGTGAAATCCGCCGCATCAGCCCAAGCAGCGGCGTAATTTGATTGCAATGTCAGGCCAGATCCCAGCCATGTTTTTTGGATTGTCTGGAAATGGAAATGTTACCCACCCCCAGTTTCTGACGGAATTCCAATGGCTAGACTGGCAGTCCGAGAGACGACATTGCACCAAACCGTCAGCCCCTATTCCCAGCGCGGGAATACGGGGCTGGCAGGCTTTAAGATCACCGACGAAGACACGCATGCCTTCATCGGTTTGATCTATCAGAAATCCGGAATCGTCCTTGCTGCCGACAAGAGAAGCCTGATCACGTCGCGCCTTCACAAGCGGCTGATGGCGCTCGAACTCCATTCGTTTCGAGAATATCTGGATTATCTCTTTACCTCGCCGGATCGCGATTCCGAGATCATTACGATGATCGGCGAGATCACGACCAATAAAACGGCGTTCTTCCGAGAGAAACATCACTTCGACTATTTGGTTTCCCATATTCTGCCGCAGCTGGCGAGCGCGGGCCGGACAGTCTTGAACATCTGGTGCGCCGGTTGTTCGACCGGAGAGGAACCATATTCGTTGGCTATGGTTCTGACGGAGACCCTCGGCTCGCCGCGGCGGTTCAATATCCTTGCCGTGGATCTCTCGACCCAAGCGCTGCAGGCCGCGCGTCTCGGCGTTTACAGCGATAATTTAGGCGCGCCCATCCCCGCTGTTTTGAAGCAAAAATACACACTGACCGGCAGCGGCAATCAAAGCGGGCGATTTCGCATCGTTCCGGAACTGCGCGAGCGCATAAGATTTGGCCATTTCAATCTTATCGACCACCATTGGGACATTCCGGCCGAAATGGACATCATCTTCTGCCGAAATGTCATGATCTATTTCGATAAGAAAACCAGACATACGATCGTCTCCAGATTCGGCCAAAAGCTGAGAGGCAATGGGCATCTGTTTATCGGCCATTCGGAAACCCTGAGCGATCTGGACAATGCTTTCGTTCAGGTCCGGCCGACCGTCTATACAATTGACCATCAGGGGGCCCGATGAGCGGAAAGATCAAAGTTCTCATCGTGGACGATTCGGCGGTCGTCAGACAGGCCCTCACGGAAATCCTCTCGTCCGATCGCGATATCGTGGTCATAGGCGCCGCCGCCGACCCCTATATCGCTGCCGAACGGATGGAGAAGGAAACTCCGGACGTCATTACGCTCGACATCGAAATGCCGCGGATGGACGGCCTCACATTTCTCGAAAAGATTATGTCTCAGCACCCCATTCCAGTCGTGATGTGCTCGAGCCTGACAGACGAAGGGTGCGGAAGCGCCATGCGCGCCATGGAGTGCGGCGCAGTTGCGCTCATCACAAAACCCAAGATGGGCGTGAAGAACTTCATCGAGGAATCTCGGATCACCATTTGCGATGCGGTAAAGGCCGCCGCTTCGATAAAACCGAATAGACTGGTGGTGCCGCCGAAGCATGCCGAACGAAAGCTGAGCGCCGACGTCATATTGGCCAAAGCGAGCGGTCACTCGATGATCCAGACAACGGACAAAGTGACGGCAATCGGCGCCTCGACCGGCGGAACGCAAGCCCTGAGAGAAGTGCTGATGGCGCTGCCGGCGGATGCGCCCGGCATCGTGATCGTGCAGCACATGCCCGAAAAATTCACGGCAGCTTTCGCCGCCAGCTTGGATCGAGAATGCCGCATAACGGTCAAAGAAGCCGAGGATAACGACACTATTATGCGCGGCACGGCTTTGATTGCGCCCGGCAACAGACACACGCTGCTCAAGCGCAGCGGCGCACGATACTTTGTCGAAGTCCGAGATGGGCCGCTTGTCAGCCGCCATCGGCCCTCCGTCGATGTGCTGTTTCGTTCCGTCGCGCGTTATGCCGGAAGCAATGCGGTCGGTGTCATCATGACCGGGATGGGCGACGATGGCGCCAAAGGACTCCTGGAAATGAAGGAAGCGAAGGCCAAGACCTTCGCACAAGATGAAGAGAGTTGTGTCGTATTCGGCATGCCGGGCGAGGCCATCAAGCTCGGTGCGGCCGATAGGATTGTGCCTCTCGGCGCAATCGCCGGCGAGATTATACGAGCGTGTTCATAGAGGAAGACGATTATGGATATCACGAATACACAGGTGGAAGACACATCGATAGTCAAGATCGAAGGCGATCTTCTCATCGGCTGTGTTGCGCAGGCCAAGCCTAAGATCGTTGCCGCTCTTGCCGCAGGGGACAAGGTTCTGCTCGATCTCGGCAATCTTGGGGAATGCGACACAGCGGGAATTCAGCTTTTGCTGATGGCTCGAGCGAGTGCGCGCTCGCAAAGCAAGAGTTTGTTCGTGACCGCTAATTCAACATCGTTTCTAACCACTCTCGAACGCGTCGGCATTCCGGCCGACGTTTTTGAGTATCGGAACGCGGGGGGCTGAACGTGGCCAAAACAATTATGACCGCCGACGATTCCGCCAGCATTCGTCAATGCGTGAAAATGGTTCTTTGCGACGCCGGATACGGGGTCGTCGAAGCAGTCGATGGGCAGGATGCGCTCGACAAGTTTCAGGCGTCCGAAATCAATATGCTGATCACCGATCTCAATATGCCCAATGTCAATGGCATCGAGCTCATCAAGAAAGTCCGCGAAATTCCGGCCGGGAAATTCATTCCCACGGTTCTTTTGACCACGGAATCCGACGGTTCGATGAAAGAACAAGGTCGGGCGGCCGGTGCAAGCGGTTGGATTGTTAAGCCGTTCAACAATGCGCAGCTTTTGGCCGTCGTCAAGAAATTGCTCGGATAAACGGGAGAAGTAGCTTGGAAGCATCGGATTCATATCTCGAGACATTTCGCCACGAAGCCGACGAACTACTCGGCAAAATAGAATCGGTCATCCTTGTCATTGAAGAGAATCCGGATGACGCCGATGCGGTGAACAATCTGTTCCGGGCTGTGCATACGCTCAAGGGTTCGGGTGGGATGTTCGGCATGACCGATGTCGCGAGTTTCTCTCATGGGCTGGAATCGGTACTCGACAAAGTCCGCGGCAAACAATTGCGCGTGAACAGAGAATTGATAGATCTCGTTCTCGGATATCGCGACCAGGTGGAGTTGATGCTGCACGCCGGCGACGGCGTCGATGCCGTTGACGCCGACCGCGTCGCCGATATTTCGAGGCGCCTCAAGGCAATGTGCCCATCCGCCCAGAAGGCCGGCTCGCCCAAGGTCGAGGAGCCGGTCGCCAATAGCCCCGTCAATAAGTCCGGCATCGCGTATCATATTCGCTTTGCAACGAAGCCTATTCTCTTCAGTACCGGCACCAACCCCGTGCTCTTGCTGGATGAAGTTCGCGCGCTTGGCGAGTGCAAAGTGACCGCCCTCTTCGACGACGTTCCGCCATTGGAGACGGCAGATCCGGAGCACTGTTTTCTCGCTTGGGATATCGTCCTGACGACATCCGCCGGCGTCAACGCCATACGGGATGTTTTCGTCTTTATCGAAGACATCAGCAGCATAGACATTGAAGACATTTCCAGCGAAGTCGTTCTCAATCCGGATGCGGCGCGGCCGCGGTTGGGCGAAATTCTTGTTCGCCGAGGCGACATTGCGTCGTCGGACTTGCAGGGCCAACTCGACAAGCAGGTCAAGCTCGGCGAATTGCTGGTGGATAGCGGTACCGTTTCCAGCGCCAAAGTGGCATCGGCGCTCACGGAACAGCAGTCGGTCGCAAAACAGCAGATCGCCTCGAAGAACGACAGTGTTCGGGTACCGTCGGACAAGTTGGATTCGCTGATCAATCTGCTGGGCGAATTGGTAATCAATCAGGCCCGCTTGAGCCAGATCGCACGCAATATGGGCGATTTGGTTCTTGCGGCACCCGTCGAAGAAGCTGATCGTTTGACCGACGAACTGCGCGACATCGTTCTCAACATTCGCATGATGCCGATTGGAACGACCTTCAGCCGCTTTAAGAGGTTGGTGCGCGATTTGTCGTCGGATCTCGGTAAGAAAATCGAATTGGTGACCGAAGGCGCCGAAACCGAATTGGATAAGACGGTCATCGATCGTCTTGGCGATCCTCTGGTTCACCTCATTCGCAATTGTATCGATCACGGCATCGAACTTCCCGACATCCGCGAGAAATCCGGGAAACCTCCGAAAGGCACGATAAAGCTCACGGCCGCGCACATCGGCGCCAAGGTCGTGATTTCCATTATCGACGACGGCAGAGGCCTGGATACGGAAGCGATTCTTCGAAAGGCGCACGAAAAGGAACTGATTCCGGCCAATGCGACGCTTTCGCAGAAAGATATCTTTTCCCTTATTTTTCAACCCGGATTTTCCACGGCCAAGACTGTCACCGACGTGTCCGGCCGTGGTGTGGGAATGGACGTCGTGAGACGCGAAATCGATGCGCTCCGCGGATCGATCGACGTGTTCAGCGAGCCGAACCAGGGAACACGCATCGATCTGTCGTTACCCTTGACGCTTGCCATTATCGAAGGTCTCTTGGTTCATGTGGCGGCGGAACGATACGTCATTCCGCTGTCTGCTATCGAAGCATGTTTGGAACTTACGCGTGAGTGTTATGCGACATCGAGCGAACGCAACGTCATTCAGGTTCGCGGTGTCCCGGTTCCTCTCGTCCGGTTGCGCACAATCTTCAATTTGCCGGGTTCGCGCCCGCCACTGGAGCAGGCGGTCGTCGTAAGCGTCGGCGATACGCGTGTCGGGTTGGTGGTCGACCAGGTCGTCGGCAATCATCAGACGGTCATCAAATCTTTGGGCAAGGTTTATAAGGCAGCCGACTGCGTCTCCGGCGCCACCATATTGGGGGATGGTATGGTCGCCATGATTTTGGATCTTGCGGCGATCGTCCGCAATGCGCAGAACGACGAACGCGAGATTATCGCACGTAACGCACAAATTCAGCGGCCGACCGCCGCCTGAAACGTCTCAAGCCCAACTGTCGCAGCTCCTGCCCCATATATAGAGTGTGCGGCAGGCGCGATCGGCTCGTCCCTCCCTTAAGCTTGTTGGGGATTTTCAGGCGGATTGCTCACTAAGCCGTTGGGGGCGCCAACAGGCGGACCGGCCTTTACCACACATTTTGCCGCAGCTTGACAGCGCTGTCACTATCCGGGAGTGTTACCAAGCGTATGCTTGGCGCGTGCGCAACCAAAAACAATATGTTCAAGGGGAAGCCAGGTGAATCTACATCTCATCGACGTCGGCATAATTATATTTTTCTTGGCGATGTCGGTACTCGTCGGGTACTGGGTTTCGCATCGCGCCTCACGCGATACGCGATCCTACTTTTTAGGCGGAAACATTCTGCCTTGGTACATGCTGGGCATCTCGAACGCCTCGGGCATGTTCGACATCGCGGGCACTATGCTGCTCGTCACATGGCTCTTCATCTATGGTGTGAAGAGCGTGTTCATTCCCTGGCTATGGCCGGTCTTCAACCAGATATTCCTGATGGTCTATCTCTCGGGCTGGCTGCGCCGTTCGGGGGTTACGACGGGCGCGGAGTGGATCAAAATTCGCTTCGGAACCGGTCTGGGCGCGCAACTCTCGCACCTTATCGTCGTTCTCTTCGCTCTCGTCAGCGTCATCGGCTTCCTCACCTACGGCTTTAAGGGCATCGGCAAATTCGCGGTCGATTTCCTCCCTTGGCATTTCTCGAGTATCCCGGCAGCCAATGAGAACATCTATGCCCTTATCCTTATGGGCATTACCACCTTCTACGTCGTGAAGGGCGGAATGTTCAGCGTCGTGATCACCGAGGTGATGCAATTCGCCCTGCTATCGATTGCCTCGATCGCCATCGGGCTGATCGCCATGCAGCAAGTTTCGCCGGCCGCTCTGCATGCCGTTATTCCCGCCGGATGGGATCAGATTTTCTTCGGCTGGAAACTAAATCTCGACTGGTCACGCCTGATACCAGCGGCGAACTCTAAGATCATATCCGACGGCAGCTCGCTGTTCGGCTTCCTTATCATGATGCAATTGTTCAAGGGCGTTATCGTCAGCAGCGCGGGGCCCGCCCCGAACTACGACATGCAGCGCATTCTTTCCACGCGCAATCCGCGCGAAGCCTGCAAGATGAGCGCTGTCGTCAATGTCGTCCTGAACGTGCCGCGCTACTTCATGACCGCCGGTCTGACCATTTTGGCGCTTGTCTTCTACAGCGAAACGATCCGCCATATGGGCACCAACATGGATTTCGAGAAAGTGCTGCCCGATGCGCTCGCGCGTTTCGTGCCGGCCGGTCTGCTCGGTATCCTGGTCGCCGGATTGCTCGCAGCCTTCATGTCGAACTTTGCCGCGACCGTGAATGCCGCGCCACCCTATATCATCAACGACATCTACCGGCGTTTCATCAATCCCAATGCCAGCGAGCGTTTGTGCGTCAGGCTTTCCTATGTCGCCTCGATCACGGTCGTCGCGCTTGGTATCGGAATCGGCTGGTTTGTCACCTCGATCAACGAAGTGGTGCAGTGGATTTCCGCCGGATTGTGGGGCGGCTATGCGGCGTCGAACGTCATCAAATGGTATTGGTGGCGTTTCAACGGCTTCGGCTATTTCTGGGGCATGGCCGTCGGCATCGCCGCGGCGCTGGTCATGCCGTATACGCAAGACATCTGGCAGCCGCATCTCATCGCCGCGCTTGCTCTGGTCCCGGCGCTGAGCGCCGGTTATGCCTCGCTGGCGACTCTACCGCAGGCGCTCGTCTGCTTCCCGTTCATCTTGTTCCTCTCGCTCTGCGGCTGCTTCATCGGGACGTATTTGTCGAAGGCCGAGGACATGGAAGTCCTGAAGGCTTTCTACAAGCGGACAAGGCCCTGGGGATTCTGGGGACCGGTGCTCGCGCTGGTGCAAAAGGACGATCCCACGTTCAAGCCAAATCCGGACTTCTGGCGCGACATGTTCAATATCGCGGTCGGCATCGCCTGGCAGACCAGTCTTGTCGCGCTGCCGATCTATGTCGTGATCCGCGAATACGACAAGGCCAAGATCGCAGGCATCGTCGTGGTCGTGACCTCGCTCATCCTGAAGTTCAGCTGGCTCGACCATCTGAAGGTGGCGTATCCGGATTCCGAAATCGCGGCGGACAAAGCGGCCATGATTGCCGAGGCCAAAGAACGGGCGGCGACCGCCAACCCGTAGGGCGAGCGCGCATACAAACAAATAGGGCTGCCGGATGGCAGCCCTTTTTTCATTGCTCCACGAACAAAGCGTGAGAGAAAAAATAGTTCTATCCTAAAACCGCTTCGACTTTCACTTCTTTGCCACTGGCAGCAGAGGCCAGGATGACCGCGCCGTCAATAGGCTTGCCATCCACCGTAAGCTTCACGCTATTCCCTGTTCCTTCGCGCCGCACGATGATGCGGTAGGTCACGCCGCGGAATGTGCGCGAAACGGTGAAGCCTTTCCACGATTCAGGAATAACGGGAGCAATGCGCAAGCCGTCGAATTCCGGCCTGATGCCGAGAATCCATTGCGTGATGGCATAGTAATTCCATGCTGCCGTTCCGGTGAGCCAGGAATTCTTGGCTTCGCCATGGGTTGGAGCATCGCGGCCGGCAGGAATCTGGGGACAGCACTATTCACCTGTCCCTGGATTTTCCCAGTCGAACAGAGCGGCGTTCGCCCGGTCCAACCAAGGGCGGGCACGGATCAGATCGCTACTTCCTCCCACCGAGCACGTGCTTATCCATGAAGAGCGCGGCGAAACCTTGGTCGCCCGACATCTTGAGCTGGTCGATCAGCTCGGAGGCGTTCTTTTCCTCCTCGACCTGCTCATTGACGAACCATTGAAGATAAAGCTGGGCCGCCACATCGCCTTCCTTGAGGGCGAGCGCGTATAGGGCGTTGATGGATGCCGTGACTTTCTGTTCGTGATTGAGGACCTGCTGGAACACCTCCAGCGGCTTGCCGAACGCAATGGGCGGCTGCTCGATCGCCTTGAGTTCCACCTTGCCGCCCCGGTCGTAGACATGCTCCCACAACTTCATACCGTGGGCTCGTTCCTCGTCTGCCTGCTTCTTCATCCATGATGCGAAGCCCGGCAGCCTCACGGATTCGAAGTGGGCGGCCATCGCGAGATACAGGTAGGAGGAGTAGAACTCCTTCTGGATATGTTCATTGAAGCCGTTCTGGAGATCCGTGCTCAACATTGCTTTTTTCCTTTTGTCACTCGCGCCTAGGCGACCATGCTTTGACGCCGTCATCGTATGAGCCGCTGGCTTCCGAGACGCTTCGGTTCAGCTGCTCGACCTCATATCCTTGCCCTCGGAGCCCAGCGATAGTCCCATCGTAGATCGCGATAGGCATCCTCGGCTCACTATCCACAGATGGGCGCGCCTCGGCTATGCGACATGCTCGCAACGGCGGGAATATGGTACCAGCAGCACCAATCACCCACGGCGAATTTGACTAGGACTTCGTACGGGGAGAACGCACGCAAATAAGAAAGGGCTGCCATCTGGCAGCCCTTTTTATTGCTTCGCTAACAAAGCGGAGGAAAAAACCTTATCCCAGCACCGCTTCGACTTTCACCTCGTTGCCACTGGCAGCAGAGGCCGGGATGACCGTGCCATCGATCGGGTTGCCGTCCACCGTTAGCTTCACGCTATTGCCCGTCCCTTCGCGCCGCACGACAATGCGATAGGTCACGCCGCGGAAGGTGCGCGACACCGTGAAGCCCTTCCAGGACTCTGGAATGACGGGGGCAATGCGCAGCCCATCGAATTCCGGCCGGATGCCTAAAATCCATTGCGTGATGGCGTAGTAATTCCATGCCGCCGTTCCGGTGAGCCAGGAATTCTTGGCTTCGCCATGGGTCGGGGCATCGCGGCCGGCAATCATTTGCGCATAGACATAGGGCTCGCAGCGGTGAATGTCGCTGATCGCCTCGCGCGCCGACGGATTGATGCGGGAATAATAGTCGTGCGCGCCATCGCCATTGCCCAGCATGGTCTCGCCGATGATCACCCAGGGATTGTTATGGCAGAAAATGCCGGCATTCTCTTTGTATCCCGGCGGATAGGATGAGATTTCGCCGTATTCGATATAATAGCGCGAATAGGCGGGTTGCTGCAGAACGATACCGTGCGGCGTCGCCAGATGCTTGCCCACCGAATCGAGCGCCTTGCGCGCCATGCCGTCTTCCAACCCGATACCGGCAAGCACGCAGAAGCCTTGCGACTCGATAAAGATCTTGCCTTCCTCGCACTCCTTCGAACCGATCTTGCGGCCGAAATCGTCGTAAGCGCGAACGAACCATTCGCCGTCCCAGCCATGTTTGCGGACCGTGACATCCATGCGTGCCGCTTCGTCCAAGCAGGCTTTCGCCTCGTCCTTCAGCCCGCGCCGCTCGGCGATCGCCGCCAGTTCCTTCGCAGCAAGCACGAATAGCCCGGCAATGAAGACGGATTCGGCGACCTTGCCATTCTTGTTGGTGGTGGTCTGGAACGATTGGCCCGGCGTGTCGGAGAAGCAGTTGAGATTAAGACAGTCGTTCCAATCGGCGCGTCCGATCAGCGGCAAGCCGTGCGGCCCGAGCCGTTCGAGCGTATAGTGAAAGCTGCGGCGCAGATGTTCATAGAGCGGTTGTTCGGTGCCCGGCGCGCTGTCGAAGGCAACCGGTTCGTCGAGGATGCTCCAATCGCCCGTCTCTTTGAGATAAGCCGCGACACCAATGATCAGCCAATGCGGATCATCGTTGAAATTGCCGCCAACATCGTTGTTACCCTTCTTGGTGAGCGGCTGATATTGGTGATAGGCCCCTCCCGTCGGCAATTGCGTTGCCGCCAAGTCGAGGATGCGCTCGCGTGCGCGCTCAGGCACCATATGCACGAAGCCGAGCAAATCCTGGTTGGAGTCGCGGAAACCGAGACCGCGTCCGATGCCCGATTCGAAAGTCGATGCCGAACGCGACATGTTGAAGGTCGCCATGCATTGATAAGCATTCCACACATTCACCATGCGATCGGTGTGAATGTCGGGCGTGGTCGCTTGGTATATGCCCAGAAGGCTATCCCAATATTCGCGCAAACGCGCGAACGCCGCATCGACATTGGCCTTGTCGCGATATTTCGCGATCACCGGCTTCACGGTCTTTTTGTTGACGGTCTGTGATTTTGGCGGATCGAACTTCTCGGTTACCGGATTTTCGTGATATCCCAGAACGAAGACGATCTGCCGGGTCTCGCCCGGCTGAAGCGCAACGCGCACATGGTGCGAGCCGATCGGCGACCAGCCATGTGCGATGGAGTCCGAGGATTTACCGGCTTCCACTGCGGCAGGCTTATCCCAGCCGCGCCAAGGACCGAGGAATGATTCGCGCTGCGTATCGAAACCGGCGAGGGGCTCCGAACAGGCGAACCAGGCGAAATGATTGCGCCGCTCGCGATATTCCGTTTTGTGGTAGATCACTTCGTCGTCGATCTCCACTTGCCCGATGCTGAAATTGCGCTGGAAATTTGTAGAATCGTCCTGCGCATCCCAAAGACAGAACTCGACCGAAGAGAATGTCGACAATTCTACCGCCGTCTTGCGGTGGTTGGTCAGGGTTAGCTGCCAAATCTCGAGGTTCTCGTCCAAAGGCACGAAGTAGCGCGTGCTCGACTCGATATCTTTGTATTTCGACGAAATGATGCTGTAGCCCATGCCGTGCCGGCAGGTGAAATCTTCAAGATCGCCTCGGGTTGGCATCCATGACGGCGACCAAAACTCGCCGCTCTTGTTATCGCGCAGATAAATGTAGCGGCCGCCGAAATCGCACGGAACGTTGTTGTAACGGCCTCGCGTGATGCGGCGCAGCCGCGCGTCGCGATAATAGGAATAGCCGCCACCGGTACTCGAAAGAATTCCGAAGTAACCCTGACATCCGATATAATTGATCCACGGCAGCGGCGTATCGGGCCGGGTAATCACATATTCCCGATTTTTGTCGTCGAAATGGCCGTACTTCATTGCGTATGCTTCCCGTTTGTTTGTTTTCCCAGCCGATCGATCATTTCGAAACAGGCGCGGGCGTTGTGGTAAGGGCATTTCCAAGGACCGACCAAACAGGCGTCTGGATCTTGTTTGGCCGTGAGCGGCACACCCTGCGCAGTCAATTTGGCGTGCCATTCTCCGTGTACATGGTCGACAACCTTGGTTTCGATATAGTCCCAGGTCTTATGTGCGGCGGCGAGAAAGCGTGCCTCGCCCGAAATCTCGTAGGCATTGTAGAAACCGACAACGGCTTCGGCTTGTGCCCACCAATGCTTTTTCGAGTCGATGAGTTCGCCTTGCCCATTGGCCTCATAGAACAAGCTGCCGTCCCGATCCAAGCCTTGCGTGTAGACAGCCTCCACCATCGTCAGGGCGGTTTTGCGCGTTCGCGCGATCAGCTCTGGATCGCCAAGGACTTTGGCGGTTTCCACCATGAGCCAACTGCCCTCGATGTCGTGGCCGAAGGAAACGTGACCCGAGAGCGAATTCCATCGCTCGTCGAAAAACAATTTGAAATGTCCGCTGGAAGGATCGACGATCCGGTCCAGCGTCAGTTTCAACAATTCGCTTTGCCTTGCGGCGAGTGAGGGATCGCGCCACACGCGCAACAGATTGGTGTAGGCTTCCATCACGTGCAGGTGGGTATTCATCGATTTGGGGCTATTGAGATCTTTGTCGCTTAGCCGCATGTCGTCGAGTTCGTGCCACTCGCGATCGCGCGCTTCCCAATAACCCTTGAAGTCAGGATCGTAGCCATGGTCTTCGATCAGCCAGAACAGCCGTTTCGCCAAATCGATGCTTTCGGTATTTCCGGTCGCGCGGAAGTATTCCGCGAGTGCATAGATGCCGAAAGCTTGAGCGTAGATTTGCTTACGCGTTGAAAGGGGGTTGCCCCGATGATCAAGCGTCCAAAACAGACCGCCATATTTGCGGTCCCAGAACGCATTCGCGACATAGTCAAAGCAATGCTCGGCCGTCTCCTGATATTTGTCGCCGAGCAAGCGGGTTGCGGCCGCGAAGGTCCACAACAGTCGCGTGCCGATGACGGATGCCCGGGGCGCCTCAGTTTCGATATGGAGGTCGCAATCGATTGTGCCATAGAAGCCGCCATGTTCGCGGTCGATGGCATGCCTCATCCAAAACGGAAGGATGTTGCCGACGAGTTCCTTGCGAAATTGGTCGGTCCAAACCCCGCTGACCGTTTGAGACATTTTGGTTTCCTGCGAATTTTTGAAGTTTTTTGTTATTTGCGTGAGACGTTTGGTGAATTCGCCAATCTAGTTTCGCACATTATGACAGCGCTTACACTCCAGCATCCCGGCCAGTGTAGTCAAGCTCCAAGTTGGCTTTTGCGATAACGCTACCATGCGGAAAATATCATTATTCTCAAGCGACTACAAATTATATGATATTGGAACCGCCGCTTGGGATGTGAGGGACAGGCGGCACTCGGTTCCATGGCAGGCAGTCGACTAAGAAGGCCTTATGACCCTGGGGCGCAATAACTGACAAAAGCCACATTGCGGCTGTCCGGTGACCAGGACGGTACATTCATTGTCCCTTGACCGCCGACCGGCGAAGCAATCACCTCGGGTTTGCCGCCCGATACGGGCATGAGCCGCAAGGAAATGTCCTTGTTCGGAGGATGATCGCCGGGCGCGACATCGCTGCCGAAGGATAAGAAAACAACGCATTTACCATCCGGCGAGGGGTGGGCAAACCAATCGCGCGTATCCGGGTCGAATGTCATCTGTCGTTGGTCGCTGCCGTCTGCGGCCATTCGCCATATCTTCATGTTTCCCGTGCGCATCGAGTTAAAGTAAATGGTTCGGCCATCCGGCGAATAATCCGGCCCATCGTCCAACCCAGCGGCTGAAGTCAGCCGGCGCTCGGCACCGCCCGCCATCGGGACCGTATAGATATCCAAATCGCTGCCGCCGCGCGATCCGACAAAAGCCAGTGTCGCGCCGTCCGGCGACCAACCGTGCCAATAGGACGGCGCCTTCTCGGTGACGATGCGCGGCGTTCCTCCACCGATCGGCAGCACGTAAATGCGCGATTGACCGTCCGGGTGAGACTGGTCGCTGACGGCAAGCATCGTCCCGTCCGGTGAAATGCCATGGTCGTTATTGAGACGGTGCAGTTCGCCGGTATCGATTTGCATGAGCTCGCCCCCATCCACAGCAAGCCGATAGAGAAGGCCATTGCTGTTGAGCACAAAGAATCTCCCATCGGGGGACCAATTGGGCGCTTCTATATGGCGAGCTGTTTGAAAGACGATTCGTCGCTCTCGTGTCGCGATATCAAGGACTTCAAGCGTGCTGACGTTCACGGCATCTTCTTTTCTAAGCAGGCCTCGACGATGGCGTACCAGTCCGACCGCGTGAGCGAAAGCGCATTGGCCTTAAGGCAATCGCCAAGCCGGGCGGGCGTCTTGGTACCAAGAATGGGGGTCACGCAAGCGGGATGCCGCTGCACGAAGGCGAGGGCGATGGCTTGCGGCGACGCGCCCAATCGTTCGCCGATGCGCCGCAGCGTTTCGTGGATGCGGGAGAGCTGAGGCGTATCGGTTGTTGCTAACCTTCCACCGGCAAGCGGCGACCACGCCGCAACGGCGATATTGTATTCCGTCGCCTGATCGAGCGTTCCATCGAAAAGAGGATCGACATGGGCGGCGGAGAACTCGATCTGAAGGGCGACAAGAGGTGCCTTCAAGTAGTTCGACAATGCGGATACTTGCGCCGGCGTAAAGTTCGAAACGCCAACCGCTCCGATTTTCCCGGATAGGACAAGTTCGTCTAGCGTCTCGGCCAGTTCGCAAGGATGGGTCAACAGGTCCGGACGGTGGATGTAGAATAGATCTATCTGCTCCACGCCGAGGCGCGAAAGGCTCGCCTCGCAGGCCGCCGTCAAATAGGCGCTCGAAGAATTGTAGGGCGTGCCCGGCTCGACCCCTGCCTTCGTGGCGATAACGGCGCCCTTGAACAATTCCGGTGCGCGGGTGCGGAGTTCTCCAAGAAGTTGCTCGGCGCCCCCAAACCCACCCGGCCCGCCGTAAACATCTGCCGTGTCCAGGTGGTCAATGCCGCTTTCACGAACGAGAGAAAGCATCTCGGTGGCCGCAGCGATCTCTTCCGCTCTGTAGCGCCAGAATCCGTAGGCAAATCTCGCTTTTCCCGTTTCCGACAAGCCAAGCATCAGGAGTTCCTCAAGCGGACACACCGCCAGTTGACAGCGTTGTCATAATAGCGCGATTTAATTAGAATCACAGGTCATTCTCCGACGGCACCACTACGATAGCGCAGCGGCTGCCGGCGATGCGCTTAACACCCAGGCAGATGACAAAGCGGGACGAACGGACATGGTAATGCAAAGGGCCCTGTGGCGAGCGATTGCCTGCACCGTTTTGGCATTGTCGGTCAGTGGTGCGGTGTCGCAAGACGCGGGTCCATCCGCGTCCATTGCGCTGAAGCGAAGTGCGGTTCTTAGCTATGTCCGTCAGCTCCAAAAGCAAAAAAAGAGCCTCGCCGGCGTGCAGGTCAACGAATACGAGGTTTATATTGATTGCGATTCGACCGACCGCATTGCCGAGCTGACGGGCACACGTCCAGCGATCATGGGGCTGGAGCTTATGAATGCGATCGCCTACCCGCCGTATAAATCCTATTTGACCGATCGCGCGCTCACGCAATCCGCGAACGGCGGATTGGTCGAAATGTCGTGGCACGAGCGCAATCCGGTGGAAGTTTGCCCACGCGGCGAGTTCTTCGAATGTGTAAAAAAACCGATGACCGCGGACGTGTTTCGCGCCGTTCTCGCCGAAGGAACGCCCGAACACAAATTGTGGCTGGCAGATGTCGATGCCATCGCCAAAGTTCTGGAAGATCTGCGCGATCGCGGAATCGTGGTGTTGTTCCGCCCCTATCACGAAATGAATCGCGAGTGGTTCTGGTGGGGAAAACAGCGCGACTATCCCCAATTGTGGGACGCTCTCTATGACCAATTGGCCGTTCGCCACAAGCTCGACAATCTCATCTGGGTGTGGTCGCCTGATCGCGATACGCCCGATCCCAGGGAGTTTTTCCCGCTGCGCCATCTGCCGGACGTCGTGGGCATCGATGTCTATGAGCACGATCCCGACAGCCCAAAATACGCCGCCGGCCGCGCCAATGTCACAGCACTGGAAAAATCGGCAGCGTTCGCGCTCACCGAAGTCGGGGTTGTGCCCAGCCGCAAGGTCCTGGACGCCGTGAACCCGGCATGGGTGTTGTTGTGGGGCGGCGAATACCTCAATAGCGCATGGGCGTTGGACCCAAACTGCCCTTACTGCAACAAACCCGACCAAGTCGCAGCATTCTTCAAGCTCGACAGAATCGTGACGCTCGACAAAATTCCTACAGCCCTACGGACAACGATCGCATCGGGTGTCGTTAACGATCTTCAGCTGCATCGCAAAGATCCGTTCTGCCCTGCAAAGTTGCATTGACCGGCGAGAACGCAACTATCAACGAGAAAAGACAACAATATGCCAGCAGCCAATGAATTCGAACTTCGACTCCGAGAGTTGCAAACTCAGCATCGCAGCTTGATCGAGCGCGCGAATAAACCGGCGGAGCCGCACAATGGCGTTTATCGGCGTTGGGAAAATCCGATTCTGACGGCCGACCATGCGCCGCTGGCCTGGAGATACGATCTGAACCCATCGACAAACCCATTTTTGATGGAGCGGATCGGCGTCAACGCAACATTTAATTCTGGGGCGATTTATCGGGAGGGAAAGTATCTCCTCGTCGTGCGGGTGGAAGGCGTCGACAGAAAATCCTTTTTTGCCGTTGCCGAAAGTCCCACAGGCGTCGACCATTTTTCGTTCTGGGATTACCCGGTTCAGTTGCCCCAGACGAACGAACCGGACACCAATGTCTATGACATGCGTTTGACGCTGCACGAAGACGGCTGGATCTATGGTCTGTTTTGCACGGAACGCAAAGACAAGGCGCAACCGAACGACGCGTCGGCCGCTGTTGCTCAATGCGGCATCGTGCGCACGCGTGACTTACACTCTTGGCAACGCTTTCCGGATCTGGTGACGCGTTCCGGCCAGCAAAGAAATGTCGTTCTTCATCCCGAATTCGTGAATGGCAAATACGCGCTCTATACGCGCCCGCAGGACGGCTTCATCAGCGTGGGCAGCGGCGGCGGGATCGGTTGGGGATTGGCCGAAGACATGACCAAGGCGCGTGTCGACGACGAGATCATCGTCGACGGCAAGGTCTATCACACAATCAAAGAGGTGAAAAACGGGCAGGGGCCCGCTCCGATTAAGACACCGCAGGGTTGGCTGCATCTGGCACATGGCGTGCGCAACACGGCTGCCGGATTGCGCTATGTCCTTTACATGTTCATGACGGCGCTCGATCGCCCGTGGCTGGTTACACACGCGCCGGGCGGACATTTCATCGCCCCGTGTGGGGAGGAACGCGTCGGCGACGTCTCCAATGTAACGTTTTCCAATGGCTGGATCGCCAATGAGAAAGGCGAGGTATTTATCTACTATGCCTCTTCGGACACCCGCATGCACGTTGCGACGTCCAGCATCGACCGCCTGATCGACTATATGACGAACACGCCCCCCGACCCTTTAACGTCGGCTGCTTGCGTGCAGCAACGCAGTCAGCTGATCGCGAAAAACTTGGCGTTGCTTGAAAAGAAAGCCTGACAGTAGCATTTGCGTGAACTTGCCGGGATAGCAGAAATACTTCACTCCGCCATGCCGTCACCCGTTTCGGGACAGTTTGTTAGAGTGCTAACGCTCCGTGTGAGGCACCTGTGTTGGCCAATTATGAACCGCATGTAAAACCGTGAATAACGACAGGACGCAAAGGTGTAAACAGCGTCTTAATTATAGGCGGCTGCTATAAGCGCGTTTCCAACGACAAGCTCAATAACATTTGCGTCGACGACAAGTTGCCGCGCCTTCTCATGAGGTGGCTTCTGCACGCTAATCTATCGAGGCGTGCACGCGGTCGCTGTCGTAAAGTGCATGAAGGTTAACTTCTCAAACGCTGGACATTAACTACTTTTTGAAGGCGGCGCCTCTATTCTAGACGCGCGTCCGCAAATTCCTTAGCACGACAATTGCTGGGCGCAATGAGGCGCGCAGTCTATGCACAGGTGCAGAAAATCGTCCGCGTATGTGAGGATCGTAGCGGCTGCTGCAATCTGCTGGACGCTGTCTGTCCCTGCCGCGCATGCCGGCGAGGTCGCTATTGCCGATCTCCAAGCGACCGTGCGTTCGCTCGGTTTTCTAGATTCCCTGCAAATCCGTTCCACAGTGTCAATAGGTGTCGTCTATAGCTCCAACATGCGCGACGGCAAAAACGTAGCCGCGCAAACCGCCAACGCATTTGCCGCAATGCACGGACCCAGTTCGTCGGCCATACATGCGAATATCGTGACCGTCGACGAGCTTTTGCAGAATTCGCAGCGCTTCGACGTGCTTTATCTTATGCCCGGCGTAGCCGCGTCCGGTGCCCAGATCGCTGACTTTGTGCGCCGGCAGCATGTCGTGAGCATCTCAAGCGATCCGGCTTGCTTGGATGCCAAATGCTGCGTGCTGATGGTCCAGGCCGGGTCCAACGTAAATATCGTTCTCGATACGGCGATGGCTTCGGCCGCCAACGCGCATTTCTCTTCGGTATTCACGATGATGGTGAAGCGCAAATGACCGCAAATATTATCATCCGCCAAAGGATGCGCCGCTGTAGCCAAACGTGTCTATCGATCGGCCTTACGGTCGGCATGTTCGCAAGCATTGTGTCTCTCTCCGCCAACGCACAGACGATGGATTATGGTTCTTTGGAGCAATTGTTCGGTGAGCCTGTAACGACAAGCGCGACGGGTTCGCCGCAGCGTGTCACGGAAGTACCGGTCAATATGATCATCGTAACGGCCGATGAAATTCGCCGCTCCGGAGCGCGAGATATTCCAAGTGTTCTGCGTCACGTTGCCGGCGTCGATGTTCTTCAATGGAGCAATGATACATCGGATGTCTCGATACGTGGCTATAATCAGGCGTACGCCGCCCGAACGCTTGTGTTGATCGACGGAAGACAAGTCTATGCGGACTATTACGGTTTCATTCCCTGGACGACGCTACCTGTCGAACTTGGCGAAATCCGCCAAATCGAAATCGTGAAAGGCCCAAACTCCGCTTTGTTCGGTTTTAACGCCGTCGGCGGCGTGATCAATATCATTACCTACAACCCGCGCTATGACGACGTGAACACCGCTTCGGCACGCACCGGTGCGCAAGGGTTGGTGGAAGCTTCGGGCGTTAGGACGTTTCGGTTGGGCACGAAAGGCGGTCTGCGTCTATCCGGCGGCTATGGATCGGACAACGAATTCACAACGCCCATCCCGCTGGCCATGACCGGACCGCCGCGCGTTGGCAATAGGCGTGCGTCCATCGATGCCGATGCCGTGATTGCCGTCAACGACAACGTCGAACTTGGTCTGGAAGCAAGCCATTCGCATGCGCTGAGCGACGAAGTGTCGCCCAACTATATCTGGCAGGTTTCGCACTACGAAACCAACTCCATAAAAGGGCAGCTTACCGCGGATACAAATGTCGGTCTTCTTAAACTTACGGCTTATACCAATTGGATCGGCTGGCGTGGAACGAGCTTACCTGCTCTTGGCGTCTTCGTGATGCACAACCAGGTTACGGTTATTCAGGCTGAAGATGCTTTTAATCTCGGAAACGATCATACGATGCGTATGGCGCTGGAATACCGGCACAACGACGCCAACACGGCACCGACTCCGGGCGGTACGGTCTCTTACGACGTCGCATCCGTTTCAGGCATGTGGAATTGGAGGGTCAGTCCCGTCGTCTCGCTGACGAACGCCGTGCGGATCGACCATCTCGCGCTCGGGCGAAGCGGCAGCACACCATTCGGCTACCCGTTTACGGATTCGAGTTGGGACCGCTCGATAACGCAATTCAGCTTCAACAGCGGCGCGGTTTGGACGATGACGCAAGCCGACAATTTGCGCTTAATCGCAAGTCGAGGCGTGCAACTGCCCAGTCTCGTCGAGTCGGGTGCCCTTCTTATCAATATGCCGCCCCTGCAGGTGACGGGGAATCCCGCACTCAAACCAACCGCGGTGACCAATTACGAATTGGCTTGGAACCACAATCTGTCGACGTTCGATGCACAATTGCAGCTCAGCGCATTCCATCAACGCACCGATGACTTAACGTCCGTCGGGGGGAGCTTTATCGCCACGCCGGTCAGCTTCTACGCGACACCTGCCAATATCGGATCATCCGACGCCAATGGTATGGAACTGAATATCAAAGGATTGCTGGACGGTGGATGGCGTTGGTCGGTGAGCTATCGGGCCGAGTTCGTCGAGGACAAATTTCTGCCGTTTGCGGCGAATGGCGCGGACCTTGTCGATTATGAGCACTCGACACCAAAGCATGTCGTCAAGGGTAGCCTTGGATGGACAGAAGATTCCTGGGAGGCAGATGTTTTTCTTGGCTATCAGTCGAAGACCGCGGGCCTATGGTTTTTAGGGACAGGCAGCATGTTGGTGCCCGTTGACGCCTATACGTCCCTCGATGGCCGCGTCGCGTACCGGATAACCGATTGGGCAATGATAGCTGTCTCCGGGCAAAACCTGCTTCAGCCGTCCCAGAGACAGACAGTCGGTCCCGCCGTCGAACGGCGTCTCATGGCGACGCTAAGCGTGAATGACTGAGTCTGAGAATCAGTAAGTCGAGTCTTCGGTACGATGGATATTTTCTGGCAAATAACAATCGTTGAATCTCTTTTGAATTTTGCCGTCTTTGCCGCGGCGGTCATTGCCTATGGTCCAACGCGAACGATCGCCGTTCGTTTGCGCCCTGACTCGAAACTTACGCAAGGCACAGCTGTCGGTGTTTTGTTTGGCGGAATGACGGCCGTCGTTCTTCTTCTGCCGATCCATTTGAGCGGCGGCGCATCGACGGGGAGCCAAACAATTCTCTTGGCCTTGGCGGGATTGCTCGCCGGACCGGCCGCTGCCATTACCGCCGTCCTCATCGCCGTTACGGCGCAGCTCGTCCCCGTTTTGCAGGGCGGCACATTGGACAATGTCGGATTCGTTGCGGCGCTCGCCGGCGCCGGAGCAGGCTTGGTGTTGCGCCTGTTTTTGGATCGCCGCCGGGGCGCGCCGGCAGGTTATGTCAGTTACTACCACTTTCCCGTTTTGGGTGCTCTTTCCGCAGCGATGAGCCTGGCCGCTCTGTGGTCGTTTCAGGGCTGGCCCGTGATGCTGAACTCGGCCGGTGCCTCCTTTGTTTCCGGAATTCTTGCCGCAACCATTCTTGGCACCTTGCTGCTGCATGAAACGCGCCGTCACAAGGCCGAAGAGGAACTGCGCGAAAGCGAGACACGTCTGGCTGCACAAGCACGCGACCTTGCCGAAGCGCGCGACGCTGCCGACAGGGCCAATGAGGCCAAAAGCGAATTCCTCGCCAATATGAGCCATGAAATTCGCACGCCAATGAACGGCATCATTGGCATGACGGATTTGCTCATCGACACGAAATTGGATGAGGAGCAACGCAAATATGCGGAAATCGTGCACGAGTTCGGGCGAATGCCTCATCGCGATTGTCAACGACATCTTGGATATCTCGAAATTGGAAGCCGGCAAGTTCGAAATCGAGTGCATCGATTTCGATGTCGCGAATGTCGCGGAAGGCGCGATAAGTTTGATGGCGGGCAAGGCGCGAGAGAAGAACATCGATCTTGGCGTTTACGTCGAACAGGCATTGCTCGGCACCTACCGAGGAGATCCGGCGCGATTACGCCAGGTGCTTCTCAATCTTCTCGGTAATGCCGTGAAGTTCACCGAAAAGGGCGGCGTCACGTTGCAAGTGACCGCAATATCGGATGCCGCCGCGGAGGCGCGCGGTCTGCAAATGCTGCGTTTCGAGGTAGCCGATACCGGGGTCGGGATTCCCGAAAACGTCCGTGAACACCTGTTCAAGAAATTCAGCCAAATAGATAGTTCCGTCACGCGCCGGTATGGCGGGACCGGTCTTGGACTTGCGATTTGCAAACAACTTGTCGAATTGATGGGCGGAGAAATCGGTGTCGATTGCGGCGTCGATGTCGGTTCCAGATTCTGGGTTCATCTGCCATTGCAACGCGCCTCGGGCGCAGTCCATCGCGACCCGGCGATGGAATCGTTGCGGAAGGACTTGAACATTCTCGTCGTCGACGACATGGCGATAAATGCGGAGATCCTCCGCCGGCAGCTTGGCGCCTTTGGAATAACGGCACACGGCGTATCCGACGGGTATGCCGCCATCGCGGAATTGGAACGCGCGTTAAGTCAAAGTGAGGCTTACGATATTGTCTTTCTCGATCAGAGGATGCCCGGCCTTGACGGCGACCTGTTGGCCTCGCAAATCCGCTATCGATCAAAATTCGCCAAGACGAAGCTCGTATTGATGTTGTCTGCCGGACCGGCGGGAGCAGACGTCAAGGACGTGCACGGGATCGATGCCTATCTTGACCGACCGATTCGTCAGCTGGATCTCGAGAATTGCCTGAAGAAACTGGTCATAGGACAGATGCCTGAAACACCCATCGACGAAACACCCGATCGTTCCCCGGATGCCGATACCACCGAATCCGCTGCCTTGGCCGCGCCGTCGTTGCGCGTGCTTCTGGCCGAGGATAACAAGATCAACCAGCGCGTTGCCGAGGCCATACTCGCCACCGCCGGATACCGCATCGACATCGTGGAAAATGGATATCAGGCCGTCGATGCCGTGCGGCACAAGACATACGATGTCGTGCTGATGGATGTCCAAATGCCGGAGCTCGACGGCGTCGAAGCGACGAAACAGATACGCGCCTTGTCTGCGCCGGCCAACAGCGTCCATATCATCGCCATGACCGCCAACGCCATGGAAGGCGTAGACGCCGAATATCTGGCGGCAGGCATGAACGACTATGTTTCCAAACCGGTGGATTCCAAAGCGCTGTTGGCAAAGCTTGCGGCTTTGTCGAAAGAATGTTCGCAGAAAATGGGACACTCGCCGGTTGCGGCCGACGCTGCGCCTGAGGAAATGAAGACGGCCATCGCCGTGCCGGTCCTCGATCTGGGTAAGCTCGCCGAATTGCAAAATGCGCTGCCCTCGGACAAAGTTGTCGAGCTCGTGCGCATGTTTCTGGCAGAATCCGCTTCCGGTTTGGCTGCGCTGGAAGTGCACAGAGCAAGCGGAGACTTTTCCGCCGCCGCGCGTATCGCGCATGGAATTGTCAGTACCGCAGGCAATATCGGCCTCGCGAGAATGAGCGCCGTGGCGCGCGAATTCGAACAGGCGTGCCGTCGTGGCGATGCGGGGTCGGTAGAACGATTGGCGCGCGAGCTAAGTACGGTGGGCGCGCAAACCACGACCGCTCTGGCCGCATGGCTGAACGATGAGTGCCAGCCCGTCGGGGATGCTTCCGCTGGAGTATCCGGACCAACCATCCCGGCATCGTGTAGCGCCTAGATCGGACCTGCGATTAGACCAATGGGGCAATGTCGCCATCGCGTATCATTAGCGACGCGAGGAACCTACAAACGCGCGATCAACTTCCACGCCTGTTGAACACCATCAACCGGTTCGATCGCTTGCGCTGGCTGAACTCTCAAATTTCGACCCTTCGATCGATTTCCATATTTGCATCATCAGAGCTCCTGCGGCCGCTCCGATGAAACCGCCGGCGACGAGGTCGCTCAAGAAGTGCCACTCGCCAAGGAGGAGTGCGCCCGCCAAGCCGGCCAAAGCGACGACATAAATCCAGCGCCAGCGCGGGTAGAACCCCCAAAGAACCGAAGCGATCGCCATAGCCTGATCGGCATGACCGGATGGAAACGATCGATACGCATCCGAGTATTGAAACCAGAGGAAGGCGTATTGGCCGTACTGCAAATAATCGCTGGGAAAGGCGCGTCCGAAAAGAGGCTTGAGGACAAATTCCGTGAGGCAGAGGCTCCACGCCAAAGCCAAGCCTGCCAACACGGCGGCGACGGCCCATTTGGGAAACCGCTCGCGCGCCGAAAGGCTGCGGGCTCCCAACAACACGGCGAAGCTCGCCAACACGATCAAGACGGGGATATGCACCTGAGGACTAACCAGGACCCCCTGATACATATGGAATCGCGCCAACAGACGTGCCAGCGGACGGTCGACAAAATAAATCGAAAACAGGACAAAAACGGTAACCGCAATCGCCGCAGTGAGCCATCGACGCAATGTCTTCACAACCATATTGGTTGATTGGTCCTTAATAATAGCCCGTGGTCGGTTTTCAGCCAGTGTCGTTCCACCGCCCATTGCAAGAGCACGACGCAATGGTGGCATCGCAGTGTCCACCAATCTGCGGTGAATCGCCAAATAAGTGAACGCCCGTATACCAAACTGCGTCTTAAGATCGTATTAGCTTTTGTGTCAGACAGTGGCATCGCAAGACGATTTGGGTCTCGTGCTATGGTACGCGCAGCACCGCTTCTTCCAACCCATTCCGACCAAGATTTGCCTGATACCGGTATCGAGGCTGGCGGGCTTATGGGCGGGGTATTGAGCGAACTGGCCAAGGCTTTTTCCTTCGACCTCGACGCAGCGAATGTGCTGGATGACGATGCAAAATGGCCTATGGGACGAACCATGGCCTTTGTCGCCATGTCCAGCGCTGTGCTATGGGTTGTTATTCTATATATCATCTCCGTCATTTGACACGCACGAAGCGCCGCGGCCCGCTCAGCGGGCCGCTTTGAACATCAATGCTTATACGGAGCGATCAAGGCAGCACCTGCACTTGTGCCGGAGTTATGGCGTTCAGCTGGGCGGGAGTCATCGCCGCGATGGAGGTTGTTGTCAGCTGCAGGATCTGAGTGGTCGTAAGCGCCGGGATTTGCGTGCTCGCCAGTGCCTGGACCTGGGTGGTCGCGAGAGCGCCGATAATGGTCGTTGAAATCGCGCCGACATCGATGCCCGGCAAGGCGCCGATCTGAGTCGCGGTCAGTTCGCCAAAGGTCGTTAGATCGAAGCTGGCCAGTTGCGCCGGCGTCAAGCCCTGGATCTGGCTGGCGTTGAAGGAGCCGATTTGGGTCGAGCTCAGAGATTGCAATTCGGTGATCGTCAGTCCGCCGATCTGGCCCGGCGTGAGGCCCGCCAATTGGGTGCCCGAGAAAAGCGCCAAGCCGACAGTCGACAAGGCGCTGAATTGGGCCGGCGAAAGACCGGCGATCTGGGTTGAGGTGAGATCTCCGATCTCGGTCGTTGTGAGGCTATGAAGCTGGAACGGTGAAAGCCCATCGATCTGGGCCGTACTGAGGGCAGCGATTTGGGATGCGGTCAGCGAAGCCAGATTGGCATTCGACAGGCTGCCGATCTGGGACGGCGTCAGGGCAAGGATTTGGGTATCTGTGAGTTTGCCGAAGTCGGTGGCGTTGAACGACCCGAGTTGGAGCGCAGTGAGGCCTTGGATCTGGGTGGTGCTGAAGCCGGCAACATCGGTCGCGCTGAGCGAGGACAGATTGGCGTAGGGAAGGGCACCCAGTTGCGTCGGCGTCAGGGCATCTATTTGGGTGTCGGTAAACTGGCTGAAATCGGTGGTGTTCAATGACCCAAGTTGAATGACGCTCAGTCCTTGGATCTGGGTGTTGCTCAGACCCGCAATCTCGGACGCGCTGAGTGCCGTCAGATTGGTGTTCGACAATGCCCCCAATTGGGTAGGCGAAAGTCCGCCGATCTGCGTTGCGGTAAGCTTCCCGAAGTCGGTTGTATTGAGATTCTCCAGCTGCCCGACGGTCAGGCCTTCGAGTTGGGTCGTCGTCAAGCCCGCCACTTGCGTCCCATCAAGGGCAGACAGAACGGTGTCAAACAGAGCGCCGATCTGCGTCGAGCTTAGCGTGTCTAACTGACTGGTGTTCAACAGGGCAAAATTGGTGGGCGTCAAAGCGCCGATCTGTGCCGCCGTGAAAACCCCAATTTGTGTGGCTGTGAATTCCCCGACCTCGCCGGCGTCGAATGCAGAGATCTGGGTGGTGGTGAAGCCGCCGATCTGAGTGGCGTTCAGCGCTTGCAACTGGGTGGAAGTAAAGCCGGACAGTGTGGTGGCGGAGAAGCTGGCAATTTGTGCCGCGGTCAGACCCGTGATCTGGGTTCCTGCATCCAATGCGTTGAGATTGGCAGTGGAGAGCACCGCGAACTGAGTGGCGGAAAGCTGTCCGATTTCGGAGGAGGTTAGAGCGGCTAGCGCGGTCGTGGTCAGATGGGTCAATTGCGTGGTGGTGACGCCGCTGAACTGGGTGGACGTCAAGGCGCCAAGCGCTGTGGCGTCCAAAGCCGAAAAATTGGTGGCCGACAGAGCAGCGATCTGCCCGGAGGAGAGGTTACCGATTTGAGTATCGGTGAACTCGGCGATGTCGGTTGTCGACAGGGCTGCCAGCTGAGTTGTTGTGATGCCGGAAAGCTGAGTTGTGGCCAAACCCTGGATTTGGGTTGCGTTCAAAGCGGCAAAGTTGGCTGTCGACAGTCCCGCAAGTTGAGCGGTCGAGAGCTTGCCCATCTCGATGGCTGTCAGATTGCCGATGGCGGTTGTGGTGACCCCGGCCAATTGGGTGGTGGTGAGCCCGCTCAATTGCGTGGCGTTGAGCCCGGCGATGGCCGTGCCGTCGATGTTCGACAGATTGGTCGTGGAGAGAACGCCGATCTGCGTTGCGGAGAATTCAAAGAGTTGGGTATCGCCGAACTTGGCGAAGTCCGCGGCGGCCAGTCCGCCGATCTGGGTTGTTGTCAGCGCGCCGATCTGGGTCGCGTTCAACGCTTGCAGCTGGGTGGACGTAAAGCCGGACAGCGTGGTGGCGGAGAAGCTGGCAATTTGTGCGGCGGTCAGGCCCGCGATCTGGGTTGCTGCATCCAATGCGCTGAGATTGGTGGTGCTGAGCGCCGCGAACTGTGCGGTGGAAAGCTGTCCAATCTCTGTGGAGGTTAGAGCGGCCAGCGCGGTGGTGGTCAAATTGCTCAATTGCGTGGTGGTGACGCCGCTGAACTGTGTGGAAGTCAAGGCGCTAAGCGCTGTGGCGTCCAAAGCCGAGAAGTTGGTGGCGCTGAGGGCGCCAAGCTGAGTGGAGGAGAACTTGCCGATTTGCGCATCCGTGAACTCAGCCACATTGGAGGTCGACAAGGCGGCCAGCTGTGTGGTGGAGACGCCGCCGATCTGGGTCGTTGCGATACCCTGGACCTGGGTTGAGTTGAGGGTTGTGAAGTTGGTTGTGCCAAGCTCGGTGAGCTGAGCGGTTGAGAGCTTGCCCATCTCTGCCGCAGTCAAATTGCCGATGGCGGTTGTGGTGACGCCGGCCAATTGAGTGGTGGCGAGCCCGCTCAATTGTGTGCCGTTGAGCCCGGCGATGGTCGTGCCGTCGATGTTCGACAGATTGGTCGTGGAAAGAACGCCGATCTGCGCAGCAGAGAGCTCAGAGAGCTGGGTATCGCCGAACTTGGCCAAGTCTGTGGGCGACAGTCCGCCAATCAACGTTGTTGTCAGTCCGCCGATCTGGGTCGCGTTCAGTGCTTGCAGCTGAGTGGAAGTAAAGCCGGACAGTGTGGTGGCGGAGAAGCCGGCAATCTGGGCGGCGGTTAGGCCCGGGACCTGGGTTCCTGCATCCAGTGCGTTGACATTTGTGGTGCTGAGCGCCGCGAACTGTGTGGTGGAGAGTTGCCCAATCTCGGTGGAGGTCAGTGCGGCCAGCGCGGTCGAGGTCAGATTGCTCAATTGCGTGGTGGTGACGCCGCCGATCTGGGTGAAAGTCAAGGCGCCGAGCGCCGTGACATCCAAAGCCGAGAAGGCAGTGGCGGAAAGCGCACCAAGCTGAGCCGAGGAGAGCTTGCCGATTTGCACATCTGTGAACTCGGCCAAATCGGTGGTCGATAAAGCGGCCAGCTGGGTGGTCGAGATTCCGTTCATCTGGGTGGTGGCGATAGCTTGGATCTGGGTTGCGTTCAGCGCGGCAAAGTTGGTTGTCGACAGGCCCGCAAGTTGAACGGTTGAGAGTTCGCCCATCTTGGTAGCGGTCAGATTGCCGATGGCGGTCGTGGTGATGCCGGCCAATTGCGTGGTGGTCAGCCCGCCCAGCTGCGTCCCCGAAAGCCCGGCCATGGTGGTCGAATCGATGCCCGAAAGATTGGTGGTGCTCAGCGCGCCAATCTGAGTAGCAGACAACTCCAAGAGCTGTGTATCGCTGAACTTGGCAAAACCGGTTGCGGACAGTCCATTAATTTGGAGTGTCGTTAACGCGCCGATCTGAGTGGCGTTCAACTGTTGCAGCTGCGTGGAGCTAAAACCGGACAGCGTGGTGGCCGTGAAGCCGGCGACTTGCAGCGTGGAGAGCCGTCCGATTTCGATGGATGTTAGAGCAGAGAGCGCGGTCGTGGTCAGCGCACTCAATTGTGTGGTTGTAATCCCGGCAACCTGTGTGGACGTCAGGCTGCTCAGCGCCGTTGCATCCAAAGCCGAGAAGTTGGTGGCATTAAGCGCGCCCACCTGGGCGGAGGAGAACTTTGCGATCTGGGTATCGGTGAACTCAGCCAGATTGGTGGTCGACAAAGCGGCCAGCTCTGCGGTCGAGATGCCGCCTATCTGTGTCGTGGTGATGCTCTGAATCTGTGTGGAATTCAGCGCCGTGAAGTTGGCTGGACCAAAGCCGGCGAGCTGAGCGTTTGTGAGCTTGCTCATCTCTGTGGCAGTCAAATTGCCGATGGCGGTTGTGGTGATGCCGGCCAACTGGGTTGTGGTGAGACCACCCAGTTGTTTTGTGCTGAGACCGGCGATGACCGTAGCGTCGATGTTTGACAGATTGGCGATGGAAAGCGCCCCAATCTGAGCAACGGAGAACGCAGAGAGCTGTGTATCGCTTAACTTGGCGAAGTCTGTGGCGGACAGCCCGGCGATCTGTGTTGTTGTGAAACCGCCGATCTGGGTGGCGCTCAGCTGCTGCAGCTGGGTGGAGCTAAAGCCGGAGATAGTGGTGGCTGGGAGGCTTGCGACTTGCGCGGCGGTCAGACCCGTGATCTGCGTGCCCGCATCCAGCGCATTGACATTGGTCGTGCTGAGGGCTGCAAATTGCGCGACGGAGAGTTTTCCAATCTCGGTGGACGTCAGAGCAGACAGCGCAGTCGAGGTCAGGTTGGCCAATTGCGTGGTGGTGAGCCCGCTTATTTGGGTTGCGGCGAGAGCGCCAATGGTGGTGGTGTCGATGCTCAACAGATTGGTGGTGGAAAGTGCGCCAATCTGAGGGGCAGTGAGCTTGGTGATCTGGGTATCGCTGAACTTGGCGAAGTCCGTAGCGGACAATCCGCTGATCTGGGTTGTTGTCAGCCCGCCGATCTGGGTGCCGTTCAACTGTTGCAGCTGAGTGGATGTAAATCCCGACAGAGTCGTGGCGGAGAAGCCGGCGATCTGTGCGGCGGTCAAACCCGGGACTTGGGTTCCTGCATCCAATGCGTTGACATTGGCTGTGGTGAGCGCGGCAAACTGGACAGTCGAAAGCCGTCCGATCTCTGTGGAGGTCAAAGCGGCCAGCGCCGTCGTGGTCAGATTGCTCAATTGCGTGGTGGTGATGCCGCTGATCTGGGTGGAGGCCAATCCGCCGAGAGCTGTGGCATCAAGAGTCAAGAAGTTTGTGACCGATAAGGCGCCGATCTGAGCCGAGGAAAGTCGATCGATCTGGGTGTCGGCGAATTCGCCAATGTCGGTCGTGGATAGGGCTGCCAGCTGGGTCGTCGTAATGCCGGAGAGCTGGGTTGTGGCCAAACCTTGAATCTGGGTCGAGCTTAAAGAGATGAAATTGGCGGTGGACAAGGTGCCGATCTCGACGGCACCAAGGCCTTTGATTTGCGTGCCGGTAAGAGCGTCGATGGAGGTGATCGTCAGGCCCGCGACTTGCGTTGCGGTGAGGCCCGACAACTGAGTGGCGCTCAATCCTTGGATCTGGGTGGTGTTCAGCGCGTTAAGGTTGGTCGTCGAAAGCGAGCCCATTTGAGTGGCTGTGAGCGCCCCCGCTTGCGTCATCGACAACCGTGTGAAATCTGTCGTGCTAAGCCCTTGTAGCTGAGTGGTGGTAACGCTCTGCATCTGGCTCGGTGTCAAAGCCGTTATTTGCGTGTTACTGAGCGCCGATAAGTCGCTGGACGTCAGGCCCTTGACCTTGGCTGCGGACAGGCTGCCGAGCTGGGTCGAGGTGAACTCTGCGATCTCCGTCGAGCTCAACTGCGCAATCTGAAGACCGTTGATTTGCGTGGTGGTTAGGCCGTCCACCTGTGTCGCGCTCAACCCGGAAAAGTTGGTGGCGGAGAGCGCGCCGAGCTGGACCGTGCTAAGGACGGAAAGATGACTGGTGTCCAAGGCGCCGATCTGGGTAGAGGTCATCGCTCCAACTTGCGGACCGCTCAGCGCCAGGAGCTGCGGAGTACTGAACACGATAGAGGGCGCGATATCGGGGATTTGCGTCACCGACAATCCGCTCAGTTGTGCGGAGGACAGGACGGCGATCTGCGTGGCGGCAAGAACAGCAATGCTACTCGTGTTGATCGCGCCGATCTGGGCGGCGCTTAACGGCGTCAGATTGGTCGTCGTAAATCGCTCGACGATGCTTGGCGGCAGTGCGTTAATCTGGCGTGTTGAAAGATAAGAGATCGGCATGTGTTGCCCCGGAGCGGACTATCGGATCGCTTCCGCCGCCTTGCTCTGATCGGACGCAAATAACGTTGTGGCACTAGAGCGAGTTGGGACCGGATTGACCCGCTGCGCCGGAGGCATTTTGGGTTGTGGGCAGGAGGAGGGCGACGCGCGTAGCGGCACTACGGGCGAGCCTTTCGACGAACCCGCAGCCCAAAATACTCCGGCCCTACGGGTTTTGTTGCGGCGGGCGCCCGCTGCGTTGCGCCGCTCGACCGATGTCACCGCATCGCTCTTCGCGCCGCGCCTGGCGGTCGCCTCGCCGCAACAAAACGCAGCTGAGTCAATTCGATCCCAACTCGCTCTAGCGCTCGAGATCGAGTCGATCATGACAACTCCCTCCGACATTAATGCCGGGCAGAAAGTGCCCCGTTGGAAAACTCTGCCCATTGCGAGCCGCGCAACGCCTATTCCTTTGGCGATGCCAGTCCGATAGTCCCGCCACGGTGCAAGAGGAATGCCGTCTTTCAACGATTTCCGATCGGGCCCCCGTCTGGCAGCATCGCGTGGCCCTAAGCCCCCGAGACGCTATTGCGGAATGGCCGTCGCTGGCACTGCGCCAGACGAGATGGGAGTCGTTGGTGCGCCGGATTGTGCTGCGATGGAAGAAATCCGGATTGGAAATAAGCCGTGGCACAGGCATCGTGAATTAAGCGCACGATCTATTGATCCTGTGCAGGGAGGGGCAACGCCACAGCCAAAAGAGACTATTCGATCGGGCGAAGGAGCATGGGCCGTCCGAACTCGACGAGCTGCGCGTTCGCAGCCGCAAAATAGTCTGTCCAGAATTTTTCCAACGGCTGCATCACGGTTTCAGGAACGAACTTGTCCTTCTGCGAGAAACCAGCTCCGGCTACGAAAACCCGGGCGCCGGCAAGGTTCGCGACCTGCCGTACACTGCGGAATTTGCCGAGCTCTTGCTGCGGATCGATAACGCGTATCTGACCGTTCTTGTAGAACGACGTTACGCTGGAGTTTTCCAGCATATCCGAAACCAGCAACCAGTAGTGCTTGGCGCCCCTGTTCGCCCTCCCCTGCACGGCCAGCTGATTGATGGTCCCGACGATCTCGGTATGCTCCAACGACTGCGTGGAGCCCGAAAAGACTTGACCCATCTTGCTCCGGATGTAGCCGGCGACCGCCTCCTTCTGCTGTGTCATGCAGCTGTCGAAGCGTTGGAGAATGTATTTTCCGATGTAATAGCGGTCGGCATCCTTGATCGGCAGATCGAGCGATGCTTCCAGCACGATCCGCGTATACCTGTTCTCGCCGTATGAGGAAAATGCAACCAGGATGATCTTGTCCCCGGGCTTCATGAAATCCAGCACATGCCGCGTAACGTCCGTCCTGAATTCCGGATCGAACTCCACGGTCTGGTCCATCAGAACCAGCAGATCGCGTTGCACGTCCGGTGCCTTCACGCCCAACTGAGGCACCATCGTGTAACAACTTCCAAGACGAGGCGCCTCTGCAAGCGCCGCCTGACCGGCAGCGAAAAGCGCCAGCAGTAAAGTCGACGCAATCGCCCGCAGCGCGCGTTTTATGATCATTCCCTTCTCCACATCTTCCCTACACTTTCGAAGCATCTGCCACCTACACCGTGGTCATGACCGGCTTCTGACGGAGTCGTTCGAGGAACAGATCGAATCTTCGCATTCCTGCGTTCTGCGCTTTGTTCAGGACATCGGCGTCAACACCCCAACTCTGGGCATGGAGCAGAAGCAGCCGCTGCAACTGCGAGAGGTGCTGTTGCGCCACCTCGCAGATATGCTTGCCCTTTTGAGCTCGCCAATTTTGGTACTTCACCTGGCTGCTGAAGCGATGCGTAAGTTTCCAGGCATCATAGGAGTCTATGCCGGCAAACCCGTATCGGTAGCCGAACGTCCAGCCGATGAGCTGCACCACGACAAACACCACGCCGAGTACGACATAAGTAGCAATGCTGGCCTTTTCCTTCGCATTACAGGCTCCGACTTCGCCATTGGCCCTGTTCGCCTCATCCGGCTTGGTAATATCTGGCGGAAGCGTGTTGTTGGTAGGATCCGCGAAGAACTCGGTCGTCGGCTGCGGTCCCTGATTTAACGCAATGCAGCTCTCGATATTCATGAGGGTCTGATAGCGGACATAGAACGCGCCTACCGTAACCAGAATGATCACACCCACCATCGCCAGACTCCAACCAGACACGCCCGTCGTCACTCGCGCATTCGTCTCGATCCGCTTAAGGCGCTGGACGTATGTCCTCTCCGGCTCGTCGCTCATCGTCTTGTCGAGCGACACCTTGAGATGACCGATCAGGCCGACGCGCAGTTCCGGTTTGTCATTGATGTACATCACGCGGATCCCTTCCATCAGGTTCCGCCAGTGCCACTCCTTCCCCGCCATATGCGTCAGGAACACCAAACCGATGGAGATCAGAAGCGCGATCGCGACCGCGCCGGGCACCTGTAATGCCTCGCTCGATCCCGGCAGTGTATAGCCTGCGAGAACATAGGCAAAACCCAGCGCCTCGACAAACACAAGCAACGGAATGAGGATGAACCCCCAGAGTTGTGCCGGTGTACGGCCGAGTTCTCCGACCTTGGCAAGGTAATTCTTTGCCTTGTCGAACAGATCGGGATCTTCGATCGAGCGGACAAGATGGGAGTGGAAGTCGTTGCACAGCTTGAGCTCGGACACGAACCAATTTGTTTCTTGATCCTCCGTCAGATCGCCCGCAAGGCTCCGGGCCTTTCCGATCAACGGGAAGGCATACCACATCCTCAGAAGCATGAAACTCACGTCTTCCCAGTTTTCCCTGATCCAGTAGATCACCAAAGTAGCTGCAAATGCTCCGCCGATGTAGGGCAGCCAGTTAAGCAGGGGGGTGAAGATCATGTTCCACATATCGGGTCACTCTGTTCTGTCAATGAGTTTGAATCGGACGCATCACTGCACTAATGCTGAATTCCGACCGGATCTGGCTGGTAATTGACGGCATACATGGACCGACCGCGCGTGTAATAGAGGCGGCCGTAAGCGGCCAGTGCCGTGTTGTCTCGCGAGAAAACAATGTCGGCGCACTGCATCGGCCCCTGCCGCGTATCGAAGAACACACGATAGAGGACGCCCTTCTCGCCAACATAAGTGCGCGCACCGCCGATCACATGCACCGCCGGGACTGTGTCGCCCGCGTGGTAGTTTTTGTAGACGAACAGCTCCGGTGCGGTATCGGTGCGGCCGCCGTCCTTCAAAACCGACACCTTGACCAGTCCGACGAGATGGCCGTTCAGCGTCTTAGTCCAGGAGGAGCCGTACAGCCCCGACATGTAATCGGCGATCTGCCGATTGACCGGCTCCATCGTCTTCAGCGACTTGACCAAAATCTCCGGACCCTCGGGATCCGCAACGCACGCGGTTCTGAGCAGCGGGCTATCCATGGGATTTGATGCCATGGCCGGCGGAATGAGTGCGTTCAGGACTTCCGTGCCAAAGGCAACCTTCTGGCGGCCGGTGAATTTCACCAAAGCTACCGCACCGGAGCCCGTGACGTGCTCACCACCCAAATCGATATCCACGCCCCGCACGCCTCGCGCTCTAGCGGCAACTTGCGTTGTGGCAGGTTGGGGCGGAGCTGCCGGAACATTGGCGGCTGGCTGCGGAGCGGGAGGTGCACTTTGTTGGCCCTTAGGCGCCGCGGTGGTGGCTAGGCGCTGCGGCGCCGGTTTTGCCGGAGCTTGAGGCGGAGCTGCAGCGATCTGGTGCTGCTGAGCCGGGGTCGGCGTCATCGGTTTGGCCGGAGCTTGAGGCGGAGCTGCAGCGATCTGGTGCTGCTGAGCCGGGGTCGGCGTCATCGGTTTGGCCGGAGCTTGAGGCGGAGCTGCAGCAATCTGGTGCTGCTGAGCCGGCTGCGGCGGTGTTGGCACCGCCGGTTTTGCTTGAGCCTGTGCCACGGCCGTGGGCGATACCTGGTTGCTCGGCACTGAACGTGCCGTCGAACGGCCTCTACGATTGGCGGCATTTGCAAAAGGCAGATTCTCGAACCGGCGGCCGAGATAGCGAGGGTTGGATTGGTTCAGGTGGCTGTAGGCGAGAATGCTGTCTTCCTTGTCCAACTCGACGACGTCCACACGCCTGTTTCTTGCCCGTCCCTGTTCGCTGTCGTTTCTGTCGACGGGCTGGGTGTCGCCGACGCCCTGGTAGTAGATGCGCTCAGCCGGGACTCCGATGCGTTCAAACATCCGAGCCACGGTGATGGCGCGGGCTTCCGAAAGTTTGAGATTGTGCTCGGACGATCCCGTGGAATCGGTGTGCCCGACAATCAGAAGCCGTCGATCGGTTCCTTTGAACGCCTGAGACAGGCGAGACATGTCGTCCAAGCCGGTCGCCGTCAGCTGATCGCTGTCGACGGAAAACATCCCGGTATCCGATGCCGATACAACCACGCCGACATCGTCTGTAGAAGTCTCCCCTTTTGGCGTGACAAAAACATCTTTTGGAATTGCGATATCGGTAAACTCGATCTTTACGTCCCGCATCTGTGCCTTGGCGGCTTGGAGCTTTTCGCAGCGGTCTTGAAGGTAAGCCGACAAACTAACCCCGGCGAGGCTACCGAGCGCAGTTCCCAAGGCGGCACCTATAGCTCGACTGTCTTTTCCGGCGAGCGATAATCCGATGGCGCCGCCCAGCAATCCGCCGATCACGCCGCCCGAGATCATGCTGTAATGGCATTCGTCAGACGGCGTTGAGCTTTTCTCTCCTTCACCGCCGGTGGAGACATTCTTCACTGCATCCAGCGCAACCCGCGTCGTGGCACATCCCTGACAGACAAGAGCAATAGAAACGGCAATATGAATCCCAACGAAACGTGTTCGCATGTTACCCAGGGCTGTTCAGTTCTCTGATGGGTAAGTCTGGAAAGCCACAGTTGGCAAGGAATTGAAGCGGTGATGGGAACGGTGGATTCCCAGGGAGCGGTAAATCTAAATCTGTGCGGAGCGGTCACGATTGGTGGAGGCTGTTCCGATGAAGGCGTTCGACCGGTTCCTAGCGTTTCTCGCCGCCATTCCCGATCCGCGACGGGCCGAAGGCAAGCGCTACGAGCAGAGCTATGTGCTGTTGTTTGCGATTCTGGCGGTGGTTTCGGGAGCCAACTCGTACCGCGGCATCCGCACTTTCATCAAGGTTCACCGGCGGCGGCTGAACAAGGCGTTCGGGATCGGTTGGAAGAGGCCACCGGCGCACACCTCGATCCGCACGATCTTGAGCGAACTCGATCCCGCCAGTGTGGAAAAAGCCTTTCGCCAACACGCGGCGAACTTGAACGGCACTGGCGGCGGCAGGCGGGCGCTGGCGCTGGACGGCAAGGCGTTGCGGGGCAGCTTCGACGCCTTTAGCGACAGCCGGGCCAAGCAGGTGCTCAGCGCCTTCGCCACCGATACGGCCTTGGTTCTGGCGCATGTCGAGATCGACGAGAAATCCAACGAAATCCCGGCGGCGCAGAAGCTCTTGGAAGACCTCGACGTTTCCGGCCACATCGTCACGCTCGACGCCATGCATTGTCAAAAAAAACCTTCGAGGCCGCCGCGGCAGCCAAGGCGCACCTCGTCGTCCAGTTGAAGGACAACCAGCTTGCCCTTTGCCGCAGGGTCGAGGCGGTTTGCGCCAAGGCGCCGCTGCTTTCCGGCGTTCGCACCGTCGATGCCAAACGGCGCAACCGTCACGAAATCCGTCTCGTCGGCGTCTTCGACGCCACCCCGGCGGTGGCCGGCACCGAATGGCAGCCATACGTCGCGGCGATCATCAAGGTCGAGCGCATCGTGCTGAGCTTCCAGCCCGCCACCGGACTTTGGAAAAGATCGCAGGAGGTCGCTCTCTATCTCTCCAGCCACCCTATCAAGGCCGCCGACGCCGCTCGCGTCATCCGCGGACACTGGGACATCGAAAACAGGTTGCATTACGTTCGCGACGTGACCTTGCGCGAAGACGCTTCCCAAATCCGCAAGAACCCCGCCATCTTCGCCACCATCCGATCCTTCGCCTACAACATCCTGCGCTTCAATCTCGCAGGCTCCTTCGCCCAAACCCGCTACGCCGCAGCCCTCGGCGGCCTCAAATCGCTGGCCGCTCTCCGCCTATGTCAAGAGAACTGAACAGCCCTGGCATGTTACCCACCGGTCGATTTGGTTAGGACAATACGCAGCACTGGAGGAAATGAAGTCGCCCCCCCCCGCCGGAATCCGCGACCTCCCCACTAACAGTAGAGAGCAAGAACCTCAGCCGCAATGGCCGACAGCGGACGGCGGCCTTGGCGAGGCGTTCACGGTCTGTCCGCTGAGCAAATACCATATAAGCCAAGTACTTGCGGCGTTTGGCATTGCCAAAAACAAATTTGCGCTTTTATGATTGTTAGTTGTTCGCTGCGAGATTATTGGCCGCATACCATTCTGAAAAGTTTAGCAGGCTCACCTCTAAGCCCTATCTTACGTTTGAATTACTCCAATCAAGAAAAGCACAACCCAAACTGCCATATTGGTGCGCCGGCGATCTGTATTATGGCGACACCCCGCGCCAAATGCGCCCGCTCGCGGCGCCATACGACGCGCACACTCCTGCTCTCCCACTGCAAACGGTGACTGATCCAATCCGATTGTTCGCGATTACGCGCAACTTCCCGACAGGCGCACTGGTTATTTCCTCTTGGGCTATGGCAATGTCGAATCCGGAGCCGGCTGCGCGACAGCAAGCGGGGGAAGCATGCCACCGAACATATCTATCAGGTTAAACCAAGCCAAACGGACAGAACAGTTCACCGTGACGGCCCGTTGGTCTGCCTGCGGAAAACGCTGCATCATCGCTTTTTTGTATCGGTGCTTTTGATCGGGGCATTTCCCGTACAGGCACAGTGGCAAAACTCTTTTGATCAACTGGATTGCCGGGACCCGCAGTTCTTAGCACAGAACCTCTCTTCGAATGGCCCCGCCTACATGAACAGAGATGAAATGTGGCGCCAGATCGAAATGTTAAAGGCAATACGGTAGTGGCTTGATGCGCAAAAGGCGGTCCGGGACAGGACACCAACCTCCCCCGTGCCCAAAAGCGAGCCACCGCTCCACAGCGACGACAAATCGAAACCGCTGAACTCCGAAGCAATCCACGAGACGCTAAAGAATTACCAGGGCGCAACCAAACTTGCCGGCGGCTGCCCTGATCCGGTTGGGTAATCTGGAGGTTGCGAGACAACCCGGACCAGACGAGAGGACAAGGACCGCCATGATTGAAGACAGCAGGGATGGCGTGCTGGCCAATGTGGTGCGGAGAAACTTCTTTCCCACTTCGAATTCCGGCGGCGCTCCACGCGTGATGGTGTGAGGCTTGTCCGAGAGCGCCGTCCTTGACCGCCGCTGCGCGCGACGGTGATGGAAATATGCGGTCGGCACGGAAGAACGCTCGCAGCGCGAGTCGAACAAAAGAACGGAATGGCAAAGGATGACAAAACTGGCGTGATGCCCCATTGACAAAGAAAGCTCATACAAGCCGAATGCGGGAAATCTGTATGCCATGTTTGATGGGCGAGGTGTAAAAACGGAGCGACCGCCCAATCAGTAAAGCACCGTCAAAAGAACGGGACGGATATTAATTACGTTTAGTCGACCGTCCCCGCGCCACGCCCCGGCTTTGCATATTGCAATCTATGGTGAATTTCCGATTGCGGCGGCATTGCTGCCTTACGCAGATACAAAGGCAGTCGCGCTGGTGCCCAACCCCTTCAAAGCCAACTGAAAATTATGTCAGGCAAATCCGAAAGGCTTTGTTGCGACGACACACAGTCTGGCGCAGGGCCGGTAGCAAATTCCCGGCGAAGTGGGTATAAATCTGCATCCGACGCGACATATAGTGAGTTCAATGAGGACTGCCGCAACAAGAGTATCAGTGGTTCGGCGCCGAGTTTCCGGCTGGCGCTACGTCACCTGGATTCTGGTGCTCGCCTTTTCGCTGCAGTCCTATGTTGCGCAGACGCATATCCACATCACATTACATACCATCGATCGCGCAGCTGCCGGCAAGCCCCTCGCGAGCACGCCCGCGCATAATAAGAAGTCTCCAGCCGAGGACGGCACAGATGCTTGCCCCTTCTGCCAGGCGGTTGCCAATGCCAGTGCGTTCTTCGCGCCGGCCGCGCCGCTAGTTCTGCCGCCTGCCCTATGGGCCGAATCCGTCGCACTGCCTCTCCTGGCAGGCACGGTTGGTGGCGCCACCACCCACAACTGGCACAGTCGCGCGCCGCCACAGCTCTGATACTCGATGTTCGCACGTGTGTGATCGCCGCGAATGCGGCATGGCACGCATTGCGCCGCTGACGGGTTCGCGCCTGTCGACAGAGCCGTTCCTCCCTGAGGAGTTGATCGATGAGGCATAGAGTTAAGGCTGTGAAAGGCACCTCGCCGTCGCGCGTGCCGCGTTTGATCGCGTCACTGACTTTGCTACTGCTCGCTGGTTGCGCCGTTGGTCCCGAATTCAAGAAGCCAGATGCGCCCGATATGCGCGATTATACCGCCCAGCCTCTGTCAACCACCGTCACCAGCGCGAACGTTTCGGGAGGAGAAGCGCAACGCTTCGCCCCGGGCGCAGACATCTCCGCAGACTGGTGGACCTTGTTCCATTCCAAGCCTATCAACGACTTGATCGAGCGAGCTCTTGCTGCCAACCCGGACCTCAAAGCGGCGCAGGCGGCGCTGTCGGTCGCCCATGAAAATGTTCTGGCCCAGCGCGGCGTCTATCTTCCCAGCATCTCTGCAGGCTTCTCCGCCACCCGTCAGCTGCAGCCGAACACGTTGGCGCCAGTGCCGAGTTCGAATGCCCTTCAGTACAATCTCTTCACTCCGCAGGTCAGCGTCGCTTATTCGCCCGATGTCTTCGGCCTCAATCGCCGCACCACGGAATCGCTGGACGCGCAGGAACAGGCCGTTCGCTACCAGATGATCGCGGCCTATAACACGCTGACGGCCAACGTCGTCGTCACGGCGATCCAACAGGCGTCCGTCGAGACGCAGATCGAAGCGGCCCGCGAACTTATCGCCGCCGATTCCAAACTGGTCGAAATCCTCGAATATCAACAGGCCAAAGGCTATGCCAGCGGGCTCGATGTTGCCGCGCAGAAGTCGCAGCTGGCGCAGGCCAATGCCTTGTTGCCACCGCTTCTGAAGCAATTGGTCCAGTTGCAGGATCTTCTTGCCGTCCTCACCGGCCGGTTTCCCAGCCAGGCGGCGGCGGAAAAACTCGAGCTCGCGAGTTTGCAGCTGCCACAGGATTTGCCGGTCAGTTTGCCATCGAAACTCGTCGCCCAGCGTCCCGACGTTCTCCAGGCGGAGGCGAATTTGCACGCCGCCAGTGCCCAGATCGGGATCGCCGTGGCGAACCGTCTGCCGAATATCCAACTGAGCGGCAATGCCGGCAGCACGGCGCTCGCGATCGGCCAATTGTTCACGCCGGGTACGGGGTTCTGGAGTATAGGCGCAGCCGTTACAGCGCCCATCTTCGACGGTGGCACTTTGCTGCATCAGGAGCGCGCCGCGCGGGCGGGGTATGATCAGGCGTCCCAGCAATATCGCAGTACGGTCCTCACGGCATTTCAGAATGTCGCGGACACGTTGACGGCGCTACAGCAGGACGCCGAAGCTCTGAATGCCGCCACTGCCGCCGCGGATGCCGCCAAAGTGACGCTGGACCTAGCGCAGCGCCAATTGCAGGACGGCTACGCCGGCTATCCGGTCCTGCTGAATGCGGAACAGAGCTATCAGCAAGCCCGCATCAATCTCGTACAGGCTCAAGCCAGTCGTTTTGCAGACACCGCCGCGCTGTTTCAGGCGCTTGGCGGCGGCTGGTGGAATCGCACCGAACTGACCGGAGACGACCATGGGAAATAGTCACCGATCAGCGACACCACTTTATCGAGAGCAAAGCAGAATTCCGCGCGCATTTGCGATAGCCATGATGGCGCTGGTGGCCGTTTCGCTTGCCGGCTGTTCGCCAAAATCGGACAGCAACGCGGAATCGACCGATGCGGCTGGCAATATCACGCTAACTGCGGCGCAGCGACAGAACATCCATCTGTACACAGTTGCCGTATCGAAGTTTCACAAGACGATCGAGACCAGCGGCATCGTTGATTTCGACAACGACCACGCCACGAGCGTATTGGCGCCGTTCTCCGGTCCGGTATCACGGCTGTTCGTGTCCCAGGGCCAGCAAGTCCGCAAAGGCGAGCCGCTGGCGGATGTCAATTCCTCCGATTTCGCCGCGGCCGTTGGCGCGTATCGCAAAACGCTTGCCGCCGCCCGGGCCGCTCGCCGGCTCGCCGATCTCGACAAGGACCTCTTGCAGCACCAGGGGGTTTCGCGGCGCGAGGAAGAGCAGGCGCAGTCCGATGCGGCCGGCGCCGAGTCCGACCGAGATGCGGCGCTGCAGGCGCTCGTTTCGCTCAATGTCGACCCGCGGACGATTAAAGGCATCCAGGATGGGCGGCCCGTCGCGCGATCCCAGGGCACAATTCGCTCTCCGATCGCGGGCACCGTGGTGGAGAAACTCATTACGCCCGGCCAGCTCCTGGCGGCAGGGACCACGCCATGCTTCACCATTGCCAATCTTTCGCGTGTCTGGGTCATGGCACAGGTTTTCGGCTCCGATGTCGATTCGGTTTCACTCGGCGATTCCGCCGAGGTGGAGACCGGCATTTCGAGAAATCTCGCCGGCAAGGTGGACAATGTTGCAGCCGAAGTAGACCCCAACACCCGCTCGGTGGCTGTGCGCGTGATCGTCGAGAATCCCGGCGATCTTCTCAAGAAGCAGATGTATGTCCGTGTCCTCATTCGCTCACGCGCGGAAAGCTCCGGATTGCTGGTACCCGTATCGGCGGTTTTGCGCGACGACGAGAACCTGCCGTTCGTCTATGTTGCTCTATCCGACGGTGGCTTCGCGCGGCAGCATGTCACCATCCGTTCTCGCACCGGCGATCAATACGACATCTCTGCCGGTCTCAAGCCGGGCAACCGGATTGTGGTGGATGGCGGCATCTTCATTCAATTTATGCAAAGCCAATGAACGACGATCAGCCACCGATGCCGCCGCGCGCGGCGTCGATCATGAACCGGATCGTTTCCGCTTCACTGGGGCAGCGTTTTCTCGTCGTGCTGATGACGCTGGTCTTGATCGGGGTAGGGCTTCGCGCGCTGGTGCACCTGCCGGTGGATGCCTATCCCGATCTCTCGCCGCCCATGGTCGAGATCATCACGCAATGGCCTGGGCATGCCGCCGAGGAAGTGGAGAGGCTGATCACGGTACCCGTGGAAGTCGGAATGAACGGCATTCCGCAAACCAGCATAGCCCGCTCGATCTCTCTCTATGGATTATCCGATGTCATCATCACGTTCGATAATGGCACCGACAACAATTTCGCACGCCAAGAAGTTTTCAACCGGATGGGAGGTCTTGCGCTCCCCGGCGGCGTGACCCCTTCGGTGTCGCCGCTCTCCTCGCCTTCGGGACTTATCTATCGCTACGTATTGCAAAGTCCCGACCGCTCTCCGATGGAGCTGAAAACTCTCGAGGCGTGGACCATTGAGCCCCAATACAAATCCGTCCCCGGAGTGGCGGACGATTCCGGGTTTGGCGGCGGGACGATGCAATACCAGGTATTGCTTGATCCGATACGGGTGGCCGGAGCCGGTTTGTCGGTCGCGCAGGTCGAAAGCGCGCTCACGGCCAACAACAGCAACGCCGGCGGCGGCTTTTATTCGCAAGGCGGCGAATTCTATTATGTGCGCGGAATTGGGCGCATCGTCACGCCTGAGGACATCGGCAATGTGGTGCTGGCGGTGCATAACGGCACGCCCACTCTGCTGAAGGACGTTGGCCGCGTTGTCATCGGTATCGCCCCGCGCTTGGGGGAATTCGGTTACGAGAAGCAGGACGACGCCGTGGAGGGCGTCATCCTGTTGCGCACAGGCGAGAAAACCCAGGATGTCCTGAAGGGCGTCGAGGCGAAGACAAAAGAACTCAACGAGCAGATCCTGCCGAAGGACGTTAAGGTTCATCCGTTCTACGATCGAACGGATTTGATCGCGCTCACGACGCAGGTCGTAACCGATAATCTGCTGCGCGGTGTGTTCCTGGTCGTCGTCATTCTCATCTTCTTTCTATACGACTTCCGGGCGGGGATGATTGTCGCCATCACAATCCCGCTGGCGCTGCTGTTCGCGTTTATCTGTCTCAATCTTCAAAACGCTTCGGCAAACCTGCTCTCTATCGGCGCGGTGGATTTCGGCATTCTGGTGGATGGCGCGGTGGTGATGGTGGAAAACATTTTCCGCCAGATCGCCGCGCGTCACGGTACTTCGCTCAATGTCGTGGAAATCATCAAAGACGCCGCGGCAGAGGTCGATCGTCCGCTTTTCTATGCCGTCGCGGTGATCGTGGTCAGCTTCCTGCCGATCTATGTCTTGTCCGGACCTTCCGGGACGCTGTTTAAGCCCATGGCGGACACGATGGTTTTCGCCTTGATCGGTTCGCTGATCGTCACGTTGATTTTGCTTCCGGTGCTGTGTTCGTGGTTCATGAAAAATGGCGTCGAGGAGCGCCGCAACGCCATTTTTGACGAGATCAAATCGGTTTACACCAGAGGTCTTGATTTCTGTCTCGCCAATCCGTGGAGAACGACTTTTGCTTCGGCAGCTCTGCTGGCGGGATCATTGCTGCTCGTTCCCTTCATCGGTGCCGAGTTCATGCCGCAGCTGGATGAAGGCGCGCTATGGGTGCGCGCCACAATGCCCTACACCATTTCGTTCGACGAATCTGCGAAAATCACACCCAAGATTCGGGACGTATTGAAATCATTTCCGGACGTTACAACGGTTGCGTCGGAACTGGGTCGGCCCGATGACGGCACGGACGCGACCGGCTTTTTCAATGTCGAGTTTTATGTTGGGCTTAAGCCTTACGCGAAATGGACAGGCCCCTATCGCAACAAACCTGCACTGATCGCCGCGATCAATCAGAAGCTCCAGGCGTTTCCGGGGATTATTTTCAACTACACCCAACCAGCGGAGGACGCGGTCGACGAGGCTGAAACGGGCTTGAAAAGCGCGCTCGCCGTCAAGGTTTTCGGTTCCAATCTGGATACGCTCCAAGAGAAAGGTAAGGCCATAAAGCACGTTCTCGAAGGCGTGCGCGGGATTCGCGACGTCACACTCGTCAAGGAGCTCGGGCAACCGAGCCTGACCATCAAGATCGATCGCGAAAAAATTGCCCGTTACGGTTTGAACGTTGACGACATCAATGGCCTGATCCAGACAGCCATCGGCGGGGACGTGGCGACACAGGTCGTGCAGCAGGAGAAGCAGTTCGATCTGGTCGTCCGTCTCGAGCACCAATATCGGGACAATCCCGAGGAAATCGGAAACATCCCGGTGGCCACACCCGGCGGACAACAAATTCCTCTTAAGGAATTCGCGAACATCCAGGTGGAGAGCGGCGCCTCCTTCATTTACCGCCAGAACAATTCCCGTTACATCGGTGTTCAGTTTTCCGTCGAGGGAAGAGATCTGGCCGGCGCGGTGAGCGATGCCATTCAGCAGGTCAAAACAAAGATTGCCTTGCCGCAAGGCTACTGGCTGGATTGGGGCGGAGAATATACCGAATACACTGCGTCGCGCAGCCAAATGGCGATTATTCTGCCGCTGACACTATTCCTGATATTTCTTCTGCTGTTTGCGCTCTACAGCAACTTTAAATTTCCCTTTATCACCGTGCTCGGTGTGGTGCTGTCGGCGCCGGCAGGCGGCATCCTGGCGCTCTGGATGACGGGCACGCCGTTTTCGGTGTCGTCTGCCGTTGGCTTCCTCGCCTTGTTTGGCGTTTCGGTGCAGACGGCGATCGTTTATATTTCCTATGTCAATGAACTTCGCGGCAGCGGCGTGTCTGTCGCTGACGCCATTCGTCAAAGCGCGATCCTGAGGCTCCGTCCGATCATGATGACAGCGCTTGTGGCTGCCTTGGGGTTGTTGCCGGCCGCCCTGGCCACAGGCGTCGGGACCGATACCCAACGGCCGTTCGCACTCGTTATCGTCAGTGGTCTGTTCACACGACTCTTGATCAGCGTTTTTCTGATGCCCGTCCTTTATGCGCTGGTGGCGCGCAGCGACGACCGGCTGGAAGTATGACAGGCGGTTTCATTCCGGATGACCGTCACGATCATTCCGGACGGAGCTACGACGAGCAGATATTGCGGATGTTGCGCTGTACCGAACCGGTCCATCACACGGATCAAAACGCGCCGCGCTAGATCGACGAAGCGGTGCGCAATCCACTTGTCTGCTAAAACGAATGGCCGTTCATGACTTGGAAGCGGTACTTCGTCTTGATTCGCAAGTGCATCCGATAGTTTATCGTTTTGCCTTTTGTGCGCTTGGCCGCTCGGCCCTGCTATTGCGTATCGCAACGGCAGCGGCCTTAACGGCTTCCATCGGCCCGATGACCTTACCCATATGAAGCACGGCGAAATATCGAGGCGTTGTCCCGCCCGAAATTGGGCATGACCACGCATAGGCGCGTTTCGCCTTTGGGTGCCCCTTCAGATCGAACACGCAGACGACGCCATCCCAATCTGTCGGCCGGTCATGTTCGGGGAGCACGCGAAAGGCTTGGACGAACGTCGCCTTACCGCCATGTTGGGATTCGATAACGCGTTTTAACGGATCTGTCTCGGTATTGCTCATCTTTGCACCAGTCTCGCTGTGACGGGTCAGAAGCGGACACTAAGCCGCCGATCTTTAGAAATCATTAAGGATGATCTCGGACGCGAGGCGGACATGCCATATAGCCGCGGAGCGTTCGAGCCGGCGCGCTCGATGTTCTGCGCGCCCAGCGATGCGCGCGTGCAAAGCGATCTACACACGGTTTTGCATAGCAGCTTTGACGGGCAAAGCTGCGTCCACTCCTGTACGCACATGCGGCTGAAGCATGTTGGTAGACAGTCTGCCGACATAGCCGGAGCCGTAAGGGTTTCGGGCGTCGGTCGCCCTCGCGCGCTCTTAGGCGCACTTGCTAGGCGTCCTTCATTGTCTGTGTCTAGGTAAGCCCGCGTGAATCGGTTATGCTCTGCTTCGCGCCGATCGAGCTTCCATAATCGAGAAAAAGAAGACAATGAAAGCAGTAATCCTTGCAGGCGGGCTCGGAACCCGCCTGAGCGAAGAGACATCCACTCGCCCCAAACCAATGGTCGCAATCGGAGGCAAGCCGATTCTTTGGCATATCATGAAATTGTATTCTACATACGGCGTGAACGATTTCATCGTTTGCTGTGGCTACAAGGGCTATGTCATCAAGGAGTATTTCGCCAATTATTTTCTGCATATGTCGGATGTGACGTTCCGGATGCGCGAGAACGTCATGGAGGTTCATGAAAAGCGCGTCGAACCCTGGAACGTGACGTTGGTCGACACCGGCGAGGATAGCATGACCGGCGGGCGGCTGAAGCGTGTGCGCGATTATATTGATGGAGAAGAATCGTTTTGTTTTACCTATGGCGACGGGGTCGCTGACGTCGATATCGGAAAACTGATCGCGTTCCATCGCTCGCATGGCAAGCTCGCCACGGTCACCGCTGTGCAGCCTCGTGCACGTTATGGTGCGTTGCTGATGAGGGACAAGGCGGTCGTGAACTTCAAGGAAAAGCCCGTCACCGAAGGCGGGTATATCAATGGCGGCTTCTTCGTTCTGTCGCCGAAGGTGATCGATTTCATCCAAGGCGATATGACCTATTGGGAGCGCGAACCCATGGAGCGGCTCGCGACCGGCGGTCAGATGATGGCCTTCGAGCACACAGGGTTTTGGCAGGCGATGGATACGCTGCGGGACAAGCAATACCTCGAAGAACTGTGGGTCACAGGCAAAGCGCCCTGGCGTGTCTGGCCCGAGGACGGAAGATGATACCAAGCATTTGGGTCGGCAAGCGCGTATTCCTCACCGGTCACACCGGCTTCAAGGGATCCTGGCTGACGCTCATGCTTCGACGATTGGGCGCGCAGGTTGCCGGCTACGCCTTATCGCCTCCGACCGAACCCAATCTCTTTAGCGTCGCGCGCGTCGGCGAAGACGTGATTAGTCAAATTTCGGACATACGCGACGGTAACGCCTTGCGCACAGCCATCGGCGATTTTAGTCCCGATGTCGTGTTTCACCTTGCCGCCCAACCATTGGTGCGCGCGTCCTATGCGTTGCCCGTCGAAACATACGAAACAAACGTCATGGGCACGATCCATTTGCTCGAAGCCGTGCGGCAGACACCAAGCGTCAAGGCAACGGTCATCGTTACCAGCGACAAATGTTACGACAACCGCGAGACCATATGGGCCTACCGCGAAAATGACGCGATGGGCGGTTACGATCCCTACAGCAGCAGCAAGGGATGCGCAGAATTGGTCACGGCCTCCTACGGCCGTTCCTATTTTCAGCCATCGATGGGCAAGAGCTCGATCGTGTCGGTGCGGGCCGGCAATGTCATTGGTGGCGGGGACTGGGCAGACGACAGGCTGATGGCGGATTTGGCCCGAGCGCTCCTCGCAAACAGAGCCATAACCATTCGCAGTCCCGAAGCCGTGCGTCCATGGCAGCATGTGCTGGAACCTCTCTCAGGTTATCTCATGGCTGCCGAGAAGATCCTGACAGACGGGCCTGCACCTTGGACGGCCTGGAATTTCGGCCCCGATACGGAAAGCGAGCAAACTGTTGGGGCTTTGGCGCAGTGCACCTGCCGCGCATGGGGCAGGCCGGACGCGCTCGAGGTTGCTCAAGACCCAAACGCCGTGCACGAAGCCGGCCTGCTCAAGCTCGATTCCACCAAAGCGCGTACTTACCTGGGTTGGAGGCCGCGCTGGAATTTTGAAGAGGCGGTTACGCACGCCGTCGCATGGTATCGCGCCTACCCAGACGGCGCCGATATGCGGGCCTACACATTGGCGCAAATCGAAGCCTATGAGATAGCCGGTAAAAACACGGAGCGGGGCCTGAATATGCGAGGTTATCGGACGTGAGCGCCACCAACGATACGACGACCGCACAACCGGCGACGGATACCGAAGCGGCCAGCCTGAGGCTTCAAATACTCGATTTGGTTGGGCGCTATGCCGAAATCGCCCATGCGCCAAAACCGTTTGTCGCCGGATCATCGCCGGTGCTTGTGGCCGGTAAGGTCTATGGCGCCGAAGAAATGCGCAGCCTGGTCGATTCGTCGTTGGACTTTTGGCTCACCACCGGCCGATTCAACGATGCCTTTGAGGAAAGGTTGGCGAAGTTCTTGGGACTTCGCTTTGCGCTCACATGCAATTCCGGTTCCTCGGCGAATTTGGTTGCGATGACCGCGCTGACCTCGCCCATGCTGGGCAAGGAGCGCATTCGACCTGGCGACGAAGTGATCACCTGCGCCACGGGTTTTCCCACCACGGTCAATCCTACAATCCAGAATGGGCTTGTGCCCGTGTTCGTGGATGTCGACATCCCCACTTATAATATCCGCCCGGATAGGATCGGAGCGGCCGTTAGCGAACGCACCAGAGCGATCATGGTCGCCCACACCTTGGGCAACCCCTTCGATCTCGACACGGTCATGGCGGTGGCCAAGAAATACGATCTCTATGTGATCGAAGACAGCTGCGACGCGCTTGGTGCGACGTATAACGATAAGATCGTGGGCACATTCGGCGATATCGGCACGGTCAGTTTCTATCCGGCCCATCATATCACCATGGGCGAGGGCGGAGCCGTTTTCACCAATGACGGAATCATCAAGCGGGCGCTGGAGTCGGTGCGCGATTGGGGACGCGATTGTTACTGTGCGCCGGGCAAGGACAATACCTGCAAGAAGCGCTTTCAATGGAAATTGGGCGATCTGCCGCGCGGCTACGATCACAAATATACTTATTCGAACCTTGGCTATAACCTAAAGATAACGGATATGCAGGCCGCTGTCGGGCTCGCCCAGATGGACCGGCTGGGAGGTTTCATCGCCGCGCGGCGGGGCAATTTTCTCTATTTGCGCTCGGTGCTGAAAAGATATGAAGAGTTCTTCATTCTTCCGGAAGCGACGCCAAAATCCAATCCGTCATGGTTTGGCTTTCCGATTACCAGGCGCGATGGGGCGCCGTTCACGCGCGATGAACTTGTACAGTTTTTGAATGAGAAGAATATCCATACGCGCTTGCTGTTCGGCGGAAATCTGCTTCGTCAGCCTTATATGAAGGATCGGGCGCATCGCGTTGTGGGTTCGCTGGAGTCCAGCGACAAAGTCATGCACGATACGTTCTGGCTTGGTGTCTTTCCCGGGCTGGGCCGGCCGCAATTCGACTATATTGCGGAACAGTTCGAAGGGTTTATGCGGCAACGATAAGAGGCTTGTGAATCGGCTCGTCTGCCAAAAGCGGATTTAACAATTATGCAATTCTTAGAAGAGATACTTCCCGGTGCGTGGCGGGTTCGGTTGGAGCGGCTCACGGACGCTCGCGGCGAATTCGTAAAAACGTATAGTCACAGACTGTTTCTCACGGCCGGCGTCGATTTTCAGTTTCGCGAGGAGTTTTACTCGGTCTCGCAAAAAGATGTCATACGGGGTATGCATTTCCAAACCCCGCCGCACGATCATGACAAGATCGTCTATTGTGCGGCCGGAGCCGTCGAAGACGTATTGCTGGATTTGCGTAAAGGGAGCGGTTACGGCAAGCATCTTTCGCTGACCCTGTCCGCGGATCGGCCCGAACTGATCCTCGTTCCAAAAGGCATGGCACATGGTTTCCGATCGCTGAAAGAGGGCAGCCTCATGGTGTACAAAACCAGCACCGAACACGCTCCAGAACATGACATGGGCATTCGCTGGGATAGTTTCGGCTTCGATTGGCGCTGCGAAACTCCGATCCTTTCGGCACGCGACCTGCGCCATCAAGCCTTTGCCGACTTCAAATCGCCATTTTGAAAATGAAGATATTTCTCACCGGTGGCACTGGGTTTATCGGCTCGCATTTCATCGAGCAGGCGTTGAACACCGGGCACGAGGTTACCGCCCTACGCCGGTCCGGTAGTTCCGCGCGTATCCCCTTATCGCGGCAACCAGTTTGGATAGACGGCAAATTGGATGAAGACCACAGCGCAATTCTGAGGGGGTGCGAGGTGTTTGTTCATTTTGCCGCGCACACGCCCAATGTTCCGTACGACACGCTCGAACGTTGCCTCTATTGGAACGTTAGCGCTTGCGTTGGTTTGGCGGAACAAGCGCTCAAACAGGGGGTGCGAAAATTCCTCATAGCGGGTTCATGCTTTGAATATGGGCGAGTTGCGAAAAGCGTGGAGAAGATCGCCACCGACTGCCCGTTAGAGCCGGATTTGTCGTACCCGACATCTAAGGCGGCTGCTTCGATCGCTTTTCAAGGGCTCGCACGCCAACACATGTTGCAACTGAAGATATTGCGTATTTTCCAGGTTTACGGCGAAGGCGAACAATCCACGCGCCTCTGGCCTTCGCTTCGGGAAGCGGCGCTCGCCGGGAAAGATTTCAAGATGAGCCCGGGCGAACAGCTGCGCGACTTCATCTCCGTCCAAGAAGTAGCCGCGCAGTTCGTCCGGGCGCTGGACTTCGGTAATGCCAGACCGGGAGAGCCAAGGGTGGAACATGTTGCGTCGGGACACCCGGAAACTCTGCGCGCGTTTGCGGAACGTTGGTGGGCATTTTGGGGCGCAAAGGGAACGCTGGTGTTTGGCGCTGTCCCGTACCGGCCTAATGAAATCATGAGATTGGTTCCGGAAATTTAGATATCTGCTGATCAGCCCAGCCTGACTCAATTCTTTTCGCCGATCAAATTTGCAAACCTCAAGGCGGGTCCGCCGACCGTCGCCCATAGCCGCATCATCAGAGCGCCCGCAACGGTTCCGATGAAACCGCCGGCGATGATGTCGCTTAAGAAATGCCATTCGCCGATCATCAGGGCGCTCGCCAAGAGAGATAGCAAGGCGACGTAAATCCAGCGCCAGCGCGGATAGAATATCCACAAAACCGATGCAATAGACATGGCCTGATCGGAATGACCGGATGGAAACGATCCAAACATGTCTCCGGTATGAAACCAGTAAAAGCCGTATTGCCCGCTCTGCAGATAATCAAAGGGGTGTGTCCGTCCAAACACGGGTTTGAGAACAAATTCCGTAAGGCAAAGGCTCAACACCATCGCCAGGCCCATCAACATGCCGGCCTCGGCCCATTTTGGCATTGGCTTGCCCGCTGCAAGATAGCTGATTCCCACCAACACCGCGACGCCCGCCAACACCTTCATTAGCGGAAATTCTACGGGAGCTTCGGCCAACAGCGCTTGAAACCAATCCAACTTGGCCATCGCATGGGCCAGCGGAAGGTCGATAAAATAAACCGAGGCGAGGACGGCACTCGAAACGGCAAGCGCCGCAAAGAGCCACCGGCGCGGTATCTTGATATTCATAGCGGCCAATTGATCCTTCGGGGCGCGTCTGACGCCAAAGCGCGCCGCGCGGCGTCCAAAAAACTCATCGTGTCATTTTGAGAAAATCGCGAATCGCTCGGGCGGCTTCCACCGCATCTTCTTTGGTATATCCGCCGATCGAGATATCCTTCCCGGATCGGAGTTCGAGAATGGGATTGTATATCTTCTTGACGCCTTTGCGCTTCACGCCGACGCCTTTGATTTCGGAAAGCGCGATACGCTTGAAATGATACGGAATTGTCAGCGCGAATCGCGCGATATCGGCCACGTTCCGTTCGCGGTCGAATGTGCAAATCCCGGTACTGATTCCTCGCACGCCGAGCCGTAATTGCAGCCGCTGCGCGGATTGCTTGAGAACTTTCATTGTCTTCGCCTCTGAAAAAAGGAAATTCCTCAGGGCGTTTCCTCCGACCCTTCCGATCAAACGTCATTTAAGCATAAATTTCAACGCCTGCATGACAGTTTGCGTGGAAGAATGCGAATCAAATAGAGAACGCATTATCGGTTGCGCCGCGTTCGCAAGTTACCGTGTCGTAGTGCTCGGCCCTGCCGCAATCGCGTTTGTAACGCTTGCGACGGGTTGAACATTGGTTGCGATCATTCTGTCCGCCCCGCGCAGGGATACCCATCCCATGGGCCGCTTCGGATCTTGGCGTTCGATCCAAGTATATCCGGTGGCGTTCCACGCGACGATTTCGTCCCGCAGATTGTCGAGCACAAAGTCTCCTTTGTCGGTCGCGACCGTCAGAACGGCGTGGCGGCCGTTACGCGGCGTATCGACCACGGCGATACGCAGAGCTTGCTGGGGAAATCCTTCGCCGATGAGGGCTTTCCGCTTTGTGAGGGCGTAGTCCTCGCAATCGCCATACCCATCGGTCGGGATGTTCCAATATTCCGCGCGCCCATAATGGGTCTGATCGTCTTCGGGCCAGATCGCTTCGTTGATATTCGCATTGACCTTCGCGATGGTCCGCCATGCCGCGTCGGTCAGCTGGATCGAGCTGGGCGCGTTCGGGGTCGCCTGGCATTGATCGGCAAAGCGGATGCAAAAGCTCACATAGCCCGGCGGAACATCGGCCACGTCGTCAGTTGTGGGCAGCGCGACGGCGGTTGGCACATAGGAAGATGTCCCAGGGGAAACATATGTGGCCCGGGGAGCGTTGGGGATGGAGCCGACGCCGATGGGCACGGTAGTGCACCCACTGGCAAAACCTGCCAAAGCTGCTGCCAACGCTAATTTTATTGCGAGACGACCCATAAGCCTCACTCCCACCTGACGGGGGAAAGCCTAGGGTCGGGCGATTTGCTGCCGCGTTAGAACGCGAGCTCCAGTTTTAGTAGTGTTTTCAATAGCTTTGCGTAAAACCTGCGGAAGTTTTGCATCAAAATTTGCGTTGTTTTTAACCTTGAAACCGCTCTTTGTTCCCTTTGTGTTCAGAGAACAAAACTGGTCCAACCCTGGCAGAGTCAGCACAACAATGAACTCGGATTCGTTTGCCGCCACCGAGCCAGTGGGCTATCAGTGCCCCAATCGGAAATGACCCAAATGTCTGAAAACGCGACGACAACGAGTGTCCGTCAGGGCTGGTTTGCTCGCCTGCGGGGCAAAGAATCGGCGCCGCCCAGGGTGCCCGACGGGACGCGGGTCTACGCCGTCGGCGACATTCACGGGCGCCTGGATCTCTTGGAGATATTGCTAACCAAGATTTCGGCCCATGCCGGCACCGCCGAAAGGCAGAATTCGCTAGTATTTCTAGGCGATTACGTCGATCGCGGACAGCAATCCAAGCAGGTGATCGATCATCTGCTGGGGCTCTCCTGGCCTGGCTGGAAAATGGTCTTTTTGCGGGGCAACCACGACCAGGCGATTTTAGATTTTCTCGAGGACGCCGCCTTCTATCGCGTCTGGAAGGATTTCGGCGCGGCAGACACCTTGGTCAGCTACGGCGTCAAGCCGCCCCGCTTCGACACGGCCGAAGCCATTTCGGAAACCCGCAAAGAATTTGCAACCAAATGCCCAGCGAAGCATTTGGAGTTTCTCAGGGGACTTGAATACTCCCATATCATTGGTGATTACATGTTCGTCCATGCCGGAGTCCGGCCCGGCATTGCGCTGGATCGGCAATCGCCTCAAGACCTCATGTGGATACGCGACGAATTCCTGATTTCCGACCGGCGCCTCGACAAGGTGATTGTTCACGGCCACACGCCGACCGAGCGGCCGGTGCGGCGCGCCAACCGGATCGGCGTGGACACCGGCGCGTACGCTACCAATTGCCTTACTTCTGTCGTGCTGGAGGGTGATAATTGTGTTTTCTTGAATACCGACGAAACCGTTGAAGGGAGCTGATGCGTGGCAGGAAACCTGCATGTTGGAGTGGACTGCCTCACAGGGCTGTTCAGTTCTCTGATGGGTGAGTTTGGAAAGCCACAGTTGGCAAGGAATTGAAGCGGTGATGGGAACGGTGGATTCCCAGGGAGCGGTGAATTTGAATCTGTGCGGAGCGGTCACGATTGGTGGAGGCTGTTCCGATGAAGGCGTTCGACCGGTTCCTAGCGTTTCTCGCCGCCATTCCCGATCCGCGACGGGCCGAAGGCAAGCGCTACGAGCAGAGCTATGTGCTGTTGTTTGCGATTTTGGCGGTGGTTTCGGGAGCCAACTCGTACCGCGGCATCCGCACTTTCATCAAGGTTCACCGGCGGCGGCTGAACAAGGCGTTCGGGATCGGTTGGAAGAGGCCACCGGCGCACACCTCGATCCGCACGATCTTGAGCGAACTCGATCCCGCCAGTGTGGAAAAAGCCTTTCGCCAACACGCGGCGAACTTGAACGGCACTGGCGGCGGCAGGCGGGCGCTGGCGCTGGACGGCAAGGCGTTGCGGGGCAGCTTCGACGCCTTTAGCGACAGCCGGGCCAAGCAGGTGCTCAGCGCCTTCGCCACCGATACGGCCTTGGTTCTGGCGCATGTCGAGATCGACGAGAAATCCAACGAAATCCCGGCGGCGCAGAAGCTCTTGGAAGACCTCGACGTTTCCGGCCACATCGTCACGCTCGACGCCATGCATTGTCAAAAAAAACCTTCGAGGCCGCCGCGGCAGCCAAGGCGCACCTCGTCGTCCAGTTGAAGGACAACCAGCTTGCCCTTTGCCGCAGGGTCGAGGCGGTTTGCGCCAAGGCGCCGCTGCTTTCCGGCGTTCGCACCGTCGATGCCAAACGGCGCAACCGTCACGAAATCCGTCTCGTCGGCGTCTTCGACGCCACCCCGGCGGTGGCCGGCACCGAATGGCAGCCATACGTCGCGGCGATCATCAAGGTCGAGCGCATCGTGCTGAGCTTCCAGCCCGCCACCGGACTTTGGAAAAGATCGCAGGAGGTCGCTCTCTATCTCTCCAGCCACCCTATCAAGGCCGCCGACGCCGCTCGCGTCATCCGCGGACACTGGGACATCGAAAACAGGTTGCATTACGTTCGCGACGTGACCTTGCGCGAAGACGCTTCCCGAATCCGCAAGAACCCCGCCATCTTCGCCACCATCCGATCCTTCGCCTACAACATCCTGCGCTTCAATCTCGCAGGCTCCTTCGCCCAAACCCGCTACGCCGCAGCCCTCGGCGGCCTCAAATCGCTGGCCGCTCTCCGCCTATGTCAAGAGAACTGAACAGCCCTGGACTGCCTCAGATCAGGACTGAATCATGACCAAAGCATTGCAATTTGTGGTTGCACTATTTTTTCTGGTTTTAGCGACACCGGCCTTTGCGCAAGGCGTTAGCCTGCCCGGTCCCAGCGCGCCGACGACCCTGGCGCCGCCGCCGTCGCAAGATGCAACGCCGCCGGTGACGTCGACCGCGCCTGCGCCGGCCGCCAGCGCCGGGATCACCGATGAAAACTATCAACTCGGAACGGGCGATAAGCTTCGAATCAATGTTTACGGCGAGGAAGACCTCAGCGGAGAATTCTTGGTTGACGGTTCCGGTCAGGTACAATTGCCGCTGGTCGGACAGGTCAAAGCCAAAGGGCTGACCATCCACGAGTTCGTGGCCGAGGTCACGGCCGCGCTGCAGACCGGCTACCTCAAAGACCCAAAAGTCAGCGTCGAAGTCGAGAACTACCGGCCATTCTACATTATGGGCGAGGTGAATAAGCCCGGCGAATATCCGTTCGAGAACGGACTGACCGTGCTGGGCGCCGTCGCCTTGGCGGGAGGCTACACCTATCGGGCGGATGACAGCGAAGTCTATATTCGCCACGTGGGGAGCCAAAAAGAAGAAACCATGCCCGCCGATTCCACGACCAAAATTAACCCTGGCGATATTGTGAGAATTTCCGAACGCATTTTCTAGAAGATCTGCGATCGAAATTCTTGGGAACCAGCATAGCATAATATTGTTCTAAGACTGCACTGCACAAAGAGGCAGCTCTATGCTGAATTCTTGGGTAGCGGTTGTGCAACAATGTTAGCTTTATTGAAAACATCACACTCGACAACCGACAACTGTATTGCGGTTAGTTGACTTCTAAGGTAGCGTACTTCGCCAGGGCTGTTCAGTTCTCTGATGGGTGAGTTTGGAAAGCCACAGTTGGCAAGGAATTGAAGCGGTGATGGGAACGGTGGATTCCCAGGGAGCGGTGAATTTGAATCTGTGCGGAGCGGTCACGATTGGTGGAGGCTGTTCCGATGAAGGCGTTCGACCGGTTCCTAGCGTTTCTCGCCGCCATTCCCGATCCGCAACGGGCCGAAGGCAAGCGCTACGAGCAGAGCTATGTGCTGTTGTTTGCGATTTTGGCGGTGGTTTCGGGAGCCAACTCGTACCGCGGCATCCGCACTTTCATCAAGGTTCACCGGCGGCGGCTGAACAAGGCGTTCGGGATCGGTTGGAAGAGGCCACCGGCGCACACCTCGATCCGCACGATCTTGAGCGAACTCGATCCCGCCAGTGTGGAAAAAGCCTTTCGCCAACACGCGGCGAACTTGAACGGCACTGGCGGCGGCAGGCGGGCGCTGGCGCTGGACGGCAAGGCGTTGCGGGGCAGCTTCGACGCCTTTAGCGACAGCCGGGCCAAGCAGGTGCTCAGCGCCTTCGCCACCGATACGGCCTTGGTTCTGGCGCATGTCGAGATCGACGAGAAATCCAACGAAATCCCGGCGGCGCAGAAGCTCTTGGAAGACCTCGACGTTTCCGGCCACATCGTCACGCTCGACGCCATGCATTGTCAAAAAAAACCTTCGAGGCCGCCGCGGCAGCCAAGGCGCACCTCGTCGTCCAGTTGAAGGACAACCAGCTTGCCCTTTGCCGCAGGGTCGAGGCGGTTTGCGCCAAGGCGCCGCTGCTTTCCGGCGTTCGCACCGTCGATGCCAAACGGCGCAACCGTCACGAAATCCGTCTCGTCGGCGTCTTCGACGCCACCCCGGCGGTGGCCGGCACCGAATGGCAGCCATACGTCGCGGCGATCATCAAGGTCGAGCGCATCGTGCTGAGCTTCCAGCCCGCCACCGGACTTTGGAAAAGATCGCAGGAGGTCGCTCTCTATCTCTCCAGCCACCCTATCAAGGCCGCCGACGCCGCTCGCGTCATCCGCGGACACTGGGACATCGAAAACAGGTTGCATTACGTTCGCGACGTGACCTTGCGCGAAGACGCTTCCCGAATCCGCAAGAACCCCGCCATCTTCGCCACCATCCGATCCTTCGCCTACAACATCCTGCGCTTCAATCTCGCAGGCTCCTTCGCCCAAACCCGCTACGCCGCAGCCCTCGGCGGCCTCAAATCGCTGGCCGCTCTCCGCCTATGTCAAGAGAACTGAACAGCCCTGCCCGCGACGACAGACCATGGAACGGACCCGATCCACCCGCTGTCTTCTATAGCTACGCACCCGGCCGCGGCGGCCAATACCTCAAAGATCTGCTCGAAAACTACCGCGGCATCGTGCAATGCGACGGTTATGCGCCGTACAAGAACTTGCCGGCCGACCGGATCATGATCGCCTTTTGCTGGAGCCACCTTAGGAGGGACTTCTTCGAAATCGCCGAGCGCGGCGATGCGCCGGTTGCCACCGAAGCCGTTGCGTGGATTGCCCAGCTTTATGGGATCGAGGCAAGGATCAGAGGCCGCTGCGCCGATGAACGCCGCGTCGTCCGGCAAGCGGAAACCGCCCCGCGTGTCGCAGAGTTCAGGACTTGGCTTGAGCAACAGCACACACGTCTGCCGGGCCAATCGGACACGGCAAAGATCATCCGCTATGCCTTCCATCATTGGGACGGGCTCGTCCGCTTCCTCGACGACGGGCGCATCGAGATGGACACCAACATCGTCGAGCGGAGCATGCGGCCCCAATCTTTGACGAAAAAGAATGCGCTCTTCGCGGGCAACGACGACGGGGGCCGTAGTTGGGCGATCCTGGCTTCGCTGATTGAGTGCTGCAAGTTGGGCGGCATCGATCCTCAAGCCTACCTTGCCGATGTTCTCGCCCGGCTCGTCAATCTGTGGCCCAACGCCCGTCTTGACGAGCTTCTGCCATGGACCTGGGCCGAAAACCTCCGCCCGCAACAACGCGCCGCGTGAATCAACGCAGATCAATCTTCCTGCCAAAGTCAACATCGCCGTCAAAGGGTGCCGGTAAATCGCTCACCTTTGATCACCGCGTTGCGGTCTTGCAGCTCCAGCACCGCGGCGGGCACGATGTTGAAATTCGCCGCCATCGGCGTCAGCAGCGTGCCGCAAAAGCCCGACAGCATGCCAAGTGCCGACATGATCACGGGGTCGCCGCCGAATTTGCCGACGATCAGCGGCAAGCCGATGCCGGCCGTCATCACCGGAAAGGCTGCGAAGGCGTTGCCCATGATGATGGTGAACAGCGCCATGCCGATGGTGTAAACGGCAACCGTGACCAGCGGCAAGGTCATCGGGATAGTGCCGGTCGCGAGATGAGCGACGATCTGGCCCACGCCCGCCGCCGCGAATATCCCGCCCAAGGCCGCCAGCATTTGCGGCAACACCGTCGCCCAGCCGATGGCGTCCACCAGCCGCCTTCCCTCTGCCGCCGCCGTGTGAAGGCGCGCGCGCAACAGAACGAGCGCAAATCCCAATCCGATGATCGCACCCGCCGCCAAGGCGACAAGCGTCACCTGCTTGGGATCGGCCAGCGGCGCACCGCCGATCAAGACTTTGGGCAGCAACAGCGTTCCGGCCAGGGTGAGAACGGGAATCGCCAACGCCGGCAGAAACAAAAGATTGCGCAGTTTTGCGGCCGAAGCCTCGCGCGTTGCGGCATCGGTGGTGACGTCTTTGCCGGGTTTCAAGCCGATGGTCGCCATTGTAATAGTTGTAGTCGTCGCAAAGTGTCTCTAATAGAGTTCATAAATCGTTCCGGGGTATGACCATGCCCGTTCATCTGATTACCGGCGGCGCTGGCTTCGTGGCCGTCAATCTGGCGCGGCGGTTGCTCGCCATGGACGAAAGGGTCGTCGCGGTGGACGATCTTTCCCGCGGGCGGCTCGCGTATCTCAAGCCCTTTGAAAACAATCCGCTCTTCACTTTCGTCAAACTCGATTGTGCGGAGGCCGAACCTTTTTGCGATGGCATAAGGGCGCTTCACGCAAGCGAAGCGATCAGCGATGTTTGGCACCTGGCGGCGAATTCGGACATACCGGCCGGCGTGGCCGATCCAAGGATCGACCTGCGCCAAACGTTCATGACAACCTTCGCCACGCTGCAAGTCATGCGCGAGCTCGCAATTCCGACGCTGCATTTCGCCTCAAGCTCGGCGGTTTACGGCGATCTCGAAGACGAGGCGATCAGCGAAACCAGCGGCCCCCCCGAGCCGATCTCAAATTATGGCGCCATGAAGCTGGCGTCCGAAGCGCAGATCCGGGCCGCCGTGGAAAGCACGCTTGGCCGCGCCAATATTTTCCGCTTTCCCAATGTTGTGGGCACGCCGGCAACCCACGGCGTGATCGTCGATCTGATGCGCAAAGCGCGCAGCACGCCGCAAGGCTTCGATGTTCTGGGCGACGGCACGCAGCAGAAGATCTATCTGCATGTCGACGATCTTGTCGAAGCCATGCTGCGTATCCGCGAGCGTGCCACGGGCCGTTACAATGTCTTCAACATCGGTCCGGCCGATGAGGGCATTACGGTGCGCGAGATTGCCGAGGCCGTCCGGGATCAGGTGGCGCCAAACGCGACAATTCGTTTCGGCACCGGCAACAAGGGCTGGGTGGGCGACGTGCCGCGCTTTCGCTATGCCATCGATAAGATCGCCAAACTGGGATGGGTTCCCAGTATGGGGTCGAAGGAAGCGATCAAGAAGGCCGTGGCGCAAATCGCCCGGCAGGAGATGGGTGCGTGACGCAGGCCGTTATTCTTGCCGGCGGCAAGGGAAGCAGACTTGCAGCCCTCCTCAACGGAAAGCCAAAATGCCTGGTCGAGGTCGACGGCACCCCGCTGCTTGAGCGGCAGATCGAACTTCTGGCGTCGTATGGGGTCGACGATATCCTGCTGTTGGTCAATCACGCTGCGGATTATGTGGCGCGATTCCTGGCGGAGAAATCCAATTTCGGATGCCGGATAGAATTGGTGGACGATGGCCATCCGCACGGCACATCCGGCGCGGTGCTGGCGGCTTTTCAAAAATTGGATAAACGTTTTATCGTGCTCTATGGCGATACGTTGCTGAATGTCGATTTGCGGACGTTTCTGGCGCAGCACGATGAGGCCGGAGCCGACGCGACGCTGTTCTTGCATCCCAACGACCACCCCGCCGATTCCGATCTGGTGGAAATAGACGCCGACGGCTGGATACAGGCTTTTCACCCTTATCCGCATAATCCCGCGCGCTATTATCCCAATCTGGTCAATGCGGCCCTCTATGCGGTCGAGAAGAGCGCGTTATCGCCGTGGCGGGATTTCAAAGTGCCATCCGATTTTGGCAAGGATTTGTTTCCCGCCATGCTGCAAGCGGGGGCGCGCCTGAAGGGCTATAAGAGTTTCGAATATATCAAGGATGTGGGTACGCCGGCGCGGCTTTCCAAGGCCAGCGAACAACTTCGCAATGGCCTGGTCGCGCGCGCCAGTTTGGCCCGCAAACAGAAAGCCGTGTTTCTGGACCGCGACGGTACGCTGAATTTTCTTCGCGGCTTCGTTCGCAGCGCCGAAGCCCTCGAACTTATGCAGGGCGTCGCAGAAGCCGTGAAGAGATTAAACGAAGCGGAATACCGCGTTGTGCTGGTGACGAACCAACCGGTTATCGCGCGGGGAGAAACCAGTTTCGCTGAGGTTGGCAATATCCACGCCAAACTGGAAAGCGAACTTGGCCAGGCCGGCGCATTCCTCGATGCCGTCTATATGTGCCCGCACCATCCCGATGGCGGTTTCGCCGGCGAAGTCGCGGCGCTGAAAATGCCGTGCGATTGCCGCAAGCCGAATACCGGAATGATCGCGCGCGCGGTGCGCGAATTGAATGTCGATCTTGCCCAATCCTGGCTGATCGGAGATACAACGCTCGATTTGGAAACCGCGCGGCGAGCGGAGGTAAAGTCGATCCTGGTTCGCACGGGCATGGCCGGCAAAGACGGCAAATACGATGCGAAGCCGGACTATACGGCCGACACGCTGAGCGATGCGGCCGATTTGATTATTGCAAAAAGCGAGATTGCCTCATGATCATCAGCCGAACCCCTCTTCGTATGAGTTTTGTCGGCGGGGGTAGCGACTTGCCGGCGTTTTACCGCAAATTCGGCGGCGCGGTGCTTAGCACGGCGATCGACAAATACGTTTATGTCAACGTCAACAAAAAATTCGACGATGGGGTGCGGGTCGCTTACTCGAAGAACGAGGAAGTGGACAGCATCGATAAGATCGAACACCGCCTGGTTCGCGCCACGCTTAAAGATATGGGCATCACCGGCGGCGTGGAAATTGCCACCATCGCGGATGTGCCTTCGCATGGAACGGGGCTGGGCTCGTCAAGTTCGTTTACCGTCGGGCTGATCAACGCGCTGGCGGCATTTCGCGGCGAGCACGTTTCGAGCGACGTTCTTGGGCAGAAAAGCTGCCATATGGAAATCGATTTGTGCGGCGAACCCATCGGCAAACAGGACCAGTACGCGGCGGCGTTCGGCGGGCTCAATTTGATCGAATTCCGCCCCGACGAAAGCGTTCTGGTGACGCCGGTCATTATGACGCCGGAAGCGCGGGAGCTTTTGTTTCGCCGAATTATCGTGTTCTACACGGGCATCGCCCGTAGCGCGTCGGGCATTCTGAAGGCGCAGTCGGCGGAAGTCGCCAGCGACGACGCAAAGCAAAAGTCGTTGCAGAAGATGGTGGCACTGACACACAGTTTGCGCGACGATCTACAACATGGGCAGCTCGATTCCTTCGGCGAAGCCCTGCACGAGAACTGGCTGCTGAAGAAAGCGCTGACGGCTTCGGTGAGCTCGGGCACCATCGACAATTGGTACGAGGCCGCACGGGTCAGCGGCGCCGTCGGCGGCAAAATCCTGGGCGCCGGCACCGGCGGGTTCCTGATGTTCTATGCACCCGAACATACGCACGATGCGATTGCGCGAAGCCTGTCGGCGTTGCGCCGGGTCATATTCGGCTTCGAAGCGCTGGGAAGCCGGATCATTTTCTATCATCCGTGAGGGGCTTAGAACTTAATCTGGCCGATCTGCTCGGGTTGGATCAGCCGCTTTTGCCGCAAGAATTGCGCGAGAATATGCATCAGCGATTGATGCACATCTTCGATGACGCCATAGTTCTGCGCATCGACATGCAGGGCAATATCGGCAAGCTTCCTGGAATCGCCGCCGCTGAATCCGGTCATGGCGATGGATGTGACGCCGTGCGCGCGTGCCCAAGCGATGGCGCCGAGGATGTTCGGCGAACCGCCCGACGAACTGATGGCGACCAGAACGTCTCCCGGCGAGGACAGGCTGGAAAGCTGAAAGTCGAAGACGTTGTCGTATCCGATATCGTTGGCGATGGCCGTGACGATTTCGATGTTGGTCGACAGACTGGCAACCTTGGGGTGAAAATCGGTTCCGGTGCGCACGCCTTTCACATGATCGCATACGAAGTGATTTGATATCGACGCCGAGCCGCCATTGCCGCAGACGAAAATCGTCGCCTTGCGGCTGACAGCCTCTTCAAGCGTGCGTGCTGCGTTACGAAGTTGGCTCCGGTCGATGGTGGCGAAAGCCGACCTGACAAGATCGGCATAGGAATCCAGATAATCGCCAATATCGGAATATTGTTTGTCGGGAAATAGAGACATTGTGTCCGCCAGCAAAGTTACATCTCAAAGCTAACATCTGAAGAGCATTCGAGCTAGCCAAATCGCAATTCATCGTGTTTCGTCACGGCGAAACAACTTTAGCGTCGGAGATTTCCATACATCCGCAAGCGCGATATAGTGCTATGGCTGAGTGGAAGCTTGGGCTGCTGCACACATCAAGGATCTGGTGACGGACATGATGAAATCCGATCTCGTCTCGATCGAACGCAAAAAGGGGTGCGCCGAATGACGACGCCGGTTGTTTTTCCGCTCGCCGGCAAACGGGTGCTTGTGGCCGGGCATAAGGGCATGGCCGGCAGTTCGATCGTCCGCCGCCTGAAGCAGGAGAATTGCGAGATCCTGACGGCCGATCGCGAAGACGTCGACATGATGCGTCAGGGGGATGTGGAGGATTGGCTCGCCACGCTGAAGCCCGATGCGCTGTTCCTGGCGGCGGCGAAGGTCGGCGGCATTCACGCCAACAACACAAGGCCGGCGGAATTTCTCTACGACAATCTGGTGATCGAGACGAACGTCATCCATGCCGCCTATCGCGCGGGCGTGAAGAAGCTGTTGTTCCTCGGCTCGTCCTGTATCTATCCGCGCGATGCGCCGCAGCCGATCAAGGAAGAGGCTCTTCTGACCGGCCCGCTGGAACCGACCAACGATGCTTATGCGCTGGCCAAGATTGCGGGCATCAAACTGTGTCAGGCCTATCGCAAACAATATGGCTGCGATTTTATCTCGGCCATGCCGACCAATCTGTTCGGCCCGGGCGACCGCTACGATCTGGAAAGCGGCCATGTGGTGGCGGCGCTGATCATGAAGATCCACGCCGCCAAGCTGGAGGGCGCAGGGAAGGTCGTTCTTTGGGGAACCGGTACGCCGCTGCGCGAATTTCTGTACACGGAGGACCTGGCCGACGGATTGGTCTTCCTGATGAAGCATTATTCCGCCGAGAGCCATCTCAATCTCGGCACCGGCAAGGAACACACCATCCGCCAGCTGGCGCAAGCGATTGCCAAGGCCGCGGGATGGAGCGGGGAGTTCGTGCAGGACACCAGCAAGCCCGATGGCATGAAGCGCAAGGTGATGGATGTGAGCCGTCTGGCCGCGCTCGGCTGGGTTGCCAAGACATCCTTCGACGATGGCATCAAGGCCGCTTACGACTGGTACGTCGCGCATAAGACGTAGAGGGAATGCTAGAGCATGATAGGTTGAAATTGAATCATCATTTCGTCATGGCCGGGCACTTGACCCGGCCATCCAGTCTTTGCGGCTCACGGACGTTCGCCGATCCGCCTTCACGCAAGCGCTTCGGCGGGACAGGCTGGATGGCCGCCTCAAGAGGGCGGCCATGACGATGAAAACGTTCAAATTCATCCGATAATGCTCTTGATGCGCATTACGCGTCAGTCCTTCGCCCCCAGCGCCAGCACCGCATAGGTCGCGAGCCAATGCTCGCCCATATAATCTCCGGAAACATGCGGCAGCGCGGCTTGCAGATGGCGCTCGGCGCCTTCGCGCAGAACGGTTTCGCGCGGCTCGCCCACATCGGCGAGCAAGCGCATGCACCAAGCCCGGCTTAGATTCAGCCCATCGAGATGGGCCAGCTTGCCGTCGCTGCGATCGCTGACGATCGCGGGCTCGAACAACGCCTGCGGCTCGCCGCCCTCAAGTTGCGGCAGGAACGCGGCAAACCAATCGGCAAATTCCTCGGCCGGCAACAGGGCGCGCATGCACGCCGCCTCGGTCAGCGTCGGCGATAGAAAGTCCTCGCCGCTCGGCTCCCACGCGACGGCGCCGCGATCACGGCCGAACCAGGCCCGCGCCCGATCCCCCAGCAAATTCCAAAACGCCGCATCACCGCGCGCATAATCCGCCACCAGGATCAGCGCGAACGCCGTGTTGTTGTGCGTGCCCGCCCGCACCGGATAGGTGAGTTTGGGCAGATAGGCGGTGAAGCGGGCGACAAATTCGTGCTCGAGCGGCTTCAGCGCTTCGCCCCAAGCGCTGCCGCGCAATTCCCCCGCCAGCATCAACAGCCATGCCCAGCCATAGGGGCGTTCAAAGGTGCCGCTCAGCGGGCGCACCAGATAGGCAAGCTCGCCGGCAATCTTTGGCTCGGTAAAGGCGTCGTCGAACAGCGCCGCGATGTCCGCGGCCGCAGACATCTCGGGAAACAGAAGGCGCAGGCGCGCCAGCATCCAATAGGAATGCACGCAGCTATGCCAATCGAAGCTGCCATAGAAAACCGGATGCAGCTCGCGCGGCGTGCGCGCATCGCCGGGCGCGCTCAGAACATGATCGAGCTTGTTGGGAAACTCTTTGGTGACATGGCCAAGCGCGATGGCGGCGAAACGCTCGGCTAACGCGGGGGTGAGTTCGAGCATGTTGGTCACCGGTGAAAAACGAACATCGCCATGAGGACGGTGTTGGCGAGTAACAGAAGCAAGGCCGTCGGCGCTTGTACTTTGATCACCGCGTTGCGGTCTTGCAATTCCAGCACCGCGGCGGGCACGATGTTGAAGTTCGCCGCCATCGGCGTCAGCAGTGTTCCGCAAAAGCCCGAGAGCATGCCGAGCGCCGACATGATCACCGGATCGCCGCCGAATTTGCCGACGATCAGCGGCAAGCCGATGCCGGCCGTCATCACCGGAAAAGCGGCGAAGGCGTTTCCCATGATGATGGTGAAGAGAGCCATGCCCACGGTGTAAACGGCCACCGCGACCAGCGGCAAGGTCATCGGAATAGTGCCGGTGGCAAGCTGGGCGACGATTTGGCCGACGCCCGCCGCGGCAAAAATCCCGCCCAAGGCCGCCAGCATTTGCGGCAACACAGCCGCCCAGCCGATGGCATCCACCAGCCGCCTTCCCTCTGCCGCCGCCGTCGCGACGCGGGCGCGCAGCAAAAACAGCGCCAATCCCAATCCCACCATCGCACCCGCCGCCAAGGCGACAAGCGTCACTTGCTTGGGATCGACCAGCGGCGCGCCGCCGATCAAGACTTTGGGCAGGAGCAGCGTTCCGGCCAGCGTGAGGATGGGAATCACCAGCGCCGGCAGAAACAAAGCGTTGCGAAGTTTGGCGGCCGAAGCCTCGCGCGTTGGCGCATCGGTTGTGACGTCTTTGCCGGGCTTTAACCCGATGGTCGCCAAGCCGACCATGATCAGAACAAGGAAGCCGCTCGCCAAATCCGGTAACCACGAACCCAGCAGCAGCAACACCGCAAAACATCCCCAGAACAGGGCGCTGCGCCAGCGCGCCGGGTTGGCGCGGTCCAACGCGTGGCTGATCGCGAAAGCGGCAAACATCCCGCCCGTCAGAATGTAAAGCACGTCGAGCCCGATCATGGCGCGCCTACCTTGCGCCGGGCAAGTTTGCGATCGAGCAGAACAAGCCGGGCGCAGTGAGTGACGAAGGCCAGAACGGCGGTCGGCATCGCCCACAGCGCCAGCTGCGCCGGCGCCACCGATATTCCGTTCTGCTCCAGAAAACCGCGGATCAGCAGGATCGAGCCGATGGCGATGAAGACGTCCTCGCCGAAGAAGAGCGCGATGTTGTCGACCGCGGCGGCATTGGCGCGGACAAGATCGCGGGTCGACTTGTCGAGCGGAGCGGTGCGCTCCGCCGCCGCTTCGGCCATCGGCGCGATGACGGGGCGCACCATCTGAACGGGTCCGCCAAGCGCAGTGAGGCCGAGGGTCGAGGCAATCTGGCGGATGGCGAAATAGAAGATGAGGACGCGGCCCGCGCTGGCGCCTTGCAGCTTGCGGATGAGCGTGCGGGCGCGCTCGCGGATGCCGCCGCGCTCCAAGAGGCCGATCACCGGCAGCACCAGCCAAGCGATGGCAATAAAGCGGTTGGCGACGAACGCTTTGCCCAGCATGGCGATAACCACGAGCGGCGCGAAGCCTGCCGTAAGCCCGGTCACCAGGGTCGCGAGCGTCACCACCAAGAGCGGATTGATCCGCAGGGCGAAGCCCAGAATGACGACGGCGATGCCCGAAAGAACCAGCATGTGTTGTGTCCCCCTGGGCTGGGATATTGGCAAGTTACAGGCGGCTTGTGCAAATAGCTGGCTTCTTTCCTCCCCCGTTTACGGGGGAGGTGGCTCGCGCCGATTTCGGCGCGAGACGGAGGGGGCGGGCGCCACTTCTTCCCCCCTCCACCGCTTCGCGGTCCCCCTCCCCCGTAAACGGGGGAGGAAAGGATTCGCGGTTGTCTTTTTCACCTCCCCACAAGGGGGAGGGAAAGACTAGCGATTGCTCTTTCACTTCCGTGCGTCAGGGCAGGAAATTCGAGATGGTCTCTTTCACCTCCCCCAAGGCGGGGAGGTCGACCTCCGAAGCTGCGCAGCAGCGTAGGAGGGCGGGTGGGGGGATGGATGTGAGAAGAACGTGGGGTGACGATCAGATGGCTTTCTATTCATAAATCCCCCCACCCTGACATGCTCGCTCATGCTCGCATCGCTCGTACGCTGGCGCTACTCGCCCCCGCGTAGGGGGAGGGAAAGATTCGCGATTGCGCTTTCACTTCCGTGCGTCAGGGGTAAAAAATCGCGCTTGTCCTCTTTCACCTCCCCCAACGCGGCAGGGCTATCGCATATGGTTGAGAAGACCGATCAGGAAGGAATCGTCCCATCCTGCGCGTTTGAGCTTGAGGCGCATGGACATCGCAGCGGGGTGCGAACGGGCGATGTTGAGGGCGAGCCTGCGCAGAACGGCGATGTTCTCGGGAGCATTATCCTTTCTGGTGCGATTGGCGTCTTCGCCGAAGTCGGCGTCGAGCACCCAATGCAGGCGGTTCTCGATACCCCAATGGGCGCGCACCGTTCGGAGCAGCTTTGTCGCCGACATGATGGTCGACATCAGGTAGTAGCGCACGAGCGGCTTGTCGGCGTTGCGCCCGCGGACTTGCCGATAGGATGTAACCCGTCCCAGCGCCACGACCCCGGGGAAGTATGTTGCGAGAGTGTTGTCCTTGATGACGGTGGCTCTGCGCCGCTCTCGTCGGTCGTGTGTCGATGGTTCAAGTTTCTCGACGCATCTTCGCGGTCCCGCCCGGCTGAACAGGCTTTCCGCCATTCTGTAGAGCTTGCTCCGGTTACGCTTGAGCGCGAGCACGTATTGGCCTTCGCGCGAAAGTACGCCCTCGGCAAACTTCTTATGGCAATGCAGAGCATCGGCCGTCACGACGCTGTTGCGAAGGCTGAGCATTTGCAGCATGTCCAGTGCAGCAGCGGCTTCATTGCGGCCACGCGCCTTGCGCATCGACAGAACAAGGCCTGCCTCGACCGCGAAGGCGTTCACCAGATGCAGCGGCGTTGCAGCCCGTCCACGCTCGTAGGCGCCGCGCAAGGCTTTGCCGTCTATTGCAATGGTGCCACCCTGGACGAGCCCGTTGGCTCTGGCAAAGATCGCCATGAACTGGCGGAATGCTCGTTCGAATGCAACCGGGTCCAAAAGTCGGAACACGCGGCTGAACGTGTCATGGCTCGGCGTGCCGTGCTCAAGCTCCAACAGCGTGCGCAGCAGCGCAATCTTGCCTTGGCCCCACTGCTCCATCTCAGAGGCCGTTTCGGCCCCGCTCATCACCGATGCCAACGCTATGAACAGGATATCTATCAGCGAGAAGCTCGCATTGGCCGCCCGCGGGTCGGCCAGGCCTTTGAACGCTCTCCGGAATTTCCGCATCTGACTCCCCTCTTGATTTGGGAGCCATCTTCAGAATCCTGTTCGCAAACCCGCGCAATAGCCCTTCAAAAGCCATATGCGATTCCCCTGCCCAACGCGGGGAGGTCGACCTCCGAAGCTGCGCAGCAGCGTAGGAGGGCGGGTGGGGGGATGGATGTGAGAAGAACGTGGGGTGACGATCAGATGGCTTTCTATTCATAAATCCCCCCCACCCTGACATGCTCGCTGCCGCTCGCATGTCTTCCCTCCCCACAAGGGGGAGGGGAAGAATTGGCGACTGCCCTCTTTCACCTCCCCCACGTGGGGAGGTCGGCGAGCTTTCCTGCGATAGCAGGAAAGCGAGACGGGTGGGGGGCCAATGTCAGAAAATCCGGCAAGACCGTGAACTCAACACATGCGATAACCCCGCTCATGACCACAGGATGGCAATTCTGGATCGATCGCGGCGGTACCTTCACCGATGTGGTGGCGCGCCGGCCCGACGGCACTCTGGCGGTCGTCAAAATGCTGAGCGAAAACCCACGGCGTTACGCCGACGCAGCGGTGGCGGGCATCTTGAGCGCACTCGGCCTGCCGCTCGATGCGCTGGTGCCGAACGATCTTATCGACCACATCAAAATGGGCACGACGGTCGCCACCAATGCGCTCCTCGAACGCAAGGGCGTGCCGACATTGCTCATCGTCAATGCCGGCTTTGCCGATCTCTTGGAGATCGGCCATCAGGCGCGGCCGCGCTTGTTCGATCTGGCGATCCGCAAGCCCGCACAGCTTTATCAGGCCGTCGAAGAAGTGCGCGGCCGGGTGGACGCAAGCGGAAATGTTCTCACGGCCCTCGATGAAGACGCCGCTTCCGCGATGTTCGCCAAGCGGCGCGCCGAAGGGTTTGAGGCCTGCGCCATCGCGCTGATTCACGCCTGGCAATTTCCTGAGATGGAGACAAGGCTGGCGGAACTGGCGCGCGCGGCGGGGTTCACCCAGATCTGCGTCAGCCACGCGGTCAGCCCGCTGATCGGTTTGGTGTCGCGCGGGCGGACCACCGTGACGGATGCTTATCTGTCGCCGGTGTTGCGCCGTTATGTCGACCGCCTCGCTTCTGCGCTCGGCGACGCCAAACTCTATTTCATGCAATCGAATGGCGGCTTGGCGGATGGGGCGCTGTTCCAAGGCAAGGATGCCATTCTCTCCGGTCCGGCAGGCGGCGTGGTCGGCGCGGCGCGCACGGCCGAGGCGGCAGGATTTGGCCGCATCATCGGTTTCGACATGGGCGGCACCTCCACCGACGTCTCGCTCTATGCCGGACAATTCGAACGCGTCAGCGATGCGCAAGTGGCGGGCGTCGACATCCGCGTGCCGATGATGGCGATCAACACGGTCGCGGCGGGCGGCGGTTCGATTTTGCATTTCGACGGCGCGCGGTTTCGTGTCGGGCCGGACAGCGCGGGCGCCGATCCCGGACCGGCTTGTTACCGGCGCGGCGGGCCGCTCACCGTGACCGACGCCAATGTGCTGGTGGGGAAAATCCAGCCGCTTCATTTCCCGGCGATCTTCGGGCCGCAGGGCGATTTGCCGCTCGATGCCGATGTTGTCGCCGCCAAGTTCGCGGCGCTGGCGCACGAGGTGACGAAAGCCACCGGCCGCCCTCACCATCCGCGCGCCATTGCCGAAAGTTTTTTGCGCATCGCCGTTTCCAATATGGCGCAAGCCATCAAACAAATCTCGCTCGAGAAAGGCCATGACGTCGCCGATTTCGCGCTGCAATGTTTCGGCGGCGCCGGGGGCCAGCATGCTTGTCTTGTCGCCGATGAGTTGGGCATGGACAGTGTGCTCATTCATCCTCTCGCCGGCGTGCTCTCCGCTTACGGCATGGGCTTGGCCGATCAAAGCCTGATGCGCCAACAGGCCATCGAACGAATGTTCGACGAAAGCGCGCGGCTTGAGGCGCAGGGTGTGTCGGCACGATTGGCGTCGGAAGCGGAGAGCGCGCTGAGCGGAGAGGGCCCGCCCGTTCGCATCCTTAGCGCCGATCTGCGCTATGCGGGAACGGACAATGCGCTGAATGTACCGTTCGGCACAGGCGATACGATGCGCGCGGCCTTCGATATCGCGCATCGCCAAAGGTTCGGATTTTCCACGCCCGAGCGCGCGATTGTGATCGAGAGCGTCACGGCGGAAATCATCCGGTGCGGCGAGCCGGTGTGCACGTCCCTCGCCCCCGCAGGGGGAGAGGGTTCGGGTGAGGGGGTGCCTCGACTGGGTGACGGCTCACCACCAGAGCCCATCGATCGCGCTGCTCTGTGGAGCGGCGGCCAAAAGCATGACGTGGCGATTTACGACCGCGATACGCTGCGCGCCGGCGATCGCCTTACCGGTCCCGCTCTGATCCGCGAGGCCATCGCGACCACCGTCGTCGAGCCCGGCTGGGTGGCTCAGATTGGCGCTGGCGGCGAATTGCTGCTGACGCGCGCGGCGGCCCGCGCGCGCGGTGTCATCGCCGATACGCGTGTGGCCGATCCGATGCTGCTGGAGCTTTTCAACAATCTCTTCATGGCGGTGGCCGAACGCATGGGCGTGGTGTTGCGCAACACCTCGACCAGCGTGAACATCAAAGAGCGGCTGGATTTCTCCTGCGCCATCTTCGATGCGTGCGGCAATCTCGTCGCCAATGCACCGCATGTTCCCGTCCATTTGGGCGCCATGGGCGAAAGCGTGCGCAGCGTGCTGGCGCGGCGCTGTGCGACGCTGAAGCCGGGCGATATGATCGTCCTCAACAATCCCTTCAACGGCGGCACGCATCTGCCGGACATAACCGTCGTGGCGCCGGTGTTCGACGAAAGCGGAACCGCCATCCGCTTTTTTGTCGGCAATCGCGGACACCATGCCGATATCGGCGGTGTCACGCCGGGCTCGACGCCGCCGGATTCGAAGACGCTGGAAGAGGAAGGCGTCGTGATCGACGATTTCCTGCTGCGCGATGGCGGGGAATTTCGCGAGCGCGAATTCCGTGCGCTGCTCAGCGGCGCGCGCTATCCGGCGCGCAGTCCCGACACCAACCTCTCGGATATCCGCGCCCAGATCGCCGCCAACGAAGCGGGCATCCGCGAGCTCGAAGCGGTTGTCGCCCGTTACGGCTGGTCCGTGGTGGAGGCCTATATGGGCCACGTTATGGCCAATGCCGAAGAAAGCGTTCGCCGCGTGATCGATCGCATCGGCGACGGCGCCTTCGATTACGAGATGGACGACGGCTCGTGGTTGAAAGTCGCGGTCAGGGTCGATCATCGCCGCCGCGAAGCGGTGATCGATTTTAGCGGCACCAGCGCTCAGCGCCCCGGCAATTTCAATGCGCCGCCCGCCGTGACGCGCGCGGTCGTGCTCTTCGTCTTTCGCTGTTTGATCGGCGACGATCTGCCGCTCAACGAAGGCTGTTTGAAACCGCTCAAGATATTGATTCCGCAGGATTGTTTTCTGTCGCCCAAGCCGGGCAGCGCGGTCGTCGCCGGCAACACCGAAGTCAGCCAAGCGACATGCAACGCATTATTAGGTGCGCTGCGCGCCTGTGCCTGTTCTCAGGCGACAATGAACAATTTTCTATTCGGCAATGTGCATCATCAATATTACGAAACGATTTGCGGCGGCGCCGGTGCCGGTCCCGGTTTCGCGGGCGCCTCCGCGGTGCACACGCAAATGACCAACACCCGGATCACCGATCCGGAAATCCTCGAGATGCGTTATCCGGTCCGGTTGGAAGAATTCTCACTTCGCAGAGGCTCCGGCGGCGAAGGCCGGTTTCGCGGCGGCGATGGCGTGGTACGACGGCTCAAGATGCTCGAAGCCGTGACCGCTTCGCTGGTTGCCTCGCGGCGCAGCAAAGCGCCGTTCGGCGCGGCAGGGGGAAATGACGGCTTGCCGGGTCGCCAATGGGTGGAGCGCAGCGACGGCACAACCGAAGCCCTATCCGGCATCGCAGCCGTCGCGCTTGAAGCGGGCGATAGCATCATCATCGAAACGCCGGGCGGAGGCGGCTTCGGCCGTGCTTAACCATGTCTGCTCGCACGCGACGCGGCGCCACGCATAATGTGGTGGGCAGAAACGCCGTCTTTCGGCTAAAACGGACATCATGTACGGCCTGCGTCCCTCCAATATGATCGCTTGGTTTCAAGCCCTGAAACCCTATGAGCGCCACTTGTCCGCGGCGGCGATGGTCGGCGGGTTCGGGTTCGACAGTGTCTCCTATGGACGGCTGGATCATCCCGTCACGCAGACTCTCTTGCTGGTCTATCTGTCCGTGGCGGGCATCTCGATCGTGTGGCTGCATTATCTGCATGCGACGCCGGAAGGCGAAGGCTTTGCCGCCAAGCTGCGAGGGTTTTTGCCGTCGGCAACGCAATTCGCCTTTGGCAGTTTGTGGAGCGCGTTTCTCGTTTTCTATGCGCGAAGCGGCGTCTTGGTGGCGTCCTGGCCGTTTTTGCTGATCCTGGCGGGCATCTTTATCGGCAATGAAGTGTTTCGCGCCTATCATTCGCGGCTCGTCTTCACCTCGGTGCTGCTGTTTTTCGCATTACTGTCCTACGCGATCTTTATGGTGCCGGTGTTCACGAAAACCGTCGGCATGCTCACCTTCGTGGTCAGCGGCATCGCGGCGATGGCGGTGTTCTTTCTGTTCATGCGGCTGCTGAATTGGGTGAGTGCGGCGCGGCTGGGCGAAGTGCGCTGGCAGATCGTGCTGGGTGTGGTGGCCGTGTTCGGTGCGGTCAACGGCCTCTATTTTCTCAACGTCTTGCCGCCTTTGCCGCTGGCGATGCAGAAGGCGGGGGTTTTCCATTCGGTCAAGCGTCTCGGCCCGGTCTATTATGCGATGGGCGAGCAGCAATCCTGGAAAACCTATTTCGGCGTTCCGCCGGTCATGCATGTACAAACCGGAGAACCGCTCTTCGTCTATACCGCCGTGTTTGCACCCATCCGGCTTTCGACCAACATCGTCCATCGCTGGCAGCGTTATGACGATGCAAAGAAGCAATGGGTGACCAAGGAAACCAAGCGGTTTGTTATTACCGGCGGGCGGGAAAACGGTTATCGCGATTACAGCAAGCGCGCCAATCCGCAGCCCGGGTCGTGGCGCGTCGACGTAGATACGGTCGACGGCAGATTGATCGGACGCGTGGAGTTCGCGGTGGTCAAAGGACCATCGAACTCTGCCAACCTGACCACCGTCATGAATTGACGAAAAAGGCGAAGTCGTTGTAACCGGCTTGCATCCTGCTGCGAATTATCCATATCAACGTTGGATATTCCTCGGAGAGGCTGCCATGAGTGCAACACGCCGCAATTTCCTGGTTTCCTCCTCAATAGCCTCAATCGCTGTATGGTCTTTGCCGGCATTTGCCGCCGGCGCGCAGGACGTTGTGATTACAAATTTCGACGCGTCCGGAAAAAATCTGGGCACCCAGCGCGTTGCGAAAATCGTCAAATCCGACGCGGACTGGCAGCGGCAATTGTCGGGCGAACAATTTCAGGTGACGCGCCATGCCGACACCGAACAGGCTTTCACCGGCGCGACCTGGAACAACCATGCCGACGGGCTTTATCGCTGCATTTGTTGCGCGACGGCCCTGTTCGATTCCAAAACGAAATTCGAGTCGGGAACGGGCTGGCCGAGTTTCTGGCAACCCATCGCCAGGACCAATGTCGTTCAAACGCACGATAAAAGCTTCTTCATGGATCGTACCGCGGTGTCCTGCGTTCGTTGCGATGCCCATCTCGGCCACGTCTTCGATGACGGTCCGAGGCCGACCGGTCTGCGTTATTGCATGAATTCGGCAGCGTTGAACTTCGTTCCGCGCGCTCATGTTTGAGGAGAATGGGATGTTCGCTCTCAAAAGATTGTTCGTCGCCTCTGCTTTGATGGTTTTGGGCACGAGTGCCGCGCTTGGCGAGGAAACCGATCGCCCGCTGCCTCTGCCAGCGATCGACAGCCAAGCCGCGCCACTCCAACCCAGCGAGACGGCGGTTTTGGCGGGGGGATGCTTCTGGGGCATGCAGGGGGTCTTCCAGCATGTCAAAGGCGTCAAGCAAGTATGGGCGGGCTATTCGGGCGGCGACGCGGCCAATGCGCGTTACGAATTGGTCGGCAGCGGCACAACCGGCCATGCGGAGTCGGTCAAGATCGTCTTCGATCCCAAGCAGGTATCTTACGGACAAATTCTACGCGTTTATTTCTCGGTGATGGATCCCACGACATTGAATTATCAAGGTCCGGACGAGGGCACGCAATATCGCTCGGAGATCTTTGCGACGTCTCCCGTCCAGCAGCACATCGCCCAGGCCTATGTTGCGCAATTGGCCAGATCGTTCTCGGCGCCCATCGTCACCAAGGTTGCGCCGTTCCGGGCGTTTTACGCGGCCGAGGGTTATCATCAGGATTATCTCATCCATCACCCCTATGACTCATACATTGTGATCAACGATCTGCCGAAGGTCGCAAAGCTGAAGCGGCTTTACCCGCAGCTTTACGCGGACGAGCCCGTTACCGTCGCGCGGAACCGGTAGAGCGGATTGGATTGCGTTAAATCATCTCATTGTCGTCATGGCCGAGCTTGCCCCCCGGAGGGTAGAGCTATCTCGATCGAAATGAACATTTTTGACCACACCCACAAATCGAGCGGGCTGGCGCAGGAACAAAATCAAATTCTAGGCGAGCGGCACATTTGGGACCACCGATGCTCGGCCGCAATGGCGGAACATTGTCGGCGGACGTACCGCCCAGCTTCAGAACGGCAAAGATGCGCCGATACTGTCGAAAAACTCCCCAAGATGAGATGGCCTCAGAAAATCAAGGCCGTACAGGGCGATTTGGAAATCGGACGCGGGGGGATCGGGTCTGCGATCGTCGAGTTTCCGTAGGAATTTCCCAATCGATTTGAAGAGGCATCCAAATCCGATCTAATATTTCCGTGCGATTTGTGCGGAATTCAAGCACATCCGGATTTCGGACTTTTTCAACAATATCCGCCAGAATCTGCCGTTCGCGGCACTCTACCGCTGCGAACCAACCAACGGGCATCCTCGTCGCAAAAATACTCAGCGCGCGAAATCACGACAGCAAGACAAGAATGACGCGCCGGATGCTGCGCTGAAGCACGTTTAACCTTCATGGTCGTGCCGAATGAGATCGCGAGGACGCGTGCCGAGGCCTTGCGCTATCATCAAGCTGGGCTTCTCAACCAAGCCGAAGCGCTTTACCGGCGGATATTGGCGCGCGATCCGCATCACGCCGACAGCTGGTACCTGCTCGGCATCGTCGCCGGGCAGATGGGGCGCCATGCGCTCGCCGCCGAGCTGATCGGCAAGGCGATCGCCAGCGACGGGACGAACGCCTTTTATTACTACAATTTGGCCGTTGCGCTTTTCAGCCTCAACCGCTGGGAAGAGGCGGCCGCGTCGTACAAAAAGGCTATCACACTGAAGCCGGACTATGCCGAGGCGCACAACGATTTAGGCGTTACGCTCAGCAACCTTGGGCACCTAGAAGAGGCCGTAGGGGCCCATTGCGAGGCGATCGCGTGCCAGCCGGATTTTGCAGCGGCGTATAGCAATCTCGGCAATGCGCTCAACGATCTTGGTCGACTGGAGGAGGCACTCGCCGCCTGCCGCAAGGCGGTCGCGCTGAACCCAAGCCTTGCCGAAGCGCATGCCAACCTCGCGAACGTATTACAGGGTTTGGGGCGACTTGATGAAGCGGCCGCGGCCTATCGCAAAGCGCTTGAGCTGAAGCCCGACTATGCCGAGGCCAACTGTAATCTGGGCAGTATCTTATGCGAGTTGGATGAACCCAACGAGGCCGCCGAATTCTGCCGCAAGGCTATCGCACTGAAGCCGGATTATGCCGACGCCTATGCCGGTTTGGCCACGGTGCTGTTCGCCATGGGGCGGGCGGAAGAAGCGGCGCAAGCCTGCCGCCAAGCCATCGCGCGAAATCCAAGCCTCGCCGGGGCGTATAATACGCTGGGCTGCGCCCTTTACGAATTGGCGCGCAGCGAGGAAGCGCTGGTCGCGTACCGCAAGGCTGTGGAACGGAAGCCGGACTTCGTAGAAGCGCAATGCAATCTCGGCACTGTGCTGCAGAGTTTGGGTCGCACCGGCGAGGCGCTCGATCATTACAATCGGTGTGCGACTACGACCCCCAAGGAAGCAGCCTATCTAATTAACAAAGCCGTTCTGTTCAACGAAATGGGCGAGAAGAATGCGGCACAGGGCGCCGTCGAGCAAGCGCTCGATCTCAATCCCGCTTCATCGGTCGGCTGGTATGTTCGCAGCGAACTTAAAACTTTTGCGCCAGGCGATGTCGATATCGAAAAGATGGAAGCTTTGCTTGCACGCACGAACGCGCAGGGCTTGCGCGTGCGCGATCGGATATACCTCGGCTTTTCCCTCGGCAAAGCATGGCTAGAGGCGGGCAATTCCAATCGCGCTTTTGCCTATTTGAACGAGGCAAACCGGCTCAAGCGCTCCACCTTTTCTTATGATGCGGCCGAGATGGAACGGCGGTTCGCAGAGATCGCCGCGGAATTTTCGCCGGAACGGATGAAGGCCTTTGCAGATGCGGGCGATCCCTCAAAGATGCCGATCTTCATCATCGGCATGCCGCGCTCGGGCTCTACTCTCATCGAGCAGATTCTCGCCTCCCATCCAGATATCCATGGAGCGGGGGAGCTGACGGTAATGCGCGGCCTGGTGGACGGTTTGGCGCAGGCGCGCGGGTCAAGCTATCCCGCGCTCGTCTCCGGTTTGTCGCAAGCCGACCTCGCAGCGTTAGGGCGCGACTATCTCGAGCAGGTTTCGGGTCTTGGCTCTGGGCGTCTGGTGGCCGACAAATTTATTCTCAATTTTCTTTTTGCCGGGCTTATTCACGCCATGCTGCCCAATGCCCGCATTATCCACTGCCGTCGGGACGCGATGGATACCTGTCTATCGTGTTACCTTAGGCTGTTCCGCAGCGAGATGAAATTCGCTTACGGTCTGCGCGAATTGGGCCTATTCTATCGCGGCTATGAGCGGCTGATGGAGTATTGGCGCACGCTTCTGCCGCCCGAGCGCTTTTGCGAAGTGCGCTATGAGGACGTGATCGACGATCTGGAAACGCAAGCACGGCGTTTGGTAGATTTTTGCGGCCTCGATTGGAACCCGGCCTGTCTCAATTTTTACGAAACGCGCCGGCAGATACAGACGTCCACGCAAGTCCGCCAACCGATCTATCCCTTCAGCGTCAGCCGCTGGAGGGCCTATGCGCAGCATTTAGGCCCGCTTGCCGAGGCTTTGGGCTAGTGGAGCGGATTTGACATTCGCTACCCTGCTTGGCGCAAACACCGAAAGCGAATGTCAAATCCAAAACACCACTAGAAACCTATAGTTGCTAGTGGTCCTTTGATTCTAACATTCGCAAAAGTGCCCGGCGCAAACGGGATGCGAATGTTAGAATCGGACCACTAGGAGGAGATTTCGGTCATCACTATCTATGGCGTCAAGGACGGTAAGCTGCCAGAGAAATGGGAGCTCTTGGACATCTGGGGCCTCTGGAATATGGGGACATGAGCAATATTCCCCATCGCTCGGAATGAGGTGAATAGTGCACCTTGTAACTTACCGAATGCCGCTGTCCCGTTAAACCGACCAGGATAAGTCATCGTCTCTGATGTTCCGGATTGCGGCTCTCTGCAACGGCCCAGCGCTCCTGGGCCCGGGTGATATAGCCAAGCTTACGCAAGAAGGCCGCCAACGCTTCCGGGAAACTGCGAAATCTGTTGTCAGGACCGGGCCGACAGTTGGCGTCCGGACGCGGGTGCTTGCAGCCGTCCGGCCACCCCCCGTTTTCGTTGCGATCGTAATTCACCAGGACTTCACGCCAAACCGATTTGAACGTTCCCAAACGCGCCGCATCGGCGGCATAACCAGCGCACAGGCCCCAAACGCCCGTTGATGCACAATCCTCCTTCGCGTGCTTGATGGAAGAGCGATAAACCCGGTCGTAACGGCGTGAAGCGGAGACATCAACTACCGCTCCGTCCTTGATGGTGTACACTCGAGGCGGCATGAACGATCCGGCAAAGCCCGAAAAAGCGTAAGCAAACCGGTCATCCGGAACAATGAGATCGGCAACACCATCTCCGTCGATGTCCGTCGGGAAGTCGAAAGCATCGGTGTTATGCCCGCCGCCGACATCATAGGTTTTCCAGGCCCCCTCCCGATGGACAAAAACCGTCACTTCCTGGCAGCAATGGGCGCCGCCGGTATACACACTCAAGATGACTTGGGGCACCGGGTTTGCAGGGTCGAGCTTTGTGATCGCGAGTTCGGCCTTGGGATAACCAAAGCCGCCTTGAAAGGTCATGCGTCGGGTCGCACCATCGGAAGCTGTGACAGTAAGCGTGGCCGTGTTGTCGCCAACGTTAAGAACCAAGTCTTCATGCGGCCGCTTGCGGGCCACCACCATCAGGGTCACACCGCCAGCAGTGTACGATTTGCGCGCACCGTTCTTCAAAGCGTCCCATTCGTGGAATGCGCCAAGGGCGAAAGGCTTGGCTATCGCGGTTGGAACAATCTAGACCGCTACCATCAACGCCACGACCCAAATCCGCATGTGCAATTCCCCGCGACGACGCAGCGACCCTACTACCCCTCCTCGGCAGCGGAGTCCGTAATTTCTTTCAAAGAGTTGCCGGTCACCGCACGATAGGCGTTCGTGCCCGCCAGTGCCTGGTCTAGACGTCCTCACGCTTGGGAGCCGAGGGGCTGGGGTTGATGGCAGAAGGCGCCCGCGTAAGCGAAACTATTGCATCGTGTACTTTGCGCTGCAAACGGCAAGAATTGCCGCCAGCTGGACCCAACCCCTACGACCGGTTTCGCCCCAAATTCACCTTTGAGAGTTGATCGCGAAGGCGCAAAAGTCACGATGCTTGGGGCGCCGTTTGATCGCGCAATTCTGGGGCCTCCGGCGATGTTCTTTTGGCATTTGATCGAGCGGCATTTCAGCGCCCGAGAATCTGTGTGCACTCGATCCTCATAATCATTCCTATCATGGGGATGAGAGTAGAATGATCGGCTTGAGGGCAGCCTGTCTGCTCGAGGAAGGAGATAGACATGGAACGTCGGAAATTCTTCTTGTTGACCGCTGCAACGGCAGCCGCGGCCATGATTGGTGCGCGCGCGGACCAGTGGAGCGATCGCGATCACAACCATGATCACGACCGTGATCACGACCATGACCACGACCACGGTGATCATGGTCATCACGACGATTGGGAAACCCACGAGAAATGGCACTGGCGCGATGAACACGGCGTTTGGCACAGCGATCATGACCGCTATTGGCGCGAGGGCTACGGCAATCGCGGCTACATCGACCGCGACCGGATCTTCGACATTTTGCGGCGGCACAACTATCGTCGCTTTGTCGGCGATCCGTACTGGTTCCAGGGCCGCTACGTCGTCAAGACCTATGATCGCTGGGGCAACCTCGTCTTCGTTGAGGTCGATCCCTACAGTGGTGACTTCATCGGCGTGGTCCGTTTCTGACAGGCCTGACCGTCCGCGAAGGCCCGCGCGGAAACGCGCGGGCCTATATTGCCCAATTGGCCAAATCGTTCTCGACGCCGCCCTCTCGCGCCACACGGTCAGGCAGGTAGTCTTGCCGTCCGGCATGTCTGCGACGGCCATAGCGAGATCGCGAGTCGTATCGATAGCTTGGGCAAACCGTTACCTGCTCAAAAGATGTCGTTGTATGTCAAACATTTCATAAGGTTCATGCTTCCATAAAAATGGAGAAAATATGCGTTTCCCAATTCCGCTCTGACAAAATAACACACGAGTTGACGCCTGAAGTCATCGGACTCTCCGATGAATTTTGTGCCCTTGAAATACAATTGAAGCGTTTCATGCACTCCCCAATTGAACCTCGGCGACACAACCTGCGCAATGTGATGCTCGATTATTTCGTGCGAAAGAATAGGTTGCTCGTACAATCTTCCACAATCTTCGTGCTCATAGGCTTTGAGAAACAGCTCATCATGATGCTGCGGAGATAAGACCATCACCCCCGTATTGAACATTTCGTCGTGTTCTTTGGGTGCGTTGCACTGTCGGTAGGCCTTTCTCGTTTGGGTATTCGCTAACTCTTCTATTTCCGCTTTGCTGAGATCCGGCCTCAGCCGTATCTCATGCGATTTCTCAAGAAATATAACTGTCTCGATGTCCGACAGTCTGCAACCAGACATGCAAATTCCGATCTTCTCCTTATCCGGAGCATAAGAAAAAATATTCGGAGCTATTTGAGAAATAATGATGTCGGAATCCAGCCACAGGATTCTGTCATATCGTTTTGCCCATGGCAGATCGAGAATGAGAAGTTTCTGCCAAGCGATGCTCCGGGCGCTGGCCCTGTCGCTTTGGTCGATAGGTCCCCCGATAACAATGATATCGGCGCCGACAGTCTCGGCGTATTGTTCCCACGAAGCTTTACAGAGTTCTGTCCAGGTTTGGATATAAGTATCGCCGGCTACGATGCTGACGATTGCCAATCGTCGGTTTGAATCAGGAACTGCCGCAAAATTTGAATTGATGCAAAACAGCAAAGGAGCTGCTCCCGCCAGCCGGCTGAAGAAGTGTTCCGAATCAAAATTAACATGGTTCAAGTCATGTCGAATTGTGTTGAAACGCCGCGACCGAACAACAAGCGGATACCCATGTACGAATGCAAATAAGAAAATATTGCAATCAGTAAACTATGACTATGAGCATGTCGGTCGAACCACGCGCCGTGCGAGATCGAATTTCTCCAGGGCCGTCTAGTGGCGCATCTTAGAAATAGAGCAACTGTCGGGAATGTCCGGCCCGATCCGGACAGGTAAAATGGTTTCGCTCGCCCTTGATCACCTGATCACCACAAACCTCAAAATGTATGGTGACAAAAGCGCGGCTCAAATTGAAGACAGCACTATCCCCCAGATTTGACCCGACCACCCAGTCTCTACAGCTTACGGACGTTCGCCGATCCGCCGTCGCGCAAGCGCTTCGGCGGGACAGGCTGGATGGTGTCGTTACGCTGGCTCTTGAATCGCTTTAGCTTGAATGGACGCGAAAAAATGAAATCGACCCTCCCCTTGAGGGAGCATCTGTGTCGGCTGTCAAGTGTTGATGGGAACATGGGGCTGCCAAGTGCGATCCTGGCTGATGAGGGTATTTGCCAGGATAATGAGCTTACGAGCGACGGCGACGAGGGCAACCTTGTGTGGCTTTCCTGCTGCGGTGAGCCGCGTATAGAGGGCTTTCATGGCGGCGTTGCAGCGACTTGCGCTGAGGGCACAGAGATAGAGCACGCGCTGGACTGCTGGGCGTCCCGCCCGAATGATGCGTCGGCCTTCGCGCGAGCCGGAATTGTCTGCGAGAGGCGCCAAACCTGTAAGCATGGCGATTTGCTTGGCGTTGCAGGTCCCGAGTTCGGTCATATCTGCGACGAGGGTTGCAGCGGTGACCGGCCCAAGGCCGGGAATGGAAAGCAGGATCTCGTATCGGCGGACGAGCCCTGGGTCGGCTTTGATGCGCTTGGCGATCTCGGCATCGAGGCGAGCGATGTCCTTTGCCAGCCGGTCGATGCGGCGCCTGAGCTGGGTGCGCAAGAAGGCAGTGTTTGCCGCAAGCAGTTGGTTTTCGAGCGCCGTCTGCTCGGCCACAGCACTATGGCGTGCCGTGACGAGTTCTCTCAACGCCTCAATGCAATCCGACGCCGGCGCGCTGGGGGAAGGCGAAATGCCTGCCGCCAGAAGTGCAAGCATGCGCGCGTCCACCCGGTCGGTCTTGGCCAGCAGACCGAGCGCTTCGCCAAACAGCCTGGCGCGCAGCGGATTGACGATGGCCACGCTGAAGCCGCTGGCATGCAAGCTGCGGTGCACCTGCCTGTGCCATTTGCCGGTGGCTTCCATTGCGAGGAGAACAACCTCGTATTTGGCCAGCCAGCGCTTGAGCTGACGATGGCCCTGCGCGTCGTTGGAAACACGCAACGAACAACCTGCTGGCACGATGTGCGCATCGAGCCAGCTTTTACACACGTCGATACCTGCGCTACACTTCGACTTGGCGTTTTGTTCGGACGATTCCTTGCCTTGCATGCGGGACTTGCTCCCCATCATCTGTTCAGGACAAAAGCCGAGGACGGACGGACCAAGCTCCCTCACGGTGCTAGACACCAAGGGTCGAACGGTCCCGCCTAACAGTTTGCTCTGAGTCGGCCCTTCCAACATGCAAGGGTCGAAAAACTCAAGCGCCACTCAAATCGTGAACGTCAGCGAAGGACGCGCGCGCGCGAAGAGTTTTTCGGGGAGGGGTAAATTCCATGATCGATTGACCCCTCCCCGAACGATTTCGCTTCGCTCAATCGTTCGACCCTCCCTCAAGGGGAGGGTAGGAATTGGTGCGCGATACCAATCCTAAATTGCGCGCCCTAGCGCAGCCATGGTTCGATGAATGCGATCGTGCTCCACCCGTCACTCGTACCAGCTGCTTTCGTTGCGCTCGTTCCTGCGCTGCCGCTGATGAACCCTGCCCACGGCGCAAATGGCCGCCGGCGCAGCGGGTCAATCTGATCCCAACTTGCCCTAGTGGAGCTTTGGATTTGACATTCGCTACCCTGCTTGGCGCGAACACCGAAAGCGAATGTCAAATCCAAAGCTCCACTAAAAACAAATAGTTGCTAGTGGTCCTTTGATTCTAACATTCGCAAAAGTGCCCGGCGCAAGCGGGATGCGAATGTTAGAATCGGACCACTAGCTCAAGCGGTTGGTTGAAGCCTGGCTCTATTTTCCCGCCATGGCATCCTGCAAACCCGGGGTAAACTCGGCGCCGTGGCGAACCTGCGCGGTGGACGCTTTGAGCGCTCCGTCGATCGGTTCGGAACGGCCGCCGAGACACTTGCCAAGGAACTGCTCCGCCACCGCGTTGAAAGCGATATTGTTCTCCGGCCGCGCAAAGCCGTGCCCCTCGTCTGGAAAAACGATGTAGGTCACAGGGATGTTCCTGTCGGACATCGCTTTGACGATCTGGTCGGCTTCGGCGATGTTGACTCGCGGATCGTTGGCGCCTTGTCCGATCAGCAGCGGCTTCTTGATCGCGTCAGCCTTAAAGAGTGGCGAGCGGTCGTGCAGTAGCTTCTGGCCGGCCTCCGTCGTTGGATCGCCCATGCGCTTGTAGAATTGGGCCCGGATTGCTTCCCAATAGGGCGGGATGGTCTTCAAGAGCGTGTTGAGGTTTGACGGTCCGACGATGTCCACGCCGCAGGCAAATGTGTCGGGCGTAAAGCTCATGCCGACAAGCGTTGCATAACCGCCATAGGAGCCGCCCATGATAGCGACCTTGTCGCGCGTTGTGATGCCGTTCTTGATTGCCCATTCGACAGCGTCGATCAGGTCGTCGTGCATTTTGGCGCCCCACTGAAGGTCGCCGGCAGAGATGTAGGATTTTCCGAAACCCGTCGAGCCCCGGTAATTCACCGACAAAACCGCATAGCCGCGGTTCGCGAGCCATTGGTGATTGGGATTAAACCCGTAGCCGTCGCGTCCCCACGGTCCGCCGTGTACGAACAGGACCATCGGAACGGGATGATCGGGACGGCCGTCACCTTTCGTGTCGCTGCCCGGCGGCAGCGTCAGGTAAGAGACTTCCGTAAGGCCGTCGCGGGTTTTGATCTCAACCGGATGCATGGCGGCAAGCGTCGCGCCCTCCAGTTCGGGCCGCGTGACCCAGAGCTTCGTCAGGCTGCGGGCCTTGCGGTTGTAGAGATAAAGACTCGACGGCGCCGTCACGGGATCGACCGCTACGGTCCACAGATCGTCCGCATAGGTGCGCGTCGTGACATAGATCTCACCTTTCAATTGCGATTGCAGGAACGCGAGATCGCTTTTGATGACGGGATCGATCGCGGTCCATTCCGTCTTGAAATAGTTGAAGGCGTAGGCCTGAATACGTCCCGTCTGCGGATCGGCGAGTGCGCCGCTGATGTCGGACTGCGGGTTTTCGGCCAGGACCCGCATGGTGCCCGTCGCCATATCCTGCGCGATGAGAACGGCTTTATCGCGGCCGCGGGAATCGACCCAGTAAAGCGTTTTGCCGTCCACCGTGAATCCAGCGGGGAAAGTCGTCTGCGAATCGTCCAGCCCGACGCTGGCGAAGGGCTTTTCTTCCACTTTGTTGTCGACGATGCGGAAGAAATCGTTGCCGCCATCGGTCCTCGGCCGCGACGCGAGTTGCAGAGTCAGGCTGTCGTCCGCGATGAAACTGGCATAGCCGCCGGTATTGACCAGGACCGGTGTCAGTGCGCCGCTCTTGAGATCGAGGCTATAGACATCGTGCCATTTTGGATCGCGGTTGTTGAGTCCGATAAGGATGCGGTCTTTGACGTGCATGCTGACCGCAACCACCTCCGCGCGGGTCTTTTCGAACGGCGTAAGCGTGCGCTGCTCGTCGGTCGCAACATTCACGCTGTAGATCAAGAAGTTCTCGTCGCCGCCCTTGTCGTTCACGAACAGGATCGTGCGGGAGTCGGGCGACCAGAAATAGGCGCGGATCGGTCGCTTCTTTTCATCGGTCAGCGCCTTGCCGTTCGACGGGTCGGAAATCGGCGCGACCCAGATGTTCAACACGCCATCGCGCGGGGCGATCCATGAGAGCCATTTGCCGTCGGGGCTGAGACGACCCTGCGTTCGACTTGGATTGCCGAATAGTTTCTCGCGCTCGATCAGCGGTGCTTTCATGTCTGGTGCCGCAGCGAACACGGTGGTGGTGGCGATAAGGGCCGCGATAACGACAACCAGGGATATCTTCACGCGTTCCTCCCAGGAAATGTTGATAGCGAGCCGGCGCTCGAATGTTCTTGACTGCGCTTATTCGACCTATCGGGCCAGCCGACCGGAGAGATACATCTTCGCACACCACAACGATAAATGCGACAGGCCCGTTGAAGATCGGACCGTACTAGGTCAGCGGCGATTCATTATCACTATCCCGAGTATATGCATTCCATGCATTGAGGGTGGTGCGTTTCCGAATGCCCTCTAATGAGCGTGGCGCATCCCGGAAGCAGAACAACTGCCAGGATTGCCCGGCCCCGCGAGGTGCTCCATACATTTAAGTGGCGTCTAAATGGCTTCGTTACGCTGGCGCTTGAATCGCTTTAGCTTGAATGGACGCGAAAAAATGAAATCGACCCTCCCCTTGAGGGAGGGTCGAAAAACTCAAGCGCCACGCAAATCGTGAACGTCAGCGAAGGACGCGCGCGCGCGAAGAGTTTTTCGGGGAGGGGTAAATTCCATGATCGATTGACCCCTCCCCGAACGATTTCGCTTCGCTCAATCGTTCGACCCTCCCTCAAGGGGAGGGTAGGAATTGGTGCGCGATACCAATCCTAAATTGCGCACCCTAGCGCAGCCATGGTTCGATGAATGCGATCGTGCTCCACCCGTCACTCGTACCAGCTGTTTCCGTTGCGCTCGGTCAGCGCGAAGGCGGCAGAAGGTCCCCACGTGCCGGCGGTATAGGGCGCCGGTTTCATGTCGTGCTCCTTCCAGCCTTCGATGATGGCGTCGATCCATTTCCAGGCGGTTTCGACTTCGTCGCGCCGCACGAACAGGATGGAATTGCCCGTCAGCGCTTCGAGGAACAGCTTTTCATAGGCAATGCGGCGGCGCTGACGCTTGAAGGCGTCGCTCAAGCTCAAATCCAGCGACAGCGGTTTTAAACGCATGCCGCCGCTTTCCAAGCTGGGTGTCTTGTTCATCAGCTCCAGCGAGATTTCCTCTTCCGGCTGCAAGCGGATGGTCAGCCGGTTGGGCAGCATGTCGCCCTTGGGGAAAATGGAGTGCGGCACGGCGCGGAATTGCACGACGATCTGCGTGCTGCGCACCGCCATGCGTTTGCCCGTGCGCAGATAGAACGGCACGCCCGCCCAACGCCAATTGTCGATATAGGCGGTGAGTGCCACAAAGGTTTCGGTATTGCTCGGCGCACCGCCGGTTTCTTCGCAATAACCGAGCACGACCGCGCCGTCGACGAATCCCTTGCGATATTGGCCGCGTACGGTCTGGCGCTCGACACCATTGCTGCCGATGGGACGCAACGAGCGCAAGACTTTGACTTTTTCGTTGCGAACGGAATCCGCGTCGAGATCGGCGGGCGGCTCCATCGCCACAAGGCAAAGAAGCTGCAACAGGTGATTTTGCACAATGTCTCGCAAGGCGCCGAAGAAATCGTAGTAAGACCAGCGGCGCTCCACGCCGATCGTCTCGGCAACGGTGATTTGCACATGTTCGACAGAGTCTTTGTTCCACAAAGGCTCGAACAGAGTATTCGCGAAACGCAGCGCGATCAGGTTTTGGACGGGTTCCTTGCCGAGGTAATGATCGACGCGCAGGATGCGGTCTTCGCTGAAAGCCTCCGCAAGTTCGGTTTCGATCTGCCGGCAGGAGGCAAGATCATGGCCGATGGGTTTTTCTACGGCGATGCGGGCACCGCCATGCGCCAGGCCCGTTTCCTTCAGATGCTGCGCAATGGTTCCAAAAAAGTCGGGCGAAATGGCAAGGTAGAAAAGTACATCGCCGGCGCCATCCAGCAATTCTGTCAGCGGGCCATAAGCCTCCGCTTTGCCGGCGTCTCCCGCACAAAAGCGCAGGCGCCCAGCAAAGCGCGTCCAAGCGTCTTCCGTGAAATATTTTCCCGCCTCCTCCACCACTTTGGCGCGCACCATACCGGCAAATTCGGCATCACTGTGCCGGGACGTGGCAAAACCTATGATTGCCATGCCATCGGACAAATGCCCTTCCTGATCGAGGAAATAGAGGGAGGGGAACAGCATTTTCTGCGCCAGATCGCCTGTCGCCCCGAAAATCACAATTGCTTTTTTGTCGTCCTCCATCGTCCGATCCGCTTACGGCGCATGGTTCCAACCATGTGCTCCTGGCCTAAGCCTACGCGAAACGGCGCCGAAAGAGATAGGGCCCCGGTCTCAATTTTGAGACCGGGGCCCTATCTTAAATTCGGGAACTTGCGGCGAAACTTAGTTGATGTTGGCGGGCGCCAGTCTGGGCGTCAGCCAATGGATGATGACGAGCGACACCAGATAAATGGTGCCGGCGATGATGAAAACCATCGTGTAAGTGCCGGTTGCGGCCTTCACAAGACCGATGAATATCGTGAACAGCATGCCGCCGATGGCACCGGCGGTGCCCCCGACGCCCGACACCGAACCGACCGCTGCGCGCGGGAACAAATCCGACGGCAGCGTGTAGAGATTGGCGGAAAATGCCTGATGGGCGGCCGTGGCCAGCCCGATGATGGCAACCGCTGCCCAGACGCTGCTGACATGCACGGTGAACATCACCGGCATGACACAAAGTGCGCATAACAGCATGGTCAATTTGCGGGCCGCATTCACGCTGACGCCGCGGCTGATCATCGTCGACGACAACCAGCCGCCGGCGATCGAGCCAAGGTCCGAGATGATATAGATGACCGCAAGCGGTGGGCCGAAATGGTTGAGATCGAGCTTGTACTGCTCGTGCAGGAAGCCCGGCAGCCAGAACAAATAGAACCACCAGATCGGATCGGTGAGGAATTTGCCGATCGCGAAAGCCCAGGTTTCCTTCACCCCCATCACCTTCAGCCAGGAAAGCTTCTTTTCCTTCGGGGGCTGGTCGCTTTCGATAAAGGCCAATTCGGCGGGCGATACCCGTTTGTTCTCTTTCGGGTGTTTGTAAATCCAGATCCACAAGATCAGCCAGATCAAACTCAAACTGCCGGTGGTGACGAAGGCCATGCGCCAGCCGAAATACAAGGTGATGATCGGAACGACCAGCGGCGTGAAGATCGCGCCGATATTCGAGCCGGCGTTGAACACGCCATTGGCCAGTGCGCGCTCGCGCTGGGGAAACCATTCGGCAACCGCTTTGAGGGCTGCAGGGAAGTTGCCGGACTGGCCAAGTCCCAGCACGAACAGCATATAGGAAAACCCAACCAGCGAGGTCACCATGGCACAAGCCACATGGGCCGCCGTCCATAAGACTACGGCGATGGAATAGCCCAATTTGGCGCCAAGCTTGTCGATCAACGCGCCGAACAGCACATAGCCAATCGCATAAGCGGTCTGGAAGCAGAAAATAATGAAGGCGTATTTGATCGCCCAATCGGCGTTGGCAACCTTAAAAGTCGAGTGGTAAAAATACTGGCTGTAGGGAAGAACCCAATCGAGCGACCTGTCGGTCTTGAAGAAATCGGCGATCGTCGTTTGCAGAACGGACAGCGTTTGCCGGTCGACGTAATTGAGCGCCGTCGCGAAAAACAGAAAAATCACGATCACCCAGCGATACCGGCCGACCCGCGGTACGCCGCCTCTTGGACCGGGATTTGCCGTAGATACAGCGGTTTGTCCGCCGCCCGAGAGGGTCATATGGTACTCCCTGTAACTCACGGCTTCTGGTGCCGTTTTTGGTTCGTGTAACGACGCAGTGGTTCGGACAGACTGCACCGAATTGCGATTATTTACACGCTCGGGGCGACACGTGTCTTTGCGGCACAATAAATCGTCCCGATCCCTTTGAACGCGATTCGCGCCTGTTGTCCGGCCACGATGTCGTGAATGCCCGTCGCTGCGCCGGTCGTGATGAGCATTCCCGCCTTTAGGGGGCGGCCTCTCTGCGCGCAAAGTTCGGCAACGAATTGCAGGGCACCCAGCGGGCCGCCAAAAACGCTGGCGGCGGTGCCCGTACCCACTGACTTTCCGTCAATGAACGTCTCGGCCTTTAGATCGGTTAAGTGGCGATCGCGCCAGCTTGTAACTTCAGGCCCGATGACGAGTCCCGCGTTGTTGCCGAAATCCGAGACCACGACTGTGGGTCCCAGTGCATTGATGGCGGCCAGCGGGCTGCCCGCGAGCTCGACACCGACCAGCATCCGTTTGACGATTGCGGCCGCGTCGTTCACCGACCAACGAAGCTGTTTCGGCGGAGCATCGATTCCAATCTCGAAGATGAACTCGGCTTCGACCGCGGAGAAGCCGCCGTCAATCACGCCCAACTCGACAACCTCTTCGCCGGAAGCCTGCTGCACGGCTTTGCCAAAAATTGGCCCGGCTAGGCGCGTTTCGCCGAGTTTTTGTTCGAAGGACGGCGGAATGCGGCCGATTTTCCAACCTATGATCGCATCCGGCCAAAGTTCGATGGCGTTTTCTTGAACTTCATAGGCACTTACAAGATCGAGGGGGATTTGTCCGGGATACTCGCCCAATGACGTCGCATTTAGCCGCGCTGCGACAAAGCGCTGAGCGATTCTGCTCGCGGGTGCAAAATGCGCTATTTCAACCGCTTCCATAGACAAGACCCCAACCTCCAGAATATGGCCCATTTTTCTAAGGGCCGTTTGTGTCTAAAGGAAACCGGTGTCATTTTCAATTGCGAGAGACCGAGACATGGGGATGTTTAGGGCGCATTCCGCTATGGGGCCGATCTCCAAAATTCACCGGCAAAAGCTCGCAAAAGCTCGCGATTATGGGTGATTAACTCTCATCTTGGGCAGGCCGGCGCTATCTTCTCTTAATGTTATTGCCGCGGCAACGAGACACGCCGCCCTTCGCAGCCATCGCCGACGGGAGCCCATTGTCGGCTTTGCTACCCCCCGCGGCGTGAGCACGGCTCACCTCTCATTTGACTTTGCGCTAGAGTGATCATCTTCGGGGGCAGGCATGCAGTACCAACCTTTCGTTCTGTTCGGGCGATCACATCAGATCGTTCTCGCGCTCACCATCATCGTCCCGCTCGTCTTGGCCTTTCTCGTCCGCATCTCGCAAAACCGCGTGCTTGCCCGGTCGATTTGCTGGATCTTCGCGGCGGCGATCGGCGGCATTTGGGTCGTCTGGTATTTCGTTTTTTATCGCAGCGGTTGGCTGGATCCGGGCAACGCCCTGCCGATGGATTTGTGCGGCTGGGCGGCGATCGCAACGCTTATCACGCTTATTCGACCCCATCAGAAAGCTTACGAATTGGCTTATTTCTGGGCCTTGGCGGGAACGCTTCAAGGCCTATTGCGGCCGGGCATTCCTTTTGACTTTCCCGAATTCCGCTTCATCGATTTCACGATTTTCCATGGCGGCATCATCGCAGCCGTGTTGTTTTTGACCGTGGGCTTGAAGATGCGCCCTTATCCCGCGTCGCTGCCGCGCGTCATCGCATGGTCCCTCGTCTATATGGCGGTTGCGGGGGTCGTGGATTGGCAGCTCGGTGTCGATTACGGTTTTTTGCGCTCCAAGCCCATCTATCCAAGCCTGTTCGATCTCATGCCGGTTTGGCCCTATTACCTTCCTGTGCTGGTCGGATTGGGCGTGCTGTCGACGCTGGTCTATTATCTGCCGTTCTTTGTCGCCGATCGCATACGCGCTAGAGCATGATCTTTGGAGATGGAATCGCCTGCGCCGCTTTCTTTCCTCCCCCGTTTACGGGGGAGGGGGGACCGCGAAGCGGTGGAGGGGGGAAGAGTGACGCCCGCCCCCTCCGCCTCTCTCGCAACTGCTCGCTCGGCACCTCCCCCGCAAGCGGGGGAGGAAAGAGGTCAACACACTACTGTCCGGCAATTAATCGAAGAGATTCAATTGGGTTGAAGTGTCTGGATTTAATTTCAGCAGAACGGTGTCGTTAAGCAGCTGATCCAAGGGCGTTTTCTCGAAAAGCATCAAGCTCAAAATCTGTAAAATTGTGTAGAGCGAGGCTTTGACCTCGAGGCGTTTTTTGATGATCGCAATGAGGACGTAAACGCTGATTGCGATCCAGATTTGTGTTTTTACGGCGTTCTCGTTAGTGCCGAAGAATGCCTTGATACGCAGATGCTGTTTGATCCACTTGAAAAACAACTCGACCTGCCAGCGGCATTTGTAAAGATGTGCGATTGTCAGGGCCGGAAGCTCGAAGTTGTTGGTGAAGAACCACAGGCGGTTGTTGTTTTCCTCGTCATAAAAACCGACGCTGCGCAAATACTGCGGATAAACGTGAGGCGATTTTACGCCGGTAAGACGAATGGTTTGGTCGAAACGCAAGCCGGTTGCTTTATCGACCGGTCGTGAATAAATGCGCCGAAAGACTGTATTGCTTTTGGGGCGGATGACAAAAAACGCCCCCGCCTGCGTCAGGCGGTACAGCCGTGCAAAATCAAAGAACCCGCGATCCATAATGGTGAAGCTGCCCGGCTCTGGCGTTATCATATCGAGCGCGTTCACTTCGTGCATTTTGCCGTCGGAAACATGGATAAATGAAGGAATATTGCCGCGCAGGTCAATTTGCGTGTGCATCTTCACGGCGGCTTTTGTCGTGCGAGATTGTGCCCACGGGAAAACTTTCAGCGACAGATCAATCGTCGTCGTGTCGAGTGCATAGACCGTGTTTTCCAGATCGACGCTGAACGCGTCGTTTGCATAAAGATGCCGCGCCTCGACGATCAGCGCATTGGCAAAATCATGGTAAATCCGCCAGTCGCGTTTCTCGTTGGCATCAGCCAGATTGCTGCGCGCGACATGGCCACGAATGCCGAGATGATAGAGTTTGGACTCTTGCGCGCGCAAACAGACCTCAATGTCGCGCAGGCTCTCACGAAAGGTCAGTTGCGCAAACGCCATGCACAGGAACTGATCCAGATGCGAAAAAGTTTTGGTTGGATAGTTCGACGGATGCCGCGCCACACACCGGCGAAAAGTGTGCATCGGCAGAAAATCCATAAGCTGCGCGAAAACCAGTTTGCCGACGAACATTCGAAAACCCCGAGGCCGAAAAACCCCAGTTTCCCAAATCCAAGTTCAAGTCGGTAACACCCTAAAAAACAGGTTCCTCGTTGCTATACAGTGAATTGCCTCATGCCTCAGCCAAAATTGCCGGACAGCAGTGAGGTCAACAATGAAATTGTCGTCCGTAGTATTACTCCGCCGCGTAGCCGTCTGGGCTCGGACATTTGCATGAATCGCGGCGGCGGCGTCGCGTTCATCGCGGATCGCCTCGCCACCGCGAGACGCAGACGGTTCTACCCAAGAAGATCATGCTCTGAGCGCAAATAAAAAGGCCGGACGCATCGCCTCCGGCCTTTTCGAATTCCCTTTTGCGTGGTCAGAGTGCGTCGATCAGAAAACTCCGACGACCACGGCCCCCAGAAACAAGAATACAAACGCGATGGTCATCAACTGAAATTGACGGGCCATGGCCTCCTCCCGTTGGAAGACTCCGAGAGTCTCCGCTGGTGGCCTATTGCGGTCAAGGTGGAGGGCGAGGGCAGCGCAAGCGTCTTGCGATTTGCAGGAAACGGGGCAAATCGACGCGCAAGGTTATTGCGACGCCCGGCTACCACGAAATTTCCTTGCCCAGATAATCCAAATAGTGGCCTGAGGTGCTTTGATTCAACTCGGCGATCCGCGCCCGCAATCCGCGCACGCTGTCTTGCGGTTTCACCGGGGCATCGCGCCCGCCCATGTCGGTCTGCACCCAACCGGGATGGAGTATTCCAACCGCAATTCCGTCGCTCGCCCAGCTCAGCGACAGACCGCGCATGATGCTGTTCAACGCTGCTTTGGAGGCACAGTAAGAAAGCCAATGACCGCTATGTCCGCTGATAGAACCCAGCAAGCTGGTCAGGGCGATTAATTTCTTGTCGCGTCCAAGCAGCAAATTGCTGCGCAACGCTTGGCTGACAATGAGCGGGCCTATGCTGTTGACGCGGAACGTCGTCGCGAATTCGTCATAATAACTTTCATCGGTGCTCGGTGTCGCATGGCCAAAGACGCCCGCGCAGTTGATGAGAATGTCGATCGGCACGCCGCTCAGCGTTTTTGCCAGCCGGTCCGCCGAGGCGGCATCGGCGACGTCCAGTTCCAACACCCGCACACCGGTTAGGCCGGCAAGCGCGCCCGCTTGCGCCGGTTTGCGGCTAGAGGCGATGATTTGGACGCCCTCGGCTGCATATTGGCGTGCAAATTCCAGCCCGATGCCGCGATTGGCGCCGGTGATCAGCACTGTCGTCATTTTTTGCTCCTTACGTTGAATTCCTGCCCAGTTTGTCCTTTACCTTCGGTCCATGTCCATTTGGGGAAAATTCGGCGGTGCGGCGGCGGGCCTTTTGGTCGGCGGTCCTGTGGGCGCGGTCCTGGGCGTGCTGGCCGGTCACTTCCTGATCGACCGCAACGAAGAGGCGTCAGCCGGCGAGCCGGGCGTCACCTTCACCATCGCCGTCATCGCGCTCGCCGCCAAGATGGCGAAAGCCGACGGCGTCGTGAGCGACGAAGAAATCGAAGCCTTCGACCGTATCTTCCGCGTGCCGCCGGACGAGCAGGCGCATGTGCGGCGCTTCTTCGATCTCGCACGCCGCGACAGTGCCGGTTACGAGATCTATGCCGGACAAATCGCACGCATTTTCGCGGGCAATCCCGCGGTGTTGGAAGATATTCTCGACGGATTGTTCGAGATCGCGGCAGCCGACGGCGTCCTGCATCCCGGAGAGAATGAATTTCTGGAACGTGTCGCCGACATTTTCGGTTTTGCGCCCGGCGAGTATCGCCGCATTCGCGCATCGCATTTTCCGCCCGACGCCGCCGATCCTTATGTCGTGCTTGGCGTGAGTTACGACGCCAGCGACGAAGAGATCAAACACACCTATCGGCTGCTGGTGCGCGAGAACCATCCCGACAGCCTGATGGCCCGCGGCGTGCCCGAGGAATTCGTCAAGCTTGCCACGGATAAGCTTGCCGCCATCAACGGCGCCTACGAAAAGATCGAAGCCGAACGGGCAGAGCGCTGAATTTAGAGCAAATTAGGATTCGTTTTACGCAATAATTTTTACCCTCCCCTTGAGGGCCGCCTTCGCATAAAGCTTCGGCGGGCCAAGTGTACATCACTTGCCGCGGCGAAGCCAAAGGCGGAGCCGGGAGGGTCGAATCCATATTCTCGATTCCATTCAACCCTAAACAATCCTAAAAGCCACCGCCAATCACCCGGCCGACATCGGCAATCGCTGCATCGCGCGCCTCATCCGGTAATCCGGACTCGGCAAAATAAACGCAGGCCAAGATCGGCGCACGATCCGGCGGCCAAATGATCGCAATGTCGTTGCTCGCGTCCTTAAAACTAGTGCCGGTCTTATCGCCAGCGCGCCAATCCTTGGGCAATCCGGCCCGCAGACGATGCGCGCCGATCGTGTTGGCGATCATCCAAGCTTGCAGTTCTTGGCGCGAGACATCCGACAATGTGTTTTCCAGCAAGACCTTTTTCATGTCCTGAAGCATGGCGGCGGGCGTGGTGGTGTCGCGCGCGTCGCCCGGAATGGCCGAATTGAGCGCCAGTTCGGTGCGGTCGAGGCGGCTCACCGAATCTCCAAGCGTGCGTGCGAAACGTGTCCAGCCCGCGGGCCCGCCGATGGTCTCAAGCAGAAGATTGGCCGCGGTGTTGTCGCTGAATTCGACGGCGGCTTGGCAAAGCGCGGAAATCGCCATGCCTCCTTCGACGACATGTTTTTCGGTAATGGGCGAATGGGAGAGCAAGTCGCTCTTCTGATAATGCAGAATCCTCTCGGCGCTTTCTTTGCCGGCGTCGATGCGCTGCAGCACCGCCGCCGCCAGCAGGAATTTGAAGGTGCTGCACATGGCAAAGCGTTCTTGGGCGCGATGTTCGAGGCACTTGCCCGTATGCGTGTCGAGCACGGCAACGCCCAGCCGCCCGCCGGTGCGTTTCTCAAGCGCGTCGAGTGGGTCGCTGAGATCCGCGGCCAAGGATGGCGCGAAAGGCAGTAAGGCTGCGCCAAGGGCGGCGGCGCGACGGGTGATGGGCATCCCTTTTCCCAGTGTCATCCTTTAACAATGGTTCGGCGGCAAACTTTGCGACCGGCTCCGATCACGTCGGCAGGGCGCTTCTGACCTTGGGGTCCTTTGGGCATGTTGGTTGTATATCCCATTCCTACCAATTTGCCAAATCCGCCGGATTATGCCAGAACTGGCAGAAGAAACCAAAACTGGCAGATGTCATAATGGATAGCATTCCCGCCGCTCGGCACTTCGCACGAGGTGATCGCTTACCGGTTCAGGCGCAACGCATATGGCTAATATTGTGTGGCCAAGTAATGCTCAGAAAAGAGAAGATCACCTACGGAGAGCTGGCCGAGTTCATGAGATACGACGATAAGAGGGCGGGTCACATGCTTTCACGGCAGCTCGGAATCATCGGACTTTATTGCAAGATGAACGATTTACCGCCGTTGAATGCAATTGTTGTCAATGCAGGTACAAACATGCCGGGCCATGACGTGCTACTCCGCGATGGTCGTAGCGCGAAACAAGAAATTTCAGCGGTCCTCAAGGAAGACTGGTTTGGAATCCGAGTCCCGACGACCGGCACCTTAAGGAAGGTCTGGGATTCGATGAACTGAGGCTTGAGATAATATTCCTTTCAAACTGAGACAGTGCCTCGCGGTTGGTGATGTATCAGTTTGAGAGGAATAAATTCCATGGAACCAAATGAACTGAAGTTAGAGGTACTTAGGCTAGCCGCGCGCGAAGACGTCGCCCACGGCGATGCCGACAAGGCATTGGAGATAGCGGCCAAGTTTTGGGCGTTTGTCGGAGGGGTTACGGACCCAGGATCGGCTACAGCCGGGCGCCAGGGTTCTTAACAGCCAAGAGGCACTCGGCATAGGTATCGAGAATCGATTTGCGGTCGTCACGATGTTCTTTGTCATGAGTCCGAACAAGCAACAGCAATTTGAACGCGACTCCCTCTGCCGAGTTTTCGCCAATGTGGACTACAGGTGCGTCAGCCATTTTGTTCTCCATCGTTAGGTTATGGTTGTCATGTCACAATTTAAACTGAGACGGTCCCGAGAGTTTCTCCGTGGTGTGTGGCTCAACCATCGGGACGCCGTTCTTGGAGCGGCCCTGAGCGCCTTAGGAGCCGCCATCTTTGCCGCCGCCATGCTTTCCCTGCCGATAATCGGAAAATAGGCGAAGAACAAAGACTATGGTTGTGAAAACTAAGTAGCTGCCTAGCACCCAGTCCGCCGGAAGCTTCAATTGATCTAACGCAAGTTGGGCAGCTTGCGATTTGTCAGTCGCAATATATCGATAAGTGGCACTTTCAGCGTACGTGACGCCGCTATCCCAAATACAAATGGAAATGGTGATTAGTATGGCGACTGCCGTCAGCTGCCAATAGCAGTACTTCCGGTAAAACTCAGGCTCATATGCAGCGGCCCAACCAAGGGCGCCGATGAAAAGCAAAATTGCGCCTGGTATAAGTGTTTCTATCATCGTTTCCCCGCGACTCTCTTTATGAGATAATGCCCCTATGCCTAAAGGACCCCAAGGCCAGAAAAGACCCGCAGACGTTATCGGCGCAGCCATTATGGTTGGACGAATCGCGACCGGCGAAATCGAAGACATAAAGTCAAAAGCTCCGGCACGGGCTGCGGGTGGCAAAAAAGGTGGGGCCAATAGAGCCAAGGTGCTATCACCGGAAAAGCGCAGGGATATAGCCAAAAAAGGCGCTAAAGCTCGTTGGAAGTAGGCCCCGACTCCCCGCCGCACTCCATGGCTTGTTTTTATCACTCCATGGGTATATCCCTCCCCCAGAGGATAGCCTTTGGAGGCCCGCGTGGCTGGCGTAGAAACAACCATTCATTTGAGCTGGCAACAGGTGGACGCCTGGGAAAGCCAGATCGCTGAACTGCGCCGTAAAGTGGATGCGGCAAAGGTCTTTCTTCCGCCCCGCAACTCGGCCAAACCGTCGACGGCGCCGGCACCGGCGGCCAACGGCGCCCACACGCCCCCCCTACCGGCGCAGGGATAAATTTCATGGGCACGGTCGTGGAAATCGCAAACAGCGTATCCGCACCGATTAGCAAGGAAGAGATGCGCCGACTGTTGCGAGAGCGGGGCGCTCCGGAGAGCAAACTTGCAACGATCTTGGATGTAACTCTCTATAAAACCAAGAAGGCAGACCGAATTACCTTCAAAAACGGGCTTATTTCGGGAGCGCCCAAATGAGCACGCCATCACAAAACAACAGGGGCCAGACCTTGCGGCCTAGCCCCCAATCTAGTTCCCGGCCAATGTTAGGCACAGAACCGGGTTATTTCGCTGAAAAGTCCGTGATACGTCAAAGGCTTACGGGACGCCGTACTGGATGCCAGACTGGAGGTGCCCCATGAGAGCCTAAGACCGTCGCCGGGGCGGTGCGCGCCAACGCACCGTTCTCGGCGCGGCGGAGAATCCCACAAGCATCTGATAAGTCAAGAGAAAAATTCGTTGAGTCGATTCAACGGGTTGTATATGCATGCCTATTGAAATGAACAAAATGCTTGACAAATATATATCCATCGTCTATCCATGTGCCTATGAACAAGCTGCCTCTCGAAAAACGCGTCCAAATCCTCTCCATGCTGGTTGAGGGTAGTTCCATGCGGTCCACTTCCCGCGTGGTTGGGGTGAGCATCAACACGGTAACAAAATTGCTCATAGACGCTGGCGAAGTCTGCGAGGCATTCCATGACAAGACCGTGCGCGGGCTCAAGTCTCAGAAGGTTCAATGCGACGAGATTTGGTCGTTTGTCGGCTCCAAGAAGTCCAACACGCCTTACGAGAAGCAAATCACGGGCGACGCGGGCGACTGCTGGACGTGGACGGCGATTGATAGCGACTCCAAATTGATCGTCTCTTGGATGGCTGGCGACCGTAGCGGCCAAACCGCTCGCATCTTCATGAAGGACGTTGCGGACCGGATCGAAACTCGCGTGCAGCTAACGACCGATGCGTACAAGGCCTATTTGACCGCGGTTGATATGGCTTTTGGCAATCGCGCCGATTACGCGATGTTGGACAAGATTTACGGCTCTACTTCAGACCGTGGGCCAGAACGCAAATACAGCCCTGGCGTTTGCTTGGGAACGAAGAAAACAGCCGTCTATGGTCTTCCCGATCCGGCCTATGTTTCGACCTCGCACGTCGAGCGCCAGAACCTAACCATGCGCATGTCCATGCGCCGTTTCACGCGGCTCACCAATGCGTTCAGCAAGCGGCTAGAAAGCCATCTGGCCGCGCTGGCCCTCTACTTCGTTTGGTACAACTTCTGCCGCAAGCACATGACGCTCGGAAAGACCCCCGCTCAGGCTGCTGGCGTAACTGACGAAGCGCTGACAATGGCGGACATCGTGACCCTCATCGACAACGCTCAGTTCGACGACAAAATAGGAAAAGATTCAAACTGAGACACTACCTCGCGGTTGACATTTGATGAGATTATGATGATATAATACTCAAGAGATCATGCAGGAGGATTTCATGGGAAAGCTCGACATCGGTGTCGGCGAAGAATTTCCACTCGACGAACAGGCCAAGCGCGAAGGCACGGGCGAACACACAGCGGATGGCGCGACCGGCTGCGATTACGGCCCCAATTTCAGCGGCTCGCGGCAAGAACAGCGCGAAGCCTGGCGGCGCTGGCGCCATCAAATGCGGGCCGAATGGCACGCCCGCAGACATGCCATGCGCGAGCAATTCCGCCGCGAATTTGCCGACGAACACCACCGCCATCATGTTCTCGGCTCGCTGGCGGTTGCCGGTTTGGCATTGGTCGGGCTCGCCGCGTTGTTCGGCCATCGTCACCACGACCATTGAGGACACCTTCCATGCACGGACATCATCGGCGTTTTCGCGGCATGACCGCGGAAGCGATGCGCGCGGCCGCTGCCGCAATGGAAGCCGCGGGCGACGCCGTGGGCGATAGCGCCGGGCGGAGCACGACGCGGGTTCAGCTCGAAATGCCGCCCCAAGCCATGGAACGGCTGCAACGGCTGAAAGACCGCAGCGAAGCGGCCTCTTACGCGGAAGTCATCCGCAACGCCTTGCGCTTGTTCGAGGCCTTGGTCGACGAACACGAAAAAGGTGCGGAATTTTCGCTGAAAAGAGCTGACGGGAGCACCGTAGCCTATAAAATCTTCGTCTGATGTCTTTTCGCCTCGCCCCTTCGCCCAATCACGATGCCCGCCCCGAAGGCGGCGTCATCGACATGCTGGTGCTGCATTACACCGGCATGAAGACGGCCGAGGAGGCGTTGGCGCGGCTCTGCGATCCGGCAGCGAAGGTTTCGGCACATTACACGATCGATCGCGACGGCTGCGTTTACGCTCATGTCCCCGAGGAACGCCGCGCCTGGCATGCGGGCGTCTCCTATTGGGCGGGTGCGCCGAATGTGAACGGGCGTTCCATCGGAATCGAGTTGGTCAACCCCGGCCACGAATTCGGTTATATTCCGTTTACGGACAAACAAATCGCCGCGCTGATCGATTTGGCGGACGGGATAATGGCGCGCCACCCTATTGTGCCGGCGCGCGTGCTTGGGCATTCCGATGTGGCGCCGGGGCGCAAAACCGATCCGGGGGAGATGTTCCCGTGGAAGCATCTCGCCGATTTCGGCATTGGCATTTGGCCCCCTCACCCATCCGCCCTTCGCTGCCGCTCAGTGCCCCCCAATGGGGGAGAGGGTGCGCGCGCGGGTGAGGGGGACGTCTTCGTCGCCGGCAATCTCTCCCGCTTCGGCTACGGCGTTCCGCCCGCTGTCGATGTGCCGCTTGAAGCGGTGATCGCCGCCTTTCAGCGCCATTTCCGGCCGTCATGCATTGACGGCGTAGCAGATGACGAATGCGCGGCCATACTCGCGGCGCTGCTGGCTCTTTAGGTTTCATTCGAACCTGGGAGCAGCCAAATGCCGACCTCTATCCGCCTTGCCGAAAAACTCGACATGTTCACCGACCATTGGTCGCCGAAAATCGTCTCGCAGTTCAACGGCCACGACGTCATGGTCGTTAAAGTGAAGGGTGAGTTTGTCTGGCATTCGCATCCCGAAACCGACGACTTCTTTCTCGTCCTCAAGGGCCATCTCGTCATTCAGCTGCGCGACGGCGAGGTCAAACTCGGTCCCGGCGATCTTTATGTCGTTCCAAGAGGCGCGGAGCATAGGCCGGTGGCGGAAGAGGAAACCCATCTTCTGCTCATCGAGCCGCATGGCACGCCCAATACCGGCGATGTTAAGACGGCTGCCGTCAAACAAGCGATTTAGGCACAGTTATGAAAACCATCGGAATGATCGGCGGCGTCAGCTGGGAATCCACCGCGATCTATTACAATCTGATCAATCGCGAAGTGCAGAAACGCCTTGGCGGATTGCACTCCGCCAAGATCGCCATGATCTCCGTCGATTTCGCGGAACTCGAAGCGCTGATGCGGGCCTCGCAATGGGACGCGTTGGCGGCCCGTTTGAGCGATGCGGCGAAGAACGCCGAACGCGCCGGTGCGGATGTGCTCTTGATCTGCGCCAATACCATGCATCGCGAAGCGGACCGCGTGGCCGATGCCGTTGATATTCCGCTGCTGCATATCTGCGATTGCACCGCCCGGAAAATCAAAGAAGCGGGCTTTAAGCGCGTCGCGTTGCTCGGCACGGCCTACACAATGGAGCAGGATTTTTACAAAGACAGGCTGCGGGCAAACGGACTCGACGTCATCGTGCCCGATGCGGCCGACCGCGCGGTCATTCATCGCGTCATCTTCGAAGAACTTGTGCTCGGTAAGGTCAAAGCCGAGTCTCGTAGCGCCTATCGCGACATCATCGCGCGGCAGGTGGACGAGGGCGCCGAGGCAATCATTTTGGGCTGCACCGAATTGCCGATGCTGGTGAAACAAGAAGACAGCGCGGTACCGCTGTTCGACACCACCGAGTTGCATGCGATGGCGGCGGTCGACTTCGCCTTGGGGGCTGCATGAAAACCATCGGCTTGATCGGTGGCATGACGTGGGACTCCACGGCGATCTACTACGATCTCATCAATCGCGAGGTGCAGAAGCGCCTGGGCGGGTTGCATTCCGCCAAAATCGCGATGATCTCGTTCGATTTCGCGGGGCCGGAAGAAATGGCGCGCACCTCGAATTGGGAGGCGCTGGCGGCGCTGTTGACGGATGCGGGGCGAAAACTGCAATCCGCGGGCGCCGAGCTGCTGGTGGTTTGCGCCAATACCGCGCATCGCGTCGCCGATCGCGTCGAACGGGCCGTTGCGCTGCCGCTGGTTCACGTTTGCGATTGCACGGCCGCGAGCATCAAAGCGGCAGGACTTACGCGCGTCTCGCTGCTGGGCACCGCCTACACGATGCAGGAAGATTTCTTCAAGGACCGGCTGCGCGCGGGCGGTCTCGACGTGTTCGTGCCGGATGAGGCCGACCGCGCCATCATTCATCGCGCGATCAACGGGGTGTGGTTGAGCGGCAACGCCGAGCCGGCATCGCGCCAGGCTTGCCGCGAGGTCATCGCGCGGCAGATCGCCAACGGCGCTGAGGGCGTCATCCTTGGCTGCACCGAGTTGCCGGTCTTGGTAAAAGCAGAAGACAGCAGCGTGCCCCTGTTCGACACCACGCAAATTCACGCGCTTGCGGCGGTAGAGATGGCGATGGCGTAGGGTATTGAATTGGAGCCTGGAATACCTCTCCCTGCCACTGCCACCCGTGCGCGCCACTGCAATTTGCGGATCACGCTCTGAATTGCGCGTTAGGAATTGGGCACAGATGCTCCTGGCGCGGTAATCGTTTCCCCTCGCCCCCGCAGGGGGAGAGGGTAGGGTGAGCATCTGTGTTTGCAGTCAAGCATTTTTTGGGGGGCAGGGCAGCCAGGTTCGGTTCTGTGCCATGAGGGTGTTGGCAAGGACAAGGAGCTTTCTGGCGATGGCGATGAGGGCGACCTTTGGTGGTTTTCCGTTGGTAATGAGGCGCTCGTAGCAAGCCTTCATGTCGGCGTTGCATCGGCTGGCCGAGACCGCCGCGAGATAGAGAATTTTGCGAACGATTGCTCTGCCGCCCCAGATGGAGCGCACCCCGTGACGTTGACCGGAATCATCGGCGACGGGAGCAAGGCCTGCAAGCGCGCCAGCTTGCTTGTTGTTTACGGTTCCCAGCTCGGCCATGCATGCGATGAGTGTTTGGGCGACGATGGGACCGAAGCCGGGGACCGAAGTCAGGATGGCGTAACGCTTGGCCAAGCCTTCATCGGCCTTGATGCGTTTGAGGATTTCGCGCCTGGTCGCGGTGATATGAACGCACAATTGCTTGATCCGGCTGGTGAGCTGGCGTTTCAGGAACGCACTTTCGGCCGCAGCAAATTGGTTCTTGAGCGCGGTTTGTTCGGCTACGGCACTGTCTCGAGCGGTGACCATCTCCTTCAATGCCTCCAACGCTTGCGGTGCCGGTGGACGCACCGCCGGCGCCATGACGGCTGCAAACTGCGCCAGAACTCGTGCATCGAGCCGATCAGTCTTGGCGAAGATGCCTTGGGCCTTGGCAAACTGGCGGACCCGATAAGGATCGGTGAGCGCCACCGCGATCTGCGAGGCATGCAGGCTTCGGCAGAGTGCACGATGCCATTTGCCTGTGGCCTCCACCGCCACCAGCTTGGGAAGGCGGCGAAAAAGCCAGCGCTTCAACTGACGAATGCCGTCAGCCGTGTTGGACACACGCAACAATTCTCCCGCGGGAAGGACGTGAACGTCCAGCCAACTTTTGCTCACATCAATTCCTGCGGTACAATGCAGAGTCTCTTGTTCGGACGCTTCCTTGCCTTGCATGCGGGACGTGCTCCCTTTCATCTGTTGAGGACAAGAGCCGAGGACGGACGGACCAAGCTCACCCACGGTCCCAAAGACCAGGGGGGTTACGGTCCCGCCCATCCGCATCGGGACCGGCGGCCGCCGGTCCCGATGCGCCTCACAGCTTGCGCTAAGTCGGCGTCCCCAAAATGCAAGGGGGAGTTTGTCGAACGAGACAGCAGCAAAAGGCTGTCGCGCGTAGCGAACGAGCAATCAATTTTGTGGAGCTTAATAACTTTTGAGCTGTGATTGGCTGTTTCAATTCTCCAATCACATCGCATAGAGCCATGCATAACAGATTATCTCGAACTGTTTTTGCAACGTCCCCCCTCACCCCAGCCCTCTCCCCCGGAGGGGGAGAGGGAGCTCTACGCGCATTTGGATTCGGGGGCAGGTGCTGCAGACATGGCATTCGCGCCCGCGTTGCTCGCCAGCGGGGAATGACGTAGTTTTATGGTGCGTCAGATGGCCGGATGGCCGCGGCGCTTCGCAAGAAGCGTCGAGGAAAGTCCGGGCTCCACGGAAACACGGTGCCGGATAACGTCCGGCGGGGGCGACCCCAGGGATAGCGCCACAGAAATGACACCGCCTACCGGCCTAAAGCCGCGGCAAGGTTGAAATGGTGCGGTAAGAGCGCACCGCGACTCTGGCAACAGAGGTGGCAAGGCAAGCCCCACCGGGAGCAAGACCAAATAGGGACGGCACGTAATCCGTTTCCGGATAGCCGTCCGGGTAGGTCGCGTGAAGCGGCAGGCAACTGCCGTTCCAGAGGAATGGCCATACAGCTTGCTTAAGTCGGCAGGCGGACAGAACCCGGCTTACAGGCCATCTGACGCACATACCCTCGCCCCCAACGGGGAGAGGGTAGGGTGAGCATCTGTGTTTGCAGTCAAGCATTTTTTGGGGGGCAGGGCAGCCAGGTTCGGTTCTGTGCCATGAGGGTGTTGGCAAGGACAAGGAGCTTTCTGGCGATGGCGATGAGGGCGACCTTTGGTGGTTTTCCGTTGGTAATGAGGCGCTCGTAGCAAGCCTTCATGTCGGCGTTGCATCGGCTGGCCGAGACCGCCGCGAGATAGAGAATTTTGCGAACGATTGCTCTGCCGCCCCAGATGGAGCGCACCCCGTGACGTTGACCGGAATCATCGGCGACGGGAGCAAGGCCTGCAAGCGCGCCAGCTTGCTTGTTGTTTACGGTTCCCAGCTCGGCCATGCATGCGATGAGTGTTTGGGCGACGATGGGACCGAAGCCGGGGACCGAAGTCAGGATGGCGTAACGCTTGGCCAAGCCTTCATCGGCCTTGATGCGTTTGAGGATTTCGCGCCTGGTCGCGGTGATATGAACGCACAATTGCTTGATCCGGCTGGTGAGCTGGCGTTTCAGGAACGCACTTTCGGCCGCAGCAAATTGGTTCTTGAGCGCGGTTTGTTCGGCTACGGCACTGTCTCGAGCGGTGACCATCTCCTTCAATGCCTCCAACGCTTGCGGTGCCGGTGGACGCACCGCCGGCGCCATGACGGCTGCAAACTGCGCCAGAACTCGTGCATCGAGCCGATCAGTCTTGGCGAAGATGCCTTGGGCCTTGGCAAACTGGCGGACCCGATAAGGATCGGTGAGCGCCACCGCGATCTGCGAGGCATGCAGGCTTCGGCAGAGTGCACGATGCCATTTGCCTGTGGCCTCCACCGCCACCAGCTTGGGAAGGCGGCGAAAAAGCCAGCGCTTCAACTGACGAATGCCGTCAGCCGTGTTGGACACACGCAACGATTCTCCCGCGGGAAGGACGTGAACGTCCAGCCAACTTTTGCTCACATCGATTCCTGCGGTACAATGCAGAGTCTCTTGTTCGGACGCTTCCTTGCCTTGCATGCGGGACGTGCTCCCTTTCATCTGTTGAGGACAAGAGCCGAGGACGGACGGACCAAGCTCACCCACGGTCCCAAAGACCAGGGGGGTTACGGTCCCGCCCATCCGCATCGGGACCGGCGGCCGCCGGTCCCGATGCGCCTCACAGCTTGCGCTGAGTCGGCGTCCCCAAAATGCAAGGGGGATCGCGATCCAATGCCCAAGCTCGTTCCTTCATGTCTCGATGGAATTAATAAATCGCGCGCGCTGGGGTAAAACCAAACTCGAGATGGGTTGCACATTTTGGACCACCAATTCTCGGCCGCGACGGCAGGCCAATAGCGGACGTATCGCCCAAAATCAGTACGGCAAAGACGCGCCATCTTTAGCCATTCGCGGAACGACAGCCTAGGTTGCAAAGGCCGCATGAACAGACATTGCCGATAGGGTCCGGTCCACTCTGTCTGGCATGGCCAATTGTCGCTGCATTCAAACTACTGGAATAGTCTGCAGCGTAGTAACCTGTTCGCACAGATTGCAGTCCACGTCGGCTTTGGGCTTTCCATGTTGTGCGTTCCACGAACTACAGAGTTCGATCCCGCATTGTCGGCCATCCGGATTGGGGGCTACGCCTTTCACGCTGAGACATTCGGCGATGCGACATTGCCGCCGCTTATCGTCGTTCACGGCGGCCCGGGCGCTGACTACGCCTATCTGCTGTCACTCGCCGCGCTTGCCGATTCATATCACGTACTCTTCTATGATCAGCGCGGCACTGGGTTGTCGCCGCGAGAGGCCCATCCTGACCCTTCCGTCGGCGGGTACCTTTGCGATCTCGACGCGCTGGTTGGCTTGCATGGCAAAGGGGCAAAGGTCCGCTTGATCGGGCACTCATGGGGTGCGATGCTTGTTACGGCCTATCTTGCACGACATCCTGAGAAAGTGAGCCACGCCGTCATAGCGGAGCCGGGTATTCTCCACCGCGAATCGGCAAAAGCATTCGTAACGATGCTCCGCAAGCACATGACAGTGTGGACAAAGCTGGCGGCTCTTCCGATCTTCGTCCGCGCTCCTTTCGTGTTGTCCGAAGACGGACACGAACGAATGGATTATGTCGTTACGAGGATCATGAATGGCACAGGCGGGCCGCCCTATCAGTGTCCGGGCGAAAGCATGCCGAAAGGTCTTCCCAAACGGGCGGGCTACGCCGTCATGAAAGCAACCGTGATGCCCTTGATGAAGGATCCTTCGCTGTTTCAGGACGATCTCACCTCGGGGCTGGATAGGTACGCCGCAAACGCCCTGTTGCTAAGTTCGCGATGCAGCTTCATCGGCTACGAGTACCAGGAGCGGTTTCATCGCCCCTACTTTTCATCGCGAACGGAACACGCCACGCTCGACCACACCGGGCACAACATGTTCACGTTGAGGCCCGCCGAAAGTCTCGCTGTTGTCCGGCCATTCCTACGCAGGCCATAACGCCTTTCGCAGTTGCATCTCTCAAACGGCAAATTCGGGGACTGATTCCAGACTTTTGAGGGATGGCAGGGATGCGCCACATCCGGCCATAAATCGCGCCTCACCGCAGTTCACAAATTCAACGCAAACGGTATAGGCTGGTTCGCGGTGACGTGGAGGCAAGGATGCCGGACGATAAGCGCGCTGCGCAAACACGAAGAAGCCTCTGGTGGGGAAGAGCAGCAGTCATTTCGTTTTCAGCTTTGGCACCAATTCTGGCAGCCTTGGTGTTTCTTTCACTCCATATCGTCAAACCTACCGGATCACTGGCTATGGTTGTCGTTGTTTGTTCAAGCGTGTGGGGACAGCTAGCCATTAATTTCACACGTCCCTGGACGAGGAAGCAGTCCGCCCTTCGATAGGGAAATCCCGGGACAGTCAATCCATTACAGCAAACGCGACAAAGTTCGGGAAAAAGTCTGGAAATTGATTAGACGTCACCGTATTCCATTCGGAGGACAACCCGAAGATGGCTGTCGGCTGAAGTTCTTTGCGTCAAGATGGACCTTGTGGGCAGCGACCTCCGTACTCGCAACATCGACGGAGCCAGACAGAGTTGCGGGCTTGTGGTGAACCTCGGAGACGTCAATGAGAACGAAGCTTCCCAACGTCTTGAGATTGCCAGCCGTGAGTGTGTCATGGTCAAAGTCGGCGCTGCCCTTAATTTCGCCGCCGCCGTTTTTGTAGTTGCCCGCCTCGCCAAAGTTTTCCGCGTTGACAGTCCAACCAGTTGGTATCTGGCACACCGCGATAATGCGTCCTTCGGCGAGGCGGATGTCAAAGCCCCAGATGTGTTCGTTGCTTGAGAGCGTCAGCGCCCGAAATCCAATCAACTCCGCAGCCGAGGATGCACTGCTCAGCCCGCATGACGCCAGGATCACAGAACCGATAATAAGCCGCCTCAGCATCTAAATCCCTACGGCAATTGCCAGGAAATCGTATCACGACACCGGTCTTCCACGAATGTCCGCAAATGGCGCAGCTCACCGGTAACGCGGCTTTTGACCCTGATCTCCCCTTTCAGAATAGGTCGCAAAAGCGCCATTGCCAGACCTTCGTTGCGCGCCCCTCAGCTATCGGCCGTTGATGCTGACGTAACGGGAGTGGCGCGTATATGATGACGTGGAAAAATGGGTGCGGGGCGAACCAATGTCGTTCAAGGTCTATCTGTTCGTCGCGTTGATCGCGGCCGGTGCGCCCGGACGAGCGGCTGACGCGGCAGATACGGGCACGGAAGCGATTTGTAGAACGGGGACAGGCGACGCGGCGATCAATGCCTGTACAACCGCACTGCAAGGCCCCAATCTCGATGCGACCATACACGTGCGGTTACTGCTTGCCCGCGCCAGGGCCTACATCATCACCAAGCAATACGATCTTGCCATTGCCGATTGTACGGAAGCGATCAAGCTGAAGCCGCTGGACGCGCCTCCCCTTGTTGATCGCGGTGTGGCGCTGGCGCGCAAAGGCCAATACGATTTGGCCATTGCCGACTACTCCAGAGCGCTCGAACTCAAGCCGAGTGACGGACAAGCCGTCGAACACCGTGCGCTGGCATATGAACGAAAGAACGACTACGAGCGGGCGATTACCGACTTCAGCCAAGCTATCCAACTCAACGCCGACAAATCGATTGCCTATGAGGGCCGCGCACGAGGTTATCTGGCGACGTTCCGGTTCGATCTTGCGGCAGCAGATTATACGGAGGCGCTTCGTCTCAAGCCCAACAATGTGGTGCTTCTCGTTTGGCGCTGCTACAGCCGAGCCGCCGCCGGGAAGGATCTGACCGGCGCGCTCGCAGACTGCAGGCAAGCGCTCAAATTAGAGCCCGGCAATACTGGCGCGCTCGGATATCTCGCTTTCACCGAGCTGCGCATGGGGCACAATTCAGATGCCATTCGCGATTTTACGTCCGCGTTGGCCGCCAAGCCGGACGATCCCGAAAATCTGTTCGGACGAGGCGTGGCAAGGCTGCGCGCAGGCGAAGTTGGGGGGTACGACGACATCGCCTCTGCATTGAAGCGCGATCCCGGTGTCGAGATTTTCTACGACCGCGAAGGGGTTGTCATCGATGTTTCAAATCCAGAAATGAAAGCCATCTTCGACGCGGATCGAGCGACCGCATGAAAATGCCCATTGACTGGAAAGTGGTCGGGCCTGCGGACGATAGGCGCTGGCACCGCACGCACGAAATGTTGGAGCAAGGTCAGCTGCACACAGGGGACGACTATTTCGAAGCGGCGTTCGTCTTCCAGCACGGCGGAAACCCGGATTCCTTTTTGCTGGCGCATGTGGTCGCCACGATCGCCGTTGCGAAGGGCAAGGCGGAAGCAAGCTGGATCGCGGCGGCGACACTCGACCGCTATCTAATGAATATCGGACACAAGCAGATATTCGGGACGCAAACTTGGGTACCGGACCCGGCAAAGCCGCCGACAGTCGAGCCCTATGATCGCGAACTGATCCCCGAAAATGTGCGCCTCCAAATGATACTCCCCACATCGCACACGCCTGAGAAAGCGCGCGCCGCGGAGAAGTAGGGAACGGGACACGAACGGCCGGAATCTGCCATTTTGCGAAGTAAAACGAATTACCGCTTCGGGGCCGTCTTATCGCGCGCCCGCCCCTGTTCATCGGACGAGGGCGCGAAGAATCTGCGTACCGAGGCAGATCGGATCGACGATAATCGCGCTTGCTTCGCGCGTATCCGGCATGCCTGGCGGCGGCTTGATCTGCACAGCCGTGGCACAATCGACGCGAAGCGGTTTATGGCGCGCCGCCAACGCAGCCTGCCACATCGCGCGATACCGGCTTTGCGATGGCAACGCCCTATAGGCCGTCCAGCCATGGCCGGGTGCATTTCCCGTCAGCATGTGGCAGCGCGCTTTGCTCTCCGCCGAGAGATTCGAAAAATTCTCCGGCGTGCACGCAAACAGCGAGAGCCCCAATGTGGAGGTGTCCGGCGGAACGGCGATTTCAGGAACGATCCACGCCTTTGGCGCAATGACGCCGGAACCGACGGCTTTCGATGGCGCGACCAAACTGCGCGCCGGAGGGACGAGAGTCAGCATCGTTTCGGCTGGCCCCGCGTTGCGCTCAGTTTTCTCGACGGTCAACTTCAATAGCCCGGCAATGACTGCAAGATGAAGTAGAATCACAAGTGCGGCGCTGGCAGTTCGGTGCCGAGGCGAATGAAAGCTGACCTGCGTTGCCTGTTCCACGCGCCCTCGGAACTCAGCGGCGGCGATAGGCTAACTTAAACCCCATGCAGCGTGAATCCGAAATCCGAGTATGACAAAAACGTCAACCTAGCCGTCACAATCCGTCCAGTATTGCTCTTTCGCCATGTCCGATGAAGAAAGCGTGCATACCCCTCACTCCAGCCGCACTTCGCTGCCGCTCAGTGCCCCCCCAAACGAGGGCGAGGGAGGGCACGCAACTGTCGTTCCAGAGGAATGGGTACGTCCGGCGGTGCGCGCAAGCGTGAAGACGGATGGACAGAACCCGGCTTACAGGCCATCTGACGTTATTCTTTCCCTCGCCCCCAAAGGGGGGCACTGAGCGGCAGCGAAGTGCGGTAGGGTAGGGGGTCCTTGTCAAACGAGATCGTCGCAAAAGAGTATCGCCGCCAAGCGAAGGATTGCTCAATTCTATAGGGCTCAAAAAAATCATTTGAGCTTTGGTCGGCCGTCCCCAAATTCTCCTTTTGCTTCGCAAGCGCCGCGCGTATCGAGTTTTTTTGAACTGTTTCTCCGTCGTTCCCCCTCACCCCAGCCCTCTCCCCCGGAGGGGGAGAGGGGGTAATCACCAATACCCCCGCATCAACTCTTCCGCCCATGCCGGTTCGCGCAAATCGCCGCGCGGGAGGAAGCCTTTCATCACCGGTTTGAGATCGAGCACCGGCGTGCCGTCGATGGCGTCGAGGCCGCGCACGCGCAGCGTCAATCCCTCGACGCCGACGAGCGAGCAGACGGTCACGCCGATGCGGTTCGGCCGGTCCTTGCCGCGTTGCGCGAAGATGCCTACCTTGGGCCAGGCCGTGTTGCCGCGCGGATGGCGCGCACCGGTCGCCGCGTTCTCCGGGGCCGCTTTGTCGAAATGGAAGATCACTTCCAGATGCGAAAATCCGTCCAGCCCCGCGGTTGCATCGGGGGGAAATTGCGCCGGATCCAGGTCGATGTATGCTTCGACCGCGTCCCAAGCATCGTCGATCGGTTCGATCCGGCCGCCGCGCACAGTACCGACCGGTTTTACGCTTATCGCATCGCTCATTGTTCCTCCGAACAGAATAAGAACAAAACGAGACTTTCGTTAAGGCTTTATTTACCGCGATTACTGTATCCTTTCCACGTTTGCTATCTGTTCTCATAAACGCAAGCCCTAGACTCGAAGCATCCACCTGTAGACTCACAAGCCCCTCAAATTCCTAGACTTTTCGTTGACTCCCTATTCCGGCCCATGGTATCCCATGCCGTCCCATGATGTCTAAGAGCACGTGGTTCGCGTGGGGCAGATCGGATCCTAGACCGGTCCGGAATGAAGGGGGCTTTGGTAAATGTCAGCGTCAGTCCAACCGTTCATTTCGACGGTCGCGGGTACGCTCGACAGCAAAGGGCGGGTATGCATTCCCGCGGTTTTCCGCCAAATTCTTTCCGCTCAGAACACGCCCGGCGTCTATCTCTGTCCCTCGTTTTCGGAAGCAACGCTCGAAGGTTTCGGCGAGGACGTGCTGCAAACGTTCCATCGCCAGCAAGCCGAGGCCGATCCGTTCTTCACCCCCGGCTTTAACGATAAAGTTTTCGCCGTTCTATCGATGACGCAGAATTTGCCGCTCGACGAGAACGGCCGCGTCCGCTTGCCCGACGATCTCATCGCGCATGCCGGTCTGAAAGACCGCGTCGTTTATGTCGGCATGGGCATAAAATTCCAGATCTGGGAACCGGCGCGTTTCGAAGAGATGCGCACGGCGCGCCTCGAGCGCGCGCTCGCTTCGCTCGGCGGGGTTGGCTGATGAGCGATCGTCACATTCCTGTCATGCTTGGGGAAGTGCTGGAAGCGCTGCAGCCGCGCGACGGCGCGCATTACATCGACGGAACGTTCGGCGGCGGCGGTTATGCCCGCGCTATTCTCGAAGCCTGCGATTGCCGGGTGCTCGGCATCGACCGCGATCCCGATGCGATTGCGCGCGGCCAGACGCTGGTGGCGCTTTATCCCGGCCGGCTGACGCTGGTGCATGGCGAATTCTCGCAAATGGATCGTTTGCTCGCCGACAGCGGCGAAGTCGGCACCAATGGCGTGATGCTCGATCTGGGCGTTTCCTCGTTCCAATTCGACGAGCCCGAGCGCGGCTTTTCCTTTCGCGCCGACGGACCGCTCGACATGCGCATGAGCCAAAGCGGCGAAAGCGCCGCCGATGTCGTCAACACGGCCGACGAAAAAACTTTGACCGGCATCATTTCGAAATACGGCGAAGAACATCACGCGCGCCGCATCGCACGCGCCATCATCGCCGCAAGGCCGCTGAGCCGCACCGCAGAGCTCGCCGAGATCGTTTCGCGCGCCCAAGGCCCGGCGGCGGCCCGTCTTGCCATCCATCCCGCGACGCGCACCTTTCAAGCATTGCGCATTCATGTGAACGACGAGCTGGGCGAACTCTCGCGCGCGCTCGATGCGGCAACCCAGGCGCTGAGGCCTGAGGGCCGTCTCGCCGTGGTATCGTTCCATTCGTTGGAAGATCGCATCGTCAAGCGTTTCCTCACCGAGCATAGCACCTCGGCGCCGCGCGCTTCGCGCCACGCACCCGATGCGCGCCCCGCCGCCCTTTATCGACTTCTCGCTTCGCGTCCGCTGACGCCGGGCGATGACGAGATCGCACGCAATCCCCGCGCCCGTTCCGCAAAACTGCGCGCGGCCGAACGTTTGGCGGCTTAGGAGATGGTCATGGTCCGTGTCCTCAACTTCGTCTGCGTTGCGCTGATGGGAATGACCATCCTGGCGCTCTATCACGTATCCGAGCAGACCCGCGTCGAGCGCGTTCAACTCAGCCGCATGGAGCAGCGCATCTTGGACGAACGTGTCCAGATGAGCGTGTTGCAGACGCAATGGGAACAGGTGTCCCAGCCCGAGCGCATCCAGAAGATTGCGGAAGCCGCGTTGGGCATGGGCGATGCCGCGACCATCCAGCTTTCCTCACTCGAACTTCTGCCGCGCCGCGGCGAAGAGGCTCCGCTTGGCGGGGCGCAGATACGCTCGGCGAGCGCGCAAGTTTCGGCGCAGACGCCGCCTGCGCAACTCGTCAGGGTCGCCGTTCAACCGGGGATGTAGGTCGCAGATGAACCCACCGCCCACGGTCCTGCAACGGCGCATCGTCATAGGGGCGGCAATTTGTGTTGTGGCCTTCGCGTTCGTGGGCGCGCGGCTGGTCGACGTGACATTGTTGAAGCCGAGCCGTGTTGCGGCCAAGCCCAACGAACACGTCGAGACGGTGCGGGACGATCTGATCGACCGCAATGGCGAGTTGATGGCGCGCGATCTGCCGGCCTCCGATCTTTATGTGCGCCCGCATCTGTTTCGCGACAAACGCCACGCGGCGCATATTCTGGCCGCAGCCACAGGCGCCGACGAAGCGCGGTTGGTGCAAATGTTTGCCGGCAAGCATCCTTACGTTTTGGTTGCCCGCCAATTGGGGCAATCGACACGCGAGCAGCTGACGCATCTGGGTCTTTCGGGGCTCGAATTCCAGCCCAATGCCAAGCGCTATTACCCCGATGGCCGTCTGACCTCGCAGGTCTTGGGCGTGACGGATTCCGACGACAAAGGCATTTCCGGCCTGGAACTGGGCCTCGATCCGCGACTGCACCGCCCCGGCGGTGTCGTGCAAACCTCGCTGGATATGCGTGTGCAGTACATCCTCGCCTATGAGGCGGCGGCGAGTATGGCGATGTTCAAGGCACGTGCGGCCGGCGGCTTGGTGATGGATGTGCATACCGGGGAAATCGTGGCGCTGGTTTCGCTGCCCGATTTCGATCCCAATGTCCGTAGCTTGGACGGCCAAGACACGACGCGCAACATTATGGCGCAGGACGTCTACGAGCTCGGCTCGGTGTTCAAGATATTCGCTTTCGCCCAGGCGCTGGAAGATCACACGGTGCGTCTCGACGAAAAGCTTCAGATCGGTGACGGCTACAAAATCGGCAAATTCACGATCCACGACGCCGAACAAATGGCCGCCAGCCTTACCGCGCGCGACGTGCTGGCCCTGTCCTCGAATATCGGCACGGCACAGATCGCTCTACGCTCGGGAGGGGACCGCCAGCGTGCCTTTCTCACAAAGATGGGGCTTCTCGCACCGGTCAGAAGCGAGCTGCCGGAATCTGCCCGTCCGCTTTATCCGGCGTATTGGGGCACGATCGAAACGGCAACCATCAGCTTTGGCCATGGCATCTCGGTCAGCCCCTTGGCCTTCGCGGCGGCGGCCTCGGCCATCGTCAATGGCGGACGCCAGGTCGTTCCCACCTTCCTGAAACATACGGCCGACGCCCGCGGCCCGCAGCTCATTTCGCCCGAGACCAGCGACGAGATGCGCGCGCTGTTGCGCTACGTCGTTACCGACGGCAGCGGCCGCAAAGCGGACGTGCCCGGCTATGATATCGGAGGCAAAACAGGATCGGCGGAAAAGGCCGGTCCGCATGGTTACCAAGAGCACAAACTTGTCACCTCGTTCTGCGCCGTATTTCCGATTGAAGCGCCGCGTTATCTGGTATTTGTGGTGCTGGACGAGCCGCACGGAACGAAAGAGACGTCCGGCAATGCGCTTGCCGGTTATACGGCGGCACCCTTGGCGGGACATGTCATCTCGCGGATCGCGCCTTTGCTCGGCGTCCCGTTGGATCCTGTTTCGCATAGCAAAGAGAATTCATAATGGGACCACATTCGCGCGCGAACATCGCGACGGGTCAGGTGGGCCAAAACCCCATGGAAGCGGTGACGACATTCACCGGGCTCGCGAGCGATAGCCGCGAGGTCAAGCCGGGCTATCTCTTTGCCGCTTTGCCGGGAACCAAGGCGAACGGCGCGGAGTATGTGAGCGATGCCGTCGCACGCGGCGCCGTCGCCGTGCTCGGCCGCCCCGATGTTGCCCCGAGCGCGGCCAAAGCCGGCGTGCGCTTTATTGCCGACGAGAATCCCCGCAAGGCGCTGGCACGCTATGCCGCCGCCTTTTACGGCGCGCAACCGGGGACCGTCGCCGCCGTGACGGGCACTAACGGCAAAACCTCGATCACGGTATTTTTGCGGGAAATCTGGACGGCGCTGGGCAAGAATGCGGCCAGCATGGGGACCATCGGCGTGGTCGCTTCGCGCGGCGAGACGAAGCTCAACCACACCACGCCCGGTCCCATCGAACTTCACAGCATCCTCGCCGCATTGAAACGCGATGGCGTCGAGCATTTGTCGGTAGAAGCCTCGAGCCACGGCCTCGATCAATTCCGTCTCGACGGCGTCGACATCGCGGCAGTCGGCTTCACCAATATCACCCGCGACCATATGGATTATCACCCGACCTTCGAGGCGTATCTCGCTTGCAAGCTGCGATTGTTTGCAGAATTGGTGCGGGACGGCGGCGTGGCCGTGGTCAATGCCGATACCGAACATGCGGAAGACTTCGTCGCCGCCGCGAAAAAGCGCAGCCTTCGCCTGCTCACGGTCGGGCATAAAGGCGAGAGCCTCAAATTGCTCGAATGCGCGCCGCTGAGCGATGGCCAAGCGCTGAAGATTGCGCATGGCGCAAAGGTCTATGACGTGAAGCTTCCGCTGGCCGGTGCCTTCCAAGCTTCCAATGCACTGATGGCTGCCGGTTTTGCCATCGGCTTGGGAGGGCATGCGGATGCGGTGTTTGCCGCTCTTGCCGATTTGAAAGGCGCGCCTGGCCGTCTGGAAAAAGTCGCCTTCGCAAAATCCGGCGCAGCGATCTATGTCGATTACGCCCACACGCCCGACGCGCTTGAAAACGTACTGACGGCTCTGCGCCCGCACACCAAAGGCAAAGTGATCGTGGTGGTCGGTTGTGGCGGCGACCGCGACAAAGGCAAGCGTCCACTGATGGGTGCTGCAGCGACGCAACTGGCCGACCGCGTTATCGTCACCGACGACAATCCGCGCAGCGAAGACGCCGCGACGATCCGCAAGGAGATCTTGGCAGCCGCCCCGGGGGCGCAGGAAATCGGCGATCGCGCCTTAGCGATCCATGCCGGTATTGCGGCGTTGGGCGAAGGCGACACACTTGTCATTGCCGGCAAAGGTCACGAAAGCGGTCAGATCGTCGGCAACCTCGTTCATCCCTTCTCGGATCGCGACGAGGCGATCAAAGCCGCGCTCTCCCTTGGCGGCCGGGAGCGCACAGCATGAGCGCGCTATGGACATCCGCCGAAGCCGAAGCTGCCACGCTTGGCACGGCCTCTCGCCCGTTTGCAGTCTGCGGGCTTTCGATCGACTCGCGCACTCTGAAGGAGGGCGATCTTTACGTCGCCGTCAAAGGCGAAAACCGCGACGGCCATGATTTTGTCGCCGCCGCCTTGGCCGCGAAGGCCGGTGCCGCGCTCGTTTCTCGTCTGCCCGCAGATGTTGGTCCTAACGCGCCGCTACTCACCGTCGCCAATACCCAACGCGCTTTGGAGGATCTGGCACGCGCCGCGCGCGCCCGCAGCGATGCGAAGATTCTTGGCGTCACCGGCAGCGCCGGTAAGACAACGACCAAAGAGATGTTACTGCTTGCGTGCGGGGCGCTCGGTCCAACGCATGCGTCGAACGCTTCGTATAACAATCATTGGGGCGTGCCGCTCAGCCTTGCCGGGTTGCCGCGCGAAGCCGCCTTCGGTGTGTTCGAAATCGGCATGAACCATTTCGGCGAAATCCGCTCGCTGGTGTCTTTCGTGCGTCCGCATGTGGCGCTCATCACGACCATCGCACCTGCGCATCTCGAATTCTTCGGCACGACGGACGCAATCGCCGATGCCAAGTCGGAAATCTTCGAAGGCTTGTCGCCCGGCGGCGCGGCGCTTATTCCCGCCGACAATCCCCAGGCCGAGCGCCTCATGGCACGCGCCAAGCAATGCAATGTTGCGCGCATTTTGACCTTTGGCGAGAAACCGGGCAGCGATGCGCGGCTCATCTCCTATGACGAAGGCGCCGAGTTTGCGCGCGTCAAAGCCGACATCCTCGGCGCCCCCATCGAGTTCCGTATCGGCGCGCCCGGCCGACATATTGCCTCCAACGCGCTCGGAGCGCTGTTATGCGTCGCCGCCGCCGATGGCGATGTGCGCAATGCCGCCGCCGCGTTGAAGGATTTTTCCGCTCTCAAAGGCCGCGGCGCTCGCTTTACAGCCGGTGGCGTGGACGTCATCGACGAAAGCTATAACGCCAACCCCGCATCGATGGCGGCCGCGCTCGCTTTGCTCGGCAACGCGTCCGGACGGCGTATTGTCGTGCTCGGCGACATGTTGGAGATGGGGCCTGACGCTGCCGCTCACCATGCCGGGTTGGCGCAAGCGGTAGGCGCCGCCCGCGCCGATCTCGTATTTCTGTGCGGCCCGTTGATGAAATCGTTGTGGGACGCTTTGCCGGCAAAAAGCCGCACCGCTTACGCGCCGAATTCCGCAGAACTCGCTTCGCTTGTCGCGGCGGCACTGCAAACCGGCGATACGGTACTCGTCAAAGGTTCAAACGGTAGCCGGATGTCTGTGATCATCGACGCGCTGAAGAAGCGCGCGGCTTAGGGGGATCCATGTTCCACTTTTTGTTTTTGCTTCCCCATGCCGATCAATATGCGGTGCTGCGCCTGTTCAAATACCTGACCTTCCGGTCCGGCGGAGCGGTCCTGACCGCCTTGTTCATCGCCTTTTGGATCGGCCCCGCCTTGATCCGCTGGCTGAAGGTCAAACAAGGCAAAGGCCAACCCATCCGTTCCGATGGCCCGCAGCGCCACATTGTCGAGAAGCAAGGCACGCCGACGATGGGAGGTCTCTTGATCCTCATTCCGATCTGCGCCGCGACATTGCTTTGGGCCGATTTGTCGAGCCCCTATGTCTGGGTCGTGCTGTTGGTAACGGTCAGCTATGGTCTTCTCGGCTTTGCCGATGACTATTTGAAAGTCACCAAGCGCTCCTCCGCCGGAATCAGCGGCGGCGTCCGTTTGTTGGTCGAGTTCGGCATCGCATTTCTCGCCACCTGGATCATCATGCAGGTCGAAGATCCGGCATTGCGCGGTGTCCTCGCGGTGCCCTTCTTCAAGTCCGTTTTGATTCCGTTTGGCATCTCGTTCGTTTTTATCGGCGGTTGCGTCATTGCGGGCTCCGCCAATGCGGTGAATTTCACCGACGGATTGGACGGGCTCGCCATCATGCCGGTGATGATTGCGGCGGCGGCCTTCGTGCTCATCGCTTATCTTGTCGGCAACGAGAAGTTCGCGCTCTATCTGCAACTCGATTACATCCGCGATACGGGCGAACTGGCGGTGTTCCTCGCCGCTTTGATCGGCGCCGGTCTCGGCTTCCTGTGGTACAATGCGCCTCCCGCGATGGTGTTCATGGGCGACACCGGTTCGCTGCCTTTGGGCGGCGCGCTCGGCGCGGTCGCGGTTGCGGTCAAGCACGAAGTCGTGTTGGCCATTGTCGGCGGACTGTTTGTGCTCGAGACCGTTTCGGTGATCGTGCAAGTCGTCTCGTTCAAATTGACCGGCAAACGCGTCTTTCGCATGGCGCCGATCCATCATCATTTCGAACAATTGGGTTGGAAAGAGCCGACCATCGTCATCCGCTTCTGGATCATCGCCGTCGTGTTGGCGCTGATCGGCCTTGCAACCTTGAAACTGAGGTGAACCAGTCGTGATCCCGGCACGCTCCTTCGTCGGCAAACAGGTCGCAGTCTTCGGACTGGCGCGCTCGGGGCTGGCTAGCGTGTGCGCGCTGAAAGCCGGCGGCGCACAGGTATTCGCCTGGGACGAAAAGGAAGAGCTTCGCCATCGCGCCGAGACCGAAGGCGCTGCCATCGCACCATGGCAAGATTGGCCATGGGACAAGCTCGCCGCGCTGGTGCTGAGCCCCGGCGTGCCGCTGACCCACCCCAAACCCCATGAGACCGTCGTCAAAGCCAAAGAGATGGGCATCGAAGTCATCGGCGACATCGAGCTGTTCGCGCGCGAAATCCGCCCCGATCCGGCGGCTCCCGGTCTGGCGCCGGTGATTGCCATCACCGGGACCAACGGCAAATCGACGACCACGGTGCTGATCGGCCATATCCTGGCCGCTTGCGGGTTCGACGCGCAGGCCGGCGGCAATATCGGCAAGCCGGCGCTCAGGCTCTCGCCGCCGGGCCCCAAGACGGTCTATGTGCTGGAAATCTCGTCCTATCAGATCGACCTGTCGCCGGGTTTCAAGCCCGACGTCGCGATCCTGTCGAACATCACGCCCGATCATATCGACCGTCATGGCTCGCTGGAAAACTATGCGGCGGTGAAGACCAAATTGTTGAAGCAGACGGCGAAGGCCGGACTTAATATCGTCGGAGTCGACGATTCTCATTGCGCTTCGATATTCTCCAAGCTGTCGTCCAATGGCGGGCCGCTTTGCGTGCCGGTATCGGTCGGCAAGGTTCTCGGTCGCGGCATTTTTGTACTCGACGGTGTGCTATACGATGCGCAAAGCGTCCATGCCGCAAAGATCATGGATCTTACGGTCGCGGCGCATCTGCCGGGCGCACATAATTGGCAGAACGCAGCCCTCGCTTACGGCGCGACAAAACCATATGTGAAAGATTCCCGCGCCATTGCCGCTGCCATTGTCAGTTTCCCCGGCCTCGCCCATCGCATCGAAGATATCGGGCGCTCCGGAAAGGTGCGGTTCGTCAACGATTCGAAAGCGACGAATGCGGAAGCTGCGGAACGCGCGCTGGTTTGTTTCGACGATATTTTCTGGATCGCCGGCGGCAAGCCGAAGGAGGGCGGTATCGCGTCTCTGGCGCCGCACTTTTCGCGTATCCGTAAGGCCTATCTGATCGGCGAAGCCGCTCAGGACTTTGCAGCGACGCTCAAGGGCAAAGTCGAGACCGAAATTTGCGGCACGCTGGAGAATGCCGTCGCCGCCGCCGCTGAAGATGCCGCAGCATCCGGGGCGCCTGCCCCGGTCGTGTTGCTGTCGCCGGCTTGCGCCTCGTTCGACCAGTTCCGCGATTTCGAACAGCGTGGCGAGGTGTTCCGTTCTTTGGTCGCCCAGATCGCGCCGCTGCGGGAGGCCTCATGAGCTTCAGCCGCGCCAACCGCAGCAGCTTTGCCGAATGGTGGTGGACCATCGATCGTCCCGCTTTCGCGGCGATGCTTGGTCTTCTCGCCATCGGATTGATGTTGGCCGTTGCGGCGTCCCCGGCCGCGAGTGGTAGTCCGCTCACCGGCGGCAACTTTCATTATGCGGCCAAGCAGATCGCCTTTGCCGGCATCGCCGCGCTTATTCTTGGCGGTACCTCGCTGCTTAGCCCGGCCCAAGTCAAACTCGCGGCGCTGGTGGTTTTTCTGTTGGGGCTGGTCGGATCGGGCCTCGTCTTGGTGGTTGGAACCGAAGTGCTCGGTGCGCGCCGTTGGCTCAATATCGGATGGATGACGCTGCAACCGTCGGAATTCCTCAAGCCCGGTTTTGCCGTCCTCGCCGCGGCCATTCTTGCCGAGCGCACACCGACGCCGCTGTCGCGGCCGCTCATCACCTTCGCCTTGTTGGTGCCCGCGATTGCCGTCCTTCTTTTGGAGCCCGATGTCGGACAGACATTTCTGTTGCTGGCCTTGTGGGCGTCTCTTCTGTTCTTCGCGGGCATAGGGCTCAAATGGATTCTGGCCATCAGCGGAGCGAGCGCCGCGCTGATGGGCTCTGCTTATGTCTTCTTTCCCCACGTTCATCATCGCATTGCCCAATTTCTCGATCCCGGCCAAGCGGGATACCAGGCAGGTCAGGCGCTGCGCGCCTTCGCCCATGGCGGGTTGTTGGGCGTTGGCCCCGGTGCAGGCACGATCAAGTATCGTTTGCCCGACGCGCATTCCGATTTCATCTTCGCCGTCGCGGGCGAAGAGTTCGGTTTGGCGTTATGCGGATTTATCGCCGCGCTGTTCTGCCTCTTGGCCGTGCGTTTGTTGTTGCGTTCGGCGGCGGTGCGCGAGCCCTTTGCCCAACTCGCCGGAGCAGGCCTCGCTATCGTGTGCGCCGTGCAAGCGTTCATCAATATGGGCGTCGCGGTGAATTTGCTGCCCGCCAAAGGCATGACGCTGCCCTTTATTTCCTATGGCGGCTCCTCGCTGTTCGCGGTCGCGGTGACGATGGGCTTTGCATTGGCGCTGACCCGCCAGCGGCCCCAGGTCGGAAAACGCGAAGAACCGATTTTCTCGTTTCTGAAGGGGGCGCGCGCATGACGACGATCGTGCTCTCGGCAGGCGGAACGGGCGGGCATCTGTTCCCGGCGCAAGCCTTGGCAACCGAACTTGCCCGCCGCGGCAAGAAGATCGTGGTGATGACGGATTCGCGCGGCCGCAACTATAGCGATGCCTTTCCCGGTGCGCGCATCGAGATCGTACCGTCGGCGGCATTCTCCGACCGCTCGTTCTGGGGCCTTATCGGCGCACCGTTCGAAATACTGGCAGGCATCGTCGTGTCCGTGCTGAAGCTGATGCATATTCGGCCAGCGGCCGTCATCGGGTTCGGCGGCTATCCCAGCTTGCCGGTCATGTTGGCCGCATGCTTCGCGCGTTTCCCGACCGCGGTTCTTGCGCCGGATGCCGTGCTCGGCCGCGCCAATCGCCTGGTCGCCAATTATGTGCGCGTCATCGCCGCCAATTTTCCGCTGGTGCGCTTTCTGCCCAAAGACACATCGAAGATCGTCTACACCGGCAATCCTTTGCGTCCCGAAGTCATTGCGCTGGCCGGCGCGCCGTATGACATGCCGGTCGCCGGCGGACCGCTGCGGCTCCTCGTATTCGGCGGTAGCCAAGGCGCGCGTTTCTTCAGCGAAGCCGTGCCGCCGGCGATTGGATTGTTGTCCGCCGAGATCAAATCCCAACTCGCCATCGTGCAGCAATGTCGCCTGGAAGATTTGGACGCCGTGCGCGCGGCGTATTCGGCCATGGGCGTGAAAGCCGAGTTGGCGTCTTTCTACAAGGACATGCCGGCGCGCATCGCCCAGGCGCATCTGGTGATCGCACGTTCCGGTGCCGGGACAGTCAGCGAGCTCGCGGCCATCGGCCGCCCTGCGATTCTGGTGCCCTTGCCCCATGCGCTGGACGACAATCAGACGCCGAACGCCGATGCTTTGGCCGATGTCGGCGGCGGTTGGCGCGTCGCCCAAAAGGACCTCACGCCGAAGAAACTTTCCGGCATGCTCGCGGCGGCGTTCTCGGACCCGCAGGGTCTGGCCAAATGCGCCTTGGCGGCGCGCCAGCTTGCCAAACCCGATGCAACCCAGCGTCTGGCCGATCTCGTCGAACGGCTCGAGGTGCTCGCATGACCAAGGCTGTCCGCACCCGTGTTCCTCTCGACGTTGGCGCCATCCATTTCATCGGCATCGGCGGCATCGGCATGAGCGGTATCGCCGAGATCATGCATAATTTGGGTTACAAGGTTCAGGGTTCGGACGCCGCCGACAATGCCAATGTCAAGCGCTTGCGCGCAATGGGCGTTCCGGTCGCCGTCGGCCACGATGCGAACAATCTGAAAGACGCTTCCGTCGTCGTCTATTCCTCCGCCGTCAAAGCGAGCAATGCGGAATTCGAAGCCGCGCGTCTGATCGGGTTACCTTTGGTGCGCCGCGCCGAGATGCTGGCCGAGATCATGCGGCTCAAATCCTGCGTGGCCGTTGCGGGTACCAACGGCAAAACGACGACCACGACCATGGTGGCCGCGTTGCTCGATGCCGGCGGGATCGACCCCACGGTCGTCAATGGCGGCATCATCAACGCCTATGGCACCAATGCTCGTCTCGGCCAGGGCGAATGGGTGGTGGTCGAAGCCGACGAAAGCGACGGCACGTTCCTGCGTCTGCCGTCCACGGTCGCTGTCGTCACCAATGTCGATCCCGATCATCTGGATTATTACGGCACCTTCGACAAGATGCGCGACGCGTTCCAGCGCTTTGTCGAGAATGTCCCGTTCTATGGATTCGCGGTGTTGTGTATCGACCATCCCGAAGTGCAGGCGATGGTGGGCCGTATCGTCGACCGCCGTCTCATCACCTATGGATTCTCGCCCCAGGCCGATATCCGCGCCGTGAATGTCAGCTTTTCGGAAGGTGCCTCGCATTACGACGTGGTGATCACCGACCGCCGCAAGGGGCTCGAAACGCGTCTCGAAAACGTCACCTTGCCGATGCCGGGCGAGCACAATGTGCAAAATTCTCTGGCCGCCGTCACGGTCGCGCGCGAATTGGGCGTGAAGCCGGAAACCATCCGCAGCGCGCTTGCCGCATTCCGCGGCGTGCGCCGGCGTTTCACAAAAGTCGGCGAATGGAACGGCATGGCAATCATCGACGATTACGCCCACAACCCATTCAAGATCGCGGCGGCGCTAAAGGCGGCGCGCCAGGCCTATGCCGGCCCCATCGTCGCCGTGGTGCAGCCCCATCGCTACACCCGTCTGCGCGACACCTTCGAGCAATTCGCCAAATGCCTGAATGAGGCCGACGTGGCGCTTGTGGCACCGGTTTATGCCGCGGGCGAACAACCCATCGAAGGTTTCAGCCGCGACAGTTTCGCCGATGCCTTGCGCGCGCACGGCCATCGCAACGTTCACGCGATCGATGGCGAAGGGGATATCGCGGCGATGGTCGCGCCCTATGCCAAATCGGGCGGCGCCATTATCCTGTTGGGCGCGGGATCGATTACCGTCTGGGCGGCCGGTCTTCAAGCGGCACTCGAGAAATTGGGAGGCAAGGCGTGATGCAAAGCCGTCCCTGCGATGCGCTTCCTCCCGTGCGCGGCACTTATACTTATAATGCGGCGCTGAAGGACCTTGTTTGGTTCCGCTCGGGCGGAGCGGCGGAAATCCTGTTTCGGCCGGCCGATGCCGAGGATCTCGCGACCTTCCTGGCGGCGCGCTCGCTCGATCTGCCTCTTGGCATGATCGGTGTCGGCTCTAATCTTTTGGTGCGCGACGGCGGCGTTCCCGGTGTCGTCATTCGCCTTCCTTCCAGCTTTGGCAAAGTCGTGGTGGATAGCGGGCAAATTCGTGCCGGTGCGGCGGCGCTTGATTCTGCCGTGGCGCGCGCGGCGGGGGATGCCGGCATTGCCGGCCTCGAATTCTTGCGCGGCATTCCGGGCACCATCGGCGGGGCCTTGAAGATGAATGCCGGCTGTTATGGCCGTGAGGTCAAGGACATCTTCGTCGAGGCGACTGCCATCGACGGCAAAGGCAACAGGCACATTCTCAAACCCGCCGATATGAACTTCGTCTATCGCAAATCCCAAGTGCCCGAAGATTTCATTTTCGTGGAGGCGCTGTTCGAAGGCAGCAAGGACGATCCCGCCGCCATCCGTGCGCGCATGGACGCGCTGATGGCGCAGCGCGAAACCGCTCAACCGGTGAAGTCCCGGACAGGCGGCTCGACCTTCAAAAATCCGCCCGGCCGCAATGCCTGGCAGCTGATCGAAGAAGCGGGCTGCCGCGGTCTTTCGCGCGGCGAGGCGGAAGTCTCCGAGAAACATTGCAACTTCCTCATCAACACCGGCAATGCCAGCTCCGCCGACATCGAAGCATTGGGCGAAGAGGTGCGCAGGCGGGTGAAAGAGAAATTCGGAATCGAGTTGGAATGGGAAATCAAACGGGTGGGCGTGCCATGACACGGGTCGCGGTTTTGCTGGGCGGGCGTTCCTCGGAACGCGAAGTGAGCCTGACATCGGGGAAGGGATGTGCGGCCGCCTTGCGCGAGGAGGGCTTCGATGTCGTCGAAATCGATCCTCAGACGTCCGATCTCGCGGCGCAGCTCAACAGTGCCAAGCCCGATGTGGTGTTCAACGCGCTGCATGGCCGTTGGGGCGAAGACGGTTGCGTGCAGGGGCTCCTCGAACTCCTGCAGATTCCCTACAGCCATTCCGGCGTCCTGGCTTCGGCCTTGGCCATGCACAAGCAGCGGGCCAAAGACGTTTTTCAGGCCGCGGGCCTGCCGCTGGTGAAATCCATCGTCGCCGATCGGCGCGCTGCGGCCGCCGAGCATCTGATGGAACCGCCTTATGTCGTCAAGCCGGTGAACGAAGGCTCCTCTGTCGGCGTCTTCATCATCCGCAAAGGCGACAACCGTCCGCCCGCCGCGCTCGGCAGCGACAAGTGGACGCTCAGCGACGAGATGATGGTCGAGGAGTTCGTTCCCGGCCGCGAGTTGACCGTCGCGGTGATGGGGACGCGTGCGCTCGCCGTCACCGAAATCAGCACCATTCTGGAATTCTACGACTACGAAGCCAAATATGCGCCCGGCGGCTCGATCCACACGCTGCCCGCAAAAATTCCCGGCGCCGTCGCGAAGCAAGCGATGGAATTGGCCGTGCGAGCGCACGCCGCTCTAGGTTGCCGCGGCGTGTCGCGGACCGATTTTCGTTATGACGACAGCGATGGCAAGCACCGCCTGGTCATTCTTGAGACCAACACCCAGCCCGGCATGACGCCGACGTCTCTGGTTCCCGAACAAGCCGCCTATAACGGCATGAGTTATCGCGCGCTGTGCCGCTGGATTGTGGAGGATGCTTCATGCGATCGCTGAAGCAAGAACGCAAACCGCATGGTGCACGCGGCAAGACGGGGCGCGGCGCGACCCGCGGCGTCACTCGCGATGCCACGCGTCAGCAAGCGTTCGGCCGCCGCACCAAGCCGCCCGGCCTTGTAGCGCGGTTCTTTAAGAGACTCAGACAGCATCTCATCTTCCGCCGTCCGATGTTGCTGATGACGCTCGCCATCATTGCCCTGACCTTGCTCGCGGGTTTGTTTGCCAGCGGCGTGATCGGCCGCACCGTCCATCGCACGGATATGGCCGTCAGCGCCGTCATCGCCGATGCCGGTTTTGGCATCGCCAACGTGCATCTGTCGGGCAACACGCGCACCTCGCAGGTCACGATCATGGCGGCATTGGGGTTCACGGCGGGCCAGTCGATCTTCGGTGCGGATTTGCGCGCGGTGCGCGAACGCTTGCTGGGCTTGCCTTGGGTGGCGGATGCGGAGGTGAAGCGCCGCTATCCCGACGATATCAGCGTCCGTTTGGTGGAAAAATTGCCGTATGCCCGCTGGCAGTCGGCAAACGGGCAATATGTGGTGGAACGCGCCGGCGGTCTCATCACCGACAAAGATCTTGGGCCGTTCCAGCATCTTCCTCTGTTGGTGGGCGATGGTGCACCGGCGGCTGCGGCGGCTTTTGTCGATGCGGTTGCGCAGCACCGCGCGATCGTGGCCCGCGTAAAGGCCTATCAATATCAGTCCGGGCGCCGCTGGAATCTTCTGCTCGATGACGGCGTGGTCGTGAAGCTGCCGGAATTCGGCTGGCAGAAACAGCTCGATGTCCTGGACCATCTCATCGTCGACAAGGGCATCCTGGAAGACGACATCCGCGAAATCGATTTGCGGTCGGCGACGCATTACTTCTTCGTCCGCAAGACCGGCGAGGACAAGAAGCCCGAAGCAGGGAGCGCGATCTGATGGGCGAAACCGCGCGGCTGAGAACGGGAAGCGAAATACCGGCCTATAGACCCGGGCTGGTTGCAGTCCTCGATATCGGTACGTCGAAGGTCGTGTGCCTGGTCGCTCGCGCCGAGCCTGGTACCTTGCGCGTCATCGGTGCGGCCTTGCGCGAAAGCCAAGGATTGAAGGCCGGGACCCTGACAGGACTTTCACTCGCCGAGGAGTCGATCCGCGATTGCGTCGCCGCAGCGGAAAATCTTGCCGATGCACGCCTTCAGAACGTGCTCATCTCCGTCAATTGCGGCAGCCCTGTCAGCGTCGCCTCGCGCACGACGATGGTACTCGATGGCGCGCTAGTGACCGATTCGCATTTGCGGGAACTTCTCGCCGAGGGCCGCGCGAAATGCGCCGCCGAAGGTTATGAGATCATTCAAAGTGCGCCCACCTCCTATGTCGTCGATGAAGCGCGCGGCGTGCGCGATCCTTCCGGTATGTATTGTCAGCGCATCGGCGTGTCGATGCACGCAGTAGCTGTAAAGCCATCGCCATTGGCGAACCTCAAGCTCGCCGTCGAACGCTGCCATTTGAATGTCGCCGGCGCCTTATTCGCGCCCTTTGCCAGCGGACTCTCGGTTTTGACTGAGGATGAGAAGCAACTCGGCTCCATCGTCATCGATATGGGCGGCGGTGTGACCTCCATCGCTGTGTTTATGGAAGGTCACCTCGTGCATGCCGATGTGGTTCCGATCGGCGGCAGCCAGGTTACCTCCGATCTGGCCCGAATGTTGTCGGCCCCGATATCCGCCGCCGAACGCGCCAAGGTGCTCTACGGCGCCGCGCTGGGCGATTTGGAGGTCGGTGCCGACGTCGTTTCCGTGCCGCAAATGGGCGAAGAGGGCGAGGAAGCAGCGCTTCGTGTGCCGCGCTCCATGCTGACACGCATCATCCAGGCCCGCATGGAAGAGATTTTCAACGAAGTGCAGAATCGTCTGCGCGCTTCCGGCTTCGATGTCGCGGCCGGTCGCAGAGCGGTGCTGACGGGCGGAGCCTGCCAGCTGGCGGGTGCACGGGAGCTTGCTGCTCGAATTTTGAACAAACAGGTGCGTATTGGACGGCCACAGACCTTTGCCGGTCTCCCGACATCGTCGGCCGGACCCGATTACGCCACCGCCGTGGGATTGCTGATGGCCGGCGCGACGATGCCGCCTGAGGTTCTCAATCCCGAACTCGCATCACTTCCGACAGAAACAGGCACAAAAGGTTGGCTGTCACGATTGACCGGTGGCCTGCTTGGATGATTCAACAAGAAGAGAGTGATTCGGTTGGAAATGGCGATGGCAATGCGTGAAGCCAAGGAGAAAATAGATGGCCATAAACTTTAAGGCGCCGGAGCCGACAGAGTTGCGTCCGCGGATCACTGTCCTGGGCGTCGGCGGGGCGGGCGGCAATGCGGTCAACAATATGATCGCCTCAGGGCTCGAAGGCGTCGACTTTATCGTGGCGAACACGGACGCGCAGGCTCTGTCTCAGTCCAAAGCACAGCGGCGCATCCAGCTCGGCGCCCATGTTACCGAAGGTCTGGGCGCGGGCGCACAGCCCGATGTCGGCCGTGCAGGTGCCGAAGAGTCGCTGGACGAGATTCTGGAACAACTCGCCGGTTCGCATATGGTGTTCATCACCGCCGGAATGGGCGGCGGCACCGGCACCGGCGCGGCCCCCATTATCGCACGGGCCGTGCGCGAGAAGGGAATTCTCACCGTCGGCGTCGTCACCAAACCTTTCGCCTTCGAAGGCGACAAGCGCATGCGCATCGCCGAGAAAGGCATCTTGGAGCTTCAGCAATATGTCCACACCCTGATCGTCATTCCCAACCAGAATCTGTTCCGCGTCGCCAACGACCGCACCACGTTCGCGCAAGCCTTCGCCATGGCCGACGAAGTGCTGCACGCCGGCGTACGCGGCGTCACCGACCTGATCGTCATGCCCGGCATGATCAATCTCGATTTCGCCGACATCAAGAGCGTGATCTCCGAGATGGGCAAGGCGATGATGGGTACCGGCGAGGCCGAAGGAGAGGACCGCGCCCAGAAGGCGGCCGATCTGGCAATTTCGAACCCGCTGCTCGACGACGTGTCGATGAAGGGCGCGCGCGGCGTGCTCATCAATATCACCGGCGGGCCCGATCTGATGTTGTTCGAAGTCGAACAGGCCGCAAACCGCGTCCGCGCCGAAGTGGATCCCGACGCCAACATCATCTTCGGCAACACGATCCTCGAAAATATGGAAGGACGCATCCGCGTCAGCGTCGTCGCCACCGGCATCGACGCGGCCGAAATGCGGCTGGCCAAGACCATCGAGCCGATCCGCACCCCTATCAAACCTGTACGCGTGGCGGAGCCTGCCCCTCAGCCGATGTCCCCGACGCGTTATGGCATGGCAAGCCCGATGCCGGCCAAGCCGGCACCGATCACCAATCCCGTTCATCGTCAAATGGCAACGCTTGCCGACGAATTGGGTGTCGCCAAGGAACACGCGGTTGCCGAGACGCTCATCTTGGGCGCCGACGACATCCCGCCCATGCCAATGATCGGCGAAGACGACATTCCGCCGATGCCGGCGTCTATCCGCCCGATCCAGCGCGAAGCGATGCGCCCGGCACCGGCGCCGGAGCCGGAACGCCGCGGTTGGTTCCTGGGCCGCAAAAAGGTGAAGGAAGAAACACGCGTGGAACCTGCCGCCGCGCCGCGCCCGGCGGCCGCGCCGCAACGCGCGACAACGCAAGTCATGGCACGGGCCACGCTACAGGGCGAGCAAACGCGGGCGCCCGGGCCGCAGACCAAGGGCGACGATCTTTTCCCGGATCACAAAAGGGACGAGCAGTTCGAAATCCCCGCATTCCTGCGCCGGCAGATGAACTGACAGCTTGTGGGTGTTACGCCCATGAACGGAAGAAAGAGACGCGTAACGGAAAAGCGGTGCGAAGAGTTCTTCGCGCCGCCCTTTGCGCCAATTGTCGCAAGGCCTCACGCAAAGCGCTCAGATGAACGTGTATTTGCCGGAGCGTTGGGAGACGTGCGGCAATGAACGTTCATGAAACATTGCGCAAAGCCTGCGACGCCCATGTGAAGGGACAGATCGACGAGGCTGAGAATCTCTACCGCAAGGTTTTGAAGAAAAAACCGGACGAAATTACGGCCCTGCACCATCTGGGTGTCATCCACTTGGATCGCGGCCAATTCGACATTGCGGCCGAACTCATCGGCAAATCGATAGCGCGAGATAAGAAAAGCCCCGAGGCTTACAGCAATCTGGGACTTGTGCTGGCCGCTCAGGGAAAACTGGAAGAGGCGGCTGCAGCCCATCGTCGAGCGATCGCGCTTGACCCGAACAATCCGGTATCCTGTTGCAATTACGCCAACCTCTTGATCGATCAGGGCAACCTCGGCGAAGCGATTCAGTATTTTCACAAGGCGGTTTCGCTCAAGCCGGATTATGCCGCCGGTTACTACAACCTTGGCGTGGCGCTTCAGCAGCAGAAAAAATCCGGCGAGGCCGCACAAGCGTTCGAGAACTGCATCCGCTTCGCTCCCAGGATGGCGGAAGCGTATTGCAATCTCGGCTGTTCTCGGATGGAGCTGAGAGAGCGCGAAAAGGCTGTTGCCGCGTACAAAACGGCGATCGCCATCAAAGCCAATTTCCCCGAAGCCTACAACAATCTTGGCCGATCACTGGTCGAGTTGGGACGCAACGAAGAAGCCATCAACGCCTTTCGCCAAGCCGTGGCATTGCAACCGGGATATGCCGTTGCCCAGCTCAATTTGATTATCGCGCTGCGCAAACATGGCCAGCTATCCGATGCCGTTGAGGCCTGTCGCGGAGCGCTCGCTGCCGTCCCGGCCCATATCGCTACGAGAATCAAATCGATTAACCTGAAACAGCATGCCTGCGATTGGAGTTCGTACGACAGCGACATGCAGCAAATGCTGAATTTTGATTCGGTGGTCGAGCCTTTTGTTTTGCTCTCGACGCCGTCCAGCGCGGCCCAACAACTGGTTTGCGCTCAGACTTTTTCATCTCAGATACCGCGCAATGTCGCGTTTGCGCATAACCGTACCAAACGGTCGGACCGCATCCGCGTCGGCTATTTGTCGTGCGATTTTCATCTCCATGCGACGGCATTTCTGATGGCGGAATTGTTCGAGCGTCACGACCGCTCCCGCTTCGAGATCTGTGCCTATGCTTATGATCGCGACGATGGCAGCGATATACGGCAACGATTGGTCAAAGGATTCGACCGGTTTGTCGATCTCTATTCGACGTTCGACGGCGATGCGGCAAAGCGCATTTATGAGGACGAGGTCGACATCTTGGTCGATTTGAAAGGCTACACCGGCAACGCACGAATGAATATCTTGGTCGATCGGCCGGCGCCAATTCAGGTCAATTATGTCGGCTATCCGGGCACGATGGGCGCCGATTATATAGACTATATCATCGCAGATCCCATTGTTACGCCCAAGGAACACCAGCCTTTCTATGCCGAAAAAATTGTGCAACTGCCGCACTGCTACCAACCGAACGACACCAAGCGCCAAATCCTCGATCAAACGCCGAGCCGGCGTGATTGCGGACTGCCGGAGCAGGGATTTGTCTTTTGCTGCTTCAACGGTTCATTCAAGATAACACCCGTTTTCTTTGACATATGGATGCGCCTGCTTGGTGCGGTGCCGCAAAGCGTGTTGTGGCTGTTGTCAAAGGATCCCGTGGTCGAAAGCAATTTGCGACGCGAGGCACAGGGACGCGGCGTGGATCCGCATCGCTTGATCTTTGCGGATCTCACGGCCCCCGCCATTCACTTGGCACGCCAGCGGTTGGCCGATTTGTTTCTCGATACTTTGCCGGTCGGAGCCCATACGACCGCGAGCGATGCGTTATGGGCGGGGCTGCCGGTGTTGACCTGTACCGGAGAGACATTTGCCGGCCGGGTCGGCAGCAGCACACTGCAAGCCGTCGGGCTTCCGGAACTGATCACGACTTCCATCGGCGAATATGAAGCGCGGGCGCTCGAGCTGGCGTCTCGACCGGCGGAACTTTCCGCATTGAGGCAAAGGCTGGCCCAAAATTTGGCCACCGCGCCATTGTTCGACATTGCCCGGTACACGCGCGGTCTCGAGGCCGCGTATACCCGCATGTGGGAGCTATGGCGGGCGGGAGCCGAGCCCCAGGCATTCGCGATCGGCGATGAGTTCCAGCATCACAACATCTGAATTCAACTCTTCTGAACTGCCGCGGGCAACAGCGACTCTGCCCGCTCCTGGCTTCGAGGTGCTTCCGGCACAACCGTGATAATGCGTTCCAGGCGCAAGCGAGTCTGCTGTCTCAGCCCGCTGTTCGATAAAAGCCGCGTTGGCCTGCGGCGTTCTTGTCGCGGATTGCAGCCAAAATTGGACTTGTCTAGCGACATTAGAACAAATATATAATAGAATATTAATGATGTTTGAACAATTAATAAGAATGGTTAATGTGTTAGAGTGACGTGGGGTTCGAAAGGCGTAGGCCAGTGCTCGACAATGTTTCGCTTGCAGGTTTGGTGCTCATCGGTGGGACGGCGCTTGTCGCCCTGACCGAGCGCATTCGCAAAGGTGGTTTATCCACCGTCCCGCCTCTGGCTCCCGATCCCGCGCCGCTGCGCCATGCTGCCGAGATAGCCTACGATTATGCGAAAGAATGGCGGCTTCCGCTTGCCGCTATCGCCGAACGAAAAAGCCGGTCGGGCGATCCGGTGACCTGGTTCGAAAACAGCCTGCTCAGGGCGGTCCCCGTATCGGCGACATCGAATGCCACCGGCACCCAAAAAGTGCTGGGCTCGTTCAGCCGAGCAGGCATGTACGCGGTGCCGAACGGCATCGCCAAAACGTCCGGCGGCGAAGCCGTTTATTCCGACCCCACGGTCAGCGCCAAGGACTTCAAGTCTTATATGCGTTGGGCCCGTACGGTGTGGTGAAGCCAACCGTATAGTGAAGCTAACCATGGCGCCGATTGCGCGTGCGCCGGGGTGCCAAAGCAATTATCCTTCGGGAAATGACGGACCGCCGCACCATTGCCCGCGAAGTCGCCGCCGAAGGCATCGCCCTACACGCCGGCACCCAGGTGCGTATGATGCTGGCGCCCGCCAAACCCGGCGCCGGCGTTATCTTCCGCCGCGCCGATCTCGATAACGCCGAAGTCCAAGCGCGATATGATGCGGTTGCCGAAACCAATCTCGGCACGATGCTGGCGTCGCGGGCCATAAAGGTCGGCGTGGTCGAGCATTTGATGTCCGCGGTCGCGGGCGCAGGAATCGACGATCTTTTGGTGATCCTTGACGGGCCGGAACCACCCATCCTCGATGGCGACGCCTTGTCTTATCTCGACGTGCTGGACAAAGCGGGCCGCAAGGACCAGGCCGTTCCCCGCACGGCACTGAAAGTGCTGAAGCGTATCGAGGTGTCGCATAAAGAGGCGCATGCCGCACTCGCTCCGGCCGACAGCCTGTCCTACGATTTCGAGATCGTGTTCCCCTCCGCGGCCATAGGCCGGCAGAGCTTCTCGTTCGCATTCTCCGAAGAGGGGTATCGGCGGGACATCGCCCCCGCGCGAACCTTCGGAAATCTGGCCGAGCTGGAGGTCCTCAAGCAATTGGACCGCGGCCATGGCGCCTCTCTGGAGAATACGCTCGCCATCGATGGGGACCGCGTCATTAATGCGGCCCTGATGCGCTTTCCCGACGAATTCGTCCGCCACAAGATTTTGGACGCCATCGGCGATATGGCGCTGGCCGGCGCCCCGCTGATCGCCCGTTTCGAGGGGGTCCGATCGGGGCATGCCCTCAACAACGCCTTGTTGCACGCGCTATTCGCCGATCCCGGCAATTACCGGATGGTGTCGCTTTCGTAATGACTTTCGGCCGTTTCGGCGGCCCTTTACGATGCTTTGGCGCCCCCCTGGACCAGGCTTCCGCCCAGATGGCATAAGACGCTGGACCGCTTGGGAAAAGCGGCCGGTTTCAACACGGAAATGTTCGATGATCATTGCGAACGGTTTTGCGCGCCGGCTTGTGCCACTGCTCGCCGTCATGGCGACTTTGGCGCTCGGGGGCTGTAGTTGGCTCGATAGTCAGACCGGCAAAGACGACAAACCGGATGCGCAATATGTCGAACGTCCGATCGATCAGATTTATGCCGACGCCTGGAAAAAGGTTCGGGGCGGCGATTGGGAAGCCGCTGCAAAGCAATTCGCCGAAGTCGAGCGTCAGCATCCTTATTCGGTATGGGCGCGTCGCGCCGCGTTGATGAGCGCCTTCTGCTTTTACCAAGCCAACAAATATACCGAAGCGATCGCCGCCGCCGACGCTTATATCTCGCTGCATCCCGGCAGCAAGGAAGTGTCCTACGCCTTTTATTTGAAGGCGATTTCGCTCTACGAACAGATCGTCGACGTTCAGCGTGATCAGACCAACACGGAAGCGGCGCTTGTCGCCTTGCAGGATGTCGTGCAGCGCTTCCCAGATAGCGAATATGCCCGCGACGCGACGCTGAAGATCGACCTGACGCTGGACCATCTGGCCGGCAAGGAAATGGAAGTGGGCCGCTATTACCTCAACAAGGGCGATTATATCGGCGCCATCAACCGCTTCCGCGTCGTGGTGGAGCAATACCAGAGGACACCGCAGATCGCCGAGGCTTTGGAGCGGCTGACCGAGGCCTATTACGCGCTCGGCGTCTACAAAGAGGCAAAAACCGCCGCCGCCGTTCTGGGTGCCAATTATCCCGGCAGTCCGTGGTATGAAGATGCCTACAAACTTCTGCAGGGCCAGAATATGAAGCCTGAGGAAGACAAAGGCTCATGGATCAGCAAGGCATTCTCCGGAATTCTCTGACGGTGCGGCGATGCTCGCGGCGCTAACGGTTCGCGACATCGTCCTGATCGAGACGGCGGCGCTGGAATTCGCCGCCGGCCTCAATGTGCTGACCGGCGAGACCGGCGCGGGAAAATCCATTTTGCTCGATGCCTTGGGCTTGGCGGCCGGTGGCCGCGGCGGCGGGCGCGCCAGTGTGCGTCCCGGCGCGGCGCAGGGTTCAGCCACGGCCGTATTTGAACCGCCAGCCAAACATCCCTCGCGTGCATTGCTCTTGGAACAATCCATTCCCGCCAATGGCGAGATCGTTCTACGCCGCTCTTTGGCCTCCGACGGGCGGACCCGCGCCTTCGTCAATGACGAGCCGGTCGGCGTAGCGCTGCTCAAGGACATCGGCGCCTCTCTGTTGGAAGTGCATGGCCAGGCCGACGATCGCGGCTTGTTCGATATGTCGACGCATCGGATTTTGCTGGATGCATTCGGTGGCAATGAAGCCTTGGCCGAGGACGTCGGTGCGCGCTTCGCCGCTTATGACGCCGCCCGCGCCAGTCTGGAAGAATTGCGCCGTATCCAGGCGGTGGCCATGGCCGATGCCGATTACGTCAAACAGTCGGTCGACGAATTGTCGGCGCTCGACGCCCAAGAAGGCGAGGAAACCGCGCTCGCCGCCGAACGGGCGCTGCTGATGAATGCTTCGCGCATTGTCGAAGAAGTGGCGGCAGCCTCGGAGCTGCTGTCCGGCGACCGCGGCGCGGAAGCGTCTTTGGCGTCCGCTCTCAAACGTTTGTCGCGTATGAACGAAGAGGCACGCAAGGCCGCCTCCGCCGCCGAAGCCGCTCTGGAACAAGCCTTTGCGCTGACCGAAGAAGGACGGCGCGAGCTCTATGCATTTCTGTCGCGCCTGGAAGTGGATTCCGGCGAGCTGGAGCGCAAGGAAGAGCGCTTGTTCGCCATCCGCGCCTTGGGGCGCAAATTTGCCACCCAGCCCGATCGTTTGCCATTGGTGCTGGCAGAGTTCCGCAGCCGGCTAGAACTGCTCGATCTCGGGGGCGGAAAATTGAAAGAAGCCGAAGCGGCGGTCGGTATCGCGCGGGTGACCTATTTGGAAGCCGCAAAGCGCCTCTCCGAAGCGCGCAAAGCGGCGGCCAAAAAACTGGAAGCCGCCGTTGCCGGCGAACTGGTGCCGCTGAAATTGGGCCATGCGAAATTCCGTGTTTCGCTTAGCTCCCTCGACGAGCCCGCCGGGCAAGGCCTGGAACGCGTCGCCTTTGAAGTCGCCACGGTAGAAGGCGCGCCCTTCGGCTCGCTGACGAAAATCGCTTCGGGCGGCGAACTGGCGCGCTTCTCCCTCGCCTTGAAAGTCGCCTTGGCGCAGAGCGGACCGCCCGCCGCATTGGTGTTCGACGAAGTGGATCGCGGCGTCGGCGGCGCGGTCGCCGATGCCGTCGGCGAACGCCTGCAGCGCTTGGCGCAAACCACCCAGGTGTTGCTGGTAACCCATTCGCCGCAAGTGGCCGCCCGCGCCGAACGCCATTTCCGCATCACCCGCAAAGGCGACAAGATGGCGGTGGAATTGCTCGATGCGGAAGCGCGGCTGGAAGAAGTTGCCCGCATGTTGTCGGGCGCCGCGGTGACCGAAGAAGCGCGCGCCGCCGCCCGCCGCCTCCTCGCCGAAGCCCAAACGCCAGCGAAGAAGACACGGAAAAGGGCATGAGTGGCGCGGTCTCTTTCTGCCGCGGGGGAAGTGTCACCCGAAGCTCCGAAGGAGCGAAGGGTGACGAAGGGGGCATCCCATGACCGCCCTCAAACCCATCGACAAGCTGACCGCAGCCGACGCCAAAGCGGAACTCGAACGCCTGGCGCGCGCGCTCGCCGAACACGACCGCGCTTATTATCTCGACGATGCGCCCAAAGTCTCCGACGCCGATTACGACAAACTGCGCAAACGCAATGGCGAGATCGAAACGCGCTTCCCCAATCTCGTCCGCCCCGACAGCCCGTCGCATCGCGTCGGCGCCAAACCGTCCGAGAAGTTCGGCAAAGTCGCACACCGCGTCGCGATGCTCTCGCTCGACAATGCCTTCGCCGACGAGGATGTGGTGGAATTCGCCGCGCGCGTGCGCCGCTTTTTGGGACTGAAGGAAGGCGATGAGCTGGCCTTCACCGCCGAACCCAAGATCGACGGCCTTTCCGCTTCGCTGCGCTATGAAGACGGCGTCTTCGTGCAGGGCGCCACGCGCGGCGATGGTGCGGAAGGCGAAGACATCACCCCCAATCTGCGCACCCTGAAAGACATTCCGCTGCGTCTGCATGGCAAACCGCCGGACGTGCTGGAAGTGCGCGGCGAAGTCTATATGACGCACGCCAATTTTGCGGCGCTCAACAAGCGGCAAGAAAAAGAGGGCAAACCGCTTTACGCCAATCCGCGCAATTCGGCGGCCGGTTCGGTGCGCCAGCTCGAACTCGGCGATCACCGCCTCGCGCGCCCTCAATTTCTTCGCTTACGCTTGGGGCGAGGCCAGCGCGCTGCCCGCCAAATCGCAATGGGGCATGCTCGAGGCGTTCCAGAAATTCGGTTTTCAAGTCAATCCGCTGGTCCGCCGCTGCAAAACCACCGATGAGCTCCTCGAATTCTACCGCGATATCGAGGCCAAGCGCGCCAAGCTCGGCTACGACATCGACGGCGTGGTCTACAAAGTCGACGATCTGGAATTGCAGAACCGCTTGGGATTTGTTTCGCGTTCGCCGCGCTGGGCCATCGCCCACAAATTTGCCGCCGAACAAGCGCAAACCATTCTCGAAGACATCGACATTCAAGTGGGGCGCACCGGCAAGCTGGCACCGGTGGCGCGCCTTAAGCCCGTCACGGTCGGCGGCGTGGTGGTCTCGAATGCCACCTTGCACAACGAGGACGAAATCGCCCGCAAAGATGTGCGCATCGGCGACAGCGTGGTGGTGCAGCGCGCCGGCGATGTCATCCCGCAAATCGTGCGCGTGCTGCTCGACAAGCGCCCCAAGAACGCCAAGCCCTATCAATTTCCCCACAAATGTCCGGTCTGCGGCAGCCATGCGGTGCGCGAAGTGGACGAGAAGACGGGCAAGGAGGATGTCGACCGGCGCTGCACCGGCGGGCTGATCTGTGCGGCACAAGCGGTGGAGCGGCTGAAATATTTTGTCTCGCGCGATGCCTTCGATATCGAAGGGCTGGGCGGCACTACTATCGAGCTGTTCCACGAAAAAGGCTTGCTCAAAGAACCGGCCGATATTTTCGCACTGACGCGCCAGCCCGAAAAAGTGAGCAAACTGCTCGCCGAACATCGCGCCGCTTTAAGCGAAGCGCGGCGCGAGAAAGAGGGCAAAGAGCCGGTCCAGAAAAAAGTCAAAAAGGACGAAGAGAAAGAAGACAAGGTGGTCGAAAACTTGGTCGCCTCGATCGACCGCCGCCGCGAAATTCCGCTCGACCGTTTCATCAATGCGCTCGGGATCCGCCATGTCGGCGAAACCACGGCCAAGCTGATCGCCCGCAACTTCCATTCGCTCGACGCGTTTGTCGAAGCGATGGAGAGCGACCACGCCGTCGCCGATCTCGACGCCATCGAAGGTATCGGCGAAGCGATGGCCGAAGCCATCAAGGACTTCTTCGACGAGCCGCACAATCGCACGGTCATCAAGCATCTGCAGAAAGAAGTGACGGTCACCGATGTTGCGGCGCCCAAGGCCTCGGGCTCGCCGGTGGCCGGAAAAACCGTCGTCTTCACCGGCACGCTGGAGAAGATGACCAGACCCGAAGCCAAGGCGCGCGCCGAAGCGCTGGGCGCCAAGGTCGCGAGTTCCGTGTCGAAGAAAACCGATCTGGTTGTCGCCGGCCCCGGTGCCGGCTCGAAACTCGCCGACGCGCAGAAATTCGGCGTTCAGGTGATCGACGAGGATGCCTGGCTGAAATTGATTGGCGGTTAGGAGTTCACGCCCACTCGACCGCGCTCTCCGGCATTTCTACCGCGACGACATCGTACTTTTCGAGGTTCGGCATAAAAATATCCGCCAGCTCGCGCTTCCACGCCTCGCCGCCATAGAACTGGCCGCTCATCGCGCTGCGCGCTTCCGCATCGGGAAAGCCGCGCATCCAGAAAATCGTCACCTCGTCCTCGGTGGAGGCATAAGGTCCCGCCACCTTCACGCCGATCCGCTTGAGTTCGTCGAAGCATTTGCCCCGCAATGCTTCGAGAAGCTTCGGCCGTGTCCCTGGTTTAACTTTGTAAGTCCGCATTTCCACGATCATGTCACACCGCCCTTGTCGCATGTTCCAGCCAACCCGCCGTTTCAGGGTCCACCAGCGGCGTCAGCACTTCGCGCACCCGCGCATGATAGGCATTGAGCCAGCGCGCTTCGTGTTGATCCAAAAGTCCGACATCCACCAAGTTCAAATCGATCGGCGCCAGGGTAATGGTTTCGAATCCCATCATCGCCCGCTCGCCGCCCGGCATGGCGGGCAGTTCCGTCACCACGATCAGATTCTCGATGCGGATGCCGTATTCGCCCGCTTTGTAATAGCCGGGTTCGTTGGACACGATCATGCCGGGCTTCAAAGCCTGCGCCACTTGCCGCTTGGAGATGTTTTGCGGTCCTTCATGCACCGACAGGAAACTGCCCACGCCATGACCGGTGCCGTGATCGTAATCGAGTCCCGCGTCCCATAGCGGCCGCCGCGCAAAAGAGTCCAAGGCCTGGCCGGTCGTGCCTTCCGGGAACATCACGGTCGCCAAGGCGATATGGCCTTTCAGCACGCGGGTGAAGCGCTCTTTCATTTCCGCGCTGGGATGGCCGACGATGATGGTGCGCGTCACATCCGTGGTGCCGTCGGGATATTGTCCGCCGGAATCGATCAGATAGATCTGGTCGCGCTTGATCGGCAGGTTCGACGAGCGCGTCACGCGATAATGCGGGCTCGCCGCATGGCCCGCCGCCGCCGAAATGGAATCGAACGACAAATCGCTGAGCGATCCCGTCGCTTTGCGGAATCCCTCCAGCTGTTCCGCCGCCGAGATTTCGGTGAGCTGCTCCTTCGGAGCCTCGCGCGCGAACCAGCAGAGAAATTTCGACAGCGCCGCGCCGTCGCGGATATGCGCTTTGCGCGCGCCTTCTATTTCCACCGGATTCTTGCAGGCTTTGGCCAGTTGGCAGGGATCGGGCAGGCGGGCGATTTTCGCCCCCGCTTTGTCCAGCCGGTCGAAGATCGCGGACGCCGCGGTCGCCGGATCGGCCAGCACGGTCTTGCCCGTCAAACTGTCTAGAGCCGAGGCAAATTCGCCGGGCGCCCGCAGCCGCACGGAATTGCCCAGATGCTTTTCCAATTCCGGCGAAGATTTGCGCGCATCCATGAACAGATCGGTCGATCCGTCGCCATGCAAAATCGCGAAAGACAGTGCAAACGGGGTATGCGGCACATCCGCGCCGCGGATATTGAGCAGCCAGCAGATCGAATCCGGCATGGTCAGCACGGTGGCGTCGCCGCCATGCTTGCGCGTCTCTTCGGCAATCCGCAGGCGCTTGGCTTCGGCGTTCTCGCCTGCCAGCGGCAAGCCATGCGGCACCGCCGTGGCGATCGGCGCTTCGGGCTGATCGCTCCACACGGCGTCTATGGGGTTGCTGTCGCAAGGCACCAGCGCCGCGCCGGCTTTGGTCGCGGCCGCTCGCAACGTCTCGACGGCACAGGCCGTGTGCAACCACGGGTCGTAGCCGATCTTCTTGCCTTTGCCGACATTGTTCTCGATCCAAGTCGCCGGGCCTTCCGCCACCAGATCGCGCGGTTCGAAGAGTTTGGTGTCGGTTTGCGCGCGCACCTGCAGCGTGTAGCGCCCGTCGACGAAGATCGCGGCACGGTCGGCCAACACCACGGCGGCGCCCGCCGAGCCGGTAAAGGCGGTCAGCCAGGCGAGCCGTTCGGCGCGCTTGGGCACATATTCGCCTTGATGCTCGTCGGAGCGCGGCACGATGAAACCGTCGAGCCAGCGTTTGGCGAGCTCGGCACGAAGCGCGGCCAGGCGCGGGGCGCAAGTGGCCGCGTCGCTCTGGTCGTCGAAGTCTTGGAAGTTTTTGTCCATGCGGGAAGGTTAGCGTTCCCCCTCATACTTCGACAAGCGCGTCTTCTTTCTCCCCCCGTTTACGGGGGGAGTGCCGCCGCAGGCGGCGAGGGGGGCGGGCACTGACCATGCCCCCTCCGCTCCGCTTTGCGGAGCACCTCCCCCGTAAACGGGGGAGGAAAATTATGGGCGTTCCAGCACCAGAGCCGACCACATTCCCTCCCGGTGCGTTCGGCGCAAGATCAGGCCGAGTGGACGGTAATACGCGGCAACAAGATTCTCCTGCCATTTCAAAAGCCCGGACAGCACCAGTGTGCCGCCCGGTTGCAGCGCGCGGGCGATGGCAGGGGCCAGCCGCGTCAGCGGGCCTGCCAGAATGTTGGCGACGATCAGATCGAACGGCGCTTTGTGCGCGATCGTGGGATTTGTCAGCCCGTCCGCGATCACCGCTTGGATCAGCGGCGCTTCGCCGTTGATCGCCGCATTCTCGCGCGTCACCGCAATCGCTTCGGGATCGATGTCCGAGGACAGCACGCGCCGCCGCCACAGCTTTGCCGCGCCGATGGCGAGCAGCCCGGTGCCGCAACCCAGATCGAGCACATTGGAATAACGGTGCCGCTTCGCCAGATCGCTCAGCACGCCAAGACATAGCGCGGTGGTCTCGTGATGGCCGGTGCCGAACGCCATGCCTGCTTCGATGCGCATCGGGATCACGCCGTGCGGGACCTTGCCTTTGTCATGCGCGCCATAGACGAAGAAGCGCCCGGCGCGAACCGGCGGCAGACCTTCTTGGCTGAGCTTGATCCAATCGGCATCGGGCAGGATGATCACCCGCACCTCATGCCCCGCCAGTTTGGTGAGGAGGTCGCCATTGGGCATAGCGCCGTAGAGGGCTTCCACCATCGCCTCGTCGCTGAACGGTTCCTCGACGATCAGCACCGCTTGCGGGGAGGTCAGCTCGAACGCCGCGGCGACGTTATGTGATTCCGCTTTCGTCAGCGCGACGGAGGCTTTCCAGAGGGGGGGGGCTGGCATCGCTATCTACCCCTCCCAACGCCGGCAGCTAGATTCCTCACCTCCCCCAACGCGGGGGCGAGTAGCGCCAGCGTAGGAGCGATCCGACGTAGCGGCGCGTAGCGGCAGCGTGCGCGCAAGTCGGATCGGGTGGGGGGATGTCGATATTTGCACCGGCCCCCCACCCGGCTCGCTTCCGCCTTCGCGCTGCGCGCTTCGGCGGCGCTCGCCGACCTCCCCGCGTTGGGGGAGGTGAAAAAGAAAACCGAGAATAATAGCGCCACTCGAACAACCTAAATTGTCATCGTCCCGCGAAACCGGTCATCTGCCTACAACGAATTCCGGACCTTGTAGACTTTTGTCGAACCGTCAGCCAAGAGCACCAATTCGTGTTTTGTGTCCATAAACAAGAAACCGGGAATTATGCCAGTAACGGGGCCACCGAAAATTTCGACCTCGGACGAAAACTCAATAGGAAAGACCTGATAATATTTGCGCCCTATTCTTTCCAGGAGGGTGTCTATTTCCTCTTTTGGAGGTTGAAGTAGACCAAACCAGAAATGAATTTGCCCGGAATCGCAGATTATTGCCGGCTGAATAAAGCCCAACCCTGTCATCTCTCGATATGATGGCGTGAGATAGCCGCGCAGACCTGTACCGTCCGCTAGATTGAAATGGGCGCTGACAATAGCCCCTCCGTAATCAGGCCCCACCGGGATCGGGCCCGAATACGGCCTGACTGTTGCTTCATCTTGGCCCTCTATACCTTCTTCATCATTTGCGAATTCCCATACTGGGTTTCTTTCAAAGTCCGCCAAGGTGAGTTCGCAAACCTGCTTCCGAATGCGACTTATGTTTGCCATCATCCCCTCTGCACAAACTGATCGATCACCTTCTTCTCGCCCGCTTTGTCGAAAGCGCTCACCTATTTAACCTCCCCCAACGCGGGGGCGAGTAGCGCCAGCGTAGGAGCGATCCGACGCAGCGCAGCGAAGTCGGATCGGGTGGGGGGACGTCGATATTTGCACCAGCCCCCTACCCGGCTCGCTTCCGCCTTCGCGCTGCGCGCTTCGGCGGACAAATCGCTCGCCGACCTCCCCGCGTAGGGGGAGGTGAAAAAGAAGATGTATTTTCATCGCACCATCACGTAGCTCAAACTGGCGTTGCCCGTCCGCACGCTGGCGCTACGAACTCGCGGGCCATGACACATTGGGTCACCCCCTCTGCACGAACTGGTCGATCACTTTCTTCTCGCCCGCTTTGTCGAAAGCAACCGTCAGCTTGTTGCCTTCCACCGCCGTGATCCGGCCGTAACCGAATTTCTGGTGAAAGACCCTTTCTCCTTTAGAATAATGCGTCGCGTCGGGGTCCGAGGTCTGCACCGTAAAAGCTTGCGCCTCGATCAGCGGCGGTCGAGCCCGCGTATAGCCTTGTGCTTTGTTGGCTTGGGCGCGCCGCCAGCCGGGGCTGTCATAGGTCGAGGCGAAATCCTTGCCCGCCATGTTGTCGCGGAATCCGGCATTGCCGCCGTAAAATCCTTCATCGACCGTCGTCTCGACATGTTCTTCGGGCAATTCCGAAATGAATCGCGAGGGCAGCGCGCTTTGCCAGCTGCCATGCACCCGACGGTTCGCCGCAAACGACACGAATATCCGCTGCTTGGCGCGCGTCAGCCCGACATAAGCCAGCCGGCGCTCCTCTTCCAATCCGGCGAGACCGTTCTCGTCCATCGTGCGCTGCGAGGGAAACAGCCCCTCCTCCCAACCCGGCAGGAAAATGGTGTCGAACTCCAGCCCCTTCGCCGCATGCAGCGTCATCAGATTGAGCCGGTCGCCGCTTTCGTTCTGTTCGATCTCCATCACCAGCGAGACATGTTCGAGGAACGCCGCCAGAGATTCGAATTGCTCCATAGAGCGTACGAGTTCTTTCAGATTGTCGAGCCGCCCCGGCGCTTCGGCCGATTTGTCGGCTTTCAACATGTCGGTGTAGCCGCTTTCGTCCAGAATCATTTCGGCCAGTTCGGTATGGGGCAAATGGCGCGACACATCGCTCCAGCGCGCGAAATTCCCCGAAAGCTCGCCGAGCGCCTTCTTCGCCTTGGGCGGCAGCTCGTCGGTCTCCACAATCTCGCGCGCAGCCGCCAATAGCGGCAGCTGGCGTATGCGCGCGAAGTGATGCAGCGCTTGCACGGAGGCATCGCCGATGCCGCGTTTGGGTTTGTTGATGATGCGTTCGAAAGCCAGATCGTCGTCGCCTTGCGCTACCAGCCTGAGATACGCCATGGCATCGCGGATTTCCGCGCGCTCATAGAATCGCGGACCGCCGATCACCCGATAGGGCAGGCCGAGCGCAATGAAGCGGTCTTCGAATTCGCGCATCTGGAACGAGGCGCGCACCAAAATCGCCATATGGGCAAACAAATGGCCCTCGCGATGCAGCGCTTCGGCGTCGGACGCCACATGGCGCGCTTCTTCTTCGGCGTCCCAGACGCCTTGCACTTTGATCTTTTCGCCGTGATCGCCTTCTGTCCAAAGCGTCTTGCCCAAGCGGCCTTTGTTTGCGGCGATCAAGCCCGACGCCGCACCCAGGATTGCGGGCGTCGAGCGGTAATTGCGTTCCAGCCGGATAACTTTGGCGCCGGGAAAATCGCGCTCGAAGCGCAGGATGTTTTCCACCTCGGCGCCGCGCCAGCCATAGATCGATTGGTCGTCGTCGCCCACCACGCAGACATTGCCTCCGCCGCCCGCGAGCAGCTTCAGCCAGAGATATTGCACGACATTGGTGTCTTGATATTCGTCGACCAGGATATAGCGGAAGCGCTCGCGGTAATCGGCCAGGATATCGGGATGGCCGCGCAAGAGCGTCAGCGTGTCGAGCAACAGATCGCCGAAATCCGCGGCGTTGAGCGCTTTGAGCCGCGCTTGATAATCGGCGTAGAGCTTGCGGCCCTTGCCGAAGGCATAACCATGCGCCTCGCCGTCGGGAACGTCCTCAGGCCGCAGCCCGCGATTCTTCCAGCCATCGATCTGCGAAGCCAAGGCGCGCGCCGGCCAGCGTTTCTCGTCGATGTTTTCGGCTTCGATCAATTGCTTCATCAGGCGCAACTGATCGTCGGCGTCGAGAATCGTGAAATTGGATTTCAGCCCCGCGAGTTCCGCGTTTCGCCGCAGCATGCGTGCACCGATGGCGTGAAAAGTGCCCAGCCATTGCATCCCTTCCACCACGCCGCCGATCAGCGCGCCGATGCGCTCTTTCATCTCGCGCGCCGCTTTGTTGGTGAAGGTGACGGCCAGAATTTGGCCCGGCCAGGCCCGCCGCGTCGCCAGGATATGGGCGAGGCGCGTCGTCAAGACGCGCGTCTTGCCCGTGCCGGCGCCGGCCAGCACCAGCACGGCGCCTTCGGTGGCTTCCACCGCCTCGCGCTGTTCCTTGTTCAAACCGGTCAAATAGGCCGGTTCGCGCAGAGGCGCGGGCGCCTTAGTGGATGCGGGATCCTCGCCGAACGCTTCATCCAGCGGATCGTGATAGGAGTTCGTTGCCATGAGTCGGTTTAGCAGCCGCGCCCGCGCGCTGTCGCGCATTAGTTGGGGAGATTGTCATCCCCGGCCGAGCGACCGCAGGCTGCGAGGGGAAGGGGAACCAGGTGCTTCAAGCAACCAAATTGAAGTCGCCTTGCACTACCGTTGATATGCGGTTTAAAGGAGAGTTGGCGCCGTTGCCCCGACCTGGATCCCCTTCCCCTCGCATTGCTAACGCAATGCTCGGCCGGGGATGACAATCGGGTTTTATTCTTCATCACTATCCAGCTTATGCCCTTCGACATCGCGTTTGGTTTTCGCCATCCGCGCCTTGGCCAATTTGTGTTTGCTTTTCGAGACGCCATGCTCGGCGCGGTTGGCCTCCGCGACGACTTCTTTGGCGTGACGCGTCTTGGCTTTGCGGGCGCGGCGCAGATTGATGATTTCGGCCATCATCCGGCATCCTTGGCTTGGGCGCGCTGACAAGCGGGCCGCGCCGTTACCCGTTCGACATAAGCTTTGAAACGTTCCGGTCCCGGCAAGAGCGGGCTGTTCATGAAGAGCGCGAACGAACTGCCGAACAAAATATCCGCCGCCGAGAAGCTATCGCCCAAAATATACGGTCCCTTGGACAACGCGTCCGCGATGAAGTCGCAGGCTTCGTCCGCTTTGACCCAGCCGGCGGTGCCGCGCGGCACGTCCACGTTCAGGAATTTCGAGACGATGGCGGGTTCCATCACATCGCCGTAATAGGCGAGCCACGACAGATAAGGGCCGCGCTTGGCATCGCCGATGTTGGGGCCGATGCCGTTCTTGGGAAAGGCGTCGGTCAGATAAAGCGCGATCGCGGGGGACTCAAACACCACCACGCCGTCGTGATCGATGGCGGGCACCTTGCCATGGGGATGGGGATTGGCGGGATCGAGCGTTCCGGTTCCGTCGCGGCGGCGGATATCGACCACTTTGACCTCATAGGGCACGCCCAATTCTTCCAACAGCCAAAGGAAACGCGAAGAGCGCGTGCGCGGGCAATGATACAGCGTCAGCATGGAACCTCCAGATTTTGGAGAAAGCTAATTGCGCCGCGCGACCGCTGCAAGCGCGGCGAGGCGCAGTGCGCCGGCCAAGGGACGGGTCCCGCGCTTGCGGTCGATTTCCGCGACGTATGCCGCGAGACTTTGGCTGGAATTTTTCGCTTCGCTTTCGATTACCGCCCAGAATTCCGCCTCCAACGCCACGCTGGTCCGGTGGCCGGACAAGGAAAAGGAGCGCTTTTGGAGAGCCATGACCTGGCTCTACGCCCGAAGCGGGCGAAAATCCATCGCTTTGAGTTCTGCCGCCAACGCCTTTGCGCAGCGCTTCGGCCGCAGCATAAGCCTGGGCCGTTTAAGCGTCTTCACCGCACCGGCGGCCATGACGACATTGCGCCCTTCGCAGCCTTCGGAATCCAGCAGCCGCACCCGGGACCAGGTTCGTTTCATCAATCGCGCGATGCGGTCCGGACCATGGTCATCGTCGCCGCTCGCCATGAGGTTGACGAGCACGATGGCGTTGCGCGCCCGCAATCGCGACTTCATCAGATTAAAGAAGGCGCGTTTCTTGAAGTGTCTGGGCATTTCGTTGTCGGTATAGGCGTCCAGCACAATGGCGTCGTATTTGCGGGAATCGCGCCGCAGGAAATCCGCTCCGTCCGCGACATGGCATTCGACATCGTCGGGCATATGAAAATAGGCGTGCGCGATTTCGAAATTGCGTCCGTCGATATCCGCAATCGTCACCTTCACACCGGCGCGCCGCAGCATGGTCGCCAACGTGCCGCCGCCGCAACCTATCATCAACACGTGCCGGCTTTTGGCCTGCCGCAGGAAGCCGTACATCGCGTGGATATAGTCGGCCGTGCTGATACCACAGCGGTCGGCGACGCTGTGGTTGTCGCTCTTTTCCCAAAAAGAAATGCCGCCGGTGGCGTTGTTCAACTCAACGACGAAACCGTCATTATGTCCCTGCGGATTTCTCTTGCTTTTCATCGCTTAATGGCTTGTCGCCGGCCGGCAGGTCTATTTCGGTCCGATCATATCTTCCGGGCGGACCAGAAGGTCGAATTCTTCCGCTGTCACCAATCCGGACTTCAATGCTTCTTCTTTCAGCGTCGTGCCGTTCTTATGCGCCGTCTTGGCGATTTTCGCCGCCGCGTCATAGCCGATTTTGGGCGCCAGCGCCGTCACCAGCATCAGCGAACGTTCCAGCCCGGCTTTGATATTGTCGAGGCGCGGCTCGATGCCTACCACGCAATTGTCGGTGAAGCTCACCGACGCATCGGACATCAGTCGCACGCTTTGCAGGAAATTATAAGCCATCACCGGATTGTAGACATTCAGTTCGAAATGGCCCTGGCTGTCGGCAAAGGTTAGCGCCGAATTGTTGCCGAAGATCTGCACGCAGACCTGCGTCAGCGCCTCGCACTGGGTCGGGTTCACCTTGCCCGGCATGATGGAAGAGCCCGGCTCGTTTTCCGGCAGCGCCAATTCGCCCAAGCCCGATCGCGGCCCCGATCCCAGCAAGCGGATATCGTTGGCGATTTTGAACAGCGCGGCGGCAACCGTATTGATCGCGCCATGGCTGAACACCATCGCGTCATGCGCGGCCAGCGCTTCGAATTTGTTGGGCGCGGAGGTGAATGGCAATCCGGTAATCGCCGCTATCTTGTCGGCCACCGCTTCGGCAAAGCCCAGCGGCGCATTCAGTCCGGTGCCCACCGCCGTGCCGCCCTGCGCCAATTGCATCAGCTTGGGCAGTGTCTGCTCGACGCGTTCGATACCGTTCTGCACCTGTTGCGTATAGCCGGAGAATTCCTGGCCGAGCGTCAAAGGCGTCGCATCTTGCGTATGGGTGCGTCCGATCTTGACAATGCTCTTCCACGCCTGCGCCTTATCGTTCAGCGCATTGCGCAATTTCTGCAGCGCCGGGATCAGTCGGTGCACGATCTCCTCCGCGCAGGCGATATGCATCGCGGTGGGATAGGAGTCGTTCGACGATTGGCTCATATTGACATGATCGTTGGGATGGACCGGCTTCTTCGATCCCATCTCGCCGCCCAGCATTTCGATGGCGCGGTTGGAGATCACCTCATTGGCATTCATATTCGATTGCGTGCCGGAGCCCGTCTGCCACACCGCCAGCGGGAAATGATCGTCGAGTTTGCCTTCGATCACTTCCTGTGCCGCGGCGACAATCGCCTTGCCGATCTTGGGATCGAGCCGCCCCATAGCCATATTCGTCTCGGCGGCGGCGCGTTTGACGATGCCCAGCGCGCGCACGATGGCGACGGGCTGTTTCTCCCAGCCGATCTTGAAATTGGCAAGGCTGCGCTCAGCCTGCGCGCCCCAATAACGGTCGGCAGGCACTTCAATGGGTCCGAACGTGTCGGTCTCGATGCGGGTCTTGGTCATGGGCTCAGTATAAGGGATCGTAACGCTTATTTCTTCCGGAACGAATCCAGGCTGACGACTTCTCCGGGCGCCGCCGGTTTCTCGGGGGCACCTTCTGGGGGCGTCTCGTCCTTGGTCTGATTCTGCTCGGCCGCCGCCTGCGGCGCCGACACCGGCGTCAGCCCGCCCGGTTTTGCTTCGCCGTCGGCGCTCTTGAATTCCAGACCGAATTGCACGCCCGGATCGAAGAATTTGGTCAGAGCCGGGAAAGGAATCACCAGCGTCGCGGGCAATTTGCGGAAGGTCAGTGCGACCTCGAACTGTTCCTCCTTCACCTTCAAGCCCCAGAATTGGTGCTGCAAGATGATGGTCATTTCGTCGGGATATTGTTCGCGCAGAAAATTGGGAATTTCGACGCCGGGAAAATGGGTCTTGAAGGTCAGGTAGAAATGATGGGAACCGATCAATCCCTGTTTTTCGATTCGGCGCAACGCATCGCGCACGACGCCGCGCAAGGCGGCATCCGTCAGGGCCTGATAGCCGATATAATCCTTGGCCATGCGCTCGTCCGATGATAGGTGCCGGAGACTAAACCGGCGACACGGCGAGTCAATGTGCGGTATTGCCGAAGCGAGTTTCAATTTGCGTCACCCTGAGGAGCCCGCCGAAGGCGGGTGTCTCGACCCGCCTACGCGAATGCTACGGCGGGCGAGTTTTGGTCACTGTGTCCGCCGAAGCCTTGGCGAAGGCGGAAGGGCGATTGGGATAGAAACGGCGATCCTCTTGAGCCGGAACCGCACAGCGTGTACCTGCGTTACTTCTATGACCTATTTGCGCGATCAGATTTGGTGAGTTCGCCCGCCACGCCGCCCGACGAACCGCCTTCCGAACAGGAGCTGCGCGATCTTTCGCAGCCTTCCGCGGCGCTCGCCCTACTCGTGGTGTTCCGCCACCGCAACTACCGGCTTTTCTTTTCCGGCCAACTCGTCTCGCTGATGGGTACCTGGATGCAGACCGTGGCCCAAGCCTGGCTGGTCTACAGCTTGACGCATTCGCCATTTCTGCTTGGTCTGACCTCGTTTTGCGCCCAGGTGACGGTGTTCTTCATCGCGCCGTTCGGCGGCATGGTGGCCGATCGCGTCGACCGCCGCAGAATGTTGCTGCTGACCCAGAGCGCGGCCATGCTGCAAGCCGCGTTGTTGGCGGGCCTGACGCTGGCGGGTGTGGTGCAGGTGTGGGAAATCATCGCCCTCGCGTTCGGGCTCGGCTTCATCAATGCCTTCGACGTGCCGACGCGCCAGGCCATGACGCTTGACATGGTAGGGCGGGAGGATTTGCGCCACGCCATCGCGCTTAATTCCATCATGTTCAATCTGGCGCGGGTGATCGGGCCTTCCGTGGCGGGCGCCTTGATCGCCGTGGTGGGCGAGGGATTGTGCTTCGCGCTGAACGCGTTGTCCTTTGCCGCGGTGCTGACCAGTCTCATTCAGATGCGTCTGCCCGCCAAAGCGCCGCGTGTGCATGTCCATCCGCTGCGCGAAATCTTGGAGGGCTATCGCTTCACGCTGGCCTCGCCGCAAATCCGCACCTGTTTGATGCTGGTCGGTGTTTCGTCCTGCTTCGGCGCCGCCTATCTCACGCTGATGCCTGCTTTCGCGCGCGATTTGCTGCATGGCGACTCCACCAGTTACGGCACGCTGATGGCCGGTGTCGGCGCCGGCGCGCTGATCGGGGCCTACGGTATTTCGCGCATTTCCGAACGCTGGCTGAGCACCGTGCCCGTTTTGGCGTCGGGCTGTTTTGGTCTCGGCTTGGTCGCATTTTCGCATTCTCATGCGATGTGGCTGAGCGTGCTGTTGTTGTTGCCCACCGCCGCCAGCCTCATGCTGCTCGGCGGCAGCACCAATACGATCATTCAGGTCGCAGCCGGCGAGCGTTATCGCGGCCGCGTTATCTCGCATTACACGCAGAGCTTCCTCGGCATGATGCCGTGGGGGTCGTTGTTGCTCGGCTGGGTGGCGACGAAATTCGGCGTCGCCGATTCCGTGACGTTCGGAGGATGCATCGTGGTGGCTTCGGCCGTCTTGGTGTGGTTCGCGCGGAGAGCGGCCAGATCAGCGGTCACAAAATAATAAAGCATTTGTCATCCCCGGCCGAGTGCGAGCGTAGCGAGCACGAGGGGAAGGGGACCTAGGTGGATGGATCAGACCCGGTCTTTCCACCTGGGTTCCCTTCCCCTCGCATTGCTGACGCAATGCTCGGCCGGGAATGACAGCTCAGAGTTAATGGGGTTTTACAATGACTAGGTGCGATGCGCTGACGATGCAGACGTGCTGCATGTGCCCAGGTTTGCTGCGGGTCAATGGGCAGACGGCGTAATTGGCGAATATGTCGGTGTCCAATCCGTTCAGTGCCTTTTGTACATTGGCAGGCACGGCGATTGTGTTTTCGTCGTAATAACCTGTGGCAGCGACCACGGCCAACATGCGATGTGTGCCCACGGGCCAAATCCGAACAGTCCAATACCCGTTCGCGATCAATAACCTGCCGTGAACAACAAAACACGGCCCAACCAGCTTTGGACTTGTCTTGCACTGCGCGCCATCGGCTGCAGACGCCGGCCCGGCCGCAAGAAGAAGAAGGGAAAAAAGAATGGCAGAAACCCGCATCCCTTGGCCCCCAAATGACGAGCTAAAAGTCCTTGATCGTACCGACGAATTTCCCATCGGCGTAGATTTTCTCCCCGCGCTGGGAAAGGATCAACGAAGCGCTCGGACAGCCCTTTGTTTGTACAGTAGCCTCGAAAATTATGGATACACCGTCCCGTGGTATTAATTTGTCGGGCTGTGCTGCAGTTCTGACCTGAAAATCGTTTTGCGTTTCGATCTGCTTACTTGACCAGAGAATACCGGCAACCGGTGTCTCGCCAAGATCGCCGGATGCTGCTTCCACGAATGCGACGCCATACCAGCCGTTCTTTTCTGGATAGTCTTCGTAATCGAACCACCAATACACGAAATCGCTGCCCGGGACCGCCTGGTTCTGAGCTGAGAGTTGGTGGAATTCGCGGGTCGAGATGTTTTGCCGTGGCTCAAAGCGTAATTGCTGGCAAGCGTGGGGTTTGGGCGAACCATAGGATGCCGTCGTGCAAAAAACGACAGCTCCAGCTAACGCAAGAAAGAACAAACGGCGCATCTTTCCCCCAACGCCGACGAACTAAGTGGGGGGTTTCTGTTGCCCGGCACCCCCCGAGCCGCGCTTGTCTAACTAGAAGTTAGGCAGCGAGGGCCATTTCATTATCGTTGGCACCTATACGAGTAGCCCGATAACGGCGGATACCATACCGAGCGAAAGTACTGCCTTTACACGTCCGTCGATCCTATTTCGCCCCCATGAGCCTTCTTCTAGAAGGCGAATGGTGGAGGCGCCGGGTACCGCCCCCGGGTCCGGGCCGCTTATTACGCAGTCGTTTATCGCCATAGTCAGGCCGAAGCTTGACCCCTTGAATATAGAGACTGCGGCTTAACAATTAAAGGGCGCCGCTTGTCCCCAAGCTTCTTTGCGCGCGGCGTCGCCCCAGTACTGGACGTTTGTTGGTGACGCTTTAGGCTTGTTCACATTCATTATCGCGATTTCGATGAAACGGAGGCGAATATGCCCAATTGGCCCGGCGATACTGCGGTGTTTCCGCTCTGTCTGCCGCTTATCAAGCAATTCGAAGGGTTCAGCGCGGCGGTCTACAAGGATTCCGCCGGTATCCCGACCATCGGCTATGGCTCGATCACCTATCCGAGCGGCACGCCGGTGACGTTGAGCGATCCGCCGATCACCGAGCCGGAAGCGGAAAGTTATTTGAGTTTCCAGATGAGCCAGAAAAGCGCGGCCATCGCGCCATTTCTGCAACGCGCCGCGAGCTTGCATCAAGCGGCCGCGATGCTGTCGCTGACTTACAATATCGGCACCAATGCCTTCAAGGGATCGTCGGTTTTGCGCTTCTTCAACGCCAACAACATTCCCGCCGCCGCGGACGCGTTCCTGATGTGGGACAAAGCGACGGTCGACGGCCAGCTTGTGGTGGTGCAAGGCCTGTTCAATCGGCGCACAGCGGAGCGCACGATTTTTTTGACGGCGGACGCCTGATATTTTTCGCTTCCCCAACGCGGGTGCCACATAGCGAGCCGGGTGAGGGGCAGCTAGACTGTTTCCGGAATCGGCGGAAACAGAATACCGAATGCGCCAATATCTCGATCTGATGGAACGCGTGCTGAAAACGGGCGTGGAGAAGCACGATCGCACCGGCACCGGCACACTTTCGGTGTTCGGCCATCAAATGCGTTTCGATCTTGCCGACGGCTTCCCGATGGTCACCACCAAGAAACTGTTCCTCAAAGCCATCGTCTATGAGCTGCTTTGGTTCCTGCGCGGCGACACCAATGTGCATTGGCTGCAGGAACGCGGCGTCTCCATCTGGGACGAATGGGCCGATGCGAACGGCGAACTCGGCCCGGTCTATGGTCACCAGTGGCGCTCGTGGCCCGATGGCAAGGGTGGCAGCATCGACCAGATCGAAAATGTGGTGAACGACATTCGCAGCAATCCGGATTCGCGCCGGTTGATGGTCACCGCCTGGAACCCGGCGGATGTGCCGAAGATGGCGCTGCCGCCCTGCCATTGCCTGTTTCAGTTTTATGTCGCGAACGGAAAGCTAAGCTGCCAGCTCTATCAGCGCTCGGCGGATATTTTCCTCGGCGTGCCGTTCAATATCGCATCCTACGCGCTGCTCACACTGATGGTTGCGCAGGTGACGGGGCTGGAGCCGGGCGAATTCATCCACACCTTCGGCGATGCGCACCTCTATCTCAATCATCTGGAGCAGGCGCGCGAACAGCTGTCGCGCACGCCTTATCCGCTGCCGACCATGCACATCGATCCGGCGGTGCACGACATTTTCGGTTTCAAATACGAGCATTTCAAACTGGAGAATTACCAATCCCATCCGCATATCAAGGCGGCCGTAGCAGTATGAGTGTCTTGTCGATCCGTCCCGCGAAATCCGGCGACGAAGACACGATCTTCACGCTGCTCTATGAACTTGCAGATTATGAAAAGCTGCTCGGCAAATTCCACATCACCAAAGACGTCGTCACACGCGATTATCTTTCGGTAGAACCACGCTGCCATTGCGATCTGGCGTTCGAAGGCGATGCGCCTGTGGGCATCGCGACCTGGTATTGGATCTACAACAGCTTTGCCGCCATTCGTTCCATCTATTTGGAAGATCTGTTCGTGCGTCCGGCCTTTCGCGGCAAGGGCTATGGCAAAGCGTTGCTGATCCATCTGGCGAAAACCGCAAGCGAGGCGGGCGCGGGCGGCGTGCAATGGTCGGTGCTCGACTGGAATAGGCCGTCGATCGATTTTTATGAAAGCCTCGGCGCGCGTCGCGTCGACGGCTGGTTGACCTATCGCCTGGAAGGCGATGCGCTAAAGAAGGCGGGCAGCTTATGACGTGCATCCCAATTTCTCACCTCCCCCCACGCGGGGAGGTCGATCCGGCGGAGCAGCGCGACGACGGATCGGGTGGGGGGAATTTTGGAGTAGCGCGTAAGTTGACAGTCCCCCCACCCGGCTCGCCCGCGTGCATACGCACACGGGCATCGCCGACCTCCCCGCGTTGGGGGAGGTGGGAAGTGGTTTCGTGACAATGATTTCTCTCATTCTCGCGCGCGCGGACAATGGCGTGATCGGCGACAAGGGCGGCTTACCCTGGCGTCTGCCCGACGATTTGCGTCGCTTCAAAGCGCTCACCATGGGCAAGCCTTGCATCATGGGCCGCAAGACCTGGCAGAGCCTGCCGAAGAAGCCGCTGCCGGGCCGCACCAATATTGTCGTCACGCGCGATAAAACATTCTCTGCCGAAGGCGCGGTCGCCGCCTTTTCGTTCGATGCAGCACTTGTTATCGCAGCGCAAGAAAACCCGTCCGAATTTATGGTCATCGGGGGCGCCGAATTATTTTCCGCCGCCTTGACGCAAGCATCGCGCGTCCATCTCACGGAAATTCATGCATCGCCGCAGGGCGATACGATTTTCCCGGCATTCGACACCAATGTCTGGCGTGAAACAGCGCGCGAAGACCACACGTCACCGGAAGGTCTCGCCTATAGTTTCGTGACGCTCGAGCGCAAGCTGCCCTAACGGATACTTGCGTATGTCCGCGCCTCGATTAGCCTCGCCAGCTTCTAGTGTCGTGGTTTCGAAGTTCGCGATATCACCGATATCGGCAACTTTCGCGAACTTCGAAACCATAACGACACTAGCATCAATAGGTTGGCTAGTGTCCTGTCGATTCCGAAATTCGAATGAGGCCGATATCAGATGCAACGAATTTCGGAATCGGGACACTAGGGGGCGCACATGGAAATTCGCGAATTGGCGAGCGGCTTGAGATTTCCCGAAGGCCCCGTCGCGATGGCCGACGGTTCGATCATTCTTGTCGAAATCGCAGCCGGCGGCGTCACGCGCGTGAAACCGGATGGCACGACGCAAACCGTCGCCACGCCGGGCGGCGGACCGAACGGTCTGGCGATCGGCCCCGATGGCGCGCTGTATGTCTGCAACAATGGCGGGAGTTTTTCGTTTTCCGAACAAGGCGGCATGCTCTTTCCCGGCAACACGCCGCCGGAACATAAGGGCGGGCGTATCGAGCGCATCGATATCGCCAGCGGCAAAGTCGAAACGCTCTATAGCGAATGCGACGGCGAGCGTCTGATTGCGCCCAACGATATCGTGTTCGACAGCACCGGCGGATTCTGGTTCACCGATTACGGCAGCAACACCGCCGTCCATCGTACGCACGGCGCGCTGCTCTATGCGCGCGCCGACGGCTCGAAAATTCAGCGCGTGCTGCGCGAATTGACCTCGCCGAACGGCGTCGGGTTGTCGCCCGATGGCATGCATGTCTATTACGCCGAAACTCTGACCGCGCGACTTTGGGAGCTGCCGCTATCGGCGCCCGGCATCAGCGCTATGCCGCAAGCCTTCGTGCCGGCGAATTGCGTCGGCGTATTTCCTGGGCTGAGCTATTTCAATTCGCTGGGTGTGCAGGAAGACGGCGGGGTTTGCGTTGCCACCATACTGGCGGGCGGCATTTCCACCTTTTGGCCGGGTGCGTCGAAATTCGAGCACACGCCGCTGCCCGATTTGGTTGTCACAAATATCTGTTGGGGTGGGCCGGAGCGAAAAACGGCGTTCGTCACCATGTCGGCGACGGGAAAACTTGCGGCACTGGAATGGCGATCGCCGGGACTTAAGCTGGCTTATGAAGCCTGAATGATACAACGAAACGACAGCGGCCATTCCGGCCGAGGGGAGAACGACATGCATAAGAGTTCGATCGCGGTCGCGGCGCTCTTGCTGTGTACCGCACCGAGTTTTGCGGGCGACGAAGTGATGACGAGCTATTTCGGCAATACGGTCGTCACGAAAAGTGCGATGAGCGAAAGCCATATGCACTACAAAGCCGATCACACTTTCGACGTCTCGATCATGGGGATGGGCATATCACATGCCACGACCGGCACTTGGAAGATCGACGATAAGAGCCAGCTCTGCCGCACCTACGCGCAAGTGCCGCCGGGCATGCCCAACCCACTTTGCACGCCTTGGGCGGCGCACAAGATCGGCGACAGCTGGAAAGCGGCCGTCAATGGCTCGACCAGAGATCTCTCTCTGGTGAAGGGCATCGAATAGCGGCGGGCGTAGCGCGATCCTGTGCCCATTTGCGTTCGGACATCAATCTGGGGAGGACAGCTTATGAAATGCGCATTTCCCGTCGCTGTTGCGACGCTTTTGACTTTCGTCACCGCCGCACAGGCCGATCATTTCGCCGGCGTCTACGGCAATACGGTCACGCGTACCATGGCGGACGGCACCAAGGTCATCATCTATGTCAATGAAGACAAAACCTGGGAACAACATGTCGGCACTGTGGTGATGAAAGGCACCTATGCGTGGAAGGACGATACGCATGCCTGTTTCACCGTGGTGGACCCGACGCCGAAGGATCCGTCGTTGGCGACCAACTGCATTGAGGTCAAGGACGATCGAAAGGCGGGCGACACGTGGACCGAGCCGGGACCCGGCGGTCACGATATGACGATGTCGATTACAGCGGGGCGCTGAGGGTAGGCGCGCCGCTATGCTTGGCCAACGCTGTCGCACGATGATCGTGAGACTTACTTGCACGCAAGCGCGAGCGATAGGGCGCTTGCCTGCCGCAGTCATGCTTTCGTTGCGTCAAGTTTTCTTGGCCGTGCGCGATGGCGCGCGGTCCACTTCCTGGTAAAACAATTGCCGGGGAAACGTTCATCATAAAAAAGAGAGATTGAAATTCGTTCACTACAACCGGGAGGACATCATGCGTTCTATTTTTATTGCAGCGTCGCTTCTCGTGCTTACAGCGTCGGCTTATGCCGCGAGCGATGACGAAATCATGGCCGAGCGCTACGGCAACACGGTGCTGGTCCATGAAACGCTCGGCACCTCGCACATCTGGTACAGCAAGGATCACACATTCAAAGGCGGCAACTGGGTTCTCGATGTTAGCGGCAAATGGGATATCAAGGATGGCAAGACGATTTGCCTGCATTACGATTCGACGCCGCCGATGCATCCCAATCCCGAATGCGAAGCCGTCGGACCGCACAAGGTTGGCGACAAGTGGACGTTAAACGGCCGCGACTTCGAACTGGCCAAAGGAATTGTGAAAAATTAGGGCACGACGAGATCGAACTCGATCGTCACGCGTTGGCCGGCGCCGTCGAAACGGCGCTCGCCGCGCGGTTGCCATGACGGGTGCAGAATAATCATGCCGGACTGCGGGCGGATGGATTCCGTCTGTCCCGCGGTCAGCCCGTTCGGCACGCGAAACCCCAAATGCGGTGCCAGCATCGCCGGCAGCACGCCGCGCGGATCGGACAACTCGCATTCGCCGCCCAGCGCTTCGTCGTCGGATTTCTGATAACCGTCGTCGACATAATAAACACCGGACCAGAACGCACCGGGGCGCGCATTGCGCTCCAAAAACTCACCCTTCTGACGGAGCGCCGCAACGGCCGTTATCTGCCAGTCGAGAGCCACCCGTCCGCCCGCGCGCGTCGCCGTCAGGCTATCGGCCAGATCGCGCAACACGCGAAACAGGGTTTGTGCCGGAATGCCGCCCCAGCTTTCGAAATCGGGCGCCGAACGCCAGCCTTCGCCGCGATTGTTGGCGACCGCACCATTGGCTTGCACTTTTTCCAAAATCAGCGGGCGCAATTCCGCATTGGCTTCCTGCGCCACCGGCAGAAAATGCAGGCAGACGGGCGTCGCAAACATGCTGCGGATTTGTGGTTTGGTAGCTGCCATGATTGCCGAGTAATATGCCTGTCTATTCGATCACGATTTTCGGCGCCGCGCGCTGAGAGGTTCCGATTTTCGCCGCTACCGCCTTCGCTATCAACAAAAAAGCTTTAGCCTCGGCGCTATCGGGTGCAGATGCGACGATAGGCGTTCCGGCGTCAGATGTCTCGCAAATCGTGGTTACGAGTGGGATTTCCCCAAGAAACGGCGCATTAAGCGTCTTCGCGGTCTCGCGCGCGCCGCCATGACCGAAGATATGGCTTTCGTGTCCGCAATTGGGACAAAGGAACGTACTCATATTTTCGACGATACCCAAGATCGGCACTTCGGTCTTGCGGAACATGGCAAGGCCCTTGCGCGCATCGATCAGCGCGATGTCCTGGGGGGTGGAGACGATAACCGCGCCGCGAAGCGGCACGCGTTGCGCGATTGTCAATTGGGCATCGCCGGTTCCCGGCGGCATGTCGATAACAAGAATATCGAGCGGTGCCCAAGCCACATCGTTCATCATCTGCGTCAGCGCACTTTGCACCATCGGGCCGCGCCAGATCATCGGCGTGTCTTCTTCGACGAGGAAGCCGATCGACATCGTCTTGAGGCCGAGCTTGACGATGGGCTGTAGCTTGTTGTCGTAAGAATCCGGCTTCTCGGTGATGCCCATCAGGCGCGGGATGCTTGGCCCGTAGATGTCGGCGTCGAGCAATCCGACCTTCAATCCCAAGGCCTGCAAACCGAGCGCCAAATTCACTGCCACAGTCGATTTGCCGACGCCGCCTTTGCCGCTGGCCACTGCGATGATCGCGCCGACTCCGGGAATGCCGGCAGCCGGGACGGGACCGTGCCGCTGCTCTCCTGCATGGCGATGAGCATGGCGTGGCGCCGGCTCGGGCCCCTGATGGGCCGTCAAAACGGCGGTGACCGACAGCACGCCGGGCAGGGCATGCACCGCGTCTTCACAGGCTTGACGCAGCGGTTCGGCCTCGTGCCCGCGAGCTGCCGCAACCTCCACGACAAATCCGACATGGCCGGCCTTCACCACCAAGCCTTGAATCATGTCCTGTTGGACCACGGTGCGCCCGCTGACCGGATCGATAATGGCGTCCAGGGCCTTGAGAATGTCGTCTTTTGCGGCTTGCGCCATGGTTTGCGCCTTTGGGTGGATGCTCATATAACCGCGCGGACGCGGAAAACAAGAAATCAGCACCTTATGCCTTGGAGCAATCAAGACGGCGGCAATGGTTCCGGCAAAGAGCCGCCCAACAGAGGTCCATGGGGCGGCGGGCCCTCCGGCGGCGGCGTTCGGCCGCCCGATTTCGAAGAGGTGCTGCGGCGCGCCCGCGAAAACATCAAGCATTACCTGCCGGGCGGCGGCTTGGGCCGCGGCGGCATGACGGTTGCGGGTTTGGCGGTGGTTGGCCTTTGGCTATTGAGCGGCTTCTATATCGTCAATCCCTACGAGCAAGGTGTTGTCTTGCGCTTTGGCAGATTCGTCGAGCACACGGGCAGCGGCATGCATTACCATCTGCCTTGGCCGATCGAGTCCGTCTACACGCCCAACGTCAAGTCGCCCAAACAAATCAACATCGGCTACAAACCCTCGACCGATAATAGCAGCCAGACGCCTGACGAAGATGTCCCCGCCGAGAGCCTGATGCTGACCGGCGACGAGAATATCGTCGACATGCACTTCACGGTGCTGTGGGTGATCAAAGACGCCAACGCCTATCTGTTCAACGTCGATCATGCCGACGAGGCCGTCAAAGCCGTCGCGGAAAGCGCCATGCGCGAAGTGGTGGGACAGGAGCGTATGGACATGATTCCAACCTCCGGTCGCGAGCATATTCAGCTCACCGTTCAAAAACTGATGCAGCAGACACTCGATCGTTACAATGCGGGCGTCGAAATCACCGAAGTGAAGATGTTGAAGGCCGATCCGCCGCTCGATGTGCGCGACGCCTATGTCGATGTCCAAAGGGCGCTGGCCGATCAGGACGGCAAGCGCAACGAAGCGGAAGCCTATGCCAACAAGATAATTCCCCAAGCGCGCGGCGAAGCGGCGCAAATCGTCCAGGATGCCGAAGCCTATCACCAGCAAGCGATCGCCGAAGCGTCCGGCGAATCCAAACGCTTCCTGTCGGTCTACCAAGAGTACAAAAAGGCACCCGAAGTCACGCGCCGCCGAATTTATCTGGAAACCATGAGCCAGGTGCTGGCGCCGATGAACAAAGTGATCGTCGACGATGCCGCCAAAGGCGTGGTGCCGTATTTCCAACTTCCGGCGCTGCAGAGAAGCTTACCGCCCCCCGCGCACAGTTCTGCGCAAGGCAGTGAAACGGTGGTTGCGACGCCAAACACGCAGGGGGGCGGGCAATGAACCGCAATGTCGGCATCGCCGCCGCCGTTTCCACTCTTGCGTTGTTGGGCGTGCTGTTTTCCTGCGTTTACACGGTCTATCAAACGCAGCAGGCGCTGATCGTTCAGTTCGGCGCGCCGCAAGCGATGATCAACGAACCGGGCCTGCACTTCAAACTACCCTGGCAGCAGGTCCATTTCTTTGAACGGCGCTTGATGAACCTCGACGCCAAGAGCGAGGAGGTGATCGCACTGGACAAGAAGCGCATTCTGGTCGATGCCTTCGCACGCTGGCGCATCGTCGATCCGCTGTTGTTCTATCAGGCACTGGGCGATCAGGACACCGCGACGACACGCCTGACACCGATCCTCTCTTCCAATATTCGGCGTGTCCTCGGTTCCGCGAATTTTGCCGAAATGCTGTCGGCGCGGCGCTCTCCTCTAATGCACGACATCCGCGACAACATGAATCAGGACGTAAAGGGTTTTGGAATTGTGGTCGTCGATGTGCGCATCCGCAGCGCCGATCTGCCGCCGGAGAACAACCAGGCGATCTATGACCGCATGAGGAAGGAACGTCAGCGCGATGCGGCCCAGTACCGCGCCGAAGGCGATGAGACCGCCCAGGGCATCCGCGCCCGGGCGGAGCGCGAGCGGACGATCATCAACGCCCAGGCGACACGCGAAGCCTCGATCCTGCGCGGAGAGGGCGAAGCCGAAAAAACGCGCATTCTGGGCGAAGCCTATAGCCAGGATCCGAATTTCTTCGCGTTCTACCGTTCGATGCAGGCCTATCGCGACGCGCTGCAGGGCGACAACACCACCGTTGTGCTCTCGCCCAAGAGCGACTTCTTCAAATATTTTGGGGACGGCCCGGGCGCGGCGAGCGGCAAGCAAAAGTAGTTGAGAGTTCCTTTCCTCCCCCGTTTACGGCCGCCTTCGCTAAAGCTACGGCGGGCCAAGTGAGATTCACTTGCCGCGGCGAAGCCTCTAGGCGTAGCCGGGGGGAGGGGGTCGCGGAGCGACCGGAGGGGGCATGCGCGATCCTGAACGAAGATCGATTAAGCACGCGAAGGGACTTCGTCAGCGAATGACCGACGCAGAAGTCATACTGTGGTCCCGTTTGCGCAGACACTCATTCGCCGGCTTCCGCTTTCGCAGACAGCATCCGATTGGACCATATATCGCGGACTTCGCCAGTGTACTGTCGCGCCTCGTCGTCGAGGTCGATGGCGGCACGCACTCGACCGATGCGGAACAAGCCCACGACCGCCGCCGGGACGCCTATTTGAAATCGCAGGGCTGGCGGGTGCTTCGGGTGACGAACGAGGATGTCTACAAACGGCTCGACACTGTGCTTGAAGGCATCGGCTTGCACCTGCCCCCTCCCCGCCCTTCGGGCGGACCTCCCCCGTAAACGGGGGAGGAAAGAATTGTGCGCGAACAAAAATGCAGCAAAATGAATTTCTTACCTAAATTTAGGTCAGAATTACAGACCTGAAACAGTGCAGCCATGGGCCGCAGCGCTCTGAAAGTTGACACGCATACGGATGTAACCCATGCCGGCACGATTGGAGCGCTCCGGTGTCGCGCGGGCGTGCCGGCATCGGAGGCCAGGCGATTTCGCCACCCACTGTGTTTTTCGCATCATTCGCATATGCTGGCGCGGGGAAGTGCGTTATGCGTTGGGCTGTGATGAGCATCCGGTTTGTGGATTTGAGAGGCCTTGTCAGCGGCGCGTTGCTGGCGGTGGCGATGGCGTTGGCGCCGGGCGCGGCCGAAGCGCGTGGAGCACCCGATTCCTTCGCCGATCTCTCGGCCAAACTGCTGCCGACCGTCGTCAACATCGCCACCACGCAAACCCTGAAGGCCAATCAGAAATCGCCGCTGCCCGATGTGCCGCCCGGCTCGCCGCTCGAGGATCTGTTCAAGAATTTCCTCGGGCCCAAACAAAATCTGCCGCGTCACGTCACTTCGCTGGGTTCCGGTTTCATCGTCGATGCCGGCGGGTTTATCGTCACCAACAACCACGTCATCGAAAACGCCGAACAAATCACGGTGACGCTCAATGACGGTACCTCGCTGCCCGCCAAACTGATCGGCCGCGACGAGAAAACCGATCTGGCGCTGCTCAAAGTCAATCCGAAAAAACCGCTGCCCGCAACGCATTTCGGCGATTCCGACAAAGCGCGCGTCGGCGATTGGGTGATCGCTATCGGCAATCCGTTCGGGCTGGGATCGACCGTTACCGCGGGCATCGTTTCGGCGCGCAACCGCGACATCGAAGCGGGCCCGTATGACGATTTCATCCAGACCGATGCGCCGATCAACAAAGGCAATTCCGGCGGCCCGCTGTTCGATATGGACGGCAACGTCGTGGGCATAAATTCGGCGATTTTCTCGCCGACCGGCGGCTCGGTAGGCATCGCCTTTTCGATCCCGTCCAATCTGGCGCGCGACGTGATCGGCCAGCTGCGTCAGTCGGGCGCCGTGCGCCGCGGCTGGGTCGGCGTGCGCATTCAGCCGGTGACCGAGGACATCGCCGAAGGCATGGGGTTGCCCTCGACCTTCGGAGCGCTGGTCACCGATGTGACGGCCAATGGTCCTGCGGCGAAAGCGGGTATCCGCAACGGCGATCTGATCGTCGGCTTCGACGGCAAGAAGGTCGCGGACTCGCGCGCTTTGTCGCGCATCGTCGCCGACACGCAAATCAACAAGACGGTGAATGTCGATCTGTTGCGCAAAGGCAAGAAGCAGACCGTGCGGCTGACCGTGTTGCGCCTCAGCGAGGGCAAGCCCTCGACGCCGCTCAAACCCGCTTCGTTTGTACCCAAGGGGCACAACAAGCTTTCGCAGCTCGGCCTCTCGCTGGCGCCGATCGACAGCGATGCCCGCGCCGAATTCCAATTGCCGGGCGGTCTGCAAGGCGTGGTGGTGACCGATGTCGTGCCGGACAGTATGGCGGATGAAAAAAATCTCCGTCCCGGCGACGTCATCGTCTCGGTGCAGGATCAGCCGGTGCGCACCCCCGACGACGTGTCGCGCCGCGTCGATGCCGACGCCAAGGCCGGGAAGAAAGTGGAGATCCTGCTCGTCAATCGCAGCGGTTCGCTGACCTTCGTGGCGCTTAGGCTGACTTGATTGTTTGCCTCCCCCTTGTGGGGAGGCCGGAGAGCCGAGCGTAGCGAGGCGATCCGGGTGGGGGGCAACTGTCGACGTTGGCCCCCCACTTCGTTCGCCGTCGGCACGCTGCCGCTACCGACCCCCACAAAGGGGAGGTAATCAGGGGGCAATTATTTCTTCTTCCTTATAGCCTTGAAGATATAGCAAAGCCTTCAAATCACTATGCGCGATGCTGGCGCCGGCCGCCGCCGCCACGACAGGTTTGGCATGATAGGCGACGCCGAGCCCCGCGCGCTGGATCATCGCCAGATCGTTGGCCCCATCGCCCACGGCAAGAACATCGTCATAGGCGATCCCAAGTTTCGCCACCGCGCTTTCGAGTGCGGCGAGCTTGGCTTCGCGTCCGAGGATCGGTTCGCGTACGTCCCCGGTCAGGACTTTGCCGTCGTCAATCAGCACATTGGATTGGTGTTCGTCGAAGCCCGCCGCTTCGGCAACGCGGGCGGTGAAGAAGGTGAAGCCGCCCGACACCAGCAGCGTGTAAGCGCCCTGCGCCTTCATCGTGGCGACCAATTCCTTGGCGCCGGGGTTAAGCCGCACGCGTTCGCGCCACACGCGATCCAGTGCCTCGAGCGGCAGGCCTTTCAGCAATCCGACGCGCTCGCGCAAGGCGCCGGCGAATTCGATCTCGCCGCGCATGGCGCGTTCGGTGATCGCCGAGACTTTGTCCTTCAGTCCGGCCATGTCCGCCAGCTCGTCCAGACACTCGCAATTGATGATGGTCGAATCCATATCGGCAACGAGCAGCTTCTTGCGGCGCCCTTCGGCCGGCATGACGTTGATGTCGAATGAGCGTTCGGCATTGCACCGGCGCGCCTCTGCCAGCGCCTTCACGGGATCGCCATCGAAGCTCAGCTCGATGGCGCGGGTTTTGGCCAACAGCACGCCGGGCCCATTGTCCGGCAGATAGGTCGTATACAGAGCACCGTCCGCCCGCTCGCCGATGATGTTCAGGACATGACGCACGATGTCATCCGATCCAACGGAATTGATGGTCAAAGACCGACTTGATATGGTCATAGCGTTCGGAGAGGCGCGTCACATCGTCCGCCAAGCCCTGTGCTTTGGCTAGAGCGATAGCGCGTTGCAGGTTTGAAAGCGCATCTTCGGCATGCTCTTTGGGGCGGTGGGCGTCATACATGCCCGCATAAGCCTCTTCCGCCAGCGCCTCGAACCGTGCGATCTCTTTTCTGTTGTCCATCGCGCAGGGTTTGCCCGTGACCATCGATGCTGTGCTTATTGCAGGGCCCACTGCCAGCGGCAAGTCCGCGGCGGCCCTGGCGCTGGCCGAGGCGCTGGGCGGCACCGTCATCAATGCCGATTCCATGCAAGTCTATCGCGAGATCCGTATCCTTTCCGCGCGGCCGCCGGATGAGGACATGGCGCGCGTTCCGCATTTGCTTTACGGCCATGCCGGCGCGCGCGAGCGCTATTCGGTCGGCCGTTATCAGACGGATGCCATCGCCGCTCTGTCCGAGGCGCGCGCGCAATCGCGCCTTCCGATCTTCACCGGCGGCACCGGTTTATACTTTACGGCTCTGACCGAAGGCTTGGCCGCTATCCCGACCGTTCCGGGCAGTGTCCGCAAAACCGCACGCGACAAGCTCGATGCGATGGGCGTTGCCGCTTTGCACGCCGAGCTGGCGCGGCGCGATCCGCAAACCGCCGCACAACTTCGCCCCTCCGATACCCAGCGTGTCTTGCGCGCTTACGAAGTGTTCGAAGCGACCGGCCGCCCGCTGGCGAGCTGGCAGCAAGCAGCGGGCACACCCGTTTTGGCGGGATTGCGGTTGGCCAAATTCGTCCTCGATGTGCCGCGGCCGGAGCTGCGCCAGCGGATCGACACGCGGTTTCGCGCCATGCTGGCTGCCGGAGCCCGCGCCGAAGCGGCTGCGCTGGCCGGTCTGGACCCGGTGCTGCCATCGGCGAAGATCCTCGGCCTTCGCGAGCTTTGGGCCTGGGAGCGGGGGCTTATGAATGAGGCCGACGCCATCGCCTTGGCCGTTACGGCGACCCGACAATTCGCCAAGCGGCAGATGACCTGGTTTCGCAGCCGGATGAGCGATTGGACCTGGATCGACACCAATGCCGAAAGCAACAACATTGCTCAAATGCGACAATTTCTCTCATGAAATTGCTTGACGGAACCGCCAAGAGCACGTAATTATCTGCCACCGAACAAGGACAAATCGTGCAAATCGTGCTCGTACTTATTCACTGGCCGCTAACCGGGGGAAATTAACCCTTTTTCCGGCAATAGCGGTCATGACCAAGGGGCGGTAACGCCCCTTTCGCTTTTCTTGCGCTCAGCAAAGGACGTCCGAGATGGACAAGGATGAAACGAATTACACCAGGCCGGTAACGCAAGCCATTGAGATGTCCGGCGCCGAGATGGTGATCGCCGCTCTGAAGGATCAAGGCGTCACGCATATTTTCGGTTATCCCGGCGGTGCGGTGCTGCCGATTTACGACGCGCTCTTTGCCGCCAGCGATATCGTCCATGTTCTTGTCCGACACGAGCAAGGCGCGGTGCATGCCGCCGAGGGCTATGCGCGCTCCACCGGCAAACCCGGTGTCGCCCTGGTGACCAGTGGGCCCGGCGCCACCAATGCCGTGACCGGCATCGCCGATGCGCTGATGGATTCCATTCCGATCGTTGTGTTGAGCGGCCAAGTCCCATCGCAACTGATCGGCACCGATGCGTTTCAGGAATGCGATACGGTCGGCATCACGCGTCCTTGCACCAAGCACAATTGGCTGGTGAAGGACATCAACAATCTGGCGCGCACGCTGCACGAGGCGTTCCAGATCGCAACCACCGGACGTCCGGGACCGGTGGTCGTCGACATACCGAAGGATATCCAGTTCAAGAAAGGGCCTTATGTCGGCCCCGCGAAAATCGCCCATCGCACCTATCGCCCGAAAGTCGAGCCGGATGCGGGGGCCATCGAGCAAGCCGTTGCGATGATGGCCAGTGCCAAGCGCCCGATCCTCTACACCGGCGGCGGCATCATCAACGCCGGAACCGAAGCCAGCAATTCCTTGCGCGAGCTGGTCGAGCTCACCGGCTTTCCCATCACCTCCACGCTGATGGGACTGGGCGCTTATCCCGCTTCGGGCAAGAATTGGCTCGGCATGCTGGGCATGCACGGCACCTATGAAGCCAACCATGCGATGCACGATTGCGACCTCATGGTGTGCTTGGGGGCGCGCTTCGACGACCGCGTCACCGGCCGTGTCGATGCCTTCTCGCCCGGCTCCAAAAAGATCCATCTCGATATCGACGCCTCGCAAATCAACAAGAACGTCCGCATCGATCTGCCGATCGTCGCCGATGCCGCCAAGGCCTTGCGCGAAATGGTGCGGGTGTGGAAAGCGCGCCGCTATAAATCCGATCAAACGGCGCTTGCCGAATGGTGGAGGCAGATCGATCATTGGCGCGCCAAACGTTCGCTCGATTACAAGCACTCGTCCAAACTGATCAAACCGCAATATGCCATCGACCGGCTCTATGAGCTGACGAAAGGCCGTGACCTTTACATCACAACCGAAGTCGGCCAGCACCAGATGTGGGCGGCGCAGCGCTTCCATTTTGAGGAACCCAAACGCTGGATGACGTCCGGCGGTCTCGGCACCATGGGGTATGGCCTGCCGGCGGCGATCGGCGTGCAGACCGCGCATCCGGACAGTCTGGTCATCGATATCGCGGGCGAAGCCAGTATCCAGATGACGATGCAGGAAATGGCGACGGCGGTTCAGTACGATCTGCCGGTCAAGATCTTCATCCTCAACAACAAATATATGGGCATGGTGCGCCAATGGCAGCAATTGCTGCATGGCGCGCGCTATTCCCATTCCTACTCAGAGGCGCTGCCCGATTTCGTGAAGCTGGCCGAAGCCTTCGGTGCGGTCGGCCTATGCGCCGAGACGCCGGCCGAACTCGATGCCAAAATCCTGGAAATGATCGATGTGCGCAAACCGGTGTTGTTCGACTGCCGCGTCGATCAGATGGAGAATTGCTATCCGATGATTCCCTCTGGCGCCGCGCACAATGAAATGATCCTCTGCGATGCCGAGGAGGAATCCACCACGGTCAGCGATGCCGGAAAGATGCTGGTTTGATGCGCTATCTCTACGTCAAATGGACTCACAAAGATCCGGGCGCCCCGGCTCATATTTATAGCGAGCTTGGCGACGACCGCTTTGAGCTTCGTAAGGTGGAAATCTGGGCCGACGGCCGCAAAGGTTTCGCCGACAGCACGGAGGAAGCGGGCGGCACGGCCTTGGGCTCGATGCCCGTCCCCTCGCTCGCGGAAATCGCCGCCCAAGCGGAATATCAGGCAAAAGAGATTCCGCAGGAAGAATTCCAGAGAATTTGGTTGAAGCGCAGATGAACAGTACCATTGAACGTCATACCATCGCCGTTTTGGTCGACAACGAAGCGGGCGTGCTTGCCCGCGTCATCGGTCTGTTCTCGGGCCGCGGCTACAACATCGAAAGCTTGACCGTGGCCGAGGTCGATCCCGCCGAGCACACCTCGCGGATCACCATCGTCACCTCGGGCACGCCCGAAGTGCTGGAGCAGATCCGCGCCCAGGTCGGGCGTATCGTGCCGGTTCATCGCGTGGTGGATTGGACCATCGACAAGCCCGGTATCGAGCGCGAAATGGCGATGGTGAAAGTCGCCGGTACCGGCGAGAAGCGCGTCGAATCGCTGCGCATCGCCGACGCCTTCCGCGCCCGTCCCGTCGATACCACCCATTCCAGCTTCGTCTTCGAAATCACCGGCAGCCCGGACAAGATCAACAATTTCGTCGATCTGATGCGCCCACTCGGTCTGGTGGAAGTCTCCCGCACCGGCGTTGTCGCGATCTCCCGCGGCCCGGAGGCGATGTAGGAATGCTGGGCGCTGCCCTTCACCTCCCCCATGTGGGGAGGTCGGTTCGCGTAGCGAACCGGGTGGGGGGCAACTCCCGAAAGCCGGGCATCGCAGTTTTTCTCCCCCGTTTACGGGGGAGGTGCCGAGCAAGGTCCAGAGCGGCAGCGTATGGACGCGCAGCGAAGCGGAGGGGGCACGCAGGAATGCCGGCCTCAACTCCGCTTGTGACGTCCGCCCGCACTCGCCCCCTCCGTCTCATCGACGCCCCCTCCGTCTCATCGACGCTGCCGCGTCGATGAGCCACCTCCCCCGTAAACGGGGGAGGAAAGAGATCACATCGCGGGCCATGACAAATAGAGGTAATGTCGCCGCGGTCCGGCCCGCAGCTGGCGGCACGGTGTTGGTATAAACAGAACTCCAAGCATGATCTCGAAGGAAACTAAAATGCGCGTCTATTACGATCGGGATGCCGATCTGAATTTCATCAAGAGCAAAAAAGTCGCCGTCATCGGTTTCGGCTCGCAGGGCCATGCCCATGCGCTGAATATGCGCGACAGCGGCGTCAAGGATGTCGCCATCGCGGCGCGTCCCGGGGCCAGCGCCAAAAAAGCGGAAGCTGCGGGCTTCAAAGTGATGCCGGCTGACGAGGCCGCAAAATGGGCCGATTGCATGATGATGGTGACGCCCGACGAGCTACAGGCGGACATCTACAAGAACGATCTCGCCGCCAATATGAAGCAAGGCGCGGCGTTGTTCTTCGCGCATGGCTTCAATGTGCATTTCCGCTTGATCGAAGCGCGCAAGGATCTCGACATCGTCATGGTCGCGCCCAAGGGCCCCGGCCACACGGTACGCAGCGAATATCAGAAGGGCGGCGGCGTGCCTTGCCTGATCGCCGTGCATCAGGACGCCAGCGGCAACGCGCACGACCTCGGCCTTGCCTATGCTTCGGCGATCGGCGGCGGCCGCGCCGGCATTATCGAAACCAGTTTCCGCGAGGAATGCGAGACCGATTTGTTCGGCGAGCAATCCGTGCTGTGCGGCGGCTTGGTCGAATTGATCCGTGCCGGTTTCGAGACGCTGGTCGAAGGCGGCTATGCGCCCGAGATGGCCTATTTCGAATGCCTGCACGAAGTGAAGCTGATCGTCGATCTGATTTACGAGGGCGGCATCGCCAACATGAATTATTCGATCTCCAACACCGCGGAGTACGGCGAATATGTCACCGGCCCGCGCATCATCACGCAAGAGACCAAGAAGGAAATGAAGCGCGTGCTGGACGACATCCAGTCCGGCCGTTTCGCCCGCGATTGGGTGCTGGAGAACAAGGCCGGTCAGCCCTCCTTCAAGGCGACGCGCGCCCGCAATGCCGCCCATCCGATCGAAGAAGTCGGCGCCAAGCTTCGCGCCATGATGCCCTGGATCGCGAGAAACAAGCTGGTGGATCAGAGCAAAAATTAACGCGCATTTCTCGACCCTCCCCTTGAGGCTACGGGATTCACACATTTCGGAGGCTCCATCCATGTTTGATGGCGTGGAATTGGGTGAGGCCTCGAAGCATGACAATGGGCCCTGGTTTTCCGTAGTAGCCAGTCCAGCCGCCGAGCCTTGCGAAGACCCAGCCAGCATAGGCAAGCGAGCCTTTTGGGTGAGGGTTTTTCTGTTTCTGTGTTTTGCCTTCGAGGCTTTGACAGACGCACTCCAGCGCGGGCTGGTCGTCGGGGTCGCAGACGTCGGTGAGGGGACGACAGGCTTTGCCTTCGCGCTCGGCCACCAGCTGCATCACCTTGATGGCGGCAATCAGGATGGCGGTGACGAGTTTTTCGAGAGGACCATCCGGCTCCTGGCGCAGGGCTTCGACATCGAAGCCCTTTGTCTTCATGGTTCGGAAGAGTTGCTCGATGGTCCAGCGCAGACGATAGAAGCCGATGATGCGGCGTGCATCCGCGATGTCGTTGACCTGGTGGGTTGTGAGCAGGAACCAGAGCGCCGGCTCTTCGCCCTCGGCAGGATTGATCTCTCGCCCGATGACGAGCGTTACAGAAACGGTTTCAGGCAGATCGCAAGCGGCCTTGCGGTTGCTGGGCCGCATGATCTCGACCTTGCCAAAGCTTACGCAAAGCTCGGCTTTGCGCGCTTTTCGGCCCGGTGCGGCGGGGATTTCCACCACCATCCGTCCCACCTCGTCCCAGCCGTCCGCTTTGGCAAAAAGAGAGGAGCCATCGGCCAGACGACGATCCTGAGCTGCCCGTACCAACTTTTCGACATTGGCCGGCTTAAAGGCAAAGCATTCGTAGATATCGCCTTCGCGGTCTTCAATGACGGTGACGCAGGCCGCTCCGGCTTCAGCCAAGGCACCAGCGCTCTCTGCGCCGCTCAGCCAGCGCCGGCTGTCCTTGTCCTCAAAAGTCCGCTGCTTGCGCGTGGCGCTCTCACCGCCCTTGCGGGTCAGGAAGAAGTTGTCGATCAGGCCAAGCACCGCCTGCGTGTTGGCGTCTACCGCTATGACAGGATGAAAGGACAATCCCAGTCCTTTCTCGTCCACGCGCAACGCAGAAGTGTCCTGGATTGCCAGGACATGGCAGCCAGCAACTTGGCTGCGGGTGCGCGCCAGGGCGGCGGACAGCATCTCACTGACCCTTACTTTGGGGTTATGCAGAAACCGCGCGATCCGCATCTCTCCGGCACGGTTGGCGCCGAGTTGCCTGACGCTGACCCCCTTGCCGCCATAAGCGACAAGTCGCTCACACAAAAAGAGCCCCCTTTTTCCAGACGTTCGTCGCCGAACAGTCCAAGCGTCAGTTCCATCGCCGCCTCCCGAAAGAGAATCATCCCTATAGGGAGTCAGCTTCCTCACCTCGCAGCAAGCTCTTCGAGATGTGTGAATGTCGTAGCCCTTGAGGGAGCATCTGTGTCGGCTGTCAAGCGTTGATGGGAACATTTGGCTGCCAAGTGCGATCCTGGCTGATGAGGGTATTTGCCAGGATAATGAGCTTGCGAGCGACGGCGACGAGGGCAACCTTGTGTGGCTTTCCTGCTGCGGTGAGCCGTGTATAGAGGGCTTTCATAGTGGCGTTGCAGCGACTTGCGCTGAGGGCGCAGAGATAGAGCACGCGCCGGACTGCTGGGCGTCCCGCCCGAATGACACGTCGGCCTTCGCGCGAGCCGGAATCGTCTGCGAGAGGCGCCAAACCTGTAAGCATGGCGATTTGCTTGGCGTTGCAGGTCCCGAGTTCGGTCATATCTGCGACGAGGGTTGCAGCGGTGACCGGCCCAAGGCCGGGAATGGAAAGCAGGATCTCGTATCGGCGGACGAGCCCTGGGTCGGCTTTGATGCGCTTGGCGATCTCGGCATCGAGGCGAGCGATGTCCTTTGCCAGCCGGTCGATGCGGCGCCTGAGCTGGGTGCGCAAGAAGGCAGTGTTTGCCGCAAGCAGTTGGTTTTCGAGCGCCGTCTGCTCGGCCACAGCACTATGGCGTGCCGTGACGAGTTCTCTCAACGCCTCAATGCAATCCGACGCCGGCGCGCTGGGGGAAGGCGAAATGCTTGCCGCCAGAAGTGCAAGCATGCGCGCGTCCACCCGGTCGGTCTTGGCCAGCAGACCGAGCGCTTCGGCAAACAGCCTGGCGCGCAGCGGATTGACGATGGCCACGCTAAAGCCGCTGGCATGCAAGCTGCGGTGCACCTGCCTGTGCCATTTGCCGGTGGCTTCCATCGCGACGAGAGCAACCTCGTATTTGGCCAGCCAGCGCTTGAGCTGACGATGGCCCTGCGCGTCGTTGGAAACACGCAACGAACAACCTTCCGGCACGATGTGCGCATCGAGCCAGCTTTTACACACATCGATACCTGCGCTAGACTTAGTCTTGGCGTTTTGTTCGGACGATTTCTTGCCTTGCATGCGGGACTTGCTCCCCATCATCTGTTCAGGACAAAAGCCGAGGACGGACGGACCAAGCTCCCTCACGGTGCCAGACACCAAGGGTCGAACGGTCCCGCCCATCCGCATCGGGACCGGCGGCCGCCGGTCCCGATGCGCCTAACAGTTTGCTCTGAGTCGGCCCTTCCAACATGCAAGGGTCGAAGCGCGAAGCGCTTCGGGGAGGGGTCAAAGCTGTTGCCAAGCAAACCCCTCCCCGAAAAATCCGTCGCGCGCACGCGTCCTTCGCTGACGCTCAGGACCTACGCGCCGCTCGAGTTTTTCGACCCTCAAGGGGAGGGTGGACATATCTTTTAATTTCGTTCGAGCGGAATTTGCTATGCGCGCCATGCACTGGTTGTTCACGCTAAGAGTTGGTAGGGATTTGTAATGCCCTTTCGTCCTTTCGCTTGAAGTGCCAAGAGGGATACTCCATGCGCCGCTACCCAATTGTTCTTGCCGTTTTGTGCATTGCGGTGCCTGCCTCCGCCGACGATCTGCAAACTGCAGCCGCTTTGCGCGATAAGGCGCTGGCCGATTCCACCGCTTGGAATACGCTCGAATCGCTGACGACGGAGATCGGTCCGCGCATGGTCGGCAGCCCGGCCGCGCTACGCGCCCGCGATTGGGCCGTCGCCAAATTCAAAGCGCTTGGTTTTACCAATATTCGCGTCGAACCTTTTGCCAAGCCCTCTTGGGCTCGCGGCGCGGAATCGGCCGAGGTGGTTTCGCCTTATCCGCAGAAACTCGCCATTCTCGGCCTCGGCGGGTCCGTTCCCACGCCGAAGAAAGGCCTCGTCGCACCTATCGTCGTGTTGAAGCGATACGCCGATCTGCTCGCCGCGCCGCCCGGCGCCTTCAAAGGCAAGATCGTCGTCGTCAACGAAGCGATGACCCGCACGCAAGACGGTTCGGGTTACGGAAAAGCCGTCGAGGCCCGCTACGGCTCTCCCGAGGCCGCCAAGCGCGGTGCGGTCGCCTATCTGGTGCGTTCCATATCCACCAGCAATTCGCGGTCGCCTCACACCGGCACCGGCAAACCCAAGGACGCGATGCCCAAGATTCCCATGGCCGCATTGGGCGTGCCCGATGCCGATTTGCTGGAGCACATGGCGGCGCGCGGGCCGGTCCGCGTGCGGCTGAAGCTCGCTTCCTTCGTTCGACCGAAGTCGATGGCGTGGAATGTGTCGGGCGATATTGTTGGCAGCGAGAAGCCCGACGAGGTGATCGTCATTGGCGGCCATTTGGACAGCTGGGACCCCGGCACGGGCGCCATCGATGATGGTGCTGGCGTGGCCATCACGTCGGCCGCGGCCAGTTTGATCGGCCAGCTGCCGCATCATCCGCGCCGGACCATCCGCGTGGTGATGTGGGGTTCGGAGGAAACCGGCGGTTCCGGCGAGGCCTATCTGGCCGCGCACAAAGCCGAACTCGCAAATATCGTCGCCGCGGGCGAAAGCGATCTGGGTTCGGACAATATCTATCGGCTCCAGCTGCCGCCGGGCGGAGCGGATCAACCAGCCCTCCACCCCTTGGCAGAGGTATTGTCGCCGCTGAAAATACTCGTCTCGCCCGAACCCGCCAAGGAAGCCGGTTCGGATGTCGAAGCCATCCAAGGCGCGGGCGTTCCGGTGTTTTCCTTGGATCAAGACGCCAACCGCTATTTCGACATCCATCATTCCGCCGACGACACATTGTCCGTCGTCGATCCCGTTCAGTTGAAACAGAATGTGGCGGCTTGGGCGGCGGTGCTGTATCTTATCGCCGATAGCGATGTGGATTTTCGGACCAAGGCAAAGTGAAAATCGCACTTCCCGCTTTTCCTATTTCCGGCGGCTGCGCTTGCGGCGCGGTGCGGTATAGAATGAAAGCGCCGCCTCTCTCGGTTTGGGCATGCCACTGCAAACGCTGCCAAGCCTATGCCTGCGCCTACACGGTCTCGATGCCGGTGCGCTGCAGCGACATTGAACTTTCCGGTACTGCGCCGATCGAGCACAACGAGCCCGCCGACAGCGGCCGGCTGGCCCGCATCTTCTTCTGTCCGAATTGCCACACCCGCGTCTGGCATGTGCCGTCCGTTCCCGGGCAGTTGACGATCATGGCGGGCACGCTCGACGATACCTCTTGGCTTGTGCCCGTGGCGCATATTTGGACGCGGACCAAACAGGCCGGTGTGATTCTCGAAGAAGGCGCCCTGTGTTTCGAAGGGGCGCCACCCAACCGCGAGTTGATGGTGGAGGCCTTCCAACGGGCCATCGGCCCGCACTGAATCATCTGCCTTCCCATGCTATGGTCCTCGCACCGCTTCGCACCGACCGGCGGACGGAACGGACTTTGCGCGGGAGTGTGCGTGCAGGATTTGAGCAAGCACTTTCAGGTTCTCTGGCGGTTCAATGCCGTTGCGATGGCCGTTATCTGCCTTGCAATCATTGTCGCCTTCCTCGCGAGTATGTTGTCGCCGCTATGGAGTTCGCGTAATGCGGATGTGTCTGGCACATTTGCACCGCCGAAAGCGGCGGAGCAGGGCTATACTTACAAGCTGGGGAACGACGCCATTCGCCTCGCCGGAACGTCCGAAGCGCTTTTCGTGTTGCGGCGTTGGAAGGCGCGGGATGCGAGCTCGGCGTCGGCAAAATCAAACGCCCAGGATGTGAATCTCTTGGCGGTCAGCGGCAACGACGCGGCCGGGCGTTGGCTGCTGCACGGCACCAACCAAAGGATCATGTCGCGCGACGAACTGCACCTCTCCGATGTCGCCGCTTACAACGGAACATCGCCGGTCGTGGCGCTGGTACTGACGGTTGCCGAACAGGGCACCAACGCGGACCGGGAGTCGCTCTATCTCTATCGCGTCGGCAGCGCCAATGCGGTCCGCTTCTTTACGGCAGATCGCATCCTGACCAATCAGCAAATCGGCACGGATCGCTATCTGGCGATTTATGAAAACGGCAAAACGGCCGGCATGGCGCTGTTCTCGCTGGTCGATTTCCGGCTGCTGTCGGATAAGCCCTTGCCGGATATCCCGGAATGAGCACCCAATTGTCATCCCCGGCCGAGCGCGAGCGTGTCACGCTCGCGTGAGGGAAAGGGGACCCATATGTGGACGGCCCCCGACTTTCAAGAGACGACACTGATGTTCGATCTGGTCGCTTGCGATCATATGTCCGGCCTTTTTTTGTGCGGTTGTTGCGGACCGCTGGCCAAGATGGGTTCCGCGATGCAGGTTCCAAACAGGTGGGCGGCATTGATTGCCGCTGGGTCCCTCGGAGTGTCGTGCATCTTGGATCGACCGATCACACCATCTGTTCCGTCTCAAGAAGCGCCCACTTCAGCGTGTTGGTTGCGCTGAATGAGTTATGGCGTTGGCGCGTCGCTGGCCAGGCACGGCCGGTAAGGCTCTGCGCTGACCATCATCTTCCAGGCGATGCGGGCGGTTTTGTTAGCCAACGCCACGGCAGCAAGCTTGGGCTGTTTGCGCCGCAACAGCGCGGCCAACCAAGGCGTGGCGCGGCCTCTGCCGCGTCTGAGTTGCTGGACCAATGCCGTAGCGCCCACGACCAATACGCTTCGCAGCGTCTCATCGCCGGCACGGGTGATGACCCCAAGCCTGTTCTTGCCGGCAGTGGAATGGTCCTTCGGCGTAAGCCCGATCCAGGCCGCGAAGTGACGTCCCGATTTAAAAGCTTTGGCATCGGCGACCTTGATGGCGAGCAAACTCGCGCCGACCGGGCCGACGCCGGGGATCGCCGCCAATCGCCGGCTTACGGGGTTTGCGCGGTGCCAAGCCATCAACTTGGCATCCAAGAGTTCGATCTCCTTCTGCAGCCGGGCATAATCTCGCTCTTGAACCTTGAACAACTCTTTGGCCAGAGCGGGGAGCGTCTCGTCATCTCGGATACGCTCGAGCAAAGGCTCGATCCTTCCCAGGCCTTTGGCAGCGATCAGGCCAAACTCGGCGGCATAGCCTCTGATCGCGTTGCTCAGCTGTGTACGGCGGCGAACCATCTGCTCGCGTATACCGGCCAACATCTGCGCGGCTTGTTGGTCTGCTGTCTTCACAGGCACAAAGCGCATCGTGGGGCGGCTCATCGCTTCGCACAACGCTTCGGCATCCGCCATGTCGTTCTTACCGCGCTTCACATAGGGCTTCACATACTGAGGGGGCAGAAGCTTCACCTCATGGCCAAAGCTTCTAAGCAGACGTGCCCAATGATGCGATCCTCCGCAGGCTTCAATGCCGATAACCGTCGGTTCAAGCTTCTGAAAAAACGAAATCATCGCTCCGCGCCGCAGTTGCTTACGCAACACCGGCCGTTCGCTTGCATCTACCCCATGCACCTGAAAAACGCTCTTGGACGTATCCATCCCGATCCGGGTATACTGTTCCATGGACGGCTCCCTTGCTTGAGATCTCCAACGACCTCATTCTGGCACATCGATGCCGTCGGGGGCCGTCCACCCCAACAGGTATATCAGGTAGCGCAATCTCTCCAAGAAGTCTGTCATACAGATCGTTCCAGCCGGAATTGTTCTTCTCGATTAATTTCAGTTTCCAGGCGCGATTCCATTTTTTGAGCCGCTTCTCGCGTGCAATGGCGATGTTGATGTCATCATAGAGCTCGTAATAGACGAGAATATGCACGCCATATTTCTTGGTGAAGCCTGCAACGAGATCGTTTTTGTGTTCCCAACTGCGACGCATAACGTCGTTTGTGACGCCGACATATAGCGTCCCGTTGCGGCGGCTTGCGAGAATGTAGACGTAGTAGAGGTGGTCCCGCATGCGGCAATTATAGCGCAACCTTATCATCCCCGGCGAGCGCGAACGATAGTGAGCGCGAGGTAATGGATCCTGATGGATAGAACGATCCCTGTCTGCTCACCTGGTTCCCCTTCCCCTCGCGAAGCTCGCGCTTCGCTCGGCCGGGGATGACAGGCAGAAATCCTTCTCCATTCTAAGTCGGATTCTCCAGACTGAAGATTTCGCTTTCCTTGTCGTAGGAGAAAAGCTCGGAGAAACGCGCCCAGCTGATGACCGCGCGCAAGGTCTCTGCGGCGGCCTCCTCGGTCATATGGTCTTCGAGTTCGTCGATGAACCGCCGCCGCGGTGCGGTATGATTGGCGCGCTCGTCAAGCACGCGGCGGATATGCGCGGCGAGGGGCACGCAACTCATCAACGCGCGCGAGAAGATTTCCTTGCGCTCGTTGGTGTCGGCGTCGGCAAAACGTTTGCCCATATGGGTGAGTTTGATATCGCCGCCTTCCACATCGCCGAGGCGGAGCAATTGCAAGGCTTCGGTGACCGGAAACAATTCGTCGATTTCGAGCTGCAGATCGGATGCGATGTCGGGCAAGTCCGCCTTGCCGTTATAAGGCGCGGCTGCAACCGCTTCGATCAGACCGGCGATCAAGCTGGAAGAAACATGCGTCAGCGGCGTATCCAAACCAAGCCCGGTGGGCTGGACCGGAAGCTTGGATTTGCGGTCGACGCGCTTGGCGGTCATTTCGACATAGATGCGATCGATATATTCCTCGAACGCGGTGTCGGTGCGTTCGCGCGGACGCGGAATGTCGATGGGAATCTCGGTCACGACATGGCCCGGGTTGGAGCCGAACAAAAGAACCCGGTCGCACATCTGCACCGCTTCTTCGATATTGTGCGTGACCAGAATGATCCCCTTGATCGGCAGCTTGGCCTGTATCCACAAATCGATCAGATCGGTGCGCAGGTTTTCCGCCGTCAGCACATCGAGCGCCGAGAACGGTTCGTCCATCAGAAGGATGTTGGGATGAACCACAAGAGCGCGGGCAAAACCGACGCGCTGGCGCATGCCGCCGGAAAGTTCGCGCGGATAAGCGCTCTCATAGCCGTCCAGACCGATCGTATCGATGGCGGCCAGCGCGCGGGTGCGGATTTCTTTCTCCGGCAGATGCAAAGCTTCGAGACCGAGCTGCACATTCTCCAGGACGGTCAGCCAGGGAAACAAGGCAAAACTTTGAAACACCATGGCGATGCCGCTCGCCGGTCCGTCGATGGGATGGCCCATATAGGTCAACGTGCCGCCTTGGGGGCTCGCCAAGCCGGCGATCAACCGCAACAGCGTAGATTTTCCCGAGCCGGAACGGCCGAGCAGCCCGACAATCTCGCCCTCGCGCAAACTCAGATTGACGCCTTCGAGCACCAGCAGCTCGTCGCCGCCGGATTTTGGGAAGGTGCGGCGAACGTCGTGCACGTCGAGAAGGATGGTGGCGTCCATAGCGGGTCCTCAACCGAGCCGGTATTTGCGTTCGGCATACCAATAGAGCGGTCGCCAGAACAGCCTGTTCACGACGACCACCAAAAAGCTCATCACCGCCAGGCCCAGAACGATCTTGCGGAAATCCCCCGCCGTCGTGGCATCGGTGATGTACGAACCCAGGCCGTAGGCGCGCAGCGTTTTATTGCCCCATTCGGCGATTTCGGCGACGACCGCCGCGTTCCACGAACCGCCGGAAGCCGTGATGGCCCCCGTCACGTAATAGGGAAACACCGCGGGGAGTGCCACTTTCCGCCACCACAGCCAGCCCTTGATCTGGAGATTGTCGCTGACGTCGCGCAGCTCCCGCGGCAGGGCCGATGCCCCGGCGATGACGTTGAACAGGATGTACCATTGGGTACCCAGAACCATGAGAGGCGAAAGCCAAATATCCGGGTTGAGGTTCCAGGCGACGATACCGGACACCACGAACGGAAACAGCAGATTGGCCGGGAAGGCGGCGAAGAATTGCGCGACCGGCTGGACCACCTGGGTTAGATGCGGGCGCAGCCCGACATAAATTCCAATAGGGGTCCAAATTACGCTGGCGAGCGCGATCAGCAGGATCACGCGGGCCATGGTGGCAAGTCCGCGCAGGAAGACGTTCAAAATCTCTCCCGGACCCAGCGGAATGGCCGCGAAATTGGCCACTCGCCACAGGACATAGACGACCAGAGCGGTCAAACAGACATACCAGATGGCGTCGGCGACACGGGGATGAACGAAACTCGTGCCGCTTCGCGTTCCGCCGCGTACCGGCGGGGACACGCGATAGGTCCATCGCATCATGGTCTCGAAAGGGGTCCCGATGGCATCCATCAGTTTCGACCGGCGGAACATGGATAGCGCCCAGGATTCGCTCGCCTCGTCGCCCGGTTCGACATCGATGCGGAAACGGTCGGCCCAGGCGACCAGCGGGCGGAACAGGAGCTGGTCGTAGACCAGGATCACGACGAGCATGGCGACGATCGCCCAGAAGATCGCGGTCATGTCCTTGGCCGTGACGGCGGTGATGATGTAGGAGCCGATGCCCGGCAGCGCGATGGAGGTATTGCCGACGGTGAAGGCCTCCGCGGCCACCACGAAGAACCAGGCGCCGGACATCGACATCATCATATTCCAGATGAGCTGCGGCATGCCGAACGGTACTTCGATCCGCCAAAAGCGTGCCCAAGCGCTGAGCCCGAACACGCGGCCCGCTTCGGTCAGTTCGACGGGGACCGTGCGCAACGACTGGTAGAAGCTGAAGGCCATGTTCCAGGCCTGGCTTGTGAAAATGAGGAAAATTGCCGCGAATTCCGCCCCCAGGATCCGCCCCGGCGCCAGGGACAGGAAGAACACCAGGGTCACCGACAGGAAGCCGAAGATGGGGATCGACTGCAGGATATCCAGCAGGGGTACCAGCAGCGTCCCGGCGCGCTCGTTCTTGGCGGCCCATGTCGCGTAAGTGAATGTAAAAACCAGCGAGAAGCCCAGTGCGACCAGCATACGAAGACCTGTCCGCAGCGCGTATCCCGGCAGCGCGGAAGGGTCGAGAGAGATGGGCACTTGGCGCAGGCTCGAGATCGGCTGAATCACGGCGCGGCTGGCGTCGGCGAGCAAGACGATGAAACCAAGCACCAGCACAGCCGCCAGCAAGTCCCATTTGCTGGGCAAAAGGCGGCGTGCCTCGATCGAGACGGGCGGCAGGATTCGCATATCCGGCTTGCCTCGGAGCTAATTGACTGGCGTTGGCGGGCGACCCGCGCGGAAGGCGCGTTTCGGGCGCACACAACCACGCCCGCAGCCCGCCGCAAAGGGAAAAAGCGACGCCGCCCCGATAATTTCTCCCGCCGGGGGAGACGGGCCAACTCGATCGCCCGAAGTGCACGCCAAGCACCTGTCCAACTGTTAATTTTGGCCGCAAGAACAGAGTGTTGACCTTGCGTGCTGCAACCCTTCCGGCGTAAAACCACACGAACGGGTCGACCCTGTCTTTACGGGCGCTTAAGGACAATTCGTTAAACTTAGCGAGCTGAAAACTCGGCGGGCGGAACGGCGATCCGGCGATGAGGAAAGATGCAGTGCAGCAGAACGCATTGAGCGGATTCTCCGCTCGCGTTTTTGCGCGCATTTCATCCGCGCCCCGTCCTTCCCTCGGTTCGTCGCAAGCAAGGCTTCTCCTCCTTAGCTGCCCCTAGGCGCCGGCGGGCGCGAGATCGGTTCTCGCGACGGGTGTTTAGGGGATCACTGGCAAAAGGAGAGATCGAAGCCGCTGGATGCGGCGAACGGAAGGAACGTGTGGCCATGAGCACCGACACAATGACATCAGAAAGAGTAACAATATTCGACACGACGTTGCGCGACGGCGAGCAATCGCCGGGCGCGGCGATGACGTTCGAAGAAAAAATAGAAGTCGCCGAATTTCTCGACGCGATGGGCGTCGACGTCATCGAAGCGGGGTTTCCCATTTCTTCGATCGGCGATTTCGAAGCCGTAAGCGCCATTGCGAAGCGCGTAAACAACGCCGCTGTCTGCGGTCTGGCGCGCGCCGGATTCAAAGATATCGATCGCGCCGGCGAAGCGGTGAAACAGGCCAAACGGCCCCGTATTCACACGTTTATTTCGACCAGCCCGGTCCATATGAAGCACAAGCTTCAGATGGGTCCCAATGCGGTGCTTGATGCGGTTGGGGCCTCCGTGACGCATGCGCGCAACCTGGTCGGCGATGTGCAATGGAGCGCCGAAGACGCTACCCGTACTGAGCACGACTTTCTCTGCCGTTGTATCGAACTTGCCATCCGCTCCGGCGCCACGACGATCAATATTCCCGATACCGTCGGTTATGCGACGCCGCAGGAATTTTTCGAACTGATCGCGATGATCAAGAACCGCGTACCGAACATCGACAAAGCAATCATCGCCACGCATTGCCACAACGACCTTGGCCTCGCCGTCGCCAACTCGCTGGCGGGTGTGCTGGCGGGAGCGCGACAGATCGAATGCACGATCAACGGTATCGGCGAACGTGCCGGCAACGCAGCGCTGGAAGAAATCGTCATGGCGCTCAAGGTGCGCAAAGACCGTATGGCGTTCCACAGCGGCATCGACACGACGATGCTGGCGCGGGGTTCCAAGCTGGTGTCCAACGTCACCGGGTTTCCGGTTCAGTACAATAAGGCGATCGTCGGCAAGAACGCTTTCAGCCACGAATCAGGTATCCACCAGGATGGCATGCTGAAGAATGTGGAGACCTACGAGATCATGCGCCCGGAAGAGGTGGGGGTGAAGGAAACCTCGCTGGTGCTGGGCAAGCTCTCGGGCCGTCACGCGTTCCGCGACAAGCTCGCAGCCTTGGGCTATGATCTGACCGAGGCGGCCGTGGAAGATGCCTTCCGCCGCTTCAAGGCTCTTGCCGACAAGAAGAAGAACCTCTTTGACGAAGATATCGTGGCGCTGGTGGACGACGAGATCGTGCGCGGCCAGGACCCGATCACCGTCAAGGCGCTTCGTGTCGAATCGGGCATGGGAATGGCGCCAAGTGCGGAAATGACGCTTGCAATCGATGGCGCAGAACGAAGCGTCAAAACGACAGGCGACGGGCCGGTCGACGCGATCTTCAGAGCGATCCACGAATTGTATCCGCACAGCGCGAATATGCAGCTGTATCAGGTCCATGCGGTGACGGAAGGTACGGATGCACAGGCAGATGTCAGTGTGAGACTCGAAGAAGACGGGCGTACGGTGACCGGCAAGGGAGCGGACACTGATACGATGGTGGCGTCCGCCTTCGCTTATGTTAACGCTCTCAATAAGCTATTGGTGAAACGCAAGAAGCAGGCGCCCGAAGCCCTAGACATTGCGCGATGAGTTATAGCGGCTCCGGCGGGTTTCCGCCGGGGCTGCTTCTCAGAAACGGCAATTGCCGGGGTGGCGTCGAGCACGGAAAGGAATGGCAGGTTAAGCATGTTCGGCAGTCTTCTCGGCGCGCTGTCGAGCGATATGGCGATCGATCTGGGAACCGCGAATACCCTTGTATATGTCAAGGGGCGCGGCATCGTTCTCAACGAGCCTTCGGTCGTCGCCACGATCAATCGAGGTGGTAAAAAACAAGTTCGTGCGGTCGGCAACGACGCCAAGATGATGCTGGGCAGGACCCCCGGGAACATCGAGGCGATCCGGCCGATGCGTGATGGCGTCATCGCGGATTTCGAGGTGGCGGAAGAAATGATCAAGCATTTCATCCGCAAGGTGCATAATCGGCGCTCATTCGCCAATCCCATGATCATCGTTTGCGTGCCCTCCGGCTCGACGGCCGTGGAACGGCGCGCGATTCAGGAATCGGCGCTCTCTGCTGGCGCCCGGCGCGTGTTCCTCATTGAGGAGCCGATGGCGGCGGCGATCGGCGCCGGCCTTCCGGTCAGCGAACCGACCGGCTCCATGGTCGTCGATATTGGCGGCGGCACGACGGAAGTGGCCGTTCTGTCGCTCGGCGGTATCGTCTATTCGCGCTCCGTGCGTGTCGGCGGCGACAAGATGGACGAAGCGATCATCGCTTATATCCGCCGCCATCAGAACCTTCTTATCGGCGAGGCGAGTTCCGAACGCATCAAAAAGGAAATTGGGTCCGCCGCGCCGCCGGCCGACGGCAACGGCGTGACGTTGGAAATCAAAGGCCGCGATCTTTTGAACGGCGTACCCAAAGAAATCACCATCACCCAGCGCCACATCGCCGAAGCCTTGGCCGAACCGGTCGGTGCGATCGTCGAAGCGGTCAAAGTGGCCTTGGAGGCGACGCCGCCGGAATTGGCGGCCGATATCGTGGACAAGGGCATTGTGCTGACCGGCGGCGGTTCGCTGCTTGCCAATCTCGATCAAGTGTTGCGCGAGGAAACCGGTCTGCCGGTCTCTATCGCAGACGATCCATTGTCCTGTGTGGCGCTCGGCACCGGGCGCGTGTTGGAGAATACCAAAGGTATGCGGCACGTCCTTTCAACGGCGTTTTAGATCGCATGGGAGGCCATGTCGGCGACGGGTGAGTAGAGCATGGCGAACGGGACCTGGAGAATCGCGCGAACGCGTGGTGGCGCGCACCTCCCGCTGATCATCGTCGCTGCTATTGCCGTGGCGCTCATCCTGATCGGCAAGGCTCAGTCTTCATTGTTCGACCGTGCCCGGGCCCATGTCATGGACTGGATGAAACCGGCGCTTGTCGCCACGCATGCGCCGATGGCCGGGTTTAACCGCTGGACGAGTTCCATCGGCGAGATTTTCGCGGTCCATCAGGAAAATCTGAGGCTCAAAGAAGAAATTGCGCATTTGCGCCAATGGCACAACACCGCGATCACGCTGGACAGCCGGGTCAAACGCTACCAGCTTTTGCTGCATGCGGTACCGGATCCGGCCTTGTCCTCGGTGGTGGCCCGCGTCATCGGCCGCGCCAACCACCCGTTCCTGCAAACCGTCATTCTCGATGCCGGCAAGTCCAATGGCGTGAAGCCCGGTCAGGCCGTGATCGACGAAAACGGCATGATCGGGCGTATCTTTCTGACCGGCGAGCGCACCTCCTGGGTCATTTTGCTGACCGATCTGAACAGCCGCATTCCCGTCACCGTCGAGCCGGGCAATTCCCAGGCGATCATGGCCGGCGACAATACCGTCGCACCGACCATCGAAATTCTTTCGCAAGGCACCCAGCTGAATGCCGGCGATCAAGTGGTTACCTCGGGTGACGGAGGCATCCTGCCGACGGGCTTACGGGTTGGCATCATCGTGGCAGATCGCAATGGCTATCGCGTTCGGCTTTTTGCCGACCAAGCCACCGCGCAGGACGTTGAAATTCTCGATTTCAAGCAGCCCCAGGAGCAACCACCGGCGCCATCGGCAAACGATTTGCCGGTGACGGCCGCGGGGCTCCCGCCCGCGGCACCACCTCCCGCCACGACATTATCGACGACGCTTCCGGGAACAGCCACGCTGCCGGGGATGTCGGGAACTTCTTTTTCCGCCAAGCCGGCGCAAAAACTGGTCCTACCGCCGCAAACGACAACGTCCGTACCGTCTGACCCCAATGCCGATTCCAGCCATGATTGAGGTGGCGCCGTGGAACGTTTGAGTGGCATCTTTGGGAGTAGGTCTTTGGCGGCGATTTTCCCGGTCTCGTTCGGGCTCTTGAGCGCAATTGCAGCCAATGTGCCGATTTCATTCTTGGGTTCGTGGCTACCGACGCCATTGCTTTCGCTGATGGTTGTCTATTTCTGGTGCCTCGTTCGCCCGGATCTGATGTCACCGGGATGGGCCTTTATGATCGGATTGATGGAAGACATTTTGTCGGGTGGTCCGCCCGGCGTTTGGGCAGCCTCCTATGTGGCCACCTACGCCGTGATCGATCGCCAGCGCGACGCCTTTGCGGGCCTTTCGGGACTTGGCGCCATCCTCGGGTTTGCCACGGCCGCCCTTATTGCCTGCGGCACTGCCTATGTGGTGATGAATTTCTATTATTGGCGGCTGTTACCGCTCTCGCCCGTGGTGAGCGAATTTGCCATGACCGCCGTATGCTATGTGCCAGCAGTGTATCTGCTGGGTGCCGTCCACAGACACCTTGTTGGACCGCTGCGGAGCGATTTCTGATGCCGCTGTTCGACCGCAAGGACAAGAGTCGCTATGCGAGCTTCACGCGCCGCTCCTTGATGATGACGGGTGGGATGACCGGCGTGTTCGCTCTACTGACGGGCCGTCTTTATCAGCTTCAGATTCTGGATGGCGATCAGTACAAGACTCAAGCCGAAGACAATCGTGTCAATTTGCGCCTCATTGCGCCGCCCAGAGGCCGCATTCTGGATCGCTTCGGCGTCGCGCTTGCCGAGAACCGGCGAAACTATCGCGTGGTTCTGATTGCCGAACAGGCGACGGGCGGTGCGGAAGCGGCCCTCGATGCGATCAGCAAAGTCATCGCCCTGCCGCCGCATCAAAAAGACCGCGTGCTGCACGATCTTACGCAGAACAAGAAATTCGTGCCGGTTCCGATTGCCGAGAATCTGACTTGGGATGAATTCGCCCGGATCAATATGCATCTGCCCTATTTGCCCGGTATTCAGCCCGACGTTGGCGAGACGCGCTCTTATCCGTTCAGCCAGGAACTCTCACATATCTTGGGCTATGTCGCCGCCGCCAGTCCCGATGACAAGGAACATGACGACGACGAGCTCCTCGATCTTCCCGGTTTTCGGGTCGGCAAACGCGGCATCGAAAAGGAATTCGACGCGCAGATGCGCGGCAGCGCGGGCGCCAGCCGCGTCGAAGTGAACGCTTATGGCCGCGTCATCCGCGAATTGAGCAATGAAGCGGGGCTTCCCGGAAAAGATGTTTATCTGACGATCGATCGCGAACTGCAACAGTTCGCGGCGCAAAAGCTTGGCGACGAAAGTGCCGCTTGTGTGGTCATGGACATCGTCACGGGCGATGTTCTGGCGCTGTGCTCGACCCCGGGCTATGACCCCAATTTATTCAATGTCGGCATTTCCAATGACCAATGGCGCATCCTGACGACCGACGATCACAAGCCGTTGCTCAACAAAGTGATGGGCGGCGCCTATCCTCCAGGCTCGACCTTCAAACCTGCCATGGCGCTGGCCGCTATGGACAACGGTCTGGCGGATTTGCAAGTCAACTGCACGGGCTCGATGACCTTCGGCAATCGCGACTGGCATTGCTGGAGCTGGAAGAAGGGCGGTCACGGCCATGTCAATCTGCATAGCGGCATTGCCCAGTCCTGCGATATCTTTTTCTACGAGGTTGCGCGCCGGCTCGGCGTCGACAAGATGGAAGCCGCGGCACGCGCGCTCGGCATGGGCGCACCCACCGGCATCGAATTGCCCGGCGAGCTCAGCGGCTTTATTCCCAGTGCGGCCTGGAAACTGGCCAAAACCGGCGTCCCATGGCAGCAAGGCGATACGCTGAGCGCCGGCATCGGCCAGGGTTATGTGACGACGACACCGCTCCAGCTCTGCGTGCTTGCCTCGCGCATCGCGAGCGGCAAGGCCGTCATGCCGCGCATCACCCATCAGGTCGGCTCTATCCTAGAGCCGCGGCCAATTCCTGCGGCACTGCCTTTCTCGCAGGAAGCGCTGATGGCGGTGCGCTCTGGCATGAGCGCCGTCACCAACGAAGGTATCGGCACGGCCTATTCTTGGCGCATCGTCAAACCCGGCTTCGAAATGGCCGGTAAGACTGGCACGGCCCAGGTACGGCGCATCAGCAAGGAAGAGCGCCAGTCCGGCATGCTGAGCAACAGCCAATTGCCTTGGAACCTGCGTGAACATGCTTTGTTTATTGCATACGCTCCGGCGGACAACCCGCGCTATGCCTTGTCGATTATCATCGAACACGGCGCGGTTCCCGCCCATCCGCACGTGCAGATGGCGCGCGACATCTTGTTGTTCGCTCAGCAGCGCGATCCTTTGAAGCTGCCGACGGCCTATCCTCCCTTTCACGCGGCGACCATCAACTCGACGAATAAGTGGAGGCGCACATGATTTCGCGTCCCTATGCCGCCGCGCGCCGCAGGCTTTCCTTTCTCGACAAACTCAACGAGATCAATTGGGGCTTGGTGCTGCTCATCAGCATCATCGCCGGCGTCGGTTTTGCCATGTTGTATTCGGTGGCGGGCGGCTCTCTCTCGCCTTGGGCCGACAAGCAGATGATCCGTTTCGTCATCGGGTTTTTCCTGATGATCGGCGTGGCGATGGTCGATATTCGCGTTTGGATGAGCTGTGCCTATCCCGCGTACATTATCTCGCTCATCTTGCTCGTTGTTGTGGAAGTGGCGGGCCATACCGGCCTTGGCGCACAGCGTTGGATTGCGCTGGGTCCGGTCGAAATACAGCCCTCCGAGCTGATGAAGATATCGCTGATCTTGGCGCTGGCCCGCTATCTGCACGGCCTCAGCGTGGAAGAAGTTTCCCGGCCGCTTAGACTGGCCATTCCGCTGGCGATGATTGCCATGCCCGCTGGTCTGGTGGCGATACAGCCAAATCTGGGCACAACGCTGATTCTGGTTGCCGACGGCGTATCGTTGCTGTTTCTGGCGGGACTTTCCTGGTGGTGGATTTTGCCGACCGTGAGCGCTGCCGCCGCGGCCGTCCCGGTGGCTTGGAAATTTGTGCTGCACGACTATCAGAAGGCACGCGTCCTCACCTTCCTCAATCCTGCGTCCGATGCGCTCGGTGCTGGCTGGAATATCACCCAAGCCAAAATCGCGATTGGCTCCGGCGGGGTTACTGGCAAGGGCTTCCTTCAGGGGACCCAGAGCCGGCTTAACTTTCTGCCCGAAAAAGAAACCGACTTCATTTGGACGAATTACGGCGAGGAATTCGGTTTCGTCGGTTGTATCGCCTTGCTGCTCCTCTTTTCGGTAGTGATCGGTTACGGCATTCAGATAGCGATGAGCGCGCGCAGCCAATTCGCGCGGCTGCTGTCGATGGGAATTATCCTCAACTTTTTCTTCTACATTATGATCAACGCGGCCATGGTCATGGGTCTCATCCCGGTGGTGGGCATTCCCATGCCGCTGATTTCCTATGGCGGAACGGCCATGTTGACTGTGCTGTTCGGCTTCGGTCTTTTGCTCAGCGTTCATGTCCACCGCCAGGTCGAGATTCCCCGTCATTCGGCCGGGATTATCTAGCCCTTTTCGGCACATGGACTCTGCCAAACCCCTCTGCTATAGGCCCGCCTCCTTGGCCGGGTGATTAGCTCAGGTGGTAGAGCAGCTGACTCTTAATCAGCGGGTCGCAGGTTCAAGTCCTGCATCACCCACCATCCTGCTTCGCGCTGACGCGCTTCGCAGGATTTGGCGATCACCGTCTACAACGCAGCTCGAAACACGTCTAAGGCTGCCCGACGGTGACAACGACATTTCCCTTCTTGTGTCCGGTTTCGACATAGCGGTGCGCTTCGACGATCTGCTCCAGCGAATATCGCCTGTCGATGACGATCTTGAGTTTTTCGGCCTCGATAAGTTCCTTGAGGAAAGACAGGCTTTCGGCGTTGCCGCGCGCCATGCCGCTGACAATTTTTGCGGCGCCGGTCAGCGAAGCCCAGATTCCTCCGAACAGGAATGGCATTAGGGGACCCGTTGCCAGGAGATAGGCCCCGCCGCGCTTAAGCGATCGCATGCTGCGCCAGAATCCGCTTCTGCCAACCGTATCGAAAACGATGTCATATCGGCGTCCGGCTTTTGAGAAATCTTCCTTGGTGTAGTCGACCACGTCGTCGGCACCGAGCGATTTCACCAATTCCAGATTGGACGTGCTGCACACACCCGTCACATGCGCTCCGAAGTATTTCGCCAGCTGCACAGCGGCCGTCCCCACGCTCCCGGATGCTCCATAAATCAGGACCTTTTGTCCCGCCCGGATGCCTCCCTTTTGGAGGTAGTGCAATGCCGATATGCCGCCAAACGGAACTGCTGCTTCTTCCTCAAACGTCGCGTTATCCGGCTTTGTCGCCAATAGGCCGTCTTGAGAAAGGCAGGCGTATTCGGCATGGGCGCCGAATTTAAGCCCGGCAGAACCGAACACCCGATCGCCTACACCAAACCGCGTGACTTTCCGGCCGACGCCCTCGACGGTTCCGGCCAGCTCCATGCCCAAGATGTTGGCCTTCTTCGGCCGCCAAAGCCCGTAGAGGAATCTGAGGATGAACGGATTTGCTTGTCTCAGCCTCACATCGCCTGCGCAAACCGTTGTCGCATGGATGCGGATGAGGACTTCGTTCTTCTTGGGCCGAGGTTTTTCGACCTCCTCGATGCGAACGACTTCGGGGGGGCCATAGCTTCGATAGACCGCAGCCTTCATGGGCGCGCCGACTCCAGTCCTTGTTTCGGATGATAACCTTTTCCGCTCAGCGAGAGAATCAGGCCGATGACGCTGGCGGCAAAGAGCGACACGAGTACAATGGTGCCGGTCGAGGTACCCGCGACATGCATAATGGGTTTGACCAGGCCGAGCCATTTGTGGCCGATGTAATCCATCACCAGCAAGAGATACATCAGCGGGATCATGGCGCGATAGCGCAGCAGAGCCAGTATAAAGAGCAATCCCAGCCACAGCTTGGCAAGCCCTATGAGGGCTACCACGCCGATCACCGTCTGTGCGGCGCCGGCAGAAAAAGTGTTGAGAGGGACGCCATCGGGTGATTGCGCGCCGCCGTCGGGCAGGACGATCGCGCAAACGGCGATGGTGATATTCATCAGCGCGATCGGAATAAACAGCCAGATCGCCAGCACGTGACCGCGATAATTATTGTCAATCTGCTTGGGAAAGAGTCGGCTAAGCATGCGTCACCCCTGCGCCATAAAGGACTGTCTTGCGGCTTGCTCTTGGTTCGGTTGTACTCGATTCTAGCATATCCGAGGCTGGCGGAACGGCCATGACGCGAGGCAACAAAAACATGACCGCAGGTAACAAAAGGCAGCGAAGCGATGCCTAAGCCCTCTATTGCGGCGGGGTTTGCCAAGGCGTTGATGGATCTCGCCGTGTCGAAGGGAGCCGGCCGAAAAGCCTTGGCCGAGCGCTCCGCCATCGATCTGGAAGAATTGCAGGACCAGGACAATCGTATTCCGTTCGCAAAATATGTCGCATTGATGCATGCCGGCCAGGAGCTATCCCACGATCCCGCGCTGGCGCTCCATTTCGGCGAAGCGTTCGACATAACCGAATTGTCGATCGTCGGTTTGATCGGCCAAACTTGCGTGACCTTTGCCGAAGCCTTCGCACAGATGAACCGATACGAGCGCTTGATCGCCGATGTCGATGGCGTCTCGGTCGGCAATCGTCTTGTCCTCTTGCGCAGCGGGGAGCAGCTTTGGCTTGTCGACACGCGCAAGAACCCCAATGATTTTCCCGAACTCACGGAATCCTCGTTCGCTCGCATGGTTTGCATGTCGCGCCGAGCGCTCGGAGAGATACAGTTTGCCAAAGAGCTCCATGTTACGCACAAGGCGCCATCCTATCGCGCCGAATACGATCGAATTTTCCAACTGCCGGTGATGTTCGAAAGCGACAAGAATGCGCTACTGATGACCGACGATTCCTGGCTGACACTCAAAAATCCGCTCCCGTCGCGCTACGTTTTCGGCATTCTCAGCGAACGGGCGGACGCACTGCTCAAGAGCTTGGAGGATTCCAAATCCACCCGGGGCCGAGTTGAAAGCCTGTTGATGCCGATCCTGCACACCGGCGATGTGAATATGGAGACGATCGCAGGCAAAATGGGGCTCAGCCGCCAAACGCTTTTCCGCAAATTGAAAGCGGAAGGCGCGAGTTTCGAGAAGATATTAGACGAATTGCGCCACAAATTGGCGCTCGATTATTTGAGTGGAAGGAAGGTCTCGGTCAACGAGACGGCTTATCTGGTAGGCTTCTCCGAGCCGGCCGCGTTCTCGCGCGCTTTCAAGCGGTGGACCGGTTCCAGCCCGCGCGATGCTCGCCTTAGGAATTGAGCACAAACGTAGCTGGAACCGTCCCTTCTATTTTAAGTCAGCGCCGCTTTCAGCTGCGTATAGGAATGCGGCGGGAGGATGCAGGTCAGCGCGCTGCCGCTTGCCGGTTGGGTCGTCGTATTGGTCTTGACCAGCGTTTTGCCGAAATCGTTTTCGGCTTTGATGTCGGGACCGTTGACCTCCGATACCCTGACCGGGCCGGCGAAGCTTTTGTCCTCCAGCGCCAGTGCGACGGAGATCGGCTGATCCTGATGGCGATTGACGAGGTTGACGACAAGGGTGCCCCCGTCCACCGATCCGGAAGCGTCAATATAGGGAATATTGTCGAAGCGCTTGCTCTTATAGGTGGGCGCCGTTACCTGCAGCTTGAGGCTGTTGCCCCGCACATTGTTGGCGAACAATTGCAGCGGATAATAGATGGTCTGCAGGAACAATCCCCGATCGTTGGTGAAGATCGGCGCGATCACGTTCACCAGCTGCGCCAGATTGGCGATCTTCACCGTGTCGGCGTGGTTGACCAGCGAGTTGAGGAAGGTCGCGATCACCAACGCGTCTTCGAGATTATAGTGTTCCTCTAAGATGCGGCGGCCGCGCTCCTTGTTGCCGCGCGCGCGATACCACACATTCCATTCGTCGAGCGCGATGTACATCTTGCGCCCGTCCTTGCGTCCTGCCATCGCCGCGTCGATGGCGCCCGAGAGCGTTTCGATCCGTTGATCCATCTCCAGCGCGCTGGCGACAAAATCGGGAAAATCGTTGGTGGGATTGCCGACGTAAAGGTGCAGCGAAATGTAATCGGCATGGTCTTTCAGCCAGTCCAGAACGGTTTTGTTCCAGCCGATCCAGTCGGCGCCGGGGCGGAAATTCGAAGCGCCCGCGGCGATGAGCTTGATGTCGGGGTCGGTCAAACGCATCAGCTTGGCGGCTTCGAGCGCGAACTTGCCGTAATCTTCGGCGGTGCGGTGGCCCATCTGCCAAGGGCCGTCCATTTCATTGCCGAGGCCCCAATACTTTACTTTCCAAGGCTTGGCGCGGCCATTCTTGTGGCGCATACGCGTGATCTCGGTGTCTTGGTCGGAGTTGACATACTCAACCCATTGCTGGGCTTCGCTCCAAGTGCCGGTGCCGAGATTGACGCAGATATAGGGTTCCGTCCCGACCTTCGCGATGTAGTCCATGAACTCGTGCGTGCCGAAGCGATTGGTTTCGACGGTGCCCCACGCCATCTCCAGCCGGCGCGGGCGCTTGTCGCGCGGACCGATGCCGTCCATCCAATTGTAGTTGGACGAGAAATTGCCGCCCGGCCAGCGCAGCAGCGGGACGTCGAGGCCTTTGACGGCCGCCAGAACGTCTTTGCGAAAACCTTCCTTATCGGAGAGAGGCGAGTGTTCTTGGAAAATGCCACCGTCGATGCAACGGCCCAAATGTTCGATAAAATTGCCGAAGATCTTTTTGTCGATTTCGCCGCGCGTCCGCCCGGTGTTGATAGAGACGGTCGCTAGGCCGTCCGCCGGCGCGGCCCCCATGAGAAATGGCGCCGCGGCCGAAGCGGCCAGCAGTGCCCTGCGCGTGAAATCCATCCTGTCCTCCCGATTTTTGTTTCTCTCTGCCAAACCTTGCGGCCGGCCAGGCGCGCATTCTAAAACTCAGACAAATATATGATATCAGGGATCGCGAGTCGGCAGAAGGGGTAGCGGCGATCAAATATTCGGGACAAGTGAGAACAGGCAGTCCGAGGATTTTCACGGACGCTTGGTCCCTGATCCGACTGCTCTCTAATCGCGGACCTCTTTCCTCCCCCGTATACGGGGGAGGTGCCGAGCGAGCAATTGCGAGTGAGGCGGAGGGGGGTGCGTGGTTTCTTGCCCCCTCCACCGCTTCGCGGTCCCCCTCCCCCGTAAACGGGGGAGGAAAGAAAACGGCGCGGTCGATTCTACACTAAAAGATTATGCTCTAGGATATAGATAGGGCCCGCCTATATCCAAGGTTCGCATGAACGTCTTCGTCAACACTTTCTTGCTCGTCTATGCCGCGCTGTTTCCGATCGTAAATCCGATCGGCAGCGCGCCGCTGTTCCTGGGCATGACCCGGTTCTGCACCGATGCGGAACGCAACACACTGGCGCGCCGCGTCGCCATCAACAGCTTCTTCCTGCTGCTGGGCTCCCTCTTTATAGGGTCCCATGTCCTGGAGTTTTTCGGCATCAGCCTGCCGGTCGTGCGGATCGCCGGCGGCCTTGTCGTCACGGCCTTCGGCTGGAAATTGCTCAACGAAGACCCGCAGCCTTTACAGGCCGGCGCGGCCGAACCGCCGACGGTGATGAAGATCGACGCCTTCTACCCGCTCACCATGCCGCTGACCGTCGGCCCCGGTTCGATCTCCGTGGCCATCACGCTGGGCAGTCAACGGCCGCGGCTCACCAATCTTGTCCATCTTGCGCAGCTGGGCACCGCCGCGATCATCGGCATCATCGCCATCTCGGCCACCGCTTATCTGTGTTACCGCTTTGCCGATCGTACGGTTACGGCGCTGGGGACAACCGGCACCAATGTGGTGGTACGGCTGTCCGCCTTCATCATGCTGTGTATCGGTATTCAAATTCTGTGGAGCGGCTGGACCGAACTCATGGCACTGGCGCATTGAAGCAATTCAGCCAGAGCTACGCAATCTCGGGGATTGCTGCGTCAGCTTGGTGAGCAAGCGGCTAAAATTCTCACGTTCGTTCGCGGTCAAGCTGGACAACAAAAGTGCCTCCAAATCCAGCGCCAAGGGTGCGATGTCTTGATAGATCTTGCGGCCGGCGCGCGTCAGCGACAGATGGCTGACGCGGCCATCCTTGGCGTCGGAAGACCGGCGAATTCGTTGCGCCTTCAAAAGCGAAGCAACGGCGCGGCTCACTTGAACTTTATCCATGGCGGTGCGCGTGGCGACATCGCGTGCCGAAAGCCCGGTCGTCTCTCCGAGCACCGCGATGATGCGCCATTCGGGAATCGAAAGATCGAAGCGCTCGGAATAGTGCCCGGCGATGGCGCCGCTGACGAGGTTGGTCAACACGGACAAGCGATAGGGAATGAACCTGTCCAGTACCAACCGCTTAGGTTTATTCCGCATCGGGCTGGTTTTTGGGCGAGGCATCGCTAAACGCCGCAAGGTCATAGGCTGTTTTTTCTATGCGCAAAAGCGTCGGATAGGGCTTCAAGTCAAGTTCCGCGCGCCGGGCATTGGCCATTTGCGGGATCAAGCAAACATCCGCCAGGGATGGTCGATCGCCATGGCAAAACTTGCCGGTTTGCGGCGAATCCGCAGTGAGCGTCTCGATGGCCGCAAATCCCAGCGCCATCCAATGGCGATACCACACCAGGATCTCTTCCTCGCTGCGGCCAAGCGTGTCGCGCAGATAGTGCTGCACCCGCGTATTGCCGAATGGGTGAATGTCGCAGGCCACGGCATAGGCGATCTGGCGCACCCGTGCCCGGCCCAAGGCATCGGCGGGAAGCAATGGCGGATTTGGAACGGTTTCGTCGAGATATTCGATGATCGCCAGCGATTGGCCGATAACATGACCGTTGTCGATCAATGTCGGAACCACGGCTTGCGGGTTGATAGCTTTATATTGCTCCGAACATTGCTCGCCTTTGCGCAAATGCACAAAGGCCAGTTCGGGTTTGAGCCCCTTCAAATTCAGCGCAATGCGCGTGCGAAAGGCGGCCGAGGAGCGAAAATACGTATAAAGCTTCATAGTCCGGTCAGGGGTATTGGACGACATGTTGATCGATCGCTCCGAAAAGTGAGCGTCCTTCTTGGTCGAACATTTCCATTCGCACGCGGTCGCCGAAACGCAGGAACGGGGTTTTCGGCGCGCCGAATTCCAGCTGTTCCAGCATGCGCCGCTCCGCAATGCAGCACGAGCCCGCGGAGCGGTCGCTGTTGGAGACCGTCCCCGAACCGATAATCGTTCCGGCGGAGAGTACACGTGTTTTGGCGGCATGGGCGATCAGCTGTGCGAAATTGAAGGTCATATCGACACCGGCATTCGGCGCCCCGAAGCGCTCGCCATTCAAGCTGACGAGGAGCGGCAGATGAACTTTGCTCTCGTGCCAAGCGGAGCCCAATTCGTCGGGCGTTACCGCGACCGGCGAATACGAGGTCGCCGGTTTGGCATGGAAAAAGCCAAACCCCTTTGCCAGCTCACTCGGAATTAGATTTCGCAAGCTGACATCATTGGCGAGCATAAGTAACTTGATGTGCGGCTTGCACTTCGAAGCATCCGCACCCATCGGAACGTCATCCGTGATGACCGCGACTTCTCCTTCGAAGTCTATGCCATGGGCCTCATCGGCAGCCAGAATAGGATCGCTTGGCCCCACAAACGCGTCCGAGCCGCCTTGGTACATCAAAGGATCGGTCCAGAACGATTGCGGCATCTCGGCGCCGCGGGCTTTGCGCACCAGCTCGACATGCGTGACATAGGCCGAGCCGTCGGCCCACTGATACGCCCGCGGAAGGGGCGATGCACAGGCGGTGAGATCGAACCCACTGGCCCCAGCAGCACTTTCATTCAAAAGGTCATAGACTTCTGCCAACCGCGGCGCCGCTTCCCGCCAACGATCCAAGGCTTGCTGTAGCGTGTGCGCGATATGGCTGACGCGGGCGTAGCGCGTAAGATCTCGCGACACGACAACCAATTCGCCGTCACGGCCATGCTTCAGCGAGGCGAGTTTCATGGCGTTTTCCAGCTATCGGCATAGGTCAAGACCTCGGCCGCTTCTGCATCCCTGTCGATATCCAGCGGATCGCGCGCGTCGATCATAACGGCAACTTCGTCCGTCGCCGTCTTGGCGCCTTTCGCTCCGGCCTCAAAGGCCTTGGGATGCGGACCATGGGTGAAGCCATTTGGGTGAAGCGTCATCATGCCAGGCTTGATGTTGTCGCGGCTAAAGAAATCGCCCGCATGGTAGAAGATAACCTCGTCGAAATCGTCATTGGAATGAAAGAACGGCACCTTCAGCGCCCCCGGATCGCTCTCGATGGGCCGCGGCACAAAACTGCATACCACAAACCGGTTGGCGACAAAGGTCGCATGAACGGAGGGCGGAATGTGATAGCGATGACTCATTACCGGGCGGATATCGCGCCAATTGAGCCGCGCCACGCAGAGATTGCCTTTCCAGCCCACCGCGTCGAGCGGATTGAACGGATAAGTTATTGTGGAAATGGCATCGCGGCGTTTGACGTCAACCTTCCACTCCTTTTCGTCGGCTTGGTTGCGAAACCGCTCATCGAGCTTGGGCGTTTCGAGGATCGCCGGATCGAACAAGGCATGCGGACCGAGGAGCCCGCGATCGGGCAGCTTGTAAGCATCGTTGGTCGCTTCCATGAGCAGCGCCATGGTCCGCGATTTTGGCTCCAGCCGCCACATCGTGCCGCGCGGTATCACAAGGTAATCGCCGTCGCGATAGGACAGGTGACCGAAATCGCAGAACAGATCGCCGTCCCCTTGGTGAATGAACAGCAATTCATCGCCATCGGCATTGCGTGCAAGAGCCGGCATCGCGCGCTCACATCCCCAAATGCGCAACTTGAGATTGGCGTTGTGAAGCAGCAGCGTGCTTGCGAAGGGAGAGTTTGTCCATTTGCTCGCGCCCGCCGCGTCGAAAGCGCGAGGCCGCAGCGGCCCCTCGAACGAAGTCCAACCGGTTGGCGCATGACGGTGATAAAGGTGGCTGGCGGGGCCGAAGAATCCCTCTCTGCCGATCTCGCGCTCGAAACTGCCGGCCGGCAAATCGGCATGAGCCTGCCGCGACGGCGTTCCTTCGATGAGGGGATATTCGATCCAGTTCTTGGCACTCATGCTTAGAGCACCCCGCGCTTGATCTGGTCCGCTTCGATGGACTCGAAGAGGGCGCGAAAATTGCCTTCGCCGAATCCCTGGTTGCCCTTGCGCTGAATGATTTCGAAGAATATCGGCCCGATGGCGTTCTGGGTGAAGATTTGCAGCAGCAAACCTTGGTCGTCGCCGCCATCGATCAAGATGCGATTCTTCTTCATACGATCGACGTCTTCGCCATGGCCTTTCAAGCGGTTGTCGATGCGCTCGTAATAAGTATCCGGCGAGTCCTGAAAGTTGACGCCGTATGCCCGCAGACTTTCGACCGAGCGATAGATGTCGCCGCTGCTGAGCGCAATGTGTTGAATTCCCTCGCCGCGATAATGATGCAGATATTCCTCGATCTGCGATTTGTCGTCCGAGGATTCATTGATCGGAATGCGAATCTTGCCGTCCGGACTTGTCATGGCCCGCGATTTGAGACCCGTCAGCTTTCCTTCGATGTCGAAATAGCGCACTTGGCGGAAGTTGAAGAGTTTTTCGTAAAACCCGGCCCAGTGATCCATGTTTCCGCGATGGACGTTGTGCGTCACATGATCGATCTCGGCCAAATTCGCGCCGTCATGTTCAAACCCCTTGGCAGGGTCGGTTGGAATGAAATCGACGTCGTAAATAGAGCGCGTGCCGTAGCGGTCGACCAGATAGATGACGCTGCCGCCAATGCCTTCGATGGCGGGAATGTTCAATTCCATGGGGCCGACCTGATTGCGAAACGGTTTGGCTCCGCCGGCGATCAACCTTTCATAGGCTTTCGCGGCATCTTTGACACGGAATGCCATGGCACAGGCACTTGGACCATGGGCTTTGGCAAAATGGCTGCCATGGCTGTCCGGTTCGGCATTGACGATGAAATTGACCTGGCCTTGGCGAAACAGGGTCACATCCTTCGCGCGATGGCGCGCGACCGCGCGAAACCCCATGCGCTCGAAAAGGGCATACAATTGGCGGACATCGGGAGCGGTGTATTCGACAAACTCGAATCCATCCGTGCCGATGGGGTTTTCCCAAAGATCATTTTGCGCTTCGCTCATCGGGTCGTTCCAAGGCGGCTGCCGGCGAATAGTTTCATATGAAACTATATCCGGTCAACCGATCATGAAAGGAACTTAGGCCCGCATCCGTACCGGAACCTAGGCGATATCTCTGGCGGGTTGGAACGGGCGCCCATGTTTCGGAGCGCGTTTGGGTCTTTTGGTGCGCGATCTGGGCGGGTTTTGCACACCCACCCCCAACGCATAGGTCAAGTCTCTGAGATGCTGCATGAAAGCGTAGCGGTCCGTAATGGAGGCGAGGGACGCGAAAGGCACGACGTCGCCGACCCGCACACGCACTTCGCTGCCGATCTTGTTATGGACTTCCTTAAATAGCAGCGACAGACGCAAGGTCATGCTGATGTGGCTTGCCACTTGGAACAAGCGGCTGTTCTGTCCGGCAAAATAGACGGGCGCCACCGGTGCGCGGGCCTGGGTGATCATCCTCGCCGTAAAGGTCTTCCAATCGGCGTCGATCGCGCGTTTGTCCCAAACCTTCGGTGTGGTGGAAACGCCGCCTGCGGGAAAGATGACCAGACAACCGCCGCGCATTAAGTGGGACTTTGCCTCGGCACGCGATTGCAGGTTCGTCTTCATCGCTTCTTTTGTTTCGGCGAAGTCGATGGGCAGCATGTATGGCTTGATTTCATCGGCCCGGTAGAGAACCGAATTGGTCAGCACCCGAAAATCGTTCCGCACCTTGGCCACAAGATGACAAATGATCAGCCCATCGAGCACGCCGAAGGGATGGTTGGAGACGACGACGAGAGGACCGGTCTTTGGCCATGTGGCCAATTTCTCATCGTCATAGGTAACTTTGAGTTCCAGCCGGCGAATTGCCGAATCCCAGAATGTCTCGTTCTTGGGATGGTTCTGATAATCTTCGTAAAGCCAGCGCAAATAGGGCTGCCCGGTCAAGTGCTCGATCATGCGAATGATCAGACGCTTGAACGGCGGGTCGTCCTCAGCGGCGTAGGAAAATGCTTCCAATGCTTGCGATTCTGCCATACCGCCCCGCTCAATGGATGAAGCGCCGCTTCAACCAGTCGATTATAATCGCATTGGTTTGATCAGGGTATTCCTGCTGAGTCCAATGCCCACAAGAGTGGATCAGCGCCTTTTCGAGGTCGGGCACATAGGTTTCCATACCGTCGGCCATGGAGGGGCGCAGCACGATGTCGTCTTCGGCCATGATCATCAAACCAGGCACTTTGACCTTCTGCTCAAGGGACGCGGTGCGCTGCCAATTGCGCGTCAGATTGCGATACCAATTTATCCCGCCGGTGAACCCGGTGCGCTTGAACGTATCGACAAAGACTTTCAGTTCTTCGGGCTTGAGGAGCTGTTTGCCGCGCCAGTCTTTCTCGTCCACGGCCAAAGCTTTGAGAAGCGCCAAAGATCTTTGCTCAGGCGGCAAATTTCTATATTCTTCTTGCGTCACCACATTCTTGCGCATGAGAAAGCGGAAGGTGCGCTCGACATCCTCTGCGAGAATGACGTCGGCTTCGCCTTGTTTCTGGAATTGCACGATGTACATATCGTCGCCATAGACGCCGCGCAGGGCCATGATGGGATCGATCGGCGGGCCCGGCAGGAAAGGCGTATTTACGCTGATGACGCCGCGGACGCGTTTCTCGTGGAACAGCGGCATATTCCAAACGACAATGCCACCCCAATCGTGCCCGCAGAACACCGCGTTGTCGATTCCATAGAAATCCAACAATCCGGCCATGTCGTCCGTCAAATGTTGCATGTCATATTGATCGACGGCGGCCGGCCGGCTCGACAGACCAAAGCCGCGCTGATCGGGCGCCAGAACGCGGTAGCCCGCATCGGCCAATGCCGCAATCTGATGCCGCCAGGAATAAGCAAGCTCGGGAAAGCCGTGGCAGAGTACGACGGGCATACCGATTTTCGGGCCGGCCTCGTAAACCGCCATATCGATGCCATTGGTCTTGATCATGGTCGCAGATGGAAACGAAGCCATATTGCCTCCCAACGTGCTCACGATTTCGTTCGCAAGCCGGTTACCGCAAGCGCACACCAGCCGGCGATAAACGCAACTCCGCCGAACGGCACGAAAGTGCCGAGCGTCGGCACGCCGGTCAGCGCCATTGCGTAGAGCGATCCGCTGAACAGCACAATTCCGGCCAGGAACAACCACGCCGCAATCTGTGCGCCCGCGCCGCTGCGCATCACCAGCGCCGCAAGACCCAAGGCGAGCGCGTGATACATATGATAGCGCCCCGCGGTCTCGAAAAGGCCAAGCGAATGCGAATCCATGTTCGCGCCATGCGCCGAAAAAGCACCCGCCGAGACCGCGAGCGCCCCGTTCAACGCGGCGATGGCGAGCCAGATGCTCACGCGCAACCGCAGCCTCCGGAATGACGGTGGGGTTTCTCGCCGACTTTGGCGACCGCAAGCCTGGACAATTCCGCGGTCACTTCGAAATCCGACCGGACCGAATTCATCAGCGCGCCGTCGGTCATTAGCTCCAGCGCGGTCAGCGCCAGCGCTTTGGCACCGTCGATGACGCCTGCGTCGCCGCGATCCGACACGGCCCAGCGCGCGAACTCCGGATTGTGAATGATGACCCCGGCCGGGGCGACCGCCAGCATGGGATGAATGGACGGCACGCGGTGGCTGACATTGCCCATGTCGGTCGAGCCGGCGAAGCCTTGCGGAATATCCTTCACCGGGAAGAATTCCCGGCCCAGCTCCCGCGCGTGGCGCTCGAACACTTCGGCCAGCGGCCAATTGGTTTTGAAGTCGAGATAATCGACGCCGCTCCATTTCAGCTCCAACCGGCAGCCGGTCGCCATGGCGCCCGCTTCGAAACATGCCTGGACGCGCGCCTTCAGCGGCGCCAATTCGTTGGCATCGGTGGCGCGAACATAGAAGCGGCAGGCGGCGCGCTCGGGCACGATATTGGGCGCCAAACCGCCCTCGGTGATGATGCCGTGAATGCGCTCGTTGTTGCGGATATGTTGGCGCAGCTGGGCAATCGCTTGATAGGCGGTGACGACGGCGTCGAGCGCGTTCAGCCCGCGATAGGGCATGGCGGAAGCATGCGCGGCGCGGCCGTGATAAACGGCTTCGACATCGGAGACGGCGATGCAAGGCATCGTCATCAGGTTCATGTTGGAGGGATGAATCATCATCGCCGCATCGGCGCGGTCGAAGGCGCCGAACTGGGCCATCAACTCCTTGCCGCCGTGACGCTCTTCGGCAGGCGTGCCGAGATAGCGCACGACACCGGGTAAGCGCGCACCCAGCTTGGAGAGCGCGATGGCCGCACCATAACCCGCCGTCGCGATGATATTGTGACCGCAAGCATGGCCGATGCCGGGCAGGGCATCATATTCCGACAAGATGGCAACGACCGGACCGCCTTGCTTGCCGAACTCGGCGGCATATGCCGTCGGCAAACCAAAGGCTTCGCGCTGCACGGCGATGTCGTGAGCGGCCACTGCGCCGGAAAGACGCGCCGCGGCTTTGAACTCTTCCAAGGACAGTTCGGGTTCGCCGTGAATCGCGTGACTCAGCGCCAAAAGCTCGTCGCGCATGGAATCGACGGCCGAAGCGACATCTTTTCTCAGCGATTCCAGCGACATGTCCGGGCCCTTAGGGTGACTTTATCATAGACAGTCCGGGGCGGCTTTGCGAAGCTCGTTTTCGAAGCCAACCGGAGCCGCGCCGTGACGCAGTTTGTGACCTCAAAAGACGGTGTGCGCATCGCTTACGACAGCACGGGGGAGGGCCGCCCCATCGTTCTGATCCACGGTTTTGCCTCTAGCCGCGAGCAAAATTGGCGCACACCGGGCTGGATCGACGCCCTTGCAGCCGCCGGCTTCCGCGCCGTCAGCTTCGATTGCCGCGGCCATGGCAAAAGCGACAAGCCCCACGATCCCGACTTGTACGGCGAGAACATGATCGACGACATCCTTGCCGTGATGGACGCCGCGGACGCCTGGCCCGCCGATGTGATGGGCTATTCGATGGGCGGCATGTTGACAATCCGTCTACTGATGAAATTTCCCGAGCGGGTGCGCCGCGCCGTGACGGCGGGCATCGGCGCAACCTACTTCAGCGAAGCGCCCGCCTGGCGCGCCATGATCGCCAAAGCGGTGGAAACCGACAATGTCGAAGCGATCGAAGACCGTGCGGCGCGGCGCTTTCCGCATCTTCGCCGGGCAGAAGGGCAAAGACCGTGCGGCGCTGGCGGCGTGCATGCGCTCGCCGCGGCGCAAATACAGCGCCGAAGAATTGGGCCACTCCAAGCGCCCGGTGCTGGTGGTGTGCGGTGAGAAAGACGACGTCGCCGGTGCGCCCGAACCGCTGGCGAATTCCTTTCACGACGGAAGTGCCGTGACGTTGCCGGGCAAGGACCATATGACCGCGGTCGGCGACCAGGCTTACAAAGACGCGGTGCTGCAGTTCTTGGGCGAATGAAAAAGTTCGAAACGGGTGAGCACAAATCTAAATTCTACCCTCCCCTTGAGGCTACGACATTCACACATCTCGAAGAGCTTGCTGCGAGGTGAGGAAGCTGACTCCCTATAGGGATGATTCTCTTTCGGGAGGCGGCGATGGAACTGACGCTTGGACTGTTCGGCGACGAACGTCTGGAAAAAGGGGGCTCTTTTTGTGTGAGCGACTTGTCGCTTATGGCGGCAAGGGGGTCAGCGTCAGGCAACTCGGCGCCAACCGTGCCGGAGAGATGCGGATCGCGCGGTTTCTGCATAACCCCAAAGTAAGGGTCAGTGAGATGCTGTCCGCCGCCCTGGCGCGCACCCGCAGCCAAGTTGCTGGCTGCCATGTCCTGGCAATCCAGGACACTTCTGCGTTGCGCGTGGACGAGAAAGGACTGGGATTGTCCTTTCATCCTGTCATAGCGGTAGACGCCAACACGCAGGCGGTGCTTGGCCTGATCGACAACTTCTTCCTGACCCGCAAGGGCGGTGAGAGCGCCACGCGCAAGCAGCGGACTTTTGAGGACAAGGACAGCCGGCGCTGGCTGAGCGGCGCAGAGAGCGCTGGTGCCTTGGCTGAAGCCGGAGCGGCCTGCGTCACCGTCATTGAAGACCGCGAAGGCGATATCTACGAATGCTTTGCCTTTAAGCCGGCCAATGTCGAAAAGTTGGTACGGGCAGCTCAGGATCGTCGTCTGGCCGATGGCTCCTCTCTTTTTGCCAAAGCGGACGGCTGGGACGAGGTGGGACGGATGGTGGTGGAAATCCCCGCCGCACCGGGCCGAAAAGCGCGCAAAGCCGAGCTTTGCGTAAGCTTTGGCAAGGTCGAGATCATGCGGCCCAGCAACCGCAAGGCCGCTTGCGATCTGCCTGAAACCGTTTCTGTAACGCTCGTCATCGGGCGAGAGATCAATCCTGCCGAGGGCGAAGAGCCGGCGCTCTGGTTCCTGCTCACAACCCACCAGGTCAACGACATCGCGGATGCACGCCGCATCATCGGCTTCTATCGTCTGCGCTGGACCATCGAGCAACTCTTCCGAACCATGAAGACAAAGGGCTTCGATGTCGAAGCCCTGCGCCAGGAGCCGGATGGTCCTCTCGAAAAACTCGTCACCGCCATCCTGATTGCCGCCATCAAGGTGATGCAGCTGGTGGCCGAGCGCGAAGGCAAAGCCTGTCGTCCCCTCACCGACGTCTGCGACCCCGACGACCAGCCCGCGCTGGAGTGCGTCTGTCAAAGCCTCGAAGGCAAAACACAGAAACAGAAAAACCCTCACCCAAAAGGCTCGCTTGCCTATGCTGGCTGGGTCTTCGCAAGGCTCGGCGGCTGGACTGGCTACTACGGAAAACCAGGGCCCATTGTCATGCTTCGAGGCCTCACCCAATTCCACGCCATCAAACATGGATGGAGCCTCCGAAATGTGTGAATCCCGTAGCCCTTGAGGGAGGGTCGAAAAACTCAAGCACAGCGAAGAGTTTTTCGGGCAGGGGTAATTTCCACCGCCGCTTTACCCCTCCCCGAAGCGCTTCGCGCTTCGGCCCTCCCGGCTCCGCCTTTGGCTTCGCCGCGGCAAGTGATGCACACTTGGCCCGCCGAAGCTTTATGCGAAGGCGGCCCTCAAGGGGAGGGCAAAATGTTGGAGCATGGAGTTCTTTTTTATGAAACTCTCCGGCGTGCGCGTTTTGGATCTGTCGCAATTCCTGCCCGGTCCGCATTTGACCATGACGATGGCCGATCACGGCGCCGACGTCATCATGGTCGAGCCGCCCGGCGGCGAACCGGCGCGCGAACTTGGCGCGCGTACCAAGGATGGCGTGACCGTGTGGTTCCGCAATATCGCGCGCGGCAAGCGCAGCGTGACGCTGGACCTAAAAACCGAAACGGGCCGCGACGCCTTTCTCAAACTCGCCGAGAATGCCGATGTGATCGTGGAAGCCTTCCGCCCCGGCGTCGCCAAACGGCTGGGCGTGGATTACGAGACTTTCGCCGCGCGCACGCCCCATATCATCTATTGCGCCATTACCGCGTTCGGGCAGACGGGCCCTTATCGCGATAAGCCGGCGCACGATCTGGCGGTGCAAGCGCTGGCCGGCACGGTGGATTTGGCGCGCGGGCTGCATGACAACAAACCCACCCAGCCCAACATTGTCTCCGCCGATATGGCCGCTTCGCTGACCGCGCTGTCGGCGATTTTGATGGCGCTGTATGCGCGCGAAAAATCCGGCCGCGGCGAATATATCGACATCGCCATGTATGACGCGCTGCTGGCGTGGACGCCCAATGTCACGGCGCCCGTCTTCGCCGAAGATCGCGCGCCGGTGGCCCATGACATGCGCCCCACCGGCGGGCAGGCGATGAACCGGCTGTACGAAACCAAGGATGGCGGGCACATCGTGCTCGGCGGTTCGGAAGTGAAGTTTGCAGAGACTCTGCTGCGCGCCTTGGGGCGGCCGGAGTTGCTCGATATCGCCAAGCGCGAGCCGGGGCAGCAGCAAGAGCTGATTGAATTCTTCGAGGAAATTTTTGCCACGAAAACGCAGGGCGAATGGGAAGCGTTTCTTTTGCCCCTCGATCTGTGCTGGGCGCCCCTGCGCAATTTGAAACAGGCGTTTGCCGATGAGCAAACTTTGGCGCGCGCAATGCTGCTAACCGATGAAGAGGGAAACCGTCACATCGGTCCGGCGGTGAAGTTCGCGCGCGAACCGGCGCGGGCGGATTTGCACCTGCCGGCGCGGGAGTCCGCTATTCCGCTTTGGCGGCCGCGCGGCTTAACCCGCAGTGTGCGCCGGGATCGCCGTGCGCGTCCGTCGATGCGATGATGAGGGCGGGTCTTAAGTGAGGATGGTGAGGGCGAATCTCACCTCCCCCTACGCGGGGAGGTCGATCCATTGAGCGAAGCGAAATGGATCGGGTGGGGGGATGTTGAAACAGGGGCGGGCGGAGACATCCCCCCACCCGTCTCGCTTTTCTGCTGACGCAGAAAAGCTCGCCGACCTCCCCGCGTTGGGGGAGGTGAAATGGAGGTGATCCCCCATGAACGATCCGTACAATCTTCATCGCTTCCTCTTAGCCCAGGCGCCGGCGATCGCGCATGTGAGTGTGAAATTGCGCGCGGGGAAGAAGCGCAGCCATTGGATGTGGTTTATCTTCCCACAGATTGCCGGCCTGGGCCGCAGCGCGATGGCGCGGCGTTATGCCATCGCTTCGCTGGACGAAGCGCGGGCCTATCTCGCGCATGACATTCTCGGGCCGAGGCTGAAAGAATGCGGGGCGCTCGTTAATGCAGTGGAGGGGTGCGCAATCGCAGAGATTCTCGGGACGCCCGACGATCTCAAGTTTCATTCGTCCATGACGTTGTTCGCCCGCGCTGCGCCGGACGAGCCGGTGTTCAAGGCGGCACTGCAAAAATATTTCGGCGGAGAAGAAGATCAGGCGACAGTGGAAAGAATTTGAGTAGAACTCACCTCCCCCAGCGCGGGGAGGTCTTGCTTTCCAGCTAACGCCGGAAAGCTCGCCGACCTCCCCGCAAGGGGGAGGTGGAGAATTGAAGCGGCGCTCAGCACGTTGCGTGTCTTTATTCGTGCTATGTATATGACATCGCTCTAATGACACCGTTGTTAGGCGATGCGATAGAGTAGGCGCGGGAAAGGGAGATCGGCGAATGCGAAAACTCTGGACAGCACTCATTGCCATGCCGGCATTTTCCGTGGCGCTTGCCACCGCCGCGCCCGCGCAGCCGCCGGTGCAGATACGCGTCGATCTGATAAAATCCGAAGGGCCGTACAAACCGATCACCGATTGGTTCGGCTACGACGAAGCCAATTACACGACCATGACCTATGGCCGGCAATTGCTCGGCGAATTGCACGATCTCAGCCCGGTGCCGGTGTATATCCGCGCCCATCATCTGTTCACCTCCGGCAACGGCGTGCCGGAATTGAAATGGAGTTCGACCAACATCTTCACCCTGGATGCTGAGGGAAAGCCGATCTACGACTTCACCATCATCGACCGGATCTTCGATGCCTATAAACAGGCCGGTATGCGCCCGATGGTCGAATTGGGGTTCATGCCCAAGGATCTCTCGCGCAAACCCGATCCCTATCAGATTCATTTTCCCGGCAGCACGATCGACGGCGGCGTGAGCGAACCGCCCAAGGATTATGCCTTGTGGGGCACGTTGGTGAAAACCTTCGTGCAGCATCTGGTAGAGCGCTATGGCGTGGAAGAAACGCGCCGATGGTATTGGGAAGTGTGGAACGAGCCGGACATTCCCTATTGGCACGGCACGGCTGAGGACTATTTCAAGCTCTATGATTATGCGGTCGCGGGCGTGCGCGCGGCATTGCCCGACGCGAAAGTCGGCGGCCCCGCCACGACCGGACCGGGCGGCAAAAGCGGCGCGGTGTTTCTCGACGCGTTTCTCAAACATTGCGCCGAGGATCGCAGCGCCGCCGACGGTAACGCGGTGCCGCTCGATTTTATCTCGTTCCACGCCAAGGGTCAGCCGGTGTTGGTTGATGGTCACGTGCGCATGGGGCTCGCCAGAGAATTGGCCGATGTCCGCGAGGGCTTCCGCATGATAGCGGCCAGCAAATTCGCCCATCTGCCGATCATTTTGAGCGAGGCCGATCCCGAAGGCTGTGCAGCCTGTTCGGCGAAAATGAATCCCGCCAATGCCTATCGCAACGGCCCGCTCTACGCCGCGTATACGGCGGCGGCGCTCAAAGAACTGTTCGCCTTGCAGGACCGCTATCGGGTCGATCTCATGGCGATGTTGAGCTGGTCGTTCGAATTCGAAGGCCGGGATTATTTCGAAGGCTTCCGCTCGCTCGCGACCAACGGCATCGACAAGCCGATCCTCAATCTCTTCCGCATGACGGGAATGATGGCGGGCGAGCGCGTAGGGAGCAGCAGCTCATCGGCGCTGCCATTGGATGACATTCTGTCCGCGGGCGTGCATGGGGCACCCGATATCGATGTTCTGGCGACCAAAGCCGACCGCCAAGCGGCGCTGCTGTTATGGAATTATCACGACGACGATGTGGCGGCGGCGCCGAGCGAAGTGACGGTCACCGTGGATGGCGTGCCGGCGCGGCGCGTGCGCCTTGCGCATTATCGTATCGACGAGCACCACAGCAATGCCTACACATTATGGAAGGAGATGGGCTCGCCGCAATCGCCGAGCGCTGTGCAATATGCCGAATTGAAAGCGGCGGGCGGGCTGCAGCTTCTGGAAGCACCGCGCTGGGTGAACGTGAAAGCTGGCCGTGTGAGGCTCTCGATGTCGCTTCCGCGGCAAGCCGTGTCGCTGTTGCAGCTCAGCTGGTAGCATCGCCACTCAGCTGGTAGCATCGCCACATTGCCGCCGTGGTTGACGCATTTGCGCTTTCCTTATGGAACGATCCTGCCTGTCCGACGTTTCTCTAGTAGCCGTTAAAAACGGCCGAGGAGAAAACGATGCGCGATGATCTTAACACGTCGAAGCTGGAGCCGGCCTTATTGGACGCGTCTTCCGGGCCCGATGCACGGCCTGTCGTTGAACCGACGTTCGTGACGAATGCGCCGGGCGATATTCGTGGTTATAAGCCGCTCGAAGAGAACGATGAAGGGACCAACAATACGAAGAGAATCGTTGGCGCAGCCGCGGTGGTTGTGCTGATCGGCGCGCTCGGCGCGGTCACTTATTTCAGCGGCGTATTCAGTCCGTCTGCGACGCATTCCACGCAAGTCGCGAGCAACCAAGTCCCGCCACCGGCGATACCGACCACAGCTCCGCCGCCGCAAACTGTGACGCCGCCCGCAGCATCCAATGTAACGGCACCGGCACGGGCCGCGACGGCGACCGTAGCGCCGCCGGTCCGCACCGCGCGAATACGCGCAGCGCGCCCACATGCGCAAACGGTGCAGCCGACGGATACGGATCAGATCGCTCCGCCTCCGGCCATCGTGCCGCCGCCCGTAACGATGACGGTACCGCAAATGCCTTCGCCGACACCGGATGTGACGCAAACGCCGCCGGCACCGCAGCCTGTACCGGATCAGCCGGCGCAGACACCGCCGCCGCAATAGTGGGGGTTTTACCTCCCCCAAGTGGCTACGGGATTCACACATTTCGGAGGCTCCATCCATGTTTGATGGCGTGGAATTGGGTGAGGCCTCGAAGCATGACAATGGGCCCTGGTTTTCCGTAGTAGCCAGTCCAGCCGCCGAGCCTTGCGAAGACCCAGCCAGCATAGGCAAGCGAGCCTTTTGGGTGAGGGTTTTTCTGTTTCTGTGTTTTGCCTTCGAGGCTTTGACAGACGCACTCCAGCGCGGGCTGGTCGTCGGGGTCGCAGACGTCGGTGAGGGGACGACAGGCTTTGCCTTCGCGCTCGGCCACCAGCTGCATCACCTTGATGGCGGCAATCAGGATGGCGGTGACGAGTTTTTCGAGAGGACCATCCGGCTCCTGGCGCAGGGCTTCGACATCGAAGCCCTTTGTCTTCATGGTTCGGAAGAGTTGCTCGATGGTCCAGCGCAGACGATAGAAGCCGATGATGCGGCGTGCATCCGCGATGTCGTTGACCTGGTGGGTTGTGAGCAGGAACCAGAGCGCCGGCTCTTCGCCCTCGGCAGGATTGATCTCTCGCCCGATGACGAGCGTTACAGAAACGGTTTCAGGCAGATCGCAAGCGGCCTTGCGGTTGCTGGGCCGCATGATCTCGACCTTGCCAAAGCTTACGCAAAGCTCGGCTTTGCGCGCTTTTCGGCCCGGTGCGGCGGGGATTTCCACCACCATCCGTCCCACCTCGTCCCAGCCGTCCGCTTTGGCAAAAAGAGAGGAGCCATCGGCCAGACGACGATCCTGAGCTGCCCGTACCAACTTTTCGACATTGGCCGGCTTAAAGGCAAAGCATTCGTAGATATCGCCTTCGCGGTCTTCAATGACGGTGACGCAGGCCGCTCCGGCTTCAGCCAAGGCACCAGCGCTCTCTGCGCCGCTCAGCCAGCGCCGGCTGTCCTTGTCCTCAAAAGTCCGCTGCTTGCGCGTGGCGCTCTCACCGCCCTTGCGGGTCAGGAAGAAGTTGTCGATCAGGCCAAGCACCGCCTGCGTGTTGGCGTCTACCGCTATGACAGGATGAAAGGACAATCCCAGTCCTTTCTCGTCCACGCGCAACGCAGAAGTGTCCTGGATTGCCAGGACATGGCAGCCAGCAACTTGGCTGCGGGTGCGCGCCAGGGCGGCGGACAGCATCTCACTGACCCTTACTTTGGGGTTATGCAGAAACCGCGCGATCCGCATCTCTCCGGCACGGTTGGCGCCGAGTTGCCTGACGCTGACCCCCTTGCCGCCATAAGCGACAAGTCGCTCACACAAAAAGAGCCCCCTTTTTCCAGACGTTCGTCGCCGAACAGTCCAAGCGTCAGTTCCATCGCCGCCTCCCGAAAGAGAATCATCCCTATAGGGAGTCAGCTTCCTCACCTCGCAGCAAGCTCTTCGAGATGTGTGAATGTCGTAGCCCAAGTGGGGAGGTCGATGGCGTGAGCGGAGCGAACGACATCGGGTGGGGGCTGACTTTCGAAGTTTGCCCCCCACCCGGCTCACTACGTTCGCCGACCTCCCCACAAGGGGGAGGTTAATGGAATTATTCCGCGTCGATGCCGGGCGCCGTTATAGGCCGGTAGATGTAGGCGTTGATGTCTTCTTTGAGCGCGGCGAGCTGCGGATAGATCGCCGCGTAGACTTTCAAAAATTCCTGCGCGAAAGCTCCCACCTCGTCGGTGATGCGCTGCTGCAGCGCCAGATTGTCTTGCCGGTCTTTCTCGCTGGGCGCAAAACGCATATCGCCGCTTTGTTCGAAGGCTTTCAGTTTCTGCCCGATCGGGCGCAGCGCCGCTTGCAGATCGATCAACCGCATCAACGCACCGTTGATCAGCGGGTAATAGCGTATGCGAATCTCGATGATCGCTTTCATCAAGCGGTCTTCGAGTTGCTTGTCGCGTAGATAGGTGGCCGCTCTCACCACGGCGAGTTTGACTTCCAGAAACAGCTCGCGGTCGCGTTTGTAGAGCTCCGCAACATCGGCCTTTTCCGGCGGCGTCATGCTGAAATCGAACGGCGCGCCTTGCAAAAAATCGTCCCATTTCTCCACGGCGGCGCGAAAGTCCACCAGCTCGTGGCGTTCTTCGTTGCGAAGCTCCGTCTTGATCGACAGCGAGGCGCTGCGAATCTGTTCGGTCGTCTTGCTCATATCCGCGATCTGGCCGTCGATGCGGGCCAGCCTTCGGTCGAGCAGAAGCTTTCCGAAATAGGCAATCAGGCCGATGACGACGGACGGAATGAGGCTGTCGGCTGTCAGCGTCCAAATATCCGGCATGGCGATATCCTCCCGATTCGGCGCAGCGATTCGAAGAAGCTACCGCGCAGCCGCAATACGCGGAAGCTGTATGCCGAATCCTCCCGGATGAAGATCAGATTTTCTTCGTCACCGGACCCGAAAGCAGCGTGTCGGAAAGTCCGCGCGATTCGGAAAGTCGGAAATCGCGCACGGCTTTGAGATTGAATGTGGCAGCCGCGCCGCGTGTGCCGACGTAGGAGAAATCCGCATCCGCCACATCCTCCAGCCAGAACGCCACGCGCGGATCGACCGCTTCGCTAACCACTTCTACATGGCTGGCCTCCAGCCCGCGCACATGGCGCGCATAGAGTCCGCCGGCGGGTAGATCGCCGAATGCGGAGGGCTCGGGATATTGTGCGGCGTTTTCCGGCACGTCGCGATTGACGTCACCGGCATAACCGCCCAGCTGGTGCAGATAGATATCGTTCAACTTGATGTCTTCGATCGGCGCTTCGGGCAAGCCCGCGAAAAGCGAAGGCTGAGATGCCGCACCGTAAGAAGTGACATTGCTGATCAAGATACGTTTCAGCGTGCCCGGCTTAGTACCCTCCGGCCCGCGCAGGCGCCGGCCCAAGCGCAAGAACAGCGGAGCGTTGTTGACACCGCGCATGGTGATGCCCGTGATGGTGATGTCTTCGCAATGCGCACCATCCACGGTTTCGAGTGCCAAACCGCGGCAATGATCGAACACGCAATTCGAAATCGTGATGTTGAGGAAGCCGCCATTGGATTCGGTGCCCATTTTGACGCGGCCGGTGGGCAAATGGACGTCCGCTGCAACGCGAATCCAGCTGCCGCCCAGCATACTGCCAAGCTGATAAGCGCCTGTCACATAGCAATTGACGATGGTGACGTTCTCGGTCGGCCGCGCATAACCCAGCGCGTAAGAGCTTTTCGGACAGATGCCGTCATCCCAAGGCGAGTTCACGCTGCAATTGGAGACGCGCACATTGCGGCAGCAATCGATATCCATGCCGTCGCGATTGGTGTCGATCTTGAGATTGTCGATGGTCAAATTGTCGACCCCGGTGGCAAGAATGGCGAACCAGCCGCCTTGCAGAATGGAGAAATCCTGCAGCGTCACATTGTGACAGTTCTTCAGTGCGATGGCTTTGTTGCCGACGCCGGGCTTGTTGGTGTCGGGCAGATCGGTATCTTTTGGATGGCCGCGGCTCAGTCCTTTGCCCCAGATCAGACCGGGACCGGCGATGGCGATATCGTGGATGTTCTCGCCATAGATCAAGCTATTGCGCCAATGATTGTGGCCATAATCCTGATACGGTTCGAAGGCGCCCTGCGGTTCGGCATTGTCGTAACCGCCGGACATTGTGCCTTCGAGCGGGGTAGAGGCAGCCAGCAAGGTGGCGCCTTCATCGAGATAGAGTTGGATATTGCTCTTCAGATGGATGGTGTAGCAGGCATAGCTGCCGGCGGGCAGATAGACCGTGCCGCCGCCTCTCATCGCCGCCGCATCGATGGCGCGTTCGACGGCCGGCGTGTCGATGGCTTTGCCGTCGCCTTTGGCGCCATAGTAGCGGACATTGAACCAGCCCTCAGGCTGCGTTACGGCTTTGCGCGCAGCGGCGAGCGCCGCCGGAGTCAGCACGAGCAACCCGCCGGCACTCAAGAGAGCTCTGCGATTCAACGCCATCGATATCTCCTTGAGACCGGCGGCAGATTTGTATGCCGGCGCGGCGGCGCGAGAAAGCGCCTAATGGGCAAACCGCGACAATACGAACCGTGCCCCGAAGCGGCGCAGGAGATTATTCTGGCGCCATGCGAACGGTCTTTACATTGCGCACGGCATGGCTGGGGTTTCTGTCCAGGTTCGTGCCGCTTGCCGTGTCGTTCGCCTTTTTCGACCGTCACGGCCAATTGCTGATCGATCGGCCACTGTTCAAATCGATCATGGTTGTGGTGGGCGGCGGAATGGGTGCCTGGTTGTTGGTGGTTGCCTTTCGCCGTATCGCGCCATCATGGCGGACGGGGTTGATGCTTGGCACCTATTGGCTGGCGATTAATTTGATCCTCGATCTTGCGGTGCTGGTGCCGTTCACGAAAATGCCGCTGGCGCTTTATTTCTCCGATATCGGATTGCGGTATCTCTTAATTCCGATTTTCGCCGTGGCGATGGGCACCCGCGCAACGGCGCCCTAATTTTCCAGTGCCTTGCGCATCACGAGGCCGGGGCCGAAACGCGTTTCGTGCGTGCCGATTTGCACAAAGCCGCAAGCCAAATAGAATTTCTCGGCGCGCGGATTTCCGACGACATAGAGAAACTCGGCGCCGTTGCGGTGAGCCAATCTTTCCGCTTCGCGAACCAGATGCCGGCCGATACCGCTGCGCCATAGATCCGGCTCGACGAACAAACCATCCAATTCGGCGTCACCGTCTTGGCGCGGCAGCACGACCGCAAAGCCGGCGATCTTCTCCGCCAGCACAGCGACGAAGGCGCGACCCTCCCCGAAATGGGCGTCCGGAAGTTCGATGGCGTCGGGATGGGCGAGCAAGGCTTCGCGATACTCCTCCCATACCAAAGAGGCGCGCCATTGTAGGGCTTCCAGCGCGGCGCGTTCGCCAACAACCGCCGGGCGGATCGTCAGGTATTTTGTCATGCTGCAGCTATGCCCATGGCGCCGTCTTCGATCAAGCGCTTGACTCCGGTTCAGGCCTTTTGTATTAAACCATCGAGTTAATTAACCGAATGGTTTATGAATGCCGACCGATCGCCTGAGTGCAACCTTTTCGGCGCTGGCCGATCCGACGCGGCGCGCCATCCTGGCGCGCTTGGCGTTGGGTGAAACAACCGTCAACGAATTGGCCGAACCGTTCGATATGTCGCTGCCCGCGGTCTCCAAGCATCTGAAGGTGCTCGAGAGGGCCGGCCTGATCGCACGCTCGCGCGAGGCGCAATGGCGGCCTTGCCGCATCGAACCCGAAGCGCTGCACAGTATTGACGAATGGCTCGAGGACTATCGCCGGCTATGGGAAGAGCGCCTCGACCGGTTGGAAGATTATCTGCAAAAACTGCAAGCGAAGGAGAAGAAGCGTGGCCGCAGAAAATAACGCAGAGTTGGATGCCCGTTCGATCGTCACCACGCGTGTGATCGACGCGCCGCGCGAACTTGTTTTCGACGCTTTCACCAATCCCGAGCATCTGGCGCGTTGGTGGGGGCCGATCGGCTTTACGACCACGACGCATTCTTTCGACCTGCGTGCAGGCGGCGGATGGCGCCTCACCATGCATGGCCCGGACGGTCGCGATTACGAGAACCATATCGTTTACGACGAGGTCGTGCGGCCCGAACGCCTCGTCTACACGCATGGCGGCGATAAGGGAGCCGTGCAGTTCAAGTCAACGGTGACCTTCGAAAATGTCGGCGGCAAGACGCGCCTTACCATGCGCGGCGTTTTCCCCTCGAAGCAGGATCGCGATCGGGTCGCCGAAACCTATGGCGCAGTGGAAGGCGCCAAACAGACGCTGGGCCGGCTGGACGAATTCCTCTCGGACAATATGTTCACGATCTCCCGCAGCTTCGATGCGCCCCGCGACCTGGTGTGGAATGTCTTCAGTCAAGCCGAACATCTGGCGAAATGGTGGGGTCCCAGCGGCATGGAGTGGGTGCGCTGTTCGCTGGATTTTCGTCCCGGCGGATTGTTTCATTATTGCATGAAGGCACCCAATGGCGCGGAGATGTGGGGCAAATTTGTTTATCGCGAGATTGCGCCGATGGAACGCGTCGTCTTCGTCAATTCGTTCTGCGATGCCGCCGGCAATACGACGCGCGCGCCTTTCGCGCCGGATTGGCCGCTGGAAGTATTGAATTCACTCAGCTTCAGCGAGAAGAACGGCAAAACGACGCTCACCTTGCGCGGCGGACCGATCAACGCCACGGCAGCCGAGCGCGACAAGTTCAAAGCGTTCCACAGCTCCATGCAACAAGGCTTCGGCGGGACCTTCGCTCAGCTTGATGCGTATCTCTTAGAAATTTCAGGCAAGGCGCCGCGCGAGCTAACGCTCACCCGCGTCCTTAACGCACCGCGCGCCCTGGTCTTCAAAGCTTGGACCGATCCCAAAATGCTGGCCACCTGGTGGGGCCCCAAGGGGTTCACCAATCCGCGTTGCGAAGTGGATGCGAGGCCGGGCGGCGCGATCCATATCGATATGCGCGCGCCGGACGGCACCGTTTATCCGATGGACGGGCGTTACGAGGAGGTCGTCGCGCCGGAGCGGCTTGTTTTCAAATCAGGCGCCTTGGACAAAAACGGCAAAACCATCTTCACCGTGCTGACCACGGTGACTTTCGCGGAAACCGGCGGCAAGACAACTCTTACGATGCATGCCCGCGTGGTCGAGATTTTCGACGTCATTGCCGAGCGTCATCTCGGTGGCATGAACGAGGGCTGGAACCAGAGCCTCGACCGCCTCGGCGTGTTTGTGGAGAAGAATTGATGCGGTCTCAGGACAAAGCGATCAAATCCGAGCGTAGGCGGGTGGCATCGCCCGTAAGGAGTTTTTCGATCGCGGCGTGCTCGCGTTTCCACAAAGGCACTGCCGCCGCAAGAAGTTTGCGTCCAGCCGCGGTAAGAGTAAGGCGGCGCCCGCGTTTGTCGGTCTTATCGATCGAAACTTTCACCAGCCCGCGGCGTTGCAATGGTTTCAGCGCCGCGGTGAGCGTGGTGCGGTCCATCGCCAACAAATCCGAAACGTCGCTGATGCGCGGCGGAGTGGGGCGGTTGAGCGACATGAGCAGCGAGAACTGACCGTTCGTTAGTTCGAGCGGCCGAAACAATTCGTCGAAGCGGCGCGCCAGCGCCCGCGCAGCTCGCTGCACATGCAGACACAAGCAGGTGTCGCGAACCTGATGCGTCATCGACAACGGGAGCGGCTCGGTGTTTGACATAAGTTCATTATGTTGATATCAACCTAATAAGCAAGACGCTAGACCTGCGACGGAAGCGCCCAAACGCTGCGACCGCTCGAGGAGAACAGGATGGACCACAAAGTAATGCCGAATGGGTGCAACGAAACCCATCCGATGGATGGATAAACGCCACGACGAGTACGAAGGTGGGTCGCTGACCAACGAATCTTAAACTCTAACCACTCATCTCTGGAGGATGTCATGCAAGCGAATGTCTATCTGATGTTCAAAGGAAACTGTGAAGAAGCATTCAAGTATTATGCCAAAGTGACCGGCGGGAAAATCGAAGCGATGATGATCCACAAAGGCTCGCCGGCCGAGGCGCAAACTCCGGCGGAGTGGCACAACAAAATTCTGCATGCCAATCTGAAAATCGGCAACACCAGCATCATGGCATCGGACGCGTCTCCAGGCCGTCAGTACAAGGAAAATGGCGGTTTCTGCGTTTCGCTCGGCGTCGACACGCCGGCGGAGGCGGAGCGCATCTTCAATGGGCTTTCAGACGGCGGTTCGGTGGGAATGCCCATGGCGGAAACGTTCTTCGCCGAAAAATTCGGCATGTGTACAGACCGCTTCGGCACGCCCTGGATGGTCGTCTGTGAAAAAAAGATGAGCTGAGGAGATCACTCGGGAGCGACATTAGGAGCGATGCCATGAGACTGAAGGTTACGACGTGTTTGTGGTTCGACGGCAACGCGCAAGAGGCGGCCAAATTCTATGTCTCCATCTTCAAGAACTCGAAGATCACTTCCGTCTCACATTTCCCGGAAGGCACGCCCCGTCCTAAGGGATCGGTGATGACGGTGGAGTTCGAACTCGATGGACATCACATTATGGCATTGAACGGCGGCCCCAATTACAAGCTCTCACCGGCGGTCTCGCTGTGCGTCGATTGCGATACGCAAGCGGAAATCGACCAGCTTTGGGACAAGCTTGTGGCGGACGGTGAGGAAAGTGGATGCGGTTGGCTGATCGACAAATTCGGATTGTCCTGGCAGTTGGTTCCCAAAGAGCTGCTCGCATGGATGACGGACAAAGCCCCGGAGAAGGCCAAGCGGGTGACACTGGCCTTGATGCAAATGAAGAAGATCGACATCAAGAAGCTGCAGGACGCGCGCGACGGCCTCGCAGCATAATGCCATAGGCTTCTCTATTTTGCGTTTCTGCCTGCCTTATCGAGCGATGCGAATTCGTCGTCCGACAGAGTGATATTCACCGCCGCAACGTTCTCTTCGAGATGCGCGACTTTCGAGGTGCCGGGAATGGGCAACATCACGGGGCTGCGTTTGAGCACCCAGGCGAGCGCGATCTGGCTGGGCGCGGCTTTGTGACGCTTGGCGACGGTGTCGAGGATGGACCCCGGTTTGGCGAGATCGCCCGCCGCAAGCGGGAACCACGGGATGAAACCGATATTGTGCCGTTCGCAATAATCCAGAACGCTTTCGCTGACGCGATCCACCAGATTGTAGCGGTTTTGCACACTCGCTACTTTGAACACTTTCGACGCCGCCTCGATGTCGGCGACGGAGACTTCGCTGAGGCCCGCATGGCGGATAACCCCGTCATCGAGCAGCGATTTGATCGCCGCGAATTGCTCGTCGCGCGGAACCGCGGCGTCGATGCGATGAAGCTGCCACAAATCGATCTGCTCGACGCCGAGATTCTGGCGGCTTTTGTTCGCCTCGCGAATGAGCTGATCCGGCCGCCCGTCGGGAGCCCAGTTGTTCGGGCCGGGGCGCGCCAAGCCGCCTTTGGTGGCGATGACAAGGCCCTTATAGGGATGCAACGCCTCGCGCAGAAGTTTTTCCGAAACGTCGGGTCCATAGGCAGCGGCCGTGTCGATGAAATCGATACCGAGTTCGGGCAGACGTTTTAGCGTGCGCAGCAACTCGGCACGGTCGGCCGGTTCGCCCCAGACGCCGGGTCCCGTAACGCGCATCGCGCCGAATCCCAGGCGAACGACCGGCATGGTGCCGCCGATCTTGAATGTGCCGGATTTTGCCGCATCGAGATTTGCCATGGCGCAAGCCTTTCGGTTGGGTGGGCGGAATGCCCTATCCTATAGTCCCAGCGCGTCGGATGTATGATCTTTTTGGGCGCCGGTGCTCTAGAAATAGGTGCCGTGGGGGACGGATCAAGCTTCAAGAACGACGATGACAGAGCAAACATTGCCTGAAATTTTTGCACGCTGGTTTGAGGCGCGAGGATGGCAGCCGCGGGCCCATCAGTTGGCGCTGGTGGAACATGCCTCGCGGGGCGAGTCGGTGTTGCTGGTGGCTCCGACCGGCGGCGGCAAGACCCTGGCAGGTTTTTTGCCGACGCTGATTGATTTGACACCCCCCACCCGATCCGACTTTGCCGGATCGGCCTCCCCACAGGGGGGAGGCAGAAGAAGATCGCGTACGCTGCACACGCTCTATATCTCGCCGCTCAAAGCACTGGCGGTGGATGTGGCGCGAAATCTCGAAGCGCCGATCGCCGAAATGGGCCTCGACATCCGCGCCGAAACGCGCACCGGCGACACGCCGCCCTCGCGCCGCCAGCGCCAGAAATATTCGCCGCCCGATATTTTGCTGACCACGCCCGAGCAATTGGCGCTGCTGCTCGCCAACAGTGCCGCGCCGCGCATGTTCGAACACCTGAAGACGGTCGTTCTCGACGAACTGCACGCCATGCACAATTCCAAGCGCGGCGATTTGCTGTCGCTGGGATTGGCGCGCTTGGCGAAACTGGCGCCCGGCCATCGCCGGGTCGGATTGTCGGCGACGGTCGCCGATCCCGCGCCGCTGCAGCGCTATCTGGTGCCGCAGCCTTTCGGTGGAGAGGCGCGTTCCGCGCTGGTGCTGGGTGCCAAAGGCGCGGTGCCGCAGATTTCGATCCTCGCCTCGGAAGAATATGTGCCTTGGGCGGGGCATTTGGCGTGCCACGCCATGGGCGATGTGATGGCCGCGATCAAGACGGCGGCGACGGCGCTGATCTTCGTCAATACCAGGAGCCAGGCGGAACGCACATTCCAGGATTTATGGCGGATCAACGAAGACAATCTCGCCATCGCGTTGCATCACGGCTCTCTGGCGCCCGGCCAGCGGCGCAAAGTCGAAGCGGCAATGGCAAGCGGCAAACTGCGCGCGGTGGTGTGCACCTCCACGCTCGATCTCGGCATCGATTGGGGCGCGGTGGACAAGGTGATCTGCATCGGCGCACCAAAAGGCGCCGCGCGTCTGGTGCAGCGCATCGGCCGCGCCAATCACCGCTTGGACGAACCCAGCCGCGCCTTGCTGGTGCCCGCCAATCGTTTCGAAGTACTGGAATGCGAAGCGGCGCGCGAAGCGGTGATCGCCGGGGAACTCGACGGCGAGAAGCTGCGCGAAGGCGGGCTCGACGTGCTGGCGCAGCATGTGTTGGGCATGGCGTGCGCCGGGCCGTTCGACGAAGACGACTTGTATGGCGAAGTCGTGTCGGCCTCGCCTTATCGCGCGTTGAGCCGCGAGGATTTTCGCCGGGTGGTCGGGTTCGTCGCGACCGGCGGTTATGCGCTCAAAAGCTATGACCGTTACGCGCGGCTGCGCAAGACGCCGGAAGGCAAATGGCGCCTGGCCCATCCGCGGATGGCGCAACAATACCGGCTGAATGTCGGCACCATCGTCGAAGAGCCGATGATCGATATCCGCATCCAATCGCGCGGGCGACCGGTCGGCGTGGGTGGAAGGGTGCTTGGTCAGCTCGAGGAATATTTCATCGAACAGCTGTCGCGCGGCGACACGTTTGTCTTTGCCGGCGAAGTGCTGGCCTTCGAAGGCATGCATGAGGATGCCGCCTTCGTTTCGCGCACCAAGGACAGCGAAGCGCAAGTGCCGTCTTATACCGGCGGAAAGTTTCCACTGTCGACCTTCCTGGCGCAACGCGTACGCGAACTGGTGTCGAAGCCCGAAGCGTGGAACCTGTTGCCCGATCCGGTGCATGAATGGCTGCGCATTCAGGAATGGCGCTCTGTGCTGCCGCAACCGGGACAATTGCTGGTGGAGACCTTTCCGCGCGGCCAGCGCCATTATCTCGTCTGTTATCCGTTCGAAGGCCGCTTGGCGCATCAAACGCTGGGCATGTTGCTGACGCGGCGGCTGGAGCGGCTGGCGATGAAGCCGACGGGATTTTCCGCCAACGAATATGCCTTGGCGGTGTGGGGGCTGCGCGATCTGTCGGGGCTCGATTTCGGCAAATTGTTCGACGAAGACATGCTGGGCGACGATCTCGATGCCTGGCTGGCGGAATCCAATCTTTACAAACGCACGTTCCGCAATTGCGCGATCATCGCCGGGCTGATCGAACGGCGCACGATCGGCAGCGAGAAGACCGGACGGCAGGTGACGTTCTCCTCGGACCTGATCTATGACGTTCTGCGCGAGCACGAGCCCGATCACATTCTGCTGCGCGCCACCTATCAGGATGCGGCCACGGGCCTCCTCGATGTCGCACGGCTGGGCGATATGTTGCGGCGGGTGAAGGGGCGGATCGTCAAGCGCAAGCTCGACCGGGTCTCGCCGCTGGCGGTGCCGGCACTCTTGGAAATCGGCCGCGAAATGGTGGCCGGTGCGGCGCTTGAAGACGTGCTGCGCGAAGCGGAAGATGCGCTGATCGCCGACGCGATGCGGGTGGAGTGATACAAATCGGAATGTCATGGCCCAAAGCCTGGCGTCCAACCGTCCTCCTCAACTTGGGATGGCGGTTTGTGGCGAAAGCCTCGATTTCACTGCGTCCGCAATTTTGTCGATCGCTGAGCCTGCGGGCAATCGATTTTGAAAATGAGCCGCGTCAGAGCCGTCAGCGACTCCATGTCGTAGCCTCGCCCGCCGTAACGACACACATAATACCCAATGAACGCGATCAGAAGGCACGAAAAAGAAGACAGTTGCCTGCCGCAAGATTCAGCCCGATTGACCGCACAGCCCTTTAGAGTGTGTCATAGGGCGATTTCGAGGAGGACAGCGTGACGTCCCATTAAGTTCGTCATGCGGCACAGACAAATAGGAGGGGGAAGCTCGATGTCAAGCGATCTTCAGCGTAATAAACAGGAACGTTCGGCACATATCACGGCTATGAGAGAACAGTTCGGGTTTAGCGATAGAGACATTGTTCGCGAACTGCGTGACGAACTATCGGTTCTGGATTCCAAAAACGGATCGATACTCTCGACGGCATCCATATTATTTGTCGGATATACGATCATTCTCAACATCGGTCACGACCGTTTGCAGGAAAGAGGCGTGCTAAGCTTTTCCGTGTTTCTATTGTTCCTGTTTATCTTTTTGCTGGGTCGGCAGATGCTTAAGATCGCCCATGTGCGATGGTCTCGTTACGATCTCCAACACCCGACCGATTACTACTTCGATGAGCTGTTGGCTGTACGAAACGCACGGACGAAAGCGCTGCGCTCGACATACTGGGTCATGACACTCCTCACTGTCGGCCTTATAATCATTTTCGGATTTGCCGTTGCCTCACCATTCGAATGGGTTGGTGCTCTCGCGCGCCAACTGAGCATTCACATCTAGTCCCGGCAGGAGATCGAAGTCAGATGACCAAATACTCCCGAAGAATATTCTGCGGGGATTTGCTTTCACCCTCCTCGCTTGCGGCGAGTCAGCGTGTGGGTTCATCGTTTTCGATGTTAAGAAACGCCGCCATCGTCGTGGAGAACGGGCACATCTCGGACATCGTAAATAGGAACGAATTACCCGGAGATTTTCTCAATAATGCCCAAGTTGTCGAGTTCGGGCCGAACCAATTGATCGTTCCGGGTTTTGTCGATACGCACATTCACTACCCTCAGGTGCGATGCATAGCAATGCCAGGCGGCGCGTTGTTGCCGTGGCTGAATGAATCGATCTATCCGGAAGAGATTCGCTACTCCGACCCGGAATTTGCCGCCCAAATGGCGGAGCTTTTCTTTCAGGAGGTCCTTCGTAACGGAACGACGACGGTCTCCGCATTTTGCACGATTTATGATGCGTCGGTTGACGCATTTTTCAATGAGGCGAGAAAATACAATATTCGAGCGATTGCCGGCAAAGTACTAATGGACCGAAACGTCCCCGTTGCTCTTATGGAGGACGCAGAAACATCCATTTCGTCGACGCGTCGGTTGATCGAACGATGGCATAGAAACGGCCGATTTGGCTATGCAATCACTCCCCGCTTTGCACCTGCCTGTTCAAACACGCTCCTCGAGCAGGTTGGGCGGTTGCTTGGCGATTATCAGGATGTGTATTTCCAGACCCATCTGTCGGAGAATGTCGGTGAAATAAAACTGGTTGGGGAACTATTTCCTGAAGCCAGCGACTACACCGATGTCTATCGTACCTACGGTCTTCTGACCGATCGATCGGTTTTTGCTCACGCAATCCACTTGTCCCGTCATGAGATCGAGACGCTCGCCACACACAGATGCGCGTTGGCGCACTGTCCTCACTCGAATCTGTACTTGGGAAGTGGCGAGTTTGATTTTTGCTCCATCAAGAGAACGCATCCGAACCTGAGAATCGCGCTCGGAACGGACGTAGCGGCCGGTCCGTCATTTTCTATGCTACGAACGATGGGAGAAGCGTACAAAGTGGCGGAATTGAGAGGGCAACATATTTCGCCGGAAAGGCTCATGTTGCTCGGCACACTTGACGGCGCGAAGGCATTAAATCTCGACGACAAGATCGGCTCGATTGAGGTCGGAAAGGAGGCGGATTTTGCCGTATTGAATCTGACGCCGACGCCGCTTCTGACCGCCCATCATTCGCTGTCCCGGGACATTTGGGACGATCTCTTTTCGCTCATGCTGACTGGCGACGACCGTGCCATCGCAGCCACGATTGTGGATGGTGAGATCGTGTACGAGAATCGGCCGGCGGCAAGTATGCCCGCGCGATCGCGGCAGAGCCGAGGATCCGATTCATCGTCACAAGGGCGGGAATGCGTTTAGATGGGGAATTCGATGGGAAGATTTGCAGCCGCGCTGAGCGTCATTGTTGTTATTGCGGCGGCGAGCGCTGCGCCGATCGATCTCGCACCGCGTATTTTGCCGCTCACCGCACCAAGACCGTCGGTCCATTCCTATGTGAAATACCAGGCAGACCGTTTGGCGCTGACCCATGTGCGGTTGATCGACGGCACCGGCACACCCGCGCAGGACGATCGGACCATTATCATCGCCGACGGCAAGATCGTTTCGGTCGAACCCTCGAGCGCCGCATTGCCCGCAGGCGTCACGGCGATCGATCTTTCCGGGCGCACGGTGCTGCCCGGCATCGTGGGCATGCACGATCATATGTATTACATCGGGCGCCCGAATCTCGATTCCGCCGGTCATAGCGATCAGCCCTTGCTGGCGCCGCAAATGACCTTCACGGCGCCGCGGCTTTATCTCGCCAATGGCGTCACCACATTGCGCACGACGGGCAGCGTCGAACCCTATGCCGATCTCAATCTCAAACGTCTGATCGATACGGGCGCGCTGCCCGGTCCGCATATGGACGTGACGGCGCCATATCTCGAAGGCGCCGGTTCGTATTTCATTCAGATGCATCAACTGCGCGATGCCAAGGATGCACGCGAGACGGTGGCATTTTGGGCCGAGCAAGGCGCGACCTCGTTCAAGGCCTATATGAATATCACGCGCGCCGAACTGAAAGCCGCTGCCGAAGAGGCGCATAAGCTTGGACTGAAGATCACCGGCCATCTTTGCGCGGTCAGTTATCCCGAAGCGGCCGCGCTGGGTATCGACAATCTGGAGCACGGCTTCTTCGTCAACACGCAACTCGATCCCGGCAAGGTGCCGGACGTGTGCCCGGCGACCGTGGGATGGCCCACAATGGTGGCGATGACGCCGGACAGTGCCGCCGCGACCGCGCTGATCAAGGACCTTGTGGTGCATCATGTGGCCGTGACGTCCACTCTGCCGGTATTCGAGGATAATGGGCGCGGGCTGGCGCCGTTACGCCCGGCGCAAATGGCCGTGCTGTCGCCTCAGGCGCGAGAGGCTTATCTTTATGAGCGCGAGCGCATAAGTCATTTCGCCCCCGCAACGACCAAAGAACTGGCCACGGCCTACAAAAACGACATCGGAATCGAACGGCGCTTCGTGGCGGCGGGCGGATTGTTGCTGGCAGGCCCCGATCCGACCGGCGATGGCGGTGTCATTCCGGGCTTCGGCGATTTGCGCGAGATCGAGCTTTTGGTGGACGCCGGATTTAAGCCTGAAGAAGCGGTGAAGATCGCAACCTGGAACGGCGCGGTCTATCTCGGCCTGCAAAAACGGATAGGTTCGGTCGCGGCGGGAAAGGATGCCGATCTGCTGGTGGTGAAGGGCGATCCGTCACACACCATCGCGGATATCCAGAATGTCGAACTCGTCTTCAAGGACGGCGTCGGTTACGATTCCGCTGCGTTGCTGGACTCCGTGCGCGGGCGCTACGGCCAGTACTAAGCGCAGTCCCGGATTGAATTGATTCAGGCTCGTTTTTTGACCCTCCCCTTGAGGGAGCATCTGTGTCGGCTGTCAAGTGTTGATGGGAACATGGGGCTGCCAAGTGCGATCCTGGCTGATGAGGGTATTTGCCAGGATAATGAGCTTACGAGCGACGGCGACGAGGGCAACCTTGTGTGGCTTTCCTGCTGCGGTGAGCCGCGTATAGAGGGCTTTCATGGCGGCGTTGCAGCGACTTGCGCTGAGGGCACAGAGATAGAGCACGCGCCGGACTGCTGGGCGTCCCGCCCGAATGATGCGTCGGCCTTCGCGCGAGCCGGAATTGTCTGCGAGAGGCGCCAAACCTGTAAGCATGGCGATTTGCTTGGCGTTGCAGGTCCCGAGTTCGGTCATATCTGCGACGAGGGTTGCAGCGGTGACCGGCCCAAGGCCGGGAATGGAAAGCAGGATCTCGTATCGGCGGACGAGCCCTGGGTCGGCTTTGATGCGCTTGGCGATCTCGGCATCGAGGCGAGCGATGTCCTTTGCCAGCCGGTCGATGCGGCGCCTGAGCTGGGTGCGCAAGAAGGCAGTGTTTGCCGCAAGCAGTTGGTTTTCGAGCGCCGTCTGCTCGGCCACAGCACTATGGCGTGCCGTGACGAGTTCTCTCAACGCCTCAATGCAATCCGACGCCGGCGCGCTGGGGGAAGGCGAAATGCCTGCCGCCAGAAGTGCAAGCATGCGCGCGTCCACCCGGTCGGTCTTGGCCAGCAGACCGAGCGCTTCGCCAAACAGCCTGGCGCGCAGCGGATTGACGATGGCCACGCTGAAGCCGCTGGCATGCAAGCTGCGGTGCACCTGCCTGTGCCATTTGCCGGTGGCTTCCATTGCGAGGAGAACAACCTCGTATTTGGCCAGCCAGCGCTTGAGCTGACGATGGCCCTGCGCGTCGTTGGAAACACGCAACGAACAACCTGCTGGCACGATGTGCGCATCGAGCCAGCTTTTACACACGTCGATACCTGCGCTACACTTCGACTTGGCGTTTTGTTCGGACGATTCCTTGCCTTGCATGCGGGACTTGCTCCCCATCATCTGTTCAGGACAAAAGCCGAGGACGGACGGACCAAGCTCCCTCACGGTGCTAGACACCAAGGGTCGAACGGTACCGCCTAACAGTTTGCTCTGAGTCGGCCCTTCCAACATGCAAGGGTCGAAGCGCGAAGCGCTTCGGGGAGGGGTCAAGCAGTTTTGGAAAATCCCCTCCCCGAAAAATTCTTCGCGCGCACGCGTCCTTCGCTGACGCTCAGGACCTACGCGCTGCTCGAATTTTTCGACCCTCCCTCAAGGAGAGGGTGAGACCTATCAGTTATTTCGATCCAATTACCCTCTAATGTTCGCACCACGCCCGCCCATCGGGCTTTGGAAGGTTTCGAGCAAATAATCGGACCGTTGGCATTCGGCTAGCGGCGAAGCCAGGGTCCTTGGCTTCCGGGGAGCTCGCAAAAGCGCTATCGTTCTTCTCGATCCAGGCGCAGCTGGGAAAATTCGCTCCTGCCTTGCGACGCGTTGACGGGAATCGAGCGGCGATGGACGGAAGGAATGCGGCATGACGCGCGCAATTCGTTTCACGTTGAATGACAAACCCGTTTCGCTCAACGCCGAGGAGGACCGCTCGCTGCTCTGGGCATTGCGCACCGACACGGATATGACCGGAACCAAGTACGGATGCGGCGAAAGCTTATGTGGGGCTTGCACGGTGCTGGTCGACGGCAAGGCCGTGCGCTCTTGCAACTATCCGCTGGCTGCAGTCGCGGGCAAACGCGTTGTGACCATCGAGGGGCTGGCCAAGGACGGCGCGCTGCATCCCTTGCAGCAAGCGTTCATCGATCACGGCGCCTTTCAATGCGGGTATTGCACGTCGGGAATGCTGCTGACCGCATACGCGCTTCTGCGGGATAACCCTCGCCCCTCGCGTGACGACATTATCGCCCAGCTGGACAACAATCTGTGCCGTTGCGGGGCGCATTTGCGCATCGTCGAGGCCGTCGAATTCTGCCTCCAAGCTGATGGGAGGCCGGTCATGACCCAGGTTCTCCGGCGCGACGTGTTCAAACTCGCCGGCGGCGGCGTGGTTGTTTTTTTCGGCTTGAGACCTCTTGCCGAGGCGCTCGCCCAAAACCGCCCGCTTTATCCCTCCGACTTCCACGCCTATTTGGTAATTGGCGCGAACGGGCGGGTTACAGTTTTTTCCGGCAAGATCGAAATGGGCCAAGGCGTCCTTACCTCCCAGGCGCAGATGGCCGCCGAAGAACTGGGCGTCGCGCTCGCGTCTGTCGACATGGTCTTGGGCGATACCGACAAATGTCCTTGGGACATGGGTACGTTTGGCTCGCTCACGACACGCATGTTCGGGCCTTATCTTCGCGCGGCGGCTGCCAAGGCGCGCGCCGTGCTGATGCAACTGGCGGCAAAACGGCTTGGCGTGACCCTCGACAAGCTGCAGGTGAAGGACGGCGTCGTCTCGGTTATCGGCTCTGCGAACCGCAAGGTGACGTACGCCGCACTTTCGCAAGAGGCGCGCGTCGCGTTGTCGGTGGATGAGAAGCCGCTATTGCGCACGCCTGCCGAATTCACCGTCATGGGCCGTTCGCCCACGCGGCTGGATGCCGTGGAGAAGGTTACGGGCGCCGCCAAATATACGGCCGACATCCGTCTGCCTGGCATGCTCTATGCCCGCGTTCTGCGTGCACCACAGCATGGCGCAAGCCTTGCCCAGGCCGACACCTCGGCAGCGGAAAAGCTGCCCGGCGTGCGCGTGATCAAACAGGGCGATCTCATCGCTGTTCTGCACGCTGATCCGCAAGCCGCCGCCAACGCCCTCACCAAAGTCTTCGCCGATCGGCAACGGCCTGCGACCAAACTCAATCAGGACACCATCTTTGCGCACATCATGGACGCCGCCAAAGATGTAAAAGAGCTGCAGTCGAAGGGCGATGTAAACGCCGCGGGCGCCGTGAAGTCTTTCGATGTGACCTATCAAAAAGGCTATGTCGCGCATTCTCCCATGGAGCCTCACGCGGCCCTGGCAGACGTCAAAGACGGCCACGCGACCGTCTGGGCCTCTACGCAAACGCCCTTCCCGACCCGCGACAGCGTGGCCAAGGCGCTGGGATTCGACCCCAAATCCGTGCGGGTCATTACGCCGTATCTCGGCGGTGGATTCGGCGGCAAGAGCGGCGGCCTGCAAGCCATCGAAGCGGCACGCCTGTCCCAGATCACCGGCAAGCCGGTGCAAGTCGCCTGGACTCGGGCCGAGGAATTTTACAACGACACTTTCGACCCGGCGTCGGTTGTGAAGATCCGTTCCGCTCTGGATCGAAACAACCGGATCTGCCTTTGGGACTATGAAGTTTTCGCTGCGGGCGCGCGTGGCGCCACCATGTTCTACGACGTTCCCAATCTGCGTGTGCGCTCGGCCGGTGGCATGTCCTTCGAAGGAGACGCCGCCAAGGCGGGTCTGCATCCCTTTGGCGTGGGGCCTTGGCGCGGTCCCGGCGCCAATATGAATATCTTCGCGCTCGAATCGCAGATCGACAGCTTAGCGGCCGCGGCGGGAATCGATCCGTTCGCCTTCCGGCTGCAGCACCTCTCGGACCAACGCATGCGCAACGTCCTGAAAACTTGCGCCGACGCGTTTGGTTGGAGCGCTGCGCCTGGCCCCAAAGGGCGTGGCTGCGGCATGGCGCTCAGCATCGATGCCGGCAGCTATGTGGCGACAATGGCCGAAGTAGCGGTGGATGCATCGAGCGGGCAGGTAAGCGTGGTGCGCATGACCTGCGCCATCGATATGGGTGTCGTCGTCAATCCCGAAGGCGCTCGCATGCAAACCGAAGGAGGCCTGACCATGGGCCTCGGCTACACGCTGGCCGAGGAGCTGCGCTTTGAGGGCGGCGAGATCCTCGACACCAATTTCGACACCTACCATCTACCGCGGTTCAGCTGGGTACCGCCCATTCAGACTGTGTTGGTCAAGAACGATGCGCTTGCTCCCCAAGGCTGCGGCGAGCCGGCGATCACTACCACGGGTGCGGTCATTGCCAACGCGGTGTTTAAAGCCATAGGCGTGCGCCTGCTACGTCTGCCGCTGACGCCCGAACGCGTGCTGGAAGCGATCGTGGCAAAGCCGGCATAGGCTGTCGGCGCTTTTTTGCTATAGATCGAACGGTGGCTTGGGCCCACCCAACACCATTGGTCCGGAACGTGCCAGTTGCGGACATCCTAAAATTGCGCCTTTGAACAAATCGCCCCGAACGAAATGGGTTGGTCAAATATTCGGGCAAGATTGCTCCGCCGATCGTATTTCGCCGGAGGGATTGTTACTCCTGTCACCGGATTTTTATGGTTTAGGAACTGGTTGTCCGATGAGCTTGTCTGCTTCGCCAATAATATTGTCGCGACGACTTTGACAGTATTCGCGCATCATCTCTCCGATGCTGACAAGCCGGCCGGAGCGCGTCGCAAGGCCGGGCGACGAGACCTGGCCTAGGAGCGTTTTGTCGTCGAGACGCACGGCAAAATGGTAGGACGTGCCATCCAGTCCACCGTCGTACGGCTTCGGACGCACATCTCTGAGCATAGCCTTCCACGCCTCGACTAGTTTTGCCGCGAAGGGCCTATCAATCTCCACTTCGCAACGCTCCGGCTTTGCGTCTTTCGGATAGGGCGGTAGATCTTTCTGAAGCTCGGCGAGGTAATCGGCGGTTATTTTCGGATCATCGGTTGGCGGTTCCTTCTTGAACCGCTCGATTTCATCGTAGCGCTGCAGGATGTCTTCGACCTCGGGCGCGAACTTCAGCGAGACGATGAAGCTGTGGCCCTGCCTCTGCTCCAGCAGCACGGCATAGGAAAACTGGAACGAGGGCTCGACAATCATGCGCGCGGTCACGAACGAATCGAACGCCTCCTTCAGGTCGGGGTTCTGCTCGGCGAATGCGAGATAGGTCGCCGGTTCTGGTTCGAGATAGTCGGCGCCCCATGCAGGCGCAACGAGCGCGGCAGCGAGAGCGAGTGCGAGTTTGTTCATGACGATCCCCCTGCGAGGGAGTGTAGCCCTGTCGGTAGGAAGGGCAACTTCAGGCGCGTTCCAGCCATCTTCTGAATGGCATCCGCCCGAAACTCGCCGTTTGGAATTCGTCCAGCTCGCGCCAAAAACCTGCCGTTCGTGGCCCTGACACTGGATAGCATAGACGCCTTGCAAGCCGGTATTCATAACAGATTTCTGCACCGACCAAGTGGTTGTTTTTCCTTCTGCGCTATGATGCGAAATGAAATCTGCATGACCCATTTCGTGCTGACCGAAAGCGCAGGTGAAACCCAGTCGCGGCGTTCCGGTCGTCAGCTCGCCTATTGGTAAATGCTCGACGTTATGCCAGATTATGCGCTGGCAGAAAGGCGCTGGGGTTGGTCATGTGGGGGCACAATAGCGGCGGTGTGAGCCGCATTCTTAGCGTGGCAGTGGTAATCGGCTTCGGCATAGCGTCGACATTTGGCGTTACCGTCACCGCATTTGCTCAACAGCAAAACGCCGGCGAGAACTCAAACGCCTCGACCGAGCAAGGTGTTCCCACGGATGTTTATGAAGGGACCGACAAGCTCGGCAACAGCGTGTCTATCGTGGTGGTCAAGACGCCTTCGGGTAAGGGAATCCAATCGCTCGGATACACGTTTGTCAATTGCGTGAGCGTCAAATCGGTTTCTGCGTCAGGAAACGCACGCTTTGGCCAAATCAAGGGAGACACAATTAGTTTCCCGTTCACAATTCTAGCGGGGATGAGCATTGCGGACTTCACAAATCCCAGTGCAAGCGTATCGATGAAGGAATACTCTGCCACGTTGAGCCTAACCGAAAAACGATCACATTTGACGTTAACAGGCCTGCGGTTGCTGAGTTCTGAGAACCCAGCACACAATCTCTCAGGTATCAATTTCTCAGGACCGGCGCTGAATGGCGAATGCAAGCTGCAAAAACGCTACGAATTTGACTTGGCGAAACGCCAGTAATTTAGATTAATGGATCAAATTAATCCTTGCTGCCCGCTGTTCTGGAGCCTAATCAACACCACCCTACGGTCGATTTGGCTGTTCTGGACACCACCC
>CAVXZV010000004.1:0-122886 GCA_963766355.1 uncultured Alphaproteobacteria bacterium
CGGAGCGTGCTGAAGGTTTAGTTCTTCGGACTCTCAAAGCAGATAATGGTGGTACGCCGCCCGATTTTTGGATTGGGCGGCGTTCGCCGTTTGTGCTATGATTTGATACATGACGAGGGAACAGATCGAAGCAGTCTTCGAGCGTGTCCGCAACTGGCCGGAATGGCGACAGCAAGAGGCTGCCGCGCTGTTGCTTTCGATCGAGTCTGAGGCAGATGTGGACCCATTGTCCGACGAGGAGCGTGCAGATTTGGAAGAGGCGCTTGCCGAGATGGATCGAGAAGAAGTTGCGTCTGAGGAGCAAGTAGCGGCTGTTTTCCGACGTACGCGTAGACACGAAGTGAACTCGAAGTAGAGCCCAATGGGCCGCCGCAGCATCGCTTTTTTCCCCCATAAGCTGGCCTAAAGAGGGGCCTTGCTATGTTCTTTTCGTTCAGTCTTCGTGCGGCACGACAAGTCGACGAGATTTACAACTATATTGCTCACGACAATCCTGCCGCTGCACAGAAGGTCGTCGACCGTATTTATTCTGTAGCTGGCTACTTCGCCGATTATCCGCATTCCGGCCATCCGACTTGTGTGGGCGATATCCGCGTCTATCCCGCCCACCCGTATCCTTATCTCGTGTATTTTCGAAGCGTTTCGGGCCGGGATGAAGTGCGGATTCTTCGCGTTCGCCACGCATCAAGGCGTCCGCTAAATCTTAACGATCCGCCGAGCGAATTCTTAATGCAAAAAACTGCTTGACGTGCCGAATCGGTAGTGATTCGTTCTCGTCATGCGAATCAGACGAAGCGTGACGCGTATTTTTTCGTTGTCTATCTTGCCGGCCGTCACCATCGCCGTCGTGTCCTACTTTGGCTATTACGCCGTTTGGGGCGAGCGAGGCTATTTGGCGCTCGGCGATGTGCACGCCAAACTTGCCGTTGCTCAGGTCCAGGCCGACCAGCTGGCAGACGAACGCGCGCGTCTGCAGCACCGTATTGCACTCCTCAAGTCTAATACGCCCGATCCCGACCTGGTCGAGGAGCTCGCCCGCACCCAGTTGATGGATGGGGCGCCGGGCCAGTTGGCTGTCCCCCGGGACAAGCAGCCCTAAGCGCGCCGGTCCGCCCTGGCCAGACCGGGGCAGCGCTTGCCAAAAGCGGTTGGCCTTGCCAAAACCCGCGCCCTTGCCTCCACCTAGGGAAACGGGAAAACTAGGCTCCGATATGACTGATCCGAACATGGCTCCAGTGACTGGCGTCAAAGCCGCCGTCGCGACTCCCAATTCCGTTTCTCTCAAGCAGTTCTATTCGGACATGCTGCTGATCCGGCGGTTCGAGGAGCGCGCAGGACAGCTCTATGGCATGGGCCTGATCGGTGGCTTCTGCCATCTCTATATCGGCCAGGAAGCTATCGTCGTTGGCATGCAGGCCAATTTGGGCCCGCAGGACCAAGTGATCACCGCGTATCGCGACCATGGCCACATGCTGGCCTGCGGCATGGACCCCAAAGGTGTCATGGCCGAACTGACGGGGCGCTACAGCGGCTATTCCAAAGGTAAGGGCGGCTCGATGCACATGTTTTCGAGCGAGAAACAGTTCTATGGCGGCCACGGTATCGTCGGCGCCCAGGTGCCGCTTGGCACCGGGCTAGCCTTCGCCGACAAGTACAAGAACAACGGCTCCATTTGCGTGACCTATTTCGGTGACGGTGCCGCCAATCAAGGCCAAGTCTACGAGAGTTTCAACATGGCCGAATTGTGGAAACTGCCGGTCGTCTACATCATCGAAAATAATCAATACGCGATGGGCACCAGCGTCGAGCGCTCCAGTGCCGAGACGCGTTTCTACAAGCGCGGCTCGTCGTTCAATCTGCCCGGCGAAGAAGTCGACGGCATGGATGTGGAAGCCGTTCACGCTGCCGGCCGCAAGGCGGTGGAATGGTGCCGCTCGGGCAACGGCCCGATGATCCTCGAAATGAAGACTTATCGCTATCGCGGCCATTCGATGTCCGATCCGGCCAAATACCGCACGCGCGAAGAAGTGCAGACGGTGCGCGAGAAACGCGACCCCATCGAACATCTGGGGCACAAACTGGTCTCCACCGGCATGATGACGGAAGACGAGTTGAAAGCGATCGATAAAGACATCCGTTTGGTGGTCAACACCGCCGCCGAATTTGCGATGGAAAGCCCGGAACCCGATGCGTCCGAACTCTACACGGATGTGGTGGCCTGATGTCGATCCAAATCTTGATGCCTGCGCTGTCGCCCACCATGGAAGAGGGCAAACTCGCCAAATGGCTCGTCAAAGAGGGCGACGCGGTGAAATCCGGCGATATTCTCGCCGAAATCGAAACCGACAAGGCGACCATGGAATTCGAGGCCGTCGATGAAGGGCGCATCGGCAAGATTCTGGTACCGGAAGGCACCGAAGGCGTGAAAGTGAATTCGCCGATTGCCGAACTGCTCGACGATGGCGAGTCGCCAAATGCGAGTGCTGCCGCTACGCCGAAAGCGCCGCTAGGCCCCATCACGCTCTCTGCGAGAGAGGGTGCGGCTGTACCGCCCCAAAATTCCCTCGCCCCCATAGGGGGAGAGGGCAAGGGTGAGGGCGTGACTCTAACATCCGAACCCGACGTTCCCGCCGGCACCGAGTTCGTCACCATAACGGTGCGCGAAGCCTTGCGCGACGCCATGGCGGAAGAGATGCGCCGCGACGAAACCGTGTTCTTGATGGGCGAGGAAGTCGCGCAATATCAGGGCGCCTATAAGATCAGCCAAGGATTGCTGGAAGAGTTTGGCGAGAAGCGCGTTATCGACACGCCGATTACCGAACAGGGCTTCGCAGGCCTGGCGGTCGGTGCGGCGTTTAACGGCCTAAGGCCCATCGTCGAATTCATGACTTGGAACTTCGCCATGCAGGCGATCGACCAGATCGTCAATTCCGCCGCCAAGACACGCTATATGTCGGGCAGCCAAATGCATTGCCCGATTGTCTTTCGCGGACCGAACGGTCCGGCGGCGCGGGTCGGTGCCCAGCACAGCCAAGATTACAGCGCGTGGTACGCGTCGGTTCCGGGACTGAAGGTGATCGCGCCTTATTTTGCTGCCGATGCCAAGGCGTTGATGAAAGCGGCGATCCGCGATCCCAATCCGATCATCTTCCTGGAAAACGAAATTCTCTATGGCCGCTCGTTTGCTGTGCCGAAACTCGACGATTATGTGTTGCCCATCGGCAAGGCGCGCGTCGTCAAAGAGGGCAAAGATGTAACGTTGGTGGCGTATTCGATCTGCGTCGGCATGATCCTTGAGGCGGCCGAAAAACTGGCGGCCGAAGGGATCGATGCGGAATTGATCGATTTGCGCTCGCTGCGCCCGCTCGACACCGACACCGTGGTGGAATCCGTCAAGAAGACGAACCGTCTGGTCACGGTGGAGCAGGGCTGGCCGATTTGTTCGATCGGTTTCGGAAGTCGCATCGCAAGTGGTGGAAAAGGCGTTCGATTATCTGGATGCGCCGCCGGCGAAAATTTGCGGCAAGGACGTGCCGATGCCTTATGCCGCCAATCTCGAAAAGCTGGCGCTGCCGACGGTCGACGACATCATCGCGGCGGCGAAGTCCGTCTGCTACTGGACCTAACCATGGCTTTGGATTCGGCCATGACCTGGAAGAAGTGTGGCTGCCATTGTGGGGCGGTTTCCTTTGAGGTCTTGATGCCCGACGAAGTCGAAGCGGTCGATTGCAATTGTTCGATGTGCGCCAGGACGGGCTATGTGCACTACATGGTCCCCAAGGATCGCTTTCGCCTGCTGACCGGCGCCGACAAGCTGACGACGTATGAATTCAACACCAAAACGGCGAAACACTTGTTCTGTTCCGTGTGCGGAATAAAATCGTTTTATGTGCCGCGTTCGCATCCCGACGGCTACAGTATCAATTTGCGTTGTCTGGAACCGAATGCGGTGCGCGCTGTAAGTCTGCGGCCGTTCGACGGCCAAAACTGGGAACAACACGTGGCTACGCTAAAGCCGCTTGAGGCGAACTGATGTCGATTCAGATATTGATGCCCGCGCTGTCGCCCACGATGGAAGAGGGCAAACTGGCCAAATGGTTGGTCAAGGAAGGCGATGCGGTAAAGTCCGGCGACATTCTCGCCGAGATCGAAACCGACAAAGCGACGATGGAATTCGAAGCCGTCGATGAGGGGCGAATCGGAAAAATCTTGGTTCCGGCAGGAACGGAAGGCGTGAAAGTCAATGCGCCGATCGCCGTTCTGTTGGGGGAGGGCGAAGCGGCCGGCGCGGCTGACATTCCCGCTGCGATGCTATCGATCAAAGAGGCGGTCACGGCGGAAGCAAAACCAGTTCCGGTCCCCCTCACTCCGACCCTCTTCCCCCGTGGGGAAGAGGGAGTACGCGCTACAAATTCCCTCGCCCCCGCAGGGGGAGAGGGCAAGGGTGAGGGGGCCCCGAAGCAAGTACGGGTGGTGTCAGACACCCGCATCTTCGCATCGCCGCTGGCGCGGCGTGTCGCCCAGCAGAAAAACATCGATATCGCAGCGCTTACCGGTTCCGGCCCGCGCGGACGTATCGTGAAATCCGACGTCGATAATGCCAAGCCCGGCCTGACGAAACCATCCGCGGCGCCTGTCGCGCAACCATCGGCAGGCGGCGGAACTGCGGGCATCGCGCCACTGCCGGATGCCAGGCTGTTCTACAAGCCCGACGATTATCTCGAAATCCCGCACGATTCGATGCGCAAATCCATCGCCAAGCGTCTTAGCTCGGCGAAGGCTCTAATTCCGCATTTTTATCTAACCGTCGATTGCAATATCGACTCGTTGATGGCCACGCGAGCGCGCCTCAACGAGCAGTCGCCCAAGGGCGAAGGCGCCTACAAATTGTCGGTCAACGATTTCATCGTCAAAGCGGCGGCGCTGGCGTTGCAGCATGTGCCGGAGGTCAATTCCAGCTGGACCGAAAATGCGATTCTCCGCCACAAGCACGCCGATGTCGGCGTCGCGGTGGCGCTCGATTTTGGCCTGATCACGCCCATCGTATTCGGCGCCAACGAAAAGGGCCTGGCAGCGATTTCCAACGAGGTGAAGTCTCTGGCCGAACGCGCACGCGCCAAGAAACTCAAACCGCAGGAATACGAAGGCGGCAGCTTTGCCATTTCCAATCTTGGCATGATGGGGATCAAGAATTTCACGGCGGTGATTAATCCGCCGCATGCGGGCATTCTCGCGGTCGGCGCCGGCGAGCAGCGAGCGATTGTTATTGACGGGAAAGTTGAAGTCGCCACGGTCATGACCGTTACGATGTCTTGCGATCACCGCGTGATCGACGGTGCCACCGGCGCGCGCTTCTTGCAGATTTTCAAGCAATACATCGAAGAACCGGCCGCGATGCTGCTATAATCGCCTGGCTAGCGACTGGGGGCAGCATGGACGAGCTTGAAGCAATTCTCGAGACGGGCGGCGCGGCAGCCGTCGAAATGGCTGCATCGGCGCTCTTGGAGCGCGGCGGCCAGGTGGGGCACTGCGCCAATTGCGGTCATCCGATGATCGGCCCGTATTGTGCGGTCTGTGGTCAGCCGCTTAACACGCATCGCCGGTCATTGGGTCACTTGCTGCATGAGGTCTTCAAAGACATCGCCAGCTTCGACAGCCGCATTCTACGCACGGTCAAGGCGCTGCTGGTCGAGCCAGGAGAATTGCCTAAGGCATTTCGCGAGGGGCGTACCCAGCGTTACATGCCTGCGATCCGGCTGTATCTGTTTGTCTCACTATTGTTCTTTCTGTTCCTGTCGGCGACAGGCATCGCGATCGTACAGTTGGATCTGAAGGTTGACACATTCAAATTGGTCGCGGACAAAGCTGGGAATATCACCAAGATTGCAAACGGCGTCCAAAAGCCGATGGAAGGATTCAAGGCGGACGCGAAGGGCAATGTCTATGTGGCGGAGGAGGACGTGCCGCACATTCCGGTGCCGGGACTGAAGGCCAACGGTGAGAAAACGGATACCATCACAAACACGGCAAGGTTTTTCCAGCGCATCGGCGCAAGCCACGCCAAACTTTCTGCTGAGGGCCAGGCCGCCTTGGCGCAGCTGCGCGCCGACGCGGCTAAAGAGCACGAACATTCGAAGAGCCAATGGGTGGCCACGGAAGTCGCCGAGACAATGGACAAGCTGCAGAGCGATCCTGCCGCGCTCAATGGCCCAATGATGGTCTGGATTCCGCGAATCCTCTTCCTGCTGTTGCCCCTGTTTGCGCTGTTGCTTGTGGCATTCTATTGGCGCCAGCGCCGGGAATTCTTCTTCGTGGATCACATGGTATTCTCGCTCACCATGCACACATTTTTCTTCGCCATACTGATCGCCGCGGCGATTGCGGCGCAGTTCATTCCGGGAAAGTGGGTCGCCTGGTTTGTTATTGCCGTACTGGGGACGTATCTGCTGCTCTCTTTGAAGAAATTCTATGGGCAGAGCTGGCTTCGGACCGGTTTGAAATTCGCCGGCATCAGCTTCATCTACACGTTCTTCCTGTTAATGCCGGCTCTATTCGGCGCGCTCGTCGCAAGCGTCGTGGCGGCGTAACGAAATTCTTGGAGTTTGACCATGCCCGAAACGTATGACGTTGTTGTGGTGGGCGGGGGACCGGGAGGCTATGTCTGCGCCATACGCGCGGCCCAACTTGGCTTGAAAACCGCGGTGGTCGAGCGCGACCGGCTCGGAGGTATCTGCCTGAATTGGGGTTGTATTCCGACTAAGGCGCTGCTGCGTTCATCGGAAATCTGGCATCTGATGCACCGCTTGAACGAGTTCGGCTTTTCGGCCGAGAATTTGAAGTTCGATTTGGCGAAGATTGTCGAGCGTTCGCGCAAGGTTTCGCTACAATTGTCGAACGGCGTCGGTTTTTTGATGAAGAAACACAAGATCACCGTGATCCCCGGTGAGGCAAAGTTGGCGGGAGGCGGCAAGCTTACCGTCACCAAGGATGGCGCCACCACCGAGGTCGCAGGCAAGAATATCGTGTTGGCCACCGGCGCCCGCGCCCGCACGATGGAGAATTTGCAGCCCGACGGAAAACTGATCTGGACCTATCGCGAGGCAATGGTGCCGACCGCATTCCCAAAATCGCTGCTGGTCATCGGTTCCGGCGCCATCGGAATCGAATTCGCCAGTTTCTACCGCACCCTGGGTTCGGAAGTGACGGTGGTGGAAGTGCTCGACCGCGTATTGCCGGTGGAAGACGAGGAGATTTCTCAATTGGCGAACCGGGCGTTCGTCAAGCAAGGCATGAAGATCAAGACCTCCACGACGGTCGAGACCTTGGAGAAGGGCGCGGACAGCGTAACGGCCACGCTGAAAGCCAAGGACGGCAAGACGGAAAAGATCAGCGTGGATCGCGTGATCCTCGCGGTCGGGATCGTCGGCAATGTCGAGAATATCGGGCTGGAGAGCGCCGGCGTGAAGATCGAGCGGACCCATGTCGTGGTCAACGAATGGGGCGAGACGGGTGTGCCCGGGCTATGGGCCATCGGCGATCTCGTCGGGCCGCCATGGCTAGCGCACAAAGCGATGCATGAAGGCGTCATCGTCGCCGAGAAAATTGCCGGCGTGAAAGGCGTGCATCCGCTGAACCCCGCCAACGTTCCGGGCTGTACCTATTGTTGGCCGCAGGTGGCCTCAGTCGGCATGACCGAAGCCAAAGCCAAGGCGAGCGGGCGCAAGATCAAAGTCGGCCGTTTTCCGTTCATCGGCAACGGCAAGGCGATTGCACTTGGCGATCCCGATGGTCTGGTCAAAACAGTGTTCGACGCCGACACGGGCGAATTGCTGGGCGCCCATATGATCGGCGCCGAGGTCACGGAACTTATTGAAGGTTACACCGTTGCGAAGACGGGCGAGTTGACCGATGTGGAACTGTCATCGACGATCTTCCCGCATCCCACGCTGTCGGAGATGATGCACGAAGCCGTGCTCGATGCCGACAAGAAGGCGCTGCACATCTAGGAGGGACACTTCATGAAGAACAAAGGTCTAATGGGAACAGCGGCCGGCTTGGCCATTCTCGCGCAGTGCGCCGTATCTGCATTGGCGCAAAGCGCTGACGACACGGTCGCCACGTCGAAAGGCGCGCTGGAGATTCATGCCATCCATCATGCTTCGCTGATGCTGAGCTGGAACGGCAAACATGTGCTGGTCGACCCTGCGCCGGTCAGCGATGCTGGTGATCCCACTGCCGGATATGCGCAGTTACCGAAACCGGATGCGATCGTCATCACCCATATCCACGGCGATCATTTCAGCGTGCCCGTGCTGGAAGCCGTCGCCGGCGTGAAGACCGTGATTGTCGCGCCGCAAAATGTTTATGACGCGATGCCGGCCGACTTGAAGGCAAAGACAAGGGTTATAAAGAACGGCGAGCGTGAAACCGTGGACTCGATACCCATCGAAGCCGTGCCGGCTTACAATACGACGCCGGAGCGGATGAAATTTCATCCCAAGGGGAACGGCAATGGTTATGTCCTCGGGTTCGGCGACAAACGAATCTATATCGCCGGCGACACGGAAGAAACGCCGGAACTGTCGAAGCTTCCGCATATCGACGTCGCATTTATTCCGATGAATCTGCCCTATACCGAGACCGTCGAAGCGGCAGCGAAATGGGTGAAGGATTTCAAGCCGGGCGTCGTCTATCCCTATCATTATCACAACGCTGATGGGACGCTCAGCGATGTGGCAGTCTTCAAGTCGCAGGTTGGCAGCGCGAGCGATGTGCGTCTGTTGAAGTGGTATTAGTCCGCGATGAGTTGTTTCACGTCTTGCGTCAATTCTGCCGTATCGTCGGTGGTGAGGGTCACAAGCCTTGCGCGGCCGGTGGAGTCAAAGAAGAACACGGCGACGGAATGCATCACTTCGTATTTTGGTGTGGTCTTCACGCTGTAGGCGACGCGATAGCGCCGCGCCAGATCGGCCAGCGCATTGTCGGTGCCGCGCAATCCGTCAATCTGGGGGGCGAAACCCGCCGCGTATTGTTTGAGCACAGACAAAGTGTCGCGATTGGGGTCGACGGTCACGAAGAGCACGCGCACCTTGTCGGCATCGCGCCCCAGCCGCCCCAGCATGCCGGCCAAGTTTGCTAACGTCGCCGGGCAAATATCGGGGCAATTGGTGTAGCCAAAATAGAGAATGGTGACATAGCCGCGATAATCCGCAGCGGTGACATCTGCACCGTCGCTCGCCCGCGTCATGTGAAATTGCAGCGGTGGCATCGCACCAGTGATGTTGGTGGCGTGCCAGGGCCCGGCCGGGCGCCCACAACCTGTGAGAACGGCCAACAGCATGAAACAGGCGGCGAAGCGGTTCATGCGCGAGATAATAGCATGGCGCGCGCGCCGCAAATCGGCAAAATGGCAGGGATGACTCTAATACAGACAAAAGAGGAGGGCATCCTCGACTGGTCGGCCTATGGCGTGCTGCTGGCGGCGGGCAGCGTGCTCTATGTTCTGTGCCGGGAATATCCCGCCGATCTGCCATTGTGGATGCCATGGGAGTTTTCCTGGCCAGTATATCTGGCCACGACTCTGACGCTGGTTTGGTTTTTTCGCGGGCTGGTGCGGCTGCCCATCGCCGAGCGTCCGGCGATGTGGCGCAATCTGGTGTTCCTGCTCGGCGTGCTGGCCGATTACGCCGTGCTGCAGACCCATGTCGACTACTTCGCCCAGCATATGTTTTTCGTTCATCGCTGGGCACATTTCGTGCTGCACCACACCGGTGGATTCCTGATCGCCCTTGGGATGTCAGGACCGGTGATGCGCGCGGGAATGCCAAATTTTCTACTGCCGCTGATCGACAACCGGCCGGTGCAGCGGGTGGTGGACTTCATGCAGCACCCGGCCGTCGCGCCCGTGCTGTTTGTCGGGCTGCTTTATTTCTGGCTGTTCCCGGAAATCCATACGCGCGTGATGCTCGACCGAAATCTCTATGACTTGATGAATTGGACCATGGCGATCAACGGCATCTTTTTCTGGAGCCTGATCCTCGATCCGCGCCCCAAGCCGCCGGCGCGGATTTCAAGCTTCATGCGCGCGGCGCTTATCATGGCCATCGAGCTGCCGCAAATGGTGCTGGGTGCGATCCTGTCTCTGTCGATGACGGATTTTTATCCGGTCTACAACATTTGCGGCCGCGTGTTCGATATGACGGCGCTCAACGATCAGCATTATGGCGGGCTGATCATCTGGCTTCCCGGCACGATGATGAGCTTCGCCGCGATGATTGTGGTGCTTGTCGTACTCAGGATCAACGAAGAGAAAGCGGAAGCCGTGCGCGTGGCGTCGCTGTAATCAATATCCCGCCGCTTCTCCATCCTTGCGCATCTCGGAAGCGCCCCAATAGACATGGTTCTTGGCGTCGAACATGATCGCTTGATAGCCGCCGAAATTGCCGGTGCCGCCGACCACCTCATAGCCGCGTTTCACAAGCTCGGCTTTCACCGCCGGATCGAAGCCGCTTTCCATTTCGACAGTGCCGATACCTTTGGATGGCTCTCCCGTCACTTCGGAACCGCCATAATGGCGCCAGCGCGCGGCATCGCCCGCTTCCTGCAGGTTCATGCCGAAATCGATGATGTCGGTAAGAACCTGGACATGACCCTGGGGCTGCATATCGCCGCCCATCAATCCGAACGACATGAACGGCTGACCATCCTTCATCACAAAAGCGGGAATGATGGTCTGGAATGGCCGCTTGCCTGGCGCATAGACATTCGCGGCGGCGGGATCGAGCGAATAAAGTTCGCCGCGATCTTGGAACATGAAGCCGAGACCGTCCGCCACCAGCCCCGATCCCATGCCGCGATAATTCGACTGGATCAACGAGACCATCATGCCGTCTTTGTCGGCGGTCGTGAGATAGATCGTATCGCCGTCGTGCAGCTTGGGATCGCCCGGGCCGATGTTGGGATTGGCATGCGCCAGGTCGATTAGCTTGCGCCGCTCCTCGGCATAACCGTCCGACAGCAAACCTCTCATCGGAACTTTGACGAAAGCCGGATCGGCATACCATTTCGCCAGATCTTCATAAGCCAGCCGCTTGGCTTCCAGCATCGCCGTCAGCGTGTCGGCGGAGCCGGCCCCCATTTTCTTAAGGTCGTAGCCTTTCAAGATTTGCAGCATTTGCAGCACCGCCGCGCCCTGGCCGTTTGGCGGCAGCTCGTAAACGTCGTAGCCGCGATAATTTACCGAAAGCGGCGTTACCCATTCGCCGTGATGATTGGCGAAATCCTCGTAACGCAAATCACCGCCGATACGCTTGAAATAAGCGTCGATGGTGTGTGCGACGGGACCTTTGTAGAATGCATTGCGCCCGCCGCTGGCGAGCAATTCGAAGGTGTGCGCCAAATCGGGGTTCTTGAAAATCTCGCCCTGCGCCGGAGCGTGGCCGCCATTGCCGTCCGGGATCAGATAGGTGTGCCGGGCATTGTCGGTTTCTTCGATCAGCCCTTTGTATTTGACGAACGCCGCCATATTGGCTTTCCAATAGGTGGCGATGAGCTGGGTGACGGGAAAGCCGTTCTTGGCGTAAGCGATCGCGGGCGCCAAATCTTCCTTCATCGGCAATTTGCCGAATTTGCCGTGCAGGGCGAACCAGGCATCGACCGTTCCCGGCACGGTTATCGGCAGCGACCCGACGGAAGGGATATGCGCCTGATAAGGGATGCCGGCTTTTTTGTAGACCGCTTCAATCTCGGCTTTTAGCTTGGCGAGATCGCGGCCCATCGGCGCGCGGCCCGAGCCGTTATAGCCGTAGAGCTTGTGGGTTTTGGGATCGTAAACGATGGCGAATAGATCGCCGCCCATGCCGTTCAGGACCGGCTGCATCAATCCAATGGCGGCGTTCGCAGCAATGGCGGCATCGACCGCGCTGCCGCCTTTCTTCAAGATGTCGAGGGCAATCTGCGTCGCCAGTGGTTGTTCCGTTGCCGCCATGCCGTGTTGCGCCAGCACAGGCGATCGGGTCGCCCATTCGGCGCCGCTATAACGATCGCCGCGGCCGATCTGTCCATACGCGCTGGTGGCGGTCAGTCCCATCAACATGGCGGTCGCTATCCTCAACAATTTGTTTTGCACGATCACTGCTCCGCAAAAGTCACATGGCACGAGGGAAGTCCGTTTTTTTCGAAATAGCGCTGGTGATAGTCCTCGGCGCGCCAGAAGGGCGAGGCGGGCTCGATCGTCGTAACGATGGGACGTTTGAATTTGCCGGATGCTTGCAACGCCGCCTTCTTCTCGCGCGCCACAAATTCCTGCTCGAGCGAATGTGTGAAGATGACAGAACGGTATTGCGTGCCCACATCCGGCCCCTGGCGATTGAGTGTCGTCGGATCATGGTTCATGAAGAACACATCGACAATCTTCCCATAGGATACTTTCGCGGGATCGAAGCTCACTTCTACGACTTCGGCATGGCCGGTTTTGTCGGTGCAAACTTGCTTATAGGTCGGGTTTTCGACGTGGCCGCCGGCATATCCGACAACAGCGTCGATCACACCGGGCACCTGCCGGAAAAAAGATTCCACGCCCCAAAAACACCCTGCGCCGAATGTGGCTTTTTCCATCAGGAACTCTCCCTCAAGCTATGCGACGACTATAAGGGGCGTGGCACAATGCGTCATCCGGCTGTTTGACGGTTGGGCGTCATTGTCCTAATTCCACGCTATGTTGGACGCGCTCCTGCGCAGAGTAACCGGCCCGGCGTTAGACGCCGTCGCGCGGAGATTCTCACCCGATGCGTTGGTTATGGCGCTGGCAGGGCTTCTCGTCGGGCTCGCAGCGCTGCCGGTTCTCTCTCTGCACTATTACTTGCCCGGCTTGGCACTCTTGCTATTGAGCCGTCCGCTTGCCGCGTTGTCCGCCGCAGCGGCCCGCCTGTACGGCGAAACAGGACTTTATGGGGCGGTCTTTGATGCGGTGGTGCTCGCCGGCATGCCATTTGCCTTTGTCCTGGCCGATCCGTCGCGTGGCCTTGCCGCCGTCTTTCTTATGTTCGGTCTTGTCGCGCAAACGTCGAGCCGTATCGCGTTTCGCGAAATGCGGGGCTTGATCGGCAATTTCGAAATCCTCATCGCCATCACAATTGCGTGTGTAGTTCCGGATCGCTTCGGGATCATCGCCTATATCTTGGGCGTATTGTGTTTTGCAGCGGCCGGCGCGCGGCTCGCCACCGGCATCGTACAAAGGAGAGCGTCATGAAGGTCGTTATCATCGGCGCGGGCGTCGCTGGTCTCGGCATCGGCTGGAAGCTGGCCAAGGCGGGCGCCAGCGTCACTGTTTTGGAGCGGGCGCAAGCAGGCAGCGGTGCTACGGGGGCTTCCGCCGGCATGATCGCCGCGACCGCGGAACTTGGCGACGCCAGCACGCCGGACGCACTCTTTGCCAAGCACTCCAACGATTTATGGCCGGCTTTTGTGAAAGAGGTAGAGGCGCAATCGGGCCTGTCGGTCGGGTTCAAACGCAACGGCTCGCTGATGGTCATGATGAAAGCGGGCGATGCCGACAATCACCATGCGCCTGGAAGCGACGTCTCCAAGATTAGCGCCGAAGAGGCACGCGCCATGGAACCGTTGATTGCGGAAGGCGTCGCGGGTGCGTTATGGGCGCCCAAGGAAGCCATGGTCGACACCCATGCTCTGGCGAGCGGGCTTACAGCGGCTTTCGCGAAGGCGGGCGGCACACTGCAACTCAACGAAACGGCCGTGCGGATCGAAACGCATGGCGGACATGTTACCGGCGTTCGCACGCCGTTCCATTTCTACGAGGCCGACGCCTACATTCTCGCTGCCGGCGCTTGGACATCGCGTATTGAAGGGCTGCCGCGCGAAGCCGTGCCGCCAGTGGTGCCAATAAAAGGTGAGATTCTGGTTTTGGCGCCGCCGAAGGCTGGCACACTTCCCACGCGCACCGTCTGGGGCAATGCGATTTATGTGGTTCCACGGGGCGATCGGCTGTTGGTCGGGGCGACTGCGGAGCAGGTTGGATTCGACACCGCCAAAACGCAACAGGCTCATGACTGGCTGCGCCACCGATCGTCCGGGCTAATGCCGGCATTGCGCGATTGGGAAGTGGCCGAACATTGGGTTGGACTGAGGCCCGCATCGCCCGACGGTTTACCGATCCTCGGTCCGTCCATCATCGACCGGCTCTATGTGGCGAGCGGCCAATATCGAAACGGCATTCTCTTTGCACCGGGCGTAGCGGACGCATTGTGCCGTCTCGTTTTGGAACAGTTGGTTTGCCCGCCTGCCTTCGATCCCAGGCGTTTCAACGGATCGCAAGATTGCAAGCCGGGCTCGATCGTCGAAACGGCACATAGGGCGCCCGAGGGGCATCCTGAGTATCAACCATGGCTTATTGGGTTCTAGGTGCTGGACTTCTGCTGCTGGTCTTGGGCAGCGAAGCAGTTTTGCGCGGCGGCGTCTGGGTCGGCCGCTCGCTCGGCATGTCGCCTTTGCTGATCGGCGTCCTGCTGATTTCGACAGCGACCTCGGCGCCGGAATTGTTCGTGTCGCTGCGTGCGGCCACGATGGGTGCGCCAGATATCGTCTTGGGCGACATCGTTGGCGGAAACCTCCTCAATCTTTTGCTGGTTCTTGGGGTTGGAGCCTTGATCCGCCCATTGGCGTCGCCGCCGAAGGTCGTTTTCCGCGATGGCGGGGTCATGCTGGCCGCCGCATTGGCGTTGACGTTTTGCGCCTTCGACGGCGTAGTCAGCCGCAGCGAAGGGGCGATCTTGCTGGCTGGCTTCTTCGTCTACATTGCGCTGATCATCCTGACCGATTGGCGCCGCTCGGCAGACCATTCTGTGCCGCAGGCACGCGCGGAAGCTCTCTCCCAGGGAGATTCGCCGCCCATGGTCGCGGGTCTATTTCTGCTGATATTGGGCACGATCTTGCTCGGGCTCGGCGCACATTTCAGCGTCTCGGGAGGCGTCGCGCTAGCGCGCAATTTCAATTTGCACGAAGCCTTTGTCGGCCTGACAATCGTCGCTCTGGGCACCGCATTGCCAAAACTGCTCACGACTGTCTTGGCGGCGGCGCGCGGGCAAACCAATCTTGCGATAGGCCACGTGATAGGCGCCAATGCGTTCAACTTGCTGGGCGTATTGGGCCTGACGGCGATCATCAGCCCATTGTCCGTGTCTCCGGGGCTCGCTTCTGTCGACATTACGGTCTTGACGGCCGCGAGCGCGCTGGTGCTGCCGCTGTTGGCGATGCGCTGGCGGTTATCGCGCCCGCGTGGAGCCTTCCTTCTGATAGCCTATGCCGGCTACCTTGCCTTTGTTTTCTGGCGCCAAGGATTGTTGCCGCTCCCTTTGTTCGGCTAATCCCCCAAAAGTTGCGCGGCGTGCGGCAGCGGCACTCTCGCTTGGGCCGGTGCGATCGGAGTACACTCGCCCCATGCATTTCGTGCTGGATCCCCGCCTGGAGGCCACAACGGCTTTTGTCGCCGATTGGCCTCTGTCGCGTGTTTTGCTGGTAAACGACGCACGATTTTCGTGGCTGATCTTGGTGCCGCGGCTCCCAGGAACCTGCGAGATTTTCGGCCTCGAGGCGCACGACCGTGTGATGCTGAGTGAGGAGTTTTGCGTCGCCGGAGAACGGCTCAAGAGGCTGACCGGATGCAAGAAAATCAATATTTGCGCGATCGGCAATGTGGTGCCGCAGCTTCACATCCATGTCATTGCCCGCAACGAAGGCGACGCAGCCTGGCCCTCCCCGGTCTGGGGCAGCGGGGATGCCGTGCCTTATGCACCCGAGGCCCTAGCCGATATTTTGGCCCGCCTCGTTAACGCTCTTTAACCATTTTCCCGTATAGCTCCTCCCATCGTGTCGGGAGAATCCCAGTCATGACGGCAGAAGCCGCCCGCGTATCCAGCGCCATTGTGGTCGCCGCCTTGCAGAAGGCGAGCGCCGCCACAGGTTCCGATTTCAACTATTTACTCGGTACCGCGATACGGGAATCGAGCCTCAAACCTCAGGCACAATCCAGTACGTCTTCGGCTGCCGGGCTGTTTCAGTTCGTGGAGCAGACCTGGTACGGGTTGGTGAAGCAGTATGGCGCGAAATATGGGCTCGGTTCTTACGCCAATGCGATCTCGCAAGGCGCCGATGGCCATTTCCACGCAAACAATGCGCAGGACCGCCAGGCCATTCTTAGTCTGCGTACCGATCCGCAGATCTCCGCACTGATGGCGGGTGAATATGCGCGCGAAACCAAAACCGCGATGCAAGGCGTCTTGGGGCGCGAGGTTTGCGGCGGCGAACTCTATGCCGCGCATTTTCTCGGTCCCGATGCCGCGTGCCGTTTGATTCATCTCAATGGTTCTGAGCCGAGCGCTAGCGCCGCGAACGCTTTTCCGCAGGCCGCGGGCGCCAACAAAAGCGTTTTCTACCACGCCAATGGAACGGCCAAGTCGGTGCGCGAAGTCTATGACTGGGCATTGCGTCAGCCCGTGATGAGCAGCGAGCCAAAAGCACAAGCCGCCCCCCCAGCCAACTATGTCGCCGGCGCGCCCGCTACCGGTTATGAGGATTTGATCGCGTCGATGTGGCGCCCGACCTCTTCATCGGGATTCTTCCCCAGCGGAATGGGCGACACGGGGCTCACGCCATCCCTGCTTTCGCCGAGCGTCCTGGACATTCTGTCGTCTCTCTCGCCGGTTGCACCGAAACGTGGGAATTCGTAAGGCTTCGTCCCGACCAGAGAGTGTGCTGTGAGCGCTCTCCTTCGCCCTGCATCTGCATGGCGATATAGCGACGTCCGCGAGACAATCCATTGCGCGTAGCCGTTCTTTCCATTTGGGCCGTCATCGTGGCGGTCGCCTTTATGCAAACGGCCCATGGTTTGCAAACCGATCTTATCGGCGTGCGGGCCGGTCTGGAGAAATTTCCTGACTGGACCATTGGTTTACTGATGGCGGGGTTCTACGCGGGCTATTCGTCCGCGCCGTTTGCCGGGCACTTCCTGGTCGGCAAATGTGGTCATGTGCGCACGATTACGGCCTGTGTCTTTGCCGCGGCCGCCGTCATCGTCGCCCATTCACTAATCGTGTCGCCGATCGCTTGGGCGGTCTTCCGCTTCATTTCGGGCTTCTCTCTAGCGCTCGTCTACATCGCTTTCGAGAGTTGGATTCATGCGCGGGTGGGGAACGCATTACGCGGGCGGATTTTCAGTGTCTACATCATTACGCAGATGACAACGATGACGCTGGCCCAGTACCTCTTTAGTTGGGGCAATCCCAAGACCGTCGGCCCGTTCATCTTTTCCGCCGTCTTGTTTGCGCTAGCCGCTGTGCCGATCATCGTGGGACGGCGCAGCGCGCCGGCTGTGGCGCCGCCCGTGCCATTCAATGTCTTTGGGTTGCTGCGGCGTTCGCCTTTGGGCGCGCTTTCGACGGCGCTCGCCGGCACGACCTGGGCGATCGTCGGCACAATGGGGCCTGTATTTGCGGCGCATGTCGGATTTGATCGCAAGGGCATCGCTTTATGGATGGGCTTGGCAATGGTCGGGGGAAGCGTTTCGCAGTTTCCTGCGGGCTGGGTATCCGACCTCATTGGGCGGCGCAAAGTGATAGCAGCGACGTTCGTTTTGGGCGCCGCTGTATCGCTCCTGGGTTTATGGGCCGTTCGGCATGGCGCGAACGCCAACCTCGCCGTCGCCGGACTTGTCGGATTCTGCGTTTTTCCGCTCTATGCCGTATCCGTCGGGCATGTGAACGACTTCATCGCGCAAGAGGCTCGCGTTGCGGCCGCAGCCGGATTGGTATTGCTGTATGGCTTGGGCTCGATCGTCGGCGCGCTGTCGAGCGGTTTGGCAATGACTGCTATGGGCCCTGTCGGGTTTTTCGCTGTGCTCGGCGCGGCGATGTTCATAGGCGCCGTGGTCGCGCTACGTTTGCGCTGAGGTCAGGTAACCGCAGAATGGTTCATTCAACCGGCGTGCAAAGCGCGCTCTAGAGTTTGCCGTGTGCGATTCTCAAGTTCCTCAACAAGGATCAATGCGGTGCGGGTCGATATGTCTTTGATCTTGTCGCGAAAGATGACACGGATGGCATCGACATGGGCTTGAACCAGCGGTAACGGAACTTGCTCGGGTGACTTCAGTTCTTCCATCAATTTGCCGAGAGATGAGGCAACGCGCGCGATCAGCGGATACTCAAATGTCGTGGCTTGGCCCTTCAAGTCGTGGCTGGCGCGGTAGAGCTCGCCACCGGTCTCGGCATCCCTTTTCTGTTGGAACGAGTTCATTTGCTTCGTTCAACCGCGCGATATCTTTCGTTATCCAATCGCTGAACTCGACCTTAAGCGTGTCCATAGCGGCTTCGGCGCGTTGAATTGCGGCCGAGTCGAGACCGGAAACAGTGCCGCCGACTTTCGCCTTCAACATGTTGGGAGGCATGAAGACTTCGCCGGGTTGCTCTTTGCTCATAGTGTCCTCTCGACCTTGCGGATGTTTTTGGTCGTTGGTGGATCGTCTAGCGCCGTTGTTTCGCCGGTGGCTCGCCGTTCAGGCCCGCGATATTCTTCGCTTGCGCGCCGCCGGCGACATGGTCCGAAGTAAGTCTTTGTTCGAACGAATGGACGAGGATGTTCGATTACGGAAACCAGTCTGGTCAGGATGCCTTTTACAGATACCGGTTTGGCGAGGAATTCGTTGACGCCGGCATCGCGTGCCAACCGCACGTGATCGACATGCGTATGGCCGGTAAGCATGATGATCGGAATGAAAGGATTGGGCGATTGCGGTGACGTCCGCACCAAGCGGGCGAAGTCCAAGCCCGTCATGCCGTTCATTTGCCAATCGAGAAAAACCACGTCGGGATTTGAATCGCGCAGAATAGGCCAGGCTGTTTCGCCGCTAAGGGCTTCTTGAGTTTGGACGACGCCGAAGGCTTGCAGTATCGCAACGACCAGCCGGCGCATGTGCTGGTTGTCGTCGACGACAAGTATTTTAAGCCTGTCGAACCGGTAGCTGCTCATTACCTTGCCCAATGCGCTCCGGACAAATCCGGGCGCCTGCATCCGAAAGAGGTTACTTAACGGCGCTTAACGGCCGGTGAAGCTGAACGATCCTAATCCAGGAACTGCTCGGTAAGGATTCGTTCATCGAGATTGCGGTCTGCATCAAAGAGCATGACCATGGCAACCGACCTTTCTTCGGCAACGTCAACGGATATCACGTCGCGAACCTCCATGCCGTCCGCAACGGCGCTAACAGGCCGCTTTTCCTTTTCAAGGACCTCAAATCGGACCTTGGCACGGTGCGGAAGGAGGGCTCCGCGCCAGCGCCGCGGCCGGAAAGCGCTGATCGGTGTCAGCGCCAGAAGATCCGCATCGATTGGTATGATCGGTCCATGCGCGGATAGGTTGTAGGCAGTGCTGCCTGCGGGTGTCGCGACGAGTACCCCATCGCAAATCAGTTCGTTGATACAGAATCTTGCCGTCCACGAGAATACGTAGCTTGGTCGCTTGGCGCGTCTGACGCAGCATCGAAACCTCATTAAAGGCGAGCGCATCGACGCACCGCTCCAAAGTGGTCGCCCGCATCCTTAGGGGATGCAATTTGGCAGGCTCGGCTTTCGCCAAACGGTCGGTTAAATCGGCTTCATTGTACTCATTCATGAGAAAGCCGACTGTCCCGAGATTCATGCCATAGATCGGCTTGTTGCTTCCGACAAAGGCGTGGAGCGTCTGCAGCATGAAACCGTCACCGCCGAGCGCGACTATAACGTCCGCGTTGTCGGGCCCCGTGTCTTCGTATTGCTGGCGAAGATTCGTCAGTGCTGCCTGAGCCTCCGGCACCGGCGTGGCGACGAAGTGAACTTTGGTCGTCAAGATCAACCTCCCGTCATCGACATGGGACGCGAAAGCGAGGGTGCCGCATGGCGACGGTCGATCATGAAATCATGCCCTTTTGGCTTGCGTTCGATGGCATCATCGATAGCAGCATCAAGCAGATCATTGTCGCTAGTCGCGCGTAGCGGTTCGCGCAAGTCGGCTGCGTCCTCCTGCCCCAGGCACATAAACAACGTTCCGGTGCAGGTGAGCCGGACGCGATTGCAGCTTTCACAGAAATTGTGAGTCATGGGTGTGATAAAGCCGAGACGGCCGCCGGTCTCTGCAACCCGCATATAGCGCGCGGGCCCGCCGGTCCGATAATCCATCTCTTCAAGAGTAAAGTGTCGAGCCAGGTTCGCGCGGACGAGCGACAATGGCAGATACTGGGCGATGCGGTCGGCGTCGATTCCACCCATCGGCATCGTCTCGATCAGGGTTAGATCCATCCCAAGACCGTGTGCCCACCGAACGAGACCGGCGAATTCGTCCTCGTTGACGTCTTTAAGCGCGACCGTATTGATCTTCACCTTGAGACCGGCAGCGAGCGCCGCGTCGATACCGCAAAGGACGTTGTTCAGATCTCCCCAACGCGTAATCGTCCGGAATCTGTCGGGATCGCGAGTGTCGAGCGAAACATTGATGCGCTTTATGCCTGCCGCGGCAATTCGGTCGGCAAAGCGCGCGAGCTGGCTGCCATTGGTGGTGAGCGTCAATTCCTTGAGCCCGCCGGCGCCTAACCACCCGCCGAGCCGCTCGATCAAGCCGATAGCATTGCGACGGACGAGGGGTTCTCCGCCGGTGATTTGGATGCGTTCGATGCCCTTGCGCATGAACGCGGCACAAATGCGCTCGATCTCTTCCAGCGTTAAGAGCTCGGATTTCGGCAGGAATTCCGGTTGCGCCGCCATACAGTAGACGCAGCGAAAATCGCAGCGATCCGTCAAAGAGACGCGCAAATAGGTGATAAGCCGGCCAAACGGGTCGATCATAAATGAGACCCTAGCAGGCGGAGGCCGGGGATTTAGCCCTTAATGCGTATGAAGTTCAGCCAATGCCGTGGTTTTGGTGAAGCTGTTGAAGACGCCTTCGACGTCGACAATATCCGTCGGCGTTAGGACTGGCTTCATAAAGCGGGCTTTGCGTGAAAGGGTGAACACGGTTTGGAACACGCAGCGGTCTATGCCGACTGCGCGGCAGGCAAGAGCGACGGGTTTGGGTCCGCGCTCGTAGAGGTTTTGCCGAGCTTCCAACAGCGGCAGCTCCAGCAGGCGTGCGAAAGCAAGATCGAAAAGGTCGATCTGGCCCTGATGCAGAACCCGCAGAAGGAATCCGGCCTTGAGCTGTCCAGCCGTTGCCAGCTTGTCGATGAGCTTAGAAGCACTTTCCGCAGGCGGCGTTTTTGGGGGCGCCGGCTCGCTTGTGACCACGGACTCGGCGTCGTTCAGGGCGGCTTCCAGCCGTCCGCGTTCCACCGCATAGTTCTGGACGATATAGGTCTTGAGGGCGTCCGACACCCAAGTACACATCTTCGTTGCCAATTCGGCGGGAAGATCGTCTCGGTGCGCCAAGGGGTCCTGTAGTGCAGCCAACTGTCGGGATTTTTCAACCAAAGTCTCGTACGTCTCGGACGAAATCTTTGCCGTGACATTGCGAACCAGTGCGACCAATACGGTTTCCGCTTCGCATTTGGCCAAAGCATCGGTGACGGGTATGCCAATATTGGGGCGCGATGCGATAGCTTCCTGATGCGCAATGCCGCATTCCGCGATCAGTTTGAGCACGTCGCTATCGGACAGAAGAGGACTGCGCAAAATCACCGGCCGAGCGACTTCGATCGAGTCGTCAGCGAGAAGAAGGATCAAATCGTGAGGGGCTGAGGTATCTTCGGCCAGCCTCTCGGCCAAAGCGATGCGGATCGTCATTTCAACGTCGCCGGCAAGCCGACGCAGGATGTCGCGCATGAGTTCGCGCTCGCGCTCGCTCAAATGGCTATCCTGGACCCGATAGAGGGAGGCGACGGCCAGATAGAGTTCCTCGCGCGTGGTATCCTGGGGATTGGTCGCCAATTGGGCTAAACGTCCCATATCGCTCATGTCTCGCGCTGTCAGTCCCACGGAAAGCCTCGTATTCCCCCAGCCACTACGGAAGCAGCCGCTGCAATGACCAGTAGCAAAATGGCGTTAACAGCGTGTTAATCTAGACGCTGCGGCAAGCTAAACAAATCTTAAACATGATCTCAGAACCGCCATTCCTTCTTGCCATCGATCAGGGAACAACCTCGACGAGGGCCATTCTGTTCGATGCCGGCTGCCAACCGCTCGCCTCTCATGCCATCGAGCTGCGGCAAATCTACCCCGCAAATGGATGGGTTGAGCACGATCCCGAGGAAATCTGGCAGGCCGTGGTGGCATGCTGCCGCGTCGTGATGCGAGGCATCTCCGCCAGAGACATTGCCGGTATCGGTATCGCCAACCAGCGCGAGACGACCCTGATCTGGGACCGAAAATCGGGCAAGCCCATCCACAATGCCATCGTCTGGCAGGACCGGCGGACAGCCGAACGTTGCCGCACTCTACGATCGATGGAATTGGAGGGCACGATCGTCGCCAAGACGGGCTTATTGCTCGATCCCTATTTTTCTGGGACCAAAGTGGCATGGCTGCTCGACAATGTCGGTCGGGCACGCGAACGGGCCGCCAATCGTGAGCTGGCGTTTGGCACGATCGACAGCTGGCTGATCTTCAAACTGACCGGCGGCACCCTCCACGCAACCGATGTGACCAATGCCTCGCGTACCATGCTGCTCGACCTAAAATCGCTCGCATGGGACGAGGATCTGCTCACGCTGTTCGACATTCCGCGATCCCTGCTGCCCGCCATTCGCGACTGCGCAGGTGACTTCGGCGTTACTGCGCCGGATCTTTTCGGTGCCCCCCTTCGCATATTGGGGGTGGCGGGCGATCAGCAAGCGGCAGCCATCGGCCAAGCCTGTTTTTCGCCGGGCGATGTGAAGTCCACTTATGGAACGGGGTGTTTCGCACTTGTCAACACGGGTGCCGTGCCGCCGATTTCCCAGAACTGGCTGCTTGCGACGAGCGCTTATCGCATCCGCGGGAATTCGGCCTATGCCTTGGAAGGCAGTATCTTCGTGGCCGGTGCCGTCGTGCAGTGGATGCGCGACGCGTTGAAGGTTATCGCCAGCGCTCCGGAAATCGAAACGCTGGCGCGCGCGGCGAAACAAGCGGACGGGCTTTACTTCGTTCCCGCCTTCACGGGCCTTGGGGCCCCATACTGGGATCCGGATGCGCGCGCTGCAATCCTTGGCTTGACGCGCGATATGGGCGTCGCCGAAATCGCGCGGGCCGCTCTCGATGCCGTCTGTTTTCAAACGCGCGATTTACTTGAAGCGATGGCGCGCGACATGGAGGCTGCAAAATTGGGCGCGCCAGCGGCACTGCGTGTCGACGGCGGAATGGTCAAGAACGACTGGTTCTGTCAGCGGCTTGCCGATCTTACCGGGCTGCCGGTTGATCGCCCGCGCGTGATCGAAACGACCGCGCTGGGTGCGGCTTATCTGGCGGGGCTGGCTGCCGGCTTGTTCCGCGATACGGCGGACATCGCCGCACGCTGGGCATTGGATAAGCGCTTCGAGCCTTCCCTGGCGGCAGCATCGAGAGATGAATTATATGACGGCTGGAATTCCGCCGTTTCGCGGATACGCACGGTTTGACAGCTCTTTGTGAAGCCCCCAATCTTGCGGACGCTTTGATGGGAGCGGTTTATGGATATCAAAACAATTTGAAACGCGTGTGCCGGCAGCCAGCACGATTCCTCTCTGGAAGGCAAGGTCAGCGCCGAAGAATGGGCGCTACGCGTGGATCTGGCGGCAACTTATAGACTGGTCGCGACATATGGCTGGGACGATATGATATTCACGCATATCTCGGCGCGCATTCCGGGCCCGGAACATCACTTCCTCATCAATCCCTACGGACTATTGTTCGAGGAAATTACGGCTTCCAGCCTTGTGAAGATCGATGTCGACGGAAACAAGGTTCAGGATTTGCCTTATCCGGTAAATCCGGCGGGTTTCACTATTCACAGCGCGCTGCACATGAAGCGCGACGACGCACACTGTATCATCCATCTGCACACGACGGACGGCGTGGCAGTCTCCGCACAGTCCGATGGATTATTGCCGCTCGATCAGCACGCGATGATGGTGTGCGGCGACATCGCCTATCACGATTACGAAGGCATCGCTCTCGATCTCGACGAGCGCGAGCGGCTGGTACAAGACCTCGGCCCGGAAAAGCACATCATGTTGTTGCGCAATCACGGCACATTGGCGCTGGGCAGGACCTGTGCCGATGCGTTTGCGCGCATCTACTTCTTGGAACGGGCTTGCTCGATGCAAGTGCGTGCCTTAGCCGGAGGCGCCAAACCGAATTGGCCCAATCAAGGGGTATCGGAGAAAACCGCCGGGCAATCCGCCATGGCATTCGACGGATTGATCGGCGGTCTCGCCTGGCCGGCGCTGCTGCGCAAACTGGACCGCACGGATTCGAGCTATCGCCATTGAATGGAAGGACCGGCGGTTCGCACAATGTTATTATCCGAGGCATCATGACGTGCGGCGATGCCGCAACGGCCGCCATCATGCGCAGTTGTTGACTTAACCTTGACATCGCACAATGGATTTTGAATGGAGACGCCGCCTCTCAACAAAAAAAGCGCTGACGTGCGGCCGGCACGGCGAAAACCGGAGAGCCTTGCGAAGCTAAAGGAAGCGGCCCGCAAGCTGTTCGTGGAGCGCGGATATCACGCCACCCGGCCGCAGGATATTACGCGCGTGGCGGGGCTCGGCCACGGCACATTCTACCTTCATTATGAAGACAAGCGCGCTTGTTTCATGGGTTTTGTCGAGGACGCACGCGCAGAGCTGCACGAATACATTCGGGATCGCATCGGAACGGGCCGTTCGCTGGAAGATACGATTGGCACGACATTGAACGCCATCTACGACTATTCCGACGCGCATCCAGGCGTCCTTGTGGCGGCAATGACCGATGAGGCGGTGATCGGTGCCGAAGGCGCACACGCGGTCCCACTCCTGGTGCGTTGGGGCCGCGATTGGGCGGAGCGGGTGCATGATGCCATGCAGGTTGGCGAAGCGGCAAAAGATTGTAACGCCGACATCATCGGACAAGCCATTTTGGGCGCGATTCACCAATGCGCCATCGAGGGCTTTCGCATGAACCGCGCACGGGCGGAGGTTATCGAGAACCTGACGCGTTTCCTGGTACGCGCCTTAAAACCTTGACGTGCGTTAGGTGAGTAAAATAGTGCGGCTGCAGGAGTTGAACCCGCGACCTACTGAGTGCAAATCGGATAGAGGAACAATACGCTCCCTCACGAATCAGAACGTCCGCCGTGCGTAAAGAGCTACCAAACCTTGAATTTCAACGATGCGGAGTACAGCCTCTCCTAACTATAGGTAACAGGCCAAAACACGTCGAATTTGTTACCTGTTGCTACCTGTGAGGCCCCGAGGTGCCAACGCGTTCCCTTACCGCCGCTGTCGTTAAACGCATCCATCCCCCTGCAAACCGCCAAGTTGAATACTTCGATAAGGGCTATCCCGGTCTCGCGATGCGCGTTTCCTATGGCGGCAGAAAATCATGGGTGTCCTTCTACAGGCTACAAGGGGGCAAATTGCGGCAGCTTACACTTGGCTGTGAGGTGCTCCCCGTTGTTGGATCACCCCGGAACAGGTTTTTCGCGCTTTTTCACGATGGCTGACCGGATGCGTCATCGTGATTGACGAGCGCGATCGGCGGATTGTTGCCGATCGCGCTGTGTGGCCGAACCTCATTGTAGTCTCTACGCCAAGCCTCCATCTTTCCACAGGCATCTTCAAGGCTCTTGAACCAATGGGCGTTCAGGCATTCCGCTCTGAACTTGCCGTTGAAGCTTTCAATGAACGCATCGTCCGTCGGTTTGCCGGGACGGCTATATCGGAGCCTTTTGGTGTGCTACTTACGCGAGAAGGCATTCTTCGCGGGGCTCCAATGAAGAAATGCGTCAGTGGGCTGGCAAGCATCAGCGTGTTGTTGATCGGGATCGCGTTGGCGACAGTCGAAAGGGCTGAAGCCAATCCGGCTGCGTCCTTTTATACACAATGTGGCGCAAACCGTGCGTGCCTTGTCTGGGCGCAATTCCGGAAAGAGCGTCCGTTTCCGCATCAGGCGTTTGCAGTCGGTAAGGCCGACGATGGCGCGGTGGTTGTAATCATTTCGGAGCCTCCGGCAACATTGCCGAAGAATGAGCTTGAGAAGCGCGTGCGCACAACGTTCGGCGCCGATTTCGTGGGCTATACAACGCGCCGCTGGGCCGTTGGGATTGACGGTTGGCTGGAAGATGTCGTTGTCCAGTTGAAACCGACGGTGTTGGCCAATCCTCTGCAGGATCCCGTTTTGCGGGACCGGCTTGGGTTTCTCCAAGAGATCCTATGGGGAACCACCTTTGGCGCAGCGGCGGAAAACGCGAACGCGAAATACAGCGACGTTGCACACGGTCTGGTTCTCAATATCTCCCTCACACCGGCGGAGCTTCGTCAATGGACGGAGCATGCCAAGGGCGACTGGATATCGCTCGACGCACGTGCGCGGGGGCAGTCTGTTGGGCTGCAGGCGATCCTTAGCAGCCAGCATACCGGCTCCTACACGGACGGCGGTCGCCAATTGGTGATGCTAACCATTCCGCACCGGGTTCTCGGCTCGGCCCCAACGAGCGCAGCGGCCATCGAGGAGATGCGGCTGCCGTTCCGCCGGTTTGCCGTCGCCTCCGATATCGTCTTAGGCGGCGTGTGGAACAAGAACGGCGATTTGGCGATCGTTGCGCGCTCCCGCAGAACCCCCCAGGCTGCGGTGCCGCCGCTGCGCTTCGAGAGTTTTGCGGATCTGGTGCGCGTCAACAGCAGGGAACTGGTGCAGAGCTATGAGCGGACCAATCTCTTTGCGGGACGGCTGCAGAACGGTCCCTATAATGGTTTGGATTGGGCGCCCATCCTGCTTTCAAGCTCGCTGGTCAATTCGGAGTTCGGCGTGCTTCTGGACGTAACGGACCAGCTTCTAAAGTCCTGGTCGGAAGCCGGGAACATCCACTATTTCAACTTCAATTACCCACTTCAGCCAGTGGCCGGCCGTTTCGTCTTCGGCGCGCAGCCGCTCAGCGCGCTCATCTATCAGGAGATCGGCGGGCGCTCCGTTTTATTCAATTGGAACACGGCCGGCTCCGCCGTAGCGATGAACGATAAGGGATTCACGACCTTGGCAGCCGGTCGCACGGGCGCACTGCCTGTAACCTATGGCTCGGATGCCTTGGGCCCGTCTATGAGGACGGGCAACGAGCTTCCGGAGCTGCGCGCGCGCGAGGAGGTCGCCTTCACCTATTTTTCCGAACGCCAGGATCCCAATCTGGCGCGCGTAGTGTCCTACACGCTCATCTATCAAGCGATCCAAGGAGCGCTGGCAGAATCCGGTTTGGCGCAGCTACATCCGGCGGCACTGTCCGAAACCGCGAACACGCTTGTTCTGGTGAATGACGCCGAGTTCTTCTTGGCGGCCGTCGAAGCCAACCGCTTGCTGCCTCGCCCGGGTACGGATGCGGACGCTTTCTATAGTGCGATGAACAACGCCAGAAGGGGACTTGCGGATTTCTATGCTACACAGCACATCGACCGGCACCGACTAGCCGTCATGATTGCCATGCCGCAGGGCATGCAAGTGCTCCTGAGCAAGGCTGGCGCTCCGCTCATGACCGCCGCCGACCACGTGCGTTCACGAAGCGAACAGGTGAATTGGCGGATCGACGCTCTTAACAAAGCTGTCGAGGCAAACACGGCTTCGGTCAACAAATGGCTGACGAACAGCAAGCTCAGGCTGCGGCAGTCCGTTTCCAGTGTTGCCGAACTCATGCCCTATCTTCCGGAAAATCTGCGCGACCAGGTGATCGCGATAGAGCGCGAGCGCATCTGGATAAAGCGGGAGAGCGCCGCGATCACGCTCGACCAGCAGTGGCTGAATTCCCATATCAGTCGCATGAACGATCAGGCTGCACTTCAGGGACTTAACGCGGCGATTGAGGGACTGAGGCCGAAACTGAGTGCCGTCGCCCAGTTGACGCAGGACTTGGATGGAATACGGACAACCTTTGTGAAGGCCGGCGGCAGCGACCCTACGGGACGGATCAGGACACCGTCGATCGTTTTGTCGAGCAATGCCAGCGACGTGAACTCCGTCGGCGGGCACAATCTGGGAGCCCGGACTTTGCGGATCGATGTCGATCCTAGCGCCGATGGAATCCGGCTCGAGCAGTCTCCCGACGGTTCCCCGGTTCTCCGCGTACCTGCGTCTATGGCCGGGGAGGTGGGTGCGGACGCGTACAAGTTTGCCAGGACGATCGAGCACGATAAGGGCGCACAGGACGAAGTTGAGAGGATCGCCCACCAGGGTCGACCAAAAGCTCTAAGGGCCGAAGAAGCGGTGCTGGGTAGAGGCCCCGTCGATCTGGCGCAAATGGACTGCAACCTTGGTTGCACGAAAGCCACGCCGAGCAGGGCTGAAACGGCGGAACTTTTCCGCCTCATGGCAAAGTATCCCGGCCTGGCGGCTAGCCTGCAGCGGAATCGCCAGGGTTACTTTATTGCGATGCTGCGGGATGGGACGAAGCTCTCATGTTGCACAGCATTCGCGGACAGCAAGAGTCTCGAGGACTTCGTCCGGTTGTACTATGGGAAGGGCGGGATTTTCATGTTCGGCGAAAATGATACTTCCGTGAGGGAACTGCTGGAGGGCGTGGTCTCGAACGACCAGCAGGTGCAGGCCAGCGTGCGGGGTGCAGGCATCATACAAGAACAGGCCCTGGGCCGCGCCGAAAATTCGTTTCAGTTTCTCACTGCCGGAACGGCCAATCGCCGGCCGTTGCAGATAACCTTCTTGACCGAGCACCGTGCTGCGATCATCTCCGCCGCGTTCGAGGCGGTTGATCTGACGCGGGCCGAATTAGGAGTAGCCGGTGATGCAGAGGGGCGCTTCGATCATAACAATAATGCCCCTCCAGTGCACTTGAACGACGAAAGGGGCGTTGGCCGCGTTGTCTTCTCTCTAAAATACATGAAAGGTCACGATACAATGTTGGCGAAGGTCACTGCGTTCGTTAAGCGCTCTGCGCTAGGACGTGCCCGCGAAGTCTTTTGGGCTGCGATAAACCACGCACGTAAGGAAAAGACCCTGGTCGAACTCCAGCAGACCATCATGGAACAGTTCAATCCTGACGAGATCGAGCTTCTGGAAATCGAGACTGAACAAGGTGTGATGAGGTCCAGAACCGCAGAAAACACAACCAGCCCCGTTTCAGCGGGGCTTATGGACGCTTTTGGGTGAGCAATTGCGATGTCCAAGTCATTGGCGCTTTTGCTTGGATTACCCGCACACGAGGCAAGTTTCTATGCGCGTATAGGGTCAAGCGATTTTCTTTCTCGCTACAGCCCAGCAACGAAACACACCTGGGAGCAGTATTTCGACCAAGTAGGGCGTCGGTTACTGGACTTGGGCAACTTCGCGTCGCGTTTGGGTTTCGCGGTCTTTTGGAACGCAGGGCTTCGTGAGCTGGCGTCGGCGACACAGGACTTCAAAGCCGTAGTGGTCCTGTCGCATTGGAAGGGCCCAGGGATCAGCCATGACGATCTGCTGGACCAGGATATCGACAAATACATTTCCTTCTTGGGCGGCGACAATGGCGGGGATGTGGCCGCTCTGAAAGCGAGGCTGGAAGCGCTCCGAAATCCGGATCTGAAAGGTCTTACGAAAGCGCTGTCGACGTTTTTGGACAATGCGTCTTCTCTGAACGAAATGTTGGAAGGAGAATACGAGGTCGTGGCCAGCCCCTTCGCCCAGCGAAGCGCGAACCGGGACGCATTGGACAACATGTTTGCGGGTTTGCTTCGACCAGGCAACCGGATCGAATTGTCCGACGGACTGCACGACAAAGAAACCGTCGCGGCGGCAATCGCCCCTAAGTTCGATGGCGTATTGGACTTGACAACCTGCACCTCCACGTACCTCAGCGATTATCTGGGACGGATCGCCAGGGGCCGGTTCCTCAGCATTCAGTTCGACAATCCACAGGTGGCGGCCTATGCGAGTTTGCTCTTGAGGCACACCTTCAAGCTGTACCGCTCGGGAACATCCTATCTCAATGCGCGCCGCCAGGCGCTGCTCGACCTTGAGGAGGTTCTTAAAAGGATAAAAGAAAGTGAGGGTGCCTCAGGACATCTAAACGACCGCATTGCTTTGCTGATTTAAGAAAGAGACGGCAAGGCTGAGAACGCTGGATGGCTCTCCCGCATCGTTGGAAAGTTCCGAAGTGACTTCTGACGTGGCACCCGTGTCGCTTCACTCCACACCACAACACTCTTGCGTTCAGTTATGACGGTCTTTCGAGGGCGCCCTGGCTCCGGACTTTTGGGACCCGAGATAGACCGCGATCAGATCGTTGAAGTGGGTCGATTCCAGTTCTTTCGGAGGGGGAACCAAACTCGGATCAACCAGCGGGATCGGCTGAATGAAGTCCAATCCGCGGTGCTCCAAGGCAAATCGCCATTCCTTGCCGACGTGTTTGGAAGAGCGTGCCGCTTCTGACCAGAAGAGGAACATGGCATCAGATTCTGGCGATCTCGTAATAGAGGCGAGGTTCCCAACGAGCGCCGGCGGGAAGATTCAGGATGTCAACGAACACTTCGACGCCCACGGCGCGCATTCCTTGGACTCGTGCCAAGACCTCCTGCCGGTTGGCGCTTGCATAGGAGGCAAAGGCGCGGTGGATTCTTCGAACGCTGGAAGGAATCTCTTCTCGAGCGTCCCCGAAGGTGTCTTCGTCGAGGTCAATGTCGAACATGATCGCGGCGATCGGCAGTTTCTCGACCACAATGGTGATGCGGCCGCATTTCCGGCCGGGCAGCGTGCCTTCGCCCGCGGTGACGAGGAAAGCGATATTCGCGATCTGGCCGGTCCACGAAAGTTCCTGCGTGGGTTCATCGACGGTGAAGCCCGGCAGGCTCAAGGTCGCGCTCAAAACGCTCCCGGATGGGAGCACCAGGCCCAAACGCTTCGCACGTTCCACTTTGGTGCCGGACGCAATCGCCTCCTTCCGCATCTCGGCATTTAAGCTGCTTGGTGCGACCCAGAGCTCAATACCGAAGGTGTGCTTGATTGGGGCGACGGGCGGCGCAGTCACCAGAAAGTCGGCCACAACCGGCAGTGCCGGTTCGCTTTTTTTGCCCCGCGCGGCGGATCGGCCGGCTGGTTGTCGTAGAGCTCTGGCGGCTGGGTCGACCGGATCTCCAAGCACGTCGCGCCGAGGTTCATATGCCCGCAAAACGTCTGCGGCAGACGCGGTGCCTTGCCGATCTGCGCTGTGCAGAGCTGACGAATGGTCATGTACAAGTTCGCCGATAATGTCGTCGGCCGTTGCAATGGCCTTCTTCTGATCCTCGTCGCAACACTTTACAAAGTAACGCGCTGCAGCCAGGTCGGATTTGAACGCGTCGGAGAACCAGCTCCTGAAGCGGCATAGCTTGACAATCTGCATCGCCAAGCGTCTCGCCTCCTGGATTTCTCCGAGATGCAGCAGAACGAGCACGGTGTGCGATTTGATCGATGCGCGTTCGCGGACCTCTTCCGGGTAACAAAAGGTCAAGGACGTATCCAGGCTTCGAATCGCATCCTGCCAGCGGCTTTTGGCCATCTGCGCCAATGCAAGCTTGCTGTAGCAGTTGCGCCAGCGGCGGTAGGTACCAATATTCGCGTGGCGAGAGGCACTTAAGGCTTCAGCCGCGTTGTCAACCTCATCAAGCGCGAGCCACAAGTTGAATGCGGCCTCACCCGTGGTGCACAGCTTATACGCCCATTCGTAATTGCTCGGATCGGTGCGCAGAAGAGCAGTCAGGGTCGATATCGCGTCGTGATAGGCGAGGGCGGCTTGGTTGGCGTGGGTGGCACCGCTCGGTCGTTCACGTTCCATCTGGAGCTCCGCGAGCGTCATTTGCATGTCTAGCAGGGCGCACAGACCTCGGGCCTCCGTTGGACGAAGGTCAATCGCCTGCAATGCATGCTGGAGAACCGTCGCTGCGAGATCGAACCGAATATCCGCGACAAACGAATGCGCGGCGCCAAGGGCGACATCCCTGAGAACTCCATACCAATCGCTGTCGTTGGAATGAGAGACCGCGATCTGCGCTACAAGGCGTGTCGCGCCGTTATACTCACGCACGGCAGCGTCATAATCATTCAACTGGCGGTGCGCGTCCGCACTTTCTTCATGAGCCGCTGCCAGCATGCACCACGGGAAAGGATCGTCGGGATAGAGATCAATGAGCTTTCCGATCAGCTGCTGCGCCTTGTCGTAGGCAGAAATGGCTTCAAGCGGTTTGTTGCGGTGCAAGAGCGTGCGTGCCAGCTCCAGGTTTTCCGCCGAAAGTCTGAGGAGCTGTTCTTTGCTGTCGAAGTTCGCTTCGGACATTTGCTGTGCCCTCGTTAGCTGTTCCCAGACGCGATGGCATTGACGATGGGGCTCAACTTGCCGTGCCAGATCGTGTGAGAGAAATTCTCGTCGGGCTAGGGCGACGCCAGGGCCAGGCTCAGTAAAAATTACGGTGCGCCATCTTATCTCCTGCAATGTGTATGTGTATCTGGCGCAAATAGCCTCAACCTATGGGGGGCTTGTGCGCGACGGCAACTAATGGGAGGGCTGTGCAACACCGCGTGCCGGTCGAAGGCGCGGAATATGATGCAAGCCGAGTCCGGCAAACACGTAGCACATACTCGGACAGCGACAATCGGTGGGAAGGAACCGAACAGATTATGTCGACAATTGCTGTCACTCAACGCAGGGAAGCCCATACCGCGCGCCACATTCAAATTAGGCCCTACCAACGTATGCGTAGAAGGGACGATGTGGTATAATAAGAGCATGGCTGTGAAGACAAAAACTCCCAAGCAATCCGGCACGTACACCATTGGCCGCAGCAGCTTCGCCAAAATAAGCGAAGTGGAGGGCATCCAACAGAGCCGTCGGCTGGAGGACGATTTTCGCGAGTTCGAGCGGCAGGGCCTGTCCGCCGCCGAGCGCCGCCGTATCCTCAGAAACAAGTACGGTCGCAAAGTCTAACCCTTGGCTATGTACGACGCTGTTGCCGACCCGTACTGCTATCCCGGCACGGCCGTTCTCAAGAACCTGCTTGATATCCGAGACCAAGCCACCCTCGATGATTTCGAGGCCGCCCTTACCACCCAGCGTGCCGATGAACCACTGCCAGCGGGCCGCCTGAGCGTTGCGCACTATGCGGCCATCCATCACCACCTGTTCCAAGACGTGTATGCCTGGGCCGGAAAATACCGCACCGTCCGCATTTCAAAGGACGGCAGTGCATTCTGTTATCCCGAGAACATCGCGCGGCAGATGAAGGAGCTCTTCGGCTCGCTCAAACAAAAGCGCTATCTGCGCGGCCTCTCGCGCGAACGCTTTGCCGCCGACGCTACGGCCTTCCTCTCTACGCTCAATGCCATCCACCCATTCCGCGAAGGGAATGGTCGAACGCAAACCGCATTCCTCGCCTTCCTTGCTGAGCGGGCAGGCCACCCGCTCGATCTCCACAAGCTCGTGCCCGAGCAGTTCCTCGCGGCAATGGTGGCGAGCTTCAAGGGCGATGACGCGCCGCTTGAAAAACATATTCTCTTGCTCACCACCTGAGTGCAATCGGTGCATCTTCGAGCGGTTGCGCCGGATCATGAAATCTTGCGCCAGCGTTTGAAGGCCTTAATGTCCGCTACGCTCAAGTCGAACCATTCGCCGTTCATTCGCTTCGCTTCAAACCGCCTGTGCCAGTAGGCTTCTACACCAGGTGGATCATCGGTCTTGATTGAATGAATTAATGTCACCTGCTCGGGCAGTTGAATGCGGATTTCACTACCGCGGCGAACCGTATCCTTTGTTCTGCCGATTTTATAATAGCGGCCGGATTTGAAGAGATAGACCTCGCCATACGAGACATTTGTATGCCAGTCGTCTCCGGTGGTGTCCTTGCCGGTTGCAGTGACAGCGCGGCAAACGGCAGCCACGTCGTCAAATCCTTTGTGCTTGGCGCAATATTCGGACACAAGCCGTACGAGTTGTTCTTTCTTGCCAAGGCGTTTGAAAGCCTTTGGGGTTGGTAGGTCCGAATCGGAGCGTCTCTCGACCTCTATCTCGCGATAGGTTGGGAAGGTTCCAAGCTTGCGCATAAGCCCGGCCAACTTTTCGACGAGGTGTTCGTCGGCATATGCGCCTTGTCGCTGGTTAGGCTCGAAGCCAGCTTCCTTCTGCGCATCACCAATCCGGGCCCAATAGCGGCCCCATTCGTGCGCTTTGATGCCCGTTTCATTTTCAAATTTAGCCGTACCCAATGGCTTCCCGCCATTAGCGAGCGCGGTGCGTTTAATTTCATTTAGAATATCTGATTTCGACAGCATTTTATCTTGCGCAGTATAACAGATATCTTGTGATTCACGTCATGCTTCTCTAAGCAATCCTGGGTGCCCTTTTGCGTTACCGCAGATCGCGAATGTTTTTCCGCAAAATGCCGTCGATCCGTATGCGGAACCAGCGCCCATCGTCCGTCATTATCCGAAGTCGAAACCATCTAAATCGCAACTTCCCAAACCAGCTGAGCTCGGCTTTGATTTCCGCAAGGTTCTTTCGGAACTGCGGCAAGTCGCACACGAACAGACTTACCGACGTATTTGGCGGCAGGTCCACGGGATACGGCCGTTTAGGAATGATTTGCCCAACGAACGCATCGCACGGCTGAAAGAGCGTCACCCCACGTTGAAACGGCAAGCGCAAGCGGAAATATGAGAAAGGGATACGCGCTGGCACGGAGCCGGTATTAGTAATTTCCGTGGTGACGAATTGCGTAGCGTTAGCTGCCAATACGCCTGGCGGAACCACCGTAGTAATCGTTGCATACGCTCGAAGATGTGTTCGGCTCGCGCGAATTGACAGAAGGCCGAGCCATAACGACACGAGGACGGCCAGCAAGGTGCCCACGGAGCCAAGCGCCGCAATGGTGTACTCGTGCGCTTTACAGAATTTCTCAATGATCTCGAACATGGATTCAGTCGTTGAGGTGGGGTGGGCCGGGCGCCCGGCCGATACGCAACTATCGCCGATTACGGATATGCCCACCTCACATGATGGAAACGGTACACAAGAAAAACAGGCGTTCTCCCGAGCGAGCCCCCGCAGAGCCCCGACGAATGGCGTATCGTTTTGTTCTTCGCTAAGTATTTGATTTTACTGGTGCCGGCTGCAGGAGTCGAACCCGCGACCTACTGATTACAAATCAGTTGCTCTACCAACTGAGCTAAGCCGGCCCGCGCAGTGGCATACGATTTCAACCACGAGCATGCAAGATTAGAGCATGATCTTCTGGGATTGAAACGGCGCAGGCGATTTTACCCCAGAAGATCATGCTCTAGCACCCTCCGCGCGGCGCGATCGACAATTTTTCGGGCGCCACGGCGCCTCCGGACAAGACCATGGCCATCGCTTGGTCGGCCGGGATGTCGGTGGGAATGACCTTGGAAAGTGGAACGATCTCCAAATAGCCGGTTGTTGGGTTGGGAGAGCTCGGAACGAATACGGTGACCAACTCCTCTCCGGTCTGGGAGTCCTGAAAAACCCGCATGACGAAGGCAAGCGTCATCATTCCGGGATGCGGAAACTCAATTAACACCACGCGCTGCGCGCCGTCCGGTTTTTGGCTCAGCACCTCGACGAGTTTTTTCGCAGCGGAGTAAATGGTCTCAACCAGGGGAATCCTGGTGATAGTCCTCTCAAAAATTCGGATGACGCGCTGCCCGATTACGCGCGAGGCAATGGCGCCGATGGAGTAGAGCGTTAGCAAGGCGACCGCGACGGCAATCAGCCAGCGTACCGTGACGCTGGCGAATATGGGCGTGAGACCGGACATATGAGTATCGAGAAAATCGGTAAGCTCGACGGCGAGCGGGTGTCCGGCGTCGGACAGCACGTTCAGAACGAAATCGAAGACGAGCCAAACCGCGATTAACGGCGCGACGGTCAATACGCCAGCCAACAGGTTGCCCTGGAAATTGGCGTGGAAGGGCGACCGGCGCTCTGGCGTTTGGTCCATGGGTCCTTCTCCCGAAAGGCGAACAACTCCGGCCGATTTAGTTGGACGGATTCGCACGTCCCTGTAATCTCCAGACTTCGCGTCGCTCCTGCAACCGTCGGTCGTCATGACACGTATTTTGATCACCAGTGCCCTGCCATACATCAATGGGGTTAAGCATTTGGGCAATTTGGTCGGCTCTATGCTGCCGGCCGACGTATATGCCCGGTTTCGCCGTGCCCGGGGCGATGAGACCCTTTTCATCTGCGCGACGGACGAGCATGGCACCCCCGCCGAACTGGCAGCCCTGGAGGCGGGACAAGATGTCGCCGCCTATTGCTTGGAACAGCACGCCATCCAGGCGGATATCGGTGCGCGGTTTGGCCTATCTTGGGACTATTTCGGCCGGTCTTCCAGCCCGCAAAACCGCGAATTGACCCAGCATTTCGCCCGCGCGCTGTGGAAACGCGGCCATCTCGAGGTGCGCACGACAAAGCAGGTCTATTCGCATGCGGAAAAGCGTTTTCTGCCCGATCGCTATGTGATCGGCACCTGTCCCTATTGCGGCTACGACCGCGCGCGCGGCGACCAGTGCGAGAACTGCACCCGCGTGTTGGATCCGACCGATTTGATCAATCCGCGTTCCGCCCTTTCGGGATCGAGCGAGATCGAAATCCGCAACTCTGCGCATCTCTTCCTGAAGCAGTCGGAGTTTGTCGATCAGTTACGGGCCTGGATCGACAGCCACGACAAGGATTGGCCGAGCCTCGTAACCTCCATCGCCCGCAAATGGCTGGACGAGGGTCTCAAGGACCGCGGCATCACGCGCGATCTGGAATGGGGCATCCCCGTCCCCGACGATATCGGCGACGGCAAGCTCAAGGGCAAAGTTTTCTATGTCTGGTTCGACGCACCGATCGAATATATCGGCGCGACCAAGGAGTGGGCCGACGCAAACGGTAAGGGCGATGTTTGGCGCAATTGGTGGTACGGCGAAGCCGCCAAGGACGTTCGTTACTACGAGTTCATGGGCAAGGATAACATCCCGTTCCACACCGTCGGCTTTCCCGTGACGATCATGGCTTCCGGCGAACCGTGGAAACTGGTCGATCGGCTCAAGGGCACCAATTACATCAATTACGACGGGGGGAAGTTCTCCACTTCGCAGAAGCGCGGTGTGTTCATGGATACCGCGCTTTCGCTGCTGCCGGCGGATTATTGGCGGTATTATCTTATGGCGAATATGCCCGAGAGTTCCGACAGCAATTTCACCTGGGAACATTTCGCGGGTGTGATCAACAAAGACCTCGCCGATGTGGTCGGCAATTTTGTCAACCGCATTACAAAATTTTGCGTCGCACGTTTCGATGGGCTTGTGCCAAGCGAGGGACATTACGGGCCCGAAGAGGAAGCTCTGATTGCCGAGCTCGACCGCAAAGTGGCCCAATACACCGAGCATCTGGAACAAATCGAATTTCGCAAAGCTCTTGCGGAATTGCGTGCGATCTGGGTTGCGGGGAACGAGTATCTAACGCGGGCCGCGCCCTGGACCCATATCAAAACGGATCGCGCCAGAGCGGCGGCTGCGGTGCGGATGGGGCTGAACTTGGTCCATTTGTTCGGACATCTGGCTTGGCCGGCGATTCCAACGGCTGCGAAGGTCATCCACGAAGCAATTCAACCGGCCCCCGACATTATTCCTTGGCCGGACGAAGCGATGGCAAAATATCTCGATCAGCTTGAGCCGGGTCTGCCGATCCACGCGCCGGACGTGCTGTTCGCAAAGATCACCGAAGAACAAGTGGCCGAATGGAAAGTGCGATTCGGCGGCGAGGAGGCGTCATGACGGCGCCCGCGGTCGAGCGGCTTGGCGCGGCAGATGCCGAGGATGCGCGTGCAATCAGGCTCGAAGCGCTCAAACTGCATCCCGAAAGCTTCTGCGCCGATTTGGAAGCTTGGGAAGCCAAAACGCTCGAACAGTGGCAGAGCATGTTGAGCGCCGGCGCATGGTTCGGCGTGCGTCAGAGCGGCAAGCTGGTTGCTGTCGCGGCTTTCACGCGTCCTTGCTCCGAGAAACTGGCCCACACCGGCGAATTGTCTGGAATGTATGTGCGCGCAGAACAGCGCGGCACGGGCATTGCCGACGCGTTGATCCACGGCGTTATCGAACATGCCGTCCACGAAGTCGTGCAGGTCAAACTGACTGTGAATGCCGAAAACACGCGGGCGATCAAACTCTATGAACGCCACGGTTTTCGCATCGTCGGGCGCATCCCCCATGTCATTCATGTCGGGGACAAATTCTACGACGAAGTGGTGATGGTGCGAGGCGTGTCGACTACGGATTAGGCCCTGTTTACATAGTCGTCACGGCCGCGACGCTGCCGATTTTGCTCCGATCCGGCAGAAGCCGCGCGCAGCGCGATGCGGGACATCGGGCAAGCGCGGCGACGAACCGGGCGGGCAAAATCGGCGCGTCCCGAAGGGTTTCGGCGCCCGGCGCGCTTTGCGCGCCAATCATATTATTAGGGCGCTTCGCGCCCGGGCGCCCTATGGTGTGTCGAAGCGCTCGACCGTATTGCCGATACGCTCTTCGCGCTTCTCCTGCCATAGGGCGATTTTCGCACGAAACGCGGCTCGCGAGGACTATGTAAACAGGGCCTAGTCGGGGAGCCGCTCCCAACCTTCCCGAGTCAACGCTTCCATCGGCCGGAAACGCGATTTGTAATCCATCTTGGCGCTCCCGCTCACCCAATATCCCAGATAGACATGTTCCAGACCGCGCTGCTGAGCCGCCAAAACGTGATCCAAGATCATGTGCGTGCCAAGACTGCGGGTGTCTTCGCCGGGATGATAGAAGCTGTAGACCATCGACAACCCGTCGCGCAGTACGTCGGTCAAGGCACAGGCGACGAGGGGGCCGGGCGTGCCGTTCTCCCCGGGCCGGCGATATTCCACGATGTGGGTATTGACGGGGGTTTCCTCGACCATCGCCACGTAATCGAACAGGCCCATATCGGACATGCCGCCCCCGGCATGGCGCAGAGTCCAAATAAGTGCGTAGCAGCGCGAATTGCTCGCGCGTTGCTTCCGCCGGAACTTCTTCGCGAACGACATCTTTATTGCGCCGCACGATGCGCTTCTGATTGCGCGAAAGCTGAAACCCGTTAATCAAGATCCGTACCGAGACGCAAGCGGCGCAACCGTCGCAGGCCGGTCGATACGCGATGGTTTGGCTGCGGCGAAACCCCGAATGCGTCAGAGCCTCGCTCAAAGGTTGGGCCAGAGTGCCGGTCAACCGCGCAAAAACCTTGCGTTCGGTTCGCCCGGGCAGGTAAGGGCATGGCCCACCCGGCGTCAGGAAAAACTGCGGAACACGCGTGTTGCGTTGTTCGGTCACGGCCCCACTCGCCCTGCGATTGCCCAATACATTAGTCTGCGGCGCACTCTTCGCGGAGCGCGCCCGAGGGGAATTATGGCAAGAGTTGAGGCCGAAATACCAGTCTTTGGAGCGGAAAATCCGAAATTACAGTTGATGACCGAGCGGTGCCGGCGGGACATCCTTGAGCAGCACGATACTGAGGCGTCGGTTGGCCGAAGCATCGGGGTCTTCGGGAAGCAATGGTTCTGAGCCCGCCTTTCCGGCAACTTCGTAAATCCGGTCCAGAGTCGAGGCCCGCATCGTTCAATATCGCCCGGCCCGCATTGGCGCGCGCCGAGGATAATTCCCAATTCGTCATCCCGTTCGGGCCGTTGAACGCTTTGCCTTCAGTGTGACCGCTGATCGAAACACGGTTCGGCAGCCGGTCAATGATTTTGGCGATCTCCTGCAGCAGCCGTTTGGTGTATGGCATTGGGATCGAGGTACCTTGCTGGAACATCGGACGGCCATCTTGGTCGACAAGTTGGATCCGCAACCCTTCAGGTGTTTGGTCGACAATCACTTGCTGCGATAATGACGCGATTTCGGGATTGTCGTGGATCGACTGGTGGATCGCTTCGGCGGCGTGCGCGAAGTCGCCATTTTGCGAAGACGACGATGAGCGAACGTTATCGTCGCTGTTTTGAGATTGGTAATCGGAACCGGACCCCTGGCTTTCGGCGCTTCCCCCATGCCGGTCGCTGCTTTCCGTGGTGCGCGACTGATTGGCGGGCGAGGGTGGGCTGTTCTTCTGCATAACCGCGGTGGAACCGCCGGCGCGCGCGCTTTCCTGACCCATGACTTTGCCGCCGAGAATGCCCCCGGTTCCGCTAAGGGTCTGTGCAATACTCTGAGGGGCGAAATAGTCGGCGATGCCTTGCTTTTGCTCGGGCGTGGTCGTGTTGATCAGCCACATCAGCAGGAAGAAGGCCATCATGGCCGTCACGAAGTCGGCATAGGCGACTTTCCACGCGCCACCATGGTGTTCGTGTTCGCCCTTTACGATGCGTTTGATGATGATCGGGTTATCACCCGCCATGACCCACTTCCCTGCCAATACCCGTGAAATCGGTCGAGCGGTCTTTTCGCCGCTTCGTACCTCGCATACCTTATGCGGTAGAATGCCTGCTTCGGCTTAACCAAATCTTTATTTCGGAAATTTGATGACCTTCAACTCGCGCGCATTCCGCTATGCCCTGGGCTGTTTTCCGACGGGAGTCGTGGTGGTTACTGCCGGCGCGGGCAAGGCCATAATGGGGATTACTGTCAATTCTTTCACCTCGTTGTCGCTCGATCCGCCTCTGGTGTTGTGGTGTATGGAACGCAAATCGAGCCGTTACCGGACGTTTACCACGGCAAAAAATTTCACCATCAGTGTCTTGGGAAGCAAGCACGAGACAGTTTCCGTTCGTCTCGCCAAGCCAGGCGAACATAAGCTCGACGGACTTGAACTTGTTCCAGCCAAAAACGGGCCGCCGGGATTGGCGGATGCACTCTGTATTCTCGAATGCACGCGTGAGGCCGTTCACGACGGCGGTGACCATGCGATTATCATTGGCCGAGTCCGGCATTTCACCTGGCACAAGACCGGTGTGCCGCTCGTCTTTTTCCGCGGCCGTTACGGAGCATTGGCTGAGCATGGTTGAAGTGTCAGGCGATATTTCGCCGTTGTTTCGATTTCCTTTGGATCTGTGGGGATACGGAAATAATCCCCATGCGCCCATAAGGGCATCATGTCGGCATAGTACGGAGAATAGACATTGCCGGATTCGCCCGTCGTGATGACATAAAGCGAATTGTCGAGATGACTAAGATCGTAGATTGCCCGGTAGCCCGAACCATGGACGGCCGCGTATGGCCGCTCCGCCGAAAAACGAAAATCGCCGCGCCGTAAAGTGAACGCGCCGCCGCTCGCTTCGATCTCGCGGTTGAAGACATCTTTGAGAACGGGAATATCGCCAAACGGCAAGCTGACGAAGACGGCATGATGTGCGGTGCCCCAACGCCAGCGGCCCATATCGCCGCCGTAAACTGCCCGTAGTTCTTGCAATGCATCTGACAAGGCAAGACGGATGCGTGAAGCGCAATCTCCTTTCGCGGGCGTGGTGACGTCGTCGCACCAATGCGCCTCGCCGTTCACATTGCGCAGGACGCGCAAGGTGAATACCGCGTCATGGCTCCAAAAGGCTTTGAAATCGGGGCCGAGTTTGTCAGCGAGCAAGCGTTTCACCAGTGCGCGGTCCCAAGCTTCGTAAATCAACGGTTCGGGGCGATCGGCGTCCATCGCCATATCCCACTTGGATAGCATGGCGACGGCTTGGCGAGCTTCGGGCGTCGGCCAAGGCCCCGCCTTGAGCAATAAGGGCAGCAAGTCCTCGGCGAAGCGGTCATGGGTGTCGAGTTGTATCCGCTCGAAAGATTGGACCGAATGATGCGGGGTAGCAGAGAGCAATTTGTCGATCCGCCAAAAACGGAACGGGTCGTCCCATTCGCGGGTCAGCGTGTAGGGATAATTCGCAGGCACCGTCTTGTTGTTCGCGGTAGCGATTTGGCCGCTCGGCGGATCATCGATCCGCGGCAGAGCATCGAAAGGTATGTAGCCGGTCCAATCATAATGTGTGTCCCACCCTTTGGCGGGAACAAGACCGAGAGAGTCATTGGTAGGATCGCGCAGCGGCACGCGGCTGGCGATTAGCAATCCGATATGTCCATCGGTGTGAGCATGGACCAGGTTCTGCATGGGCGAGAGGTAGTCGCGCATCGCGGAAACGACGTCGGCCGTGTTCTTCGCCATGTCGAGATTCACATTGGCGCGGACGGTTTTGTCGTCCGCTGTCAGCGCGGTCCAGGACAGCGCCAGCACATATCCTTTGGGCACGAGACCTTTAAGGCGCGGCCATTCGGGCGGCAGGACGGGGCCGTGACGGGTGCTTCGTATGGTGATCGTCACCGGCTTTCCAAATCGTACCGCGACGGTCTCGCTATGCGAGTGGAAGGGTTTGTCGCCTGTGGGCGTGACGTAAGCGTTGACGTCATACGGGGCGAGCTTCTCAAGATAGAGGTCTTGCGTATCCGGTCCGGTGTTCGTCATGCCCCAAGCCGTTTCGCGATTGCGCCCCAACGAAATTCCTGGTCCGCCGGGCAGCGCACCGCCGACGACGTCTTCGCCGGGAAACGACAGATGTGCAAGAAACCAAATCGACGGGATCGTCAATTGAAGATGCGGGTCGTTGGCGAGCAATGGCGCTCCCGTAACGCTGCGCGCTCCGGAGACAACCCAATTGTTCGACGCGGTGTGGTCGGGAATGGCGAGCGCTGCCGCTTTGGCTTGCGCAAATATGGAGAGGTAATCGGGCAGCGGATTTTCCGGTTCCCCGGGCGCCGGCGGCAGCAATTCCTCGATCTGATGCCTTGTTAAATGCTTTGAAAGCTGGGCCCGCGCAATTTCTTCGTACATATCGCCCGACAGCGACAGCTGCATGTATTTCAGAGTCGCCACGCTATCGGCGGGGCGCCACGGTTCCGGCACAACACCCATCAAAGAGAATTCGATCGGTAATGGCCCCCGGCGCGTTTTCAAATAAGCATTGACGCCCGCGGCATAGGCCTCAAGCAGATGCCGCGTTTCCGGGTCTAGTTTTTCGACGGACTGTTCGGCAAGGCTATAAAATCCCAATGTCCGGATGAAGGTATCGGTCCGAATTCCCGCAGCTCCAACCATTTCGGCGAGCCGGCCTTTCATGACCCGGCGCACGAACTGCATCTGCCACAAGCGGTCTTGCGCCGCGGCATAACCCAAGCCGAACAGCGCATCGGCGCGCGACTTGGCGAAGATATGCGGGACGGCATGTTCGTCGCGTAGAATCCGGACGGGAGCCGAAAGGCCCTGCACCTGCACGGTACCGTTATAATCGGGAAGCGATCCGCGAAAATGCGCGATCCACGCCGCTGCGATCAAAACGATCAGTGTAAGAGCCACGGCGAATCCCAAGGCGATCCGCGCCCACAATTTGGTCATGTCGTTCCCATATGCGAAGCAGGATGCGAGAGTGGCCGGGAGCAACTATCCGCACAAGAGGACGCTGACGCTACGTTTGCCTGCGTCTTTAATGGGGCGTCGTCACGATCGCTTGTGGATGCCCCAGCGAGGCGGCGATCACGCCTTCCAGATAGGCTTTGACGTCCGTATCGGGTGCAGTGAGCACGCCTTTGCCGGGGCCCGGTGTCTGCAATTCTTCGAACGTGAAATTCATCTTGGCGTCGTAGGTCCTGTCGATCTGATTGCGCAGGTTTTGCTCCGCGATGTACCAGTTCATGCTTGGTAGGGTCGTCGGTGCAGGTGGAAAGCTCGTCCGAGCCCGATGCCCCCCAACGGCGCTCGGCGCAATCATACGGATCGAACGACATGGCGAATAGCCGCTGGCGTGCCTCTTCATAGCCGAGCGTGACCACACTTCCGTCGCTGCGTCTGTAGGGAATACTGCAAAAGGCAGCGACGCGGTTGTATTCGGCGAGCAAATCACTTGCGAGGTCATCGCCGGTATAAGAGAGGTGCTTTGTATCGCCGCTTTTATGCATTTCCACAAAGCGCTGGACGACATCGCGCAGCCCCTTGAATGCGGTTTTCAAACGCGCGTCGCGCGATGGCGTCGAATAAGTCTCCCAATCACCGCCCGTGCCGTAGATGTTGCGCGGCAATCTTGGAGGATGCGGTTTGGTCGCCATGCCGGCCGCCAAAGCAAGATCGACGGCTTGCGAACGATAGTGCAAATCCGAACAGAGCGACCATGCCATGTCGCGGACTTCGTTTGTGGGATCGAAGTGGAGCCGCCCACCGGCCAGCTTGGCGCGCACATAGTCGTAGTAGTCTAACGTCTCGCCGTTCAGCGTGAACTGTCCTTTCGCCCAATCCTCGTCCGCGGGCCGTGGTCCGTTGCCATAATATTGTTCGGCGGAATAATCCGGGATGTCCTTGTTGCGTGCTACAACAATATGGCCGCCGGCCAACGTGCCGTCGCTAAGCCGCTGGGCCCCAACCAGCCGGATCGGTCGCCAATTCTTAAAGCCGGCGCCCGCCGCGGGACGTGTCCGCGTGAAGCGCAGATCGTAGACCATTTGCGTTAGGCTGTAGTCCGTATGGGCGTCGAAGAAGTGGACGCGCCCGTCGGGATCGACGCGATAGACGATCGACAGATGGCCCGCAGGGTCATAGGCGACTGTGCCGGGCCGGATCGATTTTGGATCGATGGCGGGAGAATAAAAGTCCGGCGACAACGGACCGTCCAATTCGGGATGTATGCGATAGAAGGCGGAATTGATTGCATTGCGAATCTTGTCGATGATTTGGTACCCGGTCATCACCCCGCTTGGAATGTCCGTTCGTGCCGCGACTTTGTTTCCGTTGCGCGAGTAACGGATATCGCCGCCGTCGGGTGTTAGAGGAACGACGGCACTCTCGTAGGAAAACGGCAAGCCGCGCTTCCAGGCGAAATAGAAGCGCAAGACATAGGGCAGGTCCGAACAATCGGAGACAAATAAGCGGTCCGGCGGGTCGCTGTCGCGAAAGGGATTGGCGTCGCCATGCAAACAGGAATTAAGCGTGTCGCATTCGGATTCGCCGAGGCCTTGAATGAAGTCGCGATAGTCGCGTTCATCCAAATCTGTCCAATGGTCGTATCTCACGACATACAGCGATGAAGAATTGAGCGCGGCGCTTTCTTGAGCACGAGTAGCGGAAAACAGCAGAAAACCTGCCGCTAGGACCCATAATGGACGTGTCAGCACGCGCTTGCGCATTCCCGAACCCTACCTCCTGCGAACATTTGTTCCAACGAGGAGCATGTGTTTGGCGCTCAAATATGGTGCCGTTTTACCACGCTTCCGATCCGTCAGCTGCCGTCACATATGCTTCACATAACTGTCACCTCACTGTTGCCGCTCGCTGCGATGCATCTGCCGGGCAAAAAAGGGTCCGCTAGGCAGTGGGGTACCGCGCAGCGGTAAAGCGTCTCGCAGCTGTGATGCCGGGTCTTTTTCCTAAACGAATTGAAAGAGGGTACCAATGAAGGGGAAGTCAGCCTTGATGGTCGGCGTCGCCGCGATTGCATTCGCAGCGACAGCTCAGGCCGGTTTCGCAGCAAAAGGCAATTCCGACGGAACGTCGAATGCCGTTGCGGCGTCGTCAGCCACGCAGGAACAAGTCGACCAGCTGTCACAGCGTGTCGACGCGTTGGAAGCTGAACTGCAACAGTCGGAAGTGCGTGAAGCGGCCGATCACAATGCGGTTTCTTCGTGGAAGCCGATGACCGGCTGGTGGGATAACACTTCGATCAGCGGCCGGATGTATTACGATCTGTCGAATATCAGCAACAAGAACAACGGCACGGCAAGCACGAGCAACGGGACCAGCTTCGACATCAAACGTTTCTATCTGGGTGTCGATCACAAATTCGACGATACTTACTCGGCCAATCTGACAACCGACTTCACCTATGCGAGCTTGGCGACCGAGACGAATACGACCCAAATCTACCTTAAGAAGGCCTATCTGCAGGCCGCGTACGATCCGGCGTTCACCATCCGCATCGGCTCGGCGGACATGCCGTGGGTTCCATATGCGGAAAGCGTTTATGGCTATCGTTTCGTCGAAAACACGCTGATCGATCGCATCAAGTTCGGCAACTCCGCCGATTGGGGCCTGCATATCCTCGGTAAATTTGCCGATGGGTTGATCTCCTATCAGTTCTCGGCGGTAACGGGCGCCGGCTACAAGAAGCCGATACGCACCAACAGCCCGGATTATGAAGGCCGCATCAGCCTCGATTACGCAGGCTTCCAACTTGCGGTCGGCGGCTATGACGGTCATGAAGGCGCCCTACATGGCGCGGTGATCCACCATACCTATGAGCGTCTCGACGCGTTAGCCGCTTACAACATCAGCGGCTTCAAGGTGGGCGTCGAGTATTTCGACGCGAGCAACAAAGGCAATGAGACGGGTGCGGTCACGACCACGACGCACGGCTATGGCTATTCGCCCTTCGCTTCGTATCAGTTCGATCCGCAGTGGGGCGTGTTCGGCCGTTACGACTATGTGAAGCCGTACTCGCAGGACGCGGCACATAAGGCGTTCAAGAACAATTACTTCAACGTGGGAATCGACTACCGCCCGACGAAGATCGTCGACTTCGCGCTGGTCTACAAAAACGATGCCGGCCAGAACGGCAGCATCGGCAACTCCAACGGTACGATCGGCGGCACGGCGTTCGCCGCCGGCAATAACGGTCACTACAGCGAAATCGGCATCTTTGGCGATTTCCAGTGGTAACTCTGGACTGATTTCGGATGGCCCGCCCGCACGAACATGCGGCGGGCCGTTCGGAATTCTCAAAGTCGCAGACGAGAAAAAGAATGTTTTCCGCATTCGATTATTCGAATGCCAATCTAGGAAGGAATAACGATGAAGAACCCCTTCAAAACGATGATTGCGGCCGTTGCAGGCGTTGCAACAGCCGCAGTGATCAGTGCGGGTGCCTTTGCCGGCGATATTACCGGCGCCGGTGCAACATTCCCTTATCCGATCTACGCCAAATGGGCCGACGCCTATAAGAAGGCGACGGGCATCGGCTTGAACTACCAATCCATCGGTTCTGGCGGTGGTATCGCTCAAATCAAGGCGGGCACCGTGACCTTCGGCGCTACCGATATGCCGTTGAAGGCCGCCGACCTCGATGCTGCTGGGCTCGTGATGTTCCCGACGGTTATCGGCGCGGAAGTGCTTGTTTATCATCTGCCCAGCGTTCCGTCGAACACCTTGGTCCTCGACGGCAAGACGCTCTCGGACATCTTTCTTGGCAAAGTTACCAAGTGGAACGACCCCGAAATCAAAGCCTTGAATCCGAAGGTCGTGCTGCCGAATATGACCATCATCGTCGTTCATCGCTCCGATGGGTCAGGTACAACGTTTATTTTTGCCAACTACCTTTCGAAGGTTAGTCCGGAATGGGCGAGTAAAGTTGGCGCTGCCACGGCGGTCGACTGGCCGGTGGGCATCGGTGCCAAAGGCAACGAAGGCGTGGCTGGCAACGTTCAACAAACAGTCGGCTCGATTGGGTATGTTGAGTACGCTTATGCGATGCAAAACAAATTGTCCTACACGCGCCTGAAGAACCATGACGGCAATACTGTGAACGCGACAATGGATTCGTTCCTGGCTTCTGCGTCACATGCCGATTGGGCACATGCGGATCATTTCTACATGATCTTGACCGATCAGCCGGGTGCAGAATTCTTGGCCGATCGAAAATCCTACATTCGTTCTGTTCCACAAAGACCCGAAAGATTCCGCGGCCAGCAAGCAAGCCCTCGACTTCTTCAAATGGTCGTATGCCAATGGTGGCGAAATGGCGAAAAGCCTGCTTTACATTCCACTGCCTGAAAGCGTCATCAAGCAAATCGAGGACAGCTGGAAGCAGATCAAAGGTTCGTGAATGTAAAATAGGCGTCGCGGGCCGAATATAAGCGTCATGTTGGTTCAGTCCGCGTTTTGCCATAGACGATCTGATACAATTGCGTGCTATTGCGAGCGTCCGGCGAGATTTTGGTCTCGCCGGACGTTTGCATTATTGTTCGGCGCAAAATCGGGGGATGTTTTATGAGCAAACTGAAAGTTTTCGTCGTTGCGGCCATTGGCATTCTTACAGCCGCGATCGTATCCACGACGGCCGTTGCCGCCGGCAGCATCTCCGGCGCCGGCGCGACGTTCCCTTACCCGATTTATGCCAAATGGGCAGCTGCCTATCAGAGCGTCAGCGGGATTGGCCTCAACTATCAGTCCATCGGTTCGGGCGGCGGCATCGCGCAGATTAAGGCGCGTACGGTGACGTTTGGCGCAACCGATGCGCCGCTGAAGCTGGCGGACCTGAACAAGTTCGGACTGGCGCAGTTCCCGACGATCATCGGCGGTGTCGTTCCGGTGATCAACGTTTCGGGTGTCGCTCCCGGCCAATTGGTTCTCGACGGTGCGGTTCTTGCCAATATCTATCTCGGCAAAATCGTGAACTGGAGCGATCCGGCGATTAAAGCACTTAATCCGGGCGTCAATCTTCCCAACGAAGCGATTGCCGTCGTTCACCGTTCGGACGGATCGGGCACAACTTTCATCTTCTCGACCTATTTGTCTCGCGTCAACGGCGAGTGGAAGAGCAATGTCGGTGCGAGCACAGCCGTCGATTGGCCGCTTGGCATCGGCGCCAAGGGCAATGAAGGCGTTGCCGGCAATGTCGCCCAGACGGCTGGTTCGATCGGCTATGTCGAATATGCCTATGCCAAACAGAACCACCTGAAATACACGCGCATGGTCAACAAGGACGGCAAGACCGTGAACCCAACGATTGAAACATTTAGGGCCGCTGCGGCGAACGCCGATTGGGCCGGTGCCGCAAGCCAAGGTTTCTACATCATCCTGGTCGATCAACCGGGTGCATCGTCTTGGCCGATCACGGCGACGACCTACATCTTGGTGTACAAGCAACCCGCCAGCGCTGCCGATACAGCCAATGTCCTGAAGTTCTTCAAATGGGCCTTTGCCAATGGCGGCGATGCGGCGCTGAGCCTGGACTATGTCCCGTTGCCCCCGAATGCCGTGCAAGTAATCGAAGATAGCTGGAAGCAGATCCAGGTGTCGGGCTGGTAAGAGCAATTTCAACTAATCCGGGATCGCTACAGAGTATGGTTAATAATACAGAACAGGGGCGACCAATTGGTTGTCCCTGCTTTTTTGCGACCAAAAATCACAGATGAACCCCTTTAAACGGCCAGGTTCCTAAACTACATCGTCGTAAGTAGCTTGCCTTATGGTCTGCTACGTTATTATAAGCTACCTTATAATAACGAATGTTAGGTATCGGCTATGCATGCGTTCGACACAGATCTGTTTTTCGTCATCCATGACGTCGCCCGCCTGATGCGCACGCGGTTCGATCAGCGGGCCCGCGCTTATGGGATGACGCGCGCGCAATGGGTAATTCTGGTGCGTCTGCAGCGCCAGCCAGGCCTTTCCCAGAACGAGCTAGCAAGCATCTGCGAGGTCGAGCCGATTACCGTGGCGCGCCTGGTCGATCGAACTCGAGGCCAACGGTCTCGTCAAACGCTGCGCAGACCCAACAGACCGCCGCGTACGCCGCTTGAAATTGCTGCCCGCCGCCGAGCCGATCCTCGCGGAAATCGGCCGCTATCGGGAACAATTCCGCGACGAGATCACGGAGAACATGCAGCCACTGGAATGGGCTGCTGCTCTCGATGTTCTTTTGCGTATGAAAGAGAAGTTGACTGTGGATGGTGCCGGGTCTCCCCCGCACGCCGCTGTGGGAGAGAAGGTATGATGTCCGTGAGTTCACTTCAGTCCGCTGCCGGTACCTATGAAGGCGTCGTGCGCCAACGCGCGACGCGGCTTCGCGATTGGGCCGGCGCCTTGTGGGCCGACAAGACGCGGCTGCGCCGTTTCGCTATGATTTTCGGCGTTGCCGCAGTGGCGGCGGTCGCCTTGGTTCTGTGGCTGACGGGCGGGAGATACACCGGAACCGACGACGCCTATATTCAGGCTAAGAAACTGATGGTGACGACCGATGTCTCGGGCTTGGTCCAAAGCGTGGATGTCGTCGAAGGCCAGCATGTGAAAATGGGACAGGAGCTGTTTCGTCTCGATCCGCGGCCTTTTCAGATCGCAGTGAACAACACCAAGGCCGCGCTGGATCAAAGTGTGCTCGATGTCCAAGCGATGGAGGCGACATACCAGGGTCTGCTCGGCCAGACTGCCGCACAACAGGCTCAGGTGCGGCTTGCGCAGATTACCTATGATCGCGACCTGGCGTTGGCGCGTACCAATGCGATCGCGCCTCAGCTGGTCGATCAAGCGCGCGGTACGCTGCAATCGGCGCAAGCGACGCTGATTTCTCTTCAACAGAACGCGCTGACACAGTTGGCAAAGCTGAACGGCAATCCGCATCTGCCGCCGCAGCAAGCGCCCGCCTATCTGCAAGCGAAAGCAGCCTATGATGAGGCGCAACGCCAGTTCGGTCACACGATCGTTCGTGCGCCCTTCGAGGGCGATGTTACCGAAGTGGATTCGCTTCAGCCCGGCACCCTCGTGATCTCGGCCCTATCGGCCTTCAGCACGACTAGCGCCGTCGGCTTGGTTTCGACCAGCGACATCTGGGTTCAGGCAAACATGAAGGAAACCGATCTCACGCATGTGTCGAACGGCGATCCCGTCAGTGTAACCGTCGATACTTATCCGGGTCACACTTGGCGCGGTCATGTCGATGCAGTCAGTAGGGCGAGCGATTCGGCGTTCTCCGCTTTGCCGTCGGAGAATGCCAGCAGCAACTGGGTCAAAGTGGTCCAGCGGATTCCGGTGCGCATTAAGCTGGATATGAAGCCGGGAGATCCGCCACTGCGCGCGGGCATGAGCGTGGTCGTTAACATCGATACGCATCATCGCCGCTGGTACCGCACTTTGTTCGGCGATTAAGGCAAAGTCGCGCATGGCTCCCGCCGCCGAGATCTATACCCACGAACATTACGACAGCAAATTCGAGTTGCGCGTCGTCGTGATGTGCTCGATGGCGGGCGTGCTGATGCAGGCGCTCGACACGACCATCGCCAATGTCGCCCTACCCAACATGATGGGCGACATGTCGGCCTCGCGAGACCAGATCACCTGGGTTCTGACGTCCTACATTGTGGCGGCGGCGGTCATGACGGCGCCGGTAGGGTGGGTCGCCGCGCGTTTCGGCAAGAAGAACGTTCTCATCATTTCGATGGTGGGTTTCACTGTCGCTTCGATGTTGTGCGGCATGGCAGAAAACCTGAACCAGATGATCGTGTTCCGCCTGTTGCAAGGGGTATTCGGCGCCGCGCTGGCGCCCCTGTCGCAAACAGTCATGCTCGACCTCTATCCGCCCGAGAAACGCGGCCAGGCAATGGCGATCTTCGGCATGGGGATCATGCTGGGGCCGATCCTAGGGCCGACATTGGGCGGTTATCTCACCGACACCTACTGCTGGCGTTGGGTGTTCTATGTCAACGTGCCTTTCGGCATAGCGGCAAGCTTGGGTCTTTGGGTGTTTTTCAAAGACAGCACGCACAATTCTACGCTGAAGTTCGACTGGTTTGGTTTTGCCGCTATGGCGATGGGCGTAGGCGCCCTGCAGCTGATGCTGGACCGCGGCACGACAAAGGATTGGTTCTCGGCTCCAGAAATCATCATCGAATGCACGATGGCCGGTCTGGGCTTCTATCTCTTCGTCGTACATCTGCTGACCGCCAAGGCCACCTTCATCCAGCGGGGCATTTTCGCCGACCGGAATTTCGTTTCGGCGCAATTCCTGATGTTCGTCGTGGGCGCCGTGCTTTTGGCGAGTACCGCGCTGATGCCGCCTTATCTGCAGACGCTGGCCGGTAATACGGTGACGGAAACCGGGCTTTTGCTGGGGCCGCGCGGCTTGGGGACCATCGTCGCGATGATACTGGTGGGCAGGGTAGCGAATTATGTCGATCCCCGCATTCTGATGACCATCGGTACCGCAGCGATGTCTTGGTCTCTGTGGGAGATGTCCCATTGGACGCCTTCCATCGATTATTTCCATCTGCTGTCCACGACGATTATCCAGGGCTTCGGCATGGGCATGGTGTTCTCGCCGCTTCAGCTAGTCGCCTTCGCCACGCTGCCCGGAAAATTGCGGACGGACGGCACGGCGTTGATGAATCTTGTGCGCAATATCGGCAGTGCCATCGGCATCTCGGTCACGACGACCGTGCTGAGCAACAGCATGCAAGCGATCCATTCCCAGCTCACCTCATATGCCACGCCGTTCAACCGTGCGCTCGGTCTTAATGGGCAGGCGTTATTCTATGATCTGCAACTGCCCACCGGGCGCGCCATGTTCAATGGCGCGATTGAAATTCGCGCTGCGATCGAAGCCTATGCGGACGACTTTCTCTTCATGTTCTATATTACGCTAATAGCCTTTCCGATAATTTGGCTGTTGCACCGTCCGGCTTTTTCGAATTCGGCGTTACGAAAGCCTATAGAAATAGATGCCGATGCTGTGGAGATTTTGGAATAATGCGCGTGGCATTTATCGGTCTTGGCGTGATGGGCTATCCGATGGCCGGGCATCTGACCCGCGCGGGGCATGCCGTCACCGTCTACAATCGCACGAAAGACAAAGCACAACGCTGGGTCGGCGAGTATGGCGGTAGCTTCGCGCAGACGCCGGCCGAAGCCGCCGCGCAAGCAGACTTCGTCATGGCCTGCGTCGGGCGCGACGAGGACTTGCGGAGTGTGACATTGGGCGAGAGCGGTGCCTTTGCTGCGATGAGAAAACGTGCCGTCTTCGTCGATCACACCACCGCTTCCGCCACCGTCGCGCGTGAGTTGGGCGAGGCGGCCGCAAAAGCCGGATTTGGTTTTATCGATGCGCCGGTGTCGGGCGGCGAACAAGGCGCTAAGAACGGCCAGCTCACGATCATGTGCGGTGGCTCCGAGGCCGATTATGCCGAAGCCGAACCGGTCATCGCCGCTTATGCAAAGCAAAGCCGCTTGATGGGGCCGGTGGGCGCCGGTCAGCTCACCAAAATGGTCAACCAGATTTGCATCGCAGGCGTCGTGGAAGGGCTTTCCGAAGGATTGAGCTTCGCGCGCGCGGCGGGCCTCGACCCGCCGGCCGTGGTGGAGGTGATCTCCAAAGGCGCGGCGCAGTCCTGGCAGATGGAAAACCGCACCAAAACGATGCTGGCGGGGCAGTTCAATCATGGTTTCGCGGTGGAATGGATGCGCAAAGATCTGGCGATCTGTTTCGACGAAGCCGGGCGCAATGGTGCGGCATTACCTGTCACGCAATTGGTTGATAATTTTTATGCCGAAGTGGAAGCGATGGGCGGCCAACGCTGGGACACCTCCAGCCTGTTTGCGCGCCTTGAAGCACAAAGGAAGAAGTGATGGACGCACGGCGTTCTTATCATCACGGCGATCTGCGCAATGCATTGCTTGAAGCCGCGCGAGGCATTTTGGAAGAAGAGTTGCTGGCGGCACTGAGCTTGCGCGCCGTCGCGCGCCGCGCCGGGGTGAGCCATGCCGCGCCGTATCGCCACTTTCCCAATCACGAATCTTTGCTGGTGGAACTTGCGATCGAGGGGTTCATCGAGCTGCGGTCTGAGATCGTTGCCGCAGCGGGCACGCCGGGCGCGGAATCGGACCGCATCACCAAAATCGGCGCCGCTTACATGCGTTTCGTCGCGCGCCGCCCGGCGTTGACGCGACTGATGTTCGGCCCCCAGCTTCCCAACCGCGACGCGTTTCCCACGCTCGGCGAGGCCGCCGATGCTATCGGTACGGAAATCGGCAACGCCTTGCACGATTCCGCGCTAGGACTGGCCGTATGGGCATCGGTGCATGGCCTTGCCATGCTCATTCTCGAAGACGTCATCGATCTCGGCCAGCGGCGTTCGGGATTGGATGTGCTGCCGTCGCGGGCGGAGATTCTGCTACGCAGTTTGTTCTGCGTGCCACGGGAGTAGGGCTCGGCCCTTACAGTCATAAACAATTGTCATCACCTCGCGATCCGCATGAGGTGCTGCTGAACAGCGATTCGACCGGCAAGCCCTTGAATGTGCTAATCCGGGACTTCGCACATAATACGTTCGACACCCATCTCCTGAAACTTGAAAACTACCTTGGCCACATTTGCATACGACGTCTTATCCTCCGCACTGATGACGAAAACCGATTGCGGATTTGAGCCCGCGGCATGTTCAAGATACGCGGTCAACATCTTTTGATCGACTTTTTGGCCATTCCAAGCGACGCCTCCATCTCTCAGGACAGTCACGTGAATTGGATCAATGGAATAACATCCGCTAGGTCTGCATGCTGGTCGAGGTTTCAGCCCACATTCATACACTAATCCTCGAGGCTTGAATTCTTGCCCCGCTGACGACACGTCCAATGTGGTCATTAGAAATGTCAGCGATGCCAGTGCTTGAAGGATAATTCGGCTGTTTCGCATTTGAGACTCGTCCGGTGCAGTAAACATAATAACGCGGTCTTATATTTGTCTCTCGGAAATACTACCCCACCTTCAACATCCTTGCCGCATCTCGCGCGAAGTAGGTCAGTATCCCATTTGCTCCGGCGCGCTTGAAGCCGAGCAGCGCCTCCAAAATCACGCGGTCGCGGTCGAGGAATCCGCGTTCGATCGCCGCCATCAGCATCGAATATTCGCCCGACACTTGGTAGACGAACGTCGGCATGGCGAATTCGTCTTTCACCCGCCGCACGATATCGAGATAAGGCATGCCGGGTTTCACCATCACCATGTCGGCGCCCTCGGCAATATCGAGCGCCACTTCGCGCAGCGCTTCGTCGCCGTTCGCGGGGTCCATTTGATAGGTGCGCTTGTCGCCGGTAAGCGCTTTGGCCGAACCGACCGCGTCGCGGAATGGGCCGTAAAACGCCGAGGCGTATTTGGCGGCATAAGCCATGATCAGCGTGTTTTTGTGGCCCGACTTTTCCAGTGCCGCTCGAATGGAGCCGACGCGCCCGTCCATCATGTCCGATGGCGCGATGATATCGCAGCCGGCCTCCACCTGAACCAGCGCTTGCTGCACCAGGATCTCCACCGTCTCGTCATTGGGGACATAGCCGTCGATCAGCAAGCCGTCATGGCCGTGGCTGGTATAAGGATCGAGCGCCACATCGCACAGCACGCCGATTTCGGGCACGGCTTTTTTGATCGTGCGCACGGCACGGCAAATCAGATTGTTCGGATTGGTGGCCTCGCGCCCATCCTCGGTTTTCAGGGCGGGATCGGTGTAGGGAAACAGCGCGATCACCGGAATGCCGAGCTTGGCCGCTTCCTCCGCCGCTCCGACGGCAATATCGACCGACAACCGCTCCACACCGGGCATACTGGTGATCGGCACGCGCTTGTTTTCGCCGTCGATGACGAAAAGCGGCCAGATGAAATCCGCTGGCGACAAAGTGGATTCGGCCACCATGGCGCGCGACCAAGCATGGCGGCGCAAGCGGCGCATCCGCGTGGCAGGGAAAGTAGGTGTGGAAGGTTTTTGCATGGCGCAGAGCTTTCAGTTTTGATGTTACTATAAGCCATGTTTCCGCAAGGACAACGCCGCGATTGACGCGTCGCGCGGCGCTTTCTAAACCGGAGGGAACAGATGGGAAATAGGCATGAACTTCGAACTGACTGAGGACCAGCGCGCCGTCGAGGACATGGCGCGGCGCTTTGCGCGCGAGAGGCTCGCGCCTTACGCAGCGGAATGGGACGAGAAGTCTTTTTTTCCGGACGATACGGTGCGCGAGGCGGCCGCGCTGGGCTTCGCAGCCATCTATATCAAGGGCGATGTCGGCGGCTCCGAAATGTCGCGGCTGGATGCGGCGATCATCTTCGAGGAATTGTCGGTCGGCTGCACTTCCACGGCGGCGTTTCTTTCGGTCCACAACATGGCGTCGTGGATGATCGACCGTTACGGCAATGAGGAGCAGCGGCGGCGCTTCCTCCCAAGTCTGACAAAAATGGACAAGATTGTCTCCTATTGCCTGACCGAGCCGAGTTCGGGTTCCGATGCGGCGGCGCTGAAGACGCGCGCGGTGCGCGACGGCGATCACTATGTGTTGAATGGCAGCAAGGCATTCATCACCGGCGGCGGCGTGTCGGATGTTTACGTCGTCATGGCGCGCACCGGCGAAGATGGCCCGAAGGGTATTTCCTGCATCGTGGTGGAGAAGGGCACGCCGGGACTTTCCTTCGGCAAGAGGGAACGCAAGATGGGCTGGAATGCCTCGCCCACGGCGCAAGTGAACTTTGAGGATTGCCGTGTGCCAGTTGCCAACCGTTTGAGCGCGGAGGGCGAGGGCTTTCGCATCGCCATGAGCGGGCTCGACGGCGGGCGCATCAATATCGGCGCGTGTTCGGTGGGCACGGCGCGGGCGGCCCTCGATGAAGCCAAGGCCTATGTGACGGACCGCAAGCAATTCGGCAAAGCCATCGCCGATTTCCAGGCAACGCAGTTCAAGCTGGCCGATATGGCGACCGAGCTGGAGGCGTCCCAGCTGATGATCCGCAATGCGGCGGCGGCACTCGACCGCAGAGATCCGCGCGCCACTATGCTGTGTGCCATGGCCAAGCGGTTCGCCACCGATGCCGGTTACAAGATCGCCAACGACGCGCAGCAGCTTCATGGCGGTTATGGCTATTTGAAAGGCTTCCCGGCCGAGCGGCATGTGCGCGATCTGCGGGTGCATCAGATTTTGGAAGGCACCAACGAGATCATGCGCGTGATTATCTCGCGCGAGATGTTTAGGCAGTGAGGGATTTTTCTTTCCTCCCCTGCGAAGCGGGGGAGGTGGCGAGCACGGCGTAGCCGTGCGAGACGGAGGGGGCAGGCGCGCTGACTGCCCCCTCCGCTTCGCTCGCAAGTGCTCGCTCAGCACCTCCCCCGTAAACGGGGGAGGAAAGTGAGGTGGTATGAGGGCAGCCCCCGAAATCCTCTTCGAACAGCGTGGCGCGGTCGGACTTGTCACGCTCAACCGGCCTAAGGCGCTCAATGCGTTGACCCACGGTATGGTCGTGGCGATGAAAGCGAAACTGGATGCCTGGGCCGGCGATCCGGCCATCGGCATTGTAGTGGTGCGCGGGGCAGGCGAAAAAGCGTTTTGCGCCGGTGGGGATATCCGTGCCATTGCCGAATCCGGCCGCGCCGGAACGAACTACGCGCTCGATTTCTGGCATGACGAATACATTCTCAACGCCACGATCAAGCATTATCCCAAGCCTTATCTCGCATTGATCCACGGTATCGTGATGGGCGGCGGGGTCGGAGTATCGGTGCACGGGCGTTATCGCATTGCCTGCGAAACGACACTATTTGCCATGCCCGAAACCGGCATTGGATTCTTTCCCGATGTCGGGGGCAGTTATTTTCTGCCGCGCTGCCCCGGCGAGATTGGTATGTATCTCGCGCTCACCGGCGCCCGGCTAAAAGCGGCTGACGCGATGTATGCGGGCATTGCGACCGATATCATGAGTGCGGACCAGCAAGACGCGATCATCGCGGCGCTCGCCGACGGAGAAATGCCCGGCGATCTCATGTCGGAGGTCACTGGCGGTTATATAGTTCGCCGCGAACTCGAAGATGGCGGACCTCCGCCACTCTCCGAACATCGCGCGAAAATTGATCGCCTCTTTGCTGGCGATTCCGTCGAGGCGATCTTGGCCGGGCTGGATACCGAAGCTGACGACTGGTCGCGCGCCACCGCCGCAACAATCCGCACCAAATCCCCTACGTCGTTGAAACTTACCTTCCGCGAAATTCGCGAAGGAACAAAGCTTTCCTTCGACGATTGCATGCGCATGGAATATCGCATGGCCAGCCGCATCCTGCTGGGCACCGACTTCTACGAAGGCGTACGCGCCGTGATCGTTGACAAGGACAATGCGCCGAAATGGCGGCCGGCGGCGCTTAGCGACGTCACAAATAAAGCCATTGATGCCTACTTCGAACCGTTGGGAGAGAAGGAGCTGAAGCTATGACGAAGATCGCATTCATCGGTGTGGGTAACATGGGCGGGCCGATGGCACGCAATCTGTTGAAAGCAGGCGAGAGCGTTTCGGCGTTCGACGTCAGCCCCGCGGCTTTGAAACCTGTCGTGCAAGCCGGCGCCGCAGAAGCCCCAACTGCGTTTGTCGCCGTCAAAGATGCCGAAATCGTCATCACGATGTTGCCGGCGGGCCAGCATGTGCGCTCGGTTTTCCTGGAAGAGGAAAGCATCCTCACCGCCGCACGCAAAGACGCCTTGCTGATCGATTGCTCGACCATCGATATCGAATCCGCGCGCGCCGTGCATGGCGCGGCGGCCAAAGCCGGTTTTGATTTTCTCGATGCGCCGGTGTCGGGCGGGGTGGGCGGTGCGGAAGCGGGCACGCTGGCTTTCATGTGCGGCGGCAGCGAGAAGGCATTCGCGCGCGCCAAACCGATTTTGGAAAAAATGGGAAAGCGCGTGGTGCACGCCGGCACAGACGGCGCAGGACAAGCCGCAAAAATCTGCAACAACATGTTGCTGGCCATTTCGATGATCGGAACCTGCGAAGCATTTGTATTGGGCGAGAAACTCGGCCTCGACCCGCAGAAACTGTTCGAGATCATGTCGGCGGCATCGGGACAATGTTGGTCGCTGACAACGTATTGCCCGGTACCAGGCCCTGTGCCCACTGCGCCTTCAAACCGCGACTACACGGGCGGGTTCGCGACAGCTTTGATGCTCAAAGACCTCAAACTTTCGCAAGCCGCGGCGCAAAACGCCGGCGCCAGCACGCCATTGGGTGCCGAAGCGGCACAGCTTTACGCTTTGTTTGCCGCAAATGGTCATAGTGCGACTGACTTCTCGGGGATTATCCAGCTTTTGCGCGGCATTCATAAGTAGATTTACGACCTTTTAAGGCCTGCGGCTCTAGTCTTTCCACCATAAATAGGTGGGCCCTTGGAAAACCGGGGGGAAGACAAATGACAGCGATGAATAAACCGCAGGCCCCTGTGGCAGCGCACGAGAGTGTGCGTGTACAAGGCGCTCTCTATCTCGAGACGCTCAATCTCGTGGAACGGCTGCATCGTCAGCTGCTCGACGTGATCAAGGACGAGCTGGACCGCCGCGACGAACGCGAGATCAACAGCGTGCAAGCGTTGTTGTTGTTCAATGTCGGCGATCAGGAACTTAGCGCGGGCGAGTTACGCTCGCGCGGCCACTACCTCGGCTCGAATGTTTCCTACAATCTGAAGAAGCTCGTCGATTTGGGTTATATCCATCACGAACGGTCCGAAATGGATCGCCGGTCCGTGCTGGTGCGCCTTACACCGAAGGGCGAGGCGGTGCGCAACATGCTGCACGAGTTGTTCGAGCGGCATTTGGGTTCGCTGGAACCTGTAGGCAACGTGGCATCGAGCGACTTGGATGCTCTGAACGGCAGCCTGAAACGGCTCGAGAGATTCTGGATCGACCAGGTACGCTTCCGGTTATAGACGGCCTCAGCCGTCCCCAACTCATGCGATGATGGCGCGAGTTTTTTCGCGCGGGCGTAGGTTTTGGGATCGCTGAATCGGCATTTGTTCCACCACTGGCGGTTCTACATCGCCATCTTGATAGGCGTAATCGTCTATGCCGTCATGTTTCGGACGCATGGGCCGCTGCAGACCGCAGCCGCCGGCGATATGTTTTGCCTTACCTATCTCGTGGGCGGGGTGTCGCTGCTCACCAGCTGGACCCATCACGATCTGAAGCATCGTGCCGCGACGGAAGACGACGGCATCGCGGTTGTCATCGCGATCGCGATTGCGCTGGCGATCATCAATATCGGAACGGTATTCGTCGCGATCAATCACCGCCAACATCTCGATGCGTGGACACTGGTCCTGGCGCTGGCCGCAGCGCCCCTTAGCTGGTTCATGTTGCACACGATTTCGGCGTTTCACTATGCCAATTTGCACTATTCCGAGAGCCGGCAATGCGCGGGATATTGCCTTGAATTTCCTGGTACAAAGGAACCTGGACCCTGGGATTTCGTCTATTTCTCCTTCGTCATAGGGATGACCGCCCAAGTCTCCGACGTGCAGGTGCGAACGGTTCGGATGCGCCGCGTTGTGACAGGGCATTCGATTGTGTCTTTCTTCTTCAACACGGTCCTTATCGCCCTTGCCGTCAACATGGCTGTTGCCTTAGCGGCATGAACAAGTGAAAATGTAAGCGCTGTCCTGTGACAAATCGCTTCGTTTTGCATAGAGGTTTGTGGTTTTTACCTATCGAACAAGGTGTTCCGAGCGGACACCGGACGATGCTATGGTCCTGGTGTCGCAGGGGTACAGAGAAAAGACATGGCTTTTTCGTATAATTCCCGATTTCAGGACGCCTTGGCCGGTTTGAAGCGCGAAGGGCGTTATCGGGTGTTTGCCGATCTCCTTCGGCAACAGGGTTCCTATCCGGGCGCCAACCTGGTCGTCGACGGCACAAAAAAGCCGGTCACGGTTTGGTGCAGCAACGATTATTTGGGCATGGGTCAGCACCCGAAAGTGCTGGCGGCCATGCATGAAGCGATTGAGACCGTGGGCGGCGGTTCGGGCGGAACGCGCAATATTGCGGGCACGACGCACTACCACGTCGAACTCGAACGCACGCTAGCGAATTTGCATGGCAAGGATGCCGCGCTGGTGTTCAGCTCCGGCTATGTCTCCAACGACACAACCCTGGCGACTCTGGCAAAACTGCTCCCCGGCGTCGTGTTGCTGTCGGACGAACTCAATCACGCCTCGATGATCGAGGGCATCCGCCACGGCGGGTGCGAAAAGCGCATCTTCCGCCACAACGATTTGGCGCATCTCGAAACGCTGTTGGCAGCGGTCGATCCTAGCCTGCCGAAGATTATCGCCTTCGAATCCGTCTACTCGATGGACGGCGATTTCGGTCCGACGGCGGCTATTTGCGATCTGGCCGACAAATACGGCGCGATGACCTATCTCGACGAAGTGCATGGAGTCGGCCTTTATGGACCGCGCGGGGCCGGCGTGGCCGCTCGCGACGGATCGATGGCCCGCATCGACATCGTCGAAGGTACTTTGGCCAAGGCATTCGGCGTGATGGGCGGCTACATCGCGGCGAAAGCCGAGATCGTCGACTGCGTGCGATCCTTCGCGCCGGGGTTCATTTTCACGACCTCGTTGGCGCCGGCTTTGGTCGCCGGGGCCCTGGCGGCGATCCGCCATCTCTCGGAGAGCGATGTCGAGCGCCATTTAATCCATGAAAATGCCGCGCGTCTGAAGTCCATGTTGCGCAATGCGGGCATGCCCGTCGTCAACTCGCCGAGTCATATTGTGCCAGTAGTGGTAGGCGATCCGGTGCTGTGCAAGTCCGTCGCCGATGCACTGCTGAGTCAGCATTCGATCTACGTCCAGCCGATCAACTACCCGACCGTACCGCGGGGCAAGGAGCGTCTGCGCTTTACGCCGTCGCCTTTGCATACGCACGCCATGATGGATGCTCTGGTTTATGCGCTCGATGCGGTATGGACGGAGCATCATCTGCAACGCGCGGCCTAGCGGGCGATGACGGCGGGCGACACGGACAGGCCCGAAGTCTACATTGAATTCATTGTGCAGGGCGGCCTGGTCAAAGTCACCGCAATCGACAGCGTTACGGGAACGGAAGTGTGCGTCTTCGGTCCGGTGACGGCGCCGCGCGAGGCGCTCACGCAGAATGCCGTCGCGAAACTGGAATATGTCCTCAGAAAACAAAAAAGGCGGGCAGGCGAGCCGCGAATAGAGTAGCGCTCCAATCGCCTGTCTTTAGCCCCTGCGGCGACCCTTGCCCGCGGGCTTGCCCAAGCCGATCTTTTTGGCGAATTCGGAGCGCTGGGCCGCGTAGTTGGACGCCACCATCGGATAATCGGCGGGCAGACCCCATTTGGCGCGGTATTGATCCGGGCTCAGCCCATAGCGCGAACGCAAATAGCGCTTGAGCATCTTCAGCTTCTTGCCGTCTTCGAGACAGATCAAATATTCCGGCGTCACGGATTTCTTCACCGAAATCGCGGGCTTCTGCGACGTCTGCACATCGCCGACATGGCCGCCGGATAGTCCGCCCAGCGTTGCATGGACGCTCCTGATCATTGCGGGGAGGTCGGCGACGGGCACCGGATTGTTGCTGACGTAAGCGGCGACGATGTCGGTCACCAATTTGAGCAGATTGTCGAACCTTGTGTTGTCCACTTCGTGACTTGGCATGCTGAAAGGACCTCTGTTCTTGGGTTTGGCCGATTCATGTCTTGTTGTCGGGGGTATTGCTCGATTAAACGCCGAACGCAAGATGTTCTTCCCTCGTACTCATGAAAAGAGACAAAGAACTACAATATTAGACGCAGTGAAAATTCCCCTACGCTTGATCTTCTCTATAAGGATATCCCGGAAATTGTGATTATTCTTCAGGTGTAAAGCTCCTAATTCAAGCCTTGGTTGCACCGAGGAGTTTCGCTCCCCCTCAGGGCTGTTCAGTTCTCTGATGGGTGAGTTTGGAAAGCCACAGTTGGCAAGGAATTGAAGCGGTGATGGGAACGGTGGATTCCCAGGGAGCGGTGAATTTGAATCTGTGCGGAGCGGTCACGATTGGTGGAGGCTGTTCCGATGAAGGCGTTCGACCGGTTCCTAGCGTTTCTCGCCGCCATTCCCGATCCGCGACGGGCCGAAGGCAAGCGCTACGAGCAGAGCTATGTGCTGTTGTTTGCGATTCTGGCGGTGGTTTCGGGAGCCAACTCGTACCGCGGCATCCGCACTTTCATCAAGGTTCACCGGCGGCGGCTGAACAAGGCGTTCGGGATCGGTTGGAAGAGGCCACCGGCGCACACCTCGATCCGCACGATCTTGAGCGAACTCGATCCCGCCAGTGTGGAAAAAGCCTTTCGCCAACACGCGGCGAACTTGAACGGCACTGGCGGCGGCAGGCGGGCGCTGGCGCTGGACGGCAAGGCGTTGCGGGGCAGCTTCGACGCCTTTAGCGACAGCCGGGCCAAGCAGGTGCTCAGCGCCTTCGCCACCGATACGGCCTTGGTTCTGGCGCATGTCGAGATCGACGAGAAATCCAACGAAATCCCGGCGGCGCAGAAGCTCTTGGAAGACCTCGACGTTTCCGGCCACATCGTCACGCTCGACGCCATGCATTGTCAAAAAAAACCTTCGAGGCCGCCGCGGCAGCCAAGGCGCACCTCGTCGTCCAGTTGAAGGACAACCAGCTTGCCCTTTGCCGCAGGGTCGAGGCGGTTTGCGCCAAGGCGCCGCTGCTTTCCGGCGTTCGCACCGTCGATGCCAAACGGCGCAACCGTCACGAAATCCGTCTCGTCGGCGTCTTCGACGCCACCCCGGCGGTGGCCGGCACCGAATGGCAGCCATACGTCGCGGCGATCATCAAGGTCGAGCGCATCGTGCTGAGCTTCCAGCCCGCCACCGGACTTTGGAAAAGATCGCAGGAGGTCGCTCTCTATCTCTCCAGCCACCCTATCAAGGCCGCCGACGCCGCTCGCGTCATCCGCGGACACTGGGACATCGAAAACAGGTTGCATTACGTTCGCGACGTGACCTTGCGCGAAGACGCTTCCCGAATCCGCAAGAACCCCGCCATCTTCGCCACCATCCGATCCTTCGCCTACAACATCCTGCGCTTCAATCTCGCAGGCTCCTTCGCCCAAACCCGCTACGCCGCAGCCCTCGGCGGCCTCAAATCGCTGGCCGCTCTCCGCCTATGTCAAGAGAACTGAACAGCCCTGCGCTCCCCCTCAGTTTTGATGCCGCTGCGGCAGTAAAATTCGCCCCGCTGGCGCTAGATTTGGTAAAGGGGTAGGGGTACGACCCCGAGGGCTACGGGGCCGGACTAGAATGGCGGCGGACCTCGGGCAGCGTTTCAGGTCCAGGCAAGCGATGGTGGCGATGGTTAATGAGATGAGCGAGCAGAATACTGAGTTCTTCCATGCCCCACTGTCAGAGGCCGACCCCGAAGTCGCAAAAGCCATTGGCGAAGAACTGAAGCGCCAGCAGGAAAAAATCGAACTGATCGCTTCCGAAAACATCGTCAGCCGCGCCGTTCTCGAGGCGCAAGGCTCCGTGCTGACCAACAAATATGCCGAAGGCTATCCCGGCCGGCGCTATTACGGCGGCTGCGAATATGTCGATGTTGCTGAGCTGCTTGCGATCGAGCGCGCTTGCCTTCTGTTCGATTGTTCGTTCGCCAATGTGCAACCACATTCCGGTGCCCAAGCCAACCAGGCGGTTTTCTTTGCGCTGCTGCAGCCAGGCGACACCTTTATGGGGCTGGACTTAGCCGCGGGCGGACATCTGACGCACGGCTCGCCTGCCAACCAGTCGGGCAAATGGTTCAAGCCGGTCTCCTATGGCGTGCGCCGCCAGGACCATCGCATCGATATGGACGAGGTCGAGGCGACCGCCAAAGCCCATAAGCCCAGGCTCATCATCGCCGGAGGCTCGGCCTATCCCCGCTTCATCGATTTTGCGCGCTTCCGCAAAATCGCCGACGAAGTTGGCGCCATCTTCATGGTCGACATGGCGCATTTCGCAGGCTTGGTGGCGGGCGGCGTACATCCCAATCCGCTCGATCATGCTCATGTCGTGACGACGACCACGCACAAGACACTTCGCGGTCCGCGCGGCGGAATGATCCTTTCGCGCGACGTCGATCTCGGTAAGAAGATCAACTCGGCCGTGTTCCCCGGTTTGCAAGGCGGACCGCTGATGCATGTGATCGCCGCGAAGGCGGTCGCGTTTGGCGAGGCTTTGAAGCCCGAATTCAAGCTGTATGCGAAAGCCGTCGTAGAGAATGCCAAGGTATTGGCCGAGACGCTGCAGGCCCAAGGCCTCGACATCGTTTCGGGCGGCACGGACACGCACCTGATGCTGGTCGATCTGCGGCCCAAAGGCACCACCGGGCGGGCCGCCGAAAAGGCGCTCGATCGCGCCTTCATTACCTGCAACAAAAACGCGGTTCCCTTCGACACCGAAAAGCCGGCGATCACATCCGGCATTCGTCTGGGCTCGCCGGCCGGCACCACGCGCGGTTTCGGCACCGCCGAATTTCGCGAAATCGGCAAGCTGATCGTCGAAGTGGTCGACGCCCTCGGACAGAAGGGCGAAGGCGGAGATCCGCAAGTCGAAACCAGCGTACGCCAACGCGTGCTGGCCTTGTGCAAACGTTTCCCGATTTATCAATAGCGAAGAGACGCCCATGCGCTGCCCGTTCTGCGGTCACGACGACACCCAAGTCAAAGATAGCCGCCCCTCAGAGGACAATTCCGCCATCAGACGGCGGCGCCATTGTCCCGAATGCGGCGGGCGCTTCACGACGTTCGAGCGCGTGCAGCTGCGCGAATTGATCGTGGTGAAGAAGAACAACCGCCGCGAACCTTTCGATCGCGATAAGCTGGAACGCTCGATCAATCACGCCCTGCGCAAGCGGCCGGTGGAGCGCGACCGCATCGACCGGATGATCACGGGAATCGTCCGCCGCCTGGAAAGCATGGGCGAGAATGAAATCTCGTCCAATGTCATCGGCGAGCTGGTGATGCAGGCGCTGTCGAGCCTCGACAAAGTCGCTTATGTACGCTTCGCCTCGGTCTATAAGAATTTCCGCGAGACCAAGGATTTCGAAAACCTCATCGGAGAGCTGGAGGGCGGCGACATCGAAAAGGATTAGCCGCATTCTCATTTGAACCATCTTCGCCACATGCATCACGCGTTAGCGCTTGCCGAACGCGCGCTGGGTAGAGCTGCACCCAATCCCGCCGTCGGTTGCGTGATCGTATCGCCTGACGGAATCATCCTCGGCCGCGGCTGGACGGCGCCGGGCGGGCGCCCCCATGCAGAGACGCAAGCGTTGGCACAGGCAGGCGCGGCGGCCCGAGGCGCTACGGCTTACGTCACGCTCGAACCTTGCGCCCATCACGGCGAAACACCGCCCTGCGCCGCGGCATTGATAGAAGCAGGCGTCGCGCGCGTCGTCGCGGCCGTCGACGACCCCGATCCGCGGGTGAGCGGCAAAGGCTTCGCCATGTTGCGCGAAGCGGGAATCGCCGTCGCCGTCGGCATCGGCGCGAAGGAGGCGGCAGAACAGAATGCCGGCTTCTTCAAACATATCCATCAGCGCCGCCCATTGGTCACGTTGAAGATTGCGCAAAGCATCGACGGCAGGACGGCGGCGGCCTCCGGCGAAAGCAAATGGATCACCGGCGAAGAGGCGCGTCTCTATGGGCATCTGCTGCGCGCGCGCCACGATGCGATTCTGATCGGCAGCGGCACCGCGCTGACCGACGATCCGGAACTCACCTGCCGCTTGCCGGGCCTGGAGGACCGCTCGCCGTTGCGCGTGGTGTTGGACTCACACCTGAAATTGACCGAGTGGTCGAAATTGGCGCAGAGCGCTTCCGAAACGCCGACCATGGTGTTCACGACAGCGCCGGGCGGCGGACCGCTCGTCGCCTGCGGGATCGAAGTGGTCCGCGTGGCGCGCGATGTTCGCGGCCGGCCCGATCTGGAAGCGGTGTTGCGCGATTTGGCCATGCGCGGCATTACACGCCTTTTGGTGGAAGGCGGCGCGACCGTGATTGCGAGTTTCCTGGACCGTTATTTGGCGGATCGTTTGGAAATATTCCGTGCCCCAGTTTTGCTGGGCGAGGCGGGGCATGGCGCAATCGACGCGCTGGCCGCCCTGACGCTGGGGGAAGCACCGCGTTTTCGGCCAACCGGCCGCCGCAGTCTCGGTTCGGACGTCCTGGAAAGCTTTGCCCGCGAGGATTAGAAGAGAACCATGTTCACAGGATTGGTCAGCGATATCGGACAAGTGCGCAGCATCGAAAAGCGTGGCGATACGCATTTGGCAATTGGCACGCATTACGACACGTCGGCGATGGATATCGGTGTATCGGTGGCATGCGCGGGCATCTGCTTGACGGTGGTCGACAAGGGAACCGCGTCGGATCGCTGGTTCGCGGTCACCGCGTCTGGCGAAACGCTTTCCAAGACGACCATGGGAAAATGGAAGGTGGGCGATCCCGTGAATCTGGAACGGCCGCTGCGCGTCGGCGACGAGTTCGGCGGCCATATCGTCACCGGTCACGTCGACGGTCTTGCCAATGTCGTGAGCATAACGCCGGAGGGCGAGTCCGTCCGCTTTGTGTTCGAGGCTCCCAAGCCGCTGGCCAAACTGATCGCACCGAAAGGTTCGGTCGCGCTCGACGGCGTATCGCTGACGGTCAACGAAGTGGAGGGCGTCCGTTTCGGTGTCAACATCATCCCGCATACCGCCAGGGTGACCACGTTCGGGCGCCTTGTGCCCGGCAACAAAGTGAACCTCGAAATCGATCTGCTCGCCCGCTATGTTGCGCGGCTCGTGAAAGGTTGAGCGTATGTTCCATGATTATATTTCGTCGGTCGAAGAATTGATCGAAGAGGCCCGCAACGGGAAGATGTTCATCCTGGTGGATGCGGAAGATCGCGAAAACGAGGGCGATCTTATTATTCCGGCACAGATGTGCACGCCGCAAGCCATCAACTTCATGGCCAGAAACGGCCGCGGGCTGGTGTGTCTGGCGATGACCCAGGAGCGCGCCGACGAACTGCAAATTCCGATGATGACGCCGGTCAACAGGACACCGAACAAGACGGCGTTCACCGTTTCCATCGAAGCGCGAGACGGCATCTCGACCGGCATCTCCGCGCATGATCGGGCGCGCTCTGTGTCGGTGGCGATCGATCCAACCAAGGGTCCGCGCGATATTGTGACGCCCGGCCATATCTTTCCGTTGGTCGCCCGGCCCGGCGGGACGCTGGTGCGTGCCGGCCATACCGAAGCGGCGGTCGATTTCGCGCGGCTCGCGGGTCTCTACCCGGCAGGCGTCATCTGCGAGATCATGAACGACGACGGGACGATGGCCCGCTTGCCGGAATTGGTGCAATTCGCGCAGTTGCACGGCCTTAAAATCGGCACCATCGCCGATCTAATCGCTTACCGCCTCAAATACGATCATTTCGTCCGCCCTGTGGGCGATACGCTGTTCAACAGCCACAATGGCGGCGAATGGAAGATGATCGTTTATGTCAACACGCTGGAATATGCCGAACATATCGCGCTGGTGAAGGGCGATATTTCAACGCCAGAACCGGTTTTGGTGCGTATGCATGCCATCAATGTGTTGAGCGATATGCTCGCCGATGCACATAGCGCGCGCGACCGTTTGGGCGAATCCATGCGTATCGTGGCCCATCGCGGACGCGGCGTCGTCGTCGTGTTGCGTCAGGCGCGCCCCACTTTCGTTTCCGACCTCGTGCTGCGGCGCGTGGCGGATGATGCAGATCGCCGCCGGGTTAAGGAATCCGGTGTCGGCGCGCAAATCCTTATAGATCTCGGTATCAAGGACATGATCCTGCTCACCGACACGCCGGAGAAAAAAGTGGTGGCCGTCGACGGTTATGGTCTTAACATCATTGGTACGCACCCCATTCGCGGAAGGGACGCATGAATATGCCGAGCAATATCCTGATCGTCGAAGCACCGTTCTATCCCGAGATCTCGCGCCTTCTGCTCGACGGTGCGACGGCGGCGCTTGAGCGCGGCGGCGCCTATTTCGACAGCGTGTCGGTGAGCGGGGCTCTGGAAATTCCGCCGGCCATCAATTTTGCGGTGAAAGGCGGCGGCCATGGCGGCAAGACCTATGACGGGTTTGTGGCACTTGGCTGCGTGATCCGCGGCGAGACTTATCATTTCGATATTGTTGCAGGGCAGTCCGCGCGGGCGCTGATGGATTTAAGTCTAGATTTCGGATTGTGCATCGGCAATGGGATTCTGACGGTGGAGAACGATCAACAGGCGATGGCTCGTGCCGATCGCGAACAAGGCGACAAGGGCGGCGATGCCGCGCGCGCTTGTCTTGCGTTGGTCGACTTGCGCGCCCGCCTCGGCGCGCGCCGATGAACGCTGCGGCGCCTGCAGGCACGCCGGATGCGATGGCGCGCCGCGCCGCCCGGCTGGCTGCCGTGCAGGCACTTTATCAGATGGAATTGGCTGAGCTGGACGCCGAAACAGTGGCCGAGGAGTTCACTTTTTTTCGATTTGGAACCGAACCCGAACTCTTGGCGCTTGGCGACCCGGACGAAGAGTTTTTCGGCAGCATCGTGCGCGGCGTTCCGCACCATCAGGCCGAGATCGACGACGGCATTTCGAAATGCTTGGCTTCCGGATGGCGGCTATCGCGGGTCGATTCAATTTTGCGTGCCATTCTGCGCGCCGCCGCCTTCGAGTTGATCGGCCGTCCCGATGTTCCCGCCAAAGTCGTCATCGACGAATATATCGAATTGGCGCACGCGTTTTGTCTCGACGAGGAGGCATCTTTTGTAAATGCCGTGCTGGACAAGCTGGCGCATCAAAAGCGGGCCGCCGAATTCGGACAGTCAACGCCGGATGGCGAGTTAGGCCTTTAGTACGACCACACGCCGAAGATCTGCATCAGCATCAGGGCGCAGGCCAGTCCGACCGGAAGCACGCCGAACAAACTGATGGTGGCAAACAGCCCCACATCATGGGCGCTTATCCTTGACCGGGTGGGGGCGACGGCTCGAAGTTTCACGGCGATCTCCAAAGTCAGTCCCGGAGTGTTCCGGTACGATGCACTCTGGCAGAACTTCCTTGAACCCGTGTTGAAGCGGCGGTTCATTTTGGGTTCATGATTGCGATAGTGCTAATACTGCCAGACGCCTAAAATTTGCATCAACATGAGCGCGGAGACGAAGCCCATTGGCAGCATTCCAAAAATACCGACAACCGCGAGCGCCAGCCCCGTGCGCGATCCGCGCGGCCGGTGGGGAAGGGGGGAGAGGGTTTGCGAATGACTGCTCATTATTTTCTTTCGGCGGACGATAAAATGCTGTGAAAAGGCCTTGAAGTTGCCGTCCGTCTACGGTTCATGAATTGGGGTGGGACGTGCCATACTTCAAGGCCGGAGTACGCATAAAATGACGGGCCGACCTTCCGAATTCGAATTGATCGCGCAAATATTTGCGCCGCTCGCGACCGCGCCCGGTGCGCTGGGTTTGACAGATGATGCAGCGCTGCTTCAGGCGTGCACAGGTTACGACCACATTGTGACGACCGATGCTTTGGTCGAGGGCGTTCATTTCCGCACCGACGATGCGCCCGGCCTGGTCGCCAAAAAGGCGCTGCGCGTAAACCTCTCGGATCTCGCGGCGAAGGGTGCGGTCCCTGCGGGTTATTTGCTGGCGTTGTCGTTACCGCCGCGCATCGATCTGGAATGGATCGAAGCCTTTGCGCATGGACTGGGCGAGGATCAAAGCGCCTTCGGCATTTCGCTGCTCGGTGGCGACACCACTTCGACGCCTGGTCCGTTGACGCTGGCGATTACTGCTTTAGGAACCATCCCGACCGGTACGATGATCCGCCGTGCCGGGGCCAAACCGGGCGATGGCGTGTATGTCAGCGGTACGATCGGCGATGCAGGCGGCGGATTGGCGATCCTCAACGGCGAGGATCCGCAAATTTCGGGTAGCGGGCGTAAACATCTGATCGAACGCTATTGGCTGCCCACGCCGCGCCTCTCGCTCGGACAGGCGCTGCGAGGTGTCTCCAGCGCGGCTTTGGACGTTTCCGACGGCCTCATCGCCGATCTTTCGCATATCGCCGATGTGTCGGTCGTGCGGGTCGAAATCGAAGGCGAACGGATTCCGCGCTCGCCCGCCTTGCGTGCGCTGTGGGGCGACTCAGTCGAGGCCATTCTGCGCGCAGCGACCTCTGGTGACGATTACGAGATCGCATTCACGGCCGGGGCGGAGGCCGAGGTGGCCCAGGCGGCCAGGGACACCGGCGTGGCTATCACGCGAATTGGGAGAGTCGTAGAGGGCTCGGGGGTCAGCCTGCGGAACTTGGATGGCCATGATATTTCTGTTCGCTTTGGGGGCTATCGGCATTTTTAGAAGAGGCTTTGGGTGAGGTAACGATCTGTTAGCCACCAAAGGGCAGGATGCCCCGATGTGCGCAAGGATTATTGCCCTTTTGACAGCTGTGGTTTTGGCAGCGCTGCAGCCCGTGCAGGCGGCTGGCGAGAAGGCCGCTGCGCCGCAGGGTCCCGGCAATAATGTCGAGATGCCCTTCCTCATAGCTCCCATGAGCAACAACGGGAAACTCATTGGATATGCTTACATTTCCAGCAAGATGATCGCGACATCTTCGAACGCAGCTATCGCCATTCGTGACAAGTTGGCCTTCATCCAGGACGCCTTTGTTCGCGATGTAAACAAGGCTCCGATCGGCAAGGCCGACGACCCCAAATCCGTCGATACGACTCTGTTGAACCAGCGGCTGGTGGCGGACGCCATAGGTATCGTGGGCGACAACAAAGTCGACCGAATGTTCTTCATGGCGATTCAATTCGCGCCTCTGCACCCCGGTGCTTCGACCGAAGGACTCATCGCCCCAGCGAACGGCGCTGCTGCCGCTGGCAGTGCGGCCGCTGCGACCGCATCCGGCGAAGCGAAAACGCCCGAATCGCCGCAGCCCCCCGCGACATCGAAGCCGGCAGAAGATTCGAAGCACTAAGTTGCTTCCTGCGGCTGCTTTTGGCATGTTCCGCCACCCTTTGAATCGGCAGGTTTTCCGGTCTGCCGCGGGGATCGGCAGCGCATATGCCGGCCAAATTGGATCCAAGAATCGGGACGAGGGAATATCGATGAGCGTGGAGCTTCTACTTGTATTGGCGGCCGGCTTGCTGGCGCTGCTGTACGGTGCATGGACCGTACGTTCGGTGCTTTCCAAAAGCCCGGGCAATGCCCGCATGCAGGAAATCGCCGCTGCGATTCAAGAAGGCGCGCGCGCCTATCTCAATCGTCAGTACAGGACGATCGCGATCGTCGGTGTTGTCATCTTCGCTTTGGCGACGTGGCGGCTTGGTTGGCAAGGCGGCGTCGGTTATCTGATCGGCGCAACCTTATCGGGCTTGGCCGGCTATATCGGCATGAACGTTTCCGTGCGCGCCAATGTGCGCACGGCGGAAGCATCGCGCCAAGGTTTGGCAGCCGGACTTTCGCTGGCCTTCCGCTCAGGTGCGGTGACCGGACTTCTGGTCGTCGGTTTGGGTCTGCTCGGCGTGGCGGGCTATTACACTTTCCTGCGTTACGGCTTGAAGCTGGATATCAACAGTGAAGCAGACGGCCGGACCATCCAGAATTCGCTGGTTGCTCTTGGCTTTGGCGCTTCGCTGATTTCGATTTTCGCCCGTCTCGGCGGCGGCATCTTCACCAAGGGTGCGGATGTCGGCGGCGACATGGTCGGCAAGGTCGAAGCGGGCATTCCTGAAGACGATCCGCGCAATCCCGCCACGATCGCCGACAATGTGGGCGACAATGTCGGTGACTGCGCCGGCATGGCAGCCGACTTGTTCGAAACCTATGCGGTGACGACCGTCGCCACCATGGTGCTCGCCTCGATCTATTTTGTCGACGAAACCAAGTCGGCTCTGATGCTGCTTCCGTTGGGCATCAACGGGATGGCCATCGTGACCTCCATCATCGGCACATTCTTCGTAAGGCTTGGCGCCAGCAAGAACATCATGGGTGCTTTGTACAAGGGTGTGATCGCTACAGGCCTTCTGTCGCTGATCGGCCTTTGGTTCCTAATGGGCTGGTTGATCCCCGGCGGAATGGACGCTCAGCTGACCACCACGACCAACGTCACCTTCAGCGGCACGCAGCTCTTCCTTTGCGGCGTGGTCGGGCTTGCCGTCACCGGCGCCTTGATTTGGATCACCGAGTACTACACCGGCACGAACTTCCGTCCGGTGCGGGCGATCGCCAAGGCGTCTCTCACGGGCGGAGGCACCAATGTCATTCAGGGTCTGGCGATTTCGATGGAATCGACGGCCATGCCTGCGCTGGTTATCTGCGTCGGCATTATCCTGACCTATTCGCTTGCGGGTCTGTTCGGCATCGCCATTGCGGTGTCGACCATGTTGTCGCTCGCCGGCATGATCGTGGCGCTCGACGCCTTCGGCCCGGTAACGGACAATGCCGGCGGCATTGCCGAAATGGCCGGTCTAGAAGGAGATGTGCGCAAAACCACCGACGCTCTCGACGCGGTGGGCAACACGACCAAAGCGGTGACCAAGGGCTATGCTATCGGTTCGGCGGGCCTCGGCGCATTGGTTCTATTTGCGGCTTACACGGAAGATCTGAAGTACTTCATCGCCCATTCCAGCACCTACACGTATTTCGCGGACATCCATGTTCCGACCTTCGGACTGGATAATCCCTGGGTCGTGGTTGGCCTCTTCCTCGGCGGATTGCTGCCTTATCTGTTCGGCGGTATCGCGATGACGGCGGTCGGCCGTGCCGCGGGCGCGGTAGTCGATGAAGTGCGCCGGCAGTTCAAGGAAATGCCCGGCATCATGAAGGGCACGCAAAAGCCGGACTACGGCCGCGCGGTGGACATGCTGACCAAGGCCGCTATCAGGGAGATGCTCATTCCGTCGCTCTTGCCGGTGCTTTCGCCGATCGTGTTGTTCTTCATCGTCAACTCGGTGGCGGGCAAGGAGATGGCGTTCGATGCTTTGGGGGCCATGCTGTTGGGTGTCATCGTCACCGGTCTGTTCGTTGCCATTTCGATGACTTCGGGCGGCGGCGCTTGGGACAACGCTAAGAAGTTCATCGAAGACGGCAATTACGGCGGCAAGGGCTCGGACGCCCATAAGGCCGCGGTCACGGGAGACACGGTCGGCGATCCGTACAAGGACACCGCCGGTCCCGCGGTCAATCCGATGATCAAGATCACCAACATCGTGGCGCTGTTGCTTCTGGCCACGTTGGCGAATTTGTAATTCGGAAATAAGAAAAATTGGCGAGCGGCGAACGGGACATCCCGTTCGCCGTTGGCTATTTGGGGTTTTGGTGTCGTTTTGGTTTGAATGAAGTCGATAACATGGATTTCGACCCTCCCCTTGAGGGAGGGTCCAAAAAACTCAAACGAAGCGAAGAGTTTTTCGGGGAGGGGTGATATTCACGACCGCATAACCCCTCCCCGAAATTTGCTCCGCTTCGCGTCACAAATTTCGACCCTCCCGGCTCCGCCTTTGGCTTCGCCGCGGCAAGTGACGCACACTTGGCCCGCCGAAGCTTTATGCGAAGGCGGCCCTCAAGGGGAGGGTGAAAATTATTGCGTAAAACCGATCCTAAATTGCTCTAATGTCCCGGAGGCGGGCCGCCGCCGCCGCCCGGATTCTGCTCTTGCTGACTCATGCCCGAGGCATTTGGGGTGGCGTTGAACAGCTGCTGCAGGAAAGTGAGTTCGCGTCCGCGTGTCGGCGTGGTGCGCGACTCGAAGGCCACAACATGGCCATCCTCAAGCGTGTAATGCTTGAGATCGGCGACTTTGCCTTCCTTGTCGAAATATACCGCGAGAATGCTGCGGGACTGAACCGTCGGCGTGAAAAAGGCAACCTGTTTTTCGACACTGGACACGTAATACCAGGCATCGTTGGCGAAGGTCGCCTGCAACGATGGATCGCCCAGCTTCTCCTGGATGGTTGTCTTCGTATCGTTGCCGATCGTCACGCCGGATTCGGCGTCGGGATCGGGAAGGAAGCCGCGCTGGCTGATGACCGGCGAGCAGCCCATCAACAGGGCCGCAGCACAAAGAACGAGTTTTTTCATGAGACCTCAACCGGGTTCTTCCCGCCTCGATGTGCTAGCCTTGGCGGGCGCTACTTGCAAGACTTTCCCGCCGTGGGGCAAGGGGGCTGAGTATGCAATGGTTGGCCGCCAGAAGCTTTGAGGAAGGATGAGAAATTGCGATCATGCTGAACGCGTTGCGCAAGAGCAAAGTGCGCCGGCAGCTTGCCGGGGAGCTTCATGCCGCCCTGGTGGCGCGCGCTCGCCAACCTGAATTTTTTGCAACCTTCGGCATTAAGGATACGCTCGACGGCCGTTTCGATCTGATCGTCTTGCATGCCTGGCTGGTGCTGGAACGGTTGCGGGAGATAGGGGCGTCGTCATTGTCGCAGGCCTTCATCGATGCGGTATTTGTCGGCTTCGACGAGGGACTGCGCGAATTGGGCGCTGGCGATATCGGAATGGGCAAGCGGGTCAAGAAACTTGCCGACGCGTTCTATGGCCGGATGCAGGCCTATGGCGACGCTGCGGACGAGGCCGAAATGGAAGCCGCACTCATCCGCAATCTGTATCGCGGCGCGCCGGAAGCTGGCGCCAAGCCGATGGCGCACTATGTTATGAGCGCAAGATCGTCGCTGAAGAGTAGCGACATCGAGAACGGGCAACTCGATTTCGGGCCCATGCCGTTAAGGGAGTAGTGCAATGCACGATGAAGGCGAGGCGCCGCTGCGCCATGTCTTCGACCTTGGCAATCTGTCACATGCCGGCAGTCAGGTGACGGTGAGCGCACAGGGCGATGAACTCCCGCGCTTGGCCGAGTGGGCCGGCGTCGAAGCGGTGCATTCCTTCGTCGGAAATGTCGCGCTGCGCCGCCTGACCCAGACGCATTTTGCCTTCGAAGCCGATTTGACGGCAGACATCGTGCAAATCTGTGTGGTGTCGCTGGAGCCGATGGAGACCCATATCGAGCGTCATCTGGCGCGCGAGCTGCATTTTACCCCGCGCGGGCGCACCGAACGGGCCGAATTAACCTTGGCGGCTGGCGACGACGACGTGCCCGAAGAGATTACCAGCCTCTATTACGATTTGGCGGCCCCTCTGCTGGAGGAGTTTGTTTTGGCCATTGATCCCTATCCCCGCAAGGGGGGCATCGCGTTCGAGCTGCCTCAAGACCCCCAAGCTGCCCCCGAAAGCCCTTTCGCTGTGCTGAAAAGTCTCAAAGAAGGCGACTGAAGCGCAGAAAAGCGGCCTTTTTCTCGCTTAAATCCCGGGGCGGTTTCCTGTTCACTCCGCGCCTTGCTTTGCCCGCCGGTCCGGTCGGTCGCGCACCCTTCGCTCGTGCCGATTTGGCTTGTCGCGAGCCCAATGGAGAACAGTTCCGCCATGGCGGTCCCCAAAAGTAAAAAGTCGCCGTCACGGCGCAACATGCGCCGGTCGCACCATGCGCTGACGCCAACGACACACAACGAATGCCCCAATTGCGGAGAGCAGAAGCGTCCGCATCACATTTGCGCCGCCTGCGGTCACTACGACGGTCGCGAAGTGGCCGCCAAGAAGGCCAAAGCCTGAGAGATCATCGATCAGGCTCTGAGGGGCAGGTGCGATCGTGTCCCGCGAATTGACAGTTTCGATTGATGCGATGGGCGGCGATGGCGGCCCATCCATTATCGTTGCCGCGATTGCGCGTGCGGTGCAGCGCCATCCCTTGGTCAAATTTCTGCTGCACGGCGACGAAGAGGCTATCGGCGCCATACTGGCAAAACGCCGGACCAAATTTGCTCATCGCGTCAGCGTGCGTCATGCCCCGGGCCAAGTGCGGATGGACGACAAGCCGAGCTTGGCGCTTCGCCGCGGACGCAATTCCAGTATGTGGCGGGCCATCGAATCCGTGAAGAACGGCGAGGCCGAAGTCGTCGTCTCGGCCGGCAATACCGGTGCGCTGATGGCGATGTCGATGTTTCAGCTCGGCGTGATCGACGGTATTTCGCGGCCGGCCATCGCGGCGCTGTGGCCCACCATGCGCGCGCAATGCGTGGTCCTCGATTGCGGCGCCAATGTCGAATGCGATGCCGATCAGCTCGTCGATTTCGCGGTGATGGGCGAGGCGTTTGCGCGGGCCGTGCTGGGATTGGAGCGACCCTCGATCGGATTGCTCAATGTCGGCTCCGAAGAGGTGAAAGGCCATGACGCGGTGAAGGCGGCCGCCCATATCCTGCGCAACACATCTCTGCCGATCGAATTCTACGGTTTCATCGAAGGCGATGACATCGGCAAAGGCACGGTCGATGTCGTGGTGACCGACGGCTTTACCGGCAATATCGCTCTGAAGACGGCCGAAGGCACGGCCAAGCTCATCGTCGGCTATTTGCGAGGGGCCTTGCGGCGCTCGCTGTTGTCGCGGATGGGCGCGATACTGGCCAGCGGTGCGCTGAATGCTCTGCGCCGCAAGCTGGATCCGCGTACGGCCACGGGCGGAATGTTCCTTGGTTTGAACGGCGTCGTCGTGAAAAGTCATGGGGGAACCGACGCCATGGGATTCGCCGGCGCCATCGATATGGCCATCGACATGGCCGACGCAGACATCAACAAACGCATCGTCGCTGACAGAGCCGGCGTCGCAATGCCCGCTAGGGAGCCTGTCAACTCGTGATCCGTTCGCACATTCTCGGTTGTGGCGCGTATTTGCCGAAAACCATTTTGACCAATCACGATCTCGCCAAGCGGGTCGATACCAGCGACGATTGGATTCAGGCGCGCACCGGCATTCGTCAACGCCATGTCGTCGCTTCGGGTGAAAAGACTTCCGATCTCGCCGTCGAAGCTTCGCGCGCGGCATTGGCGGACGCCGGGATCGGCGCCAACGACCTCGATTACATCGTCTGCGCCACGACCACCCCGGACGAAACCTTTCCCGCCACCGCAACGGTCGTCCAAGCGCGCCTTGGCATGACACGCGGCGCGGCGTTCGACGTTCAGGCGGTGTGCTCCGGATTCATCTTCGGACTGGCGGTGGCCGATAATTTTATCCGCAGCGGTGATGCCAGGACCGTCCTCCTGGTCGGCGCGGAGAGCATGACGCGCTTGCTCGATTGGAACGACCGCGTCACCTGCGTGTTGTTCGGCGACGGCGCGGGCGCGGTGGTCTTGCACGCGGGCGAGGGCGAGGGCAACAACGCCGATCGCGGCGTCCTCAACACCAAATTGTTTTCCGACGGAACGATGCACGATCACCTTTTCGTCGATGGCGGCCCGTCTTCGACCCAGACCACCGGCCATTTGCGGATGCACGGCAAGGAAGTCTTTCGCCACGCCATCACCAATATTTCCGCCGCGATCGTCGCCTCGCTGGAGGCGGCTGGACTGAATGTCGCGGACATCGATTGGTTCGTGCCGCACCAGGCCAATCAGCGGATCCTCGACGGAACGGCAAAAAAGCTGGGGATACCGCCCGACCGGGTAATCTCGACCGTGGCCCAGCAGGGCAACACTTCGGCCGCCTCTGTGCCGCTCGCCCTGGCCACTGCTGTGGCCGACGGGCGGATCAAAAAGGGCCAATTGGTGCTTGTGGAGGCCATGGGGGGCGGTTTCACCTGGGGTTCGGCCCTTTTGCGCTGGTAGCCGATTTGCCCGTGACGTCTGAACGGTGCGTCCTATCCCTTTGATGTTGACGGCAAATCCTTATCCCGCATAGGCTTGGGAGGCGAGAGGGAGTCGCTGCCTGCTATGACCAGCTCAACGCTGACCCGCGCCGATCTGACCGAGGCCGTTTTCCAGGCGGTAGGTCTGTCGCGCAACGAATTTGCCCAGATGGTCGAGGACATCCTCGAAGAACTGTGCGCCGCGCTGGCGCGTGGCGAGACGGTGAAACTTTCCTCCTTCGGGACATTCGCCGTACGGCAAAAATCGCAACGCATGGGACGCAATCCCAAGACGGGAGACGAAGTGCCCATCGCGCCGCGCCGCGTGCTGGTGTTCCGTCCCAGCCATGTGCTGAAAGCCGTCATCAACGGTCAAACGCCGGTCAACGGCGAAGACACGGATTGATCTAGATGGGTGCAGCCACAGCGCAGATCGCCATTCGCGAGAAATCGCCCGAGGCTTTCCGCACGATCAGCGAAGTCGCAAGCAATCTTGATGTGCCGCAGCATGTGCTGCGTTTCTGGGAAAGCCGTTTCGCGCAAGTGCGGCCCACCAAACGCGCCGGCGGGCGGCGTTATTACCGCCCCGAAGACGTCGATCTGCTGCGCGGCATCCGCGCGCTACTTTATTCGGAAGGCTACACGATCAAAGGCGTGCAAAAGCTTTTGCGCGAGCGCGGACTTCGCTATGTGGCCGATGTCGGGCGCGGCGAAGCCGTGGCCGAACCTGCTGCCGCCATTCCGGAAACGGAATTGACGATGTACGAGCCCATTCGTGTGGTGCCCTTTGCCAGCGCCGAAGTGGTTCACCTGGACCGCATTACGCTCGCCCTGGCGGAAGAAGAACGCGAAAAGCTCGAGATCCTCTTGGCCGAACTCGTCCAGTTAAAGGGACGTCTGCGCGCTGCGCATCGGCTTGGTTAGGACAAGCGTGCGGTTGTTGCAGCGATCGCTCCAGTTACCGAAAATCGCGCGGGTGTGGTTCGAGGGGCCGTCGTCCGCCGGGTGAGGCAAAAAGAGCCGTTTTTCGGCTGATGCGGCGTTGCCGCGGGATGGGCGCCCCACTATAGTCCGCCGCCCTTGGCGACCCGGCCAAGGCGAATACCGGCGGTGAAGCCGCCCAAATGTCGGAGCGTGGCGCAGCCTGGTTAGCGCACTTGTCTGGGGGACAAGGGGTCGGAGGTTCAAATCCTCTCGCTCCGACCAAAAAACCCTTGAAAAACCTGGAGAACATTGCCGGCGCATCTATGTCGTGTCCGGCAAAAAGGGAACGAAAGAGCGCCCAGAGTCCCGAAACGGCGCCGAAAGTCCCGTAAAAGTCCCGGAGTTTGTTGTCGAGTTGTTCCCGGTTCCGGTTCTGAAGACGTTCTCTGTCTCTGAACTCACCTTCCTCGACTTTCATTCACACTCGTTGTGGGCACAGGAGCAGGTGCGCCTGGGCGTTCAGATATCTGCGCACGAAGCCGCCTACGTGGTGCCTTATCCCCCGAGGATTCCGCTTTCTCGCATGTTCGCGGGAGCTGGCCGTATTGGCCGGGGGCGGGGACTCGTGGAAGGAATTTAGGATGTTCAGAAAACCCCCGTCAGGGCTTCTCGCAATCCTTGTTCTCTCTGGGTTTGTTATCCATTGGCTGGCGGATGCCATCGCTGCAACAATGGTTGGCGACTTTGTTACAAGACATCTGGCGATCATGTTTGGAGTGGACGCGACTAAGATGCTCGCAACCGCATCCGAAATCATGCTTCCGGTGATCATTGCGGCAATATTGACCTATGGCGCTTTTCTGATTGGCGTCAAAGAGAAGGCGGCAAATCCATCGAAATTGCGCATCGACTTTTCTGAACACATTTCTGGATGCAAATCCCTGAACTTATTTCCAAGATGGCGCGAAAGCTACCTTCTACCGTCTTTGGGTTCGCCCTCCGATCGGACAAATGAGATACTCCTGCACCGGAACGCTGGTGGACATAATGGCCCCGAGTCCACGGAGCGACGCTACATTCTTTTCGGTATGGCCGGCCCAGCGCTTGCCGCTAACTTGGGCTACCCACACTCAGCCGCCCGTTTCATCAATGGAATTACGAGATGATCACGGGCAGTTTTTGGATGTATTTTTCATAACTGAGTCAGGCACGGTTGGAATCGCGACGCCCGGGCTGGTTCAGCCGGCTGACCTCGTGGCCGAAAAACTGTGGGGAAGACCATGCCTTCTTGTCTTCTGTGTTTCTGTGAATGAACCAACTTCGAGAGCGCAAGAGGTGTACATCGCGCTACAGTGGTCAGGCGACATAAGGACGTCACGCGCTACTGAAATAAGACCCCCGCGGCCCACAAATCGCCTAACTGCGCACCTTCAAGCCCTAATGCAGTTAGGCAGGCAAGCAAGAACGTAGCAAAGAATGTGCCTCTGGGAGTTGGTGAGAATAACGCGCGTTCCCTTACAGAAGAAATGGAACGAAAGCGGGCGGGGCAGCGCGAATAGTGCTCATGTCTCAACATTCCATGTCACTATCGATACTGTGAAACCTGATTCAGATTCCGAGCTTTCGCAATATCCCGTCGGACATTGGTGTGACCGACACGATTAGAGCACAGAGGACCACTGCAATGTCTCTCAACAGATTGCGCCTCTTCATGTACTCAACGTCGAAGTCAAACGCTTCCTGACATCGCAACCCTTCCACGCCAGATGGGGATATCATACCTGGCCTGTATTTTGCGTATGTCTGACGGGTTGCCTCCGCGAGTGCTTGAAACGCCGCAGCTGGACAAGGTCGTAGTCCGACCAATGCCATGTCACCTCGCAGTACATTTACGAGCATAGGAATTTCGTCGAGACTGGTTATTTGGAGCCAGAGTCCAGCTGGTGTCATTTGTGGATCGCCTGAAAGATTTTCGCTGGCGTCCTTGGTCGGCCCGTTTGCTTGCATGGCGTGCGTGTGGTTCGCGTACATAGTTCGGAATTTATATCGCACAAACGTGCGCTTACCTTTGCCGATTGTTTCCGAGCCAAACGTAATTGGCCCACTACTTCTTTTGACGAGCAATACAATTGCAATGAGCAACGGCCCCAACAGAATGGCTATGCTCGATGCAAGAACGATTTCGAAGATGCGGGTTCCAACTTCGCCAAGGACAGATGTGTAGCCTATACACTCATTCCTGATTTGACCTGCAGCAACAATAAATCCAAGCACGCGGACCGTACGCGATAGCTCAGCAGGCGGTAATTGCTCAATTTCGGCAAGCAACTCTTCGTAATACGTTTCGCGCAACTCGACTGGCAGGCGGGCGGCGGCGCGTTTCAACAACCACTTTTGAAACCGCGGAAGCCAGGCGTAACTGTCGCGCATAACGAATCCGACAAAGATCGCGACGACCGTTCCTATGATGGCGTGCACGATCATCATGCCCAACTCACCCTCTGAAGCATACCAAGTTCAGCAAATGCGGTCCGAGCTGCTCGTTGGCCTGCACCAGTAAGCCTATAGAGTTGTCGTCTTGGCCTCCCTAACTTTGAGGCTGGCAATGTTTCCCATTCGGCGCTCAACCAGCCAGCGTTCTCGAACCTGTACAATATGGGATAGATACTGCCGGAAAACAGCCCTGTCTTTTCAATTACCTCCCCGCCATACAGTCTGAATTCCCGCGCATCCAGGAACACCCGAAGTACTTTCAAGGATTGATGGGTAAGGCGCGGTTCTGGAGATTTTTCCATAGTAGCCACTCTACATAGGGTGGTACGGTTTGTCCAGCAGGGGGGGTCGAAATATCGGCAACCTCCCAAGGAGGCTCCGGCGACAGGATGCCCAATCACTGATCTGTAGCGAACGCCAATGCGCGACAGATATTGCGGAAGGATGGGTTGGTGGCGCCTTCCTCTGGTGGAGTAGAGTTCTGGAGATCGGGGATCGAGCAACTCGCCGCCGGGACTCCGGCGTTCTTCAATCCCGATCTATCGCCGCCTGAGCGCGCTGTGGCGCAGGTGGAAGGTTGGATTTTGGGCGTGCCGGGTTTGGTCCACAACCGACAGAGCGGCACGCGGGTTAGGCGCATAAGAAACGGCAAACGAGGTAATGCGTGTATGGAACTTGATCAAGCAGCATTTATCGATTTTGTCAGGGCGTTGGCCTTCGCGTCACGCAAGCACAGTCAACAGAGACGAAAGGATGCGGACGCATCGCCTTACATCAATCACCCGATAGCCCTCGCATCCATCCTTGCCGTAGAAGCCGGCATTCATGACCGCGATACGCTCTGTGCCGCGTTGTTGCACGATACGATCGAGGATACGGACACCTCGGTTGAAGAGTTGGTCGAGACGTTCGGTGGCCCGGTTGCTGCGCTTGTCCAGGAAGTAACGGACGATAGACGGCTGCCGAAAGCTGAGCGGAAGTTGCGCCAAGTGGGGCACGCGGCCCAGCTGAGCCCGAAGGCTCGTCTTGTGAAACTAGCGGACAAGATTGCAAATCTGAGAGACGTTGCCGACAGTCCTCCCGTCGATTGGTCCCTCGAACGCCGCCAGGAATATTTCGACTGGGCGAAGCAAGTCGTCGATCGAATTCCCAACCCTCCGCCCGACCTATTGTCCCTATTCACTGCCGAATATGAGCGCAGACCCTAGTATCTCAATTCCGAAATTCGTTGCATCCGACATCGGCCTCATTCGAATTTCGGAATCGACAGGACACTAGCCAACCTATCGATGTTAGTGTCGTTTTGGTTTCGAAGTTCGCGAAAAAGATGCTGATACCGGTGATATCGCGAACTTCGAAACCACGACACCAGGCAGCACCACAGTGTTGTTGAGCTGCGTGATTTCCTTCACGCCGCCAAGTGAGACGCGCACTGTCGTGCCTTTGATGTTGGCCCGCGCCGGCAGCGTAAGCGTCACCACGGCGGTATGCGGCTGCAGGTCTGTGGGCGCCGGAAGCGGCGGTGTCGTGGCGCGGGCCAATACTTTGCGACGCGCATCGACAATCTCGACGGTTCCCGCCTGCGCATCGACGGCTCCCAGGCTATGCACCGTTACGCTGACGGAGCGGCCTTCCACTTTCACATCGTCGACGCCGATGCCGAGATCGGGACGGGTTTCCACCGGAGGTCCGGGCGTCTTCAACGTGAATTCGAGAATGGTCGTCTTCTTGGGCGCGAAGACGACATCGACGGATGCGGTTTTCTCGAAGGCGATCGATTTGCGCACAGCTTTCGGACCGAGCACATCGCTCGTGCCTTTGGCGATTCCCGATGTCATTTCCCATTGGCCGGCGGCCACGTTCCAACCGGTCATGGTCGCTTTCACAGGCTTTCCGGTAATGTTGTAGGCGATGACCTTGAAGTGATCGCGCGCCGGGCTGGGAAGCAGAATCGCGACGCTGACCGCTCCGTCGGGATCGGCGAATTTCCAGCTCACGGTGTGGCCCGGATAGATGTAGTTGCGCGCCAGAGCGACGCCGCCGAGACGGGTGCGCTGCAAATAGGTGGTGTCTTCATCGACACGGTCGACCCACCAATGGCCCTCGGTGCGGCTGTACATCGTCTCATTTTGGCGCTGCAGCTCATCGCCGAACAGGTCATCGAGATATTTGGTGTCTCCGCTGGCCTCCCAGGCGAGATAGCGATCGAGATTGCCGGCGGAATCGCCCGACGCTCGCTTCACCGCGTCGGCACCCCAGCTGTCGCGTTTGCCCAAAATGTCCATGACGTCTTCGTTGAGGCTGTTGATGGCGTGGATATTGCCTCTGTTGGCGGTGACGCGCCGGCCGCCCGTGGCCACGGTGTCCGATTTGCCGCCCTGCGCAACCGAGGCGAGGATCGGCAGCAGATATTTCTCGTCGTCCGTCCAGCGATAAGCCGCCCAGAACAATTGCATCGGTGGCGTGTTGGCCGGCAGATTGTAGCGTGTGGCGTCCGTCCGCCAATTGATCTCATCGGGGAACGTCCAATTGCCGTCGGCGTCCTGCTTGCCATGGGCGAGGAAGCCGTCGGCAAGGCCGATGACGTATTTTTTGCCCGTCGGATCGTTGTTGAAGTTCGCCATCAGCATGCCGGGGTGCAGCAGGAGATAGGAGTAATACTTGCCCCATTCCCAGGGCCCTTCGCGGTAGCTGTCGGTTCCGCTGAACCAGTTGGTGTTGAAGTGCAAATGGCCGGCCGGGTTGACGCTGATGACGCGCTGATAGGCGTTCACGGTCGTCATCAAGCGTTCGACGACCTTGGGATCGCCATAGTTGAGATACATCAACTCACTGTTGCTGTTGATGCCGTCCTCATAGGAATGCAGCTCGTCATACATCAGCGTGGCAAGCCCATTGGTCATCATCCCGTTCTTGTAGACGGCATCGGCAACCCGCATCTGCGATACGCGCAGTTTTTCGCTGTCGACGCCCATCAAGGCGGTGCCCGGCCACTGTTCCACCAGATCGGTGTCGTCGGATAGTCCGCCGCCAAAATCGCCGAAATCGGATTGGCGATTGTCGATCCACCAATTCACATAGTGACGCACGCCTTTGAGGTCTTCGATCTGGCGGAACGCCCAGAGCGGAACGCCCTTGGGGGGAACGGGCTGCTTGAAGGGCAATGGGCCCTGCGTGTTGTAGGTGATGTCGGTCCAATACTCGCGCGCTAGCTTGTTGTCCGGGTCCACGCGCAACAGATCGGTCATATCGGTGACGACGCGGTCATAGAGCTTCTCGCGTTTGCTGGCGGTGTGCTCCTCGACCAGATAGCCCCAATTGTCTTTGACTTCGTTGAAGCGGTCGGCGATATGCTCCTTCAGTGCTTCTTGACGATCTTTGAAGATCAAACGGATTTTGGTGCCGTCGAGCGAGGTGGCATTGAAGTCCTGCCCCGAGCCCGCAAAGGTGAGATAGAAACTCTTGTTGGGCAGAATGCGGTCGCGCAGATCCAGCCACAGCGTCCGCGCCTCGTTCGGCTTCACCGAAACGGTGACGTCAAGCATATCGCGCATCGGCCAAATCGGATCTTTGACCTGAATATTGAGCTGGAAATATCCGCCGGCAGTCGGCTTGACGTTTAGAGCGGGGAGTTCGATGGCGATGCCGTCCAGCCCGTCATGCATGTTCTCCCAGCCATAGCCCCATGAGCGATACAGCATCTGGCCTGGGGGCGCGGCGCCCATTTCGTAGGGGATCAGCACATGCACCAGCGGCAATTTCTGGCCGTCCTCTTTGGCGCGGGTGCGTATCGGCGCGGTGTCCGGCACCGCAACGACCGTCGACTGTTCGTCGGGCGCGTAGCGGCCGCGGATGAAGGCGTTCAATTCGTCGAGGTCCGGTGAATCCGGCGCCACATCGGAATGGATGACATAAGTCAGCCTGGTGGTCCCTTGCGGCACCGTACCGGCATGAATGTCATAGGCCGCGATTTCTTGGATCGGCGTTTCCTGCACATCGTTGTTGAAGCGAAGGATGCCGCCATGCATCGCCGTGGCAAATTGGTTGAAGGTTCGTTCCTGATCTTTGGGGCGATCGCCAAGATGCATCGGCTGCGCCTTGTCGTTCGCCGCATACGTCATATTGCCGTAAGCCGCGCCTTGGATTTCGAGGTGGTTCCACTCCTCATTCGGCAGCGTCAGCGTCAGCGTCTTGCCGCCGTCGACATAGACGTTCCAATCGGGCAGGGGGAAATAGTCGGTGCGTCCGGGAAGGCGCGAGCGGTTGTAGACGCCCGGCCAAGTGGTTTCCGCGATACCGTCGGTCGCCTTGTACATCCATTCCTTGATGTCCTTGGCGTCGGCGAATTCGACTTTGCGGATCACGGTGACGGGGGCGGTCAAAGCCACCGGCACATCGCCCGGGCGATTCCAGCCATAGCGCAAAGCCCATTCGGCGTTCGTCTCCGGGTTGGAGAGGTCGCCTGCTTCGGCGGCCGGCGCATTGGGGACCTCGTTGCGCGACAAGGCCGCGATTTGCGTGTCGTCAAGCATATGGTCGTAGATGCGAAGTTCGTCATAATCGCTGCCGCGCATCCAATTGTAGCGGCTCATCACTTGATGGGGTGAGACCGCGCGTGCCGCCATGCCGAATTGGTCGAGACCGCTGTCGAGCACGGCAATTTGATCTTTCGAGGCGACCTCTTTGCCGTTCACATAGAGCCGGATGCCCTTGTTCTCATCCCAGCTGACCGCCAGATGCGTCCAGGCGTCGGGCGCCGGCAATTGATCGAGCTTGAACGAAAGACGGATGCGCGAAAGATTGTCGTCGGTCACGAAGGCGTCGTAGCCGTGACCGTTGTAATCGATCCGCAGGAACGTCATGTCCCAGCTGGTATGATCGGCATAGCCGACGCGGAATAATACGAACGGCGCGCGCCCCACCGGATAACGCGAGCGCCAGAAGAACGACACTGTGCCGCGCTGGGCAAAAACATTGCCGGGCGCTTTCCAGCTGAGCACATTGTCGTCTTGGGTCTGCAAGGCGCCGCCGCGAAAGCCGTTGGGCATGATCGCCACTTTGTCGGCAAAATTGGGTACCGGATCGCCCTTGGCAAAATCGGCCGTAAGGCTTTTGTCCGCCGACAGATAAAAGAGCAGTCCTGCATCTTGCGGCGGCGCGGCCGCAGCTTCAGCACTCGTGACGGATGCCGCCAAACACAGCGCTAGTGCCAGGTCGCGCAGCAATACTTTGTAAGTAGAGGGGCGTAAGGCGGTCATGGGCTCGAGCTTTCGCTTGCGATGACGGGATGGAATTGCTGCGCACAACGAACCTCAGGCGCATACAAGATCGGTTGCGCCAAAACGGGTATGTGCCGGTGAAAATGTGTGCCTGGCATGAAGCCACTTCGCAGTTGTTTTCGTTTCGCGCACTGCGCGCAGGACGTTCGTCTTGTTTGGCACTCCGAGGGCACGCTAAAGCAGCTTGCGTGCCCTTCGCAAGCATTTTTGACACCGGTAGCAAAATCGGCCCGCGACAACTGGCTGCAACGCGCCAAATCTCCTGCCTTAACCATATTTTGCAAGTGCGAAAGCAGGGAATCCGATGCTTCCTCAGAGCGGGGCAAAACGGGCCTGGAAGAAGCGCAGATAGCGCGGTTCGAACACCATTTTCAGGCCGCGCGCGGACTGCCGCTCTTCGTAGACCGCGATGACGGATTCGGCCGTCAAATCCATATGGGCTTGGGTGTAGACGCGGCGGGGAATCGTCAGCCGCACCAATTCCAGCGCCGTGTGATGGTTTTTCCCGGTCTCTTGATCGCGTCCGGCGGAGACGATGCCGCGCTCCATGGCGCGCACGCCGGAGTCTTCGTATAGCAAGGCCGCCAGCGTCTGGGCCGGGAATTCTTCCTGGTCAATATGCGGATAAAAGGCTTTGGCATCGAGATAGACCGCATGACCGCCGATCGGACGCACGATCGGCACGCCCTCCGCGATCAATTTGTTGCCGAGATATTCCACCTGGCCGACGCGGGCCCGAATATGGTCGTCGTCCACCGACTCGACGATGCCGCGCGCCATGGCTTCCATGTCGCGTCCGGCCATGCCGCCGTAAGTGTGCAATCCTTCAAAGACAATGACGAGATTGCTGGCTTCTTCGTAATGCCTGTCGTCGTTCAGCGCGAGCCAGCCGCCGATATTGACCAGCGAGTCTTTTTTGCCGCTCATCGTGCAGCCGTCGCTATAGGAACAGAACTCCCGCAAGATGGAGGCAATGTTCTTATCCCGGTAGCCGGGCTCACGCTGTTGAATGAAATAGGCGTTCTCGACCGCCCGCGTCGCATCCAGCATCACGCGGATTCCATGACGATGCGTGAGCTCGCGCACCTCGCGCATATTCGCCATCGATACGGGCTGGCCGCCGGCCATATTCACGGTGCCCGCCACGCAAACATAGGGAATGCGCTTGGCACCGACTTTCTTTATCAGGGCCTCAAGCGCATTCAGATCGACATTGCCTTTGAAGGGGCGCTCATCGGTCGGATCGTGCGCTTCCGGCACGATGACGTCGACGAATGTTCCGCCCGCCAGTTCCTGGTGCAATCGCGTGGTTGTAAAATACATATTGCCGGGCACGACGTCGCCCGGCTTGATCAACATGCGCGATAATAGGTTCTCGGCGCCGCGTCCTTGATGGGTCGGCACGACATATTTATAGCCGTAATGGTGCCGAACGGCTTCTTCCAAATGATAGAAATTGCGGCTGCCGGCATAGGCTTCGTCGCCCAGCATCATGCCCGCCCATTGCCAATCGCTCATCGCGCCGGTGCCGCTGTCGGTCAGCAAATCGATGTGCACATCTTCGGAACGAAGCAGGAAGGTGTTGTAGCCGGCGACGGCAAGCGCTTTCTGGCGCTGTTCGCGGGTCATCATGCGGATCGGTTCGACGACTTTGACTTTCCAAGGCTCGGCCCAAGAGCGGCGGCGCTCGGGTTTGACGGCGGTTCTATTTATCTGAATTTCGCTCGGCTTGTCGCTGGCCATGTGGATTTCCTCGTGATGCGCGAAGGCGCAAATCGTGGCCACACTAGGCGTGCGGCCAACCTCGAAAAAGCGCGCAATTGTCGCAAAGTCGGGCTGGCCAATGGGCGATATTGCATCTCTCGAAATGCAAGGACTAGCAGTTTGCTGAAAACCCCCTCGCTGTTGGCGATTTGACGTGATTCACTGGTCGCGAGGCTGTTGGATCGGCAAAAATGCGCGGGCGGTTTCAGGATCAAGGCGGGTTGTTTTCATATGTCTCGCCGGAGACGCGGGTTCCGGCGGCTCACCCTCTGCGGAAGATACGCGAGCTTGTGCGGGACGTTCTGAAGGAACTGAACCGAAGCTTTTCGCGGCTCTATGCGAAGGAAGGCCGCCCGTCGATCCCGCCGGAACAATTGCTGAGCGCCCTGCTGCTCCAGGCACTCTATGGCATCCGTTCGGAACGGCAATTGATGGAGCAACTGGACTACAACCTTCTGTACCGCTGGTTCGTGGGGCTCTCGCCGGACGATCCGGTGTGGGACCCGACGAGCTTCACCAAGAACCGCGACAGGCTGCTGGGCGGGGAAGCCTTCGAGAAGTTCATGATCAAGCTATTGAACCATCCCGAAGTGAAGCCGCTATTGTCGGACGAGCATTTTTCGGCGGACGGGACGCTGATCGAGGCTTGGGCTTCGCAGAAGAGCTTTCGCCCCAAGGACGGCAGCGATGACGGCGACGGCTCGAACTTCCACGGTCAGAAGCGCAAGAACGACACTCATGCCAGCGTCACCGACCCAAACAGCCGGCTCTACCGCAAGGCGTTGGGGCGAGAGGCGAAGCTCAGCTATATGGGCCATGCCATCATGGAGAACCGCCATGGCCTGGCAGTGGCCGGGATGGTGACGCAAGCCAATGGCACGGCCGAGCGGCGAGCGTCGGAAAAAATGTTTGCAGCTAAGAGCAAAGAGATGGCCCGCCGTATCACGGCGGGCGAGGACAAGGCCTATGACACCGCCGATCATGTGGCCAACCTTCGCGCCATCGCCGTCACGCCGCATGTGACGCAGAACGACGCCGTGACCAAAACCGGCAAGCGGCGCAAAAGCGCCATCGACGGGCGAACCGTCCGCCATATCGGCTACGCCATGTCGCAATCACGCCGGGCGATGATCGAGTGCATCTTCGGCTGGGGCAAGCAGCACGGCACCATGCGCAAAACCAAGCATCGCGGCATCCGCCGCGTCGCCGCCGACTTCCTGCTCAATCTCATCGCTTACAATCTCGTCCGTATTCCAAAATTGATCGCCGCTTGAGGACGAGCCTGCCCGCCAATCCCCAATAGCACCGTCAAAAACCAAATCCGCAGCACACCGTTCCGCCAGCCAAAGGCGCAGGAGCGTCAAATCCAGACTTTTTCAGCAAACTGCTAGTGCGGTTTAGGATTGAATTGAATAGCACTTGTCATCCCCGGCTGAGCGCTGCAGAGCAGCGCGAAGGGACCCGCCTACGCTAAAAGCTACGGCGGGCGAGTGTTGGTGATTTTGTCCGCCGTAGCCTTGGCGAAGGCGGAAGGGGATCCAGGCCTCTAAACTTGGGATGATCTCACCGCCTGGGTTCCCTTCCCTCGTGCTCACTACGTTCGCACTCGCCGGGAATGACAGCGCCTATTATCAAACCAAAATGGCTCTACGCGAAGATCTTCCCAGGGTTGAGAATGTTGTACGGATCGAGCGTACGTTTGAGCGTGCGCATCAGCGCAATTTCCTGGGGATTGCGGGTGTAGGACAGATATTCGCGCTTCTCCAACCCGATGCCGTGTTCCGCGGAGACCGAGCCACCACCTTCTCTGACGGCATCATAGATAATGTCCTCGACCGCCTTGCGTGCCTCGGGGCTGTCGTCGCCGACGCCGGGGATCAGATGCAGATTGCCGTCGCCCATATGGCCGAACACCATAAGGGTTGCAGCGGGCCATCGCGACAACAGCGCTTCGCGCACCTGTTGAACGAAACCGTCCATTTCGCCGATCCGAAGGCTCACATCGAATGTAAAAAAAGGCGCGTGGCGCACGACCTGCACGACATCGTCGCGCAACGCCCATAAGCGGTTGCAGTCGGCTTTCGACTGCGCGATCACCGCGTCCACGATTTCGCCATTCTCCAAAGCCGCCGCCAGAACGCGCTCGAACCGTGCAGCGTCATCGGCTTGGTCCCCGCCCAGCCCTTCGATCAGGACATAATAGGGGTGACCGTGGGGGATCGGCGGGAGACCTTGGGCCGGTGGCGTGGTGACCAGACGATAGAAATCGTCCCACATCACTTCGAAGGCCGACAGTGTCCCGCCCAATCCCTTTTCGGCATTGCGAAGCAAGCGAGGCAATTTGCCGAACGCGTCGACCGCAACGAATGCAACGTTTTGGCTGACGGGTTTGGGCCGCAGCCGCAAGACGGCTTGGGTCACGACGCCAAGCGTCCCTTCGGAGCCGATGAAGAGCTGCTTCAGATCGTAGCCCGCATTGTTCTTGATGAGATGATTGAGAGACGACACCACCGTTCCATCCGCCAGCACCGCTTCCAAACCCAAAACAAGATCGCGCATCATCCCGTAGCGGATGACGCGATTGCCGCCGGCATTGGTAGAAATGTTTCCGCCGATGGTTGCCGAACCGCGCGCTCCCAGATCGAGCGGAAAGAACAGGTCTTTGGCATCGGCGGCTTCGCAAGCGCTCTGCAAGACGCATCCCGCTTCGACCGTCATCGTCGCGTTTTCGGAGTCGATCTCTAGAACGCGGTTCATGCGCTCCAAGGAGAGCGCGATGGCGCCGTCCGCATAGCTGCCATCGACCAGGCCGGTACGTCCGCCCCAGGGAACCACCGCTTGGCGCGCTTCGCGACACAGCAGAAGCACATCGGAGACTTCCTCCGTTGAAGCGGGCCGCACAACGGCCAGCGGCGTGGCGGGCCGGCCCGCACGGAAGAATGCCGGCGCCGGTGCGGCGTTTGCGAGAACGCCGCCTTCGCCTAGCAATAAAGTGAGAGATTCGACGAGAGCATTCATGAGTCATCACCGCGTTACAGCGCCACTTCGATAAGCCGCGGACCGCGGTTGCGCATGGCATCGGCGAAATGCTTGGCGAAGTCTTCGGTCGTTTCCACGCGCACCGCCTCGACACCCATCCCGCGGGCGAGGTCGGTCCATGAAAGCTCCGGGCGGCGCAGATCGAACATCGACAGCGCTTTGGGGCCCGGATTCTCGGCGCCCATCCGCATCAATTCGAAATTCAAAATGGCATAGGAATGGTTTGCGAAGACGATGGTCGTGACGTCGAGGTTTTCGCGCGCTTGTGTCCAAAGCGCCTGCAGCGTGTACATCGCGCCGCCATCGCCATGCAGGCAAACCACCTTGCGATCCGGACACGCAACCGCTGCTCCCGTCGCCACAGGAAGGCCTTGTCCGATCGATCCGCCGGTCAAGGCAAGATGGTCGTGCGGCTCAGCGTTGGCCGTGAACATGGCCGGACCCAAGGCAGACGTCGCAGCTTCGTCCGAGATGATGGCGTTCTGCGGCAAGAAATGTCCGACGATCTGCCCGACCGTGAACGCGTCCAGGCGGCCCGTTGGGATATCCGGTTTTTTCAGTTCGGCGCGTCCTTGCGCGTCTTTCGGCGCGCCTATCGCCTCGGCGAGTGATTCCAATGCGCCGGTACCGTCTTCATGGGCATGCGCAAGATAATGGATCTGACAGGTGTCCGGCGTGCACCAGCTGGCTTTGCCGGGATAGGCGAAAAAGGAAACCGGCGGTTTGGCGCCGACCAAGACGAGAAGATCGAAATCCTTGAACAGCTCGACAATCTGTTCGGCAAAATAGGGAATGCGTTCGACCGCGACTATTCCGGCGCCGCGCGCCAGCCGCGGCGCAAAAGTATCGCAGAGCAAGCGCGCGCCGCTCTTGGCCGCAATGCGCCCTGCCGCATCGAGACCGCGCGGCTGCAGAGCTTCGCCGCGGATCAGGATGGCGCTCTTTTTCGCATTGCGTAACTGCTGGGCAACGGCATCGATCGTTCGCGAGGAAACCGGTGCAGGTTGAAGATAAGGCAACGCGGGTGCAGGACCATCCGCGTCCAGCCATGCCGTGTCGGCCGGAAGGATCAGGGTCGCGATTTGACCGGGCGATAGTCTGGCAGCCTGCACAGCGCGGGCGCCGTCCGGCGCCACCGATTTGGCGCTCAAGCTGGAATGCACCCAGCCCGAAACCGGGCGGGCGAAGCTCGCGATATCCGTCGCCAGCGGCGCATCGTATTGTGCGTGATAGGTCGCGTGATCGCCGACGATGTTGACGATCGGCGTGGCCGCACGGCGCGCATTGTGGAGATTGGCAAGGCCGTTTGCGAGCCCGGGACCCAGATGCAACAGCGTCGCCGCAGGTTTGCCCGCCATGCGCCCATAGCCGTCGGCGGCGCCCGTGACCACGCCTTCGAAGAGTCCGAGGATCGCCCGCATGCCTTCGACCCGGTCCAGGGCGGCAACAAAATGCATTTCCGAGGTGCCGGGGTTGGTGAAGCAGACCTCGACACCGCAATTCACCAAGGTGCGCACAAGGCTCTCTGCGCCATTCATCGCTGTGATCTCCCGGAACGATATTATCGTGCAGATTAGAATAGGTTCTTGGGCCGTTTTCGCCTAGCGCTGTATGACCGAAGAGTCGATGTCCGCGACGCAGGTTTTTCCGATCAGGGCCATGCTGGTGCGCAATTCGCGCCGCATTGTCTCAAGCACCGCCGTGACGCCGGCTTCGCCGCGCGCGGCGGCGCCGTAAACCCAAGCGCGTCCGATCATGCAGGCTCTTGCCCCTAGGGCAAGCGCACGCGTCAAATCCTGGCCGGATCGAACCCCGCCATCCATCAAGATGGTCGTCTGCTGGCCGACGGCCTCCGCGATTTCGGGCAGCATGGAAATCGTGGATACCGCGGCATCGAGTTGGCGCCCGCCATGGTTCGACACGACGATGCCGTCGGCACCGGTTTTCACGGCTTCACGCGCATCATCGACATCGAGCACGCCTTTCAAAATCAGCGGTCCTTTCCATAGGCCGCGTATCCATTCCAAATCTTTCCAGGTCACGCTCGGATCGAGCGCCGTCGTTGTCCATGTCAACAAAGCGCTCAGCGAGTCCGCGCCTTTCACGATGCCGCGCAGGTTTCCGAGGTTGAGGGGCCGACCCATTATCCCCACGTCGTAACCCCAACGCGGATGGCTGGCGAAATTCCAGGCGAGTTTGAGTTTGGAGAGTTGAGACAACCGCACGCCCATGCCGTTGCGGATGTCGCGGTATCTGGTCCCGAGCACCGGCAGATCGACCGTTAATACCAGCGCGCCGCAATTTGCTTCCGCTGCGCGCGCCACAATTTCCTGCACGACGCCGCGGTCTTTCATCATGTAGAGCTGGTACCAGAAGGGCTGGGCGGTTGCCTGTTTTATTTCCTCGATGGGGCAGATACCGACGGTCGAGAGCGTAAATGGGATGCCGATCTTTTCGGCGGCCCGTGCGGCTTGCGCTTCACCGCGTCGTGCCATCATGCCCGCAAAACCAACCGGGGCTAAAACCAGCGGCAGCGACAGGTTCTGACCGAAAAGCGTCGTCGAGGTATCCAACGCAGAAACGTCGCGCAGCACTTTTTGCTTGAGTGTCAGTCTTTGCAGGTCCGCGCGATTCGCTCGAAGTGTTGCTTCGTCGAAAGATCCGCCATCGACATAGTCGAACATCATTCGCGGCAAGCGCCGTCGCGCCAATTGGCGGTAATCGGAAATGGAAGCGGGAGCGAACATGACCGGCCCTGACGAATTTATCGCCCAGCCAACCTAACAGCGTCGTGCGGTCTGCGTGAACCGTGGCCGCAAAAGCTCAACGGTCTTTTTAGTGTCGTGGTTTCGAAGTTCGCATATCACCGATATCAGGATTTTTTGCGAACTTCGAAACCAAAACGACACTAGCATCAATATGTTGGCTAGTGTCCTGTCGATTCCGAAATTCGAATGAGGCCGATATCAGATACAACGAATTTCGGAATCGGGACACTAGCCGGTTTTCGGCTTTCGATTGAGAAGCTGCATGAGCGCCACGGTCTGGCGGTGCCAAACGCGAACCGGCACGGCAGGATAGCCGGCGACCGTTTCCCCTTCGGCAACATCGCGCATCACGCCGCTTTTTCCGGCGATGCGCGCCCGCGAACCGACCGTCAGATGGTCGGCGACCGCGACTTGTCCGCCGATCATGACTTCGTCGCCGATGGTCGTGCTGCCCGCCACGCCGGCCTGACCGGCAAGGACGCAGAATTTGCCGATACGAACGTTGTGTCCGATCTGAACCAGGTTGTCGATTTTCGTGCCGCGGCCGATGACGGTGTCGCCCAGCGCGCCGCGATCGACGGCGCAATTGCCGCCGATATCGACATCGTCTTCGATATTGACGCGGCCGAGCTGGGACATTTTGAGCAAACCGGTCGGGCAGGGGACAAACCCGAAACCTTCGCCGCCGATGCTCACGCAAGTCGAGATGCGCACGCGCGAGCCGATCTTGGCATGGCTGATGGCCGTGGTTGCGCCGATGCAGCAATCATCGCCCAGCGTCACGCCGCAGCCGATCACGGCGCCGGCACCGATATGACATCGCGCGCCGATGACCACGTTGCTTCCGATCGACACGCCGCTGTCGATTTGCGAACCCGCGCCGATGACGGCGGAGGGATCGATCTGCGCACTTGGATGGATCCGTGCTTGGAGCGGCTCGGGCGGATAGAAGAGATTGCTGATTTGTGCGGAGGCCAATCGGGGCTGGGATACAAAAAGAATATTTTCTTTGCCAGGTAGAAGCGCCGCCATTTGGCGGGTCGTCACCAGGGCGCAAGCATGGCTCTTGGCGCAGGCCTCGCGATACTTTGCATCACTGAAAACGCTGAGGTCGTGCTGTCCGGCGTTTTCGGGATCGGCAATGTCGTGCACCAACAACTCGTTGGTGGCGGGATTGGAAAGTTGTCCGCTGACAAGCTCGGCGACAAAGCCCAAAGAAAATGGACCACTGCGGTGAAAGAAGTGTTGGTCGATCATCTTGTCCGTCCCCCTCTACGGATTGCGCGGGTTATCCCCGCGGCTACTTTGGTAATACTGGCGAGAGCGCTCCCATGCATCGCCAATAACCGTTTAATGTCCCGCAACGCCCGCTGCTAGGCGCTTGGTTCTCTTTTTCGGCTTGGGAGGCAATTTCGCCGCTTCCTCCAGATCCACTGCCTCTTTGGCCAAGCGTAAAGCGCGCAACTTCGCGGTCTTCGCGACGACGGCGTCCTGGGCCGTTTGAAGTTCCTTTCGCATCGACACTTCGCGTTGCTCCGTCTTCGCAAAATGGTATTGCGCGTTGCGTTTGATTCCGTCTTTGCGTGTGTCGCTTGAGTTCGACATTAATGCAGTCCTTTTGTCGTGTTGATGCGGTAGTGCGTAACAGGCATGTTGCGAGGGCATGCCGGTGCGCTACGTGAAGCGCTTGGCAAAGGCCATCTCATGCTTTCAGCCGGACGCACCAAAGCGGGCTGCGCCATCTGCGACAGAAGCAAGACACTGTATACCCCATAACCGCCCCGCAAATAAGGCGAATTACCTATTCTTGAGTCATTCTCTTGACTATTTGGTAAAAACCGCGGTATAGGATCGCTGTCCTTGCGATTGCACGACGCGCACCTAACATGGTGTTTGTCTTCGCGAGGGTTATCGAAACAATCCGTTTGTTCCATTTCGTGCACGGGAAACGGCAACACGCCGTACACGTGCGCCCACAATGGTGCGCACTTCCTGGCGCATTGAGGATTCTAAGTGAACAATTCTTCCTTTACCGATCTCGGTATTTCCGAGCCGCTTTGCCGCGCGCTCGCGACCGAGGGATATACAAAGCCCACCCCCATTCAAATGCAGGCCATTCCGGCCCTTTTGGAGGGACGCGATATGTTGGGCCTGGCGCAAACCGGCACCGGTAAGACCGCCGCATTCGCGCTGCCGCTATTGCAGAGGTTGTGCACGGGGCATGAACTGCGCCGCGCAAAATCTGCGCGTGCCTTAATTCTAGCCCCGACGCGCGAATTGGCTGTCCAGATTTTTGACAGTTTGCGTACTTATGGGCGGCATCTTCATCTTCGCTATACGGTGGTAGTCGGCGGTGTCGGCCAGGCGCCTCAGGTCAAAGCGCTCTCAGCCGGCGTGGATATTCTGGTGGCGACGCCGGGACGGCTTCTCGATCTTGTCGAGCAAGGCCATCTGAAACTTGACGTCACCGCCAACCTCGTGTTGGACGAAGCCGATCGTATGCTCGATATGGGTTTTATCCGGGACATCCGCAAGATCGTTGCGGCGTTGCCGCGCAACCGGCACTCGATGTTGTTCTCCGCGACCATGCCGGCGGACGTCGAGCAATTGGCGCGCTCGATCCTGCATCAACCGGTGCGCATCGACATCATGCCGGAGAAGCGCACGGCGGAGAACATCGACCAGCGCGTCTTCCATGTTCCGGCCGCGGAAAAGCGCGCGCTGCTTGCTAGCCTTCTCAAAGACGCTTCTTACGAGCGCGTTCTGGTGTTTACCCGCACCAAGCACACCGCGAATCGCGTCGCCGAACATCTCGGCAAAGGCGGATTCGTGGCCGAAGCAATTCACGGCAACAAATCGCAGAGCGCCCGTCAACGCGCCTTGGAACGTTTTCGTTCCGGTGCCGCACGCATTCTGGTGGCCACGGATATCGCGGCGCGGGGAATCGACATCGACAACATCACGCATGTGATCAACTTCGAGTTGCCCAACGAACCGGAAAGCTATGTGCACCGCATAGGCCGCACGGCACGTGCCGGCGCGGCAGGGGCCGCAATCTCGTTCTGCGACCCGGCCGAAAACGGACATCTGCGCCAGATCGAAAAGCTGACCAAATCGCCGCTCAGGATTATGCAGGGAACTCCGCCTGCGGACCGGATACAGGCCGTTCCCGAGCGCGGACGGACCCAGAAGCCGGGGCCGTCCCATGCCAAGCGCGGCAAGCGATTCCGCTACAAAAGCAGGGAAAGCGCGGCCTGATGGGGTTCCAAGGACTTTGCGACCGGTTCTGGTCTGGGTTGCTATTAACGGTCTTTGCGCCTATACACACGCCAACGACGGCGTTCCGTCAGATGAAGCGCGCACTGTTGTAGACCTGACTCGCTTTGTGCGCGCCTGGACGAAACAGCCAAACTTCTAACCTGATTGTGTTCGTTCGCGTCGCGTGGGCAATTGCTCACGCGTTACCCGATGCATCAGGAGATATCATGGCAATCGGAACAGTGAAGTTTTTCAATACCGCCAAGGGATTTGGTTTCATCGCGCCGGAAGGCGGCGGCAAGGACGTGTTCGTTCACGCCAGTGCCGTTGAAATGGCCGGCATGCGCAGTCTGGCCGAAGGCCAGAAGGTGTCGTTCGACATTCAGCCGGACGCGCGCGGTTCGAAAGCCGTCAATCTCAAGGCCGTTTGATAGCTTCGAGTTCGTAGGATCGGTGGAGACGGAAACGTCTCCACCTTTTCTAAACCGGTGTGCATAGCGTACGCCGGAAATTGAAGGAGATGTGCAGGAACGATGGCATACGAAGCAAGCAGTGAAGTTCATTTTCCGGAACGGCAGACGGAAGTCGTGGCGCGAGAGCTTCGCCTCGACCAATCTTATTTGACCGACCTGATCGAAGTGCTTGTTTCGAATCCCAAAGGCCTGCGCCGTTGGTCGGTGATGCGGGCACTCCGCAAAGCGCGTGAAAGCGCCGGACGCGACGTACCGCAAAAATTCGAAGACGACGTGGAACGTGTGTTCCGCCGGTTTTGTTCGGCGACCGACATCGCCCATGAAGCGGAACGTCTTCCCGCTACGGCCTTGTTCTACCGGCCGCAAGAAAGAGCCGGCGAAGTCTGGGCCGTTTTCCCGGCCAAAGCCGAAAAGTGGCTCAAGGCAGACCATATCGAGCGCGATCGCTAACGCCGAGAATGGATCCTTTCAGAGCGGCGGAGGTTTGCCATGCCACCTGATAGGCCGATATCGGAACATGAGGGTGCTTTGTTCGACGCCGTTCGCGTGCTCGGCGCGACGGTCCTCGATCTTGGCGCCGATCCCAAAATACTGACGGACCGGCTGACCGAGGTGCGCAACTCCGCCAGCGCCTTGGGCAATGCGCGCGGTGCCGCGACCATCGATTTTCTGATCAATGCGCTGTTTCCCGGGAAGGGACCGGCACCCAAGCCGTCGTTCCGCATCGTTTAGCGGCAACGCGAACGCAACGAGGCGCAGTCATGGTCAGCACTGCGTTCCAATTGAGCCGGATATATGCGGAAGGCTGGAATGCGGCCCATGAGCGGATGGCGCGCGAAAGTTCCGACCTTGATGCCAAGAAAATAGAAGCGCTCAATCCCTATTCAGCCGACCCCGAACGGGCGCGCTGGAACGAAGGTTTTACCAACGCATTCAAGAGATAAATGACGCCATGAAAACATTCGTTCGCTTCGGACGACGCCTTCCGATCCCATCCACCGTGCAAATTCTGCACGAACTCATGCAGTTCTGCGCCGACGACGATGCCAGAAAACTTGCTGCCGAAAAACTTGGCGGCGGGTCGACGCCGCCGGTGATAGTTCGAGCCGCGGAGTGACCGGCTTATAGACCTGCTTTTCGCGCCGCCACTTGGGCGAGCGCCGCCCAGTCCTTGTCGCCATGCCCTGTCGCCATTGCTTCCAGGAAATGATCGTGCAGCAAGCTGGCGAGCGGCAACGGCACTTGCAGTTCGCCCGCGGCCGCTAGTGTCAGTCCGGCATCCTTTAGCCCCAGGCTTAGCTGGAAGCCCGGCGGGTCGTATTTTTCACCCACGATGATAGGGCCATATCCTTTGTAGACGGGAGCGGCGAACAAGGTGTTGGTCAGCACGTCGACAAACACCGCCGGATCGACGCCGCCTTTGCGCAGCAACGCCACGGCTTCTCCAAGGGTCTCAATCGCCGACGCAATCATGAAATTGCCGGCGATCTTGAACAGATTCGCTTTCTCGTGGATTTCGCCCACGATCGTCAGACGCTGACCGATCTTCTCCAGAATCGGCTGCACGCGTGCGATATCCTTCGCGGCGCCCGCGGCAACGACGACCAGTTTTGCGGCCGCAGCCGCGTCCGGGCGACCGAACACCGGCGAGGCAATATAGCCCAGGCCTCGCTCGGCGTGCGCCTGGCTCAGCTCGCGGGCGAAGGCGACCGAGATGGTCGCCATATTGACGTGGACCAATCCGGCCTTGGCGCGGTCGAGCAGTGGCCCATCCAATCCGACATCGCGTAGCGCTGCGTCATTGGCGAGCATGGAGAAAACCGCCTCGCCTTGCATGGTTTCTTCGGGCGATTTGGCCGCTCTCGCACCGAGCGCGGTAAGCGCTTCGACCGGGCCAGGCGATCTGTTCCAGACCGTCATCTGATGACCGGCGGCGAGGATGTTCTTTGCGATGGCAGCTCCCATGCCGCCCAGGCCGATGAATCCAATGTTCATTTGATGTCCTCTGAATGGTCAGCCGTTCGAATTATCTGCCGGACGGTAGAGAGGCGGTGCGTTCTTCGAGATTACTGACGATGATAATCTTCTGCCATATCTTGCGGCCGAGATCGCTGGTCAGATCTTCCACTTCGTTCACAGCCGAGATGATAGCCTCGTCCTGTATTTCTCCGGCATAGAGCGCCGCGAGTTTGGCGATCAGCGCCAGCATCTCCGTGCAGTAATCGAGATAACGCGAAAGCTCGAAATCCTTCATCTGATGGTCGGGCGAAACCGGCGTCGTGGACCCCAATCCCAGTTCGACCGAAGGGTCCTTGGTTAGCTGATGCATGTCGATCACATGCGCCAGCGACCGCAATTCATAAAGCCAGCGAAGGACCCGGCGTCGCTTGATGCGCATTTCCGCATTCATGACGAACCAGATGGCGGCAAAGGCCAAGAGCAGCAAATTGACGACAGAATCCAATCCCTGCGTGATGCCCACGGGATCGGCGCGGCGCAGGACATCGCCCCAATCGATCAGTTTCGCGATGTAGATTTGCGCGCCCAATCCGGCGGCGACAAACACCACGATCAGCAGCCGCAGCCCGTAATATGGCCGCGCCAAGGCGCGTGCCCGCTGACCGGTTACCTGTGCCGTTTGAACAAGATCGGCGCACACATTTGCCAATCCCGATCCGGGAAAGCGCGCGGCGATGCGCAGTTGCAAGCGCTCGATGGTTTTGACGATTTGCGTCACATTGAGCGTATACGCTTTGATACGTGCTTTTGGGGATGTCATCTCGACCTCGGAGAATTGTGCCGTAACTTACCATCGAGCGCAGATTTCTCGAAGTGTCCCGGATCAACCGCCCGCCGATACGCTTGTCACATTATCTTCCGAATTGCGGTCTATCCATTCATTATAGGGATCGATACCGGCGAAGGCCGGCGCGCGGTCCGTGACGATATGCACGGCTTGCACGCCGGATTTCAATTTCTGGCGCCGGAAGACGAGGATTTTCGATTTCTCGAAACCTTTCTTTCCGGGCTCCACGAGGAACGCGCCGACGTCGACATCTTCATCAAGCGGCGCTTCGGTTTCCTTGCCTTTGCCGTCGGCATAATATTTGCGCGCCGAGACATTCAGCGTCACGTCGTATTTGCCGTCCTTGCGCTTCTTCCACGTCGCGCTCGTGGTTTTCAGGTCATAGACCGTGATTCGTTCGAACAGATCGGTGATGAGTTGGTCGTATTTCGGCCCGGCTTCTTCGCGTAGGATTTTCACGAAATCCTTGGAAGAAGGATAGGGCGCGGGTTTGAACGCGTATTGCGCAATCAGCCGGCGGAGCGCGCGATTGACCACATCCTCGCCAACGGTTTCCTTCAGGCGGTACATAATGACCGCGCCTTTGTCGTAATGGATGTAGCCTTGGTTCTCGACGCGCTCGAGCGGTAACTCCTCGACCTCTTCGCCGCCGCGTGCGCGCAGATAATGATCGAGCGAGTATTTGAGGAATTTGCGCACGTGCTCCGGCCCGTACAGCTTTTCCATCACCAGCATGGCCGAATATTGCGCGAAGGTTTCCGACAGCATGGTCATGCCCTGCATATTCGCGCCGATGACCTGATGCGCCCACCATTGATGGCCCATTTCGTGGGCCGTCACGAAGGTGACGAGATCGATCTTTTCGGGGTCGTCCTTGACCTTGGAAAAATCCTGTATGAAGCCGATAGCTTCGGAATAGGGGATCGTGTTGGCAAAGGACTGCGCGAAATTTGCATAGGAGGGAAATTCGAGAATACGCGCCTGACGAAATTGGAACGGCGAAAAGTCCTTGGTGTAGACATCGAGCGATGCCTTCATCGCCGCGATCATCCGATCCACTTCGGAAGGATGATGCGGATCGTAATAGATCGCCAGATTCACGTCATTCCATTTGTCGCGCTTTACGGCGTAGGCCGCCGACTGCATCGAGAAGAACGGCAGGATCGGCGCGTCGGATTTGAAGCGCACCGTGCGGCGTCCATCGGCAACTGTTTCCGACACCTTGTAGCCTGGTGCGATAGGCGTCTGATCGGCGACCGTCGAGACCGTGATATCCGACATCACCCAATCGGCGCTGTTGGTAATGTAATTGTTGGCGCGTGCACGGTCGTCCTCCAACTTGGCGGGGCGCAGCTCGGAGGGAAGCCCGTAGCGACGGCGCTTGGTGGGATCGCTGAGCAAATAGCCGTTTCGATCTATGCCGATGGCAGGCGCAATCTCCGCATTGTTCACAAAGGTGCCGTTGTCGACGATGCGCGTGGTGTCGCCGTTGTTCTTAAATCCTTTTTGTTCGAGCACGGTCTTGAAACGCACCATGCGCGTTTCGCCCGGCGCCATCGGTTTGTCGAAGGCATAGATCTGATAATTGAAGCGGTCGTAATTTTTCACGAGCTTCGCACCATCGATCGTCAGAGACAGCATCTGCAGATCGCGGCCCCAACGCATGTGGATGTGCTCCAGCGGCTTACCGGTGCGATTTTGGATCACATAGCTGCCAACGGTCTCGATCCGCGTCTGGTGCGGATAGATGGCCACGTTCAGCGTAATATCTGTGACCCGCGGCTGCGGTAGTTTTTCGAACGGCAGCAAGGCCTTCTCGTAATCGGCCGAGAACTTGTCGTCGCCGATCGAGGTACGGTATTGGTTTAGGATGTGCGTGTTGTAGAGAATATAAGCCCCGCTGCCGGCAAACATGATGAGCGCTGCCGCCAATAGAACACCCGCACGACCGGAAAGCCTGCGTGGCAACCGTGCAAAACGCGGCTTGAGTTGCGTTTCCGTGCCGCGCCGCCATAGCGCATAGGTGAGCACAGCAAGCACCAAAGAGAACGCGCACCAATAGAATTTGAACCAGGCATCGGCGATCCAGAATTGGCCTTCGCCGTTCATATCCGATAGGGGGACATACGCTCCGGCGCCGTACACATAAAGTTTGTTCTCAAAACCGATCGAGGTAAAAGTCAGCGTCATCACGATGTAGAGCCCCATCAGGCCCCAGCCGACATATTTGTGCGGCGACAACGCTTGTATGAATACCGCCAGCACGGCCAATTCGATCGCCGTCAGGGTTTCGGGGACAACATACCAAAGCAGGTAATGACTTAACTGATAATCGTGATAGCCCTTCATCGCCTGTATGGCGACGGCCGCAATCACCGAAATTAAATAGGTCGACAGCAATACCAACACGATGGCGGCAATCTTCGGCAGGACGAAAATCCAGTCCGGCACCGGGCAAGCGTCGAATATCTCATGCGTGCGCCGGTCGCGTTCGCGCCAAACCAATTCGCCGGCATAATAGATGGCGATGATGATCGGTATGATGGTGAACGCGCCGCGCAATGCGTTGATCATGACGCGCGTCACGGGATAGGTAATATAGTCGATGTATTGATCGGCGTACCACATTGAACCTGCGGAATTCAAAAGACCGATCGCCAGCAGCACGAAGAAGGCGGGGCTTTTGAAGACCTGTGCCATCTCGAAGCGGGTCCATTTCCAGCCTTGAACGCGTGTGGCATAGGAATCGAAACGCGGCGCGGACAAGGGACCGGCTGGGCGCTTTGCGGGCGCATCGTCTCTAGCAGACAAACGCTGACGCTTGGCGCCTTTCGTTTCGAAGCGGAAAACGAAATAGGCAAGCGCCAGCATCGCGAACGACGCGCCAAACCATATCAAGCGATTGTAAGCGACCACACCAGCCAGCGGCGGCAGCATTGTGTTGCGCTCGGAGGCGGTCCAATACTTCGTGACCTCGCCGATGGCGCCAAGCCCGAACGGTTCGAGCAAGCCCACAATATGGTCGTATTGCGGTTTGGCGAACAGGCCTATGAGGACAAAATAGCCCACCAAGAACGCGACCACACCCACATAGGTCGCAAGCATCGAACGCGTGGCAGTCGCCAGCGCGAAGAACATGGCGCCCATCATCAACAGAGTCGGCAGCGCCACCAGGAAATAGGCGTAAAAATAATCTTCCGGCCGCAGCGGACCCAGTTTCATTGGATCGAGCCATGGCATCCAACTGCCGATCAAGATTCCCAGCGGCACGCTTGCAAAGGCAAGCATCCCGGCAATGAAAGCGCCGCTGAAGCGCCCGAACAGATAGTCGAATTTGCTTACCGGAGTTGCGCGAATGATGGGGCCGTAGCCCGTTTCGTCGTCGCGCACGACGACATTGGCCACAAAGGCCGTCAGGATAAATATCCCGAATACGGACATGATGCCGAGTTTCTGCACGATCGCAAACGGAGAATTGACGTGCACATTGCCGGCGGAGCCGATCTGAATGTACGGCACGGTGGTCGCACCGAACGTCAGCAGAAAGAAGATGCCGAATGCAACCCAGAACACAGGCGAGGTGAGCTGATAGCGCAGCTCGAACGCGGCGATTTTTCTGAACATGTCAGGCCGCCCGGTTTTTCTTGGGAAGCGACGTGAAATAAACGTCTTCCAGCCCGGGATCGACCGGCGTGAATCCGTTGCCTGGGTCGTTGTCGGACAGAATGTGGATCAGCGTCTGACCGCCGAACAGGCGCGTCAGGATCACCGCATATTGCTGACGATAGGTTTCGATATCCGCTTTGGCGATGAGCTTGCGCCAGATGCGGCCCTTGAGATTGCCCGTCAGTTCGGCCGGCACGCCGGTCGTCACAATGCGACCGTCCGCGATGATCGCCATGCGCTGGCAAAGATCGGAAACGTCTTCGACGATATGCGTCGAGAGGATCACCACGACGTGCTCGCCCACTTCCGAAAGCAGATTGAGGAAGCGGTTGCGTTCCTCCGGATCGAGCCCGGCCGTCGGTTCGTCGACGATGAGAAGTGCCGGACGCCCTATCAGCGCTTGTGCGACGCCGAAACGCTGGCGCATGCCACCGGAAAATCCCGCAATCGCCTTCTTGCGCACTGTCCACAAATTGGTCTGCTGGAGAAGAGCCTCCACCGTATCGCGTCGTTCGCCGGGTCGCGCGATGCCTTTGAGCACCGCCATATGATCGAGCATCGCATAAGCAGAGATGCGCGGATAAACGCCGAAATCTTGCGGCAGATAACCCAGAACGCGGCGAAGTTTCTCGGGCTCTGCAATGACGTCGATGTCGCCAAACCGGATATTGCCGCTGGTCGGTGTTTGCAACGTTGCAATGCAGCGCATGAGAGTCGATTTGCCGGCGCCGTTCGGTCCCAACAAGCCGAACATGCCGCGGGGAATTTCCAGGCTCACCTGGTCGATAGCGCGGACGCCGCCGCGATAGATATGTGTAAGATTCTCGACCTGCAGCATGTAAGCCCCTCATTATGCGGTCCGCGCCAAGAATGTGGGCGCGAGGGACGTTTCGCAATGGGGTGCGGCGCTCAATTTGGCGTCATGCTGCAGCAGAATAGGTTGAAAATAGCGACACCCGGCTGAGCGGGCCGGGTGCCGTTTTTCAAATGGAATAACTCAACGCATTGGACGCCAAGTCATGCCCAATTGGTCGAACAAGAAGCTAAGCTGATCGGCTTGCTGTGCAATCCGTTCCGACAGCGAGCTGCCGATGCCGTGTCCCGAATTTATGCTGGTCCGTAGCAGGATTGGATAGGGCGATGACGTGGCCGCTTGCAACGCAGCGGTGAATTTCCGCGAATGCATCGGATTCACCCTTCCATCGGTGGCGCCGGTCAACATCAGCACCGCGGGGTAAGGCGTTTTTGCCGTCACATGATGATAAGGCGAATAGGCGTAAAGGGCCTTGAACTGATCGGCGTTCTTCACCGTCCCGAATTCCGTGGTGTTGAAGGAGCCATTCGGGTCGAGTTCGACCCGGACCATGTCATAGATGCCAACCGCCGACACCACGGCGCGCGCCAATTCCGGATGCTGGGTGATTTCCGCGCCCATCAGCAAGCCGCCATTCGATCCGCCTAACAGCGCCAGCTTCTGGTGAGACGTGTAGCGTTTGTCGACTAAGTATTCGGCCGCTGCCGCAAAATCGTCGAACACATTCTGCTTGTGGGTCAGCATGCCTTGCTGATGCCAGCGCTCGCCGTATTCCGATCCGCCACGGATATTGGCGATGGCGTAGATGCCACCTCCATCCAGCCAGATTCGCCGGAAGGCACCGAGGAAGCCGGGCGTCTGGCTAATGCCGTAGCCGCCATAGCCATAGAGCAGGGCCGGATTGGTGCCGTCGAGCTTTGTGCCTTTCTTCATGATCACATTGACCGGAACTTTTGTGCCGTCTTTCGACGTTGCATAGACGCGCGTCACGACGGCATCGGCGAAGGAAATAGGCGAAACAACCTTGAGATAGGTTTCACGTGCCCTGCCGCTCGCCGGATTCCACAAGGCGTAATAGCGCGGCCGCAGATAGGTCGATACGTCGAACAGCACAGCGCCGTTCGACAATGTTTCGATCTCACTGTTGGCGGCAATGGCAGGAAGCGGCAGCTTGCCCATCGATTTGCCGTCGAGGCTGAATACGCGCACTTGATTGGGCCCGCCGACGATGTCGCGCACGAACAGCCGGGCCGGGGCGAAGGCGAGGTCGGCGTCCCCCTGTTCGGCACCGCCTGATAGAATCGCGACGTCGCTTTCCGGCACAATCACCGGGGCCGTCGCTAGGCCGCCTGGCGTGGGTGAGGCCAGCTTGACGATTTTCCCGTTGGAGCTGTTCTTGCGCGAGATGGCATAGATCGCGCCATCAGGCCCGAAAGCAGCGTAAACGATATCGTCGCCATAAGTGCCGACGCGCACCGGCGCCGCGCCGGGCTTGAGCACATAAAAGGCCCAGATATTCCCATCGCCGCGCTGCACCATGGCCATGGTGGTTTGAAGGTTGAAGTGATTATCGAGAAACACCTCCGAAACCTTTTCCAGACCATCTTTTTTTCCCAGTACGAGCTGATCTTTGGCGGGATCGTTTCCCAGCGTGTGGAAATAGACTTGCAGGTTGAAGTGCTGCTCGCTTGCCGGGGCATCGGGGCCCGGATAGCGCGTGTACCAAAATCCGTTGCCGTCCGCGGCCCACGCTAAGCTGCCGCCGGCCGTTGGGAATTGAACGCGCGGGATGGGCGTGCCTGCCTCCTTACCAGTGGCAACATCATAAACATGCAGCGTTCCGTCCTCGCTGCCGTTTTTGGAAAGCGATACGGCGACCTTTGTTCCGTCATTCGAAGGTACGAACCAGTCGATCGCGATGTGGCCACCGGCATCCAGCGCGTTGGGATCGAGCAGCGCTTTGCGGCTCTTGGGGTCAGCGGCCGCATTCAGTGTCACCAACATGGGCTGCTGAAAATTCGGATCGGAGTACAGCGCAAAAACGCGGCTTCCTCGGGCTTCCAGATGAGAGAAGGAGGGCGACGTCGCCGTCACCAACTTACGCAATTCCGTCTCGATTGGACTGCGAACCGGCAGCGAATTGAGATAGGCGCGCGTGCGAGTATTCTGCGCGTTACTCCACGACTGCACCTTCGGGTCGGCCCAATCCTCCAACCAGCGATAGGGATCGTAAATCTCCACGCCTTGAACGGTGTCGGCCGCCGGGACTTTCGCCGTCACGGGTGGCGCAGGCAATGGCGCCGCAAAAACCCCCGCGGAGGTCAGCGTTAACATGAAGGTAATGGGGAGGATGTATTTCATCGCGATGACTCCGAAATCTCGAAATCGAATTGCCGAATTCGCGCTCAGCCTATCGCGAATGGCCATCGGCACGCGAGGGTGCGTAGCGTTGTCTGTGCACCTGGATACCCATAGCTGATATCGATGCTGGCCTGCGGCGGACTGCGCCTTGCACATCGCAGTCAATTGATATCAGTCATTGTTTTCTTGACGCGCCGAGCGCAATGGTTCGGGTCACAAGGGTGCTGGGAAAAAAATGAGTAATGATATTTACACCCTGGAGGATGGAATGTTGCAGAGTACAGGGCCTTCGCGAAACCAAGCTGCAAGTGAAGCACCGGCGACGCAAGGACTTAAAAGTTTGATCCAGAAGCTGCGTTGGGCCGGTCTCGACGAAGATGCCGAAGAGCTTTGCCACCAGCTAGAGAACATCGCGCCGCATGCCTGCGTTCCCCCGGGTCCTCGCGAGACGGACTAAGATTGAGACTCATTGGTCGGGGGACGCTGGAGGGGGGAATCCGGCAGTGCATAGTCCTACGGACCGTCGAGTTCGGTCTGCCTTTTGTGCTGGCCTGTTTCTTGGGCATAAGCGGGCATACCGGTTAACCAACACCCATATTGGACCTCACGGTTCCAGCCCCCAATAGGTGCCAGGTAATGATCGGCTTAGGGAGCCTGATCGAACACAGGCAGAACAATGGCGCCACCTGATTCCCAAGCGGCCGCATTCCCCAATGGCGCACCTTTAACGGTACCTAACGGGGCAGCGCACGCCAGCATCTTCGCATTTTGTCGCTGATCGGCCCGCTTGACGAAGAATGGCACGACCCGTCAACCTTTGAAGCGGAACTGTGCCCAATCTTCTCTCGAGTATTGCCGCCGAGTTCGAGTTACTATCGCGCCGTGGCGCAAAGTTTTTATCAGCAACAAGGGACAATTCCCTTGAGGGTTCTTCATGAAGAATTTCTTACCGGTCTCCCCGTTTTTCTTTCTTGTTGCCGTAGTGTCATTCTCTGCACATGCGGACCCATATATCGGGCTTGATGGACGCGTCGATGCCATTGCGTGGCATAATTCCAATTCGTCCTATCCGGAAGATACGTCCGGTATTGGTATCCATATCGGCGATCGCTTGTCGCGCAACTATGGCGTCGAGCTTGGCTATAGCAATGCCTATGGCGATGTCGGATACAGCCAAACGACTCCAACAGCCGAGAAATTCAGCTATCGCCTTTCAATTCGCGATTTCCAGCTTGATAATTTTGCTTACCTTCCGCTCGGCGAGAGCGGAGCGTTTCAGCCTTTTATGACGTTGGGGGTTGCGTTTTCGGAGGGCAACGCGCGCATCCGAAATTCGACGACGACGACCGTACCGGTAATTACCTACACGCAGTTCTTTCAGAAACAAGAGGTCGATTGGCGCGGCGGATTCGGGATCGAATATCGGCTGTCGCAAACGATTTCGGCGCGTTTTCTGGCGCGTTATCAGCCGTATTCATTCGGCTCGAATTTGTCGGGCGGCGCCACCCTCGGCATCAGTATCAATACGGCGCTGTAAGGGATTCTGAAGGATTCCGCTCGGGATTCTTGCCCTGTCGCAATTTCAGCGACGTTCTTATTTGAGATGTCTTGCGCGGTGACTGCCACAACGCATTATAACTGCGTAGCCGGATGCTGCGAGTTCCGCTGGCAAGTGCTGCGCCTCAAAACTCGGCGTTTCTTCGGGAACCGCCCAATACGTGACGCCATGCGCACTTTTCGAGGCGTGACAACTTTTGGGTAGTCTTCTTGCGCAAAAGGTTTTGCTTGTCGGACGGCGCAGCCTAAGATGTTGGGAAGGCGAGTGGGGTGTTTCGACTTAAATAGGAGTACGAGCATGGCCGCCAAACTCAAGACAACTTGGATTGCAGTTCTCGATGCCGCACAGGCGCGCTTCTTCACGCTGCGCAAGACGGATGACGGACAAATCTTCGAAGAGGCGGCCATGGCGTTGAATGCCGGCCACACCCGGGATACGGGAAACGGAAAGTCCGGCCGCTCCGACGTCGAACGGCATGCCTTCGAGCCGCGCGCCAATCCACGCAAGCTTGAAAAGCGCAATTTCACGATGGAAGTTGCCGAAGCACTCGACGCGGCGCTGGCTGACCGGCGTTATACCGAACTGGTGCTGGTAGCCCCGCCGCGCAGCCTTGGCGAATTGCGAGAGATCCTGCCGGAACGGGTGCTGAAAACACTGATGCTGGAAGTGCCCAAGAGCTTGACCAATCTCGCGCCCGATGCGCTGTGGAGCAAGCTGTCGATCCATTTGCTACAAGGAGCAAAGACTCTGAACGGCGCGACCGAGCGTGTTACGGAAAAAGCTAAGGGCACGTCTGTGCCGCTGTCCGTTGTGTTCCGCAATATGACAGCAACACCCTCGGTGCACGCCGATGCGGTGCGCCAAGCGGACAAGCTTGGCCGCAAATTCGGGCGCATCGTAAGCTGTCGCGTGATCGTCGATGCATCGCATCATCCGCACCGCAAGGTGAAAATGTTTCGCGTCAGCGTGGATCTGAAATTGCCGGGCCGCGATATTGCAGCGAGAAGCGCAAACGACCGGTCCCACGAAGACGTTAAGGCGGCATTGCGCGATGCCTTTGCCGCGGCGGAGCGCCAGATGCAGGATTTCAGAGGCAGAAAAGGCAACCCGGCGCAATCTCGCCGGACGATCTCTTTCCGCGCCTTGGAGGAGGTCGATTAGGGCCTGGATCACGTTCCCTGCTGGATGAACGGGACCTTCTCGAAAAAGCGACGCTGCTCGCCGCGCGGGTCGGTTTCCAGCATGGGCGGCAGATTGAACACCATCGTCTCGCGGTTCGGCAGCGTGTAGGGCTTCCATTGCGGCAGCGCTTTGTTGTTCGGGTTGCCTGATTTGGCGAAAACGATAAACGTTTCGCTGACGATGGCTGCCATGGCGCGCGCTTCCGCTCCATTGCCGGTGATCGCGCCGTCCTTGTCGGTATTGTCGAACGCCAGCGGGATGTCGGTCATGTGCTGGGCGCGGCGTTTGGGATCCGGTGTCGGAAAATCGACTTGATAAGCGAAAGCGGGCGTGCCGGCTTGAGCACGCAGCTCGTCTTCGACAATCGCGGCGCGCCAGGAACGCGCCGCTGTCGTTGCCAAGAAAAAAAGATCGGTCGGCGAAATACCCGGAAACCAAGACTTGTACTGCTCGATGACCAGGGAAGGCAGAATATCGACGCGCATATTGGCGGCGAGCCGCGCGGGTAGTTCGTCCCAGCTCAGTGTGTAGACGCCGGGATCGGTAATAAAGGCGCGCGTCTCGTCATGGGTATTTCCGATCATCATCGGGATATCGGCGGATTGCGACGGCGCATCCGGATAGAAGGGATGGCGCGTCAGACTGCGTTCGTCCAGCACCGGTCCAAAATAGACGCCGCCGGAGCCGATGATCGGATCGACGGCCACAAGGGCTTTGACCAAATTCTCGGTCGGCACGGCTTTGATGTCGTCAAGCTTGGTGACACCCAGCGCTGCGAGATAGACATCGGCGCGCTGTGTCGCGTGCAGCGGACCGGAGGCGGTGAGCTGCTGGCCGCTCATTGTTGTCGCGCGATGGAAAAGGCCTTTGGCCAATGGCGTCGCCATGAGCGTTGCGATTTTGGCGCCTCCGCCCGACTGGCCGAACACCATAACGGTGTTGGGATCGCCGCCGAATTCTTTGATGTTGTCGCGCACCCATTCCAGCGCCAGGATCAGATCGAGCTGGCCGGCATTTCCCGAATCCGCGTAAGCGGCATCGCCGCGTCCCGCAAGATAGAGATAGCCAAAGGCGTTAAGGCGGTGATTGAGCGTCACCACGACGACATTGCCGCGTTTGCACAGATTGACGCCATCATAAATGTTCGCTGAGCCCGAACCGCCCGAATAGGCGCCGCCATGGATGTAGACCATCACAGCGCGCTTGCCGCCGTCGCGCAGCGCCGGCGTCCAAATGTTGAGGAATAGGCAATCCTCACTGGTTATCGCTTCGCCGCGCGATTGCGGACATGAGGGGCCGTAAGCCAGCGCATCTTTCACACCCGCCCAAGGTTTGGGCTTTTGCGGCGGCATAAAGCGGCGATGGACCGTGTCCGCGCCGTAGCGAATGCCTTTGAAAGTTGCGATCCCAGAGCTGAACGCACCGCGCACATGCCCCGCTGTGGTGCGCGCAGTTGGCGTTGCGTTTTTGGCAATGGCGAAGCCGCTTGGGAAAGCGGTCGCGGCGGCTGCCGCGACGGAACCAAGCACTACGTCGCGGCGGGCGGGCGAGAATTCATACGGCGTCTTTGTCATGATGCTTCCTTCTGGGCCGGCCTGTCATTGTATTGGCGATATGGACTGATACGATTTGCGGTAATCAATAGAGGGGAGCCTATGGGATCGGCCGCGCGCAGACTATGCGTCAGTTTTCTCCTTTGGGCCTTGTGCTGCAGCGCAGCGCAAGCGGCGGAGCGAACGGTGGTGGTTGTGATGTTCGACGGTTTCCCGCCGGCTATGATCGACGCAACGAGCACGCCGAATTTCGACCGCATCAAACGCGAAGGCGTGTGGTCGCGGCATCTGGTGCCGGCGTTCCCGACACTCTCCATGACCAATCATGCGACTTTTGTGACCGGCTGTTGGCCGGAACATCACGGGATCATGTCGAATATCTTCTACGATCCCAAACGCGGCCGGTATGACGATTTTTCGACGCCCGACGATGCCGATTGGCGCACCGGCTGCGAGACGATCTGGCAGGCGGCCGAACGGCAGGGCGTCAAAGCGGCCGTGTTCAACTTCGTCGATCGATGGTCGGGCACGCGCGGCAAACAGGCCAGCGTCGTGAATCCCGAAGTGCCATGGGAACAACACGAATCCGACGACACCATCGTAGCAAAAGGAATTGCACAATTGCGCGATAACGGTCCCAATCATCCGCGGCTGATTGCGCTCTACTTTCCAATTCCGGATCACGTGGCCCATTATCAGGGCACAACCGCACCCAAGACCGAAGAAGCGGTTCGCCGCTGCGATGCCATCGTCGGCAGGCTCATGACGGCAATAAAAGCGTTGCCGCCGGGGCGCGAGGGAACGCTGATCATCGGAACCGATCATGGCATGATGGATGTGGGGCCGATCATCAATGTCGGGCGGCTAATGAACAAATACTCCATCAAGGCCGATCAAGCCTCGGATGGCGGCATATCGCTCCTCTATTTGCAAAAAGGCGAAAGCGCAGAGCGCGTGGCCGATGCATTGAAGGCTTACGGTTACGCATTCTCCGTCTACCGCAAGGGCCGTTATCCTGACTTCACGCATCTGGGTGACGGTCCGCGTGTGGGAGATCTTATGCTGGTGGCAAAGCCGCCTTATTACTTCGTCGGGCCGGAGGTCATTCCGTGGTGGGGCCACGCGCTGGGAGTTACGCACTTTTGGCCGGTGACATTTGTGCCGTTCGCCGGCGGTCTCAAAGCCGATCACGGCTACGATCCGCGCATCGTGCAGATGCAGGGGATTTTCTACGCTTGGGGAGCGGGCATCGCAAAAGGCAAGGAGATTCCGCGCCTCGATATGATCGATGTGCATCCCACGATCATGGCGCTGCTGGGCCTGCAGCCGGGCAAGCCGGTGGATGGGCACGTCGTTGCGGCAGCGTTGGCAAATTAGGCCTAACGCGGCTCGCGATACATCCAAGGTAGCAAAAGACCGACCGGGATGATCCACAATGTTCCCGCAAGCGCGTAGTAGAGGAACGTCACCAAGCCGTTGGCGTGCGGCAGCACGCGGACGCCGATGCCCATCGCGATAAACGCATAGACAACCAGCCATACCAGTGTGAACAGCGTGCCGATCAATTTTTTGATGCTGGGCGTCATGGAATGGCCACCCAACACTCTGACGGGATGAAGCTCACCCCGTGGCGTTTACCGTCCGCCACAATTTCCTTCATCTGGGGCTTGTTCACGTCTTTGCTGAGGACATAAAAATAAACATGCTTCTGGTGAGACGCCTTTTCGAAATATTCATCGAGAGTTGATTTCTTTAGGACCGGCACTCCGTTCCAAATCGGAACGCCGTCCGCGTCGAGGCCCAATTCGACGAAGGCAGGACGCTCGGCGTAAATCGACCGGCAGGTACGTTCCACGGCGTCGTCCGCTGACACAGCCGTCGCCACGCACAGTAGCGTCAATCCGATTGCGGCAATTCTCATACTAATGAATCCGACCAAGTGCCGGTCGCGATCATACGACAAGCAGCCATATGGACGCGACGCCTCCGACCGATTATTTCAGGGATACCATGGATCTATCGATTCCAGGCAAACAAGCGAATTGGCGCGCGCCGTCCCGCCGGGCTGTGGGCATTTGGCTGTTGCTCGTCGCGGCCATCATCCTCGCCATGGTGGCTGTGGGCGGGCTGACAAGGCTCACCGGGTCGGGATTATCGATCACTCAATGGGACCCCATCATGGGTGCGCTGCCGCCGATGAACGACGCGGCGTGGCAGCACGCTTTTGCCCAATACAGGCTCATTCCGCAGTATCGCCTTGAGCATGTCGGCATGACGCTGGCGGGCTTCAAGGCGATCTTCTGGTGGGAATGGGCGCATCGGCTATTGGGGCGGCTACTCGGCGTTGCGTTCTTCGTGCCTTTTGTTTGGTTTGCCTGGACCGGTGCCATTAAGCGCCAGGATTGGCCACGGATGCTGCTGCTCTTTGCGCTCGGCGCACTGCAGGGCTTTGTCGGCTGGTGGATGGTGGAAAGCGGGCTCGAGACACGCGTGAGCGTCTCGCAATACCGCTTGGCGATCCATTTGGGCGTCGCGATTATCCTACTGGGCGCAATGTTGTGGGTGGCGCTGGAATATCTGCGGCCGAAGGACGGCAAAGTGCCGGCACGGCATGCGAATTGGGGCTTAGCATTCGTCGGGCTGATCTATGTGCAGATCCTGCTTGGTGCGTTGGTGTCCGGCTTACATGCCGGCCGGGTCTACAACACCTGGCCGCTGATGGATGGCCTCACGCCGGATAAGGCGTTCTTCCATTCGCCGTGGTGGATCAACTTCTTCGAGAGTACGGGTTTGGCGCAATTCGACCACCGCATTGGCGCGTATTTGGTGGCGGCCGGCGCATTTTCTTTATGGTCCTGGGGACGGCGTGTTGGCCTCTCTGGTTTTGCCAGGTACAGCAGCGATGCGTTGCTCCTTGTCACGGCGGCGCAGGTTTATCTCGGAATCGAGACCTTGCTATGGCAGGCGCCCATCGCGCTCGCGGCATCGCACCAAGTCGTGGCCGCGTTGCTGTTCTGCGCCGCTATTTGGCACGCCTATGAGCTGCGTTACGCCGTTCCCAAGCCTTGATCCAAATCTGCGATGATGTCTTCGACATCTTCGATGCCGATGGACAGACGCACGACATCGTCGCCGGCGCCGGCTTTGGCGCGATCTGCTGCTTCGAGCTGGCGATGGGTGGTGGAGGCGGGGTGAATGATCAGGCTGCGCGTGTCGCCGATATTCGCCAGATGACTAATCAGGCGGACCGTATCGACGAGTTTGCGGCCCGTTTCGTAGCCGCCTTTCACGCCGAAAGTGAACACGCTGCCGGCGCCTTTGGGGCAATATTTTTTGTGCAATGAATAGAACGGATTGTCCTCCAGGCCCGCGTAATTCACCCAAGCGACCTTCGGATTTTGTTTCAGCCAGCGCGCCACGGCGAGGGCATTATCGCAATGCTTCTGAACGCGCAGTGCCAGCGTCTCGATACCTTGCAGCACAAGAAATGCGTTGAAGGGCGATAGCGACGGGCCAAGATCGCGCAACGCCAGCACGCGGCAAGCGATGGCATAGGCCATGTCGCCGAAGGTCTCCCACAGCTTCATTCCGTGATAGGACGGGCAGGGCTCCGACAATGTTGGGTATTTCCCGCTGCCCCAATCGAATTTGCCGCTGTCGACGATCAGCCCGGCCATCGAATTGCCGTGGCCGCCAAGGAATTTCGTCGCGGAATGCAGAACGATGTCGGCACCCCATTCGAATGGCCGGATGAGATATGGCGTCGCCAGCGTGTTGTCGACGATCAGCGGTACGCCCGCGTCATGGGCGATTTTGGCGATGGCTTCGATGTCGGTAATGACGCCGCCCGGATTGGCGATGCTCTCGATGAACAGCGCTTTGGTCTTCGGGGTGATGGCGGCTTTGAACGTCTCGGGTTTTGTGCCGTCGGCCCATTTCACGTGCCAATCGAAATTGGCGAAAGAATGGTTGAACTGATTGATCGAGCCGCCATAAAGCTGGTTCGCCGCGACGAACTCGTCGCCGGGGCTCATCAGGGTGTGCATCGCGATCAATTGCGCGGCGTGGCCCGAAGCCACCGACAATCCCGCCCGTCCGCCTTCCAACGCCGCGATACGTTCCTCCAGCACCGCATTGGTCGGGTTCATGATGCGGCTATAGATGTTGCCGAAGACTTGGAGATTGAACAGCGCCGCGGCGTGATCGGAATCCTCGAACACAAAAGCGGTGGTCTGATAGATCGGCGTGGCGCGTGCGCCGGTGGCCGGATCGGGTTGTGCGCCCGCATGGACGCTCAGCGTGTCAAAACCGTAATCAGCCATCGACCACTCCCTGTAGGGCGTTCTGCCCGATAAGATGCCGCTTTATACTCTACTATATATATATAGATACTTGTCAACGCTTCAAACTGCCGCCCTTGCCGAACAACAGCGGCTTGCGGTTGTCGATCAGTTTGCGATTGATGCCCATCCAGCCGATCTCGCCGCAATGCCGTCCGTATTCGATTTTGGGACAGCGGTCCATGATAACAGTGAGCCCCGCCTCGCGCGCTTTCGCGGCGGCTTCTTCGTTGATGACGCCGAGCTGCATCCAGACCACTTTGAGGCCGAAGCGATCTTTCTCGGCGAGCGCTTCATCAACGATGGTAGGCGCGGCGTCGGCGGCTCGGAAAATGTCGACCATGTCGACCGGGGCGGGCACCTCTTTCAGCGCGGTGTATACTTTCTGTCCCAGGATTTCCTTGCCCGCCATGCCCGGATTGATCGGATGGATCACGAAGCCTTTGTCGAGCAGATATTTCATAGCGAAATAGCTGGGTCGCATCTCGTTGCCGCTGGCGCCGACCATGGCGATGACCTTGGTCGAACGCAGGATGGATTTGATCAGATCGTCTGGGTAGGTGGGCATATTTGAACCTGAATATTAAACTGGCGTTACCGTTATCATTGCGACTTATTTCTCAGCTGCGGTCTTTAGGTCAGCGAGACCTTTTTCGAAGTGCTTGCCCATCATGCGGTCCATGTCGACGAAGACACTCATGACTTTGGCAAGATAGGGATTGGTGCCTTGCATCGTCCATACCACGAACGTGGTGTCGCCCCGCATCTCAATCGTAAACTCGTTGATGTTGTGCGCCTTGAAGGGTTTCTCGAAATCTACCCTGATTTTGATGTCGCGCGGTGACGAATCCACGATCTCCATGCGCCCTTTACCGGCGCTGCCTCTGCTGCGCCATTCCGATTTTGCACCTTTGCCGCGCTCGGGGCCGCTAAACGATCTTTGCATGGTAGGGTCGGATCGGTCCTGAGGTGCCCAATCGTGCCATTCGTGGAAATCATTGACGAACGCGAAAACCTTCTCTGGTTGAGCTTTGATGCTGATCGAACGTTGAATCCGGATAGTACCGGGCTTGGTTGCGGCAAACACCAGAATCGCGCCGACAAGAACGGCCGCTACAATGGCTAATTTGACGATCATGGATCCACCACTCGCAATATGCCGCGTCGAGACTTCTTCCTGAAGAAATTGTATTCTATTTTGCCGGGCATTTTGCAATGCCGGCCTGTCCGGGGGGACCGCGATGTTTGTGCACGGAAGAGGCTGGGGGATGGCCGTGTTCTACGCAACGGCCGCGTGGATGTTTATCGTTTTTGGCGTGCCCATAGCCGCCGGGTATTACGAGCCCAGCCAGCACAAAGTCGCGGTGATGTTAGATCGCCTTGCGGCCGTCTGGCTGATCCTTTCGGCGGCGACGGTTTATGTGTTGGATCGCTACTGTGAAGGCGTTGCACAGCGCAAGGCGCAAAACGCAGGCGGTCTGTTTCCGGTTGCGCGGCGCGACGACGAATTCATGTTCATTCGCATGTCTTTCTGGACATATATTCTGTTGGCGTTTGCGGCCTGGGCGCTTGGATCGTCGTTCTTTGTGTGAGCAGGCGTTACTACTTGCCTATTTTCCCGGAAGGGGATCGGGCCAATTGGGTTCGCGTTTCTCGAGAAACGCTTCAACGCCTTCCTCTGCTTCCGCGTGTAACATGTTCTCGGTCATAACCCGGCAGGCGTAATCGTAAGCATCGCTGAGGCCCATTTCGAGTTGGCGATAGAACGCCTCCTTACCGGTCTTCACGGCGGCGCGCGGTTTGGAAGCAATCAGCGTCGCATGCTTCATCGTCTCTCGTTCGAGCATTTCCGGCGTCGCCACGCGGTTGACGAGCCCCATATGCCAAGCCTGTGCAGCCGAAACAGCTTCGCCGGTCAGCAGCATCTCCACGGCGTGTTTGCGCGAGAGGTTGCGCGACAAAGCCACCATCGGCGTGGAGCAGAACAAGCCGATGTTCACGCCGGGCGTGGCGAATTCTGCAGCGGAGGAGGCGACCGCCAGATCGCAACTGGCGACCAGCTGGCAGCCCGCGGCCGTGGCGATGCCTTGAACCGCAGCGATCACCGGCTTGGGATGCCGCACGATGGTTTGCATCAGCCGGGAGCATTGCGCGAAGAAGGCCGCGAATGCCGCTTTGCCTTTGTCGGCATCTTTGCGGTGTGTGGTCATCTCCTTGAGATCGTGACCGGCACAAAACGCCGGACCTGTGGCGGCAATCACGATGACGCGGCAGGCATCGTTTTGCGCAGCCTTATCGAGCGCGGCTTGCAGCGCTGCCATCAATTCCACGCTTAATGCGTTGCGTGCGGCCGGGCGGTTCAACGTTAGGCGCAGCACGGGACCGTTATGCGCGGTCAATACAAAGTGTCCGACGGTCGGTGCGTTCATGCATGGAAATATAGGGCGTCGTTCGTCTAAGCTAAATGCCTGATTGGGGCGGACGTGAACCAAATCGCGGAGAGAAGCGCATGGCGAATAAATTTGGGACGGATATTTTGATCCAGGCGCCGGACCCCAAAAGCGCGGCGGCATTCTACGTTACGCAGCTCGGATTTGAGATCACCGGCGAAACACCCGATATGATCTCGCTGCACGGCAAGCACATCAATCTGTTTATCGAGCGCGGTTCGTCGCTTGGCCCGGTGCTGGAAGTAACCGTCGGCAATGTCGAGGAAGCCAAGCTTCGTCTGGCAAAGCAGGGTTGCCAGATCGTCAAAGACGAGCCCGATTTCCCGCGATGCTATATCAGGGATCCGTATGGGTTGCTTTACAATCTGACGTCATGACGATGCGGTATTATAATACCGCATATAGATAATCGGCTAAAAATGGGCCTTTCTGCTTGACGCCGGACACGGCACCCCCTAAACAGCCCGCCGGTTCACACGGATTTGTCTCATGAAAACCTACTCGGCCAAAGCCTCCGAGATCGACAAGAAATGGATCCTGATCGATGCGGAAGGACTGGTCGTCGGCCGCCTTGCCTCGATCATTGCCATGCGCTTGCGCGGCAAGCACAAGCCCAGCTTCACGCCGCATATGGATTGCGGCGACAATGTCATCGTCATCAATGCCGCCAAGATCCGGCTGACGGGACAGAAGCTGAAGAAGAAGGTGTACTATCACCACACCGGTTATATCGGCGGGATCAAGGAACGAACCGCGGGCCAGATCATGGCCGGAAAATTCCCCGAGCGGATCGTCGAAAAGGCTGTGGAACGCATGCTGCCGCGCGGCCCTTTGGGCAAGCGCCAGCTTTCGAACTTGCGGGTTTATCCGGGCGCCGAGCATCCCCATGAGGCGCAACAGCCCGTGACGCTCAATGTCGGCGCGATGAGCCCGAAGAACACCAATTTTCATCCGGTAAAGGCGGCTTGATATGGCTGACGATGTAAAAAGCTTCGGCGATCTGAAAACGACGCTGATCAAGGCGAAAACGCCATCCACGGCAGCGCAATCGAGCGAGCCGGGCGCCGCCAAGCGCGACTCCAAGGGCAGGGCCTATGCCACCGGCCGCCGCAAGAACGCGGTGGCGCGGGTCTGGATCAAACCGGGCAAAGGCAGCATCACGATCAACGGCAAGGACGAGAAGGTCTATTTCGCCCGTCCGGTGTTGCGCATGATCGTGCGCCAGCCGCTGATTGCGGCGGCCCGCGATGGCCAATTCGATGTCGTCGTCACGGTGACGGGCGGCGGACTTTCGGGACAAGCCGGCGCGGTGCGCCATGGCATCAGCCGCGCCCTGGTGGCGTATGAGCCGGGGCTTCGTCCGGTTCTCAAACCGGGCGGCTTCCTGACACGCGATCCGCGCGCGGTCGAGCGCAAGAAGTACGGCAGGCCAAAGGCTCGCCGCAGCTTCCAGTTCTCGAAGCGCTGATCCTACACCTTCAAATTTACATTTAATAACAGCGACTTAGTGAAAATTAGGCCGCTGTTTTGCCATGCACCAATCGTGCACCACAGCTTGGAAGAAGCGCAGCTTCAAGTTATCGTATTGCACCATTCGTGCACCAATACGGGCTTTTTGGAGCTAGCCAGTGGCCTACTACGAAAACAGCCATGTGATTAAGGACGGCGCGATCCTCGTATTCACGAGGCCTGGCCGAAAAAAGACGACGTGGCAGGCCCGCCTCAAAGTGCCGGGCGTCACCGGGTACGTTTTTAAGTCCCTCAAGACCTCGGACCTCAACGCTGCCATCACGGAAGCTGAAGACCTCTTTTACAGCTTCAGGGCCGAGCAAAAGCTCGGTCTCGACATAAAACAGGCCGGGAACATCAAGTTCAAAGACCTTTGGAAACGGTTCTATGCCGCCCATGAGAGCGGACTGTCGGTGCATCGGCAACGGCTGCACACGCTCCTCGCCCAGAAATATTTCATCCCCTATTTTGGGGAGCAGCGCGTGGCCGACATGCCGGATGCCTTCGTCGAGCGGTACTGGGACTGGCGCATCAACTTCCACAAGGACGCGAAGAAGCCCGAAGAAGAGACTGATGACGAAGAGAAACCGGCAAAGGCAAAGAGGCAGAAGTTCCGCCCGAACGTGGCCGTGGTGCCCGCCCAGAAGACTCTCGACATGGAAGCTGGGATGCTCCGGCAGATATTCCGCTGGGGCAAACGCATCGGAGCGGTGAAGCGTGAGCCGTGGGTGAAAGCCACGAAGGTCAAGCACACCAAGGGCGTTGAGCGCCGCCCCACCTTCACCGAAGCGGAATGGAAGACCGTCTACCAATACCTGCGCACCTGGGTGAAAGAGCCCATGCAATCGAGCGCAGGCAAGAATGGCGGAAAGCTCCACCGCTCGGGGCCGCACGCCCTGCATCGCTATCAGCGCGAACTCCTGCGCAACTACCTCCTGTTCATGGCAAACAGCGGCCTGCGGCCGAACGAGGCACGGCAGCTGACGTGGCAGGATATACGCATTGAGAAAGATACGGGCGGAAAGGCCGCGCTTGTTGTTGAAGTCGCGGAGACGACAAAGACTGGTGCACGCACCGTGGTCTGCCGCGACGGCGCCGATGTCTATCTCGACCGCTTGAAGAAAATTTCAGCGCATACCGAACCTACTGACTTCGTCTTTTGCGACCGCGACGGCAAGCCGATAGACAACTTCAACAAGACCTTCCACGCAGTGTTAAAGAAACTCAAACTGCTTGACGACCGTTGGGGCAAACGGCGCACCGTCTACTCGCTCCGACATTTCTACTGCACAGAGGCACTGCTATCTGGCGTACCGATCCACGTGCTGGCGACAAACATGGGCACGTCCATTGCCTACATCGAGCACCACTACAGCCACGTGCTGACGTTGATGCAGGCGAAGGAGTTGCGGACTAAGAAGTTCCGCTAGTTGATCAAAGGCCACCGCCGAAGGCACGGTGCAGCATAGACTGAAAAAGGGCATCTAAGCTGTTTTTGTTCGCCCGTTGCGAGGATTGCAGCTCTCGAATTTCCCCCACGCGTTCGGCGAATTCTCTTTGCAGCACCATGGGTGGAACAGGAAGTACTACAGACTTCAATTCCTTCGCATTGATGTTCGCTTGACCGACGGCGCCGCGCGCCAGGTCGGCCAGACGCCGCTTCATGAAGGGCAAGTTCATATACGTGGTGAAATGTTGCGGGTGTTCCATTTCTGTACGAAAACGGACGCGGATAAAGTATGACGCGGCAACTGCCTCGAATTGACCATCCCACATGCCTGTCTTGCCAACAAGATCGCGACTATTCGTGCGATTGAACAGAACGTCACCAGCAAGCAGCCGTTGCTTATCAAGTTCTGCACCCGATAGCTCGACTGTCTTCAAATCTCGAAGGTCCAGCTGACCGTCAATTGTCACGTTTCCCATTCTCAATACGGTAGTGCCCAAACCTAAGTCGCTAGCTTTTTTACTGGTGCCGTACTCACAGCCTGACATGAGCTCTCCGGCAGTTCGTATTGGCCAACCCTTATCGTTACCGGCAGGATCACCAAACATCTGATAAAATAGCGCGGAAACAAGAGCATCGGCACGCGTGTCGGCCAGATCGCGCAGTTTTCTCAATTCATCCGTTTCGTCAAGCAACGCTACGATCCGCTCCTGTACATCCCAGGGCGGCATCGGAA
>CAVXZV010000005.1:0-236187 GCA_963766355.1 uncultured Alphaproteobacteria bacterium
TTTTTTATTTCTATGAACGTGTGTCGGAACAATTGTCGGGCGGCGGGCTTGCGGAAAGTCAATCGCCGCCGGTTCTCGAATTCGTGTCGAGCGGAGAGGGCCTGCAACTCTCGCTGGCATACATGCGCATCAAGGATCCCAAGGTGCGCAAACGCGTTCTCGATCTGGTCAAAAGCCTCGGCGAGGAAACCGGTAACAAGGACAAGAATTAGTTCAGTCCTTTTGGCGGGACGCTTTTTCGTCCAATCCCGAACGGCCTTCGCGCGCTTCGAGCGCCGCATAAACGTCACTCGGCGCTATCCCACACGCCGCCCACAGCACCAAAAGGTGATAGAGCACATCGGCGGATTTGCGGCGATGGCCGCCTTGTTTCCCGATACCGCGGCAAGAGCGGCTTCGATTGCTTCCTCGCCAAATTTCTTGGCACAGCGCTCTACGCCTTGGTGCAGCAGCTTCGCGGTGTAGGAGGTTTCCACACTGGCGTTCTTGCGCGCGGCGATTGTTCCAAACAGCCGGTCGATGACGTGATCCTCGGACATCAGTTTCCTCGTTCCTCCAATAGGCGGCGGGCGATAACATGGGCCTGAATTTCCCCGGCCCCTTCGAAAATGTTCAGTATGCGCGCGTCCCACAAGACGCGGCTGACAGGATATTCCAGTGCAAAGCCGTTGCCGCCGTGAATTTGCAAAGCACCATCGGCCGCCGCCCAGGCGACGCGCGCCGCGAGCAGCTTGGCCATACCTGCCTCCTGATCGCAGCGCCGGCCGGCATCCTTTTCGCGGGCCGCATAGTAGGTGAGTTGGCGCGCCGCGGCGATCTCCACAGCCATCATGACGAGTTTGTCGGCGACGCGCGGGTATTCAAAGATCGTACGTCCCGCCTGACGGCGCTCGAGCGCAAAGCCAAGCCCGAGGTCCAGCGCCGAGGCGGCAACGCCGATCGCGCGCGCCGCCGTCTGAATGCGGGCCGCCTCGAAGGTATGCATCAGTTGCTTGAAGCCATGACCCTCAACCAGACCCAAGAGGTTTTCAGCGGGGATCTCAAAACCGTCGAAGGCGATCTCGTATTCTCTCATACCGCGATAACCGAGCACCGCGATCTCACTGCCGGACATGCCCTTGGCCGGGAACGGATTGCCATCTGTGCCTCGCGGCTTCTCGGCGAGAAACATCGATAGGCCGTGATGATCGGTGGTGTTGGGACCGGTGCGCGCCAGCAAGGTCATCACATCGGCGCGCGCGGCATGGGTGATCCAAGTCTTGTTGCCGGTGATTCGATAAACGTTGCCGTCGCGTACGGCACGGGTGCGCAGCGAACCGAGATCCGACCCCGCTTCCGGTTCGGTGAAAACGGCCGCCGGAAGCTTTTCGCCGCTGACAATCAGCGGCAACCAGTGATCGCGTTGATCCTTTGTGCCGCCGCTGAGGATCAACTCGGCGGCGATCTCAGAACGCGTCGCCAAACTCCCGACACCGAGAAAGCCGCGTGACAATTCCTCCGAAACCACGCACATCGCGGTCTTGGAGAGGCCTGCGCCGCCGAAGCCAGACGGGATGGTGAGGCCGAACACGCCCAATGCGCTCAATTGCGAAACCACGTCCAGCGGGATGAGCTGGTCCTTGAGGTGCCAGCCATGCGCCTGCGGTATGATTTCGTTTTGGGCAAATCGAAAGAATTGTTCGCGCACCAGCCCCATCGTGTCGTCCAAGCCGGGATTGCCCAGGGTGATTGCACCCCGCTGCGTCGCCAGAATCTTCGCCAGTGCCGCGCGCGTATCGGCATGGGTCCCCAGCGCGATCAGTTCTTTGACGGCTTGAGAACGAAACTCCTTCATCACCTCGTCGTCCAGCATCAGATCGCCGGGACGCACGATCTCGTTCTGGTTCATTGGAATGCCGCCGAGTATCTGGGACAGATACTCACCGAACGCCGCTTGTAGAATCAGCTTCTCGCATTCTCCAAGACGATTTTCTCCCTCGAGCGCATGGGCCCAACGCGCCATTTGGCGCAGAGCTTCGATCGTCGTGGCCAGCCAGGCTAACCCGTGCGTGGCACGCTGATGACGCGCACCCCCGCCGGCAAGCTGCGCCCCAACCCGATCTTTTGCCGCTACGAGCAAGCCTTCGCAGCCGAGCACGGCTTCGTCGCAACGCGCCAAGAGATGAGGGAGGATGAGAGATTGCATGATCGAGCCGCTTCAGTCGCTTCGACCATAGCTCACATCTAGCCCGGATGGGGGCGTACTATTTCGCCCGGTCAATGCCGCCGATGTCGAGTTCGAATTTGTAGGATCCGCCGGCTTGGCGCCGCCATTCCGTTACGTAATACCCGGTCACTTTGAGCGACGTTCCGTCTGGCTTTTTTTCGGTGAAGACCCAAGTTCCGCGGGTCCATCCCAACATGCCGTCGGGCGAGGAATCGGCTTCCAACGGCGACCATTCCAGGCGCTGGGTTGCGTAACCGGGGTCGCTCTTTTCGTCGGCGGCGTAATACTCGGCGACGGCCTTCTTCCCGACAATCGGCGGATGGTCGCCCTCGAATATCCTAACGTCATCGGCCATATAGGCGAGAAACGCGGCATGCGCCCCCTTGGCGACTGACATGTCCGAGAACGCCTTGTCGGTGGCCAGGATATCCTCCTTCGGCCCAGCTTCTGCGCCGGTCAAGGACCACGATAACGCGACCGCAGCAGTCAGGATAAGATGGCGGCGGCGCATGAACTTCTCCGTATTATGGAACAATTTTGGCCCATCAATTAAGGCAGGGCTTCCCAAATCCGCCACAAAACCGACTCATAACGGACTGTTTACTATACGGGCGGGGCGTTAGCCCGTGGAGTCTGCGGCGGGAGACCACCATGATCGCTTATTACCGTCCGAACGAAGAAACGAAAACATCGTCGCCTGTTAAACAGCGCAGGCTGCATTCTCACGAACTGTGCGACGGGCTCAGTCCCGAAGAGTTTGATCGCCAGGCCAAATCGGTGCGCGATGCCGAAGGCATGACTGCTGCCGTTCGCGCAAGGCTGAAAGCCCAACTGATCGAACGGCTGAAGACACCGGTCGACACGCCGAGCTGGGGTCCCGATTGGGTCAAGAAAGGCGAGCGAGTCGCGGCCAGAGGACGAAAAGAAGACGGCGTATTTGCCCGCGTTCTTTCCTTCGCCAAAAAAAAGGACGACGAGGACAAAGCAGATGCACCGCCGCCCGCTTTGAACGAAGAAGAAAGCGACGATGCGGCGATCATCGCGCGCAACATGGAAAAGAGCCGCCAAGTCTCCCAGTACCGGCCGCTTTATTTGGTCGCCGTAGTGCTGGCATTGGCGATCATGTTGCTCGCAATGTTTGTCGACTACCACATCATCCGCGAGGTGTGGACGCGCGCGCTCGCCAACGAATTCATGGTGGTGCCACCCGCGCTGCAGTCTTCGGTGATCTTCAAGAGTCTGCAAGTCATCTTCGCCGTTTTGATCGTCCATTTCATGCTGAAGATCACCGGCGTCTATGGTCGCAATACGATGATCGTCGCCGCTTTCGTGATGGCCATCGTGATGATCGGCGGGCTCGGCTATCTGGTCGCCTACAACAATATGGCGGGCGCCACCTCGACGACATTGGAACAACGCGACGCTTCGGCCGCCGCACCACAATCCAATTCGATCGATCAGCTTTTTGCGCCGGGCGAGAGTAAGGCTCAACGCATCTCCATGACGTCTGCTGCACCGCAGCCTGCCAGCACCAATGACGGGGTGTCGCTTGGCTTGCCGAAGCTTTCCAGGGCTTCGCTGGCCGATGCCGATTCGTGGTTCTGGCTTGCTTTTGCCAGTGTCGTGTTCTTCATTGTGACAACCGTTGCCGCTCTGTATATGCAGACGACGGAAAACAATGTGCGCAATTTTCATATTGCGCATGACTACGGCCATCGCCAGAGCCAGCTCGCCCAGCTTCATCTGCTCGAGCTTGCCGACAAGAGGGCCTGACCGGGGGAGAGCACGCGATGATTCGCAATCTTCTGCTCGCCGTTGTGACGGCCAGTGCATTGGCGGGGGGCAGCGTACTGGCCGTCCAGACCGCCGCGAATGCGCAGCAGGATGCTGAAACGCCTTTGGCGCCGCAGCGAATCGTTATCGGACTGGATCTTTCCAAGAGCAATCCGTTGATCGAGGATCCCGAATTTGCCAGCCGAGTGGCGTCGAAGGTTGCCGGGCTGGTGAGTAGATTGGGGTTTGCATCTGAGGTGCATGTGCGCACTTTCGGCAATTACGATGCGACATCGAACAACTTTTCTTATGATGCGGTGCTCTCTGTCCGTCAGCGTCCGTCGAATGTCGCCGCCGACATTCAGCGGCTGATCGCGGGCGTGCCTGCCCTTGTCCGCAGTGGCCGTTTCCACGCCCAGAACAATACCAACATTCTTGCCTTCCTCGATAACGTCTCGCAAAGTATTGGTTGCCGGGGAATGCCCACGACCGTGGTGCTGGCGTCGGACGGGATCGAGGATTCGGATTACGCCCGCCTCGATGATGCCGATTCGCACCTGCCTCACCCGCAGGGCCGTCCGTTTCGGGGTTGTGCCGAGTTGGACATATTCGGGCTTGGCCAGGGCACTAGAAGCCCGCGGAAAACCACACGCCTACGCGGCGAGTGGTCAGACTGGGCACAAGCCGCCGGGTTTGCCCATTTCCAGGGCCTGAACGACTGGTAGTCACCAAACGAACGGAATAACCGCCCAGGTGCGGCGTCGATGCTGCCCAAGGGCCGCGCCGAATCGCGCGCAGTGCTTTCCCCCCATCGCCAAGCAAATGATCCAGAAAACAATTGTTTGGCCCGGCCATTGTTCGACCTGTGGAATTGCGGCGTAGAGCCAAAAGGGCAAAGAAATGCCCTTGACACAGAATACTCTATATGACAGAGTTATCTGAACAACATAAGGAGTGAGAAAGGCTCATGTCGCTGACCTCTAAGGAAGCCGCCGAAACTTTGTCCGATGTTGAGCGCGCCAGCCGCCGCAGTGCGCAAGCATTTGGCTATCGCAAAGCCTCGCCGCATCTCATTCTTTGGGGATTGGTGTGGGTGGCGGGCTACTCGGCCACCGATCTTTATCCGCAATTCGCAAATTACATCTGGGCTGGTCTCGTATTTGTTGGCGTCGTTGGCTCCTATCTCATCGGGAAGGCGACCGCCTCGCGTGACGCCGCGAGTGCCGCGAAAAGCAGGGCGATTGGCCTGCGGATGTTCGGTCTCGTCGGCATCGTCTGGATCTTCATGGCCGCGACCTACACCATGTTTCAACCGACCCACGGCATACAATTTGCCGCTTTCCCCTCTGTGCTGATTGGCGCCCTTTATTGTGGCGCGGGGCTATGGGCTGGTTTGCGCTTTATCGTCGTGGGCGCGCTGGTGATCGCCCTCACGCTCGTCGGATATTACTTGCTGAGCGCGCACTTCCTACTGTGGATGGCCTTCGTCGGAGGCGGTGCCTTGATCCTGGCGGGTTTTTGGTTCCGGCAGGTGTGAGATGGACCAGCCCGATCCCATTATTCATCAGCCAGTACGCTTGAAGATCATGTCGGCGCTGCGCGTGTTGCCCGAAGGCGAAATGATCGAGTTCGTCCGCTTGAAAGCCATTGTGGCGGCAACCGAAGGCAATCTCGGCGCCCATGTCGCGACTCTCGAAGAGGCCGGTTACGTTGCGATCGAAAAAGACTTTGTCGCCAAACGTCCGCGGACCCGTATCGCTTTGACTCGAAAGGGCCGCCGTGCCTTCGAGGAATATGTCGCCTATTTGCGCGATATTATCGACGCTGCAGTATAGACGCGATCACGAATATCCTGCGGCGTTGCGCCCGCTTTGCGCAGGGCGCGCAACGTCACCGCATGATTACGCTTCGAGAATTTCCTGCCGTCTTGATCCAGAATAAGTTTGTGGTGGGCGTAAGCCGGCACCGGGAGGTCCAGCAACGCCTGCAACAACCTTTGCACATGGGTCGCCGCGAACAGATCGTTGCCGCGCGTTACCAGCGTCACGCCTTGATAGGCGTCGTCGATCACGACAGCCAAATGATACGACGCAGGCGCATCCTTGCGTGCCAACACGATGTCGCCGAACAACAGCGGCTGCACCTCGATTTGCCCGGCTTCCCCCTGCGGTCCTGCGCCTCGTTCTTCAAAGAAGAGCACGCCGGTTTTTTGCGCCGCCAAATTCGCATCTAGCCGAAGCGCATAGGAAACGCCATCGGAAATTCTTTGCGCTCGCTCAATCGCGTTCAAATGCCGGCAGGTTCCCGGATAAATCGGACCGTCAGGACCATGCGGCGCTTCGACGGAGCGAGCGATCTCCTGCGCGATGTCCGTTCGGGTGCAAAAGCAGGGATAAACAAGTCCACATGCCCTCAATAGGTCAAGTGCCCCGCGATACGCCCCGAGCCGTGAGGATTGCCGAAGGACCGGTTCTTCGAAGTCCAGTCCCAACCATTTGAGATCCTCAACGATTGCCGCTTCGAAGTGCGGCCGGCTGCGTGCCGTATCGATATCCTCGATGCGCAGCAGGAACCGTTCTGCGGCATCATGTGCCGTCAACGCCGCGAAAGCATGGCCCAAATGCAGAAAACCGGTCGGGCTCGGCGCGAAACGGGTGACAATCATGGTTGGACACGGGGTCGCATGCATGACAATCATGCCGTCCACTTCAACGATGGGACAAGTCCGTGGCGCTATCCGGTCCGCGTCTAATGCCCAAAAGCGGCAAAGCCACGCACCTGGTCGTGCTTTGTCATGGCTATGGAGCGGACGGCAAAGATCTAATCGGACTTGCGCCGCATTGGCAGCGCGTTCTGCCGAGCGCCGCTTTTGTTGCCCCCAATGCGCCACAAGCGTGTCCCGGCGCCGGCTACCAATGGTTTCCCATTGCGCGGCTAGACCCGCAAGAGATGCACAAAGGCGTCGAAAGTGCTTCTTCTCTGCTCGAGAGCTTTGTGACGGCCGAGCTGCAGCGCCTCGAGCTTTCTGCCGACCGGCTCGCTTTTGTGGGCTTCAGCCAAGGCACAATGATGTTGCTGCATGTCGGCTTACGCACCGCCATCCGGCCGTCCGCTATTGTCGGGTTCTCGGGGCTTTTGACCGGAGTCCCGCCGCAAGCAGAAAGCGGCTCCCCGCCGGTTTTTTTGGCGCATGGTGCGGCCGATCCGCTTATTCCCATCGAGGCTTTGTTCATGACCGCTACGGCGCTTGGCGCCACGGGCCATAGCGTGCAATGGCACGTTTCGCCCGGCTTGGAACATGGGATCGACGAGGTGGGACTTGAGATCGCAGGCGCGTTTCTGGTCCAGGCTTTCCGCGGCCAATTAAGCACAAGTGGCGAGATTAGCTGCCCGCTTGCTTAAGTCGTCGCCAATCCGTCACAGCGAATCGCGTAACGTCCTGGGCGTATTGGCTTTGCCTGGGCTTGCCCGTACACTCGCCCGGTGCAGGAGGAGATAGGTTCATAAGGGGAATCCGGTGTTAGCGGCGGCGCGTAGTCCCGATAATTGCCCGGCTTTGGTGCTCAACGCGGACTACCGTCCGTTGAGTTATTTCCCCTTGTCTCTTTGGTCGTGGCAAGACGCGATCAAGGCGGTGTTTCTCGAGCGGGTCAACATTCTGGAGGAATATGACCGTACGGTGCATTCGCCGAGTTTCGAAATGCGGCTGCCCTCCGTTGTTTCGCTCAAAACTTACATCAAGCCCGCCCGCAATCCCGCCTTTACACGATTCAATGTGTTCCTGCGCGATTGCTTCGAGTGCCAGTATTGCGGCGCCGCCGAGGACCTCACCTTCGATCATGTGATTCCGCGCTCGCGTGGGGGGCGCACGACCTGGGACAATGTCGTCACGGCGTGTGCGCCGTGCAATCTGCACAAGGGCGGCAGGTTACCCAATCAGGCCGGCACGCAGCCGCGCCAGCGGCCGCATCGTCCCACAGTCATCGAGCTGCGCAACAACGGGCGATTGTTTCCGCCGAATTATCTGCACGACAGCTGGGCGGACTATTTGTATTGGGATTCCGAATTGGAACCTTGAGCCCCGCGCGCCGGCCTCCACATGGCAATCAAAGGCGGGGCTCCGACAGGCGCGATGTTGCGTTTGGTGACGAAGCCCGCGCGCTCGTACAGCTTGGTGTTCTTGGGATTGGAGTTCTCCAAATAGGCCGGCACACGTCCGTCATCCGCCCGCTTAACCGTCGCCTCCAGCAAGGCACCACCCAGACCCATCCCTTGCAACCGCGGTGCCACGGCAATGAAGGCAAGGTAGAAATGAGGTTCCGCCGGGTGGTTTTTTTCCATCGCATCCGCCATGGCGGACCCGCGCATCAGTCTGGGAAAGCCGCAGAGCCTTATAAACAACGGAATCAGTTTCATTTGTTCCGCGAAGCCGCCAGGACTAGCGGGAGCTTCGGGCGGAAGCCAAGCCGCCGCAGCCCCTTCACTCATCCATACTTCACCGAACGGGATCGCACGCGACTTCAAAAGCCAAAAGAAGAACCGCTCCATCCCAGCCGCGCGTTTCGCACCGGGGCGCGCAATCCAGTCGAACACCGGATCGTTTACAAACGCCGCAGCAAACAAACGTGACAGCGTTCCCGCGTCGTCCATGACGGCCCGGCGCGGTGCCGCCGCTTTTGCCAGAAGCGCATTTCGGTCTTCGCTCATATCTTCGTGGACAGCGCAATGGCCAAACGGCATCCCGCCTTGATCGTGCCCGACAGCAGCCGATAGCCTGCCGCTTCCTCGGCACCATGGGCCAACGCGGTGTCGCGATGGGCGATCTCGTCGGCACGGAAAGCTTCGACGGTCTTTTTCAGCTCGGGGTCGCTATCGCCCAGCTTTTCGATCTGGGCGGCATAATGCTCGTCGATCACGTCTTCCACGGCAGCGGTGCACGCCATTGCCGCTTTTTCGCCCATCAATGCGGTCGCAGCGCCGAGCGCAAATCCTGCCGCCCGCCACACCGGTTCCAGCGCCGTTGGGCGTACGCGCCGCTCGTTGATCAGCGCATCGAAAGCTTTCAGATGTTCCTGTTCTTGCGATGCCATATGTTTGATCGCAGCAGCAGACTTTGACGCGCGCGCGCCGAACACGGCGAGTTGTCCCTCATAGATTCGCACCGCGCCATATTCTCCGGCGTGATCCACGCGGATCATGGCTGCGATGTCTTGACCGGCGCTGACGCCGGGTGGCGCGGGACGCTTGGCGCGCTTGGCTTGCGGTTTTTTCACGCTTTCCTCCTGAACAGCAGGATCGTACCCAGGAATGCCGTGCCGAGCGAGAAAAGAGCGTTGTAACCTGCCAGTGAAATGCCAAAGAGCCGCCAAGCGGCCACATCGCAGCGCACGACTTGGAATGTATTGAGATCCGCGCCGCCGTGGAACGCAAAGCGCGCACCGGTGCAGGACGAAGGGCCGGCCAACAATTTCCATTCCACCAAAGCCTGATAGGCTCCGATGCCGCCGGATACTGCAATCAAGCCCAGCGCACAAAAAGCCAGCGCCGGCATATATTTCTTCTCTATCATGCCTGCGGCAAATAAGGCCGCACTCCCCAGACCGATGAAGATGGCTCCGTCATGCGGCCAGCGCTGCCAATGGCACATCTCACACGGTATGACGTGGCCGATATACTGAAAGCCAAGCGCACCCAATATCATTGCCAAAGCGTAAGCGCCGGCAAGAGCGGCAATTTTGTCAGCACTCATCGCGCGAAAATCCTTGTTTCATCTCGTGTCGTGTTTCGAAGTTCGCGAAATCACCGATATCGGCATCTTTGGCGAACTTCGAAACCAAACTGACACTAGAGCCTGATTCACCCTTATAGAAGGGCTGCGCCGAGAGGATTTTGCGGCGTGAGCAGGAGAAGGGCGAAGCCCGTAGCGGCACTACGGGCGAGCCCTTCGACGAACCCACGACGCAAAATCCTCCGGCCCTTTGGGTTGCGCGCGGGCGGACGCCCGCTTTGTTGCGGCGCTCGACCGATGTCCCGCATCGCCCTTCGCGCCGCGCCTGGCGGATCGTCTCGCCCGCGCGCAACACAGCCGTTTCCATAAGGGTGAATCAGGCTCTAGCATCAATAGTTTGGCTAGTGTCCTGTCGATTCCGAAATTCGAATGGGCCCGATATAAAACGCAACAAATCTCGGATTCGGGACACTAGCAACGCTTTGAACTCGAGCGCATTACCGCTGGGATCCGCAAGGATGAATGTTGCCTGCTCGCCAGGTTCCCCTTTAAACCGCACGCCGGGCTTGATGATAAAGCTTACAGCGGCAGCACTCAATTTGTCCGCCAAAGTCTGCCATGCGGCGAAGGAAAGGATGACGCCGAAGTGACGCAGCGGTACATTCTCACCGTCGACACGATTATGCGCTTTATGTGTGATCTCGTTCGGGCTTAAATGCGCCACGATTTGATGACCAAAGAAATCGAAGTCGACCCACTCTTCGCTCGAGCGCGCTTCTGGGCAACCGAGCAAGTCGCCATAGAAAGCGCGCGCCTCAGAAATGTCGCGTACCGGGAAGGCGAGATGAAATCGTGGTCTCACTTGCGGGCCTCGCCTGCAGAGAAGCAAAATATAAGGTAAAATGAAAGCCTATGCGTAGCAAAGAGGCAACCCGCAGTGTTGGACGTACGACCCGGCATCGCGAACTTTTGAAGATCGATGGCCGTGCGATCGAGATGAACGTCAAGTTTAACCCAAGGGCACGGCGGTTGATCGTTAAGGTTCATCCCGCCAGCGGCGAGGTGAGCGTTATTGCGCCGTCCAAGCGGTCGCTGGAACGGGCACTTGAATTCGCACGCGGTCAGACCGATTGGATTGCCCGTCAGCTTGCCCATGTGCCGAGCCGCGTCGCGTTGGCACCCGGCTCTCGCATTCCGTTTCGCGGCAAGGATCACTTGATCGTGCGGGGCGAAGAATCGCGCGTGCCCGTTTGGGTTGACGAGGACGGCGCGATTATTCGCATTTCCGGCCGTACCGAGCATGCGCCGCGCCGCCTGCTCGATTTTCTCAAACGCCAAGCCAGACGCGATCTGGAAATGCGCTCCATCGAATTCGCGGCCCGTCTCGGCACCAAGCCCACACGCGTTACCGTGCGCGACACGGCCAGCCGCTGGGGCTCTTGTTCGTCGACGCGCTCATTGTCCTTTTCCTGGCGACTGATCTTGGCCCCCGCTTATGTACTCGATTATGTCGTGGCCCATGAAGTGGCGCATTTGCGCGAAATGAATCATGGCGCCGCTTTCTGGCGGCTGGTGCGCGACTTGATTGGCGATGTGAAACGGCCGCAGACTTGGTTGCGCCAGCACGGCATGGCGCTGCACCGCTACGCGGCGCGCTGAGCAAGAGCCTGATCCACCCTTATAGAAGCGCTGCGCCGAGAGGATTTTGCGGCGTGAGCAGGAGAAGGGCGAAGCGCGTAGCGGCACTACGGGCGAGCCCTTCGACGAACACACGACGCAAAAGCCTCCGGCCCTTCGGGTTGCGCGCGGGCGGACGCCCGCCTTGTTGCGGCGCTCGACCGATGTCCCGCATCGCCCTTCGCGCCGCGCCTAGCGGATCGCCTCGCCCGCGCGCAACGCAGCCGTTTCTATAAGGGTGGATCAGGCTCTAGTCTCAGGTTCCGCTGAACAGCTTTTCGAGCAATTCCTGCAACCCGTCTTTTTGCGGCGGCGGCTGCGCAGCAGTCGTTGCAGCCGCTGCAATCGTCTGGCCGGTCAACGGCCGCGATGGCAATCCGTTTTCCGCGTCTTCCATGAAGGCTTTGAAGATATGCGCCGGCAAGCCGCCGCCGGTGGCGCGGATCATGGGTGTGTTGTCGTCGTTACCCACCCACACGCCACAAACCAGATCCGCAGTGTAACCGACGAACCAAGCGTCGCGGAAATCTTGTGTTGTGCCGGTTTTTCCGGCACTTGGCCGGTCGTCGAGCCGGGCCGACTTGCCCGTGCCGGTTGCCACCACTTCGGTCATCAGACTTGTCATCTGTATCAAGTTTTCGGGTGCGATCACGCTTCCCCGCTCAGGTTTTTTGCGTTCCCAGACCACGGTTCCGTCTTTGCTGCGTATCCGAATAATGCCGAATGGGCTCACGCCATTTCCGCCATTGGCAAAGGGGGCATAGGCCGCCGTCAGTTCCAACGGCGTCACCACGGATGTACCCAGCGCCAGCGACGACACCGCCATCAATGGCGTGTCGATGCCCAGCCTTTTTGCGGTGCGTGCCACGACGGCGGGACCGATTTCGGCAGTCAATTGCGCGGCGACGGAATTGGAAGATTCTGCAAAAGCCTTGGTCAGGGTTATGTCGCCCAAATACTCGCCTTCGAAATCGCTCGGTTTCCAGCCGTGAATGTCGACCGGGCCATCATTCATGATGTCGTCCGGTTTATGGCCTCGTTCGAAAGCGGCGAGATAGACGAATGGTTTGAAGGCCGAGCCGGGCTGTCGCTGCGCATCGGTGGCGCGATTGTAAGGGCTTTGTTCGTAGGATTGTCCGCCCACCATAGCGCGCACCGCGCCGTCCGGCGTCATGGCGATCAATACCGCTTGGCTCGCGCCGAACTTGCTCCCTTCCTTCGCCAAGGCCGCCGACACGGCGCGCTCGGCTTGAGCCTGCGCCTCGAGGTCGAAACTGGTCTCGACGATCAATGCTTGCTTGGCCGCGCCAACATAGCCGGAGATCTGCGAAATGGCCCAATCGGCGAAATAACCCGCGCCTGGCGTCGCCGTGCCGCGCACGATGCGCGCGCGTGTGGCCTGCGCCTCCTGCCGCGCCCGATCGTCGATGAAGCCGGCATCCTCCATAGCACGCAGCACGATCTGAGCGCGGGCCTGGGAAGCATCCGGATCGGCCAGCGGATTGTAACGCGCCGGCGCTTTCACGCTACCCGCCAGCATGGCGGCTTCGGGCAAAGTCAGCTTTTGCGCATGCTTGCCGAAGAAACGTTCCGCCGCCGCTTCAATTCCGTACACCCCAGCGCCGAAATAAACGCGGTTGAGATAGAGCGTGATGATTTGGTCTTTGCTGTAGCGCGACTCCAGATACAGCGCGAGCATCGCTTCCTGCATCTTGCGGTCGAAGGTGCGTTTGGATTCGAGAAACAGATTCTTTGCCAGTTGCTGGGTCAGAGTCGATCCGCCCTGCACGACATGGCCGACCATCATGTTCTCATAGGCGGCGCGCAACAGGCCGACCGGATCGAGCCCGATATGCTCGCGAAAGCGGCGATCTTCAATGGCGACAAAAGCGTTGGGCACGAAAGCGGGAAGCTTCGACACGTCCACCAGCACGCCTTGGGTTAGTCCGCGCTGCGCAATCATGCGTCCGCGGTCGTCCAGGATAGTGATGTCCCGCGACGGACCGTTGGCCAGCAGGCTGTTTACATCGGGCAGGTCCGACAGAAACCGAGAAAAGAAGATGGCGCCGAAAATCACGCTCCAGGCGGCGACCAAAATGACGACATAGGGCCAGCTGCGGCGTTTGCGCGGGCGCACCGGCGCATCGCTGCCGTCGCCAGGCGGTGGGGCGTTGTTCGATTTGGACGGTGATTGCTGGCGCGCCATGCACAAACCCTCGGGTGCGGGATACTCCGCGCCCGAAGGTTAACAAGCGTTAAACAATTGACCCGTTACGGACCGATCTTGAGGTTCGAAGTGCATTCGTTGGAAAGACTGCCGCGCGAAGCTCTGAGCTTGACACTGCCCGAACCCATACAACTGACATGCGGATTCACGGCCATCCCGCCGAAGGTCACATCGCCTGAGCCCATAATGTCGACATGCAACGGATTGGCCTCGCCGCCGCCGATCGTGACAAATCCGGATCCGGCGATATCCGCCCCCAAAGGGCCGTTGACGCTGGCGGCCGAGAAATCGCCCGACCCCGCGATGTCCACTTTTAGCGAGCCATTGATATGCCCCACCTGTATCGAGCCCGAGCCGGCGATGTCGGCGTTGACCGGACCGGTGTTACCGACCCGGATGTCGCCGCTACCGGCGGTTTCCGCCTTGAGGTCTCCGGCCACATTGCCGACCAAGACTTTGCCTGAACCGGCAAGCGAGACATTGGCGGCCGCGACATTGCCGATGGTCGAGTCGGTTTCGCCCGCCGACGAAAACCGCAATTCACCCTCGGTGCTGCCGATATTGGCTTTGCCGACGATGTCGTTGACCTCGACGCGCGTGCCTCTGGGGACGGTCACCGTGATGATAAGTTGGTCCGGTTTGTATTGGTTGAAATGCGAGAAGTCGAACCAATGAGACCAATCCCACACGGCATCCATGTTGTGGCCTTCGATATGCAGAACACCGTTCGACGCATTGGCTTTGACATCTCCCATCCGCTGCTTGAGTCCGCTGATTTGAAGCGTCGCCGGACCGCGGTCGGTTACATCCACCCGCAGCGTCGCAACAACGTCGTCAACCTTGAGCGACCGGACGTCGTAACTCGCTCTGGAGCCCGTGACCCAATTGGGATCGCCGGCCAAGGCCGGCAGGGTAACGACGGCTGCGATGACCGCGCCGATCAAAAGGGAATGCGTCCGGTTGCTCATGGGTTCTCTCGGCTCAATGCACTTAGACACATAGGCTGCTCCCACTGTTACGCACAGACGGTTTTTTTTGCACAGCCAGGGTTCATAAACGGAAGGGGAACAAACTAGTCACTGTCTCGATCTGCCGCAATGCCGCTTGGCGCCACGGCGGTAACCGAATAATTCTTGGGATTCCGGCCTTAAACGTGCAGGTGCCCTATCGTTTCGTAGGCTATTTCGATGCGACCGTCTCGTTGGGGCGAGGCCTATGCCATCAGCCGATAGCCGCCGCTTTCGGTAATCAAAATCTGCGCTTGACCGGGGTTTTCTTCGATCTTCTGGCGCAAGCGATAGATGTGCGTCTCCAGCGTGTGGGTGGTGACGGCCGGGTTGTAACCCCACACCTCATGCAACAACGTTTCGCGCGGCACGGTCTCGCCGACGCGATACAGGAACTTCAGGATATTGGTTTCTTTTTCCGTCAGGCGGATTTTCTTAGCGTTGGCGTCGAGCAGCAGCTTGGCGCTTGGGCGGAACGTGTAAGGCCCAATGCGATACATCGCTTCTTCGCTGCGGCCGTGACTTCGCAGATGTGCATGCGCGCGCGCCATCAATACGGCGAAGCGGAATGGTTTTGTTATGTAATCGTTGGCGCCCGATTCGAGTCCTTGAATCGCATCGCCGTCGGTATCCGCCGCGGTGAGCAGCAGGATCGGACAGGTCACGGCCAAGGCGCGCAAATCCCGGCATAGGGTGCGTCCGTCGCCGTCGGGCAAGCCGACATCCAGGATCATGAACTCGTAAAGCCCGTCGCCGGCCAGCAGACGGGCAGTGGCACAATCGCCGGCTTCTACCACGGTGTAAGAGCCTTCGGCCGCCAATTGTTCGGCGAGGGAAGTACGAAGCATGGCGTCGTCGTCGACCAAGAGGACGCGCTTGGCGCTGGACATGAGGAAAATCATCCAAGGTTTAAGGGGCGCAAACCGGAACTCTATCCGGATTCTCCGCCCGGGTGTATTGGGAAGTCGTATGCGCCCGCCCACTCGTCCACCCAATCGTAAACGGTCGAAAACCAAGGCCAAAACGCGGCAGACGCGGGCCCGTCATGCAGCGTTTCGTCGCGCTCCACTATTGCAGGTTGCCCGCGCCGTAGACGCGTTGCGCCAAGGCCGTCCCGTAACCATCGCGGGCTGGTCGGCTGTCGCCGTCGAGACCATGCGCCTTGCTTCGCCGGTCAAAGGCTTCCTCGTGCTGACGCATGCCCGGGCACAGACCTTGAAGATTCGCTTGTATACGCCGGACGTCGTCGCATTGCCGCTGGCGACAAATATGGAAGCATTACAAATTCGCGCTATCGCCGATCCCACGGCCGATCTGGATACACCGCTCAAAGGTCCATTTGCGCCGCTGCGTCGCAAGCTGCCTGCATCCTTTGCGGCGGCGGTGAAACTTGCCAAACTTGCCGGCTTGCTGCCGGCCGTGATTGTGCAAAAACAGCCCGCCACGCGAAGCGCCGTCGACGTCTCCGTGTCCGATATCTTGTCTTATGACAAGCTGTCGGCCGAAAACCTGAAGCTGGTCACTCGCGCGCGTGTTCCTTTGCAAGGTGCCGAATGCGCAGAGCTTGTTGCCTTCCGTTCAGACGATGGAGCCCCGGAGAATTATGCGATCGTGATCGATCGTCCGCCGACGCCCGGACCGGCGTTGGTTCGGTTGCACTCCGAATGCTTCACCGGCGATTTGTTGGGGTCGCTCAAATGCGACTGCGGCGCGCAGCTGCGCGGCGCGGTGGAAACAATTTCCAAAGCCGGCGGCGGTATTGTTCTCTACCTGGCGCAGGAAGGTCGCGGCATCGGCCTGATCAACAAATTGCGGGCTTACCGGCTTCAGGACGAAGGTTTTGATACGCTTGAGGCCAATGAGCGCTTGGGCTTTGAAGCGGACGAACGGCTTTATGCCGTCGCGGCGAAAATGCTCTCGCTTCTGGGCTACAAATCGGTGCGTCTGCTGACCAACAATCCCGACAAGGTCACGGCGCTTGAGGCTGCCGGCGTTGAGGTGGTCGAGCGCGTTCGTCATGCTTTTCCGGGCAACGCGCACAATCAAGCTTACCTTAGGACCAAGGCGGAAAAGGCTGGGCATCTCTTTTGAAGGCGGCAGAATCTGCCGGGCGTGCGTTGCTAGCGTCCCGATTCCGAAATTCGTTGCATCTGATATCGGCCTCATGCGAATTTCGGAATCGACAGGACACTAGCCAACCTATTGATGTTAGTGTCGTTTTGGTTCCGGAGTTCGCGAAAGATGCCGATATCGGGGATATCGCGAACTTCGAAACCACGACACTAGAGCGGCGCAAATCGGCCTTTGCCTCTTGGCAGGAGGCTTGCTTGATGTCTGCTCATGCCGGCGATCGATTATTCCAGCCATATCAACACCACCGCGCCCAGTACGCTGGGCGCGTCGGCTGCCGCGCCACAAGCCGACACCCAGGATACGACGTTCGGCGATCTGCTCGACATCATCAATCCTCTCCAACACCTGCCGATAATTTCCACACTCTATCGTGCCATCACCGGCGACAAAATCGGCATGCCCGAGAAGATCATAGGGGACACGCTCTATGGCGGGCCTCTGGGATTTGTTTCTTCTGTTGCTGATTCTGTGTTTCAGTCTCTCACAGGAAAAAACGTCGGCGATACGGTATTGGCGTTTTTAACGGGCGACGACAAATCCGATACCTCCAATGTGGCAGCGGCGCCTGCGAGCGTGACGCCTGCTTCGGCGATCAGCCTGCCGACACCCGATCTTTCCGCTCTGCTGAAATCGCTGGCCTCCAAAGGGGTCAACCAGGAAACGGCAACGCGCGCCGCATTCGCCTATGGCCGGGCGATTGGTCTTTCGACGGCGGAAACCTTGCAATAAACTCCAGCGATGCAAATCGTCGTACATCCCGATCCGAAGAATGGCGCAGTTTTGCGATGGGGCAAGCGGCAGCAGAGACGCTGTGCCGTCGGCCGTAGCGGCATCGCGATCAAACAGACGGAAGGCGACGGTATTACGCCGGTCGGCACCTTCCTTGTCCGCCGCATTCTCTATCGTGCCGACCGAATCGCGCGGCCCCAAACCTCACTGCCTGCAGCCGTCCTCCAACCAGAGGACGGCTGGTGCGATGCGCCCGCCGATCCCAATTACAATCATCTTGTGAAGCTGCCTTATCCCGCATCGGCGCAAAAGCTTTGGCGCGAGGATCACCTCTACGATGTCGCGGCGGTCGTCGGATTCAATGACGATCCCGTAATGCCCGGCAAAGGTTCCGCGATTTTCTTGCATGTGGCGCGCGACGATTATGCGCCGACCGAAGGCTGCATCGCGCTGGCACTGCCCGATCTTCTCGATGTGCTGGCGCTGGTCGCACCGAACGACACAATAGCGATTACGATCTAGGCCCGTTCTCCGAAAATCGCCGTGCCGACGCGCACATGCGTCGCGCCGAGGCGGATCGCGATTTCGAAATCGTCGCTCATGCCCATGCTGAGATACGGCAAGCCATTTTCCGCCGCGAGCTTTGCCAGAAGTGCAAAATGCGGTGCGGGTGCATCGTCGACCGGCGGAATGCACATCAGTCCCGTCAGGTTCAACTTCAATTCGCGCAGCGAGGCGATAAATCCCGCCGCTTCCTGTGGCGGGACACCGGCTTTTTGGGGCTCCTCGCCGGTGTTCACCTGGACGAAAAGGGCAGGCCTGCGCCCGGTCTTATCGCATTCGCTTTTCAGCGCCCGCGCCAATTTCGGCCGATCGAGCGAATGGATGACATCGAACAAAGCCACCGCTTCAGGCACTTTGTTGGTTTGGAGCGGACCGATCAAATGCAACTCTACATCCGGAAAATCGCGCTTCAGCTGCGTCCATTTCGCCAGCGATTCCTGCACGCGGCTTTCGCCGAACACCCGGTGTCCGGCGGCGAGCAGCACGCGCGCCTCATCGGCATTGTGCATTTTGCTGACCGCGATCAATCTGGTGAATGGGGCAGGGTTTATCGCATCCTTTCGAGCCGCATCGATGCGTGCGAGGACAAGGCGGAGATTTTCTGCGATGGCGTCGTTCGAAAGGGCCATAAGATGAGCGATAGCTTGGGGCGGCGCAGACTGGCAAGAGCGGCGGCAAAGCTTGCCGCAAAGAGCCGCTTTGAAGCCCCGCCTTTGGTGCTGATGACCGATGACGAGCGGCTGGCCGATCCGCTTGCCGCCGCGCGCGCCTTGCCGCGCGGCAGTATGGTCGTGGTGCGCGCGCGCGATCCGCAACGCCGCAAGACGCTCGCATTCGCGATAACGGCCATCGGTCGAGGCCGTGGGTTGTTCGTCCTGATTGCTTCCGATGGCAAACTGGCGGCGAGTTGCGGTGCCGACGGCGTCCATCTGGCGGAGGCTTCCATCGGTCAGGCCGCGCGCCAACGCGCTTGTCACGCATCTTTTCTCATTACTGCATCGGTGCATTCCTTGGCTGCCATCGGGCGGGCACAAGGAATCGATGCACTTTTTCTGTCGCCGGTTTTTCCAACCGCTAGCCATCCCGGCCGGCCGGCATTGATGCCGGTTCGTGCCAATCTCATCGCCCGCGTTGCTGATGTTCCGGTTTATGCCCTGGGCGGTATCGACCCGCAGAGGGCCGCGCTCTTGGCGCCGGGGCCTTTCGCCGGAATTGCCGCGATTGGGGCTCTAGACGTGCACGTTTAGATGGACGAGCGCTGCACTCCAGCCCTCGGCCATGGCCGGCGGTGCGAGAAAGGCTGCTGCTCTCGCCTGAAGAAGCGCTTTGGTTTTCCTGCTCTTCACCAATCGTGCGCCGGCGCTCGGGGCAGAAACCGCCAATATTTACCTTAAACCTTTATAACAAAAGCCGATCCCGGCGAAGGCTATACTCAGCCAGATGCGTTGCGTATGACAGTTCCGCCCAGTATAAGCCCATGCCCCGCGAAATCGGGGCCAGCGCCCATTAAGGATATGACCGATGCGATTTTTGACCGTGGTGGCGTGTGGACTGCTTCTGGCCGGCTGCAACTCATCCGATCCCCAGGTCATGCATGATACGGATGCCGGTTCGACGGCCATTTCCAGCGATAGTGGCCAGCGCACCTTGGGTGTTAATTCCTACCTTTGGCATGCCAGCCTGGACACACTGTCCTTCATGCCGTTGGCATCGGCTGATCCATTCGGCGGGGTGATCATTACCGATTGGTACTCGGCCCAAAACGCGCCCGACGAGCGGTTGAAGGTGACGGTCTACATCCTCGACCGGCATCTGCGCGCCGATGGGCTAAAGGTCGCAGTCTTCCGCCAGACTCGCAGCGCCGGCAGCGCCTGGGCGGACGCCCAGGTCAATCCCGACACCGCGACCAAATTGACGGATGCGATTTTGACGCGCGCCCGCGAGCTTCGTCTCTCCACCCAGGCCCCTGGCCAATAAAGTTCACGCGCTGTAAGCCATCCACCCGGCGCAGTGCGAAGGGATGAGGAATGGCGCGCTATAATCCGAAAGAATCCGAAAAGAAGTGGCAGGCGGTCTGGAGCGAATCCGGAACCTTTCTGACGCCTACCGATTCGGAGCGCGCAAAATATTATGTGCTGGAGATGTTCCCCTATCCCTCGGGGCGCATTCATATCGGTCACGTGCGCAATTACACGATGGGTGACGTCATCGCCCGTTTCAAACGCGCCCAGGGCTTCAATGTTTTGCATCCAATGGGCTGGGATGCTTTCGGCTTGCCGGCGGAAAACGCCGCACGCGAAAAGGGCATCAATCCGCGGGATTGGACCTACGCCAACATCGCCACGATGCGCGATCAGCTCAAGCTGATGGGGTTGTCGATCGATTGGTCGCGCGAATTCGCCACCTGCGATCCGGCATATTACCGTCATCAGCAAAAGTTGTTTCTGGAATTCCACGCCAAGGGCCTGGCTTATCGCAGCGAAGCCGATGTGAATTGGGATCCGGTCGACATGACGGTGCTCGCCAATGAGCAGGTGATCGACGGCAAGGGCTGGCGTTCGGGCGCGCCGGTCGAGCGCAAAAAGCTGTCCCAATGGTTCTTCAGGATCACGGCCTATTCCGACGATTTGTTGGCCTCTCTCGACACGCTCGAGCGCTGGCCGGAGAAAGTCAGGCTAATGCAGAAGAACTGGATCGGCCGCTCGGAAGGTCTGCGTCTTGCCTTCGCGCTGACCAATGGCGAGAAGGTCGAGGTCTTCACCACTCGGCCCGACACGCTGTTCGGTGCCAGCTTCATCGCGTTGTCACCGGATCATCCGTTGACGGAGGAATTGGCGGCGAAGGATGCCAAGCTCGCGGCCTTTGTCGCCGAATGCCGCCGTTTGGGAACGGCGGAAGCCGAAATCGAAAAAGCGGAAAAGTTAGGTTACGACACGGGCCTGCGCGCCCTTCATCCGTTCGATGCGGAATGGAAGCTACCGGTCTATGTGGCGAACTTCGTGCTGATGGGCTACGGCACCGGCGCGATCTTCGGTTGTCCGGCACACGACCAACGCGACCTCGATTTCGCGCGCAAATATAAACTGCCGGTAACGCCTGTCGTGATTCCCGAGGGCGTTGCGCCAATCGCTTTTGAAATCGGCAACGAAGCTTATGTGGGGCCAGGCAAGCTCGCCAATTCGCGGTTCCTGGATGGGCTCACCTTCGAGGCCGCAAAGGACGACGTCGCCAAACGGCTGGAGAAATCCGCGGGCGCCAAGCGCACGGTGAATTACCGGCTGCGCGATTGGCTGGTATCGCGCCAACGCCCTTGGGGTTGTCCGATTCCGATGATCCATTGCGCCAAATGCGGCGTGGTTCCGGTCAAGGAATCCGATTTGCCGATCAAACTGCCCGACGACATTGCCTTCAACGTCAAAGGCAATCCGCTCGACGCCCATCCCACTTGGAAACATGTCGCCTGTCCGCAATGCGGCGGCAAAGCCGTGCGCGATACCGACACGCTGGACACCTTTGTGGATTCCTCGTGGTATTTCGCGCGTTTCTGCGACACCAAAGCGGAACAACCGGTGAATCGCGCCGCCGTCGATTATTGGCTGCCGGTCGATCAATATATCGGCGGCATCGAACACGCGATTCTGCACCTGCTTTATTCGCGTTTTTTCATCCGCGCCATGCGCGATGCGGGCGGCTATGTGAAGATCGCCGAACCTTTCGCAGGATTGTTCACCCAAGGCATGGTCTGTCACGAGACCTATAAGGACAAGGACGGCGAATGGCTGGCGCCCGATCAGGTGGAGAAACGCGGCAGTGGCGCGTTTGTCAAAGGCACAGACGAGCCAGTCACGGTCGGCCCATCCGAGAAGATGTCGAAATCCAAGAAGAATGTGGTTGCGCCTGAGACCATCATCGACATTTTCGGCGCCGATACGATCCGCTGGTTCATGCTCTCGGATACACCGCCCGAGCGCGATATCGAATGGACCGACGAAGGTGCCGAAGGTTGCTGGCGTTTTGTGCAGCGTATCTGGCGTCTGGCGAGCGAGGCGGAAGGGCTGCCGCCGCCCGGCACGCCTGTGGGCAATGCCGACGGCGCAGCGCTCGAATTGCGCCGGGCCACGCATCGCGCCATCGCCGCGGTCACCGACGATCTGGCATCGCTGCGGTTCAATCGCGCCGTGGCGCAGATCTACACCTTCGTCAACGCCATCGGCAGCGCCGCAGGTGTTCCAGGCGCTATCCGCCGCGAGGCCCTGGAGACGCTGGTTCTGTTGATCGGTCCGATGATGCCCCATCTGGCGGAAAATTCTTGGCAAGAGCTGGGCCACAAAACCCTCGTCGCCTCCACGCCTTGGCCCAAAGCCGATCCGGCGCTTACGGCTTCCGATACCGTGACCATAGCCGTTCAAGTCAACGGCAAACTACGCGGCACTATCGCTGTCGCCATCGGGGCAGAGAATGCCGAGGTCGAAAAGGTCGCTTTTGCACTCGATACGGTGCAGCGCGCCATGGAGGGCAAGAAGCCGCGCAAGGTGATTGTCGTTCCGGGCCGAATTGTTAATATCGTCCTATGAGAGACCTGCGCGCCCCCGCTGTCCTGGTTGCCGCTCTGGTTCTTTCCGGTTGCGGCTTTCGTCCCCTTTATGCCGTGCCCGGCGCCGTGCGCGGCAGCATGAAACAAGATCTGGGTTCGATTTATGTCGAACCGGTTCCCGATCGTTTGGGTTACGATTTGCGCAATACCGTGATCGATCTGATCGACGGGCGCGCGGAACCGGCAGGCGCAACTTACACGCTTCGAATGACGCTTGGGCTAAAAAGCGAGCCTATTGGCGTCCAAAGCCAAATCGTCGGAAGCGGCGCGACAGCGATTACACAGACGGCTATCACCCGCTACAACGACACGCTGACCGTCACTTACGATCTAATCGACCGCAATACCAACAAAGTCGTGGCGCATGGTATCGAGACGGGATTGTCGTCTTACAACGTGCTGGCATCGCCTTACTCCACATTGGTAGATCAGCAGGATGCCGACCAGCGCGCCGCTGATGATATCGCCGATCGCCTCCGCATCGATTTGGCCGCTTATTTTGCGCGGGGCGCGCAAAAATGATTGTCAAGTCGTCCGAAGCCGATCGCATGGCGAAGAATCCGCCGCGCGGGCTGATTGCCGCCTTGGTGTTCGGGCCCGATGCCGGCTTGGCGCATGAGCGCAGCGAGACGCTTCTGAAGACCGTGGTGGACGATCTGGCCGATCCCTTCCGGGTCTCCGATCTCGACGAACAGACCTTGACGAACGATCCGGCGCGCTTGTTCGACGAGGCCGCCGCCATTTCCATGCTGGGCGGGCGGCGGGTGGTGCGCGTGCGCGGGGCCGGTAACGGCTTGGCGAAACTATTCGAATCTTTTCTGGAGAATCCCTCCGGCGATGCTTTGCTGGTGGTGGAAGCGGGCGATCTCGCCAAGGGTGCCGCGCTGCGCAAGGTTTTCGAAGAAGCCGACAACGCTGCCGCGATTGCCTGTTATGGCGATTCGGCGCGCGATTTGGCGGATGTGGTGCGCGAGGCGATGAAGGCGGAAGGCTACTCCATCGCCCCCGATGCGCTGGAAGATGCCGTTTCGCGGCTGGGTTCCGATCGCGGCGTGACGCGGCGGGAATTGGAAAAGCTCGCACTCTACGCACGCGGCAAGAAACAGATTGTGCTTGACGACGTGCAAGCCGCGATGGGCGATGAGGCCGAAGTGCGGGTGGAAGAGGCCTGCGATGCCGCGGGCTGTGGCGATCTCGTCCGCCTGGATCTTGCGCTGGAGCGGTTATGGACGGCGGATGTCTCGCCTGTCGCGGTGCTGCGTCAGGCGATGTCTCATTTCCAGCGTCTATTGCTGGTCGGTGCCGAAGCCACGCGCGGCGAAAGCATCGACGGCGCCATGCGTAAGCTGCGCCCCCCCGTTCATTTCTCGCGTGCCGCCTCGTTTCGGGGCCAAGCCCAGAAATGGAACGAAGCCAAGCTCGGCGACGCGCTCGATCTGCTTTTGGAAGCCGAAGCCCTGTGCAAGACCACCGGCGTACCGGCAGAAGCGGCTTGCGGCCGAGCCTTGTTCAATGTCGCGGCGATGGGAAGAATGCGCTGATGCTCAAAGTTCGCATCATTCCCTGTCTTGACGTGAAGGATGGACGCGTCGTCAAAGGCGTCAATTTCGTCGATCTGCGCGATGCCGGCGATCCCGTCGAGCAAGCCATGCTGTACGACAAGGCCGGTGCTGACGAACTCTGCTTCCTCGATATCACGGCGTCCCACGAAAAGCGCGGCATCCTGCTCGATGTCGTGCGTCGTACCGCCGATGTTTGCTTCATGCCGTTGACCGTCGGCGGCGGAGTGCGCACGCTGGACGACATCCGCGCCCTCCTGCTGGCGGGCGCCGACAAAGTCTCCGTCAATACCGAAGCCGTGCGCCGGCCGGAATTCATTCGCGAGGGCGCCGAGAAATTCGGCAGCCAATGCATCGTCGCCGCCATCGATGCCAAACGAGTTTCATCCCCTCACCCTAACCCTCTCCCCCAAGGGGGGAGAGGGAAGAGCGCGCCTGCGCGCGAGGGGGATCGTTTCGAAATCTTCACCCATGGTGGCCGGACGCCAACCGGAATTGACGCGGTCGCGCACGCTATCAAACTTGTCGAGTATGGTGCGGGCGAAATTCTGCTGACCTCGATGGATCGCGACGGCACCAAAATCGGCTACGATCTTGCCTTGACGCAGGCCATCGCCGACGCGGTTCCCGTTCCCGTGATCGCATCGGGCGGCGTGGGAACACTCGATCATCTGGTGGAAGGCGTGCGCGACGGTCACGCCAATGCCGTCCTGGCCGCGTCGATTTTCCATTTCGGTCAAGCCACTATCGCCGAGGCAAAATCGACGCTTGCCAAAGCCGGATTGCTGGTGCGCAATGTCTAGGGGCGTCTTGGAGCCAGAACACACGATGGATGAAACTCGCCCTGCCACGATCCGTTCCACTGGACGCCATCGCTTGCACGAGGTGCCGTCCGCTGCGGTCACCGCGCGGCCGCTGCGTCTCAGTGCCCGCATGACGCTGGAAGATGCGTTTCGCGTCACCGTGCTCGAATGCCTGGCACATGTCGCCGCCAACGTGTCGCCGGTGACGCGCGGGCGCGATGTGGAGGGCTTGCATCAGTTGCGCGTCGGCTTGCGCCGCCTTCATGTCGCGTTTTCGGCATTCGGCGAGGAATTCCGCTCGCCCGTCCTCAGAGATTTAAAGACGCGCACCAAAGCCTTCACCGACGCCGTCGCTCCGGCGCGCGATCTCGATGTCTTCATCGAACAATTGTTTGGGCCCTTGGAAAAGTTGTTCGAGCATGAGGAGGCCTTCAAGACACTTCGCCAACGCGCCGAAGAGGCCCGAGAGCGAGCTTGGGACGCGGTGGTCGAGCACATCTCCGGTGCGGATTTTGCCGTGTTCCAGGATGACGTGGCCGCCGCCGCGGAGGCGCGTTCCTGGCTCGGCGCGCAATCGGGAACGGTCGATCTTCGCGCGCGGCTTGCCGTGCGCGTGCCCGTCAAATCCGCTTCGCGGCGGATGATGGATGAGCATCTGATGCGGGTGCTCAAGCGAGGTCGCAAAGCCAAGGCTCTGGATTCGCAAGCCTGTCATCGTCTGCGCATTTCGCTGAAGAAATTGCGCTATGCGGGGGAATTTTACGGTCCGCTCTATAAGAAAAAGGCGGTGAAGCGGTATTTGGGCCATGTCAAACAGCTTCAAAACATGCTGGGCGCGCTGAACGATGTGTCGCAAGTCCGCGCGGTGCTCGGCCGGCTGACCGCCGACGAGACGATTTCGCAACATAGCCAAGCCGATCTCTATTTCGCCGCCGGGCTGGTCAATGGCTGGCATCGCGCCCGTGCCGACCGCATGGGCAAGAAAGCGCTCAAGCGTTTGGAAAAATTCAAACGCCTCGATCCCTTCTGGGCGTAAGCGCCCCCTTCGCCTCGCTTCCGCCTTCGCCCTTCGGGCTACGGCGGACAAGACGCTCGGCACTTCCCCCGCTTTGCGGGGGCAGAAAAGAACGCACTTATTTCTGCCCCCGTTTACGGGGGAAGTGTCACCCGAAGCTCCGAAGGAGCGAAGGGTGACGAAGGGGGTAAGTGCCGCTCTATATGCGTACCTGCAGCGGCGCATTGAGTTCGGCAATGCCCATCAGCCGGCCCGCATCGAGCGAAAGCACCAGGGCTGCGGACAAATCCAAATCGGGCGGCATGGCCGCGGACATGTTCCAACCCGTCGCCAGCGCGTAAGCAGCACGCAGCACGCCCATATGGGTCACCGCGACGGCGTTCCCATTGCTCTTCCCAATATCGGCAAAAAAACTCAGTAGTCGGGCATGCAGCTCGCCTGTCGATTTGCCGTCCGGCGGGCGAAAGGCAAGGCCGCGGCCCCCAGCGCGCTCGAACGCATCATTGCCGTCGCGTGCCAGCATCTCTTCGCGCGTCAGCCCCTCCCATGAGCCCCAATTCTGTTCGGCCAGACGATCATCGATGGTCGGATTAATGAGGCCCAACAATTGTGCCGTCTGGCGCGCCCGCAATTTCGGACTGCAAAAAGGGCGCGCGGTTTCGAAACCTTCCGGCGGCGACAAACCCTCCATCTTGGCGCGGCCCAAATCGCTGAGCGGCGTGTCGATGCTCCCCTGCACGCGATGTTGCGCGTTCCAATCTGTCGGACCATGGCGAATGAGCGCGATGAGCAAGCTTCGAATCCGTGACAATCAATTTGGCGGACGATCGTTCCACGCCAGTAACGACGCCGGCAAGGTCGATAACAACAGCACATAGCCCCAAAACATGACATTGACATCGGTTTCGAGCGTCAAGGGCGGCGACACAAATCGTCCGACATACCACCATGCCAACAATAGCACGCTGCTCCATGCCATCACGCCATAAGCAGTTCGATAGACGGCGTTGCGCGTCGCGATTTCGCGTTCGTCCAGAGCAGCCTCCTTCGCTCCCGTCCACCGCATGTAATGCGTGCTTACGAATAGGAACATGCCGACTGCAAAGGCAAAGAAGAAGGCGGCCAGGATGGCCTGGCGATCCTGGCCGATCTCGCGCACGCGCCATTGCAAGATTCCTCCGACAAGATAAGCGCCGTACATCGACACCACGGCAAGGCGGCGAATGCCGCGCGGTAAGATCATGGTTTTTCCTCCTTTGTCGGCTGAATGAGATGGTCGGCCAGGGGCTTGAATGGCTCGAGCGAAAACAGCAGCTCCACTGGCACCCCAAAGAAAGCTGCGATCTTCAGTCCCAGCTCAAGGCTCGGGCCGTAGTCGCCGCGTTCGATGTAACCGATGGTTTGCGGATTGACCCCGACCGCTTCTGCGAGGACCCGCCGGGATATGCTGCGTTCGGCGCGCAGGACATTGAGCCTGTTGTGCATTGTTTTGTGCGCTTACGAGCAATGGTTCGTATCTTATATTACATGAATTATTGTGTTAACACAACAACCCTCAGCGGCTGTGTCAAAAAAACGCAGCATCTGCTCTCTCGGTTCTTGCCACGGAAATCGAGATGGGGGGTGAAGGGAAGGCGCCACGGAAACGGAACGTTCGATCGGGTACGCGACATTAGAGATTTAGTTCCGCAATCACCGGCACATGGTCCGAGGCCTTGGCCCAGCCGCGCATTTTCCGCACGATCGTTTGCGAAGTGACGGACCCTTTTAGCCCAGGACTGACCCAGATGTGGTCGAGCCGGCGGCCGCGATCCGAAGCTTCCCAATCGGAAGCGCGATAACTCCACCAAGAATATATTTTTTCGCTGGGCGGAACGATGCTGCGAGTCACGTCGGTCCAATCGAACGCTGCCTGAGCCTCGCCGAGCAATCCCGTTTCGATAGGAGTGTGGCTGACGACGTCGAGGAGCTGTTTGTGACTCCACACATCGTTCTCCAGCGGCGCGACATTGAGATCGCCGACCAGCACGACCGGCGCATTGCGCTTGGCCTTTCGCTTTTCGAAGAAGCGTGCCATCTCGCGCAGGAAGTCGAGCTTGTGAGCGAATTTGGGATTGGCTTCGGGATCGGGAACATCGGCTCCCGCAGGCACATAGAAATCGTGCAGCTCCATGCCGTTCTCGAAGATCACACTCATATGGCGCGAATGGCCTTCGCGGCAGAACGCCTCTACCGCGGTCTTCTTGAAGGGAAGGCGCGAAAGCACCGCGACCCCGTGATAGCCCTTCTGCCCGTTGATGGCGTGATGTTCATAACCCAGCTTTTGGAATGCTTCGGCCGGGAACAATTCGTTGGCGACCTTGATCTCCTGCAAAGCCAGCACATCGGGCGAATGTTCGCGCAGAAAGCGGGTCACCAGATTGATGCGGAGCCGCACCGAATTGATGTTCCAAGTGGCGATCTTCACGCAGCCTCCAGCGGCCATCGGGCCTTTGCAACCACATCGAGGGTATCGAACATTCCCAATTGCGCGCGTTCTAGTCCGGCCCAGGCCACCATCGCGGCGTTGTCGGTACAGAGCGGGGCCGGCGGCACTTTCATCACGAAGCCTTGGGCAGAAGCGAGTGCGCTCATCGCGGCGCGGATAGCCCCGTTCGCGGCAACGCCGCCGGCCATCACGAAGGCCGGTTCAAGCACATCGGGGAAATCGCGATGAAACATGGCCATCGCGGCGCGCGTGCGCTCGCCGAGAATGTCGATTACGGCGGCTTGGAACGAAGCGGCCAGATCGGCAGCATGGACATTGGGCTGCAGACTGATCTGGCGCACCGCTGTCTTCAATCCCGAGAACGAGAAGTCCGCGCCCGCGCGCCCGCGCATCGGCCGGGGCAGATCGTAGCGTTTCGGATTGCCCTGCCGCGCCAGCACTTCGATGCGCGGACCTCCGGGGTAAGGAAGATCGAGCAGCTTGGCCGTCTTGTCGAAGGCTTCGCCTGCCGCATCGTCGATGGTGGTTCCGTAAAGCCGGAAGCGGCCGATGCCTTCGACACCCAACAATTGACAATGCCCGCCGGAAACCAAAAGCAGGAAGAAAGGGAATTCCACGCCTTCGGAAAGCCGAGCGCTCAAGCCATGGGCTTCCAGATGATTGACGGCGATCAGTTTTTTGCCAGCGGCCAGCGCCAGCGCTTTGGCGGTCACGAGCCCAACCATAACCCCGCCGATCAGTCCGGGCCCGGCGGTGGCGGCAATGGCGTCGACATCGCCGAGCGCCAGCTTGGCATCCCCAAGTGCTTGCTCGATGATGCCGTCGAGCGCCTCCACATGGGCGCGGGCGGCTATTTCGGGCACTACGCCGCCGTAAGGCCTGTGTTCGTCCAGCTGGCTGAAGATCACATTGGAGAGAATTTCGCCCGGCCCGCTCCCGCTTCCCCGCACCACTGCGGCCGCGGTCTCGTCGCAGCTGGTTTCGATGCCAAGGATGGTCAAGGCGTGCAAAGTTTCGATCCCGTGTTAGATAGGTTTGGATAGCACAGGCTCTAACCCGAAAAATCCATGCCGCAAAGCACTTCTCCCCTTCGCCTCGGGACCCGCGGGTCAAAACTCGCCCGGGTGCAGGCCGCTATGGTGGCAAGCCTCCTTGAGGAGCGCGCCGGGATTGCCTGCGAAATCGTGCCGGTAAAAACCACCGGCGACCGCATTTTGGATCGTCCCTTGGCCGACGCGGGGGGCAAAGGCCTGTTCGTCAAGGAGTTGGAAGAGGCGTTGCTCAGGGATCAAATCGATCTCGCCGTACATTCCATGAAAGATGTGCCGACGCAGTTGCCCCCTGGGCTTGTGCTTGGCGCCATCCTGTCGCGAGAGGACCCGTCGGATGTGCTGATCGCCAGGGCTGGTCGTGGGCTGGCCGATCTGCCCGCCGGCAACCGCGTCGGCACCAGTTCCGTGCGGCGCCAGGCCCAACTCGCGCGAGCCCGACAAGATCTCAAATGTGTCTTGTTGCGCGGCAATGTGGATACGCGTTTGGCAAAATTGGAAGCGGGTGAAGTTGACGCCATCCTCCTGGCCATGGCCGGTTTGAAACGTTTGGGCCTGGCGGCGCGCGTCACCTCCGCTTTTTCGGTCAATGAATGGTTGCCGTCACTGGGACAAGGCATCGTTGGGATCGAAATTCGCGCAGCCGATTCGCGCACGGCAACTGCCGTCGCCAAACTGAACGACGAAGCATCCGCCGTTGTGCTGGCTTGCGAGCGCGCCTTTCAGAATGCGCTCGATGGCTCTTGCCGCACCCCAATTGCGGGATTGGCACGGCTGGATGGCAACACGCTGTCCTTCCGCGGCGAGGTTATTGCGCCGGATGGCCGCGGCTTTGTGGAGACGGAGCTCAAGATCGCGCTCGGCGCGGATCGCAAACAGGACGCCGAGCGGGCGGGACGCGAGGCCGGCGACAAGCTGCGGCCGACGGCTTTGCCTTGGTTGGCTGTTTGATATGCGCGTCCTTATCACACGGCCGGCTGAAGATGCAGAAGTCTTTGCCGCGCGCTTGCGCGAGCTTGGCCATGACGTTCTGAATGCGCCGCTGCTTTCGGTGCGGTTTCACGATGGGCCGCCGCTGGCATTGGACGGGGTCGAGGGTATTTTGGCGACCAGTGCGAATGGCGTGCGGACTTTGGTGCGGCGTACGCAGCGGCGGGATATTCCGCTTTACGCCGTCGGGCCGCAAACGGCAGAGGCCGCGCGCCAAGCCGGATTCGTGAAGGTCGAGAGCGCCGATGGCGATGTGGTGGCGCTGGCGAAGGCGCTGCCGCAATGGGTGGCGCCTGGCGCAAAATTGCTGCACGCAACCGGCGCGGAAGGCGAAGGCAGACTTGCATCTCTGCTTGCCGACAAAGGGTACGATGTCCGATCCGCTGTGCTCTACGATGTCGTAGCGTCAACAGCGTTGCCTGAATTTGTCATCCGCGCCTTGTCGGATCACGCATTGGACGCAGCCTTTTTCTTCTCGCCACGCAGCGCAAAAGTATTCGCCGAATGCATAGCCGAAGCGAGGTTGACGGAGGTTTGCGCGCGCCTGACCGTTTTTTGCATCAGCGAAGCTACGGCGGCGGGATTGGCACCGCTCGGCTTTGCCTCATGCCGCATCGCGGCACGGCCGAACCAAGATGCTCTACTGGCATGTCTCGACGAGTGAACTTCGTGTATTATCGCGACGGATAATGGGGCTGCGATATGTGGAAGAAAGTTCTTCTCGCGATTGGTGTTCTTGTCATTGTGGTGCTCGGCGGGGCCTATGTATTTCTCAACCAGCCCGATATTCCCCGCGCAGTCCTGGAAAAGAAATATGCCGTCGCGCCGTCGCAATTTGTGACTCTTCCCGACGGCGCACGCGTCCATTACCGTGATCGCGGTCCGCGTAACGCTCCCGTTCTGCTGTTGCTGCACGGATCGAATTCGTCCCTGTTCGATTGGGAACCCTGGTCGAAGATTCTGTCAAATCTGCCGCTCAATGCCGACAAGGACGTGGCCTACGCAACCGAAATAGGAATGGGCATTAAGGCGACGCATCTATCAGAGTGGGAAAAGGCCCTGCTCATCGAGCAAATGCGTTCGAAGATGCATTGGGATCGATGGCGCATCATCTCTGTTGATCTTCCCGGTCACGGTCTGACCGGCGCTGTTCCGAACGGTGACTATTCCGAGCAAGGCATGACGATCTTCGTCAAAGCCTTTGCCGATAAATTGGGACTTACCCATTTTGCGATTGGCGGAAATTCGATGGGTGGCGGCGTGGCGGCGCGATTTGCGGAGGAATATCCGGACCGCGTCACCGGTCTGATTTTGGTCGATGCCCATACCGAGGGCATGGCGCCCAGCGGTGATCGCATCCCGTTTGCCTTCCGGCTGGCGCGGATGCCGGTGGCGAATCAATTGTTTCTGTTCATCACGCCGCGTTCGCTGGTGGTGGAAGGTCTCAACGACGCCATTGTCCGCAAGGCGGCGCTCACGGACGCGATGATCGACCAATATTGGGATTTTGCGCGCATGGCGGGAACGCGCCGGGCAACGCTTGCGCGCTTTCAACTACCGCCCGATACCTATGTGCGCGACCATATCGCCGCCATCAAAGCACCGACGCTGATCCTTTGGGGAAGCGACGATCATCTCATCCCGGTGGCAGCCGCACACAATTGGGCAAAGGCGATCAAAGGCTCGAAACTGGTGATCTATCCCGCCACTGGGCATCTGCCGATGGAGGAAGTGGCAGCGGAATCGGCGGCCAAGGTGCGTGCTTTTCTGAGCACACAAGGCCGTTGGCATCTCCATTATGAGATCAGAATGAGCTCTAAGCCGTAACCACCGCTTGACGAGGTGCCAGTCTAGCCCATCATACTTCGCACATGCAGCATAAGGCGATCACGAATCTGGAGAGTGAGGAGCAAGAACCCGCGCAGGCCGCCACCATCGCGCCCCGGCCGGGCCGCGATGCGCCCTATGCGAAATACACGCTGGGAGCCGCCTATGACGAGATGTTCGCGGCCGATGGCTCGATCCGTCCCCATTGCGCTGTTCTGGCCGAAAGGCTGGCGACATTGCCGCCCGAAGAATTGATTCGCCGTCAGCAGGCTTGCGAACTCTCCTTTCTGCACCAAGGCATCACCTTCACGGTCTATAGCGACAAACAGGCGACCGAACGCATTATTCCAACCGATCTGTTGCCGCGCATCGTGACTGCGGGCGAATGGGCGCATATCGAAGCCGGTCTGAAGCAGCGCATCCAAGCGCTCAATCATTTTCTGCGCGACATCTATGGCGATGGGCGCGTCCTGAAAGATGGCGTCATCCCGCGCTCGATGATTTACGGCTCCAAACATTACCGTCGCGAGATGCGCGGATTGCAGGTGCCGCACGGCGCCTATGTCAATGTCTGCGGCACCGATCTCGTCCGCCGCGAAGACGGCACCTTCGTCGTCTTGGAAGACAATCTTCGCGTTCCTTCGGGCGTTTCGTACATGCTCGCCAACCGCGACGTGGAGCGCCGCGCCTTTCCGAATTTGTTTCGTGCGATGGGCGTGCGCCCGATCGAACCTTATCCGCGCGAATTGCTGGCGACGTTGCGTTCTCTGACGCCGTTTCAGGAAGACGTCACCATCGCCGTGTTGACGCCGGGCGTGTTCAATTCGGCCTATTTCGAACACGCCTTCCTGGCCCGCCAAATGGGTGTGGAATTGGTGGAGGGGCGCGATCTTCTGGTCAACGACAACGTCGTTTACACCCGCACCACCAGCGGTTTGCAGCGCATCGACGTCATCTATCGCCGCATCGACGACGATTTCATCGATAATCTGATTTTCCGCGAAGATTCTTCGCTTGGCGTGCCGGGCCTTTTCAACGCTTACCGCGCCGGCAATGTCGTCATTGCCAATGCTCTGGGCACCGGCGTCGCCGACGACAAAGCGATTTACGCCTATGTGCCGAGGCTCATCCGCTATTATCTCTCGGAGGAACCAATCCTCGAATCGGTGCAGACCTTCCTGTGCCGCGAACCGAAATCGCTGTCGCATGTGCTGGCCAATCTCGACACGCTGGTCGTAAAGGCGGTGGGAGAATCGGGCGGCTATGGAATGCTCGTCGGCCCCCATGCCAGCAAAGAGGAGCGCGATGCCTTCGCCGAGAAACTGAAGGCCGAGCCCGATAATTACATCGCGCAACCGACCATTCAGCTCAGCACCGCGCCGACGTTTGTCGATGGCAGCGTCGAGGCCCGTCACGTCGATCTGCGTCCCTTCATTCTGCATGGCGAAACGACAACCATCGTTCCCGGCGCCTTGACCCGCGTGGCACTCAAACGCGGCAGCCTGGTAGTGAATTCCAGCCAAGGCGGCGGCTCCAAAGACACTTGGGTATTGAGCAACTGATGTTAAGCCGGGTCGCTGACAGCCTCTATTGGATGAGCCGCAATCTGGAGCGCGCCGAACACACCGCGCGTCTGATCGCGGTAAAATTGGAGTCGATGATCGAGCAATCGCGAGAGGAGGCCGATTATTCCTGGGCGCGCGTCGTTGCCGCTCTATCGGCCAAAGAACATGTGCCCACCATCCCAGATGCCTTCGCCATCACCCAAGGACTCGCGTTCGACCTGCAGAATCCTTCTTCGCTTCTGACCTCGTTACGCAACGCGCGGGATAATGCGCGCCAAGTCCGCGAGCAATTGTCGATGGAAGTGTGGGAAAAATTAAATCGGCTTTATTTGCGGCTCCAGCCGGCGACCATGGACGGCATATGGGTGCATCACCCCGCGCGCCTGTTTCGGGAAACTCTAGCCGATCTTCATATGCTCGGCGGCGTGACGTACTCGACTCTCAGCCATGGCGAAGGCTGGTATTTTCTAGAGCTTGGCCGTCACTTGGAGCGGGCGCAACTTGTCGCCCGTCTTCTCGATTTGCATTTCGGCACATCGAAATCGGATGTTCCCGATACGCCAAAATATTTTGACTGGCTGGTTCTGCTCAAATTTTGCACCGCATTCGAGCCGTATTGCAAAGCCTATACGGCGGCCATCCGCCCCGAAAAGATCGCCGAATTCCTGTTGTTCGACGGCGAATTTCCGCACTCCGTACGTTTTTCCGTCGATCACGTATGCGAAGCGCTGATGCGCGTGGCACCGGGAGCCGCGCCGGCGCGCCGGGCACTCGTTGAACGCTTGGCGGGCCGCTTAAAGGCCTCGGTCGATTTCACACAAATCCAGGATCTCATGAGTGGATCCCTTGCGCCATTCCTCGATGAAATTGCGCGGCAATGCGAGCAAATCCACGAAGCCGTTTTTAAATCTTACATCGCCTATGGCGCGGAGACCGTTTTGTGAAAAGAGAGCTCTAAACCACGATGTTCTATTCGATCCGGCATGTGACCCGATTTCGTTATTCCGCACCGATCCGTGAAACGGTCATGGAGCTGCGCATGCAGCCCCGCTCGGAAGGGCCGCAAGCTCTGCGCTCCTTCCAGCTCGTCACCAATCCGCGCGCCCAGCTTTATGCTTACACCGATTACGCCGGCAACGCCGTCTATCATTTCAACGTCCTGCGCGCGCATGACGAGTTACGCATCGAAGCCCAGGCGGTCGTCGAAATATACCGCATGCCGCCGCTACCCGAAGCGGCGGATAGTCTGGAATGGGATCGTTACAATCCTTACAATCTCTCGGACGATCACTTCGATCTCCTCGAACCTTCAAAATTCGCCATTTGCTCGCCTGCCCTCGTTCAATTCATGGCAGAGAAAGACTTGACGCATCCCAAAGGCGATCCGCTGACGGCACTCAAGACGCTGAACCGCGCGATCTACAAATCCTTTGGCTACGAATCCGGCATCACACAAGTGCATTCGCCAATCGATCATGCATTGGCCGAAAAGCGTGGGGTCTGCCAGGATTTCGCCCACATCATGATCGCCATCGCGCGAAAATGGGGCATTCCGGCGCGCTATGTGTCGGGCTATCTCTATCATCGTCCGCAAAGCCATGATCGTTCCGGCGCGGATGCAACCCATGCTTGGGTGGAAACACATCTTCCGAGCCTCGGCTGGGTAGGCTTCGATCCGACCAACGACACGATGGCGGACGAACAGCATATCCGCGCAGCCATCGGGCGCGATTATGGGGATGTTCCGCCGACACGCGGTACATTCAAAGGTGTGGCGGAAAGCGAGCTGGCAATCGCGGTGGCGGTCGAGCCTACTCAGGCTCCGGTGCGACACGAAGATTTTCTGCGGGTCGCCCGACCGATGTCATCGCCCCAGCCTACTGCGTCCATGCCGGAACGGCTCTATCACCAGCAGCAGCAACAACAGCAGTGATCAGCGCGCTGCGAATTCCTTTAGCCGGTCCGCAATTGAGGGAATGAGCTCGTTCCAGTCACCGAATTTCTTGGGACTATATACGAGTCCTTTGCGATACCAAGGAAACTCATCGGTACCCAATTGCGGCCAGGTTCGTCCGGCAGTCAAAAACCATACTTCCGCACCAACGCTCGCGGCTGTCGCCGCAGCCGCCGTGGGCGCGGAGATCACGAGATCGACCGCCGCAGAAAGCGCAGCAGCACCGTCGATATCATTGGTAAGATCGAGGCCTTCCATAACTCGTATGTCGACGCCGTGCAGCTCGCGTGCTCGCGCCAGCTCTTCCTCGCTGTCGCCATATTGCAGACTGACGAAGCGCACACCGGGTGTTTTGAGGATCGGTCCCCAGGAATCCAGGGCGCTGTAGTATTTCGCTCGTTTCGTACCCATCATCATCGAACGCCAGCAGATGCCGATGTAGGGGCCGGGTCCTTCTGCGGCCAGTGCCCTGCGGAACGCCTCTTTGCGCACGGGGTCGGCGACAAGGAACGCTTGGTGCGGAAAATCCTCCAAGCGCTTGCGATATACAGGCAGCGTCGAACCCATCGGTACGTAGAAATCCGGTTCGCCATTTTCAACGGCGAAAGGGATAAACCGTAACGACTTGTTGCCGTCCTTGTCGACCAAGGTGCGGTCGTCATAGGTACCGACATCCGCATTAGGGAAAGACCTTTGAAACAGGTCAACCAGGCGCGCGTCGATGGCGATCTGTAGCTTTCCATTCGGCCCCACCGCCTCGGCAATATCGGGCAGCGTGTTTGCAAACATGAATTCGTCGCCGAGCCCTTGTTCGCCTACGACGAGGATACGTTTGCCTTCCAACGGTTCGCCGTGCCAGAGAGGCGCTTTGATCATATGGTGAACATAGGCGCGGAAGCGCTGGTGATTGCGGATTTCGTATTCGCGAAATCCCTCCTCCAATTTCCCCATACCAATCATACAGATGGACCGAGAGTGGAGGCTTTCGATGCGTTCAGCCGGGTCGACAACGTGGTCCAATGCGCTGTCATAAGCTTCAAGCGCCTCCGACAGCCTGCCCAGATGCGAATAGGCGTAACCAAGATTGTGGTAGAGCCGCGCGAAGTCGGGATCCAGGCGGATAGCCTCGCGATAGAAAACCAAGCTCTCTTCGGCGCGCCCCTCTTCTGCCAGCACTGTCGCCAATGAATTCCATAAGATTGACTCGCCGGGCATTCGGCAGATCGCCGAGCGCAGCGTCTCCACGGCAATCGCGGGCTTGCCCATGTCGCCCTGCACGCTACCCAAATTGTTGTAACCCAAAGGCGAATCGGGGCAGGCGGCGATGTAGAGCTGGAACATCTTCTGTGCACCATCGATCAGCTTGAGATTCCAAGCAGTCAAGCCGAGATTGATGAGCAACTCTGGATCGTCGGGATCCAATTTGAAGGCGCGTTCGTACGTCACCAGCGCCTTGTGAAGATGTCCCATTCTTTCCAAGGCCATCGCCAGGACATGATAGGCCTTGGCGTTGGTGTCGTCGGCTTCGGTTGCGTCAAGTGCAAGTTGGCCGGAGCGAACGATGTCGCCACGCCGCCACGCTTTGATCGCACGGCGCAGCAATCCGTTCGATTTGCGCCGGACAAGCTCCGCATCAATCTCTTCCGCGAGGGCCTCGAGTTTCGCAAGGGCTGCCAATTTGGCGTCAATACCCGCAAGCGATCCTATGCTACGCGCGGCAATGGCTTGAGCCATCTGCTTTATTCCCCGGAAAAATGTCTCCGCAGTAGAGCCGGTCTATGCTTAATCTCTCGTGAACATGTTCGTTCTCAATGCAAGCATTTTGTTAACCAGGGATCGCTAAGGTCATCGCGTCGAACAAGTCCAGACTTCGTAGGGGCCTCTGATGCCGCTGAAATTGTCATTGAAACCGGGTGAGAGATTTGTGCTGAACGGCGCGGTGCTTACCAATGGCGACAAGCGGACGAGCTTGGTTATCCAGAACAGGGCCTGCGTCTTGCGCGAGAAGGACATAATGCAGCCGGAAGAGGCGACAACGCCGGCGCCGGCACATGTATTTGCCGATCATGATGATGTATCTCGATCCGGACGGCAGCGAACAGCACTACAACGATTTTGCACTGCGGATAACAGAGTTTATGGGCGCCATTCGCGATCGCACCGCGCTCGCGGTGTGTTTCGAAATCAGTCGCGAAGTGACGGGCGGCGCTTACTATAAGGCTTTGATGTTGTGCAGAAAATTGTTCGAATTTGAACAGGAACGGTTGAACTATGACCCTAAAAGCGTACCAAAACACGCAGTTCAGCACTGAGGATCCGCGCGAAACCGAGTATCGTGTATTCGGTCAAGTCACCGGAGCGCTCATCGACGCGCAAAGGAAAAGCAAGAGCGGCGGTCCGTTGGCCGAGGCGATTGACTGGAACCGGACGCTTTGGCGCACACTCGCTGCCGACTGCCTTGATGACCGCAATCAGCTGCCGCAGGATTTGCGGGCGCAGATCGTGTCGCTGTCGCTTTGGGTCACCCGTTACTCCAAGGAAGTAACGCGCCAGGGTGCCTCGCTCGATCCTCTGATCGACGTCAACCGCACGATCATGCAAGGTCTGAACGGCAAGTCCTGAAGCCAGCGTAAAATCCTTTTCGAGACGAGGCCGGCTGCAAAGTCGGCCTTTCTCTTTTTTGCCGAGCGGCAAATTATTCCCGCGCATGGCAGAATTGCTAGTTTTAATATTGCAATACAATCAATGGCTTACGAAAGGAAGACGGGGACTCAAACTTGGTATGAGCATTGCGACTGCGAAAGCAGGGCAGGGGCATTGTGCTCCCAGATGCGTAAAACGCCATCTGCCGACCGGAACGAAATGGAGAACACACCATGCTTAGCGTGAACACCAATACAAGCGCCATGGTGGCGCTGGAGTACCTCAATCAGACTCAGGGCGAAATGGCACAGGTTCAAAGCGCCATCAGCACCGGTCTGAAGGTCGCGTCCGCTAAGGACGACGGCGCAACTTACGCCATCGCACAAAACATGCGCGGCGACGTCGCCGGCTATGCCGCCGTGACGGACAGCCTCAATCGCGGCATGTCGGCGGTGGATGTCGCCATGTCGGCCGGTCAGTCGATATCGGACTTGCTCGTTGAGATGAAGCAGAAGGCGCTTTCCGCCTCGGATACTTCGCTCGACACGGCAAGCCGTCAGGCGATGAACCAGGATTTTGTCGCCCTTCGCGACCAAATCACGACCATCGTAAAGAACGCTGTTTTCAACGGTTTCAACTTGGTCGACGGTTCGACGACCCAGATTACGGCTCTGGCTTCGGCCGATGGTTCGCGACGTATCACGGTAACGGCAGAGAATATGTCGTTGTCCGGCGCCATTGTGACCATCAAGGCCTCAGGCACTATCTCGACGTCTGCCAAAGCTTCGGCCATGGTGGCGACAATTCAGACGTCGCTCAACAATGTCAACTCGGCCTTGGCAAAACTGTCTTCGGGTTCGAAGAAGTACTCGATCCAGGCCGGTTTTGCTCAAAAGCTTTCCGATACGCTAACGTCCGGTATTGGCAATCTGGTCGATGCCAACATGGCCTCGGAAAGTGCGCAGCTCACGGCTTTGCAGACCAAGCAATCGCTCGGTGTGCAGGCGTTGTCGATCGCCAACCAAGCGCCTTCGGCAATTCTCTCCCTGTTCAGATAATAAACCTCGGGGAAAAGGGGATCAGAGCGGTGCGGGGATTTCCCGCGCCGCTCTCGTTTGGTGTGCCAGGCATGGCGTTGATGTTGGAGGTGGAAGTCCTCTTCAGGCCCTGATGACGGGAACTGATAGCGGAAGGCAACTGCGTCGTCGCGAGGCGGGGTGGGGAGGAAGCTGGAAGCAAAGCTCGGAGTTGACGAACAGAAACCGGATACGAGGCCGGTGCGGTGGGGTAACTCGGCCATGGACGGGGAAGCCCAATAGTCATTCGGACACGCGCATTGGTAAATCCGGCGGCGACCGAGCGAAGGATCAACGTCTTACCCTGGGAGATCTCTTTGTCTCTCCGGCGATCGGAGTAGGGCGACGGCAACGTCGTCCAATGGATGGGGAGAAGTCAGCAGAGGCCATAATAGTCCGGGCAACTGGATGAAGGGCCGAATTCGACAATCAAGGAGCAGGTTCAACCCACTCGATAGATGCCCAACAGCAGCAAGGAAGTGACGCTCTCCGATGGAAAGGTTACTTCGCCACGGCATTACCGGCGAAAGCGGAACTGGGTCTGGTGCGCGTGTGGAGCGGATCAGCATCTACGGCGTTGGTCGAATACCGAGCCTTGGCGGCGCTTCTTTTCCGCAACGCTCCGCATTGTCGGAAACCGCCGCGGTACGCTGAGTATGCCAGGTGGTGTGGGAGGGGGGGCTCGCAAGAGCTCCTCCTACCCGATGTGTGCCAGGCATGGCGTTGATGTTGGAGGTGGAAGTCCTCTTCAGGCCCTGATGACGGGAACTGATAGCGGAAGGCAACTGCGTCGTCGCGAGGCGGGGTGGGGAGGAAGCTGGAAGCAAAGCTCGGAGTTGACGAACAGAAACCGGATACGAGGCCGGTGCGGTGGGGTAACTCGGCCATGGACGGGGAAGCCCAATAGTCATTCGGACACGCGCATTGGTAAATCCGGCGGCGACCGAGCGAAGGATCAACGTCTTACCCTGGGAGATCTCTTTGTCTCTCCGGCGATCGGAGTAGGGCGACGGCAACGTCGTCCAATGGATGGGGAGAAGTCAGCAGAGGCCATAATAGTCCGGGCAACTGGATGAAGGGCCGAATTCGACAATCAAGGAGCAGGTTCAACCCACTCGATAGATGCCCAACAGCAGCAAGGAAGTGACGCTCTCCGATGGAAAGGTTACTTCGCCACGGCATTACCGGCGAAAGCGGAACTGGGTCTGGTGCGCGTGTGGAGCGGATCAGCATCTACGGCGTTGGTCGAATACCGAGCCTTGGCGGCGCTTCTTTTCCGCAACGCTCCGCATTGTCGGAAACCGCCGCGGTACGCTGAGTATGCCAGGTGGTGTGGGAGGGGGGGCTCGCAAGAGCTCCTCCTACCCGATTGTAGGCAAAGATTACCGCGTACCCGGCAATATTTGCCGCCGGTCGGTAAATCCTACCCGGCAGTTTTCGCCGCCCGGCAAATCCCCCGAGCACCATCTGTCTCTTTGATCCCCGCAATCGAGAGTTAAGCGAGTCTTAACCGGCCCCGGCACGCGGATTGCCTTGAACACACCAGGGCGAGAACGCCCTTGAGCAAAATGCTCGTGTCAATTGCCAGAACGGAGGCCCCCATGCTTAGCGTCAATACAAATGTCGGCGCAATGACTGCGCTACAATACCTCAATCAAACCCAAGCCTCGATGGCCGCGGTCCAAAATGCCATCAGCACCGGCCAGAAGGTCGCGTCCGCTAAGGACGACGGCGCAACTTACGCCATCGCGCAAAACATGCGCGGCGACGTCGCCGGTTATACGGCCGTGACCGACAGTCTCAATCGCGGCATGTCTGCGGTGGATGTCGCCATGTCGGCCGGTCAGTCGATATCCGATTTGCTGATCGAAATGAAGCAGAAGGCGCTTTCCGCGTCCGACTCTTCGCTCGACACGTCAAGCCGTCAGGCTATGAATCAGGACTTTGTCGCCCTTCGCGACCAAATCACGACCATTGTGAAGAACGCTGTGTTCAACGGCTTCAACTTGGTCGACGGTTCGACGCAGCAGATTACGGCACTCGCTTCGTCGGACGGTTCTCGTCGCATCACGGTCGCTGCAGAGAACATGTCGCTATCCGGGTCTATTGTGACCATAGCGGCGGCGGGTTCGATCTCGACTGCTGCCAGTGCTTCGACCATGGTCGCGACGATTACGACTTCGCTCGCGAACGTCAACTCGGCCCTTTCGAAATTGTCCTCGGGCTCGAAGAAGTTCTCGATCCAAGCCACGTTTGCTCAGACGCTTTCCGATACGCTGACAGCAGGTATCGGCACCTTGGTCGATGCCAACATGGCCCAGGAAAGCGCACAGCTCACTGCCTTGCAGACCAAACAGTCGCTCGGCATTCAAGCGTTGTCCATCGCCAACCAAGCGCCTTCGGCGATTCTGTCTCTGTTCCGGTAAGTATTACTCAAAGCGGCGGTCGCAATCGCGGCCGCCGCTGCCTTTCCGAACAGGCCGGAGCCGCATCGTCTGGCTCTCTCCCCGAGGCGTGGGCTCAATTTCGTGGGTGGGTTTCATTGATAAGAAGCAGCGGGCGGAGCAATGTCTCCGCCCGTCACCGTTTTAGCGGCCCAGAATTGTTCCGAGAGCGTCCACGACGCGACGAACATCATCCTCGGTCATCGAAGCGAATAAGGGTAAGCTCAGCGCTCGCGCGTAGTAGCGATCCGCACCCGGTAGATCGGCAATGCCATAACGTCGGCCGTAATAGGCCTGCCTGTGAACCGGAAAATAATGAACTTGGCTTCCGATTCCCTGACCAGCCAATTCCAGCATGAACTGCGCTCGCGTCGTATCAAGGGCTACAAAATCAATTTGAACGGCGTAAAGATGCCAAGCCGGCAGGCAATTTCTCTGTCTGGTTACGGGACGCAAATAAGGCGTGTACGGAGCCAGCAATTCGTCATAACACGCTGTCAAAGCGCGGCGACGGGCCAGGAAGCGTTGGAGCTTTGCCAGCTGCGATAAACCGAGTGCGCATTGAATATCATTCGCCCGCCAATTGAAGCCGGGCTCTATCAATTCATAGTACCAGGGATTCGCAACATGCGCGCCATCAAATGCGTCGAGTGAATTTGTAAACTCCTGCGCATTGCGCGTCATGCCGTGATTACGGATGCGCGATAGGACTGCCGCCGCCGCATTATCATTCGTTGTCACAGCGCCGCCTTCACCCATCGCAATGGCTTTCACGGGGTGGAATGAAAACACTGTTAAATCGCAGAAAGCATTCTGACCGATCTTGCTGCACGCACCGTTGGCGGCCACAAACGTTGCGCCCAATGTATGGCACGCATCGTCGACGATCTTGAGGCCATTGGACCCTGCCAGGTGCGCGATTTCCTCAATGTTGCCGCACTGACCATTGAGATGAACATTAAACACGGCGTCGGCGTGCCCCGCTCGGTCAATTGCCTCCTGCAGATCTTCGGGACGCATTAATCCGTTGTCAGGATCGACGTCGGCGAAAACTATTTCTGCACCGTTGAGATGAGGAGCGCTCGCAGTGGCAAGAAATGTGATCGACGGGACGATGACTTTTGTTCCGGGGCCGAGCTCCAAGGCTCGCGCGGCCATATAGAGCGCGGCCGTTCCATTGGCACAGACAATCGCATGCTTTGAATCGACAGTCTCTGCGAGGGCCGCTTCGAAACGATTGATGGTCGGGCCGGTTGTCAGAAAATCTCCGCGAAGAGCCTCGCTGACCGCATCAATATCATCCTGTTCGATAACCTGTCGGCCATACGGCAAGTACGGCTTCGCCGCGCCGGCAAGACACGGTTTTTTTAAAGCGGGCAAACTCACGCGAACGCCTGTTCAAGAAGATTGCGCAATCCGCGCGCGTCTAACATTTCCGGATTCGTGTCGCTCGAATATGCGAAACCCTCGCTCACCGGCTTGGCGCCCCGATTGATATAAGCTTCGCGCGCGGCAGCCGCGAAGCTGGCCAGAATCACATACCGGTCATCGAGTTCGACGGTCCAGCGCGAATCATCCGCCGGGATCATTGTTTCGTGCAACTTTTCGCCGGGGCGAACACCTACGACCTTTTGGCCGAGGCTGGGTCCAATGAGACTGGCGAGCCCGGTGATTGTCGTCGAAGGGATCTTCGGAACGAAAATCTCGCCGCCTCGGGAAAGTTCCATGCTCGACAGGACAAAATTCACGCCCTGCGTGAGAGTAATCCAGAACCGCGTCATTCGTGGGTCCGTGATCGGAAGTTCCGTTTTGCCGTTGTCCACCAACTTCTGGAAAAACGGCACGACCGAACCGCGCGAGCCCACGACGTTGCCATAGCGCACCACGGCGAAACGCGTTCCATCCGCGCCGGCAAGATTGTTCGCGGCAACGAAGATCTTGTCGGATGCAAGCTTCGATGCGCCATAGAGGTTGACCGGGTTGGCGGCCTTGTCCGTCGATAGTGCAATGACCTTGCGCACATTGCGCCGAAGCGCGGCATAAACGACATTCTCTGCACCGAATATGTTGGTGCGGACGCATTCGAACGGATTGTATTCCGCGGTGGGAACCTGCTTCATCGCGGCGGCGTGGATCACGTAATCCACATCGCGCATCGCCATCTCAAGACGATCGCGATCCCGTACATCGCCGATGAAGTAGCGCATGAACGGATTCTTCTCCATCGAGAAGACTTGTTCCATCTCATATTGCTTGAGCTCGTCGCGCGAGAAGATGATGAGACGGCGCGGCTTGTAATGCTCGAGAACCGTCCGCACGAAATGCTTGCCGAAGGAACCGGTACCACCGGTGACCAGTACGGATTTGTCGTTGAGGTCGAGCCAGGGTTGCGTGAAGTCGCGCAATCCGGTCGGCGTCGGTGCGGTCGTGCCGTCGTCTTCCGCGGCCGCCAAATAGATCTTCTTCGCCCGCTGTGCCATGGACGCGTCGTCCTCTTGTTAAGGGGGATGGTTGCAGAACACAGTTAACAATTGGTCGCCGGAAAGGATGCGTTTACGCTAAATCGCATACGACGCGGACCAGACCGAAATGGCGTCGGTTTGCTTGTGTCGTCCAATTCCATTGCCGACAGCGCGAATTGGCAAAATGAACTTCCGCCCACCCGCCTATGGGTCAAAAGGCCCAGAAGGGGCGCCGTGCCGCGGTCGACTTCAATCCTGAGGCGGTTGCGATTGTCGCCCAACTCGACCCATCCTTCCGTCATGGCAAGGCCATCAGAAGCCGAGACGAGGAAGGAAACCGGGGCGCCGTGGTCAATGATCGTATCGGCTAGGCAAAAAGTTTCACATTCCTTACCGCCGTTATGGGTCGTTAAGAAAAGCTTATCCAAATCGAATGCCGCCGGAAGCAATGTGAGATAACCGATCCGCAGGCTACCCTTTCCCCAATCGTCCCAATGAAACGTCAAATCGAAGTCGATTTGCGATTTGCCTCCGTGGAATCTCAACGTTTTCTCGATAGGTCCCTTGGCTGTGTCGACGCGACCAAACACAAGCGTATCCGCGCCTTCTTGCCACAGCCGAGCTTCGCACCATTCCAGATCCGTGATTTTATGCTCACCCGGCGCTTCAAAGACGCTGTTGCCCGTGTACCAATCTGCCTGCAATGCAATATCGTTGAAATACCCGTGAGGCAGCGTGCCAATCAAAGCGGGGCCGCCGAATTGAACGGACGACAGCGCAAGACCGCGCCGGCGATCGAGTCGTGCGGTCAATGACGGTGTCACGACGTCGAAATAGCGCTGATCGATGATGTCGCCTTGCGGAGCCGGAGCATCGATAGGTTTGGCCGGACACCACCGCTCCTGTGCCGTCTCAAGCCTATCGCAATAAGCATCCCACCGTTTTGGCGTGATATGCGTGCGAAAATCACTCGCCCAGAGATAACAAAGCTCCTTCCAGTCGGTTGATGTGGCGTTCCCGCTCACCAGCCCGCGATAAATGCTCTCACATGCGGCATTGATGGCCAGGTCGTCCCGACCTGTGACCGCCCAGCGCGACAGATTGTATTTGCGTTGTTTTTTTACCGGGATTGGACAATCTGCGGTCTCCAACCGCAGAGGCTGCTTCGGCTTTTTGGAGGACAACAGTTGGGAGGGCAGAACAAACTCACAGCCTGGTTCTCGAGATAGTTGCGATAACGCCTCTGCGATCTTTTCCCATTCGCCGCCGCTGTTTTTCTCCTCCGTTTTGTACCGCCCCGGGCGAAAATCAAAAATTTCGGCGTCGCTGGCATAGATGCATAACGCGCGTTGGTCCTCGCCGCGATGCGTACGGATGTAAGCCAAATACTCACTTAGCGTGATATCGCCGTGAGCAAAGCGTTGTAACTTCTGAAAAGCCACGGTGTCGGTCCAAAGAAGGCCAATCGTGTGGCCGTCGGCTCCGATAGCCAGCTGTGGGTGATATCGTGTTTCCGCCGGCCATTGGTGATGGGATGAGGGATTGTCCCAGTCCATCAACAGCGCATAGTAACCCGCATCCAAATAGAGCCCCACGAGACCGCCGGAATAGGCCTGCTCATTGACCAGCGCGATGTTTGGTTTGATTCCCAGAAGGCGCCGATAGATCTCATTACCGATGGCCAGATTGGCCGTGGTGACGCGTGCCGGAACCAGCGGGCCGATCATCTGCGAGTAACCGGCTCCGATAAACTCCACGAGTCCCGATGCGATCAATCGCTTCAGCGTCTCGATCCATCGCGGATCGTGCGCCGCGATCGTTTCCAGCGTAAATCCCGATGCCTCAATGCCGATAGGACCGTGGTGTTCGGCCAGATGCAGCAAAGGCCAATAACAGCGCGCGATAACTTCGCCGTGTTGCTCTTCCTCAATTGAGGAAAAAGCGATGTTCATATGGAAAAGCGCAAACAATTGCAGGTTGGCGGCCACCGCGTCGAACTGCTTGCTGGAGAATGGCGCGTTCATGCCGTCACGATTTTCAAATGAGAAAGTGCGTCATTGGCGGCTTTCAATGCCGCTTCGCGCGTGGGTCCGCTTGCCAATACCATGGCAGCAGATGGGCGTTTGTCACCCGCCGGCATAATGACGTCGCCCGGCCTCGCCGTGACGACGACATCGCATACGCCGGGAATGAGCCGCGCTTCATCGGCACCGGAAATAGAGACGACGCGTCCTGCCGGTGGAAATGCGTAACGCTGGATTACCGGCGTTAGATATTTGGGCTCAAGGTCGGCGGGGTCGATGCTCTCGCCAAGAGCGAGTTTGATCGCGTTGCCGACGAAATCGACACCCGTGTTGAGGGGAATTTCCCGCGTGCAGAAAAACCCTCCGGACAAACGGGCAGCCAGCTCAATGACATGGGCTTCGCCATGATGAACGACGATATCGCCTTTAACGGTGCCGTTTGTCACGCCCAATGCTGCCGCCGCACGCGCCACCACGTCTTTCACCTTCGTTTGAAGCTCGGGCGCAAGATGGCTTGGCAGATCGCCGCCATTCTCTATGAAATAGGGGGCGTAGCGCTCCAAGAATTCATAATTGCGATCGGAGAAGCCCGGCGTGTAGCAGCGGCCTTCGACGACGACGGATTCTGTGGAGATTTGCGGACCGTCCAGATATTGCTCGACCATCACGCGTTCGCTTGGCGAGTGGGAACGGGCGAACAAGAAGGCTTTCGTCAAATCCTCAATGTGCGAAACGCGCTGCACGCCCCGCGAACCGCGGCTGTCGACCGGTTTGATCACCAAATCTCGACCACGCTCGACGGCAAAACGTTGCAGGGCTTGGGGCGTTTCGACTTCCGAGAACCAGGGGATGGGGACGCCGGCCTCGGAAAAGCGCCGTTTCATGGCCAGCTTGTCGCATGCCAATTCCGCACTGCGGCGGGAAATTCCAGGCAGCCCAAGACGCTCCACCACTGCGGCCGTCGTCAAGGGCGCGTCGGCCGCGACGCATATCACGCCGTCGATTTTGCGAATCTTGCGGCTGTATCGTTCCGCCGCGGCGGCCGTTTCGGTCGGCCCGTAAACGTCGGCAATTAGACAGGAATCCGCATGGGCGAAGCCGGGGGCCCCCGGGTCTCGGTCGGAGACCACGACGTGAAGGCCCATTTGCTTGGCGCGCAACGCGGCATCAGCCGCCTCGACGCCGCCCGAAACAATCAGCAGCGTCTTGCCCATCAGAAATAAAGCCCGCCATTCACGTTGATGGTCTGCGCCGTGATGTAGGACGAAGCATCGCTGGCTAGGAATACGACGGCATCGGCCACTTCGCGCGTAGTGCCCAACCGCTTCAGGACAATGGATTCCGCCGCCTTCTGCACACTGGCTGCCGCCATACCAGCTGCGGCCATATCGGAGGCGATAAGGCCTGCTGCAACGGTGTTGGAGCGAATGTTGTGAGGCGCGCCGAAACGGGCGATCACTTGCGCCAAGGAAATCAATCCCGCCTTCGAAGCCGCATAATGGGCTGTGCGCGGTCCGCCATATTGTCCGCTGACCGAACCGATATGGACAATACTACCGCCGCCCGCTTCGCTGAGGAGGGGCAGAAACGATTGCGCGCAAATGAAGGGTCCCTTCAAGTTTGTCGCAAGGATCGTATCCCAATCCTCATCGCTCACAGAATCGAAATCCGTCGGCTTGTTGATTCCGGCATTGTTGACCAAGACGGAGATCGGGCCGAAACCGCTTGCGTCCTTAGCCGCGGCAACGACATTTGCGCGCTCGGTCACGTCCATCTGCAAAGCGAGGGCGCGCCGGCCCAAGGCTTCGATCTGTTTAACGACGTTCTGCGCTTCGCTGCGTTTCTCGCGATACGTCAAGACCACATCCGCGCCCGCTTCTGCTAGACCAAGGGTAATGGCACGCCCGATGCCGCGGCTGCCGCCGGTCACGACGGCATTTTTTCCGCTTAAGGAGAAACGGTTCATTGGATCGCCTTTTTGCGTGCGATGGCGCGTTTGGCGGCGTCGGCGATGAACGGTGCTGTGATGCCGAAATGTTCGGCCAGCTCGTCAGGCTCGCCCGATGCGCCGAACGTGTCTTTCAGACCCACAAACTCGATCACGCAAGGATAGGTTTGTGATACCGCTTCGGAAACCGCGCTGCCCAAACCGCCGAAAACGTTGTGATCCTCGGCTGTCACGATCGCGCCGGTTTCCTTGGCGCAGCGTGCCAGCAACGCCGTATCGATCGGCTTGATGGTTGCCATATTGACCACGCGCGCATCGACCCCTGCCTTTTTCAGCAGATCCGCGGCCTCGAGCGAGCGGGCAACCTCGACGCCGCAAGCAACCAGCGTTACGTCATTGCCATCGCGAATAATTTGACCCTTGCCGATCTCGAATTTGTGGCCGTCGCCGAACAATTTTTTCGCCGCGCTGCGGCCAGTCCGCATATAGACGGGGCCGTCGAATTCCAGAATGGCGCGTGTGGCAAGCGCCATTTCGGTGGGATCGGCGGGGGAGATGACAGTCATACCCGGGATCGCACGAAAAGCAGCAATATCCTCCAGCGCCTGTGCCGATCCGCCGTCGGGTCCGACATCGAGGCCCGGATGGCTGGCAACAATCTTCACATTGCGTTTGCAGTAAGCAATCGAAAGGCGTGCCTGCTCGAACGCGCGAGACAGAAAAACCGCAAAGCCGGTCACGACCGGCAGCATGCCAACGGCGGCAAGACCACCGGCTGCTGCCGTCATATTCTGCTCGGCGATGCCGAATTGAATCAGGCGCTCGGGATAAGCTTTACGGAAATGATGGACGCCGGTGCCGCCGGCGATATCGGCATCGAGAACGACGAGGTTGGGAAAGTCCTCGGCCATTGCGGTTAAGGCTTTGCCGAACGCGTCACGGAGCGAATCGCCCGCCGAACCGATCAGAGCGGGGGCTGTGTTGTTATTCGACATCGAGAAGCTCCGTGATTTCATGTTGTTCAGCGCCGAGCGCGGTCAATGCTTCAACCGCCTGATCGCGCGAGAGCTTGACGCTACCGTGCCAGGCAGGATGATTTTCCATATACGGAACACCTTTGCCTTTCACGGTGTGCGCGATGACAACCGACGGACGATCCTTGTTCGACGCCGCAAAGTGCAGTGTCGAAAGAATCTCCGGAATGTTGTGACCGTCGATCTCGAAAACGGTCCAGCCAAAGGCGCGCCATTTGTCGGCCAAGGGTTCAAGCCGCATGATGGCGTCGTTGGGCGCATCGCTTTGCAGCTTGTTGTAGTCGATGATGGCGCAGAGATTGTCGAGCTTATGATGAGCGGCGCACATGGCCGCCTCCCAAACCTCGCCTTCCTGCAATTCGCCGTCGCCGAGCAAGGCGTAAACGCGTGCACTCATTTTCTGGAGCTTGAGACCCATCGCCATGCCAAGCCCAACGGAGAATCCCTGGCCGAGCGAACCCGTGCTGGTTTCCACCCAAGGAAGATCGCGAACATGCGGATGCCCCTGAAACGGGCTTCCCAGTTTTCGCAGGCTGAGCGCGGCCGTCTTATCGCAATACCCATAATGAGCGCCGACGGCGTAGAGCGCGGGTGCGGCATGACCCTTCGACAACACAAAGCGATCCCGTTTGGGGTCGTGTATCGTGGAAGGCCACAGGTTCATCTCTGCTCCGAAAAGGCAGGCGAGAATATCGGCGCAGGACAAAGACCCGCCTGGGTGACCGGATTCCGCACGGTAAATGGACGCGATCGTATGGCGGCGCACAAAGCGCGCGGCATCTGCGATTTGCGTCTCGATTTCTGTACCGCTCGCGACGGTCGCGGTGCCTGTTTTGGCGGCAAGATTTACAGCCTGTGTCATGATTTATCCCCTCAAGCAGCCAAACGCATGCGCGCGCGGCTGAGTAGATCGGCGTAGTGAACAATTTCCGCATTGGGTAATGCTTTGCGCGCTTCGGCCTCGATCTCGCCGGCGAAGCTACGGGACATCACAACGACGACGCCGGGATCGGCCGCAGCCAATGTTTCAGGTCCGCTGAGAACGCAGCCATAGCGTTCCGAAACATGCGATTTGAGATGCGTGTCGATCAGAAGCCGCAGCATCGTGGGATCGAAACGGCCATGCACGACCAAGCTGTCGAAGATTCTGCCGGCGCCCCATATCGCAAGCCCCCGCGACGCAAAACTGGCCAGTTCGGTGGCGACGGTACCAAGGGCAGCAAGGTTATGCGCGCGCTTGGCGATATAGTCGGAGATGAGGCCATAGGCCCTTTCGACTTCTTGTGCATCGGCGTCGATGGATTCTTCCTTGCGCTCGGTTCGGCGCGCAACCAGGAAAAGGTTCGACAAATCCCCCGCATCGGGGCGCTCGACGACGAAAAAGCCATTGGCTTGCAGCAAGCGCGTCAATGTGCGCTCGGAGAAATGGTACAGATGTTTGTCGATAAACCATTCCTCGACGATATCGTCCGCGCCGATGAGTTCGATATTCGGCGCATCCAGCACAAGCCGACCGCCGCTCTTCAGCGTGCGCCAATGATCCTTTAAAGCATGCGCCGGGTGAGCCAGGTGTTCGATCGTATGGCAGGAATGCACGACATCGAATCGCCCGGTTTCGAGCGCTACGTCTTCGATGCGCGCAACCTGAAGCTCCGTGCGATCCAGGCCGGCGCAAGATAGCGCAACGCGCTCGTCCGGTTCGACGGCGACGATCTCCGCGCCCGGAGCGGCATTCAGCAAGGCCTTTGTGAAACGGCCCCGGTTCGATCCAACGTCTAGAACCGAAAACGAGTGTTCCGCGTAGGTGTGCCGCAGGACGGCATCCAGCGCGATCTGGGTGCGAAATCCCTTGCCGTAGCGAACATTGCCCCAATCGGCACCGCTAGAAACGGCAGGCGCGCGCCGCTTTGCGCGGTCGACACGCGGAAGGCTCTGCACCAGCCCGCACTTCGCACAAATATGGATGTTGATGCCCCGCTCGGAACGTTCGGGGGCATAAACCGATTTAAGGGCTTGGCAGCCGCAGAGTTCGCAATTGTCCGGCATTCGAAGATGTCCAGCAAGAACCCGGTAACCATCTTCCGCCGATGTTGCTTAATAATTCACTACATACTCTTCGCGGGCGGCATAACCCAACTGCTCCATCATCGCGCCGGCGATGATCTCAAATTGCATGCGCTGCGTTGCATCAAGAAGTCTGTCTTCCGGCCGATTGACGTTGTGCGGCTTGGCAAACATCGAAAAATTCTCGTCTTGGTAGGGAAGGTTAAGAAAATCATAAAGGGCACGCAAAGCGTCGGGCGATCGGCGCAAATCTTCCAATCGAATGGTTTGCCAGGTCCGTGATTTAAGCCGGGCGAGAGACTGAAGAATGACGCGATTGATTTCGCACCAGTGCCAGGCGATGCGCTGGAACTGATCGAAGTGCTGAAATTCCTCCGCAAACGGCATTCCAGCAACGGGTTGCGGCCACCAATATTTCTTTTCCGGAGGCGGAGCTGCAACATGCGAAGGATCTTCGGCATATGCCCGCAATAGTTTGGAAGAGCGGTCGTCGTAGCACTCATCGCCCAGTTTGTGAAAATAGGAACTGGCAACTTTTCTTCCGTCCCGAACAAGATGCACGAATCGAGCATCGGGGAATAATTCGGTGAGCTCCGGAATAAGCCAGGCCAGCTTGTTCGAAGAATCGCCCCAGTGGCGCTTTTCGCTATAGTAGACAGAAGCGGCGTGGGTATTTTCGATAACACGCTTGGCTTCGGCGCTATCGATGAGGCGCATGTATCGGCGTATAGCGAGAGGCTGAACGATATGCACCATATACTCGTGATGCATTTCCACATCGTCTGATGCCGACAGCGCCTTATGCAGCATGGCCGTTCCTGAACGCCCGCTCGAAACGACGAAAAAAGCGCGCGTATCCAGGCTCATTGCTTGACAGCGATGATGACAGCTTCGCGGCCCATTCCCGCATTGGCCAAGGTGCGATAAAAGGCGCGCCGCGTCTCCCTGAAGCCTGACGACTCCAGCGCCAGATCGAGACGTTTGCGCTTTTCATGACAATCTCGGCCGACGGCGCGGTCCTTCGTGTAGTCGTCACCCATCATCAGGAACAACTCCATTGGAAAGCTTGTCGTTCGCTCGACGATTGTCAGTCCAAGCCGCTCCAACAGTCCGGATGCGGTATAAAAATCGAAATAGTTGAGATGATAAGGTGGTGCAATCCACCATTCATTTGCGCCGGTAGCTGCGCATGCTGCGATTTGGAACGGCGAGAAATCATTCGGTACATTGATGCAAAGAACCCCGCCCGGATCGAGAAGGTCGCGGGCCAATATCGCGATGTTTGTCGGATCGGGCGCGCTTTCCAAAATGTTGCACAAGTTCACGGCATCGAAACGACCCAGGCCCTCGGCCGTTTCATCGTTGAAAAATCCTTCGGCAACTTCAACGCCATGTTTGCGGGCATAGGCGCTTGCTTGGCGCGAGGGCTCAATACCGAGAACGCGCCATCCTCTTGCTTTGGCGTTCTTCAGAAATGCGCCCGTTCCCGATCCGACATCCAACAGACGCCGCCGTTGCGGTGCGAGAACGTGCTCGAAACTTTCAAGGCGATCGTTATGTGCAAGATCGGCCCACGCGCGGTCGTCGCTGTTCTGCAGGGAAAAACTTGCCACGTCCTCTTTGGTATTGGCGCGCCGCCCGGCGGCTTCAAGTTCTTCCGGATCGGGCAGGGGCAGGACATGGCGAAATCCGCACATCTCGCACTCGATAATGTCATAGCCTCGGACGCGGGCAACACGACGCCCTTCGTGAGCTTGCCATGCAACAATCGTTTCGGCCGCAGCGGTGTCCATTGAGGCCCCCTATTAACCTTCTTTTAGTCATACCAGCTTTAGAAAGAGTTAAAGCCAAAGGGTGCGCCTTCATGGATGGTTCACGACCCGTCTTTATCGCCGAGGCGTCGAGCAACCATGGCCGCGAACTCTCGCGCGCTTTGGATTTTGTCGATGCCGCCGCCGCAATTGGCTGCGATGCCGTCAAATTTCAACTTTTCAAGATCGATCGAATGTTCGCGCCGGAGATTTTAAGCCGCAGCGCCAAGCACCGAGCCCGCCGCGCATGGGAACTGCCAGCCGAACACATCGCCCCGCTTGCCGAACACTGTTTGAAGCGCCGAATAGCGTTCTCTTGCACGCCGTTCTACGTAGAAGCCGTGGAAGAACTTCAGCCATATGTAAGCTTCTACAAGATAGCGTCCTACGAGTTGCTCTATATCGACCTTTTGACGGCCTGTGCCGCAACCGGAAAGCAAGTCGTTCTGTCCACAGGCATGGCCACGATGGATGAGATTGTTACAGCAGTCGCAACCTTGAGGCAGGCCGGAGCAAGAGACATCGCGCTTCTACATTGCGTATCAGCCTATCCAACGCCGGCAAATGAAGCCAATCTCTCCGCGATTGCCGCCATTCGCGAAGCCACTGCCTGTAAAACCGGCTGGTCGGATCATACGCGTCGGCCCGCCGTGATCGAGCGCGCGGTTCATCACTGGGGCGCCGAATTCGTCGAATTCCATCTCGATCTGGATGGCAACGGCGCCGAATATGCGTCCGGACACTGTTGGCTGCCGGAAGAAATTGCGCCGGTTATCGCTCGTGTCCGCGAAGCGCTCGCAGCCGACGGCGATGGATTCAAAGAACCACAGCCAGCCGAACTCGCCGACCGCGATTGGCGTGCCGATCCGCAAGATGGCTTGCGCCCGCTCAGACATATTCGCGCGATTTGGGAGCCGGCTGCATGACCACGCATCCCCGTATTGTGGCCATCATTCAAGCGCGCATGGGCTCGACACGATTGCCCGGGAAAGTTCTCAAACCAATCGCAGGAAAATCGCTTCTTTGGCACATCGTTCATCGCCTCAAGAAATCGCATCTCATTGAAGAAATCGCGATCGCCACAAGCACCAACCCGCTTGACGATGCCATCGCTGAGTTCGGCAATGTACACAACATCCGTGTCGTTCGGGGACCGGAAGAAGACGTTCTCGCCCGTTTTGCACGCGCAGCTGAGTTCCTCGATGCGGATATTGTCGTGCGTGTTTCCTCGGATGCACCGTTTATCGATGCCGATTTCATCGATCATCTCCTAACCGCGATGATCGAGCAGGGTGGGGATTACGTTCTGCTCGAAGAAGGCGCGGAGACCGCGCACGAAGGTGTCGACCCGATGACCAGGCGTGCGTTGGACAAGTTGATGATGGATGCGGCGGAGGATCCGGTCGCCCGAGAACACGTCACGGGATATTTTAAGATTCATCCAAATTTTGTGCCCATCGCCCGAGCAAAAGCTTATCCGCGATTGGCCCGCGCCGCCGGGCGGCTGACCATAGATACGCCCGATGATCTGGAGTTTGTTGAAGCCGTTCACGCGCGCATGGCAGCGAAAGCGGGGGAAGCTTCGCTTGATGACCTTTTGTTGCTTCTCGAGCGCGAACCGGCATTGCGTGAAATCAACGCCCATGTCCGCCAGAAACAGATTGCCCCCCAAGGTGGCGTAGCACTCATCCGTTGCGACGGCGGCGGTCAATATGGTTTCGGTCACGTCAAACGTATGATCACTCTTGCGCGCGCACTTCGCGACCGCGAGGGTATCGGCGCAGTCTTTGCCGTGAACGGCAGCGAAGACGCTTTGCCTCCCATTCGTGAAGCCGGTTTCCAGGCGCAGCTGCTAATTTCCCCTGAGGCTGACTTCGCCAAGATCGTTCCGTGCGCCGATCTCTGTGTTGTCGACTGCCGCGATGGTCCTTCACGCCAAGCACTGGAGCGCTTTATACGCGGCGTTCCAATCACGGCAGTTATCGATGACGCATCGGAACGGCGGCTGGCAGCCGATTTTGCCTACTATCCGCCGGTACCCCAAGTCGCCGCCCTCTCTTGGCAAGACTTAACATGCACCGTCCGTATCGGTTGGGAGTGGGCAATTCTGGGCGTGTCGCAAATCTTAGCGCGTCCGCGCGTATTCTCGCCGCGCCCGACTTTGCTGGTCGCCATGGGCGGTAGCGACCCATACGGGCTCACGCTGCGCACCGCCAACGCTCTGACAAGACTTGAGCCGGTCTTTCGCGCCCGCTTCGTGGTCGGACCTGGCTTTGAGGCGCGAGAAAAGACGGCGCGAGAAATAATCGGACTACGTTCAAATTTCGAGACCATCGAAGGCGCGACCGACCTTATGACCGAGTATGCGTCAGCAGACGTCGCGCTGGCGGCTTTCGGCGTAACAGCCTATGAGCTCGCAGCCTTCGGCGTGCCGGCCCTTTATTTGTGCCTCACCGAGGACCACGCGCTATCGGCGTCGGCGTTCGAGCATGCCGGGATGGGAGTATCTCTTGGTGTCGCCAAGGACGCTACCGATCAAGACATCACAAAATCGGTTTGGGCATTGCTCGGCGATGCAGAACGGCGCTGCGAGATGCGCAAAATAGGACCAACGATGATCGATGGCGGTGCCGCCGCACGGATTGCCAACGATCTGGCCGTCGCTTTGACAGCGAAACGCGGTCTTAATTCTCTGCGAACCGCGATATAAGCGTGGCCCTTGCTTTCGCAAACGCATCGGCCCAATCCCCGCGCAGGCGCGGCATCATGCAGTGCGCCGACGGTGCGAACGGTTCATAGGTTTTGCCGAAACTTGTCCAACTCGTGTCATACAGAATTTTGTACGTCGCAACACCGACTGCCGCAGAAAGCCAGGATACCGCGGTGGGCGCCGTTATGACCGCGTCCATCGTCGAGCACATCGCTGCCACGCGGTCTAACTCGTTCTTTTGATCGATGTTATCCGGCAGTACCACCGAACGGCCGCTTGTTGCGCTAAGGGTAGCGATTTCCGTCTTTTCGGCATCGTATTGCATGCAGATCGTTGTACCGGGAAGCGAGCGAATGAACGCCCCCCATGCCTCCAAAGTCGCGTACTGAAGTGCACGATGTCCGCCGGTTAAGCCACTACGCCAGCAAACGCCGATAAGCGGACGAGGAAGTCCATCAAATATTCTTTGCCACCGATGTGCCTCTTCCATATCAACATGTAGGTAGTTGTTCTCGGTAGGAAAATTCTCGATATTGTTGCGCAGGCATCGAGAAAGTGTACCCATCTCGATCGCCGCGTTGGCGCCCCCAACGCTCTTGAGCCAACCGTAGTGGGTGCGAATCACGCCACCACGCGAATCCAAGTCCCAGGCTCGTATATCGACCGATGGAAACGACCTTGCGAACAAGGCAACAAGGCGCGGCTCGCATTCCAGAATGACGCGGCCATCCTCGGCAAGGGCGCGCTGCGCCAGATCCGGAATCATACTTGCGAACATGACCTGATCGCCAACGCCTTGCTCGGCCGTTACCAAAAGCCTCATCCGCCTAAGCGAGCCACCATCCCAACGGGGCAGACCGTGGTCGGTAATGGGAGCCTTGCCGGATAACTTCAGGCGGGCGGCATAGTCGCGCCAGCCACGTTTGAGATCGCCCAGGAGTAAGAACAGGATCGCACGGTTCATTCGCGCTTGAGCATTGTCGGGCTCAACCTTCAAGGCTCGATCGTACAATTCAAGCGCCTCGTCGTATTGTCCGTCATCCGCCAGCAGGTCAGCCAAATTTCCAAGCGCCGGCGCATAATTCGCTCGGCGGTCAAGCGCTTCGCGGTAGAGCGTGCTCGCGCCCTCACAGTCACCCATCTCTCGATATGTTGAACCCAGGGTTAACCAGAGTTCCGGCGCATCGGGATGTACCGCCAGCGCCGGTCTGAGAATCGCTTCTGCGTTGGCAAACTGACCACGAACGCGCAACAGATTGGCCAAATTGACCACCGCCTCCAGGCGTTGCGGCTCGATCGCCAACACGCGGCGGTAAAACTCTTCCGCCGGTTGGCTCATCCCTAGGGCGCGTGCCGTGTTGCCCAGCGCGAACAAGGTGCGCGTATCGTCGGGCTTGACCGCCAACGCGCGCTCGAATTGTTCGATCGCCTGCGCGTGAAGGCCTTTCGCCGATAATTTCAGTCCTTGCGCATAGGGATCCGGAACCGCGGTCATGGATGTGTTGTGACGCATTTGCCGTTAACACAACGTAAAGCATATCCGAACCTTAAGGCGGCATTAACGCGAACGGACCACACTAAACCGTTCGCACCAGGTGAAACCGAAGAGCAGATGTCCAACATCCTTGGTATCGATTCTGCTACACTGCTGAGCTACTACCAATCTCAGCTGCCGGTGGCGTCGTCGGCAGGTTCCAGCACGACGGCCGCGTCAGCGACGCCGAGTGCCACGGCAAACGATTTACCGCCTTGGGAAAACACTACGCCGCCCGCTCAGCAGGCTCGCGACGCTCAGGTTTTGGGAATCACCAATTTCGTCGACACAAGTAATGTGCCGACGCTCCATTCCTCCGCGGCTGATGCTAAGACCGAAGAGGACAATCAGAATCTATTCGCGCTCTACAACGCGGTCAATAATGTCTCGTATTTGGCAAGTATGGCGACACGCAGCACCATGACGGCTGGGCAGTTGGTTGGCTTGAACACGCGTTTCCAGACAGGCCTCCAACAGATCCAATCCTTCATCAGCAATACGACCTTTAACAATTTCACGCTGCAGGCGGCGGCTCCGTCATCCTCGGTCACCAGCACCGCCCAGGTGCCCAACCCGACCTTCGGTTATACCGGCGGCACGATTGTCAGCGATGCGAACGTCGCCAACGCGTTGCCTGGAGTCAGTGCCAGCGACAGTTTTTCGATCGCCGTCACCAAAGGCGGGACCACGACCAACGTTCCGATCGATCTGTCACAAGTGCAAGGCACACTTTCGGCTGACAACATCGTCAGCTACGTCAATCAACAGTTAATGGCCGCGGGTTTCTCCTCGCGTTTCCAGCGGGTCGTAACACAGGGCTCGATCAACGATCCAACAACGGCCTCATATGGCATCGAGATCAACACATCGCCGAGTGAAAGTATTTCGCTGTCTTCGACGGCCGCCACACCGGCATTGTATGTTGCAGGCACATCAGGCCTAACATCATCCACCTCCGATACGACGGCCGACAATCAAGGCCGTCTTATCAAGCTCTCGGACCTTTCGAACCCACAAGCTGTCTTCAACACCACCGCTGCCCCTAGCTCTGGAACGACAACTGCGCAGTCGACGGTCGTCGACTCCAGCGGCAATGTTTATATGGTCGGTAATGCGACCGGCAATTTCGGCAATCAGCTCAATCAAGGCTCGCAAGACGTCTATCTGACAAAGTACGATTCCGCCGGCAACCAGCAGTGGACGGAGCTGCTTGGTAGTGCCGGCTCGGCATCGGCCTATTCGCTGGCGCTCAATCCGCAGGGAGGTGTGGTGGTTGCCGGATCGACCACCGCCGATCTCTCGACAACCGCGATCGCCGACGGCAATGCGGACAGCTTTGTCGCGAGCTATGACGCCAACGGCAATCAAAACTGGACGACGCAGATCCAGACGTTGAACCAAAACCAAGCTGCGGCGGTGAGCGTGGACGCGTCCGGAAATGTCTATGTCGGCGGCCAAACGACCGGACCAATGGGCGCAGGTCAAACAAGTTCGGGCGGCAGCGATGCCTATCTCGCACAGCTCAATTCAAGCGGCAAAGTCCTCGCCGAACAGCAGTTTGGGACCTCCGGCAATGATTCCGTCGCCGCCACAGCCGTCACAGCCTCGGGCGATCTTGTTGTGGCGTCGGAGCAAAACGGCCAGGCGATTCTGTCCAAATACACAGGCGGCAATGTAACGGCCGCCCCGGCGTGGCAGGTCACTTTGGGCGCCCTCCAGAACGGGGGTTCCATCAGCGGATTGGCGATTTCAGGCAATCAGATTTACGTCTCCGGCTCGACACAGAACGCGGCCTTGACTGCGGGTGGCGCAGCCACAGTGGTCAACCCGAGCTCGGGCGGCAGCGATGCATTCGTCTTCAATGCAACGGACAACGGCTCGAGTGTAACGTCCAATTACGTCAGCTATGTTGGCACGAGCGGACAAGACACAGCCGGAGGAATCACTGTCGGGCCCGACGGAACAGTTTATCTTGCGGGCACGACCACAGGGACCTTCGCAGGTCAGGTGCGCAACGTAACGGGCACCAACAACGCATTTGTCACCGCGATGGCGAGCAATGGCTCAATCGATTGGACGCGCCAGTATGGCGGCGCCGACGGCCAATCCACCGGGCAAGGCGTCGCCATAGACCCGACCGGCTCGAGCGTTCTCGACGCGCTTGGTCTTCCAAGCGGACCGGTCGTTGAGAATCAGTCGGTCGATCTGACTTCGCAAACCACGCTCAGAGCCGACAACTCGTTTCAGATGCAGATTGAAGGAACCGCCGCGCGCACCTTTACGATTTCGATAGATCAAGGGGAGACGCTTGGCTCGCTGGAGAACAAGATCAACGCGGAGCTCGGTGCCAACGGAAAAGCCAGCACGAGTTACGGCGCCAGCGGAGAGAGTCTGAAGATTCAGGTAAATCCTGGCGTCACCGCCAAATTGATCTCCGGTCCGGCGGACTCCGACGCCTTGGCGCGGCTCGGCATCGCGGCGGGAACCTTATCCAGTGCGTCGACCGCCAGCACTTCGTCGACATCGAGTTCGTCCACATCGTCCAGTACGCAGACCTTTGGACTCGGCCTCAGCACGAATATGGATATCTCGACGGCAACAGATGCAGGCGCCGCGCGCGCGCAAATGCTCAATGTGCTTTCAGCGATCCAGTCGGCCTATCAGAAGAGCAACACACCCGCATCAAGCACCAGCACAACCACGCAGTCGAGTGGAACCGTGTCGCCTTATCTTCAATCCCAGATAGCCAATTACTCGCTTGCCCTAAATCTGATGTCGACGAGCTCGTCGAACACGACCAGCACAAGCAGCTCAACGACCGATCCGATCCTCAGCATTATCAGCTAGAGCATGATCTTCTGGGATGGAATCGCCTGCGCCGTTGGGATTTTGCGGCGTGGGCAGGGTTCGTAGTGGCAGCGTGCGAACGGGCGAAGCGCGTAGCGGGGACTACGGGCGAGCCCTTCGACGAACCCACGACACAAAATCCCACGGCCCTTTGGGTTTTGCGCTGGCGGGCGCCCGCTTCGTTGCGTCGCTCGACCGATGTCCCCGCATCGCCCTTCGCGCCGCGCCTGGCGGTTCGCCTCGCCAGCGCGAAACGCAGACGTTTCTATCCCAGAAGATCATGCTCTAAATCAGATTGTTGTAGACCATCGCACCGGCATGCGGGCGTTTGCGCGGCAGGGCAGCCGTATAGGTGCAGGTCGGTGCGCGTCGGCGCTCAACTTCTTCCACAACGGCTTTGACAATCCCTTCGCTCGCGTTACGCACGCAAGCGATAAGACGTGCGTGCACGCGAAGAGTATCGCGAAATTTCGCCGTCGTGGCGAAGAACCTCTGGCGGAGCTCTTTTGGTGCGGCCTTGGCCCGTGCCGGGTCCAGTGTCGCCGCTTCCCGGCCGTACATGGCCGATAGGCGCTGAATTTCCGGATCAAGCGTGCGCATCTCTTGCGGCCGGCCGGCTTTGAGCGCGGCAATATCGCCTTCAATGGCGGAAATTAGTCGCTCGGCCATCGTAATGAGCAACTCGATTTTCTGCTGATCGACGCTCACTGACGAGTCTCCTGCGTCTTGAGCAGTTCGCGCGTGACGGACGTGGCCAAACCAATGCCGCCCTGCGCGGCAATCTGTTTGCCATATTCGTCAAGCATCAAAGAACGGAACATTTGTTCGCCCTGGCCACCACCGAAAGGTCCGTCCGTGGAAATGCCATCGAACATCTCGCTGAGAAACTGTGTCAAAAACACGCCTTCGAAGTTCTGTGCCGCCGTCTTTGCGGCGGCGACACTGCTCGTCTTGCCCGGCGCCTGGATAGGGGCCGACTTCGCCAGCAGCATTGCGCTTTGGATGTCGGTGCCCGTATTCATCCGATCACCTCAATGTCTGCCTGCAAAGCGCCGGCGGCTTTGATCGCCTGCAGGATGGAAATAATATCCCGCGGTCCGACGCCCAGCGCATTGAGGCCGTCGACCAAGCTCTGCAGCGCAACACCGTCGTGCAGCACGGCGATCTTGTTGCCCTTGCCGTCGTCGATCTGGATTTGCGTCCGTGGAACAACCTGGGTCGTGCCGGTGTTCGAGAAGGGCGCGGGCTGGCTCACCTGCGCAGTCTCGTTGACACGGATCGTCAGGTTTCCTTGGGCGATGGCAATCGTTGAAATCCGCACATTGGAGCCCATGACGATCACGCCGGATTGTTCGTCGATTATGACTTTCGCCGGCTGATCGGGCTCGACTTTAACCTGTTCAACATCGGTCAGAAGGCCAACAATGCCGTTCGGATAATTGGCAGGAATATTCACGTGAACGGTCGATGGATCGGTTGCTTGTGCAACGGGAGTGCCCAAATAGGTATTTAAAGCCGAGGCTATGCGCGTTGCCGTTGTGAGATCCGGATTGTGCAGCGATAGCTTGAGGCTGTGTTCGCTGGCCAATGAGAAGCCGACTTCACGTTCAACGATGGCGCCATTGGAGATTCGCCCGGCCGTTGGCACGCCCTGCGTCACGCTGGCGGCGGCGCCCGCGGCGCTAAATCCGCCGATGGCAACGGGCCCTTGACCGAGCGCGTAAATCTGACCATCGGCGCCAAAAAGTGGCGTCACAAGCAAAGTGCCGCCTTGCAGGCTCTTGGCATCGCCCATGGCACTGACCGACACGTCGATCCTTGTGCCTTGCGCGGCGAAGGCGTGCATGTTGGCGGTGACCATCACGGCTGCGACGTTCTTCGTCTGCATCGTGGTGCCGCGGGTGTTCACGCCCAGCCGTTCGAGCATGGTTTGGATGCTTTGTTGCGTGAAAGGCGCATTCTTGAGGGAGTCACCCGTGCCGTTCAGGCCGACCACAAGGCCATACCCGACCAGCATGTTGTCGCGGATGCCCTCTACCTCGACGAGATCCTTGATACGCGACGAGGCCAATGCCGATCCGGTCGTTAAGACGAGGAGGGCGGCTACAAGGAACTTTGTGAGAATGAAGCGTGGCATATGCAGCTTCTGCTTTTTTGAATGGGTTTACCCGCAGCCTTCCTTGCCATTTTCGTGCCGCGCAGCACCATTAATTTATTGAACAAATACAATTGCTTACGCAAAACCTCCCGAACCACGCGATGCCACGCGGCAGGTCTTGCCGGGCAGTTTGCGCTTAGCCGGCGGGATGCTTGTCTAACAAGCCACCCAACCCTCATCGGTATAACCATAAATTGTTTATGGCATTAACTTCCGGCAAAACGCCCTCCTTTTCCCCGATGGCACGAAGCAATAAACAATCCTCCAACGATTTTCGTGACAAAACAGATGGTTGACGTGAGCGCGAAGCTTTGCCGGAAGTGCTATAGGCTGCGCGAGGGTCGAAGTTTCCGCGGCGAAACGCAGCCTATGGCACGGCGTAAATTCCGATAAGTTCGCCGCAACTCAAACACACGGGAAACAGTCGAAATGGCGAGTGGCACATATAAAGACTACCAACTGGTTATTCTGCGCCACGGCGAAAGCGAGTGGAACAAGAAGAACCTATTTACGGGCTGGCGCGATGTCAGGTTGACCGAGCAAGGAGAGGGCGAGGCGCGCAGCGGTGGACGTACGCTCCTGCAGGACGGCTTTGCGTTTGATGTCGCCTACACCTCTCTGCTGACCCGAGCGATTAAAACACTGTCGCTCGCTCTGGAAGAGATGGACCTATTGTGGCTGCCGGTAATCAAAAACTGGCGATTGAATGAGCGCCACTACGGAAAGCTTCAAGGCAATAACAAACTCGAAGCCGTGCAGAAATTCGGCGAAGACCAAGTGAAGATTTGGCGGCGCTCCTATGCGACGCCGCCACCCCCTGTCGATCTCGACTCGCCCGACTACCCCAAGGCGGATCGCCGCTATGCCGATGTGCCCGACGCGGATTTGCCGCGCAGCGAAAGTCTCAAGGATGTTCTGGGCCGCGTTATGCCCTATTGGGAACAGACGATTCTTCCGGATCTTAAGGCGGGTAAGCGCGTCCTGATCGCAGCCCATGGCAATTCGCTTCGTGCATTGCTCAAATACCTTGAAGATGTGAGTGACAACGATATCGTCAATGTGGACCTACCGACGGGCATTCCAAAGGCTTATCGGCTCAACGCCGCATACAAGGCCGCTGATGCAAAATTCCTTGGAGATCCATTGGAGCTTGAGCGGCGCATCAATGCCGTCAAGGCACAAACGAAGCGTGCATAGCGTAATACACGGCCTTTTAGCGTACCAAAGCGTGCTAAAAAAGCCCGTTATCGCTGTCATTTCGACGTTCTTACTTTTCGCGTCTCAATCGTCGGGCGCAACGAAGCAGGCATTGCCACGGCCGCGGCCCAGCCCCCCCGCCGCGGCACCGGCGGAGCTGTCATCGGATTCTGTGACGGATCTAAGCCACGCAATGCCTGCCAAGACGCTGTCGAAACTTCCAACCACGGAAGATCAATTCCGCTCGCTAAACAGCGAAATCATCAAGAGCAAGCCTGTCGTCGCTACCGCGAAAAGCAAAAGCGACGCGCTTGCCAAACAAGCCGAAACCTTGCAGCAAAAACTGGTCGCGACAGCGCAACGCATCGAGTATTTGGAGCAAGACAAAGTGAAGCTCGACGCCGACATCATCAGGCTGACGGCAGAAAATAGAACATTGTCCGAGGCATTTAGGCGCGATCGGGTATCGGCGTCACGGCTGTTGGCAATTCTCGAACGCCTTCAACACGACATGCCGCCTGCACTGGCTCTCAGACCGGATGATGCATTGTCCGCCGCACGAGGCGCTATGCTAATCGGTGCCTCATTGCCAACTGTTTATGGCGAAGCTGCTTCGCTTGCTCGTCGGATCGAGACGCTGCGGCGTACTCGGCTGGCGCTGATTGCGAGCCGCGCACAGGCTGACACCAACACAGTTTATCTTGCGCAAGCACACATCGAACTCGATCAACTTCTCGCGATCAAAAGACTTGAGGCCGATGCGGCCGCAACCCGATACGACGACCTCAAACAAAGGCTTGATGCAATTGCTTTGCAGGCTGCCAATCTTGAGGCTCTTTTGCAGAAAGTGGCCGCCCTTCGCACGACACCAGGTTCGCCGAATATCGTCACGGTCACCGCCCAAGGGACTGCGGTTGGCGGCAAACTGGCGCGAGATTCGCTGCTTCGGCCGGTCGTTGGTGCGATCTCGCCCGGTGGCTTGGAGGGTGTCGGGGGGGGGGCCGCACCCGGCCTGACCTACACCACGGCGCCCGGGGCGCAGGTCGTTTCCCCTGCAGATGGCACAATTCTTTTCGCCGGCCCTTACCATAAGAGCGGCCAAGTCTTGATCTTGGAAATGGCGGGCGGCTACGATGCGGTGCTGGCTGGGTTGGATCGTGTCGATGTCCGCCCCGAAAACCAGGTACTCGCGGGGGAGCCGGTCGGTATGATGTCGAGAACCGAGCAGTCGCCGCGGCTTTATTTCGAATTAAGGCAGGATGGGCGGGGAATAAACCCGGCGCCCTTCATTGGTGTCGCGTTGAGGAAGGCAAAAAAACCATGAAACGCCTCGCATATGTTGCCCTGGGAGTTATCGTCGGCTTGGTGCCCGCAGCCGGGTTGTTGGCATCGGCGCAAGGCGCGAACAGTGCCGGCGCCTATCGCGAGCTCAACCTGTTCAGCGAGGCATTCGAACGCGTTCGGGATAGTTATGTGCGGCCGGTCGAGGATCGCGAATTGATCGACGCCGCTATCGAAGGGATGGTCTCCAGTCTCGATCCGCATTCCAGCTATATGGACCGCAAGGCCTATTCCGATTTTCAAATACAGATCAAAGGTGAATTCAGCGGTGTCGGCATTGAAGTGACCATGGAGGGTGGGCTGATCAAAGTCATCTCGCCGATCGACGATACACCTGCTGCCAAAGCAGGCATCAAAACCGGAGATTTCATCGACGCTATCGACGGAAAATCCATTCAGGGCATGGCGCTAAACGATGCTATCGACAAGATGCGAGGGGCCGCCGGCACCAAGGTCACGCTCAGGATTCTGCGAACCGGCGAAAAGAAGCCGTTCGAAGTCACGTTGGTCCGAGCACCAGTACAAGTCGACAAGGTCAAATGGCATCGCGAAGCCGACATTGGCTATATCCGGATCCCGGGCTTCAACGAGCAGACCGATGATGGCGTGCAGCAAGCCGTGCGTGACCTCAAGAAGCAGATCGGTTCCTCGCTCAAGGGCTATGTGATCGACTTGCGGAACAATCCGGGTGGTTCGCTCGACCAGGCCATCAAAGTCTCCGATGATTTTCTTGTCTCAGGGGAAGTGGTTTCCACGCGGGGCCGTCATCCGGAAGACACGCAACGCTTCGACGCGGAACCGGGCGACATCACAGATGGAAAGCGCATAATTATATTGATCAATGGCGGAACAGCGTCCGCTTCGGAAATCGTCGCCGGCGCCCTACAGGACCATCAACGTGCCACGATCATCGGCATGACGTCCTTCGGCAAGGGATCGGTACAGACCGTCATTCCGCTCGGCCCAGCCGGCGAGAACGATGGCGCGCTTCGATTGACCACGGCACGCTACTACACGCCATCCGGTCACTCGATCCAGGCGGAAGGCATCGTGCCGAACATTGCGGTCGCTCAAGGCAACGAGGAGGACGAGCCCAAGATCGAAAGGCCCAGCGAAGCCGATCTGCCCGGCCATTTGGTACCAGAGGAGGCGGCTAAGAAGCACAATACGACCGTAATTAGGCCGCCACAGGGCAAGAAAATCGATGATTTTCAGCTTTCTTATGCCCTCGATCTGCTGCACGGCAAAGTCAGCGTGGCCACGGCGAAGAACCCGGACGCTCGTTAACCTGGGTGTAACCATGATTGCCCTTAGCTTAGGGCCATGGCCGCGAGCAGCATGATGGGGGACGGCTCCTTGTCGAGGAGTGCACGCGGTGCTGTGCGCCTGCTGGCGTTTGCCTATCTTATTGTATTTGCAGCATTTACCGCGTTGGCCGCCTTTGTCGCGCTTTTGGGAGATCCGCACGCCGGTAACCCGATCGTCCGGCTGGAGCTCAGCCCAAAAAGGCTCGTACACACCGCGGAGCGCTCTACTCGATCTTCGAGCGCCACAACCGCACCAGACACAACCTTGGCCCCACCGCCTGGCGGCACGACTTTGCCAGGGAACGTCGTGCCTCCGGTTGCTGGGCCTCAGCAACAGCCTGTCATTGCTGAGAGCGCGCTTGTCGCCAATCCGGATCTGATCGAGACGACCCCACAAGGTCCATTGCCCCGCATTGCCAATAACGGGACGATGCCGATGCGGGCCTATGCGCCGCCGTTCGTTGCCACCAATCAACCGAAGATCGCCATTGTGATAAGCGGCCTGGGCATTAGTGCCAAGGCGACGACGTTGGCGCTATCGAATTTGCCACCTGGCGTGACGCTCGCGTTCGCCCCTTATGCAGGGGATGTCCAGCACTGGGTCGTGGAGGCGCGCAAGCGTGGCCACGAGGTCCTTCTCGAACTCCCAATGGAGCCGTACGATTTCCCGGACAGCGATCCGGGACAGTACACGTTGCGCGCTGGTGCCGCTGAAGATTCCAATACGCAGAGATTGGTATGGGCTCTGACGCGGTTCACCGGCTATGCGGGCGCAACCAATCTTTTGGGGGGACGATTGCTTTCGGACGCAACCGCACTCGAACCGGTCCTGACCTATCTCTCGCGCCGTGGGCTTCTGTTCTTCGACAATGGTTCGGCTGTGCATTCGGTGGCGCCGGATGTGGCCGGCCGTGTCGGTGTGCCGTTTGTGCAATCGACCGAGACCATCGATACGATCCAAGCAGCCATGGAGATCGACCACCGTCTGTCTGAGCTCGAAACGGAGGCACGCACCAAAGGGAGCGCCTCAGGCGCCGGATTCCTATATCCGGTTACGATCGACCGCGTTGCCAAGTGGGCTCAGGGACTTTCGGGGCGAGGCCTTGTTCTTGTCCCCGTATCGGCCATAGTGACACAAGCAAAACAATAGGTCGTTCGCTATGCCCGTATCCAACCCGCGACCCAGGCGCGAGGATCTTCCGTACCGCCCTTGCGTCGGTATCATGCTGCTCAACCGCGACGGTCTGGCTTTTGTCGGAAAACGGATCGACCAGACGGTAGAGGGATGGCAGATGCCGCAAGGCGGTATCGACGAAGGAGAAACCCCAGCTCAAGCGGGATTGCGTGAGTTGGCGGAAGAAGTCGGCACCGGCAGCGCCGTTATCCTGCGCCAGATGGACGAATGGCTCCAGTACGATCTGCCAGATCACCTATTGGGCGTTGCACTCCATGGGCGTTATCGGGGACAAAAACAAAAGTGGCTGGCATTGCGCTTCACCGGCGACGACCGTGACATCAACATCAAAACGCACGAACCGGAATTTGCCGCTTGGAAATGGTTGCCCGTTGACACGCTGCCGAGCGTCATTGTGCCGTTTAAGCGTGAAATTTATGCAAAAGTAATCGTAGCGTTTCGCGATCTGGCAAGACCCGCCTCCGTTTGAAACGCAAGCAACCTCCATCGTTTTCATTTATGGTGCGTTCCGCGGCGGATCGCCGAGCGCTATCGTCATGCCGACTACGACGAATTGGCGGGCAGGAGTCATTGGCTGATCGAAGAAGACGGCTGGCAAGCTATCGCCGATCGCATTCTTCAATGGTTAGACGAATGGCGATCGCAGCAGGTACGATGCCTAATCGGCCGTCGTCCGATGATCATGCAGATTCTTCATAAAGGTCTGCAGCGTATCGACGGAAGCTACTTGAGCGGCGGCGTTTCTGAACGCCAGGCCATGCATATCTATGCGTTGCGTGACGACGGTGAACGCATTGGCGTCAGGGCTCGTTTTCATTTTTGCCGCATAATTATTGCGCAAGCGTTCCAAGCTTGTTTCATCATTGGCGAGCGAATACGCAACGGCGGCGCGCATGACTTCCTGGCGTTCGTCCACGGTGAGCGGCGTGGTGTCACTGAAACGCGTGGCAAGCGATTCCTCAGCCTTCCGAGCGGCGGCAGGCCAGTTACCGCTCTGCCAATAGATGTCGGAACGCAGCCTGTTCGTATCGGGCAATTGGTCAACGGCGATGAGATCGAGGGCTTGATCCCATTGTTTCTCATCCGCAAGCGCGCGTGCCTCCATCAACAGACGCTGATGGTTCACATCGTCGGGCAGGGTAGAGAGTCTCGTGCTACGCAGAGTTTCGATCGCCATTTGCGGCTTGTGATCCATCAATTGTACCATCGCCAGCCGTGTCGCCACCTGAGCCCGCGCCACGCCGTCCAGGCGTTTTGTCACTTGGTAATTGAGCAGATCGGCTGCCGGCCCCAAGAGATCGACTGCAACCAGGCGATCTGACATCCGGCGAATCATCTCATCGCCATCAGGGCCGATCGGCGTCAGTTCTATAAAGTCGTAGAATAAAGCCAACGCCTCCACCGGTGGCATGGAGTCAGCCTTACCATGGAGGTAGAGATCGACAAATGCGGCACGCATGTCATCTTGCGCTCTACCCGCCATATCGTCGTTGGGGAAGTTCTGTGTGGCAATCCGCAACGTCTGCAGACCTTCACGCCAACGCTTCTGGGAAAAATAGAGTCCGGCGAGTTTTCGTAGCGTCTTAAGCTCCAACAAATCGCCCCGCCAGCGAAAACGCAAACGCTCCAGTGCGTTGATACCGGCGGCGGCCGAAATGGTTCTGGCCGTTAACGCCGTATCCAGCCGATAGAAAATGGCCTTGGCTGCGACACGCTCATCGCCGCTGCGCTCTATCGCCGCAAAAAGTGCGTCAGCATCATGGGTTCGTCTTTCCATTGCGAAAAGGCGGGCACGGGCGAGTTCCGCATCAAGCATGAGCGGCCTAGCAACCTGTTGGGCAGGTAAGCGCGCAAGCTGTGCGTCGGCGATATCCAGCTGGCCTTGCGCTAGCGCCGTCGACGCGCTGGCGACGCGAACCCGTGCTTGCATATCGGCCTGGTAGCGGTTGAGAACGGGAGCTGCTCGATCGAGATAGGTTCGGGCGAGATCCCAGTTTTCGAGCGCTGCCTCGCTCAGCCCTCGCCACAAGGCAGCATGACGGTCGGTATCGAATGGCAACGCTGCCAAATCGTTGTGCGCGTCGCGATAACGGCCCATAAAGAAGTCTGCAGCAGCCCGAATTGTTTGCAACTGCATGTCGCTTTGCAAAGCTGGGTCTGTCGATTGCATTATGTTTACGAGACCGAGTGCCTCTGCGGCGAATCCGTTTGCAATATAGAATCGCGCCAGCACAAGGCGGGCGTGATTTGCATCCTCTGACTTAAGCCGTGCAGTTGCCGCGCGCAGCCGCCTTTCGGTAACCAAGAAGCTACCGCCGGATATCCTGCTCCAGCGAGCAAAATCCAGAAAACATGGTCCTTCACTACCTGCCGCACCAATTTGTGATGAATTCGTCAGTGGCATCGACGGTGCCGCTAGCGAGAGCCCGCCCTTGCGCGTGATCGTCACGCGGGTGGTATCGATGGTTGTAATTAGGTCGTCTACATACGGTAGAAGTGCCATTCCCGACGCCGTTTGAAGTGCCGCGAATTCGAGATAATTGCGCTCGTTCGTCATAGCGCGGCCGGGTAAGCCAGGAATTACGTATAGTTCGTCGCCTACCAGCGGATCGACCAGTGTCACGGCCCTATCTGCGCCTGGAAGTAGCGACGTAAGCGAAGTGTGGGTCGCATCGTCTTGGTTGCGCGAGTAATCGAGAGCTATTGCGTTCGAATTTGCTTGCGACGCGATAACAATCTTCAGATTTGATCCTTCGGCCGCTGCCGAGATATGTTCCGGCTGCTTGAGCGTAAGGCGCAACACGGCAACTCCATTATTCGACGACGCATCGACGGCTTCGGGGAATTGGCCCAATTGCGCCTTTAAGCGGGGAGCATCCAATGGCGGTGCGCCCTCCAACACAATCCAAGCAGTCGTGCCGCGGATAAAAACGGCCGCGTTGTGTCGGCCAGCGCCTGGAAACGTCAGAACGACGCCATCTTTGAGGAGCCTGCTGTCGGCCTCTTGCGTTTCTTGTGTCGGCGGGGTTGCAGGGTTTCCCAAAGCGGTCGCGGCGCTGTTTGGCACGGCCCCGGATGGATTTGCCGCTTGTGTGGCGACGGCTGCGGCCGTTGCAGCAGGAGCAGCAGGAGCAGCTGCAGGGGCCTGTGGAGGTTTGGCGACTGGTGCAACTGGCTTGGTCGTCTGTGGGTTCAGTTTTGAAGCCGTCGCGGCTATCGCCTGGGCCTGGGCCGTGGTTATGGCATTGGCGCTTTTGGTAACAGGCGTGAATTTGGTAACGGACGGCTTTGTATCGCCGGGCGGATTGTAGGCATCCGCATCGGTTTTCGGTGCCAATACGTCGACAACAACATGCGTTCCATCGCGAAAGTCATGAAATCCAGAGGCAGTGTCTGTTTCGAGTTCGACGATCGTGCCTTTGTTTTCGATCCGCCAACCGGCGGTCTTTACCCAAGGCGGTGCTTGACGCGTAATCGCGGAAAAATCCGGATTGACCTGTGCCTCAAAGCGGATCGTCAGTTTTCCCGATCCGGGGAACACGGCATAGGGAACGTTGCGCCCCCAATCAAATACAATACGGGTGAAATTCTGGTAGGCGCCGGAACGAACCTTTAGGATTTCCAGCTTGGAGACGTCGACGGCAGTGGGCGGCGGCGGAGGAGGTTGCGGCAAATCGGGTGGAGTGCCTGAGAAACTTGCAGGCGCCAAATCAACAGCGGACTTTCCTGCCGACGTGCTGATATGGACGCGCACAGCTTGGTTCAACGCAAAACGGAAGGTTTTGCCATCGGCATCGGCATGGCCACTATCGATATAACCGGGCAATGCCTGTGCAATTTCCGACGGAGCTATACTCACTTTGTGATCAAAGGTGATCGTGAGGATTTGACCCGAAACTTGCGCGCCAATGTGTCCGGCGGGCTTGAGCGCAAATACCAAGCGTGCGTATCCGCCTGCGGTGGAGGCCGTGAACATGTCTGCCGCAATCGCGGAGTGCGAAGCGAGAAAGCAAAAAGCCGTCGCCGCCGCAGCGATCCAGCGTAGAACCCTAACCCATCTCGTTTCAAACCACATTTCTCAGGCCGTTCGGTACGAGGACTCTGGTGCTCAACTCTTCTTTCCGGATGAGCCCGTTTGCGGGGCCGGGCTTGGATTAGGCGCAGCCGCTGCAGCGCCAGGTTGCGGCGCGGCTGGCAGCGCGGCCGGCGTCGCGCTAGGCGGCGTTTGCGTTGCATCCGGCGGAGTGACAGCAGCAGGTTCAGCCATGCTAGTCGATTCGGGAAGCTTTAACCGATTGGCCAGTTTGACCGTCAGTTTTTGTGCCGCATCGGGATTCATATTGGACAGAATCGCCGCCAATACGTCCGGTTTCATGTCGTGCGCTACGGGCACCAGCACATCGTCCGCCAGACTGTTGAAGATCCGCGCCGCATCCTTCGGCTTCATCGCCGAATAGGTCTTCACAAGCGATTTCATCTGATCGTTTTGCGCCGCGTCTCGCTGACCCAAAAGTGCAGTAATCTGATCCTGAAGCTGCTTGAGAGTCGCAATTTTTCCGTCTACGCGATTTTCGGCGGCGGCAAGCAGATCGGCCCGCATTGCGATATCCGCTTCTCGCGCGTCAAGTGCCGCCCGACGCTTCGAAAGACTGGTCAAGACGTCTACTTCGGCGGCGCTGGAATTTGCTCCATCGTCCTCGGCAGAGTCCTTCGCGAGCGGCGCGGTATCTTTTGCCAATACAGCGGCATCGTCTGGTGCTGTCGGTTGTTCCTGTGCCCAGGCTGCTCGGATCAAGCCCTCGCTCTTTAGGCCAAGAAGGCACATTCCCACGATGATAACCGCGGGAAGAAGCCTAACGTGTCTTAACGCCGCTTTCATCGCACGGCTTTCAATGCATCGAGGCGCTGCATGACGCTGCCCGACGGCAACACGGAGGTCCGCTGAGGTATCTTTGGCGCGGGTGTCCGATTAAAGCGCTCGGCGATGCGTTCGCCCGAGGACGTCAGCAAAGAAAGTTCGTCAGCCAACGCGCGTGCGCGCTTGAGGCGTTCGTCCAATGTTTCCGCGGCGTTTCCGGCAGCCGCCTTCAAGGCGCGCATGGACGCGCCAGCCCCGGAAATCGCAGCGTTGAGCTCGCCGATCATTGTTTTCAGACCTTCTTGCCCTTTGCGGACTGCCGAAAGACGACGTTCGAGGACGATGCAATAGGCAAGCGTGGCCGCTAGAAGCACCGTCAACGCAAGCTCCAGAATGAAAGCAAGAGTCATGATTTTCCCTTTCTAGAGTGCACGCGAGGCATCTGTGCGCTCGATCGCCTCTTCGACCCGTACTGCGACGGAAGTACCAGCGCGTCCCATTCGACCGCGCAGCAGCGGCACGCCGCGGCAACGCAGCTCGATCTTGGAATCCGGGCTGGCGTTAAGCATTATTGTCTGCCCCACTTCCAAGTTCATGATCTTGTTGAGCGGTATGATCTGTTCATCGAGAATTGCGTCTATCTCGACTTTGGTCGACCAAAGTTCAGTTGCCAGATGGCTTTCCCAAATGGAATCGCGGCCGAATTTTTCGCCCATGAACTGCTGCAGCAGCAATTTGCGGATCGGTTCGAGCGTTGCGTAAGGCAATAAGAGCTCTGTGCGTCCACCGCGATCTTCCATGTCGATGCGCAGTTTGACCAGTATGGCAGCATTGGCCGGGCGGGCGATCGCTGCGAAGCGGGGGTTTGTTTCCAAACGGTCGAGTTGGAAATTGACAGGCGCCAGCGGCTCGAATGCTTGACACATGTCCTGAAGGATGACCTCGATCATGCGCTGAACAAGCGTGCGTTCGATCGTCGTGTACGGACGTCCCTCGATGCGCATCGCCGAAGATCCGCGCCGCCCCCCCAACAAAACGTCGACGATGGAGTAGATGAGGTTGGAGTCCACCGTGAACAGGCCGTAATTGTCGAGTTGTTCGGCATGAAAGACGGCCAAGATGGCAGGCAAAGGGATCGAGTTCAGGTAATCGCCGAAACGGATGGAAGTAATGTTGTCCAAGCTTACTTCGACATTGTCTGACGTGAAGTTGCGTAAGCTGGTTGTCATCAACCGAACCAAACGGTCGAAAACGATTTCCAGCATCGGTAGACGCTCGTAAGAAACGAGCGTCGAATTGATAATTGCGCGTACGCCAGACTTGTCTTGGAGCTGATCGTTATTGACGTCGAACCCCAAAAGGCTATCGATTTCATCCTGATTAAGAATGCGCTCAGCTGTCCCGACGGCGCCACCTGCGGGGTCGGCGTCAGCCGGTGCCGAGGCATCCGCGGCGGGGGGGTCAACCGAAGGGTTGTCCGCTATAGGTGCGTTTTTGTCGATCTCGTCAGCCATGGGCCCTACTGGATGATCATTTCTTTGAGAAGAACATCGCGCACGCGATAAGGAGCGGCCGCGACGTTGATGCGGCGCAACAACTCTTCCTTTAGGCGCAGGATGCCCGCTGAACCTTTGATATCGTCCATACGAAGCTCACGTAAGTATCCTTGAAACTGATCGACGATCCGTGGCGTGAGCGCCTGCAAGCCCGCCTTTTCGTCAGCCGTGTCGAGTTCGAGCGACACTGAGAGCTTGAGATAGGCAGGCGTGCCGTCAGACGTTTGAATATTGACGATTAGATCCGGTACATCGAAGTACGCCACTTGCGGCGGCGTGATCGGGACAGGGGGCGCGTTTTTGGCTTGCTCGCTGCCGCCGGATCCGCTGAAGACGAAAAAATAAAGTCCGGCGCCAACAGCAAGCATCAGCAGCAATAGCCCACCACCAGCGATCATCAGCAGCTTCTTGTTTCCAAGGAGTTTCTTAACAAAACCTTCCTTGGCTACGGTTGGTTGCTCGCCCTCCGCTGGTTCTTCAGATTCTTCAGCCTCTGGGGCCTGTTTTTCCTTGCTTGCCATTGCCTTCTGCATCCGCCGAGAAAACCTGAGGCGACGTTATGCTGACGTGGTTAAGGAGTGGTTCAAATCGCCCCTTGCGGAGGCCAAACGGCAGAACAAACCCGGCAAGCGTTGCCGGGTCATCCGCCGCAGAGCTTGGAAAAGCGCGGAATTGCTGGGATTTAAGAATGGCACGTGGCCTGCAACCGAGGGGGCTTGGCGAAGGACCAGAAAGGATCCCTGCCCCATGGACAATAGCCTACTCGTAAGTCTGTCCCAGCAGCTTGCTGCTTACAGATCGATGGACGTGATCGCGAATAACCTCGCGAATATTTCGACTCCGGCGTTTAAGCGGGAATCCGTGAAATTCGAAGAGTTCGTCCAGCAAGTCCAACCCTCAGAGGAACAAAGCGGTCCGCAAACCGTCAGCTTCGTCCAAGATACGGGCGTGGTGCGCGACTTGAATGAAGGACGCTTGGAAACAACGGGAGCGCCGTTCGATCTGGCCATCAATGGTAAAGGCTATTTCGTTGTGCAGACATCGGCGGGCGATCGCTACACCCGTAACGGCCATCTGTCTCTCAACGCCGATGGCAATCTGGTCACGGACAGTGGTGATCCCGTTTTAGGTGATGGCGGTCCCATTACCATCACGAACGAGGACGGCGACGTTCATGTTGCAGCGGACGGCACGGTTAGCGGCAAAAACGGCCAGATCGGCAAACTGCGCTTAGTGGATTTCGCGAATGAGCGCGCCCTAACAAAAGTGGGTGCAAGCCTTTATTCGACCAGTCAAACCCCAACGACAGCCGACGGGGCTCAGATCACACAAGGCATGCTTGAAGCGTCCAATGTCGAACCGGTGATCGAGATATCGCACATGCTTGAGGTGATGCGTGCCTATCAGGCGACGACGACTCTCACGCAAAGTCAAGAAGACCTCAAGCGCCAGGCTATCGACAAGCTTGGCAGCATTCCGAACTAAGGAGCAGAAACATGCGCGCCCTCAGCATCGCAGCGACTGGAATGCTAGCACAGCAAACCAATGTCGAAGTCATCGCCAACAACCTCGCGAACATGAACACGACCGGGTTTAAGGAGCAACGCGCAGAATTCCAAGACCTTTTGTATCAGAACATCGAAGCTGCCGGCACCCAATCATCCGATTCCGGCACAATCGTTCCAGCCGGCATTCAGCTCGGTGTGGGCGTGCGCACAGCGGCAGTCTACCGCATCATGGGGCAAGGCGATCTTCAGACAACGTCCAATCCGTATGATTTTGCAATTAATGGTGCGGGGTATTTTCGTATCCAGCAACCCGACGGAACAGACTCCTATACGCGCGCGGGCAATTTCTCACTATCGCCCGAGGGACAACTCGTCACCTCAAACGGTTATGTCGTGGCGCCCGGTATCGCGATACCCCCTACCGCAACGACCGTTACCGTCAATGCCCAAGGTCAAGTGCAAGCATCCATCCCCGGCACGGTTACGCCGCAAACTGTCGGCCAGATCGAGTTAACGCGCTTTCCCAACGACGCCGGTCTCCAGGCTGTCGGCGACAATCTATTTCTTGAGACCGCTTCTTCGGGTGCACCGCAGTCGGGCGTTCCTGGTTCCGTCGGTTACGGCACGATTCAACAGGGCTTTCTGGAAACCGCCAATGTGAATGCGGTCTCAGAGATAACCTCGCTCATCACTGCACAGCGCGCCTATGAAATGAATTCCAAAGTCGTCACGGCCGCCGACGAAATGTTGTCGGAAACCGCCAAGCTCGGAGGCTAAGAAAATGCATCGCTTTCTTCTTCTGGCATGCGCGTTGCTGCTGGCATGGCCGGCATTTGCCGAAACCGGTGTGCGTATCGTGGTCCCGGCACACGATATCGCGCGCGGGACGGTGATTACGTCTTCGGATCTTGCTTATCAGACGGTCGGCGATAACATCATGTCCGGCACTGTGACATCCTTCAGCGATCTTGTCGGCCTCGAGACCCGCCGCGTGCTGCACATGGGTGAAAGTGTGCGTCTAGAGGATGTACGCCACCCGATTGTTGTCACCAAAGGCTCAACCGTGACGATGACGTTCGAGGCACCGGGGATCACTTTGACGGCAGTTGGCCGCGCGTTGAGCGAAGGTGGGATTGGCGACATGGTCACCGTCCAGAACGCCACGTCATTCCGTCAGGTAAGCACCGTCGTCATCGGTCCAGGACAAGTCCGTGCACAAGGCTCCGGCGCGACCGTCTCGCCACGTCTCGCGAGCATTCAGCCCTAAAAAAGGATACAATTCATGGTTACGCGCCGTCTTAAAGCAGCCCTCGCGATCGGTACGGCCGGGATTCTTGCGAGCTGTAGCGCCTATCATCGGATTGAGGACCTTGGTTCCGATCCAAAGCTGGCGCCAATTTCAAATCCGGCGCCACAGGCTATCTCTCTGCCGATGCCCCAGCCGCCGGCGGAGCCCCGCGGATCGAATTCGCTTTGGCAAACCGGCGCGCGCAGCTTTTTCCACGATCCGCGTGCCAGCCGTATCGGTGACATCATAACGGTGAATATTGCGGTAGCGGATGCGGCAAAGATTTCGAATACCACAAGCCGATCACGTACGAATTCCGACGATGCCAACATGACGAATCTCTTCGGTCTCGAAAAATACCTGCAAGCCTCTTCGATGACACCGGGGAGCTTGGTAAAGATGGGCTCGGACACGTCGAATGTCGGTGCAGGGTCCGTCGACAGATCGGAAACCATCAACCTCACGCTGGCCGCTCTTGTGACGCAGGTTCTCCCCAACGGCAATATGGTGATCGGCGGCCATCAACAGGTGCGCGTCAACGGCGAACTGCGTGACCTTCAGGTCTCAGGTATTGTGCGTACAGAAGACATCACCAGCTCTAACACTATCGATCTGACACAGATCGCCGAAGCGCGCATTTCCTACGGCGGGAAAGGCACTGTCAGCGACGTGCAGCAGCCCCGGCTCGGCAGCCAGCTGTTCGACATCCTGATGCCGTTCTAGAAAAGAGCGTTAATCGTCGCGATAGACTTTCTCACGCCGCTCGTGACGTTCCTGCGCTTCGATCGAGAGTGTTGCGATTGGGCGCGCATCGAGCCGCTTAAGCGAGATCGGCTCACCGGTCTCCTCGCAGAAACCATAGGAACCGTCTTCGATCCGGCGCAAAGCCGCATCGATTTTTGCGATCAGCTTGCGCTGTCGGTCGCGCGTCCTAAGTTCAAGCTGGCGTTCGGCCTCTGTGGAAGCGCGATCTGCGAGATCGGCATGCGGCACGGTCTCCGCCTGCAAGTTCTGAATGGTTTCGCGGCTCTCGCGAAGTATCTCGTCTTTCCAGTTGAGAAGCTTGCGGCGAAAATACTCCCGCTGCTTCTCATTCATAAAGGGTTCGCTTTCCGACGGCTTGTAGCCGGGCGGAAGTTGGGTACCCATGCATACTCCCTTCGCAAAATGAGCCAGTTCGTGGGCCGGGGTTATAGCGGCCCCTTGGGTCCGCAGCAATCGCTATTGCGTGACGCCGTTAAGACGAAAACCCGTCAATTACCAATGAGTTAGGATTTGCATCAGCCGTGGCAGCCTCATTTCTAGACCATTCGACAACGCCGGCAAGGGACGCCGGTACGAGGTAGGCGAATAAGGCCATTTGTGCCTCCGCAATCGGGCTTTCCGGAGCAGCGCCAAAGCTCCCATAGACCTGGATGACCGAATCTCAAGCGCGGCAGCGACTGATGCGGCAATGCGCGCAGCGTCGCGCGCAGCGAATGAGCCAAGCGGAACGGCAGGCTTGACGGCAAGCGAAATCGTGGGTGTCGAAGTGCCGCCCCCTATACTGACGATGTTTCGTGCTTCGCACCCAACGATCGACACCGAACTGTCGTTGTCCAATCTCAATCAGGATTTGACGCGCACGATGCCGATATTGCTAATTGCATGGCGATACCGACAAAAAGCACTCTTGTCGCCCGCAAACTCGGCGATGTGACTGTCGGTCTTTATGCCGATCGCGCATATTTGGATCGACATAGAACACCGCGGACATTCGGCGATCTGGTTCGTCACACGCCAATCAGTTTTGACGCCGATGCGGGCGGGATTCGCGCGCAGCGTCAGGCGGGGGTTTTGATAACGCGGGAGCTGTTCGCATTTCGCTCCGACAGCGATCGCGCCCAACTTTCCCATCCGCGGGTTCGTTTTGGCATCGCCGGTCACCAAAAGGGGGCGCTGCACGAGATTCAAGGCTGGTTGCGGTGTTGGCCGAAGAGTTCGCCTTTGCGCTTGCGATGTGGCCATGCCGATCTGCGCGCCAGCCGTCGCGTACGATTGCTCTTCGATCACTTGGCACAGGCACTCAAAGCCTATGCTGCCGAGCCCGCCAGGCCGGCTTTAGGCAGGGGTAGACAGCAGGGGAGCGATGTCTTATATCCGCCCACCCTTCGTAGGCGAAAGCCGCAACGAAAAAGGCGATGACGCGGGGTGGAGCAGTCCGGTAGCTCGTCAGGCTCATAACCTGAAGGTCACAGGTTCAAATCCTGTCCCCGCAACCACCAAAGACATATGATCCAGGCCGGGCGTCTTGCCCGGCCTGGGTTTTTGGACGTCGGGCCCATTGCTTAGGATCAATAGAAACCCCTAAAAAGCCCCGCATAATCGCAGTGGTGGTACACCTTACGATATGGCCAACAAACTGATTTTCTTCGACGAAACCGGTCGGCGCGCCGCCCGCCTATCCATTCTGGGTTGGGCTACGGCAATCCTGAGCACGATACTAGGTATCGCCTTTGTTGCCAGCATCCTTGCAACGCAACGCATTGAGGGCCCGCAGCTTCCCATTCGCTTGACCGCAAATAATCAATTGATGCGTAAAGCAGTCGACCCCGCATTGCTGAAATCGGCTGCTCGCCTCGCGGCCGAGGCAAGAGCGCGCGAGCATTTGGCGCGTAGCTGGAAATTGAAAAGTGCCGCCTCGCCGTCGCGCACCTTGGCTGCCGCGCTTCGCCCTTTATCCGGCAGGCCTTTGTCGATCGGCTTTTACGTGAATTGGGACGACACAAGTTATCCCGCATTGAAGCGGGCTTTGCCGAAGCTCGATTGGGTTTTGCCGAGTTGGTTGGCACTTTCCGGTCCGGACTTGGCCCTGAAGATCACAATGGATGCAAAGGCGCTAAAGCTTGTACAGGAAATGCGCCCGACTGTTCCGATCTTGCCAGTCCTTCAAAATGAATATGGCGGCACGTGGAACGGCACCGGCCTCCAAGAGTTACTCGCCGATCCGGCACGCCGCGCAACGCTCGAGAAAGGCATCGTCTCTTTCCTTGCCGCCAACAAACTGCAAGGTGTGGTGGTCGATTTCGAGGCCGTACCTCAGGGAGCGTACCCAGACCTTCAGGTTTTTCTTAGAGAACTCTCGGCCATTTTCGCACCGCGCGGCTGGATCATCGCGCAAGCAGCTCCGTTCGACGAGAGTGCTTGGCCATACGCAACCTTTGCCAAATATACCGATTACACATTGCTAATGGCCTACGACGAGCACGACGAGTCGGGTGCGCCGGGCCCCATCGCAAGCGAACCATGGTTCGAAGAAACGCTCGACAAACGAATGAAAGAACTTGCGCCGAGCCACACGATCATCGCGATTGGGAACTATGCCTATGATTGGCATGGCACAGACACCGCAGACAATCTCAGCTTTCAGGATGCAGTCGTTGCCGCACGCGATTCGGGAGCCGATATCGATTTCGACTCCAACTCCAACAACCCGCATTTTTCCTATATCGAAAATGACAATGTGAAACACGAAATTTGGTTTCTGGACAGTGTAACTGCCTATAACCAGATTCATGCCGCCGATGTATTTCAACCGGCGGGTTATGCACTATGGCGGCTCGGTAGCGAAGATCCTTCGATTTGGTCGGTGTTTGACAGACCTTACGGAGCGCCCGCGCCGTCCGCGCTGAAAGAAATCCCGACCAACCAAGACGTCGATTTCGAAGGCGAAGGAGAAATCTTACGCGTTGAGCATGACCCCACTGCAGGCAATCGGATTTTCGAAACAGACCCGCAAACTGGCGATATCGACGACGAAACCTATACGAAATTGCCGACGAGCTACGTTATCCGCCGCATTGGCGCGGTACCCTACAAAATTGCACTGACCTTCGACGATGGACCAGACCCGCAATGGACGCCGCAAATACTCGATATCCTAAAGGCGAAGAAAGTCCATGCCAGCTTCTTTATCATCGGTGCGAATGCCGAAGCGCACCCTGGGTTGGTGCAGCGCATTCTTCGGGAAGGGCACGAAATCGGCAATCACACCTTCACCCATCCCAATCTGGCGGAAACGTCGACGGAAGCCGACAAAGTGGAATTGAACGCAACGCAAATTTTGTTCGAAGCGTTGACCGGCCGTAAAATGACGATGTTCCGGCCGCCTTATCTGGGCGACGCCGAACCGGTATCTGAAGACGAAATTGTTCCTGTCCAGATTGCACAGGATTTGGGTTATGTCACGATCGGTGTGCACGTTGATCCTCTCGATTGGCAGCAGCCATCTCCGCAAGAGATGCTGCAGCGAACCTTTAAGGCGATAACCGATCCCAATCCCGACTTCCGCGGCAACATCGTTCTGCTGCACGATTCGGGCGGCGACCGGTCCGCGACCGTTGCCTTCCTACCGTTACTGATCGATCAGTTGCGCGCGTGCGGATACCAAATCGTCCCCGTATCGGAGCTTGCGGGCTTAACGCCAGATCAAGCGATGCCGCGGCTGGCGCCGAGCTTCATACTCTATGCCGACCGGCTGGTGTTTCTTTCACTGAGTTGGCTCGGAAGCTTTTTTTATCTTTGTTTTCTTGTAGCGATTTTTCTCGGTATCGGTCGGCTTTTGTTGCTTTGCGGGTTCAGTCTCTGGAACATGCGGCGTGCCGCAAGAAGTGAAATTCTGGCTCCTTCAATCCCGCATATTTCCACGTCCGTCATCATCCCGGCCTTCAATGAGGAAAAGGTCATCGCGTCGACAGTCTCGCGAATCCTCAATAGCGATTATCGAGACCTCGAGGTTATCGTCATAAACGACGGCTCCCTCGATCAAACGGCCGACATCGTTCAAAGCCGCTTTGGATCTGACGCACGGGTAACGTTGGTGAATATTCCAAATGGGGGCAAAGCGAGGGCATTGAACATAGGGCTCGCGCGGGCACAGGGAGATGTCGTCGTTGCCTTGGACGCCGATACCGAATTCGATCGGGACACAATTTCACGTCTGGTACGATGGTTTGCCGACCCTGCCATAGGCGCGGTGGCAGGAAACGCCAAAGTCGGAAATCGCGTTAACACAATCACGCGTTGGCAGGCGCTGGAGTACATCGTCGCTCAAAATCTGGAGCGGCGCGCGCTCGCAGCGCTGGGCACGTTGACGGTCGTTCCTGGTGCCGTCGGTGCTTGGCGGCGGGCGGCGCTCGTCGCTTCGGGAGGATTTCCATACGATACGCTTGCAGAAGATCAGGACTTGACAATCGCGCTGCAGCGCGCCGGGTACAAGATCCACTTTGACGGTTCGGCTGTCGCGTGGACGGAAGCACCAACGACTTTTCGCGGGCTTGCCAGACAGCGTTTCCGCTGGGCTTTCGGCACATTGCAATGTCTCTGGAAATACCGCGACATGACGTTCAATCCACGCTACGGCGCACTCGGGTTAATCGCATTGCCGCAGGTGTGGTTGTTCCAGATTTTACTCACCGCCCTCGCACCGGTCGCCGATTTGCTCTTGATCTGGCAATTGCTGAGCCAGTGGCTTGCCTACGCCCAGCATGGTGCGGAATTTTCCAATGATAATTTGATCACTGTGGGAATCTATTATTGCGTCTTCATGGTCGTCGATCTTCTCGCGGCCTTGTTCGGATTCTTGATGGAGAGACGGGAAAACTGGAGTCTGTTATGGTGGCTTATGCTTCAAAGGTTCGGCTACCGTCAGCTCATGTACTATGTCGTCGTACGGTCGATATCGACAGCCTTGCGCGGCGTCGTCGTTGGCTGGGGTAAGCTCGAGCGGACCGGCACGGTGAAACCGCGGAACGCCTCGTGATCAGCGGGTAACGTAAAAACTTCCAAACTCGTCATCGTGGTCAAGGCGGAAAGAGCGAGCCATGGCTGCTGCAGCATCAGGGCTGTTCAGTTCTCTGATGGGTGAGTCTGGAAAGCCACAGTTGGCAAGGAATTGAAGCGGTGATGGGAACGGTGGATTCCCAGGGAGCGGTAAATCTGAATCTGTGCGGAGCGGTCACGATTGGTGGAGGCTGTTCCGATGAAGGCGTTCGACCGGTTCCTAGCGTTTCTCGCCGCCATTCCCGATCCGCGACGGGCCGAAGGCAAGCGCTACGAGCAGAGCTATGTGCTGTTGTTTGCGATTCTGGCGGTGGTTTCGGGAGCCAACTCGTACCGCGGCATCCGCACTTTCATCAAGGTTCACCGGCGGCGGCTGAACAAGGCGTTCGGGATCGGTTGGAAGAGGCCACCGGCGCACACCTCGATCCGCACGATCTTGAGCGAACTCGATCCCGCCAGTGTGGAAAAAGCCTTTCGCCAACACGCGGCGAACTTGAACGGCACTGGCGGCGGCAGGCGGGCGCTGGCGCTGGACGGCAAGGCGTTGCGGGGCAGCTTCGACGCCTTTAGCGACAGCCGGGCCAAGCAGGTGCTCAGCGCCTTCGCCACCGATACGGCCTTGGTTCTGGCGCATGTCGAGATCGACGAGAAATCCAACGAAATCCCGGCGGCGCAGAAGCTCTTGGAAGACCTCGACGTTTCCGGCCACATCGTCACGCTCGACGCCATGCATTGTCAAAAAAAACCTTCGAGGCCGCCGCGGCAGCCAAGGCGCACCTCGTCGTCCAGTTGAAGGACAACCAGCTTGCCCTTTGCCGCAGGGTCGAGGCGGTTTGCGCCAAGGCGCCGCTGCTTTCCGGCGTTCGCACCGTCGATGCCAAACGGCGCAACCGTCACGAAATCCGTCTCGTCGGCGTCTTCGACGCCACCCCGGCGGTGGCCGGCACCGAATGGCAGCCATACGTCGCGGCGATCATCAAGGTCGAGCGCATCGTGCTGAGCTTCCAGCCCGCCACCGGACTTTGGAAAAGATCGCAGGAGGTCGCTCTCTATCTCTCCAGCCACCCTATCAAGGCCGCCGACGCCGCTCGCGTCATCCGCGGACACTGGGACATCGAAAACAGGTTGCATTACGTTCGCGACGTGACCTTGCGCGAAGACGCTTCCCGAATCCGCAAGAACCCCGCCATCTTCGCCACCATCCGATCCTTCGCCTACAACATCCTGCGCTTCAATCTCGCAGGCTCCTTCGCCCAAACCCGCTACGCCGCAGCCCTCGGCGGCCTCAAATCGCTGGCCGCTCTCCGCCTATGTCAAGAGAACTGAACAGCCCTGGCTGCAGCATGATAAGCGTCCCAACCCTCGTTGGGCTCCAGAGGGTTTTAAAGTCCAATTGATGCTGCGACGCGCCAAAGGCCGGCGAAACAGAGAAGCGCCGTCAAAACAATGACTGCATTCAAAACAAAGGGTGCCGCCTTTGTCATTGCCGGCGGCAACCGCGCGTTGGATGAATGTCGTAAAGCGAAAAGAAAGTGCCCGCGTGGCGCAAGGTCAGAAAACCCGGGACGATTGTCGGCTTTCCGGTGCCATGTATCACAACGGCTTCGTCAAAATGGCACTGGAAGAACTTCAGATAGGGAAACGTGTCGTCGATATCGGGATCGTTATCGGTGCGACCGATAGCAAGGTCTTCGAGTTCCGATATATCGGGCGGTGAGCCTTGTTGAGCACTTCCTGCCGCAAACTGTTCGAAGGGGTGCTTCAACTGCACCACATGCTGCCCTTTGGTTGTGAACATGAGTGGCGTAAAGGCCCCACGGTCTACGATGGCAAATTCCGCCATATGCCAGTATGGCGGATCGGAGTCTTTACCCAAGGCGTCGCCGTCCAACACGGTGACAAGCTTCGCACCCTTCGGTAGGTTGCGGATTGCCGCGCGAAACTCACCGAACTGCCGATCATAGCCGCGCCAGTTCTCGGTTAAAATCGCCGCGCTCCAACATAGCGTCAGCAGCAAAATTCCCGCGGCCACCAGGCGCGCATTCCTGTCCATACGCAGTTCGACAGAGGCGAACATCATCGCACCCAGCACGGCCGGCAGGCGTAAGTCTACGCCCCAGCCGCCAAGTGCCCATTCCGGTACGACGAGAGATAAGACAGCCAATGTGATCATAAGTGCCGTCATGGAAGGATGGACACGCACTCTGCCAAAACAAACGCCCAACACCCACGCGATCGTAAGTCCGCCCGTTAGGAAGTACGCTGGCTCGTCGAAATAGGATTGGATAGCCGCGCCAAAACGATCATCAAGTGTATCGATGATGTTAAACGCAAGATGGCCCCCGTCGGCCCCTGTCGGCTTAAAGAACAAAAACGCGATAGCCACCGGCAGAAAGACGACGGCAATAGGCAACGCACGTGACAACAGCGTCTTGACGCTAAAGGCCCGCTCATTTGCAACTCGAGTGAATTCGAAGCACAGAATCATCAGGAGCAGAAGAGCGACCGCCACCAAATGAAAAACGTAAAGCGCGCAAACGGCCAACGTGAATCCGAAAATTTCCAGGATTCCGCGCTTCTTGTGGCTGGCTATCCAGGCCGCGAAAACAAGAAAACAGAAGCCAGTTGCGAAATAGTAATTGAAGAAGCCCCAAGTGAAATTGGCGTTGTAGGCGAAGAACGCGCCGGCCAATGGCGCAAGACCGATTCTGCCAAATACCGCACGATGAATAAGTGCCGGTCCGACGATCCACATCGCAACGGCCATGCTAAGAAACAACTTGATTGCGATCTCTAACGGAACAAGTTTGGCAAACAGAGGCACGATCAATTCGGACGCGAGATTGGGGACAAGAACCCACCGAATATCGTAGAACGCGGAGGATGGTTCCGTTTGGGCACCGCCGCCGATCAAGTAGAAGCCTGCAAGATGCGCCGGGTAGTCAGGCATGGCAGGCGAATGCACACTCCACAGCGGGGCGATAAGCACGCCCGTTGCAAGTGCCAGTGCTATGACCGGCCAATCACGCCCCCAAGAGATTTTCATGACTGATCGTTACCGCCGCGCTCCCAGCAAGGAAATATTCCCCATTTCATTCATGTTCTGATCCTGGCAGGGATTGGCCTCCCTCTAACGCCTTTATGAGGCGACCACTAGTCCCGCAGGCCGCACACAACCAATAGCTGCGAACGGCAAAAATCAACTACGGAATTGTGCTTAAGCCGTCCAGAGGCCGGGCCAAGGCCGGGTAATCCATCCGGATCGCACATTCCGGCTAACCCACCGCGGACTCGATGACCGCCGGCAATAGCCCATCAAAGGAAGTGGCCCCTAAACCAAAATGTGCCAGCGCAGAAAGCGGTTTCGACCGCCTCTATCTACCGCTGCAGCCTTGGGCACTTTCAACTCGACGCTACCTAATAATTGACCAGCTCGATCTGCACGACATTGGTTCTCCCGGTGTTGAACGCTGCGGCGCAAATACCGAGATAATACTGCCAATTGCGCAAGAACTGCTCATCATGGCCCATTGCGATGATTTGCTCGCGCGTGGCGCGCATGCGCGACGACCATTCGCGTAATGTCCTGGCATAATCCTTTCCAAAGGCGAATTGGTCGATAACCTTCAACCCTGCACGCTCGGCTTCTTCGCGGAACCGCTGCAGAGAGGGCAGCATGCCGCCGGGAAAGACATAATGACGTATGAAATCGCTGCGCATGCGGTAGGACGCAAACAAATCATCGCGAATCGTAATCGTTTGCACTACGGCGCGTCCTCCGCGTTTCAATCTGTCCGCCAAGCTACGAAAATATTGTGGCCAGTATTGTTCGCCCACCGCCTCGAACATCTCGATGGACACAATCATGTCAAAGATGCCGCGCACGCGACGATAATCCTCGAGCACGATTTCCGCCGCGCCTTTCAACCGGTCTGTGGCGAAGCGATATTGTGCGGGAGAAATGGTCAGCCCTGTAAGATGGTGCCCGTAAGCAGCTGCCCGTTCTGCGAAGCCGCCCCAACCACAGCCGATCTCCAATACGGACGAACCTTTTTTCAGAAACTTTCCCAGGATGCGTTCATATTTGTTGCCTTGCGCGGTCTCCAGGTCGTTCGCCTTGTCTTGGTACAAGGCGGAAGAATAGGTCATGCTCTGGTCGAGCCATAAGGCATAGAAATCGTTTCCCACGTCGTAGTGCGCTTCGATATTGCGTTTGCTTCCTTCGATAGAGTTGCGCCTCACAAACCTGTCGTAGATCATCAGTGCGATGCGGGCGAAATAGCCACCGCGCGCGTATTTTGAAAGCGAATCCATATTCATGAGGAAGACAGTCACGAGCTTCTCAATGTCGTCTGCTTGCCAAGCGCCGTCGACATAGTCTTCACCCAAGGCAATGTCGCCGCGTGTCATGATACGGCGTAGAATGTCCCATTCGTGAATTTCGAAGCGGGCATGGGGCCCAGGTAGACGGCCTTTTACGCGGTGAAGCTCGCCGTTCGGCGTGACAAAATCGAGCGAGCCGACCTCCAGCCGCGATAATGCCTCAAACCATTTTGCCTCAATGATCGAATTCGCAATTTGGCTCATCAAGACCCCCACCAAAATAGCGACAGATGAGATCGGCGAACACGCGTCCGATGTCATCATAATCCAACTGCCGCGATGTGCGGCAACCCTATCGCGCGCTTTTTGCGTCAACTTTGCCGAGGTGGCGCCGTAATCATTTGATAATATTAAGAATTATTTGAAGTGCCCGCTGCATAGATGATGCGGCCAACCGGCTCTTGACGCCGAGGGCTGGCTGCGCTCTCCAAGCGCCCTCAAAGGAGCCTGCCGATGCTTTCCGTCGTCAATCAAGAACCCGACACTGTAACGCCTCAGGCGGTCCGGGTGGAGCTTTCCATCGTCATTCCAACCTATAAGGAACGCGGCAATGTTGCCGAACTGATCAAGCGGCTCGATGGGGCGCTTGCCGGCGTGGCGTGGGAAGCAATATTCGTCGACGATAATTCTCCCGATGGAACGGCGGATGCCGTGAAGGCGATAGCCCGCAACGATCCGCGTGTCCGCTGTTTGCGCCGCGTCGGACGCCGCGGACTTGCCGGAGCATGCATTGAAGGCATGCTTTCCTCGAGCGCTCTCTTTGTCGCGGTCATGGATGCGGATTTGCAGCATGACGAGCGCGCGCTGCCAGCGATGTTGGAGAAACTTCGATCGGGAAAATATGACTTGATCGCCGCAACCCGCTATGTGGAAGGCGGCAGCGCTCAATCTTTCAGCGATGGGCGAGGCAAGATCAGTCGTGTCGCCACGCGCCTTACCCAGCGCGCATTGGGAACTTCACTGAGCGATCCGATGAGCGGCTTTTTCATGATGCGGCGAGATTCTTTCGACGCCATGGTGCCGCGCCTGTCGCCGGTCGGCTTCAAGATTCTGCTCGATATTGCCACAGCCAGCGACAATTTGCGCATCGCCGAGCATCCTTATACCTTCGGAACTCGTCACGACGGCGAAAGCAAGTTCAATGTGCAAATTGGACTTGAGTTTCTCGGACTGCTGTTGGCCAAACTGTCGCGAGGATTTGTCGATCCGCGCTTTATTTTCTTCGCTGTTGTGGGTGCCTCCGGGTTGATCGTGAACATCGCGGCCCTCAAAGCCGCTATGCTGATCTGGCCAGACAAAGCTTCTTTCACCGTCGCGCTTGGCGTTGCGACGTTTTTTGCCATGACAAGCAATTTCCTGCTCAACAACAGTTTGACCTATCGCGACCGCCGGCTGCGCGGTTGGGGCATGCTGTTCGGCTTCATCGGGTTTTGCCTGATCGGAACTATAGGCGCCGTTACCAATGTCGGTATCGCGGCTTGGCTGTTTTATCGCCAAGGCGAAGTATGGTGGCTGGCCGGTTTGAACGGCGCAATCATGGGTGTGCTGTGGAACTACGCGATGTCCAGCATGTTCATCTGGCGTACGCGATGAAGCGTGACGCGTCCTTTCTTTTCGCAATCACCGTTCTTTGTAGCTTGCGCTTAATCGCCGGCGCCGTACTGCCTCTTTCTTCGGACGAAGCCTATTATTGGCTTTGGTCGCGCCATTTGGCGGCCGGATATTACGATCATCCGCCCGCGATCGCCTTTATCATTCGCGCCGGCACAACGCTGTTCGGCGACACCTCCTTCGGCGTAAGAGCCGGGGGAATTCTCCTGTCGTTTGTCGCAAGTTGGTTCGTGTGGCGCACCGGCGCGATCCTGGGTCGTGACGAAAAGGTGGGTGCAAAAGCCTGTTTGTTCTTCAACCTCACTTTAATGCTGACCGTGGAATCCCTGGCGGCGACGCCCGATGCGGCCTCTATTGTGGCGGCGGCGGCTTTTTGTTGGTCCTTGGCAAAAATTGCCGAGACAGGTGACGGACGTTGGTGGCTTGCAGCCGGTCTCGCCGCCGGCCTCGGACTGCTGTCCAAATACACAGCGCTCTTCTTGGGTTTGGGCACATTGGTATGGCTTGTTGCGTGTCTGCCAATGCGCCGTTCGCTTCTCACGCCTTGGCCGTATGCGTCTGGATTTTTGGCGTTTGTTCTGTTTGTTCCCAATCTTTGGTGGAATGCCGCGCATGGTTGGGCGACGTTTCTCTTTCAGTTCGGACGCATCGGTGGCGAACATTACACATTGCGTTTTCTGTTCGAGTTCCTTGGCGCACAGGCCGTTCTTGCAACGCCTTTTATTCTCGTGCTGGGAGTTATGGGGCTCGTCACAAGTTCATGGCACGACGAGCGCAAAGCACTGGTTCCGGCAATCCTGTGGACTTCGATCGCCTATTTCACTTGGCATTCCCTGCATGATCGTGTGCAGGGCAATTGGCCCTGTTTTCTCTATCCGTTGTTGAGCGTTGCGGCTGCACTTGCCGTCGAGCGCACAGATTGGAGCTCTTGGCGCAGGCCTTTGGCACGTTGGTCCGCGCGATTGGCGATTCCGGTTGCCGCCATCTTGTTGCTGTGCGGCTATGCTCAGGCCCTCATCGGCGTGGTGCCGCTGGGACGCAAAGACCCGCTCGCAAGACTGCTCGCGGTCGGTCTTCCTGATGTGGTCTCCCGTGTGGAGACGTTACGTGAAGACGCCAATGCCGATGCACTTATCACCACCGAATATGCTTCAACCGCATGGTTTGCATTTTATTCGCGTGCACACCCGCCGATCGTGCAGATAGGCGAGGAATTTCGCTGGCCGGACGCGCCTGCGCCGCAAGCCAAGCTGTTCTCGCGACCGGCACTGTACGTCACCGAAATCCGCCATGACCGCCGCGATCTTCTTGCCGTTCATTTTTCCTCCGTAAGAGAAATTGCCCGCATCGATCGCAAGCGGGATGGCATTCCAATCGCCCATTATATTGTCTATCGAATCGAAGGACTAAAGGGTGGTCCGGTCGGCCGGATGCCCTAAGCCGAATTGCATCGCCGCCAAGCTCGAGGCATAACAAGCTCGTTCCTTAGAGCGAAAGACCTACCTATGGCCGAACAATTCGACGTCGTCGTCATCGGCGGCGGTCCCGGCGGATACAATGCTGCCATCAGACTTGGTCAACTTGGCCTCAAAGCGGCTTGCGTCGATAAGCGCGGGCAATTCGGCGGCACGTGCCTCAATATCGGGTGTATCCCCTCCAAAGCACTATTGCACGCCAGTGAACGGTTTGAAGAAGCGGCACGAGATTTCGGCAAGCTCGGCATCAAGGCACAGGTGAGCCTCGATCTGCCGGTCATGATGGGACATAAGGACAAGGTTGTCGGCGAACTCACCAAAGGCGTCGAATTTCTCTTCAAGAAGAACAAGGTGGAAGGGGTGATCGGCGCCGCGCGAATTGCCGCTCCCGGCAAAGTCGAAGTCAAATCTGCCGACGGCGCATCGCGCACGCTGGAAACAAAAAACATCGTCATCGCCAGTGGTTCGGATGTGATGCCGTTGCCAGGCGTAACGATCGATGAGGAATCGATCGTATCGTCGACCGGCGCCTTGGCGCTAAAGAACGTTCCCAAGAGGTTGCTTGTGGTCGGCGGCGGCTACATTGGACTCGAACTGGGATCGGTTTGGCGCCGACTGGGCAGCGAGGTTCTGGTTGTAGAGTTTCTCGATCGCATTACACCGGGTCTCGACGGCGAAATCGGCAAGCAGTTTCAGCGCATTCTGCAGAAACAAGGCTTGAAGTTTCAACTCTCCACCAAGGTAGTCGGCGTGGAAAAAACAAACGGTGCGTTGCGCGTCAGCCTGGAAGCGGCCGCCGGCGGCGAGCGGCAAACGGTCGAAACCGACGTCATGCTGGTTTCCATTGGCCGGCGTCCGTATACGGATGAGTTGGGTTTGGATATGATTGGCGTGGCACTCGACTCGCGCGGGCGCGTCGCGACCGACGAGTATTTCAAGACGAACATTGCCGGGATTTGGGCGATCGGCGATTGCCGCGAAGGCGTGATGCTGGCCCACAAGGCCGAAGACGAGGCCGTGGCCTGCGCCGAGAATATCGCGGGCCGGGCTGGCCATGTGAACTACAACGCGATTCCGGCTGTGGTCTATACCGCTCCCGAAGTTGCCTCCGTCGGCAAGACCGAGGAGGAATTGAAGACGGCAGGCGTTATCTACAAAGTCGGCAAATTTCCCTTCAGCGCGAACGCACGCGCGAAGACCATCGCCGCAACGGACGGGTTTGTGAAGGTTTTGGCCGACGCCAAAACCGATCGCATTCTCGGTGTGCACATTCTGGGTGCCGAGGCGGGCGACCTCATTGCCGAAGCAGCCCTTGCCGTCGAATTCGGTGCCGCATCGGAAGATATAGCCCGCACATCGCACGCACACCCCACGCTCGCAGAGGCTTTCCGCCAAGCGGCCATGGGCGTAGAGGGCTGGACGATGCAGATGTAGGCGACCTACATCCAATCTTTCCCATGCGTTTTGAGCCGTATGCGGGCGACGGTATCCGTTGCGGCAAGAAACAGCGTCATGCCGTCTTCGCCAAAGGCGCAATTGGGAATCGTGCGTCCGCTAACGCTGATCACGCCCAGGAGTTTTGCCTGCGGCGTCAGAACCAGGATACCCCCCGGACCGGCCGCGAATAGATTGCCGGCGGCGTCGGCCTTTATGCCGTCCGGCATTCCGCGCACGCCTGGCGCAATCAACGGCGTCGTATCGAAAAAGGTCGATATGCCGGTGGGCAAACCGTCGGCATCCAGATGATAGGCCCGAATAATCGGCTGCTTCGAATCCGTGTTGGAAACGTAAAGCGTGCGCTCGTCCGGCGACAACACCACGCCGTTTGGGTAGAGAAACGACTTGTCCAGCAGAATGACATTGCCGTCCGCGCCATAACGATAAACACCGCTGAACGGCAATTCTTTGACCGGCGACTTCTCGATTCCGGTGAGACCGTAGGGCGGATCGGTAAAATAGATCGCGCCGGAACGTGCGACGCACAAATCGTTGGGGCTGTTGAAGCGCCTGCCTTCGAAATGATCGGCCAGAATCTCTCTGCGCCGTGTTGCCAGATCCAGCCGCACCAGAGCTCGGTTTCCCGAATCGCAAATGAGTAGTGCACCCTTCGCATCGAATGCCAGACCGTTCGAACCTGGCTCGCGCAATTGTCCGTTGTCAGCTCCCGCATAGCCGGAAGGCTTGAGAAAAGCCTTCGCACCGCGCGCGGAAGACCAGCGATACATTGTGTTCTTCGGCGGATCGCTGAACAGCAGATAATCGCCGCTGCGCGACCACACCGGGCCCTCCGCCCATTGAAGCCCGCCGGCGATCTGTTCGATCACCGCATCCTGCGCAATAAGCGCGTCAAGCTCGGGACTCAGGCGGCGCACGCTTCCGAAGGGAGCCGCCGGTTGAGTCGATATACCGGAACAGGCAGCGGCTGTCAGCGCGATGCCGGTTCCAAGAAGTGCCCGGCGTGTCAACGTTTCATTATCGCCGCAACTGCGAAACATTGATGTCATGATTATCTCCCCCGTCGCTGAACGGGTTCCGCATCAGCGGCTTTGGGCAACCTTACAAGAAGTGATCGCCGACAAACAAAACACAGAAACGGCGGCGGATCGCGCCGCCACCGCATTCGCCCGGAATCGCAACTTGGATACTATTATTTCGCCGGCGGTGGAGGGGGCGGTGCATGGTCCCATGCGGGGCCCATGCCGGGATGCATTCTTTCCATCATGGAAAGCCCAAAGGGATGTCCGCCGAACATTGGGGCGGTGGCTGCGCACACAATCCACAGAACTGCCACAACCAATAGCAAATATCCAAGAACGTTTCCGAGCAATTTGACAAAGCCTGTCGCTTTGCTCGCGGCGAACAAAACAAAAAACGCTACGATCGCCAAAACGATCACGTGATGAAGCGCAAAAAACAGGTGCATTGTTCCCTCCATATATCCGGCGCGGGTCTCTAACGGGCCTTGCCCAAAGCCACTCTAACGTCAAATCTGTGTCAAACATATCCCGGCAGTCGATGTCTGGGCCGAGATTTTCCGCCGCGGGACCCGGCTTGCGGGTCGAGCTATCCTATTGTCCCGAAGAGATGCTTTTGGCTTCTGGGCGCGTTATTACGACTTTTTGGTAGAAGCCGCCGAAAAACCCTTCGCGCTTGCACGATACGGATTCGGCGCCTGGCGGAAGCCAGGCGGCAATGTCCTGTCGCCACAGATCGAGGGCAAAAGGTTCCAACAAGGCCAGCAACGGCGGCCACAAATAACGCAATGGATTCCACCATTTGGGCCGCGCGTAGTCCACGATCAGCACCTTACCGCCGGGTTTCACGACCCGAAACGCTTCGTTCAGCGTCCGCAGACGATGTCTTGCCGGTTGTTCGTGTAACAGGAAGAACAGCAGCACCCAATCGTAGCGCGCTTCAGGCAGTTTTAGATCTGTGGAATCCATGCATAGCAGCCGCGCCGGCGAGCGGCCCGGCAGTTTCCACTTCGTATTTCGCAATTGGATCGGAAGCACGTCAACAATGTCGATCCGTCCACCCTTGGCTGCGATCCGTCGCGTCAATTGGCTGGTCAAATCGCCATACGCACAAGCGATCTGCAAAACGTTTCCTATTGCGGCACCGGAAAACTCCGCCAATGCCGCATCGCGCAAACGTTTATAGTTGCCGAGTAGGATGAGGTTGATCAACCACGGCCGATCAAAAATACGAACGGCTTTGGGATGAATATAGGCCCACCAGTAATGCTGGCGCAGATAATCGGGGACACCGCCTTTATCGGCGGCGCGGATTTCTGTCGCCGGCTCGAATAGGGGACCGGCCGGTTCAATGCTGTCTAACATTCGACCCGATTTCTGAAGACGAAAGCCCACCCGCAGCAAGATGGGTACTAACGACCAACCCGGCAATGCGGCGGATTCTCCGCCATATTGCGATTACTCTTAATGCCGACATTCTGGACACATGGGATGTGTCAGAAACAAACGCTCACCGTGCTCGGTTCCGCAGGGGTCTGCGACCTAAGGAAGCACGGGCCCGGCCTGCACGACATCGGCGCCGACATGCCCTTCGAACTTGCTGAAATTCTCTCGGAACATGGAAACCAGTTTTCGCGCCTGAGCATCATAAGAGGCCTTGTCGGCCCAAGTATCGCGTGGATTGAGAATCCTGGCGTCAACACCGGGAGCGGCGACGGGCACGCGGAAGCGGAAATAGGGATCAATGCGCATTGCGCTCCCCGCGAGTGTCCCGTCGAGCGCAACCGCCAACAACGCCCGCGTTGTTTTGATCGGCATACGGTGGCCCGCACCGTATCCGCCCCCCGTCCAGCCGGTATTCACGAGCCAACAATCGGCATCATGATGACCAATCAAATCGCGCAAAAGATCTCCGTATTCCGAGGGGTGGCGAGGCATGAAAGGGGCACCGAAACAGGTCGAAAAAGTCGGCTCCGGTTCGGCGCCCAAGCCTTTTTCCGTTCCGGCAACCCGCGCGGTGAAGCCGGACAGGAAATGGTACATCGCCTGTGAGGGTGTCAGTTTTGCAATGGGCGGCAAAACCCCGAAGGCGTCGGCCGTCAACATAATGACGTTCTTAGGGTGTCCGGCGGCGCCCGTCTTCGACGCATTGGGGATGAAATCGATCGGGTAGGCGGCGCGGGTGTTCTCGGTGTAGAGATCGCTGTCGAGATCGAGTAAGCGCGTTTGCGGATCCATAACGACGTTTTCAAGCACCGTGCCGAAGCGTTCCGTGGCCGCATAGATCTCCGGTTCGGCTTCCGCCGAAAGCTTAATCACCTTGGCATAACAGCCGCCCTCGAAATTAAAAATTCCGTCGTCGCCCCAACCATGTTCGTCATCGCCGATCAGCGTGCGTGACGCTGTGGCGGACAACGTCGTCTTCCCGGTCCCGGATAGCCCAAAGAATATTGCGGAATCGCCATTCGCGCCGACATTCGCCGAGCAGTGCATCGGCATGACGCGTCGTGACGGCAAGAGATAGTTCAGAATGGTGAAGACCGCTTTCTTAATTTCTCCCGCGTAAGACGTCCCGCCAATCAGCACGAGCTTATGCGTGAAATCGAGTGCGATCACCGTACCGGTCGCACAACCATAGCGCGCCGGATCGGCTTCAAATCCCGGCAGATCGATAATCGTGAACTCAGGATGAAAAGTCCGCGCGTCTGCCAGGGCCGGCCTGATCAAGAGGTTCTGGATGAACAGCGAATGCCATGCCAACTCCGTTACGATGCGCACGGGCAATCTGTGTGCCGGGTCGACTCCTCCGTACAAGTCCTGCACGAAGAGCTCACGACCTTCGGCATAATCCATCATCGCTTGGCGTAGGGCGACGAAATGGTCCGGCGACATAGCTTTGTTATTGCCCCACCATACTTGGTGCGCGCTGGCTGCATCCTTCACGATGTATTTGTCCGACGGCGACCGGCCTGTGTGGTGGCCAGTGAGAACGACCAGTGGACCGCTTTTGGCGACAGTACCTTCGCCCCGCAAAATTGCCTGTTCGTAGAGCTCCGCGAGGCTGAGATTCCATGCGACATTCTTCAGATTCCGGAAACCAAGCTCTTCCAAGCCTTGCTTTACTTGCGCGGATTTGGCGGATCCTGCGCGGATGTCAGGGCCTGTTTGCTTAAGCCGGTCGGCATTTATGGGCATTTTTGATCCGTTAGGTCTAAGTCGCTTCTGGCAATTTGCTTGCACGGGTCCTGGCGCCATTATTGCAATGTTGCGTGCAGTCGATAGTGGGACCTATAATTATCGCAAGGAACGAGACTTTGTGTCGCGCAATATTGCACGTGACGCCGCAAGAGCAACGACACCGGTGTCATTGAGCATTTTGGAACAAAGGTGTGCCCGGCTGCAATAAGCATTAAGCGATCAGCACACAGCCCCAATTCGACGCCCGATTTGGCGGGAAAGAAATAGGGATTGGCGTTGGCGGGCCTGCTCGAACACTGAGAATTTGCCAAAAATAGCTCAAATCAGATATCTGCGACCGCCAAACGCCGAAAACGGCTAGGGATGGCGGACTTCTCATTTTGTGCGCTGGTTCTCGGTCACGACGACGAGCCCGAGTTTTCCGCGCTAATTAAATTACGTTACATCTGATTGGCATCGAAAAGCCGGCATGGTCCGGCTTCTTGTCGCACTGCGCGATTATGCTGGCGGCGGCAAAAAGCCAGGCGTTCCCCAAGGCGTCGCGCGATGCGTGCAGAGGCCGGGCTAGGCAAGTGCACGAACCGGCTTAATGTGCGCGTGGATCTTCGCAAGCTCGTTCAAGACGTTTTGACCTTCCGCCTCGTCTATCGCTGCGGCATCCGGGCACACAAGCCGCATCGCGCGCAAATGCACGTTGAGACCCGCGACCGACGTAATTTTTTCCTCGACCATCGCCATGCCGAGATCGCAAAAACTCTTTACGACGGCATCAAGCAGCGGATACCCAAAGGTGCCGGACAAGACGAGCAGACGGTCCGCATAATCCAGCAGCTTCTGAATCTCGCCCGCGGAAATCTCGCCCGATTCGACGCCCGCTATAACTGTTTCCAGCGCTTCGATCTCGCCAGGAACAGCCTTGACATATTCCGAACGCAGAGACTCGACGTTCACATCCGCATCCGCGAGGGCCTGCTCTCTGCCGATACCACCAGGGCGCTTGAGAAGTTCACCAAGCCCGTTCTTCACCCGTGTGGTAATGCACATCGTGCCTTTGCTCATGATATCGAAACCTTTGTAGGCTTGATGAAAGAGTCGATCTGATCCTGTGACATGTTTGGCTCAACGGCTTCACCGACATCCGTTGACAGGTCGGTCGCCCTTCTGCCGACGCCGTCAGGCGGTCCGGCATATTTGAATCTGCGACAGGGCCCGATATAGGAGCCGGTTTCAACATAGGGGCGCTCGCCGTCTGCCGCCCAAGCGATGTGATCAAATAGGACGTTTGGCGCGATTGGTTTTTTGACGACGATATTTGCTCCGCAATCGCGCGCTGCGGTTACATTCGAAAACTGCGTGTAACCCGTCAGCAAGATCACCGGCACAAATTTGACTTGCGGTTCCGAAAGTCTGCGTATCCAACGGATGAGATCCCGGGCGGGCATATCCGGCAAAACATACTCACAGATCACGAGATCGAAGTGTGTGCCAACAATCAGGCGCTTCGCGGATTCGCCGTCCGTGGCGATCGTGTGCTTGGTAACGCCAAAGCCTCGCAGAATTTGCGAAAGGATGCCAGTCGCGAATTCGTCATCGTCGACCGTCAGCACCGCGATCTGCGAAAAATTCAGTTTACTTTCCACAGTACCCACCGCCCGGCGGCTTGCCGAGGTTCAAAACCAATGCTCGTCTTTTGATTCTTCCTGAACCTCGTCCGTATTTTGGGCCACACCGCTCAACTGCGCCCGCAAGCGTTCCCGCATGCTGAAGAACGGTATTTGGCCAATGAGATCTTGGAGCGCAGACATGTCGTCGGCGTCCGCAGCGATGTGATTAGACAGATCTCCGATGAGCAGCGCATGGGCTTGGAGACTCTGCGAGAAAAGGTCAAATCTCTGGAGCAATCCGATGGCTCGATTTGTTCCGGCAATGGAGCTGTCACTTGAAAGATTCTCGCCAAATCGCGCGGTGTCTTCCGCCAGATCGCGCAATTCCGCCGCTATGCCATGCAGAAGTCTGAGTGCTGCAGATGCGTTCGTTTTACCGGCTGTATCAACCATCGAAGAACTCCACGTCCGACGATTCAGGTTGCGCAACAGGCGCGCGCGAAGCACGCAACTCCTGTTCCACAAGCTGGCGAGCCGTGTCTCGCACCAAAAAACGTTGTGCTTTGCCACTTCTTGGGCTGTATTGAATTTTTCGCGCGGCGTTCCCGCCGACATCAATGCCGACGATGGTAATGCCTTCGTCGGTAAGAAACCGCTTGGCGAAAGTCGCATTTCGGGACCCGACGTCCGAGAGTGCGGCGACTACATTGGCACCCCCGAATATCTTGGCTTCCAACACGTTGCGATCGCCGCCTTGTTTGAGGATGCTGTTGATCAGCAATTCCATTGCGTTGACGCCGTAACAGCGCGAATCCCGATCGGTCCCGGTGCTATCGGGAAGCAAAAAATGATTCATCCCGCCGATCCCAGACTGCGGATCACGGACACATGTCGCGATGCAAGAACCGAGTATGGTCGTCAGCACTTCGTCCGCCTCCGAGGTCACATAGGCATCGCCCAATGTCAGTTGGACATACCAATTGCCATCCTGCGGATTGCGAAATCGGCGCGGACTCTTTGTTGTTTCACCATGTACCCTACGCGCAGTCATTACCCAATCACCCAGTTAAGGGACCAAAAATTTGTTCTAGTTTCTGTTTCAACACGGCGACGGTAAACGGTTTGGCAAGATAGTTGTTGGCGCCGAATTGAATGGCCCGTTTCACGAGGTCGACGTCAGCCCTGCCCGTCAAGAGTACGAAGCCTGTCGATTTGGTGCTGGCATCGGCACGCACCGACCTTAAGAATTCCAATCCGTCCATGCCGGGCATGTTGAAATCCGAGAGCACGATGTGCGCCGGCTGTGCCTTGAGGCTCACCAGCGCGTCTGCCGCACCGGGAAAATCCCGAATGTCGACGATGCCGATCTGCTGTAAACTCGATCGGACCAAAGACCGCATGGTGTATTGGTCGTCGACAACGACAGCCTTGATTTTAGATGCGGCTGGCATGGCGCTTATCTCCCTGCAGTCTCAATTCACAAATGCGGAGAATTCCCCGACCGATTTGTTCCAATGGCAGCTGCTGTTCTACGGCGTTCATCTCGAAGGCGACGCGCGGCATGCCGTAAACAATCGCCGTTTCCTGATTCTGTCCTATCGTTGCTGCTCCGGCTTTCCGCATGGCCAGCAGGCCAGTGGCACCATCGCGACCCATACCAGTGAGAATGACACCGATGGCATTCTCACGGACGCTGCGAGCCATAGAATCGAAGAGCACGTCGACGGAAGGCCTGTGCCCGCCAACGAGAGGCGCGTCAACCAAATGGCATTTCAGCGTTCCCGTTCCAACGACTTCCAGATGAGCTTCGCTGCCTGGGGCCAAATAGATCTTACCGGCTGCCAATCGATCGCCGTCCTTTGCTTCCGTTACTTTCGGTCTGCAAAGCCGGTCCAGCCTTTCGGCAAACGTCGTCGTGAAGTGTGCCGGCATATGTTGCGTGATTACCGTGGGCGGACAGTTCTCGGGGAAGTGCGACAAAACCTCGATCAACGCTTCCACACCGCCGGTAGACGATCCGATCGCAATAATAGATTGCCCGGGGTCAAAATTGCTGTTCGCTTCCGCTTGCGCGGGCTCGCGATGGACATGGGGCCGCACCCTGGCATGGGCGGCGGTCTTGACCTTTTCGCACAATTCGCGCGAGCATTCGTCGAGATGCGAAGCGACATTGTCCGTCGGTTTCGGAAAATAGTCGACGGCACCGGTTTCTAGAGCCGTCAACGTCGCTTCAGCACCCTTCTTGGTCAACGTCGAGACCATGACGATCGGCATCGGGCGCAGCCGCATGATCTTCTCGAGAAATTCCAGGCCACTCATATTCGGCATCTCGATATCGAGCGTGCAGACGTCGGGTTTCAGCTCCTTGATCATTTGCCGGGCTGTGGCGGCATCAGGCGCAGAGCCAACAACTTCGAGCTCCGGATCGCGCGACAATATGGCCGTGAGCAAGCCACGAATTGTCGCCAAATCGTCGATGATTAGAACGCGAGCTTTCTTCATGATGCCGTCCCGCTATACCGGTAGATAGTTTGGCCAATCAGTTCAAATGGCAGGTTCGCCGTCATGATTCGCTCCGAGTGGCCAATGCAAAGTGTGCCATTCGTCACAAGGTTCTGTGCAAAGCGCCGCCATACTTCGTTCTGGGTCGCTTCGTCGAAATAGATCATTACGTTGCGGCAGAAGATGACGTCGAAGCGACCGGACATCGGCCAATCATGCAACAGGTTCAACTCTTTGAAGCGGACAAGTGCGCGCATCTCCGCTGCAACTTCGAAGTCGATTCGGTCTTCACGCTTCACCGGACGAAACCATTTTGTCTTCAATGCTGCCGGTACGTCGCTCATCTGGCGCGCCGGATAGATGCCCGCGTCGCCGCGGCGAAGCATTTCCGGATCGATATCGGTCGCGAGAATCAGCACGTCTTGATCGGCGGCGTCGGGCATGAGGTCCAGAATCGTCAGCGCGATGCTGTAAGCCTCCTCGCCGGACGAGCCGCCGGCGGACCAGATGCGAAGCCGACCACCGCGCCGAACCGCTTCCAACGCTTTCGGTAGAACGTGCGCCCTAAGATGTTCAAAATGGTGATCTTCGCGAAAGAAACGGGTGACGTTCGTCGTCATTGCCGCAATCATGGCCTGACGTTCGTCGGCACCTTCCGAGCCCTGGACCAACGCGCAGTAATCGCGAAAACTGCGCAGCCCAATCGCACGCAGCCGCTTGGCGAGGCGGGAATAGACGAGGTTCGCCTTTGTCTCAGCCAGAACGATTCCGGCTTCCGAATGAACAAGTTGGGCAATCAGGCGAAAATCGGACCAGGTGAACGCGAATTCACCATCCGAAACTGCCAAGTCGTTGGAACGTGCGCCAGTGTCCACCAATTTCACCATCAAGCCGCGCTGTCTAAGCCTTTGTCGATTGAAAACGACGAAGTCAGTTTGGTCATTCCGAGTAACGTCACCATGCGTCCGTCGAGAACGGCGATGCCTTCGACGTAATCGTTTTCGCTTTCGCGCATGACGTCTGGGACAGATTGGATCTCATTGGACGTCACGGTCAGAATGTCGGACACCGCGTCGACCAGAAGCCCGATCGTGCGTTCGTCGGAATTGACCACAATGATGACATGCTTGGGTGTGGCTTCGGTCAATCCCAGACCGAGTCTTGCTTTAAGATCGATCACCGGCAACACCATGCCGCGAAGATTGATTACGCCGCGAACGTAATCGGGAACGTGCGGCAATGCGGTGGTATCGGTCCATCCGCGGATTTCCCGGATGGCCATGATGTCCGCAGCGAATTCCTGGCCCGTGGCCAAAAAGGTGATGTACTGACGACGATCTTGAACCGTATCTTGTCCGTTGAGGCTCATGATTATGCTCCAATTGCCATTTTAGCGTCTTCTGACCAGTTGTTAGCGGCCTCACGGCAGCGTGCGATGAGACCGTCGATGTCGAGGATGAGTGCCACACGCCCGTCACCGAGTATCGTAGCCGCTGCGATACCCACGATATGATGGAAGTTGGTCTCGAAGCTCTTGATGACGACTTGACGCTGGCCGACGATCGCGTCGACCATGAGTGCGGTCCTGCCAATGCCTTCGTTTTCGACAAGAATAACCACACCCGCGGCAGGATCGGTCTGACCGCCCTCTACGCCGAGCAATTCGCCGACACGCACCAGCGGCACATAGGCGCCGCGCACATTGAGCAGCGTCTTGTTCGTGCCGAACGGTTTTATGTCGGCTGCTTTCGGCAGCAAGCTTTCCACGATGTGCGAGAGCGGCAGGACGAAGGTCTGATCTCCAACGGATACGACCATTCCATCCAGAACCGCGAGCGTGAGCGGAAGGGTGAGGCAGAAGCGGCTGCCTTTACCGACTGTCGAAGCGATAACGACGCGGCCTCCAAGATCGATGATGTTGCGGCGAACCACGTCCAGTCCGACGCCGCGTCCGGAGATGTTCGACACTTGGTTTGCGGTCGAAAATCCCGGCAGGAAAATGAGGTTGTCGATTTCCTCGTCTGAGAGGTTGGCGCCTGCGGAAATAAGTCCCTTTTGAACGGCCTTTTCGCGTACGCGCACGCGATCGATGCCGCGGCCGTCGTCGGATACCTCGATGATGATTCGTCCGCCGCGATGCTCGGCCGACAACGTTACCGTGCCTTCCTCCGGCTTTCCTGCCGCCAATCGGTCTTCCGTTGTCTCCAAGCCGTGATCGATGGCATTGCGGATCATATGGGTTAAGGGTTCGCCAAGGCGTTCGATGACGGTTTTGTCGACTTCCGTTCCTTCACCCTCGAGAACCAATCGGACTTGCTTGTTGGTTTGGGCTGCCAATTCGCGAACCAGCCTAGGCATACGCTGAAACACGGATTTCACGGGCTGCGTGCGAATGGCCATCACGCTCTCTTGCAATTCTCGCAAGAGATGTTCGAGTTCGTTCAGACCGGCTGTAACTGACGTGTTTCGCTCTTGGTTGCATTCAAAGACCCGCTGGCTCAGCATGGCCTGAGTGATGACCAACTCACCGACGAGGTTCACCAAACGGTCTACCTTATCGAGGTCGACGCGGATGGTTTGCTTTGGCAATTCTGCGGCGGGGGGGGCGGCGGCCGTTTTTTTTTCAACGGATGCCGTTTCGGTCTGGGCGGTCCGAGCTTCGACTGCCAGATCTTCAATGGGCGCGGCCGCGACGTCGACCACTGGAGCGGCCTCTTGTGTGTCTTCCCGAATTTCAAGATCGCAGTCTCCGGTTACGAATTCGAAGACTTCCTCGATTTTCGCCCGGTCTGAACAATCGCGCAGAGTGATATCCCAGGCCAAATAGCTTTGGTCGGGCTCGATTCCTTGCAAGTCGGGTAGGTTGGAAGTGTCTGCGACCACCTCGATCGGACCAAGGGATTTCAGTTCTCGTATGAACAGGAATGGCTCATTGGCGTTTGCATACAATTCGGCATGCGGCGCAAAACGAATTTTCCATTCCCCGGGGGGCGGCTCCGGCTCCGGCACCGCGTCGATGTCGAGAATAACCGGCGTGAAATCCAAAGCTTCCAGCTCGGCTGCGGCAGCTGCCTCGTCTTCGGCGGAAATGCCCGAGATGCTGTCCAATTCTTCTTTGACGTCGGAGTCTTGCACGGCCCCGTTTCCGTTGCGCGCTGCCGCAACATGATCGGAGAGCTTGTCGCCGGCACGCAACAACACCTTTACGACGTCGCCTTCGGCCGCCAGATCGCCCGAGCGCACCCGGTCGAGAACGGTCTCGAAGATATGTGCGAAGCCGACCAATGCTTCGAATCCAAATGCGCCTCCACCGCCTTTGATGGAATGTACGGCTCGGAACACGGCATTGATCAATTCGTCATCAGCCTCGCCATTCTCCATGGCGATGAGGCCTTCTTCCATTGCGAGAAGAAGTTCGTCGCACTCTTGAAAATAGGTTTGTTTGATGACTTCCATCGGATCCATGTTGTTCATCCTATGGAGAGACGCGGCGAATAGCGGCGAGAAGTTTGTCCGGATTGAACGGCTTTACGATCCAACCGGTCGCACCGGCGTCGCGTGCGCGCATTTTCTTTGCAGGTTCGCTTTCCGTCGTAAGAACGAGGATCGGCGTTGTGCGATGGTCGGAGCGGCGGCGCACATGTTCGATAAACCCGTAGCCGTCCATGCGCGGCATGTTGATATCGGTAATGATGACATCCACGAGTCCGGCGCCCTGCAGCACTTCCACACCGTGAACGCCGTCATCGGCCTGAATCACCGTATGACCTGCATCGCAGAGAGCGAGCTTCAGCATGTCGCGCATTGTCCGCGAATCGTCGACCGTGAGAATTGTTTTGCCCATTGTCATGCCCCAGCCAGCCTCAGAGCATCCGCCAGCCCTAGCGTCGATACGGTTTCAAGGAATTCCGCCGACGCATTTTCAATCTGCAGGCCTGGGCCACCTGCTTTTGCGAATGCATTTGCCCCAGCCAACAATACTTGTAGAGCGGGCGAACCGATGCGTTTGACGGCGGAGCCATCGATCGTCATTCCATGACCGCTCACCAAACCCTGCTCGAGTTGCGTTTTCAATACGCTTGCGTGCAGAAGGTCGACGACGGCGGGTAGCGATACGCTGTTTTCCAATTCACTGACGTTCTCGGCCATCTGAACGGTTCCCAACTTTTTGTAGCGCCTAAAATTCGGACCACTCTTCCGATTTCGATACTATCTGTTCCGCCACCGCCGTTGCGGTCCGTCCACGCGAACCCACCGATCGCACAGCGGGACGGCTCGAATGCGTTTGAGATTTTACAGGCTCGGGATGAACAACTGGTTCATCCCGCGAAGTCTTCTTCTGTTGTCCACCGACTTGGAACGAGCCGACGAGGTTCAACAGAACCTTTGTTTCGCCAGCCAAGTTCCGCGCGGCCGCGGTAGACTGCTCGACCATGGCGGCATTCTGCTGCGTCACTTGGTCCATCTGATTGATGGCAATGTTGACTTCTTCGATGCCGGTGGATTGCTGCTGAGCCGCTTGCGCCATCTCCGTTACAAGCGAATTTATTTGAGAGACTTCATCGACGATTCGTTTCAGGGCGTGGCCGGATTCACCGACCAGTTTAACGCCGGTTCCGACATGTTCGCTGGATGCCTTGATCAGCGTTTTGATTTCTTTCGCGGCTTGACTTGAACGCTGGGCCAACGCGCGTACTTCGCTGGCGACAACCGCAAACCCGCGTCCCGCATCGCCGGCCCGAGCCGCTTCTACGCCCGCATTGAGCGCCAGAAGATTGGTCTGGAAGGCGATTTCGTCGATCACGCCGATGATATCGGTGATCTGCTTGGACGATTGTTCGATTTTGCTCATAGCCGAAATCGTGCTTTCGACGACATGGCCGCTGTCCTCGGCCGCGGCTTTCGCGGATGTAACGATGGCGCTCGCCGCCTTAGCGTTCTCGGCAGTCTTCTTGACCGTTGCCGTGATCTGCTCCACTGCTGCGGCCGTCTGTTCGAGGCTGGCGGCCTGGTGCTCCGTGCGCTGCGACAGGTCATCCGTGGCCGCCGAAATCTCGTTAGCGCCGGTGGAAATCGTGTCCGCACTCTGCAGGACCGATTTCATCGTTTCCTGGATTTTCGGAAGGGCGTTGTTGTAATCGCCTTTGAGTCCTGCGAAAGGTCCCGACAGCTCCATCGTGATGCGATGCGTCAAATCTCCGCCCGCCAAGGCGCTGAGGCCGACGCCGACGCTGGAGACAATCAACTCTGCCTGCGCCGCCTTTTCCCGTTCCAAAGCGTCTTGATAGGCGAAAATCGCCAGATCCATGTCCAGCATGACCGCCTTATTGATCGCTTCGATGACCGCGGCAAGTTTGAAGGGGCGCCAGAAGTAGTGACGGATCGCGATGCGAATGAGACGGGTCAGGACGAACTGATACCCGGCGATGTACCAACGCGGTTCCATGCCGATTTTTACGTGCGCCAGCCCAACCCGATAGACGCCTTCCACATAGGCCGGATCGAATTTGCCGGAAAAGAGGCGTTCCCAATGTGCGGTTTGCGCCTGTTTCAAGCGAGACGATTGGTTACCGACAAGAGCGGCTAGGCGCGGCTCCTTACCAACGTGATCGTAGAACGCGTTGAGCAGACTCGGTAGATTTGGCCGAACGACTCGCCAGAAACTCCGTAACCGCTTGCTGGTAATAGCCGTAACGCCAGCGTAGCGAAGCCTTGCTTGAACATCGAAGTCCGGCGAAGTTGTCTGAGACATGATGGCTCTCGATTCCGGTTAATTGGCGATGGCGATTAGAATTCCGTCCAGTCGTCCGTTTCGGCTTGCGGACTGGGCCGGCGTGCGACAGCGGCACTCGTCTGCCTAGTCGCGCCGGCTGTCGCTGTGCGCATAGGCTTCTTCTGCAGCGGACGCGTCTGTTTGGTTGCAACCCGCTGCGTGGGACGCAACACCGCGGCGTTTTGCGCGACGGGTCGTGTGTCCGCGCCGACGTCGAAGAACGAGACGAGATTCGACAAGGCTTGCGTTTCGGTCGCCAGATTGCGCGAAGCTGCCGTGCTTTCTTCGACCATGGCGGCGTTTTGCTGCGTCACCTGATCCATTTGACCGACGGCGACATTGACCTGTTCGATGCCGGTGGATTGTTGCTCGGCAGCCTGCGCCATTTCGGTGACCAGCGAATTGATCTGCACCACTTGGTCGACGATACGCTTGAGAGCCTGACCGGATTCGCCGACATATTTCACACCGGCACCGACATGCTCGCTGGAGGTCTTGATCAGCGTCTTGATCTCCTTGGCCGCTTCGCTCGAACGCTGCGCCAAAGCGCGCACTTCGCTCGCTACGACGGCAAAGCCCTTACCCGCATCGCCGGCTCGCGCCGCTTCGACGCCGGCGTTCAGCGCCAGCAGATTGGTCTGGAAAGCGATCTCGTCGATCACACCGATGATATCGGTAATCTGTTTGGAGGATTGTTCGATTTTATCCATCGCCCCGATCGCGGTTTTGACCACCCGTCCGCCTTCTTCGGCGGCGGCCTTGGCAGCGATCACGCTGGTGCTGGCTTCTTTGGTGTTTGTTGCCGTCTTCTTCACCGTGGCCGTGATCTCTTCCAGCGCGGCAGCGGTTTCTTCCAGGCTGGCCGCCTGTTGTTCCGTTCTGCGGGAAAGATCGTCGGCCGCTTGCGAAATTTCGTTGGCGCCTGTGGAAATTCCTCCGGTGTTGTACAGCACATTCTTTATCGTGTCCTGCAACCGCGTCATCGCCGCATTGAAATCATCCTTCAATTTGGCGAAGGGACCTGTCAGATCGGCCGTCAGGCGATGCGTGAGATCGCCCTTGGCCAGTGCCGTCAAACCGGTACCGACGCTGTTGACGATCGTCTCGGTCTGTTCTGCCTTCGAGACTTCCGCAGCCGCAAGCTGGTTCTTGAAGGCGGTCATCGCATCGGCGAGCTGGCCGATTTCATCTTTCTGATCGGAATTGGGAACCACGACATCGAGTTTGCCGGAAGCCAATTGTCCCATGGCGCCTGTCATCTGCAGCAGCGGAGCGGACACGGAGCGAACCAAAGTGAGGCCACTTGCGATACTGAGGAAGATTGCGAAACCCAGCGCGATGAAAATCCATATGCGCGCAGATTGAAACGTTGCGTCGGCGGCATCGCGGGCGGCATTGCCGCCTTGTACGGTGAATTCCATGGCATTTTGAACCGCGCCGTTGAGCGCTTGGAACGACTTCATCATCGGCCCCATATAGAAAGCCGTTGCAGCGGCTTGGCCGTGAGAAGCGTTGATCTCGAGTTCCGTGCTTACCATCGGTTGGTAGGCCGCCCAATTGCTGGCAATTTGGTCGGCAAGGGCACGCTCCTTGTCCGTTTGGGCTTGCGCCTGGTATTTTTGGAGTTTCTCGCCGATGGCGGTTTCCAGTGCCGCCAGATTTTTTTTGCCCGAAGCGCGCAATTCGTCGGTGGCGAACAGCAAAGACGCTCCGTTCCAAGAACGATAACGCGTCTCGGAATACCGCAGATCGGCGAGGGTGTGTGTGGCTTGAAGCCAATGGTCGCTAATCTCGTTGCCTTTGTCGTCCACCTGCGAAAGCCGCAAAACCGAAAACAATCCAAGAGCGACGGTCGAGATCAGGACGATGGCAAACGCGCTCACGACTTTCGTACTAACGGAAAGGTCTCTGTATTTCGCGGCAATGGACATAGCATCCCCGAAGTCGTTGAGGGCGCGCGCGGCAATGCGCTTCTTGCGCCGGACTCGCGGAGCTTTGCACCGATGGAATTTAAAATCGGTGTAGAAAGCTCATCTGTCGCGAGAACGATGTTAATAATGCGAATTAGACGCAACTCAATGAATTGATTGTAACGCGTAAGCCGAGGTTGCAAAAATCGCTTCGAAAACGAAAGAAGATGCGTACAAAGAGCGAATTGAGCGGCGGTGTGCCGCGCGTTTTCCATCTGTCGTTGTGTCAAATTGTTTGGCGAATAATGTTGTGCGGCAAAACGCCACTCTGTAGTTGATACTAATTAGCGCGCTAAAGCGCTGTCGCACCGCGCAAATGATGCACGCAACTCACGCTGAGACGAATCCACGCGGCGACAAGTGCGAGGTTTGATCAACTCCCGTTAACCAAGTCGCACCTAAGGTCGCGCACGCAACAGTGGCGATGTTTGCGCCCAGTCTCCTCGGATCAGCAAAAAAGACGCTGCGACTCCGAGCGGCTCACCACATGGGAGGAATAATCGTGAGATCCAAGGCACCGTCGGGGGATATCATGAGATCTGCTTCCAAGATATTGGCAGCTGCGCTGCTGGCCGGCTCGTTCGCTTGTGTTGCCGGACATGCTTACGCCGAAGAATTGTGGGATCCGCATCTGCGCGGCGTAGACGAAGGATTGGCAGCCGGCGCGCTTCCGCCGCCGGGCGTTTATGGCGTTCTCAACAATTATTGGGCCGGCTACGACCAGTTCAACAGCCATGCCGTTAAGACCGGCGTCAAACTGGATGCTTTGGTCGAAGTCCCTATCGTTCTGTGGTCGACCGGTCTCCAGGTCTTCGGAGCCGATTACGCCGTCGCCATCGCTCAACCCTTCGACTACACCAATGTCCGTCTTCCCAACACCGCGGCGCTCAGCAACAGCGCGCATTGGGGAACCTACAATACGGTAATCGTTCCTGCGATGTTGGCGTGGAGCTTGCCGGACGATTTCCATGTGAAAGCAGGACTGACAGTTTATGTCGACGACGCCAGTTCTTCGCCGGCCAGCCCTCCCTCGGGTGGCGGTGTCGGTTCAGGCAACGGTTTCTGGACGTTGCAGCCGGACCTCGGCGTCAGCTGGCTGTTCGACGGCTGGAATGTCAGCGTCGGAATGCAATACGATTACAACTTCGAAGACAGTAAGATCCATCGCACTTCCGGTCAGGAAATCGCCATCGACTACACGGCGACGAAAACCATCGGCAAATGGACCTTCGGTCTCGGCGCCCATCAGGAAAACCAGCTTAATGCCGACAGCGGTTCCGGCGCCGTTTCCGCCGGATGTCCCGCCAGCAGCGGATGCATGGCGGCGAATTACGGGATTGGTCCCCTGGTCGGCTATCAGTTCGGCGGTGTGAATATCCTCGCCGAATACAATCAGAATATACACACGCGTAACGACGTTGCGGGAACGATTTTCAACATCCGTCTCGTCGCGCCGCTACAATAATTCGGAAGGCCGTAGCCTACGGACCGGATATCTTTAGCGCAGCAAATCCGCGCCGAAGATACGTACAAGGAACGAATTGAACGCTGCTTCGCGCGCGCGTTGCAATTGTCGTTGTGTCAAATCGTTTGGCAAAAGAATTGTGCGGCAAAAAACGCCATTCGGGAATTAAAATTACTTGGCGGGCTGAAGCGCCATCGCGCCTCGCGAATGAGGCACACCAATCTCCCTGTGACGAAACCACGCGGCAGTTGGTGCGCCGTCTGGTCAACACCCCTTAACCAAGTCGCACTTAAGGTCATGCAGGCAACAGTGGCGATGGTTCGCGCCAAGTCTCCAACGACCGGCGAAAAGACGCCGCGGCTCTGAGCGGATCACCACAGGGGAGAATCAATCGTGAAATCCATAACCAAACTTATGATTACCACGCTGCTGGTCGGTTCATCGTCGTGTGTTTTCACGTCGGCGGTACAAGCCGGATCGAGCGGAGCGAATACCGCTGACGCTAAAATTCAAGCCCTTGAAGCTGAGATTCAAAACTTGTCCAGCCAGGTGGAGGATCTGAAGCGCAGCACAAAAGACGAAAAAGACCAATCTGCAGAGGTTCAGAAGCAACAGGCCGAAATTCAAAAGCGACAGACCTCTGCGGTCAAAGTAACGATCGACAATGGCCGCCCGGTTATTGCCTCGGCAGATGGAAACTTCACATTTGCCGTTCGCGCAGTCTTACAGACGGACTGGGGTTACTATATGCAAAGCGCGGCGGCGACGAAACTTCCCACTACTTACGGGCCAGACTTCTCCAGCGGTACCAATCTGCGCCGCGCCGAGATCGGTTTTCAGGGGAAGGTGTTCGGCGATTGGTCGTACTACTTCTTGTATGAATTCGGAAATCCCACCACGGAAGCGCCGGGCCACATTCTGAATTCCTACATTCAATATGACGGATTGGCCCCCTGGGGCTTCCGTATCGGCGTTTATGCTCCGCCGTCAAACCTTGAAGATGGCACAGCCGGGGCGGATTTGATGTTCTTCGAACGCAACTCGCCCTCGAACATGCAGCGCGGGATCGCCGGCAGCGAAGGGCGCGATGCGATCAGTATTCTCTATATGGGCGACCGCTTGTTCGGTGCGCTCTCTTTCACGGGCGGCAAAGTCCAGGACACCGCAGTCTTTGATGAGCAGCAAGCGCTCGTCGGCCGCACTTCTTATCTGCTGTATTCGGATTCCGACGCGCATTTGCTGGTCGGCGCCAACGGCACCTATGTGATCAAGCTGCCCGACGCCGTAGCCAATGGCAGCGCCACATTGGCAACCGTACCCGGGGGCACCGCACTGGCCACCGCAACGCTCTCCGATCTTCCGGAATTCAGCGTCGATTCGAATGGGTACAAGCTGGCCAATACCGGAGCGCTGCCTGCGAACCACATCTCCCAGTGGGGCCTCGAAACCGCCGGCAATTACCAGAACTTCTATGGCCAAGCGGGGTATTACGGCTTCCAGGTCTCCCGTACACCGGTCGCCTATACGGTCTTTTCAGCAGCGAACACGTCGGGGACCACTGTCGTTCGTCCGACAAGCAACAATTTCAGCGCTTGGTATCTGCAAAGCAGCTGGATTCTGACGGGAGAGAGCAAGGCCTATGTTCCTGCGACCGGTACCTTCACGACGCCGAAGCCGGCACAACCCTTCTCGTTGAGCAAGGGCGATTGGGGCGCATGGGAACTCGCGGCGCGTTATAGCGATCTCAATCTAAACGATCTTGTCAGCAATACATCCAACATCGTCACGGGTTGGACCGCGACGTCGAAGACATATACCTATTACAACACGGTCCGCGGCGGCGATCAGAGGATCATCACATTGGGATTGAACTGGTATCCGAACAATGCGGTCCGCTTCCTGCTCGACTATCAGTTGATCGGCGTCAGCCGTTTGCAGACGCCCGCCACTGTGGCGACCTTAGGTACGCCGGCTCTTCCTGCCGTCAACGGCGGGCAGAACCTGCAGACCGTCGCACTGCGGGCGCAGATCGCGTTCTAGGCAGAGCGTTCCAAGTTTTAATATCGGCCGGTGGCGGCGATTGCCGCGACCGGCCGAACTGTTTTTGGCGTTTCAGAAGCAATTGGGCCGCGGCGATGCGATCGATCTGGAACAAAGAATCCTGCGCCCCTCGACAACCCCTTCGGTCCACGGTTGTCAGTGAGCGTTCTTTTAATCCCACGTTGCTGATCGCCGGACGTGACGCGCAGGATGCGTGGTGAGTCGTTTGGGGTCGTGTATCATATATGGTCGACATTAGTGACGACACGAAGCCGGTTCGGCGGCATGTCGAGGTAACTGGCGTTGTCCGCCGGCGCCGCTGGACGGACGAAGAGAAGGGGCGGATCGTTGCGGAGGCGGTGGCGCCGGGGGCGGTGATTGCGGAGGTGGCGCGGCAGCACGATCTGATGCCGCAGCATCTGTCGAACTGGATCAGAGCAGCCAAGGATGGGCATTTTGCGTTGCAGGCAGACGATGTGCCGGCATTTGTGCCGGTGGTGTCGGTCGAGCCGGAGCGCAGGCGCAGACCGGCAGGGCGGGAACGGACTGCATCCATCGAGATCACGATCGGCTCTGTGAGGGTGAAGGTGCCGGGCGGTGTTGACGCGCGCGCCATCGAGGCAGTGCTGCGGGCGGTCAAGCGGGTGTCGGCATGAGCGGCGGAATGTTGATTCCGCCGGGGCCGGTCCGGGTGGTGATGGCGACGAAGCCTGTGGACTTCCGCAAAGGGATACTCGGCCTTGCGGCGCTGGCGAAGGAACAGCTGCGGATTGATCCCTTCTCGGGTGTGATCGTCTGCTTCCGTTCTCGCCGTGCTGACAGAGTGAAACTGATTTTTTGGGACGGCACAGGTCTCTGCCTTTTTGCCAAGCGGTTGGAGGGCAAGTTCGTGTGGCCCCGCATCGAAGACGGCGTGATGCGTCTGTCGGCGGCGCAGCTTTCTGCGCTGATTGAAGGTCTCGATTGGATGCGCGTACATGTTCGCCGCGTTCCGGCGCCGGAAGCTGTGCAGTGACCTGCGGTGAAGTGAATCGGATGCAAGAAAGCGCGCTACAATCGGCGTATTTTGTGCTTCCCTTCGGGCATGGCATCGCTTGCCGATTCACTTCCTGACGATATTGACGCGCTGCGTGCGTTTGCGCTGGCGGCGGTTGCGGAACGCGATGCCGTGGTCGCCGAGCGCGACAAGCTGGTGGAAATCAACGACCGTCTGCGCCGCCTGTTGCGCAAGGCGCAGGGGTTCGAGGCCAAGAGCGAGCGGCTGGCGAAATTGCCGCCCGATCAGCTGCAGTTGGCGCTGGAGGACATCGAGCAGGCGATTGCCAGGAATGAGGCCATCGAAGAGAAGAAGGCTCCCACCAGTGACCATCGCCGGAAGATCAATCGCGGGGCGCTGCCGGCCCATCTGCCGCACATCCATGAGACGGCCCTGCCCGACAACACGAACTGTCCGTGCTGCGGCAAGCCGATGCATGTCATCGGTGAAGAGACCTCGGAGCGGCTCGACGTTGTCCCGGCACTGTACCGGGTGATCGTCACGCACCGGCCGAAACTGGCCTGCCGTGCCTGCGAAACTATTGTTGAGGCTCCGGCGCCCGAGCACTTGATCAAATCCGGCATTCCGACCGAGAGTCTGGTCGTGTCCGTGCTGGTGGCCAAATACGGCTGGCACTTGCCGCTCTACCGCCAAGCCAAAATGCTGTTGTCCCAGGGTATCGAGCTTGATCGCTCGACGCTGGCGTTCTGGGTGGGGTACGCAGCGACGGAGCTTGAGCCGCTTTACGAGCGGCTGAAACAGAACCTTCTGACATCGGCCAAGCTGGCGGTCGACGAAACGCCGGTACCGGTGCTCGATCCCGGCCGCGGCAAAACCAAACAAGGCTGGTTCTGGGTCATGGCCCGCGACGACAGACCATGGAACGGACCCGATCCACCCGCTGTCTTCTATAGCTACGCACCCGGCCGCGGCGGCCAATACCTCAAAGATCTGCTCGAAAACTACCGCGGCATCGTGCAATGCGACGGTTATGCGCCGTACAAGAACTTGCCGGCCGACCGGATCATGATCGCCTTTTGCTGGAGCCACCTTAGGAGGGACTTCTTCGAAATCGCCGAGCGCGGCGATGCGCCGGTTGCCACCGAAGCCGTTGCGTGGATTGCCCAGCTTTATGGGATCGAGGCAAGGATCAGAGGCCGCTGCGCCGATGAACGCCGCGTCGTCCGGCAAGCGGAAACCGCCCCGCGTGTCGCAGAGTTCAGGACTTGGCTTGAGCAACAGCACACACGTCTGCCGGGCCAATCGGACACGGCAAAGATCATCCGCTATGCCTTCCATCATTGGGACGGGCTCGTCCGCTTCCTCGACGACGGGCGCATCGAGATGGACACCAACATCGTCGAGCGGAGCATGCGGCCCCAATCTTTGACGAAAAAGAATGCGCTCTTCGCGGGCAACGACGACGGGGGCCGTAGTTGGGCGATCCTGGCTTCGCTGATTGAGTGCTGCAAGTTGGGCGGCATCGATCCTCAAGCCTACCTTGCCGATGTTCTCGCCCGGCTCGTCAATCTGTGGCCCAACGCCCGTCTTGACGAGCTTCTGCCATGGACCTGGGCCGAAAACCTCCGCCCGCAACAACGCGCCGCGTGAATCAACGCAGATCAATCTTCCTGCCAAAGTCAACATCGCCGTCAAAGGGTGCCGGCAAATCGCTCACGGTTGTCACCCATGTCTTAGGAATGTTCCGGTACCGATGTCTCCAGAACGGATAAGCGAAGGTTGGCTTGCCAAGTTATTGCCGCGCGCGGCCCGGCTTCGTTGCTGCGCAACTACGCCGGGCAGTCTTCGCACTTTTACTGGCTCGCCAGGCGTAGCCCGCGTAGCGGGCGAAGACTGGCTTGCTAAGTCGTGGCCGCGCCAGGCCGAGACACAGCCCGTCTTCGCGCTGACGCGCTTCGACGCGGCAGTCTCCGCCGCTGCGGGGCGTAGACTGGTGGGCCCGGAGGGACTCGAACCCCCGACCAGACCGTTATGAGCGGTCAGCTCTAACCACCTGAGCTACAGGCCCAATACCCTCTATAATGGACCTGCATATCAAGAATCGAGGGGCCTGTGGCAAGGTGCTTGCCCCAGTTTCGCCGTTCCGCCGTCCGACACTGAGTTGGGGCTTCAGGGAAAGGATCCGTCATGGATATTCGCCGTCTTGTGTTTTGCACCTCTTTTGCGTTGGCTTTGGCCGTTCCGGCGTTTGCTGCCGATCAACCCGCACCGCGGACTTTGTCCGTTTCGGGCATGGGGGAAGTAAAGTCCGCGCCCGACGAATTGAATCTGTCGGCCGGCGTCACCACCCAGGCCACCACCGCCGCTCAGGCATTGGTCGCCAATTCCCGCGCCATGAACGCCGTGTTTGCGACGCTCAAGCGGCTGGGCATCCCCGAAAAGGATATCCAGACATCCGATTTCTCGGTTCAGCCCCAATATCAATCCTGCAAACCAGGCACGAGTTGCCAACCGCGTATCGTCGGCTATCAGGTCTCCAACACAGTCGATGTTACTGTCGAGGACATGGATAAGACCGGTGCCGTGCTCGACGCGCTGGTGTCGTCCGGCTCCAACCAGATCGGCGGAATCAATTTCTCCATCCACGATCCCAAGCCCTTGCTGCGCACCGCCCGCGCCGCGGCGGTGGCGGATGCCATCGAGCGCGCCCAAACCTATGCGAAGGCTGCGGGGATCACGCTTGGTCCGATCCTGTCAATCGACGAGAACGGCAATGAGGCGACGCGGCACATCTACAAGGTGGCGGCTGGTTACATGGCAAATGCTGCGCCAGCGCCGATTGCTGGAGGCGAAGAGTTGGTTTCCGTCAACGTCACCGTCACCTGGCAGATTCAATAGCTAGGCGCCTTGCCGGCTAAAAGGGGAGCGAGATATCTCGCTCCCCTTCTCGGAAATTACTTCTGTGCCTCTAACGCGTCGATCTGATCCATCAAGCGGTTCATCCGCGCGATGAGCGCTTGGTAAGGCGCCGGGCTCGCCATATCGAGGCCGGCCTTCTTATAAAGTGCGAAGGGATAATCCGAGCCGCCCGCCTTCAACATTGCAATGAAGCGGTCGCGCGCCCCCGGCTCGCCCTTTTCGATGGCGTCGGTGAATTGCGCCGCCCCCGCCATCGAAGTGGCATATTGATAGACATAGAAGCCGTAATAGAAATGCGGGATGTAGGCCCATTCGATGCAATAGGCCGGATCGATCTTCATTACGCCTTGGGCGTCGCCGTGATAGCGCTTGAGCAGATCGCAATAAATCTCGCTCATGCGTTTGCCGGACAGCGCATTACCTTTTTCGACTTCTTCGTGAATCGCCAGTTGGAATTCGCCGAACATGGTCTGGCGGAAGAAGGTACCGCGGATCAGTTCCAGGCCTTCGCCGAGATAATAGAGCTTCTCGTTCTTCGTCTTGGCATGCGCCACCATATAATCGTTGAGCAGCATCTCGTTGGAGATGGAGGCTGTTTCGGCGATGAAGGTGGAATAGCTCGAGGTTTCGTAAGGCTGGGTTTGGTCGTCGAGCAAGGTGTGGATCGCATGTCCCCATTCATGCACCAGCGTGGAGAGAGACTCGTAATCGTCGTTGTGATTCAAATGCAGATAGGGATGCACGTCATAAGCCGAGCCGTTCATATAAGCGCCCGACGCTTTGCCTTGGCGCGGCAGCACATCCATCCAGCGCCCCGAAAAGCCTTTCTTCAGCAGTGCCGTGTATTCCGGGCCATAGACACTCGTCACATCGAGGCCGATGCGTTCGGAATCCGCTACCGTGAATTTCAGTTTCTGGTCGAGCTTAAACATCGTCGGATAGATGTCGTAATATTGCAGATCGCCGTCGATGCCGAGCAGCTTCTTGCGCAGCTTCAAATAGCGATGAAACACCGGCAGGCCCGCATTGGCCTGCGCCACCAGCTGGCGATACACCGCTTCGGGCATATTGTCGGCGAACAAGGCATCGGATAGTGCGTTGGGATAGTGGCGCACTTTGGCGTCGAACTCTTCACCCAGCACTTGGGTGTTCAGCGAAGCACCAAACGTCGCTTCATATTTCTTCCACGTTCCCCAAAATGCATCGAACACCTTTTTGCGGTCTTCGCGGTTCGCGGCTTGGCGGTATTTCGTGTAGGTCGCTTGATCGAGATGCGCGATCTTGGTGCCGTCGGACAAGGTGATCGACGGGAACGGCACTTCGCCATTGGAGAGCTGACTGTAGATATTGTCGGGCTGAGCCAGCACATTGCTGGCCGCCGCCATCACGCCCTCCGCTTCCGTGCCCAAGGTGTGGGGCGTGGCGCGCAGCGTGTTGTCCAGGAAGAAGCCGAAACGGTGTGCCAATTCCGGCGATTGTTTTTCGAAGTCCTGCACTTTCTTCTCGCCGACCGAAAGAATCTCCGGCGTCAGCCAGGCGGTCTTTTCCCCGAAGGTGGTGCCCAGCGCTTGCGCCAGTTGCTGGCGTTCCTGGTTGGCGGAGATGCGCACGTCTTCATCGGCCTTGAGCGAAGCATAGACCGCAAGGCGATCGATATCCTTGTGCACGGCGCTAATCGCGTTCAGGGCATCCAGCATCGCACTGGCGCTCTTGCCGAGCGTGCCTTTGAACTGTTCGAGTTTGGCGGCGTCGGCGACAGCCTTGTCATGCGCGGCCGTCCAGGCTTTGGGCGAAGCGTAAAGCTCGCTTAGGTCCCACATATAATTGGCCGGCACCGCGTTCGCGGCGACGGCCGGCGCCTCTGTCGGTTTCGCCGTCCCCCGGCCCTCACGCCATATCCACAATGCGGCGACCAGCGCCAAGACCAAAACCAGCAAAGCCGGCACTGTAAATTTTTTCATTGCTTCCCCCCCGGATGGAAAACGAGCGAAATGGCAGTCTAGCGTCAATGCGGCCGGATGGCGTTCAACTTTTCGCGTGCCGGCGCAAATAGGCCGCGTTAGGATAGCCCCCGCCGCAATTTTCGCAAACCAGCAAGAAACCGCTCGTAGATGGGTAAAGTTATGAAACTTTCTGCGTTGTTCCTTGGGTTGTCGGTTATGCCACTTTTCCTGAGCGGATCGCTTGCCGCCGGCGCACCCAAAATAAGTATCGCCACGATCGCCGATCTGCCCATAGTCGAGCGTGCGCCTTACGACGAGAACGCGAACGCCGATGCGGCGGTCGCTGCGGCTTTCGCGCGCGCCAAGAAAAGCGGCAAGCGCGTGCTGATCGATATGGGCGGAAATTGGTGCGGCGATTGCGTTGTGCTCGCCAATCTCATGCTATTGCCCGAAATGAAGCGCTTCATGGCGGCGCATTTCGAGATTGTCAGTGTCGATGTCGGCCGCATCAACAAGAATCTTCAGATACCCGGACGCTTCGGTGTCGCCGACCGGTTGAAGAGCGGCGGTGTGCCCTCGATCATCATCGCCGAACCGGATGGAACGTTCGTCAACAAGAACGATATGTCCGCTCTGGAAGATGCCCGTCACATGACGCCGCAAGCCACCGCCGACTGGCTGGCGCAATGGGCGAAGTAGATTGATGGGTGCTGTACTGCGCCCCGATCAACAAAGAGCTTATGCTTCGGCCTTCCGCCGAAAGGCCTGGGTGAAACGGGGTGATTGATACCGATCTATCATCGCAAGCTGTACCAAACGCCTGGCCCTTTTCCGTGCATCGTCAAATGCCATTGCTCGACTAGGGCGCGGAAATGCTTCTTCAGCGTGTTGCGGTTGGCCCCTGTGATTTTCGACATATCGCCAATGCTGACGCGCCCATGCTCGCGTGCCTGATCGAGAATCTGCACGGACAATTTCGGCAGGCTGGAAAGGACGATCTTCTCCCGCTCGATCTTCTTGGCGAGACGTTTCATCTGCTGCTGAAGCGCCCGCAGGAAGAACAAAATCCAAGGCTGCCAGTCCGGGCTTTCCGTGCGGATTGTCGCCTGCGTTTGCCGTAGCGCAAGGTAATAGCCTTCCTTGCTCTGCTCGATGACGCTTTCGAGTGAGTTGTAGGGCACATAGGCGTACCCGGCCTGAAGCAGTGCCAGCGTGGTCAGGATGCGGGAGAGGCGGCCGTTGCCATCCTGAAAGGGATGGATTGCCAAGAATTCGACCACGAAGATTCCGATGACAAGCAGCGGGTGCAGCTTGCGGGCCTTCCGTGTCTCGTCGAACCAAGCGGCGAGTTGGGTCATGAGGCGAGGGGTGTCGAACGGAGTGGCCGCCTCAAAGACGATGCCGATCTGTCTTCCGGTCTCATCGAACGCGGCGACACTGTTCGAAGTGGTCTTGTAGTTGCCCCGATGCCATGCGTCCTTTTCGCTATGGGCGAGCAGGTCGCGGTGTAGCTGCCGGATGTGGTTTTCGGTCAGGGGTATGTCCACCCAGGACCGGAAGACGGTTTCCATGACCTCGGCATAGCCCGCCACTTCCTGCTCATCGCGGGTGGCAATGGTCTTGATGTCCAGGTTGGCAAGCAGCCGTTCGACCTCGCGGTCGGATAGTTTGCTGCCTTCGATACGGGTCGATGAGCCGATGCTTTCGATGGTGGCGACCCGGCGCAGCGCCGACAGCCGTTCGGGAGCCAGCGTCCCGAGTGCGCGCCACGCGCCCTTGAACTCGTCAATCTCGGCGATGAGCGCGAGCAACTCTGGGGTGATTTTGAGTGTATCGGACTTGATCATGATACCCGATAATATACCCAATAATACCCAATAAGGCGAGCCAATTCTGTACCCAATAATACCCAATAGCGCCGGGGGTGCGTCGAACTCCTGATCTAGCAGTTTGCTGAAAAAGTCTGGATTTGACGCTCCTGCGCCTTTGGCTGGCGGAACGGTGTGCTGCGGATTTGGTTTTTGACGGTGCTATTGGGGATTGGCGGGCAGGCTCGTCCTCAAGCGGCGATCAATTTTGGGATACGGACGAGATTGTAAGCGATGAGATTGAGCAGGAAGTCGGCGGCGACGCGGCGGATGCCGCGATGCTTGGTTTTGCGCATGGTGCCGTGCTGCTTGCCCCAGCCGAAGATGCACTCGATCATCGCCCGGCGTGATTGCGACATGGCGTAGCCGATATGGCGGACGGTTCGCCCGTCGATGGCGCTTTTGCGCCGCTTGCCGGTTTTGGTCACGGCGTCGTTCTGCGTCACATGCGGCGTGACGGCGATGGCGCGAAGGTTGGCCACATGATCGGCGGTGTCATAGGCCTTGTCCTCGCCCGCCGTGATACGGCGGGCCATCTCTTTGCTCTTAGCTGCAAACATTTTTTCCGACGCTCGCCGCTCGGCCGTGCCATTGGCTTGCGTCACCATCCCGGCCACTGCCAGGCCATGGCGGTTCTCCATGATGGCATGGCCCATATAGCTGAGCTTCGCCTCTCGCCCCAACGCCTTGCGGTAGAGCCGGCTGTTTGGGTCGGTGACGCTGGCATGAGTGTCGTTCTTGCGCTTCTGACCGTGGAAGTTCGAGCCGTCGCCGTCATCGCTGCCGTCCTTGGGGCGAAAGCTCTTCTGCGAAGCCCAAGCCTCGATCAGCGTCCCGTCCGCCGAAAAATGCTCGTCCGACAATAGCGGCTTCACTTCGGGATGGTTCAATAGCTTGATCATGAACTTCTCGAAGGCTTCCCCGCCCAGCAGCCTGTCGCGGTTCTTGGTGAAGCTCGTCGGGTCCCACACCGGATCGTCCGGCGAGAGCCCCACGAACCAGCGGTACAGAAGGTTGTAGTCCAGTTGCTCCATCAATTGCCGTTCCGAACGGATGCCATAGAGTGCCTGGAGCAGCAGGGCGCTCAGCAATTGTTCCGGCGGGATCGACGGGCGGCCTTCCTTCGCATAGAGCCGCGAAAAGCTTCGGTTCAGTTCCTTCAGAACGTCCCGCACAAGCTCGCGTATCTTCCGCAGAGGGTGAGCCGCCGGAACCCGCGTCTCCGGCGAGACATATGAAAACAACCCGCCTTGATCCTGAAACCGCCCGCGCATTTTTGCCGATCCAACAGCCTCGCGACCAGTGAATCACGTCAAATCGCCAACAGCGAGGGGTTTTTCAGCAAACTGCTAGAGTCTCTTAGAAGAAATGGCGCCAGATCCTTTAGGTCGGGTGCTTGGTGCGGGCGGCCGGACTTGAACCGGCACAGGCCTTTCGGCCCTACGGATTTTAAGTCCGTTGCGTCTACCATTTCGCCACGCCCGCTAGCGTGAGTCCTTGTATAGCGAGTGGCACTCCGACTTTTAAGTCCGCTGTGTCTACCCGTTCGGCATGGTGCCAATTGCGGCGCCTCAAATTGCCCCAAGCGGCAAACTATCCATGTCGCAGAAACGAACTCGGGTTGCAACTTGTAGACGAGTGACCGCACAAAACCGTATATATGTCAGTGTGTTGCGCGCCATTGACAGCGCAGGAGCGCCGGCTATAGTCCGCCGCCTTCCGCCGAGAAATCCGTCTTTGCGGGCCGTCAACAATGGAACACGCATGAGCAAGCGCAGCACTGCAAAGTTCAAAATCGATCGCCGCATGGGCGAAAGCATTTGGGGCCGCGGCAAAAGCCCGGTCAACAAGCGCTCTTACGGCCCGGGCCAGCACGGTCAGCGCCGCGCCAAGAAGCTCTCCGATTACGGCACCCAGCTGCAAGCCAAGCAGAAGCTCAAAGGCTATTACGGCAACATCACCGAGCGGCAATTCCGCAAATACTACACCGAAGCCTCGCGCCGCCCCGGCGATACCGGTGAGAACATGATCGGCTTGCTCGAGCGCCGTCTCGACGCCGTGGTCTATCGCGTCAAATTCGCACCGACGCCTTTTGCGGCCCGTCAAATGGTTTCCCATGGCCATGTGAAGGTCAACGGACGGCGCATCACGGTTTCTTCCTATTCTGTGAAAGAAGGCGACACCATCGAATTGACGGCAAAGGCGCGCGACATGGCGCTGGTGCTGGAAGCCGCCAAGACTCCCGAGCGCGACACGCCCGATTACTGCGAAGTCGATCACGGCAAGATGGTGGCGAAGTTCCTGCGCACCCCCAAGCTTTCCGATGTTCCCTATGCCGTACAGATGCAGCCGCATCTGATCGTCGAATTCTATTCGCGCTGATCGGTTCGAATTGCAGTTTGGCGAAAGCCCCGCGATGATCGCGGGGCTTTTTGCTTTTGGAGAGGCGCGATGGGATATGTGCTTTACGGCGACAAAGGCTCGGGCGCATTCTGCGTCGAAGCGGCTTTGGCGCAAGCGGGCGCGGAATACGAATTCCACACCGTGTCGCTCGAGCGAAACGATCAGAAATCGCCGGACTTTCTGGCCGTCAATCCGAGCGGCAAACTGCCCGCGTTGAAATTGCCGAGCGGCGAAATTGTCACCGAGACGGTTGCGTTGCTGCTGACGATTGCCGAGCGTCATCCCGAGGCCGCGCTTTTGCCGTCCGACCATGCGCAAGCGCTGCGCTGGATCGCATTCTTGGCGTCGGAGGTTTATCCGATGGTCGAAATCTACGATTATCCCACCCGTTTCGTGCCGGAAGGCGAGGCCGCCGAGGCGCTGAAGCGAAAGGCTCTCGAACGCGTCCGCGAACGCATGCTCGTGGTGGAACGCGCGGTTGCCGGGCCATGGCTGCTCGAAAGCGGATTTTCCGCCGCCGATCTTTATGTTGCGATGTTCAGCCGCTGGCAGGAATGCCGGCTCGACGGCTGGCGCGAGGCCCATTTGCCGAAAATCTGCGCCATCGCGACCGCACTTTCGCAACGCCCCTCTATCACAGCAGTCTGGAAGAGTCATTTCCCGAAGGGCTAAGCTACGCTTTTTTTGGAGGCGTCTATGACATCGCGGCGAGCTGTGATTGGAGGAGGCGCGGGCGCCGCCGTACTGGCGGCGCTGGGTTATCGCGTATGGGACCGCGGCGTGTTTTCTGCCGGCGAAGGCCCTGCCTACCAACCATGGAACGAATGGCAAGGCCATGCGGGCGAAGGATCGCGCCGTCCGCTGCATGCTGCAATCCTGGCCGCCAGCGCGCACAACACCCAGCCATGGATATTCGAACCGAAGGAAGATTCGATTACGGTCTATGCGGATCGCGCCCGCAATTTGGGGACGTTCGATCCCTTCCGGCGGGAGATGTATCTGAGCCTGGGATGCGCGATTGCAAATATTCAAACCGTCGCGTTCCAACAGGGGTTCTTTTCCAATTATTTGGCTGTCAATGGGCGCCTCGAACCATCGCCGTCGAACACACCCGCAAAAGTCGCCGAGATCAAATTAAGCGAAATTCGTTTTGTCGATAATACAGAGGACCTTTATCAGATCGCGGATGCCATCCCGAACCGCCATACTCACCGCGGGCCCTACCTTGCAGACCGGACGATTTCGTCCGATTTGCTCAAGCCGTTGTCCGGCCGTTACGGCGAGAACGTGCGCGCTGTCATGATCCGTGACACGGGTGCACGCAAAGAGATTGGTGATGCTATCGTCGACGCGACAAAGAAGATCATAGCGGACAAACAGATGTCGGCGGACAGCGCGCGTTGGTTTCGCACCGGCCGTCGCGAAATACTACAACATCGTGATGGTGTGACGACCGACACGGCAGGATTGTCGACATTGATGACCGCCGCGTCGAAGTTGATGCCGGATGTCGGCGCGCAATCAGCGGACGAATATTGGCTGACGGCAACGCGCGATGTGCAAGTGCCGACGGCAGCAGTTTTCGGAATGGTCATGGTGCGCGACCGCCTCGATATGACTCAAGCATTGTGGGCTGGTTATGCGTGGCAACTGCTTCACCTGTCGGCAACCGTTCACGGCATCGCGGCGCAGCCGATGAACCAGCCAATGGAAATGGTGGACCGCAATGCGATGCTGGGCCGCCCGGATGTTTTCAAATCGGCGCTGATGAAACTTGCCGGATCGAAAGATTGGGAGCCGACCTTTGTGTTCCGTCTCGGTTACGCCGAACACCCCGCGCTGCCTTCGCCGCGGCGGCCGCTGGACGATGTACTTCGAACAACGGGGTTCGCTTAGGGCTTGGCTGGTTGTAATTACATCATCATTTCGTCATGGCCGGGCACTCGACCCGGCCATCCAGTCTTTACGGCTCGCGGACGCTCGCCGATCCGCCTTCGCGCAACTGCTTCGGCGGGACAGGCTGGATGGCCGCCTCAGGGGCACTGCTGTCCGGTTTAAATTCGTGGACAAGGCGCATGGCATTGATTCTTCTAAGTTCCAAGCGTTTGGCGACGTTTTGGACACTGAAAGGGACCAACACCATGCGGCACGACAATAGCGTCCTGCACCAGATTCTGAAGCATATTCCCTGGGCGGAGTTTGAGCGTCTTGTGGAGGCCTATCAGGGCGACAAGCATGTGAGGCGGCTGACGACGAAGAGCCAATTGGTTGCAATGCTCTATGCCCAGCTTTCGAGCGCGTCGAGCCTGCGCGAGATCGAAGCAGGGCTCAAAAGCCACGAAGTGCGGCTATATCATGTCGGTGTCGAGCCGGTGCGCCGCTCGACACTGGCCGATGCCAATGCTTTGCGGCCGGCGGAGATTTTCGCCGATCTGTTCGCCTGCATGATGAAGCAGGCCCATCGCGGCCTGCGCCGGGCGCTTGCGGACACAACGTATCTGATCGATTCCACGGGTCTGCGGCTCGATGAACGCAGTGCCCATTGGGCACGCTTCTCCGCTGGGGTGTGTGGCGCCAAGCTGCACGTGATCTACGATCCCGACGCCGATTGTCCGATCTATGCGGCCGTCAGTGCCGCCAACGTCAACGACATCACCCTCGCCCAGACCATGCCGATCGAGCCCGGGGCTACCTATGTTTTCGATCTCGGTTATTACGATTATCGCTGGTGGGCCGAACTGGACAATGCCGGCTGTCGTATCGTCACGCGGTTCAAGAAGAACACGCCCTTGAGATTGCTCAAGGAATTGGATGTGCCCAAAGGCGAAGCGATCCTCTCCGACCGGATCGGCTTTTTGCCGGCCCGCCAAATGCACAACAGACGCAATCCCTTCCAAGAGGCGGTGCGCGAAGTCCGCGTCATGACCGACACCGGCAGGATATTGCGCATACTGTCCAATGATCTCGACGCCACCGCCCAAGAGATCGCCGATCTCTACAAACGCCGCTGGGCCATCGAACTGTTCTTTCGATGGATCAAGCAGACCCTCAAAATCACACGTTTTCTCGGCACAACCGAGAATGCCGTGGGCATTCAAATCGCCGTCGCATTAATCGCTTTTCTGCTTCTGCGCCTGTCCCAGGCAACTCAGGATACAATCAAGGGAACACTCGCTTTCACCCGCCTTATACGCGTCAATCTCATGCATCGCAGGCGTATCGACCAGCTGCTCCAACTTGACCAGCCCTCCCAATTCAATCCAGACCAATTGGCCTTAAAATGGGCCTGAAATTTAAACCGGACAGCAGTGCCTCAGGGGCGGCCATGACGAATAGAGTGTTCAGATTCGATCGATCGCGCTTAAGCGTTTTCCAGCGCGATGCCTTTTTCGGCGAAGAAGCTTTTCAGCTCGTCGCTCTCATGCATCTGGCGGATGATGTCGCAGCCGCCGACGAATTCGCCTTTGACGTAAAGCTGGGGAATGGTCGGCCAATTGGAGAATTCTTTGATGCCCTGGCAAATCTCCGGATCCTTCAGCACGTCGACGGCTTTGAATTTGACGCCGAGGTCGGAAAGAATCTGCACCACCGCCGCCGAGAAACCACATTGCGGGAAGACCGGTGTGCCTTTCATGAAGAGCAGCACGTCGTTGGATTTTACGTCGTCTGCGATACGGTCTTTGATGCTGGACATGTCACGGCCTCGATGGGATCGATCCTGAAATAAGGTCGCTGCGGCTGAGCGTCAAGGCGCGTAAGCCCTTTACCTCCCCTACTCGTGGGGAGGTCGATTTGCCAAGCGCAGCGAGGCAAATCGGGTGGGTGGGTGGTAATTGTCGCGAGCGGCCCCCACCCGATCCGTCTTCGCTTCGCTACGCCGGATCGACCTCCCCGCAAGGGCTACGGGATTCACACATTTCGGAGGCTCCATCCATGTTTGATGGCGTGGAATTGGGTGAGGCCTCGAAGCATGACAATGGGCCCTGGTTTTCCGTAGTAGCCAGTCCAGCCGCCGAGCCTTGCGAAGACCCAGCCAGCATAGGCAAGCGAGCCTTTTGGGTGAGGGTTTTTCTGTTTCTGTGTTTTGCCTTCGAGGCTTTGACAGACGCACTCCAGCGCGGGCTGGTCGTCGGGGTCGCAGACGTCGGTGAGGGGACGACAGGCTTTGCCTTCGCGCTCGGCCACCAGCTGCATCACCTTGATGGCGGCAATCAGGATGGCGGTGACGAGTTTTTCGAGAGGACCATCCGGCTCCTGGCGCAGGGCTTCGACATCGAAGCCCTTTGTCTTCATGGTTCGGAAGAGTTGCTCGATGGTCCAGCGCAGACGATAGAAGCCGATGATGCGGCGTGCATCCGCGATGTCGTTGACCTGGTGGGTTGTGAGCAGGAACCAGAGCGCCGGCTCTTCGCCCTCGGCAGGATTGATCTCTCGCCCGATGACGAGCGTTACAGAAACGGTTTCAGGCAGATCGCAAGCGGCCTTGCGGTTGCTGGGCCGCATGATCTCGACCTTGCCAAAGCTTACGCAAAGCTCGGCTTTGCGCGCTTTTCGGCCCGGTGCGGCGGGGATTTCCACCACCATCCGTCCCACCTCGTCCCAGCCGTCCGCTTTGGCAAAAAGAGAGGAGCCATCGGCCAGACGACGATCCTGAGCTGCCCGTACCAACTTTTCGACATTGGCCGGCTTAAAGGCAAAGCATTCGTAGATATCGCCTTCGCGGTCTTCAATGACGGTGACGCAGGCCGCTCCGGCTTCAGCCAAGGCACCAGCGCTCTCTGCGCCGCTCAGCCAGCGCCGGCTGTCCTTGTCCTCAAAAGTCCGCTGCTTGCGCGTGGCGCTCTCACCGCCCTTGCGGGTCAGGAAGAAGTTGTCGATCAGGCCAAGCACCGCCTGCGTGTTGGCGTCTACCGCTATGACAGGATGAAAGGACAATCCCAGTCCTTTCTCGTCCACGCGCAACGCAGAAGTGTCCTGGATTGCCAGGACATGGCAGCCAGCAACTTGGCTGCGGGTGCGCGCCAGGGCGGCGGACAGCATCTCACTGACCCTTACTTTGGGGTTATGCAGAAACCGCGCGATCCGCATCTCTCCGGCACGGTTGGCGCCGAGTTGCCTGACGCTGACCCCCTTGCCGCCATAAGCGACAAGTCGCTCACATAAAAAGAGCCCCCTTTTTCCAGACGTTCGTCGCCGAACAGTCCAAGCGTCAGTTCCATCGCCGCCTCCCGAAAGAGAATCATCCCTATAGGGAGTCAGCTTCCTCACCTCGCAGCAAGCTCTTCGAGATGTGTGAATGTCGTAGCCGCAAGGGGGAGGTGGGTCATGGCTTGGCTGCCGTTTGCAGCGACAGTGCGTGGAGAACGCCGCCCATGCGGCCCTTCAAGGCGTCATAAACCATCTGATGTTGCTGCACGCGGCTTTTGCCTTTGAAAGCGGCGGAGGTAACCATGGCGGCGTAGTGGTCATTGTCGTCGGCCAGTGGCGTGATCGTGATATCCGCATCGGGAAATGCCTCGCGGATTAGTTTCTCGATTTCGCCGGCGGCCATCGCCATTAAATTTCGCCCGTCATATAGGCCGGGAGCCAATTTTCATGCGCTTTGCGCAGTTCGCCAAGCGCGATCTCGCCCATGCCTTCGATCACGACTTTATCGTCTCCCGTCGCTCCGATCAAAGCCGCCGCGATGCCGGTCTGTTTTGCTTGCGAAACAATGCGTTCGGCGAGATCCGCCGAAACGGCGATCAGATAACGCGCCTGATCTTCCCCGAAAAGGGCAGGGATGGTGCCCGCCGGGACCGTCGCGCCGATGTTTCCGGCCAGCGCCATTTCGGCAATTGCGACCAGCAATCCGCCGTCCGAAAGATCGTGCACCGTGTCGATCCGGCCTTGTTCGATCAAGCCGCGGACAAACTCGCCATTCCTCTTTTCGACGGTGAGGTCGACGGGCGGAGCAGCGCCTTCTTCATTGCCTTCGACTTCGCGCAGATAAACCGATTGGCCGAGATGGCCTTTGGTCTCGCCGATCAAAATGATCGCATCGCCTTCGCGCTTGAAGGCGATGGTTGCCATACGGTGCACATCCTTCATCAGCCCGACGCCGCCGATGGTGGGCGTGGGAAAGATGCCTTCGCCTTGGGTCTCGTTGTAGAGCGAGCAATTGCCCGACACGATGGGGAAGTCGAGCGCGCGGCAAGCCTCGCCCAGGCCGTCGATCCCCGCCACGATCTCGCCCATCATCTCGGGCTTTTCGGGATTGCCGTAATTCAGACAATCGGTGACGGCGAGGGGACGCGCGCCGACCGCAGTGATGTTGCGCCAGCATTCGGCGACCGCTTGCTTGGCGCCCTCATAGGGATCGGCCTTGCAATAGCGCGGTGAAACGTCGGTGGAAATCGCCAGGCCTTTGTTCGTGCCGTGCACACGCACCACCGCCGCATCGCCGCCGGGCCTTTGCAGCGTATCGGCCATCACGCTGTTGTCGTATTGCTCCCACACCCAACGCTTCGAGCACATGTCGGGGCTGCCTAGGATTTTCGACAGCGATTCCATCACCGAGCGCGACGCGTCGAAGGATGGCGTTCCCGTTGCGGGCGCGCGCTTGACGAAAGGCCGTTCATAGACCGGCGCGGCATCCGAGAGCGATCCGACCGGCATATCGGCAACGACTTGGCCTTTGTGCTTGACGATCAAGCGGTGCGTGTCGGTGGTGACGCCGATTACCGCGAAATCCAATTCCCATTTTTTGAAGATGCGCTCGGCTTCCGCTTCCCTTCCGGGCTTGAGCACCGCCAACATGCGTTCCTGGCTTTCCGACAGCATCATGTCGTAAGCGGTCATGTTGGTTTCGCGCTGCGGCACCTTATCGAGATCGATGACGATGCCCGCGCCGCCCTTGTCCGCCATTTCGGACGAGGAGGAGGTAAGACCGGCCGCGCCCATATCCTGAATGGCGATGATGGCGTCAGTCGCCATCAATTCCAGACAGGCTTCGAGCAGCAGCTTTTCGGTGAAGGGATCGCCCACTTGCACAGTCGGTCGCTTCTCTTCCGAATCCTCGTTGAATTCGGCCGATGCCATGGTGGCGCCGTGAATGCCGTCGCGCCCCGTCTTCGAGCCGACATAGACGACGGGATTGCCGGCGCCTTTGGCGGCGGAAAGGAAAATCTTGTCGGTGCGCGCCAGGCCGACACACATCGCATTGACCAGAATGTTGCCGTTGTAGGAGCGATGGAAATTCACCTCGCCGCCGACCGTGGGCACGCCCATGCAATTGCCGTAACCGCCGATGCCCGATACCACGCCAGCCACCAGATGGCGTGTCTTGGGATGGCTCGGTTCGCCGAAGCGCAGCGAATTCATCACGGCCACGGGCCGCGCGCCCATGGTAAAGACATCGCGCATGATGCCGCCGACGCCGGTCGCCGCGCCCTGATAAGGCTCGATGAAGCTCGGATGGTTGTGGCTCTCCATCTTGAAGATCACCGCATCGCCGTCGCCGATATCGACCACGCCGGCATTTTCGCCCGGACCTTGCAGCACCCAAGGGGCCTTGGTCGGCAGTTTACGCAGATGGGCGCGGGTCGATTTGTAGGAGCAATGCTCGCTCCACATCACCGAGAATACGCCAAGCTCGACGAGATTGGGTTCGCGGCCGAGCAGGTCTTTGATCTTGGCGTATTCCTGTTCGTTGAGGCCGTGTTCGCGAACGATTTTTGGTGTGATAGCGGTCATGTCAGCGTTTCAATCAGGCTTTCAAACATGGCGCGCCCATCCGTGCCGCCCAGCAGCGGATCGCAGACGCGTTCGGGATGCGGCATCAGCCCCAGCACATTGCGTTTTTCGCTCAAGATACCGGCGATGTTGCGCGCCGAGCCGTTGGGATTGTCGCCCTCGGCATAGCGGAAGGCAACGCGGCCTTCGCCTTCGAGGCGGTCAAGCGTCTCATCGTCGGCGAAATAATTGCCTTCGCCATGCGCCACCGGGAACACCACGCGTTGACCGTGATTGTACTTGCGGGTGAAGGCGGATTGGGTTTCGTTGACCTCAAGAGAAACGGGGCGGCAGGCAAATTTGAGGCCGGCATTGCGGATCAACGCGCCGGGCAGCAATCCCAATTCAGCCAGCACCTGAAAACCGTTGCAGATTCCCAGGATGAGACGGCCCTGCTGGGATTTGGCGATAACATCCTGCATGACGCGCGACAGCCGCGCCATCGCGCCGCAGCGCAGGTAATCGCCATAAGCGAAGCCGCCGGGCAGCACGATCAGATCGACGTCGTCGGGCACTTCGCTGTCGGCGTGCCACACCATGTACGGCTTCGTGCCCGATATTTGTTCGAGAGCGACCGCCGCATCGCGGTCGCAATTGGAAGCGGGAAAAACGATGACGGCGGATTTCATTGAAGGGCAGCCCTTTCACGTCCTTCACCTCCCCCATGTGGGGAGGTCGGTGCAATTCGGCGCTGAGCGCCAGCGAAGTGCGCGAATTGCGCCGGGCGGGGGGACATTGTCGAAATTGCCCCCCACCCGCTCGCGCTTTGCGCTCGCGGCCTCCCCACAAGGGGGAGGCAAAGTGAAGTGCAAAAACTCATCCCTTCAGCTCGATTTCGTATTTCTCGATGACGGTGTTGGCGAGCAGTTTCTCGCACATCTCTTTGAGGCCGGCGCGGGCCTTGGCCTCGTCCTTTTCCGCCAATTCGATTTCGATGAGCTTGCCTTGGCGGACTTCGCCGACGCCGCCAATCCCAGATTGTTCAACGCATGTCCGATGGCTTTTCCTTGCGGATCGAGGACACCGTTCTTCAACGTCACAAATACGCGCGCTTTCATTTTACCAGCATCGGACCTTTCGCTTCTCCTTGCCCCGATTCGGGCATGATTCCCAAGCGCCTTGCGACCTCGGAATAGGCTTCCATCAAGCCGCCCATATCGCGGCGGAAACGGTCCTTGTCCATCTTCTCGTTGGTCACATTGTCCCAAAGCCGGCAGGAATCCGGGCTGATTTCGTCGGCCAGAACGATGCGCATGTAATCGTTCTCCCACAACCGTCCGAATTCCACCTTGAAATCGACCAGCTTGATGCCGACGCCGAGGAACAGGCCGGAGAGAAAATCGTTGATGCGAATGGTGAGGTTCACCATATCGTCGAGATCTTGCGGCGAAGCCCAGCCGAACGCGGTGATATGCTCTTCGCTGACCCAAGGATCGTGCAGCGCGTCATTCTTGTAATAATATTCGATGATCGAGCGGGGCAGCGCGGTGCCTTCCTCGATGCCGAGGCGCTTGGACAGCGAACCCGCCGCCACATTGCGCACCACCACTTCGAGGGGGATGATCTCCACCTCTTTGATCAGCTGCTCGCGCATATTGAGACGGCGCATGAAATGGGTCGGCACGCCGATCGCATTCAGCTGGGTCATCAGATATTCGCTGATGCGGTTGTTGAGCACGCCTTTGCCTTCGATTACCGCCTTTTTTTGGGCGTCGAAGGCCGTGGTGTCGTCTTTAAAGTACTGGATGACCGTTCCAGGCTCCGGCCCCTCATAGAGGATTTTGGCTTTGCCTTCGTAGATCATGCGCCGGCGCTTCATCATTTTTCTCCGCCTGAAACGCGAAACGGGGCATCGACCGCGCGCCCCGTCGAAGCGGCAAAATAGCGATGCGGCGCCGGTACGGCAATGTGAATGAAGGCGCAGGCGCGCCAGACCGTCGCAGGGCGTCCGACTCTGGGATAGAATGGGGCCGGGACATTCGGTATGTTCCAGTTCGTTATTATTTTTCAAGGGGTTATGGATGACCAAAGCGTTCGAGGACCGCGAAAAAGCCTATGAAGACAAATGGGCCCACGAGCAGGCTTTGCGCTTCAAGGTCGCCGCGCGGCGCAACAAGCTTGTGGGTCTTTGGGCCGCGGGGGAATTGGGGCTCTCGGGCGAGCAAGCGGAAGCTTACGCCAAAACCGTCATTGCGGCGGATTTGAAGGGCGCCGGAGACGCGGATGTCTTTCAAAAAATCCGCAGCGATTTCGATGCCGCCAAGCTGACCCATAGCGACCACGTCTTGCATCGCAAGCTGGAAGAGCTGCTCGCCGTGGCGCGCGATCAGATCATGAATTCGCCGAAAGCCTAATCGCCGCGCAATTTCGCCAGCGCTTCGGGAAAGCGACGCGACAAGGGCACGCTGAGCGCTCCCAACTCCACGGCATAATCGCCGGAGCCTTCGGGTTTCAGCCCCGTCACGTGCGCGGCATTGACCAGCCAGGAGCGATGGGTGCGCAAAAAGCCGCGCGGCCCAAGCTCGCGTTCCATCGCCGAGAGCGCGGAGCGCATCAGCGGCTTGCGTCCGTCGCGCAGCACAAATTCGACGTAATTGCCTGCCGAAGCGATTGCCAAAATATCTTCGAGGCGCACCCGGATGATGCGCGCGCCGTCGCGGATATCGAAGTGGGCATTATCTGCGGGCGGCGCGGATTGCGGCTTCATCAGACGCGCGGCCGCCCAGAAGATCGATGCGAAGACGAGATAGCCGAACACATCCTTGCGCACTTCGTAGAAAAAACCCGTCACGATGGGACCAAAATGGTACTCGGAACCCGCCAGGGCATAGGCTGTTTTGCGCAGCAGCACGAAGCCGGTGACATGGGCGGCCGAATAGATCACGGCGATGACGGGATGGAAGAGCAGCAGCCAGCGCGGTCGCACCTTCGGCGGTATCCGCGTAATGGCTGCCCACGGAATCCACAACAGACACAGCGTGGAAAGCCCGCTCGATCCTTCCCAAACAATGGGCGCCGCGACGCCCACCCTGGGCATGTCATGGGTGATCGTCAGAACATTGATGGCGTTGATGCCGCCGACCAGCGCGGCGACCAGACCGGCGCCGGTAAGAAAGATGCGCCAGGTTTCGCCGCTGGAAGCCGGTCGGTTGCCTATGGTCACGATCGTGTTCTGCCAAAGGCGTGCGATCTGCCTTCCTCGGTTGGAAACTTCCGCGAAAACGCTTGATTTGGAAGAACTTTCGAAATTTACGCCGGACACGCCCTAACCTCAAATCCGAATGGCAGCGTGCCGGACTATAAAGAGGCGAACTGGAACGCGCGAGCCAGGCCGTAAACGTATGGCGTGCAAGGCTTTGGCGTTTGCGCGGCCTTCAAATCACGCAGACCAATTCGGAATATTTTTTCAGCAGCGCGTCCGCCGTATAGAAATGGGCCGGTTCGACCATCGCCTGAGCGATCAACAAGCGGTCGAAGGGATTGCGATGCAGAGGCGGCAATTCGGCAACGCGGGCTGCGGCGGCCGCCCGGATGGGCAGTTCGGCGAACCCCGTGGAGCGCGCGGCGCCGGCAATCTCTTCCGCAGTGAACCGAAAGCCGCGTTTTTTGAGTGTCGATTTGATGGCGATTTCCCAAATGCTGGCGGCGCTGAACAAGATGTCGTTGCCCGCCTCCTCGATGGCCGTACGAGCCACTATAGACAGCCGCTTCGGTTCGATCAGCGCCCAAAGCAAAATATCGGTATCGAGCAGAATGCGCATCAGGCGTCCTCCGGGCCGTCCAACGTTCCGAGCGGCAGTGGGGCTGCGAATCCTCTCGGCACCTGTGCCGAACCGGCCAGGATGCCGAGACGCCGCCGCTTGCCCCCCGCTGATTTGAGCGAAACCAGCTTCGCCATCGGCTTGCCGGCCTTGGCGATGACGATTTCTTCCCCTTGCATTGCCTTTTCCAGCAGGCGCGACAAATGGGTCTTGGCGGCATGAATATTCACGGGGCGCATGCGGTTGGGTCTCCAATGAAACTAAGCTTAGTCCAGTTATATTGTGAAAAATAGCAGCATTTGTGCCGGACAGCAATTCTCAAACAATTGCTGTGGATGTAAGTTTGAAACGCACACAGAGGAATCTTCGCCGATGAAGAATACTTTAGGTTTGGACGACGATCTTGACGATGTTGAGCTCATCAGAGACCTCGAGAGGGCGTTTGATGTCGAGATGCTACAAGCGGATGCAAGCCGGTTATTGAAAGTTGGCGATATCTACGATTGGCTCCTACGAAAGATCCCGCAGAACGAAACCCAACGCAAATGCGCCAGCGCGATGGCGTTCTATCGGCTGCGGCGCGTTTTTCGCGACCTGCGCAACTGCGAAGTACTTACTCCATCCTCTGATTTAGATGGGTTTAAGACCGTTTACACAAAGTCCTTCGTCAAGGAGATCGCGGAGGCCACGGGCCTCAATTTGCCGAGGCCTTCCTATTCGCGTCTCGGAGCTATTGGTGGTTATACAGCTCTGTTTCCGTTTGTGTATTTATTGCTCTGTGCAATCCTTTTTGGGGTTGGTTTTTCGGTGCCCGTGAATCCTGGCTTTGTGTTTGTGATCGCGCTCCCGCTTGCAATGATTTTGGTCGAAATCGATCCGGGATGCTTGCCAAAGAACTGTCAGACATTTGCCGACCTCGCAAAGCAAACCGCCAAATTCAGTTATGGGCATTTGATCAAGCTTGGAGCGGATTTACATGAGGATAAAATCTGGCAAGCTATGATCGAAGTGCTCTTAGATCATACTGCGCTACCGAAAGACGAAATCACTCGCGAAACCTTCATTCTCCAAAAGATGTTCAAGAAGGCCGCATAGTCCTCTACGGTACGATCTCAATCGTCACGCCCACGGCGCCGTATTGGTGATTGCTGCGCCACACGCGGGCGTCATCGATCATTTGCATAAGCGCATCGATTTCTTTTCGAACCTCGCCGGATGCTTGCGACGTGCCGGTGATGCGGATCGTGTAAGGCGAAGCGCTGCGGATCATCGCTTCGGCCAAGGCATCGAGATCGGCACCATCGGGCGCATCCACGGCGCCGCGCATCGCCGTCAGAAAATCATTCGGGGTTTTCCATCCGCCAGCATCGAGCGGGATGACGCGCGTCTCCATTAATCCCTAAAGACGCGGTCGAAGATCATGTCGACCTGCTTGAAGTGATAGAGGAGGTCGAACAGCTTCTCGAGTTCCTTGGCCGATAGCAGCTGCGAAACATCGGGATCGGCTTTGAGCAGATCGAGCAGCGTGCCTTCGCCGTTCCATGCCCGCATCGCGTTCTTCTGCACCAAGGCATAGGATTCTTCGCGCCCCATTCCTTTTTGCGTCAAGGCGAGAAGCACGCGCTGGCTGTGCACCAAGCCATGCGTCTTATCCAGATTATCCTGCATGCGCTCGGGATAGACGACCAGCTTGCCGATCACATTGGCCATGCGGACCAAGGCGAAATCCAGCGTAATCGTCGCGTCGGGACCGATGAAGCGTTCCACGGAAGAATGCGAGATATCGCGCTCATGCCAGAGCGCCACATTTTCCAAAGCCGGCGTCACATAAGAGCGCACCATGCGCGACAGCCCGACGACGTTCTCGGTCAGGATCGGATTGCGTTTGTGCGGCATGGAGGAGGAGCCTTTCTGGCCTGCCGAGAAGAATTCCTCCGCTTCCCCAACTTCGGTGCGCTGCAAATGGCGGATTTCCGTCGCCAAGCGTTCGAGCGAGGCGGCCACGACGCCAAGCGCCGCGAAATACGCCGCATGGCGGTCGCGCGGGATCACCTGCGTAGATACCGGTTCCGAGCGAAGGCCCATTTTGGCCGCGACATAGGATTCCACCGCCGGATCGACATTGGCGAAAGTGCCGACCGGTCCCGAAATCGCCGCGGTGGAGATTTCCTCGCGAGCCGTTACCAGCCGCGCCCGCGCCCGCTGAAACTCGGCGTAATAACCGGCCAGCTTTAGGCCGAATGTGGTGGGTTCGGCATGAATGCCATGGCTGCGCCCGATGGTCGGGGTGTATTTGTGCTCAAAAGCGCGGGTTCGAAGCGCCACCAGCAACAGATTGACATCGTCGATCAGAAGATCGGCGGCGCGGCGCAACTGCACAGCCAGACAAGTGTCCAGCACGTCGGACGAGGTCATGCCTTGATGCACGAAGCGCGCTTCGGGGCCGACGATCTCGGACAAATGGGTAAGAAACGCGATGACGTCGTGTTTGACCTCGCGCTCGATCTCGTCGATGCGCTCGACATCGAATTTGGCGGCTTTGCCTTTTTCCCAGATCTTGGCCGCGGCATCCTTTGGAATGATGCCGAGTTTGGCCATCGCATCGGCCGCATGCGCTTCAATCTCGAACCAAATGCGGAATTTGGTTTCGGCCGACCAGACTTCCGTCATGCCGGCGCGGGCGTATCGCGGAATCATGCGCCGTTTCTAGACCGGCGGCGGGTTTTGGGAAAGACCCGGCAAAGTGACCGCGGCGATCAAATCGCGGGTGACGGCCTCTTTGGGAGCCCGCAAGACGTCGACGATCGGGCCGCGCTCCACGATTTTCTTATCGTGGAACACCATGACTTCCTCCGCCAGTGCTTGGGCGACGGTGAAATCCGAGGTGATGACCAGAAAGGCGGGGCCGTGATGGGTGCGAAAATCGGTCAGCACTTCGCGCATGATGGTCTGCGCGAAAGCATCGAGCCCGCGCAAAGGCTCATCCACCACAGCCAGAAGCGGGGCGCCGACGATGGCCCGCGCCACCTGCAAACGCCGCTTGTCGAAGGCACTTAGCGTGGCAACGCTGCGCTTGCCGTCATGCGAGGCGAGCCCGACGCGCGTCAGGGCCGCTTCGCGATATCCCGCCACCAAATCGCCCGAAAGTTTCAAATGCGCCCGCAATGGTTCATCGACCGTGTCCCATAATGTCATACGCGGGTCGAGCGCATCGTCGGCGCCGGTGATAAAGGCGATGCGCCTGCGCAGCCGTGAGGTCATGGTCTGCGAAAGAATATTGAGATCGACGGCATCGAACACGACACGGCCGGCCGGGGCATGATCCAAGCCCAGCACGGCGCGCGCCAATTCGCGCCGGCCCGATCCTTCTTCGCCGACCAGCGCCAGCGAGGCCCCACGGCGCAGTTCGAAAGTGATGCCGTCGCGGGCGGACGGCGCCGTCGCTGCCTTCCGGCTGCGCCCAAGATCGAGACCATAGACCTGCAACAAGGGTTGGCCACGCGCGGCGCTGCGTGCTTTGGGCCTGTCGAGGGAAAGCTGCGGCAACGCTTTGAAGAGCGTTTGCGTATAGGCATGCGCATGACCGCTGGCCAGGCGTGCCGCATCGCCTTCTTCGACGACACGTCCGCCGCGGATCACGATCACGCGTCCGCCAAGCCGTGCCGCCGGTTGCAATCCGCCCGTGGCATAAACCAGAGCGAAACCGAGGCGCTGTTGTTCGTCGGCCAAGACCTTGAGCAGCAACCGTATCGCGCTCGGACCCAGATCGGCAAACGCATGATCGGCAAGCACCAGTTCCGGCGCCGGGGCACTCACGGCCGCGATCAGTCCGTAGGCCGTGATCATCGGATCGAGCGCAGCGGGTTTTTGATCGAGCGCTGAAAACGGCGGCGCACCATCCAATCTCTCAAAAGCAATGCGCAATTCCTCGCGGGCGCTGGCATGGGGCGAACCCAATTTGCGCGCCAGAAGTCGGATCAATTGCGATTGCACACTGGCATGGGGCGCAAAGGGCCGCGCCAAAGGATTGGGCAAATAAGCGATCGGAATGGTAGCGCGCGCGCGTCTTGCGGCGGAGCGAGCCTCGCCATTGCCAAAACCCAGCGTGCCGGAAATCGCATCGGACCTGTCGGCGAAACCACCGAGCACGCGCATTAAGGCCTCTTTGCCCGAACCGTCTTCGCCCAGCACGACAACCGTCTGGCCGGCATCGAGGCTCAGCGAAAAGCGGTCGAGTTCGGGCTGTTGGGCGCCGGACTTGGTGACGCACAGATCGTTGATCTCCAAGACGCGTCTGGCGTCACTCATGGCCGTTCGCCTTCATCCAATCCGGCGGCAAGACGGGCGCATAATATCAGCACGAGCAGCGCAAGTGCCGGAAAAGCGGCCGTCCACCAGGCATGAAGATAGCTTGTTTTGGCTGCGGCGATCATCAATCCGAGATCGCGCGCCGGCGGCGTGGCGCCGAAGCCCAGGAAACTCACGGTCGAAAGGATGATCGTGACGGCCGCCAAAGCACGCGCCGCGACCGAGGAAAGCGTGCCGCGGAATTCGTAAATCAAATCGCGGCGCAGCAGCGTCGCCCCCGAAATGCCTGTGGCCCGCGCATATTCGGCATGAGTCGACTTGCCTTGCGCCTCGACGCGGTCGAAGGCGCGCACAAAAGCGAGCGGTGCGGCAGCAAGGCCCGCTGCCAAGGGCGCGAATTCCCGCGCCGTCAGGCCGATCATCAGAACCGCGAGCAAAAGGGCCGGAATGGCAGCAAAAACGCCGACAATTCCGCGTAGCGCCAGCCCGCTGTAATGCGGCAAGCGCGCGGCGACCGCGCCGGACAAGCCGCCCAAGACAATTGCGACGATAGCCGCCACGAGCGCATGACTCATCGTCACGCTCAGTCCGTGCAGCGATTCACTGAGCATATCGCGACCCAAAAAATCCGTACCGAAGGGATGGGCGGCCGAGGGAAGCTCCAGCATCGGCCCAATACCGGTCGCGCCGGCCGGCGCGCGCGCCAGAAAGTCGCTAAGCGTAACGGCAACGCCCATGAGGCCCAGCCCGCTCCATCCAATGACGCGCAGAACCGTACGCAAGACCGGCGCGGCGGACGGCGCATCGGAGATTTGCGTCGCGCTCACGGTTTGTCCTCATTGGCCAAGAGATGGGCGCCAATCGTCCCGGCCAAATCCGCCAGAAATGTCAGACCGGCGAAGACGAACAGAATCAGCGCCGCCATGTTCCAATCCTGCAAGGCAACCGATTTCACGAACAGATCCGCCGCTCCGGGGCGGTGGAACACCCATTCGGCGACCACGGCGGACGACAACAACGTCAACATGATTTCGCCCGCGCTCGCCGACAGCCCGGCGAAAATCAGCGGCGCGGCATAAACCCGCTCGATCTCGAGCGCCGGGAGTCCCAAGCGTTTCAGGCCCGAACGGAACGGTTCATCCGCGCTTTGCGAAGCGGCGCGGCGCAATGCGCGCTGCACGGCGGCGACACCGGCCAGCCCGACGGTCAGAACCGGCAACGCCGCAATCCGCAGAACCTGTACATCGCTGGAGAAGATCGGGGACGATCCCGCCACTTGCGTATTCACCGTTACGGGCCAGTGCAGCAAGCGCGCCGCGCCATAAGCCAATGCCAAGCCGGCGCAGAACACAGGCGCCGCCGCCACGATTTGCATCAACGGAGCCGCGGCCCGCCGCACCGGTCCCGCGCCGAACAACAAACCGAGAGGAATACCCACGATCACCGCAACGCCGGTTCCCGCAATGACCAAGGCGAGCGTTGCCGGCAGGCGAAGGCCAAGCTCGTCCGTCGCCGCCAAGCCGCTAATGGCACTTTTGCCGAAATCCAAATGTAAGAAGGACAAAACGCGAGATCCGACGGCTATCAGGAATGGTCCAAAGCCATGGCTGTGCGGCAAAAACTCAGCGGACACTGCTGCCGTTACCAGCATCGCGCCCAACAAGCCAAGTGCGAAACGGCCCGCTTGGCGAGCCGCAAAATTCATCATGACAGGCACCGCCCCCTATTCGGCCGGGACTATATCAGCTCCCCGGTGCCGCGGGGCAAGACTGGATTTCACCGCAAGCCCAAGGATTTAAAACGGGCGTGTCGGCAACTTCGCCGCAATAGCGGCGCGACTGGTCTCTTTTTTAGATGTCTGTGAGCGGCCCCTTGGCAGCTGCACTAATCGCTTGGTCGATAAGCTCCTCGATTTCGGCTGCGGATAGATCACCGTTGCGGAAAAGCACGCGGAACGCTACGGCGCCCAACATCGCGTCGATGAGAAGATGGCAGAACGCCTGCGGCAACGCAGTGCCGACAGCTTGTTCCAGAGATTCGACATAAAAAGGACGTTCATTCTCGAATAGACGGTCCAACGCTTTCGACAGTTCGGGATCTTCTCTGCGGGCTTGGGCCAAGCCGAGCATCGCGCCTCCGCCCGGGCCTGTAAGATATTGAATAAATCCCCGAAGGTGACCGATCAAATCCTGCCGCGGGTTATCGACCGCTGGTTTCGGTTCGATTTGCCGGACGAGCGACAGAACAAGTGCAATTACCAGTTCGCGTTTGCTGCCGAAACGCCGGTAGAGAGCAGGGCGATTGCAACCTGCTCTTTGTGCCACCGCTTCAAATGTCAGCCCGCCATAGCCGACTTCGCTGAGCACAGCCCAGCCTGCAGAAAATATGGCCGCATCCACTTCCAAACTGCGAGGACGACCGCGCGTCGCAGCGGAAGAACCATTTGCAGAACTGTCACAGGACTCACGCTCGGCCGTCATACATTATCGATACACCTATGTATCGTAATTCGTCAATTGGTTGTAGGGCGGGGTCATGCAAATCAAAAAATCAAGCATTCGCAAGCCGGAGCGCACGATATTCTTGGGGGGTGCTGCCGCTATCGGGATGCTGTTGGCGGCCGGAATGTGGCCGGGAGCTGCCATGGCGGCCACCGATACCCCGGCACCTGACCAAGCAACCGCCGGCGACGTTCAAGTCGAGCAGGTCATCGTCACCGCCCGCAAATATGCGGAACACGCGCAAGACGTGCCGATTGCCCTCACCGCTCTCGACGGCGAAACGCTTCGCGATAGCGAGCATCTGCGCGTCGAGGATTTGAGCCAGTATGTGCCGAGCACCAACATCGTTATTCCAAGCCCGCACCAAACCAATTTTACGATACGCGGAATCGGCTCCAATCCCGCCAATGACGGCCTCGAACAGAGCACCGGTATCTTCATAGACGGCGTTTATCTCGGCAGACCCGGGATGTCGGCTTATGATCTTATCGATATCAACCAAATCGAGGTCCTGCGCGGGCCGCAAGGCACTTTGTACGGCAAGAACACCACAGCCGGGACGGTTAACATCTCGACCATGCTGCCGAGTTTCACAGCCGGCTTCATGGGCCAAGCCACCTATGGCAATTACAATTACCGCCAATTCCAGGCATCGGTGACGGGGCCGCTCAGCGACACGCTGGCGGGACGCCTCACGGCTTATGATACGCAGCGCGACGGAACAATCACCGATGAATTCAACGGCCAAAAGCTTGCGTCCGTCGCTCGCGAAGGTTTGCGCGGACAGCTCCTCTATCAGCCAACCGAACGTTTGAGCGTCAGGTTCATCGCCGAATACGGATTCGAAGACGACAGCAACGGTGTGACGCTCATCAACAGCCTTGGCGCCACTCCGGCGGCATTCCAAAAGGATTTGGCTGCCGCCGGTGGCAGTGTGATCGTGGATCCGAACGGCACGAAGTCGAACGACAACGACCCGACGATCATCAAGACGCGCCAATATGCGGCTTCGGCCGAAGTGAATTGGGATATGGGCCCAATGACCTTGACGTCGATCACCGCCTACCGGAATTGGTTCTATTATTCGATGAGCGACGTCGATGGCTCCAATGTATCGGTGCTGAATGCGGGATATAACCTTCACCAAGCCCAGTTCAGCGAGGAACTGCGCGTTGCGACGCCTGCGGACAAACCAATCAACGTCGTCGCGGGTTTGTACTACTTTCAGCAAAATGTGAGCGTCGATCAGTTCACAGCCTATGGCAAAGAAGCGGCGGCCTATCTGTCGGGCGTACCGGATTCATTGTTGCCGATCTATTCGGCGTTTTCGCCATCCTTGAAGGCTCTTCTCGCGTACAACAACAGCCGTTGGGACATTTACGCGACGCCGCACACCCATAGTTATGCCGGCTTTGCGCAGGCAAATTGGCACATCACGCCGGACTGGCAGTTGACGGCCGGCTTTCGCGAAACCTTCGAGGACAAACACGAAACCGTTTCGCGTCCCAATCCCATCAGCACCACGACGGGGCTTGCCTCTCCGGCTTTGGCGTACAACACCTATCCCGCGACGCCCGTCAGCGTTAGTGATGCTGCGCCCTCCGGGCTGGTAACGCTCAGTTACAAGTTCACGCCCTTTGTGATGGCTTACGCCACGTTTTCCCATGGCGAGAAGGCAGGCGGCGTGAATGCTTCAATTCCCGGTCCGCTCGGCATTGACTCGCTTAAGGTCAAACCGGAGGTCGCCAACGATTACGAGATTGGCATAAAGAGCGACCTATTCGACGATCGACTTCAACTCAATGTGAACGGCTTTTACACCGAGATCGACGATTACCAGGCAACGTATATCACCACCCCACCGGGCGGCGGGAGCTCTGTGGTGATCTTGACCAATGTCGGCGAAGTGCGGACGCAAGGCGTGGAGTTGGAGGCGACCGCGGTTCCCATTGCAGGGCTCAATTTAAACAGCACGATTTCCTACGACGATGCCGTGTACGCCTCCTATCCCAACGGGCCGTGCCCCGCGGAAGTGACCGGCCAGGTGTCTTGCAATCTGACCGGCAAACCGGTGGCGGGGGCGCCAAAATGGATCGCCAATGTGGGTGCAAGTTACGAACATGCACTGACGGGCAATCTGACGGGATTTGCGGGCGCGGAATATTCTTGGCGGTCCAGTTACTACGGCTATCTCGATGACTCCGCTTACAACAAGACCGGCGATTACGGCATCGTCAATGCGCATCTCGATGTGCGCACCGATGCCGGCATAGAGCTCTCGATCTGGGGCAAGAACCTGACCGATAAACGCTATGCGGCGGGTTATCTGAGCTACGGATCGCTGCTTCCCGGCCTCTACGTTCCCTTCTTTGGCGATCCGCGCACCTTCGGCGTGACGCTTGCTGACCATATGTAACGCAAATGCCAGAAATCTCGGATGAAATGGACAGGCTGCGATGCAATGCGCGGCGAAACCTAAGAGGGCAACTGCAATGATCATCACCCGGTCCAGTTTTCTGCGTGGCGCAATCGCAAGCAGCATGCTGATACCGGCTGCTGCCTTGGGCGCAGAGGGCGCGTTCCAATCGGACGCGGCGTCCGGTAACATTCATCCCTGGACCCAAATCCCTCGCGCCGGCGGCGGACCGTTGCGTTTCGCGGTGATCGGCGACAATACCGGGCTCAGCCGGCCCGGCGTGTTCGATCAGGCCATGATCCAGCTCAATTGGCTGCAGCCCGATTTCGTGATCTCCGTCGGCGATCTGATCGAGGGCTATACCGAGGATCGGGTCAAGATCGCCGGCCAATGGACGGCGGTCGAGAATTCGGTCGCCAAACTCGGCTGCCCATTTATCTATGCTCCAGGCAATCACGACATCGACAATGCCGAGACCCTGGATGCATGGCGCGAGCGGCGGGGCGCGACCTATCATAGTTTCACTTACAAGGGCGCGCTCTTTCTGGTGCTGAACAGCGAAGATCCGCCAACGCCGATGTCGGCGAAATTGGCCGGGCAGTTTTATTCGATGGTCGATCTGATGCAGTCCGATCCGGACAAGGCCGAAAAGATTATCGATGCTTATATGGCCTCGGATACCAGCGGCCAGAAAGGCGAATATAGCACCTTGGAGGTGGTGAAATTCAGCGATGCGCAGCTTGGTTGGATTCGCGACGTGCTGGCGCGGCACCCAAAGCCGCAATGGACATTTGTGATCCTTCACAAGCCGGCCTGGAAGATGCAGAGCCCGGACTTTGCAAAGATCCAAGCCATGCTGGCCGGGCGTCCGCATACCGTGTTCGCGGGGCACACCCATTATTTCACGCATGAAGTGTTCGACGGCCACGATTACATCAACATGGCGACGACCGGCGGCATTCGCCAGAAATTCGGACCGGGCACGATGGATCACAATATGCTTGTGACGATGAGCGCGAACGGTCCGCTCTATGCCAATACGCGCTTCAACGGCTTGATGAACGTCGCCGGCGAGACCGGCCAAGTACGAGCGTACTGAGCAGCGCTGCGCTGCCCAGAAAAATTCCTACCGCGCGACAGACTTAAGCGATGGGGTTTGTGCACCGTGCCAATTCATCCGTATGCCGCATAAATAATATGCAGCATTTGCGGAGATATTCACGCACGCGCACTCGGCAGGCGCAGCCATAAGCAAGTTGCTCTTGGTCGAAGCGTATCCGCTGCGAATAATCGCGAAAGCTTCTTCTACACGTCACGCAAGCGTTAACCGAGCGCTTCAAATTCACGCGTTGATCGTCCAACAAAAGTGATCCGGGGGTGGTGTATGTCGAAGATTTAATCGTTCCGTGCGCGTCTATTGTATTCGAGCTATTGCGCAATTGCTATGGCGTTTTTTTCCACTCCTTCGGCCTTCGCTCAAGATCAAGTCGAAACGGTCGTGGTCACCGGCGAAAAATATGCGCTGGAAAAATCGATCGACGATAAGCGCAGAGCCAATGTCGTCTCGGACGGAATCGCTTCTGACGAGATCGGCGCAATTCCCGAATATGGTCTGGGCGATGCCCTGCGCAAGGTTGTGGGTGTTTCCTTGGTGATCAACAATGGCCGCGGCGAAGATCAATTTCTGACTCTGCGCGGCCTCAACCCCGATTACAACACCGTGACGATAGACGGCATGGCGCTGGCGTCCACCGAGGAAACCCGCCGCCAGGTTTCGTTGGATATCCTGCCGTCGGTGCTGGTCAATGCGGTGAATATCGACAAGAGCTGGACGGTCGATCAACCCAGCGATGCCATCGGCGGCGTAACGGATCTGCACACCCGCAGCGCCTTCGATCATCCCGGCTTGTTCTTCGACTCGCATGTCGATTACGCCTATTGGGAAGACACCGAAAAGGTTCATAACGAAATGCCTTCGGGCGAAGGCAATTTTACGGTCAGCGATACTTTTGGGCCTTCCGACGAATTCGGCGTCGTGGTGCTGGGGAGTTATTTCCAGCGTTCATCTTCGACGCTGAATACCTACACGCTGCCTTATTCCTATTATCCCTATAGCGGCAGCGGCACTGCGACGAATGTCGCGGCAATAGAACCAGCCCATGCTACGACCACCTCCGACACTCTCAACCCTTCCGACATTGTCACGGGTGACGTAGCGATACCGGATCGTCACCGCTGGTATTTCTACGACAATGATCGCACGCGTCCCGGTGTCTTCGGGCGGTTCGACTTCAACGATCACAAGATGTTCTATGCGCATGTTTCGGGCGGCCTGTTCGAGTTCATCAACGACGAAAATCGCTATTCGCAATATCTGAGCCGTATAGGCAATCCGACAATCACATCGCCTACCACCGGCAGCTTCGCTCAAGGTAACGCGGAAGCCGATTTCGACCGTTATGTGCAATACCGGCAGATCACCTATGCCGATGCCGGCGGCGGCGTGAAGCTTTCGCCCGACATGCATGTCGATTTGTTTTTGAATTACAGCACCGGCCATTACAAACAGACGACGGCAGAGGACCAGTTTCTTTATAACTCTACCGCTGCTGTCCCAGGCTCGGATTTGGCCTTCAATTACGATCTCAATGCGCCCACCGCGCCCCTCTTTACGCCCGTTACCGTGGCGAATTTTATGAACCCGGCAAAATACAATTGGTCCTATCATCTGAATGCAGTGGATACGAGCACCAGCCATCTGCCGCAGGCTCGCTTGGAATTCAACTATAACGACGACGGCGATTCCAACGGCCTCGGCTTCAAGGCCGGTTGGTCCTGGCGCCAGCTTTCGCAGCTGTATTATTACAACCAGACACGGGTGAACGCGACGGGCACGAAGCCGACGCTTGCCACGATTGGGAGCATCAACAAAAACGTTCCGCTCTATGACGGCGAAGGCCAAAGCCTGCTTCTGGTCTCCGACAATCTCGTAACGAGCTATATGGCCCAGAACCCGACCAGTTATGTGCCCAATTCGAGCGATGCGTTGTCCAATACCATCAACAATTTCCGGCTGAAGGAAATGATCCAGGCCGGTTATGCCGAAGCACAATACAAAAAGGGCGCCTTTTACGCCCTGCTGGGACTGCGCTACGAAACCACCAACCAGAATATCGTCAATTATCAGCCAGTGCCGTTCAGCAGCACGTCGAACTTTGTGCAGACCACAACGCCGGCAAAACACTCCAAGCTCTTGCCCTCGCTTAATCTCGCTTACGACGTGACCGACGAGATCAAGCTACGCGGCGCGGTAACGCAAAACCTCGGGCGCCCGCAATATGCGCAATTGGCACAAAATGGTTCGGCCACGGTTTCTGGAACAACCGCCTCTGAAACAATTTCCAACCCGAACTTAAAACCTCGCGAATCGACGAACTACGATCTATCGGCGGAATACTATCCGGCCGAAGGCGTGCTCACTTCCGTTGCCATATACGACAAGGAGATCAAGAACGAGATCGTCACGCTTACGACCACTACGCCGAATGTCACCGTTCCGGGCTATCCGACACCGGTAACGCTGACGATCACGACGCCGGAAAATGTCGACAAGGCGCGGGTGCAAGGCCTCGAAATCGGCCTTTCCGATGTCAAATTCGCGTTTCTTCCGAGCTTCCTATCCGATTTCGGCGGTAGCGCGAATATCTCCTTCGTCAGCATGAACACGCCGCAAATCCGCATGAGCGACGGCAGCTTCCGCAAGCTGCCCCAGCTCTTGGAATCCTCAAAGTTCGTAACCAATGCGACGCTGCTCTACAGTCATGGCGCCTATAGCGGCGAGCTTGCTTATAACTACACGAGCAAAATGCCGCTCAGCTTCGACACCAACAATGCGGTCAACGACCAATGGTGGGCGGGCATCGGCACCATCGACGCGCAGGTCAATTACAAACTTGACGACAACATCTCCTTCCGCATCCAGGGCAAGAATCTGACGGATTCCCGTCCGCAGAAGGTCGTTGGTCCGACCCAAGAGCTCAATTATTCGACGCTCGAAAACGGCCGCGCCTTTTATATCGGCATCGGGGCGACGTTTTGAGGGGCGCGCTGAAGTTTGCGGGCGCGGTGGCATTGTTTTTTGCCGCCGCCGCGGCACAAGCGGCGCCGGCGCATAAACTTTTGGTGCTGTCGGTCGACGGTCTCGATTGGCGCTATTTGCGCGACCGCGACGCCTTGGGTCTTCGCATCCCCAATTTCCGCCGCCTGCTCGCCAATGGCGAGGTTGCCGATGGCGTGATCGGCGTGTGGCCGACCATCACTTGGCCGTCTCATACCTCGATCATCACCGGCGCGCGGCCCGATCAGCACGGTATCTTGAGCAATGGCCGCGGACCGATCGATCCGTCGCTGAGCTATTGGTCGGTGACCAAACTAAAATCTCCCACGCTGTGGCAATGCGCCGGCGAAAAAGGGTTGTCGACCGCGGCGGTAACCTGGCCGGTCACCATGGATGCCAAGATTACCTACAACTTGCCGGAGGTGTTCGCACGGCGTAACGGCGGCTCGATGGATCTCGAAACCATTGCCGCCCATGCGACGCCCGGTCTGGTCGACCAAATCTCCAAAGCCTATCCCTCCTTCCCGCAACAATGGATGGACGATCGTACCCGCACCCAGGCGACGCTCTTTCTGCTGAAACAGAAGAAGCCCGATCTCATTTTGCTGCATCTGGTCGATCTGGATTCGGAAGCGCACGATCAAGGGCCTTTCGCCCTTAACGCCAATGCGATTCTGGAACGTACCGACGAGCTTGTCGGCATGCTGCTCGCCGCGCTGCCAAAGGATTACGATTTCGCACTGGTCTCCGATCACGGTTTCGAGCGCATCGACCATATCGCCAATCTGAAGGTACAAGCCGCCGCCGATGGTATCGCCGGCGATCTAAAGCCGCTGGGCGGCATCGTCACCACAACAGACCCCAAAGTCGCTCAATGGCTGCGCCAGTTGTCCCAACAAGCGGGCGGCGATGTCGGCCGCGAAATTTCGCATGACGAATTGGTGCGCTATGCGCCGGCGCTGGGCGATGCCGTCGCAGCGTTTGAGCCGGCCGATCACGTGATGTTTGGCCGCGAGACGACGGGCCCTGTCCATACACCGCCTTTCGAAAAGGGAGATCACGGTTTTTGGCCGCTGCGTCACGACTATCGCAGCGTATTCCTGCTCTATGGACCGGGGATCAAGGCCGAACATTTGCCGGCGCTGGAGATGATTTCGCTGGAAGACAGACTTGCTGCGCCTTTGGGGCTCAGCTGTTCCAAATAAACCGCTAGCAGGTTGTTGAAATAGTCTCTGGTACTGCCGTGATGATCGTGATTCCCTGATGCATGTAATGCGCCGGGGATTGATGGATGCGCGGAAGCGACGAGCGTTCTGGATCGCTGTTCAGCTATGTGGATTTGGAGGCGCGAGTTCGCTGGGATCATCCGCTGCGGGTGATCCGGGAGATCGCCAACGCGGCACTGAACGACTTGTCTGCAGACTTTGACAAGCTCTACACGGACTTTGGGCGCCCCTCGATTGCGCCGGAGAAGCTGCTGCGTGCCATGCTGTTGCAGGCGTTCTATGGGGTGCGCTCGGAGCGGCAGTTGATGGAGCGGCTGGAGTTTGACCTGCTGTTTCGCTGGTTTGTGGGACTGGGCGTGGACGATGCTGTTTGGGACCATTCTGTCTTCTCGAAGAACCGGGACCGGTTGTTGGAAGGCGAGATTGCCGCGAAGTTCCTGAACGCGATCCTGGCGCAGCCACAGGTCAAGCGGTTGTTGTCGAGCGACCACTTCTCGGTGGACGGCACGCTGATCGAGGCATGGGCGTCGATTAAGAGCTTCCGGCGGAAGGATGGCAAGGACAATGATAATGATGGTCCCGGCCGCAACGCCGAGCGCAGCTTCCACAAGGAGAAGCGCTCCAACGAGACGCACGAGAGCACGACCGATCCCGAGGCGCGGCTCTACAAGAAGGGTGACGGCCAGCCAGCCAAGCTTTGCTACATGGGGCACGCCTTGATGGAGAACCGCAACGGGCTGGCGGTTGGCGGCGTGGTCAGCCAGGCGACAGGCACCGCTGAACGTGAGGAAGCTCTGTCGCTGGTTGACCGCCACCGCGGCAAAAGCAAGCGGCGGATCACGTTGGGGGCCGACAAAGCCTATGATGTCGCCGCGTTCGTGCAGGACCTGAAGGACCGCTCGATTACGCCACACATTGCCATTGACGGACACCTCAGCTCGACTGGAGTGCCACGCAAAACGGCGATCGACGGGCGGACGCTGCGCCACATCGGTTATGCCATCAGCCAACGTTGCCGCAAGCGTATCGAGGAGGTGTTCGGCTGGACCAAGGGCTCGGCGGGGCTTGCCAAGGTCAAGCTGCGAGGACGCGCCCGAGTGGATGCCGTCTTCACCATGGCGCTGGTGGCCTACAATCTGATCCGCCTACCCAAGCTGCTGGGGGCCATGGCGTGAAGGGCAAGTGGCGCATCGTCGAACTGCCCGGCTTTGAACCCGACTATGCCGATATGCTCGAACCCGCGTACATCCGGCTCGACGGCAAGGGTGGCGGCGAGTTCGCCTTCGGCTGCGTCACTGGCGGCATCTACGAGGCCGGCGGCAAAGAGCATATCGAGTTTAGGTGGGGCGGCAGCGACGAAATGGACGAGGTCAGCGGCGATGGCTGGGCCGAACTCCAGCCCGATGCTTCCCTCCAAGGCCAAATCTGCATCCAAAACGGCGACGAAATCGACTTCATCGCCCAACCGTGGAAGACTTCTTCAACGGCCTGCTAGAGCAAGCCCAAGGATTTGAAGCTGGCGTGACCGCTGCGCGCGATCACCACATGGTCGTGCACGACGATGCGCAGCGCTTTGGCGGCAGCTACCACATCGCGGGTCATTTCGATGTCGGCGCGGCTGGGCGTTGGATCGCCGCTGGGGTGATTGTGCACCAAGATGATCGCCGAGGCGCCCAGTTCGAGTGCGCGCTTGACGATTTCCCGCGGATAAACCGGCGTGTGGTCGATGGTGCCGGACGACTGCACTTCGTCGGCGATCAGGACATTCTTGCGGTCGAGAAAGAGGACACGGAATTCTTCCGTCATCGAACGCGCCATGGCAGCGGCGCAGTAATCGATCAGCGCCGCCCAAGAGGAAAGTGCAGGGCGCCCCAAGACGCGGGTCTTTGAGAGTCTCAACGCGGCGGCTTCGATGATCTTGAGCTGCGCCACGGCGCCCTCGCTCATGCCGTCCACTTCGCGCATCCGTTCGCGCGGTGCCGCAATCGCTTCCGCGAAACTGCCGAAGCGCGCGATCAGCGCCTTGGCAAGCGGTTTGACATCGCGCCGCGGAATCGCCGCGAACAATGCCAATTCCATCAATTCGTAATCGGGCATGGCATCGGCTCCGCCCGCCAGAAAGCGTTCGCGCAAACGCTCGCGATGGCCCAGATAATGCGGCGCGTCGGGGCCGTCCACGTCAGAGATAAGGCGGTTTGTGCCAGCCTTTGGGCGAGAGAGTGAAGATTTCGACGCCATCGTCGGTCACACCAACGGAATGTTCGAATTGTGCGGAAAGCGAGCGGTCGCGCGTGACGGCGGTCCAGCCGTCGTTCAGCACCTTCACGCCATAACCGCCGAGATTGATCATCGGCTCGATGGTGAAGAACATGCCGGGCTTCAAACCGATACCGTGACCCTTCTTGCCGTAATGCACGACATTGGGCAGCGCATGAAAGACGCGTCCCAAGCCGTGGCCGCAGAAATCGCGCACCACGGCGCAATGTTCCTGATCCTCGGCAAAAGATTGGATGGCGTGGCCGATATCGCCGGTGGTGGCGCCGGGCTTCACCACGGCAATGCCGCGCAACATGGATTCGTAGGTGATCTCGACGAGACGCTCGGCTTTGCGCTTCACATCGCCCACCAGATACATGCGCGAGGTGTCGCCGTGCCAGCCGTCAAGGATCACCGTCACGTCGATGTTGACGATGTCGCCGTCGCGCAGCGGCTTGTCGGCGGGAATGCCATGACAGACGACGTGGTTGATTGAGGTGCACAGCGTGTGGCGATAGCCGCGATAGCCCAAACAGGCGGGCACGGCGCCATGACTGACGGTGTATTCATAGGCCAGCTTGTCGAGATACGCCGTGGTGACGCCGGGCTTCACTTCCGGAACCAAAAGATCGAGCACTTCGGCGGCCAGCCTGCCGGCCCGCCGCATACCCTCGAAGTCTTTGGGCGTGTGCAGGGCCACGGCGAAATGGGCGCGCCGTGCGGCTTCGAAGACCTCGGTTTCGGGCATGAAAGACGTCATCATCATCTCTGTCGGGAAACCCAATCTAGGGGCCATTGCCCGGCATTTCTAGCGCTAGGTGTTGAAGGGTTCCTTACACCGTCAGAGGCGCTACACACCAGCGCCTTGCTTTTCGTCTTTTGTCCGGCCCCGGGCAGGCCTTGGGCCGGAGCAAGCCCGGCCTCGATTCCGCAGAATAATTCGATCAAGCCCCGGTCGGCAAAGCTTGAATTCCGCCCAGCCAAGGGGCCAGATAGCAGCGATGAGTGAAAATCCTTCGCCCACAGCCGCCGTTCTCGTCATCGGCGACGAAATCTTGTCCGGTCGCACCCAGGACACCAATACCAATGCCATCGCCTGCTTCTTGAGCGCGCTGGGCATCGATCTTAAGGAAGCCCGCGTAGTGGGCGATGTCGAGGAGGAGATCGTCGCTGCGCTGAACGCATTGCGCGCCCGCTATACCTATGTTTTCACCACCGGCGGCATCGGTCCGACGCATGACGATATTACCGCCGACGCCGTTGCCAAGGCCTTCGGCGTGGGAATCGACTATCACCCTGAGGCATTGGAAGTCCTGGCGGCGCGTTTCAAGCCGGGCGAATTCAACGAGATGCGCAAGCGCATGGCGCGGGTTCCGCTGGGCGGCACGCTGGTAAAAAACAAGGTCTCCCGCGCGCCAGGGTTCCAGATCGAAAATGTCTTCGTCATGGCAGGTGTGCCGATGATCATGCGGGCCATGCTCGAAGACCTCGCCCCCAAGCTGTCCCGCGGCCGGATCGTCCATGCCGTGACCGTTGCGGCCCGTATCGCTGAGGGGGCCATTGCAGCCGAACTGGCACGGCTGCAAGCCGAGTCTCCCACGGTCGCGATCGGCAGTTACCCCTGGTACCGCGAGGACGGGTATGGCGTGCAGCTTGTCGCCCGTGGCCGCGATGCTGCAGCCGTGGAAAAAGCGTCGCAGGGAATTGAGGAAATCCTGCGGTCGGCCGGCGCGGAATCGTCCCGAAATTCACCTTAACGGCGTTAAGTCGCTGTCACCTTTACAAAAAAGAATGGCAAAATCGATCGAAGGGTGTAACGTTGTCTTTAGGGTAAGGGCGTTCGCGATGTACGAATGCTCGAGGTTGGGGGAACCCCAGGCGTTTAGGACAAGAATGCGTTGCGGTCCCATACCGGGCGGACGCGGACAGAACCTTCCGGGGATTGGTCAAAGATGGCATCGAAGCGATTTCTCGGAGCAGCCCTTGGCACCTTGCTGATTGCGGCTGCCGGCGTGGCGGTTGCCGCCAATTTCGGTTCTAGCAAGCAGACCGATTTCTTCGCCCCCGGCAAACATCAATTCTATGTGTGGTGCGGCGGCGGTTCCGATTTCAGCGCCGTACAGATGGGCAAATCCGCCGAGGACGCCCAAATGAAGCTCTACAACGCCACCAAAGCCAAAGGCCGTGCCGCCTGCTGGCCTGTCTGGCAAGGTCGGATTTCGAGCTAATTGCCCCCTTCGCTTCGCAAGCTCACGCTTGCTCAGCACTTCCCCCGCTTCGCTTTGCTCGCGGGGGCAGAAAGCTTGCGCGTATTCTTTTCTGCCCCCACGAAGTGGGGGAAGTGCCGAGCCCGTGAGCGTTAGCGAACGGTGCGAGGCGAAGGGGGTTACTCCTTCTTCACCCGGTGCTTGCCTTTGACCAACGCGACAATCATGCCGCGCAAAGTTTGCACTTCGAGATAGGTCAGCTGCGCGCGATGTAGCGTGGCGCGCATGGCGCGGACCATCGGCGGCTGTTTGTCGGGCGGGTAGAGAAAGCCCGATTCCCGCAACTCGCCTTCCAGATGATCGAACAGCTGATACATTTCCTTGCGCGTCGGTTTGCGATGCAGCGGGCCATGTTCGATGCGGGCGGGCGGCGTGGTGTCGGCTTGGCGAAACCATTCATAGCCGTTCAGCAGAACGGCCTGTCCGAGATTGAGCGACGAAAACTCCGCCGTCGGGATTGTGACGACGGCGTCGCACAGCGAAATGTCGTCGTTCTCCAGGCCGGCGCGTTCGTTGCCGAACAACAGGCCGGTCTTCTCGCCCAGCGCCGCCGCCTTGCGCAGCCGCTTGGCGGCTTCGACAGGCGTCAGCACCTCTTTGGTGATGCCGCGTTCGCGCGCCGTGGTGGCATAGACCAGATTCAAATCCGCCAGCGCGTCGGCCAAGGTTTCAAACAGTTGCGCGGAGGCAAGCAAATCTATCGCGCCCGCCGCCATGGCGTCGGCTTTTTCGTTGGGCCAGCCGTCGCGCGGCGCCACCAGCCGCAAATCCGACAGGCCGAAATTCTTCATGGCGCGGGCCGCGGCGCCGATATTCTCGCCGAGCTGCGGCGCGCAAAGGATGATGGCGGGGGCGATGGTCACGATGGCAGCCCCCCGGACTTCACCTCCCCCAACGCGGGGAGGTCGGCGAGCTTTCCTGCGTCAGCAGGAAAGCGAGACGGGTGGGGGGATGGCTGACACCTAAGCAGATTTCGAAATCCCCCCACCCGATCCATTTCGCTTCGCTCAATGGATCGCTCGCACGCGGTCGCTACTCGCCCCCGCGTTGGGGGAGGTGAGAAGAAAACAGCGCCGATATTCTCGCCGAATTGCGGTGCGCAAAGGGTGATGGCGGGTGGGGTGGTCATGCGGACTTTTTACCTCCCACTCGTGGGGAGGTCGATCTGCTGAGCGCAGCGAGGCAGATCGGGTGGGGGGCTGTTTTCGATACATTCCCCCCACCCGGCTCACTTCGTTCGCCGACCTCCCCACAGGGGGGAGGTGAAATGAAGACTGCAGCCCAGAAATTCAATAGTTGTTCCTCTTTGACGCCCTGGCCGCTCCCCGCTAGAACGCCTCCAAACTTCCCCATCCGAGGCCTTTATGGACAAGATCAGCGTAGCAAATCCGGTCGTCGAACTCGATGGCGACGAGATGACCCGCATCATCTGGGCCCTCATCAGGAACAAGCTGATCCTGCCCTATCTCGACATCAAGCTCGATTACTACGACCTCGGGGTGGAGCATCGCGATGCCACCGCCGATCAGGTCACCGTCGATGCGGCCGAAGCCATCAAGAAATATGGCGTCGGCGTCAAATGCGCCACCATCACGCCCGACGAAGCGCGGGTAGAGGAATTCCATCTCAAGAAGATGTGGAAGTCGCCCAACGGCACGATCCGCAACATCCTGGGCGGGGTGATATTCCGCGAGCCGATCATCTGCAAAAACGTTCCGCGCCTGGTGCCGGGCTGGACTCAGCCCATTGTCATCGGCCGCCATGCCTTCGGCGATCAATACCGCGCCACCGATTTCAAATTCCCCGGCGCGGGCACGTTGTCGATCAAATTCGTCGGCGACGACGGCAAGGTGATCGAACACGAAGTGTACAAGGCACCCGGTTCGGGCGTCGCCATGGCGATGTACAACCTCGACGATTCGATCCGCGATTTTGCTCGCGCCTCGATGAATTACGGGTTGAACCGCAAATACCCCGTCTATCTCTCCACCAAGAACACGATCCTCAAGGCCTATGACGGGCGCTTCAAGGATCTGTTCCTAGAGGTATACGAGAAGGAATTTGCCGGCGCCTTTAAAGCCGCCGGCATCACCTATGAGCATCGCTTGATCGACGACATGGTGGCGAGCGCGCTGAAATGGTCGGGCGGTTACGTGTGGGCCTGCAAAAATTATGACGGCGACGTGCAGTCCGACACCGTGGCGCAAGGCTTTGGTTCGCTGGGGCTGATGACCAGCGTGCTGATGACGCCCGACGGCAAGACGGTGGAAGCGGAAGCCGCGCACGGCACGGTGACGCGCCATTACCGCGAACATCAAAAGGGCAAAGCGACCTCGACAAATTCTATCGCTTCGATCTTTGCCTGGACGCGAGGCCTCGCCCATCGCGCCAAGCTTGATAGCAATGAGCGGCTGGCGAAATTCGCCGTCACGCTGGAGAAGGTCTGTGTCGACACGGTGGAAGCGGGCTATATGACCAAGGACCTCGCGCTGCTGATCGGTCCGGATCAAAAATGGCTCACCACCGAAGGCTTCCTAGACAAGGTCGACGAGAATTTGAAGAAGGCGATGGGGTAGTGGCTATTCGTCTGGGATCGGCGGATCGCCCGACTGCGAATCTTTTTTGCGCTTGGTTTCTCGGGATGTTTCTTCGACCAGATTCTCGCTTCTCTTGTCGGTATAGTAGGGGGCCAAGAACAGCATTAGCGCGGATGCGACGGCCATCGTGCCTTTTGGGTTGGCGCGCCGCATTAGACGCATGGCGAGGAGGCTCAGCGGCAACGCAATCGTGAGCCCCGCCGCAAACCATAGAATATCGAAAAGGATTTTCGACATTGGCTCTATTAGTTGCTGGCTGTAGCTCGTATTTCGCGCCGATAGGACCGAACATAAATTGTGGCAAGCGTGCCAATGGGCAGCAGGAACGCAATCGCGATGGCAAGGAACGCGCGATTGAAGGAATTGGGCTCCATCGGCCCAATCAATGCGACTGTCACCACGACGACACCCGCCGTGACCATCAGCCATCCACTGATACGGTTAAGGCGATGATAGCGCGCCGGGCCCATCTCAAACCAATATCTCGTTTTTTGATAAGGAAGCTTCGGCGCTACGTTGCCTAAGAGTATCAAGATCAATCCTAGGGCAAATGCATTCAATTGCAGAAAAATCTGCGGGCTGAACGCCGGGGCGCGGTGCCAGATACCTGCGATCATGTAAAGTCCGGCAGCGCAGAGGATCGCAGTGCAAGCAACCAATGCGCGGCCAATAAATCGCCGCATCGCGTCTGACAAAGTTTCACTTGGGTCCACGCTAAGCCACACCCAGAACCGCATCCAAAGCCAAATCAGGAGAATCCCGGCGGCCGGGATAAAGATGCCAAGGCGATATTTGAGAGCCGCCTCTGGTCCCCAGATGTCCGTGGCGATGCAGGCGATCGACACTGCGAGCGCCAATGCAATGACGATGCGCGAATATTTCTTGTCAATCATGGCGTTTCTCCGGATGGCTCGGGGCCGACGACCAGGCCGATGCCAAAGGTCTGGGCGAACGACAGCAGCGCATCCTCCAGCACGGATAGTTTCAGCCGGTAGGTGATGTGTTTGCCGTGCTTCTCAGGCTCAATCAGATCGGCTTCGCGTAGGATTGCGAAATGGGCAGAGAGCGTCGGCTTGGCGAGGGGAAAATGTTCGGCAATCTCGCCGGCCATCATCGGCTGTTCGCGAAGCAGCTGCAGGATACGCCGGCGGGTAGGATCGGAGAGGGCGCGGAAGACAAGGTTCATAGTTAGATAAATAGCGAATTATCGAACTGAATTCAAGAGGACCCAGGCGCAGTAATTTGTTCTTGATTTGTTCGATATTTTGGGTAGGTTTTTGGTCCAATTTCTAGGAGGGTTTCATGATCGGTTACGTCACTATCGGCGCGCTCGATACCGAGGCGTCAGGCAAATTCTACGATGCGGTTCTGGGCGCCTTGGGCGATGAGCGCAAATTCAACGATGGCGGTTGGATCGGCTATGGACCCAAGGGCGAAGACAGTCATTACGCCTATGTGTGTCCGCCGCATGACAAGCAACCCGCGCGTCCCGGCAACGGCATCATGCTGGCTTTCACGGGACATTCCAAAGCCGAGGTCGATGCGGCTTATGCGGCAGGGCTCAAGAACGGCGGTAGCGACGAGGGCAAACCCGGTCCGCGTCCGGCAGATTCCACCAGTTTCTACGGTGCCTATCTGCGCGATCCCACCGGCAACAAGATCTGCGTGTTCTACAAGTCCTGAGCGGCCGCGCGTTTTCGGATCAGCAACAGCACGATGGCGATGCCGAGGAGTGGGCCTGCAAGTCCGGCAAGCCCGCCTTCGACACCCATCGTGCCACCGGTCCACAGCGCCGGCCCATTCACGGCAAAGGCGTGCCAATGCGCGCCGAGGTCGGTGCCCGTGACATCGATACCGAGCACGGGTCCCTGAAATCCATTCCAGCCGAAATGGATTCCGATCGGTAGCCACAATGCGCCGGAACGCAGGTAAGCGAGCCCAAGCAGAATGCTGGCCAAGGCAATGTTCAACGCCGCGAGCATCCCCGCTGTGCCATGCGAGATGGCACCCGCATGCAGACCCACAAAAATAATGGTGGAAACGACGACCGCTGCGGCTCCCGAATATTTCTTCCAGATCTCCTGGAAAAGATAAGAGCGCACGATCAATTCCTGATCGATCACGTTGACAAAGACCAGTAGCAGCGCAAGGCCGAGCGCCTGCATCGAGAAATGGGCGAAGTCGGGCAGATAGTGGATGTAGCCCATCGCCATAAGGATGCCGACGGGAAGTGCAAAAATCGCCACGCCCAACAGCGTGCCCAGAACAATTCCCGTAACGGCGCCACTGGCCGGCAAGCCCAATGTCGCGGCCGAACGCTTGTCGACAAATCTCGCAACGATGAAAAGCGCAACGAAGGCCGCGATCGCCCCGCCGGTTTCGGCGGCAATCCGCCATCCGATGTTGTCGAAGAATTTCGGGCCGCCGAAATGAACAACAGTCAGTGTGGCGGCCGCCAGGCCTGCACCCCAAAGACCGAAGAACAGCAGAATCTTTGCCGCCGAAATGCCGATATCGCGAAACAAGGCGGCCTCCACCAGTACTGGGCGGCAAGCCTATCTCTCGCACACTCGTGGGACGGCATGCGAATCCGACACAGGTCGGTATTCCGGGCAACTTGTCCGTCAACTACCGCAATTCGAAGGGATCAATCGTCGTCGCGGTAGTCGAAATGGTTGGTCTGGGCGGAAGCCATTTCGGATTGCGCCAGATCGCCCTCTTCATTGCCCATATCTTTGAGATGTTCGCGCGCCGCATCTTCGATGCGCTTCTTAAGCGCGGGATGCTTGCGGATCAGCATGGCGAAATCTTCCGCCGACAAGGCCAGCAAACGGCAATGCGAAATTGCCACGATGGTGGCGCGACGATGGGTTTCATGCAGCAGCGCCAGCTCGCCGAAGAAATCGCCCGGCCCGAAACGGACTTTGCGATGAGGCAGTTCGGCTTCCACTTCGCCCGAGACGACGAAATACATCGCATGCGCCGGCGCCCCGCGCACCGCGATGATGCCGCCGCTCGCCACCGATTGCGCGCGCAGCAGATTCAAGATCTCGCTCAGAATGCGTGCCGAAAAGCCTTTGAACAGCGGCACGCGGGCCAGCATGCCGAAGGTCACGACGAAGTCGCGGCGGTGGATCGTATCGATAAAGCCGGTTGCGATGATGCCGACGGGCAACGCCAGAAGGCCAAGCCCCGCCACCATGGTGAGCCCCGCCACCATTTTGCCCAATGCGGTGATCGGCACGACATCGCCGTAACCCACCGTCGTCAGGGTGGTGATGGCCCACCACATGGAATCGGGAATGGAGCCGAAAGCGTCGGGCTGCACGGCCCCTTCCACCGCGTGCATGCAGGCAGCCGCGAACACGGTGGCGCACAACATCAGCAACAAGGTGCCGAACAGCGCGCGCCGCTCATTGGCGACGACTTGGGCCAGCGTCGACAGCGCCGGCGAATAGCGTGCGATCTTGAGCAGACGGAGCAGCCGGATCAGTCGCAAGAAACGCAAATCGAGGAAGGGAAAGAACATCGTGAAATAAACCGGCGCGACGGCCAGAAAATCGATCAACAAAAGCGGCTTTAGAGCGGCGCGCAAGCGGCCGCGCAAAGGTCCCAATTCGCTAATGATGGGATCTTCGGCAGACACCCAAAGCCGCAGCGCATATTCGATGCTGAAAATCGCCACCGACACGATCTCGAACGCCGAGAGGTCGAACCAGTAAAGATGCCGGATGGATGGCACGCTTTGCAGCGTGAAGCCGATCACATTGAGCAGAATAAGAACAATCAGAAAGGTCTCGACCAGGCCGCCGAGCACACCGCCGGCGCGTCCACCTTCCAGCACAAGATAGACGCGGCGGCGAAGCGGCTCTTGATGCTGTTTGTTCATCGCTCCAGCGCGCCGAGCCGTTTTTCGATGGACGCCAAAGCATCGCCGGCCCGCGTGCCGTCCGGCCCGCCCGCCTGCGCCATGTCCGGCCTTCCGCCGCCGCCTTTGCCGCCCAACGCTTCGGCGCCGAGCCGCACCAGATCGACGGCGCTGATGCGCGCGGTCAAATCATCGGTCACGCCGACAACCAGCGAGGCTTTGCCGTCGGCTACCGCAACGAATGCCACGACGCCCGAGCCGATTTGTTCTTTTGCGGAATCCGCAAGAGATTTGAGGTCCTTTGCAGCCACACCTTCAACAACACGACCGACAAACCTTATCTTCTGTGCAGCGTCTCCCTCTGCGATACCAGCGGCCGAAACTCCACGGATCGAATTAGGATGATTACCAATAGGCGCTGCGACACCGGTGGCTACGGCTGCTGTAAGTCCGCCACCCAGTGCTATCTGTTTGCGTGCCTCTGCTAATTCGCGCTCTAGACGGCGACGGTCATCGGCCAATTGTGCGACGCGCGTGGGCAATTCCTCGGCATTGGTTTTGAGTGCCGCGGCGGCTTCGCGCGCCAAATCCGCTTGATGCGAGAGATAGCGGCGCGCGCCTTCGCTGGTCAGCGCCTCGATGCGCCGCACGCCGGAGGCTACGGCGCTTTCCGAGAGGATGGTGAGAAGGCCGATATCGCCCAGCCGGCGCACATGCGTGCCGCCGCACAGTTCGACGGAAAAAGCTTTGGCGGCGGCCTCGTCGTCGCCCATGGTCAGCACGCGCACTTCGTCGCCGTATTTTTCCCCGAACAACGCTTCGGCGCCCGCTTCTATGGCTTTGTCGGTGGGCATCAAGCGGGTGGCGACATCGGTGTTCTGCCGGATCACCGCGTTCACTTGGGATTCGACATGTTGCAGCTCGTCCGCTGTCATCGGCTTGGGATGGCTGAAATCGAAGCGCAGCCTTTCGGGCGCCACCAGCGAACCTTTTTGCTGAACATGCGTGCCGAGCACGCGCTTCAGCGCAGCATGCAGCAGATGGGTCGCCGAATGATTGGCGCGGGTGGCGCGGCGGCGCTCGCCATCGACCTTAAGATCGACCGCGTCGTTGACCATCACTTCGCCCTTGGTCAATTCGACGACATGAACATGCAAAGCGCCGAGCTTCTTTTCGGTATCGAGCACTTTGCCTTCGGCGCGGCTGGATTTCAGCGTGCCGGCATCGCCGACCTGACCGCCGGATTCGCCATAGAACGGTGTCTGGTTGGTCAGCAACAGAACGGTCTCGCCCGCCTTGGCTTTGGAAACGCGAACGCCGTCTTTGAGGATGGCCACGACCGTGCCTTCGGCTTCCTCGGTGTCGTAGCCCAAGAATTCCGTCTTGCCGACATCGTCGAGCACCGCGAACCATTGCGCATCGGTGGCCGCTTCGCCCGAACCGCTCCAAGCTTTGCGCGCGTCGGCCTTCTGCTTGGCCATTGCCGCATCGAAGCCGCCGGTATCCACGCCGATGCCGCGCGTCTTCAAAGCGTCCTGCGTCAGATCGAGCGGAAAGCCATAGGTGTCGTAAAGTTTAAAGGCGGTTTCGCCCGCCAGCTGGTCGCCGGATTTGAGCGTCCCCGTGGTTTCGTCGAGCAGTTTCAGCCCGCGCGCCAAGGTTTCGCGGAACCGCGTTTCTTCCAGCTTCAATGTCTCGGCGATCAGCGCCTCGGCACGTTTGAGTTCCGGATAGGCGGTGCCCATTTCGGCGACCAAACTCGGCACCAAACGGTACATCAGCGGGTCGTTCGAACCGATCAGATGCGCATGGCGCATGGCGCGGCGCATGATCCGCCGTAGCACATAACCGCGCCCCTCGTTCGAAGGCAGCACGCCGTCGGCGATGAGGAAGGACGAGGCGCGCAGATGATCGGCAATCACGCGGTGGCTGGCGATGACTTCCGCTGTGTTGCCACGCGCGCCGGAAAATTCCACCGACGCCGCAATGATATGGCGGAACAGATCCGTGTCGTAATTGTTGTGCACGCCCTGCAGGACGGCGGCGATCCGCTCCAGCCCCATGCCGGTATCGATCGAGGGCTTGGGCAGTTCGACGCGGGTTTTCTCGTCGATCTGCTCGAATTGCATGAAGACGAGATTCCAGAATTCCAAGAAGCGGTCGCCGTCTTCGTCCGGCGAACCGGGCGGACCGCCTTTAACGCTGTCGCCTTGATCGAAGAAGATTTCCGAACAGAAGCCGCAAGGGCCCAAGGGACCCATGGCCCAGAGATTGTCGGCGTGCCCGATGATGCGATCGTCTGGAAGCCCGGCGATTTTTTTCCACAGCGCGCGCGCTTGTTCGTCGGTCGGATAGATGGTGACCAGAAGCTTGTCCTTGGGCAGCGCCGTCGTTTTGGTGACGAAATCCCAAGCGAACAGGATGGCTTCTTCCTTGAAGTAATCGCCGAAGGAGAAATTCCCCAGCATCTCGAAAAATGTGTGATGGCGGGCGGTGTAGCCGACATTGTCGAGATCGTTATGCTTGCCGCCCGCGCGCACGCATTTCTGCACCGAGGTGGCGCGGCTATAGGGCCGCTTCTCGGCGCCGGTGAAGACGTTCTTGAACTGCACCATGCCGGCATTGGTGAACAGCAAGGTGGGATCGTTGCGCGGCACCAGCGGCGAAGAGGGCACGATGGCATGGCCGCGCTCGCGGAAGAATTCCAGGAAGCCGGAGCGGATATCTGAGAGACTCGTCATGGGGAGGTTGTAACGGCGCTTAAAAAGCTTGTCATCCAGCCTTCGCGCGCGAAGGTTGCCATGGCGAAGTAGGCTAAAACACCGGCCGCAACCGGATCGCGCGCTACGGCTCGGCAAGCCCGGCAGAATGACGCAGAGGGTCGAAGGGGCGCGCCGGTCGCCCGACACGCCCCTTCTGGAGTCGCTCCCTCATGCCAACAAGGGAACAGACAGGGTTCAGTCGTCAGCCTCCGCGGCCTCGGCGCTGCCCAAAGCGAGGGTCTGGCTGAGCAGGCCCGCATTGGCCCGTATCGCCGCCTCGATCTTGCCCGCCATGTCCTTGTTGGCGTCGAAATAGGTTTTGGCCTGTTCGCGGCCTTGGCCAATCCGCGTACCTTCATAAGAGAACCAGGAGCCGGACTTCTCGACGATCCCGGCCTTGACGCCGAGGTCCAGCAACTCGCCGACCTTGGAGATGCCCTGGCCATACATGATGTCGAACTCGACCTGTTTGAAGGGCGGGGCGACCTTGTTCTTGACCACTTTGACGCGGGTTTGATTGCCCACCACTTCGTCGCGATCCTTGATGGCGCCGATACGGCGGATATCCAGACGCACCGAGGAATAGAATTTCAGCGCATTGCCGCCGGTGGTGGTTTCCGGATTGCCGAACATCACGCCGATCTTCATGCGGATTTGATTGATGAAGATGACGATGGTGTTGGATTTGGAAATCGAACCGGTAAGCTTGCGCAGCGCCTGGCTCATCAAACGCGCCTGCAAACCGGGCAATTGATCGCCCATTTCGCCTTCGAGTTCGGCCTTGGGCGTCAGCGCCGCGACCGAATCGATCACCACGATGTCGACGCCGCCAGAACGCACCAGCGTGTCGGTGATTTCGAGTGCCTGCTCGCCGGTATCGGGCTGCGAAATCAACAGCTCGTCTATATCGACGCCCAGCTTCTTGGCGTAACCGGGATCGAGCGCATGTTCGGCATCGACATAAGCGGCGGTGCCGCCCTTTTTCTGCGCTTCGGCGACCACATGCAGCGCCAGCGTGGTCTTGCCCGAGGATTCCGGACCGTAGATTTCGATGACGCGGCCGCGCGGCAATCCGCCTATCCCGAGCGCGATGTCGAGTCCCAAAGAGCCGGTGGAAACGGTGTCGGCTTCGGTCACCGGATCGCGGCTGCCGAGCTTCATCACCGAGCCTTTGCCGAAAGCCCGGTCGATCTGAGAAAGCGCAGCTTCCAGCGCGCGTTTCTTGTCGTTTCCTTCTTCTTTGACCACGACGCGCAAAGCCTGCTGACTCATGATGTCCGTCTCCTTATTTCACGGTGCGCGCCCTATTCCCAATGAATTTCGCGCCGCCGGAACAAAAACACGGTACACGGTTTGTTCTCTTTGGCAAGATGGTCATTAATATATTGATTTAGCGCGATAATTGTACATATCGTTCGATGATCGTTCCAAGATTTTGAAAGACGGCGATGAGATTGTTTTCAACCGCCGTCCACCCCTCGCGGTGCGCCAAAGGGGAAGCGGCGAGAACCTACGGACGCCCGGAGTTGGAACGCGTCCAACTCACCAGGAAAGTTCGCGGTTGATGTTCCGGAAAACGAACTCCAAACCGATGTTTTGGAAGAACGGCGCCCAGGGCTTCGGCGCCATAAACGCCATCTGGCCCAAACCGTGATCCCAAACCGGGACTACGGTGCCCGCCAAGCCGGCCGTATGCGCGGCGGCTTCCAGCGTCGCCACGATGGCTTGCTGTTCGCTCGCGGTCTTGTCTTCGAAAGTGACATTGACGGGCACGATGATCATATCGACGCCCTGCTCTTTGATATGCGCGATCTTGAAGCTAGGCATTGTCGTCGTCCGTTCTTGTTCCTTCTGTTGGAGGAATACTGCCGTTTATCGCTTGCGCACTGCTGCGCGCCCTCACAGATATTGCGTTGCCGCCGGTGCGCCGCCGTTTGCCGATCCAATTCCATTCGCGTCTCGAACGCATGAGCTTTCTCTCAAAAGCCACAACTGCACGCGCCGGTATTCTTATCACGATCGCACCAGACAGGCTTCAGCAAAGCCGATCCAGCGTAAAAAAACCGCTTCGGAATCGAACGGTTTTTAGCTTTTTCGGAGCGGTCGGAATAAAATCGGATCATCCCCGGTCAAAACATCGAACAACCGCTGGGGACGTCGCCTGCAAATCCGCCAAGCCTTGCCCGACGGGCGCTTTTCGCGCGGTTGTTTCGACCGCATAACCATTCTATTTCACTGGCTAAGCGTAATCCTAGTGGGGTTTTTGTTGGCGAGCGGCTGGTCGTTCGTCTTTGTGGAAGGCACGCGGTTCTTTTCTTTGCTGCTGATGCTGCACCGTTCGGCCGGCGTGTTGGTATGGAGCGTCACAATCGCTCGCTTCTTATGGCGTGGCAGCGGTGCGCGGTTTCCGCCTTTTCCCGAAAATCTGCCGCGCCTGATGGAGGGGACCGCCAAGGCGAGCGAATACGCGCTTTATGCGCTACTCGTGCTTCAGCCGCTGACGGGATTGGCGCATAGTCTGCTGCGCGGGCGGGCTTTCGATCTTCTGGGCGTTGGCGTACCCGCGCTGCTGCCGCATCTGCTCGATATGTCGGAAATATTCCACGAGCTGCACGAATGGGGTGCATGGGCGCTGGCTGTCACGGTAGGGTTGCACGCCAGCGCTGCGCTATTTCATCACATCGTGCTGAAAGACGACGTTCTCGAATCCATGCTGCCGGCGGTCAAACGCCGTTCGCTGTGAACGGCGTTTGTGTCGAACTATCTCGGCTTTGCGATGCGGATTTTGACGACGGGCGGCGGCGGCGGCTCTTTGGCCATCTCCGCTTTGCGCGCTTTGGTCATAATTCTACGCTTCATAACGGCGGCGGCGGACATGTTCGGCAATTTGGGCATCAGGATACTCTGAAGATTGCCCTCTGTTCATAGACTGCGAATGTGCCCAGACAAAGGCCCGCCGCCATCAAAATGTCGCATAACGAAGCAAGTGCCCGGTATTTCAGGAAAATTCCGCTCCGCGCTCGGCCAGCAGTTTCCTCAAAATGGAACGATGGCAGTGTTTTTCGTCTTCGCAATAACAACCGAGCGAAAAGCCGGTCTGATGCGACAACGCCGCCAGCAAATCGAGGATTTTCGCGGGCTCCGGCTTTTTCATCTCGGCGCGGAACTTCCGCTCGAATGTTTTCCAGGATTTCTCGTCCCGCGATCGCAAAGCAAACTGCATCAGTTCAAGGCTAGAGCGAGTTGGGACCGGATTGACCCGCTGCGCCGGAGGCATTTTGGGTTGTGGGCAGGAGAAGGGCGAAGCGCGTAGCGGCACTACGGGCAAGCCCTTCGACGAACCCGCGGCCCAAAATGCCCCGGCCCTATGGGTTTTGTTGCGGCGGGCGCCCGCTGTGTTGCGCCGCTCGACCGATGTCACCGCATCGCTCTTCGCGGCGCGCCTGGCGCTCGCCTCGCCGCAACAAAACGCAGCTGAGTCAATTCGATCCCAACTCGCTCTTAGCGCGAGGTTCGGCAGCCAGACATCGTAAAAATCGCGCTTGGCGAACTCCGTTTTCGGCACGCCGCGCGGCGGCCTCCGAACCGTACCAAGCCGCAGACCTTCGTTTGGCCGCCGTGATGAGCCGAGTCTCAAAACCGTGATCGGCAAATTCGAATCCCTCTTAGTCTCCCACTCCCGCGCGCTTTGGTGCGGGGGCGCCAGAGAGAACTTCCTTCACCTTGGCGGCGAGTTGTTTGAGGCCGAACGGCTTGGGCAGGAAGTGCAGGTCTTCGGCTTTTTCGTCGTTGCGCCGGAAAGCTTCTTCCGCATAACCCGACATGAAGATGATCGCCATGTCGGGACGCAAACGTTTGACATGGCGCACCAAGGTGGGGCCGTCCATGTTGGGCATCACGACATCGGTAATGACGAGATGGATGGGCGCCTTCGCGGCGCGCACGATTTCCAACGCTTCTTCGCCGCCCGACGCTTCGATCACGTTGTAGCCGCGCATACGTAACGCGCGTGCGGCAAAGCTGCGCACCGCTTCTTCGTCTTCCACCAGAAGGATGGTGTCTTGGCCGGTGACGTCGCGCGGGCTGGCGCGTTCGGGCTCGACTGTTGCGGCCGCATTCTGATCGGCGCGGAAGCGCGGCAGGAAAATTCGGAAAGTCGTGCCTTTGCCGATGTCGGAATCCACGGTGATGAAACCGCCGGTCTGCTTGACGATGCCGTAAACGGTCGCAAGACCAAGACCGGTTCCCTGGCCCACCGGCTTGGTGGTGAAAAAGGGATCGAAGATCTTGCCCAAATGTTCTTTGGCGATGCCGGTGCCGGTGTCGGCCACTTCGATGCGCACATAATCGCCCGCCGGCATGATAGCAGTGCCCAGTGCGACCGGCGTCGTCGCGGTTTCGTTGGCGGTGCGGATGGTCACCGTGCCGCCGCTCGGCATGGCGTCGCGCGCATTGACCACCAGATTGATGATGGCATTGGAGAGCTGTGCTTCGTCGGCATGAACCGGCCAAACCTCCGCGCCATGCTCCAGCTTCAGATCGACGCCTTCGCGCAACAAGCGGCGCAACATCAGGGCCAATTCGCCCACCACGTCGCGCACCACCAGCACGCGCGGCTGCAAGGTCTGTTTGCGCGAGAAGGCCAGAAGCTGGCCCACCAGTGTGGCGGCGCGCAGCGCATTTTGATGGATTTCGTTGATCTCTTTGAACGAGGGATCGCCCGCTTGATGGCGCATCAAAAGGAATTCGGAATTGCCGATGATGACGGTCAGAAGATTGTTGAAATCGTGCGCGACGCCGCCCGCCAATTGGCCGACCGCCTGCATCTTCTGCGATTGGGCGAATTTGATCTCCAGCGCCTTCTGCTCGGAGACATCGAGAAGATAAAGGACCGCTCTTCCGCCGCCGCTCATCGGACTGGCGAACAATTCCGCCATGCGATCGCCTTGACCGGCGGCGCGCAATTCAACCGAGCCGTTTGCGGCCACGCCTTTGGCGGCATTGGCAAGCAGCGTGACGACGCTTTCGCGGTCGGAGGGCTCGACCAGATCGGCGAGCGCGCGGCCCGACAGCGCACCGGAAGAACCGAAGAACGTCTTGAAGGCCAGATTGGCGTCGACCAGCCTGCCGTCCGAATCGGCAAAGGCCACGCCCATCGGGGCATCGCGGAACACATCGCTGACCCCGAGATTGACGGTCGTATCGGCAGGCTTAGCCGCAGCGCGCGCAGCACCCGGCGACAGACGGGGGGTGAACCACCAGGTGGTCTGGCCGCTGGTGAGAGGGCGCACCGCCGCGACGATTTCCAGGCCGGGCGCGACGGTGAAAGATTCCTCGCGCGCCACGCCTTCGGCGGCGCCGCGGGTCAGTCGATAAAGAACGGCCGCCGAGGGCTCGCCCGCCAAGGCCAGTTCCGGCGGTGCGGCAGCTTCGCCATCCACGGCACCTGCCATGCGGCGATAGACGTCGTTGCAGTCGATCACCGCGCCATCGGTGCCGGTGATGGCCCAAGCGACATTGGCGCGGGCGGCGGCCTCGGCAACCCGGCGCGCATCGGCGGCGCTCATGGTTTCGCGGGGCCACACCACGTAAAGAAACAGGCTGCCCACGGCCATGATGCCGAACAGCAGCGCCACACCTGTCCATTTCACGGTATCGGGGGCGGCAACCGCCAAGCCGGCCGCAGCCAAGGCCACCAGCACGAACCCCAAAGCCGCCCAGCGCCAGCCGCCGGCCGGGATCCCGAGATTGGAGCTCATGATGCTGCGAGTCGCCATCATGGGCGGAGTCTAGCCGAAAGTTTGCGATGCAATGGTTTTTTTCCTCTCCCACCTGGCGGAGGTAGAAAGGTTCTAGTTGGGCTTGATCTTGCCGGTAAGCCGCATGACATAGCCGATAACCTGCGCCACGGCCTTGTAATGTTCCTCCGGGATCGACTCGTCGACCTCGACAGAGGCGTAAAGGGACCGCGCCAAGGGCGCGTTTTGGACGATCGGAACGCCATGCTCTTTCGCCACATCGCGGATCCGCAAGGCTAGGGCATCGGTGCCCTTGGCCACGCACATTGGAGCCGCCATTTTGCCTGATTCGTACAGGAGTGCGACCGCGAAATGGGTCGGGTTCATAATAACGACGGTGGCTCGCGGCACCGCAGCCATCATGCGCCGCTTGGCGCGCTCCGTGCGGATTTGGCGGATCTTGGCCTTGACCATCGGATCGCCTTCGGACTGGCGGAATTCTTCCTTGATCTCCTGCTTGGACATGCGGTTTCGCTTCATGAACTGGATGCGCTGCAGCGCATAGTCCATGCCCGCGATGACGACCAGCGCGGCCAGAGCCGCGATCAGCACTTTGAACATCAAATGGCTCATATCGCCGGCGACGCCCGAAGGTGATTGCCCGAGCACCGCTTCGAGCCCACTGCGCTCCGGCCAAAGCTGAGTCCACACGGCGGCGCCGACAATGGCGATCTTGACGATGCCCTTGAACAGGGTGGTCAGGCCGTCGACGCCGAACATCCGTTTCAGACCGCTGATCAGCGACAGCTTGCCGAAATTGGGTTTGATCTTCTCGAATGTGAAAACCGGTCGGTGTTGGAGAACATTCCCCGCCACGCCCGACAGTATCATCACGGCGAAAAACGGTCCGACGATCACCAAAACCTGGCCGAGTAGCGCGTGTGCCAGATGTATCAACGCGTTCGAATCGGTGTTCATCGCGTCGGGTTCGGCGAGGAACATGCGGAACGTATTGGCTAGACTTATGGCGGCGGATTTGCCGAAAAAGGCGATGGCGAGCGTGCCGCCCAGTAAAATCGCCAGAGTTTGAATCTCGGAGCTTTTTGCGACGTCGCCATGTTCTTCCGCTTCGGAGAGCCGTTTTTGTGTCGGTTCTTCGGTTTGTTGTGCGTCGTCGCGATCGCCGGCCATCTAGAGGAACACCCCCATCTGGCTGCTATAGAAATTGAGGAACAGCGTCATCATCGAGCCGATCAAAAGGACCAGCAACAAGAAACCCACCAAGATATTGACGGGCATCGCGACGAAGAAGACCTGCAGCTGCGGCATCATGCGGGCGAGAATGCCGAACGCGGCGTTGACCGCGAAACCAAACACCAGGAACGGTGCGGCCAGCTGAAAGCCGAGCGCGAAGGAGCCGCTGACGATGCGGATGGTCAATTCGGCCATGTCGCCGCTCGGCAAGGATGTGCCGGGCGGAATCAGATGATAGCTGCCGGCAATCGCGCCGATCGCCAGATGATGCAGATTGGTGGCGAAGATTAGCACCACACCAAGCAGAGAAATAAAGTTGCCGACCACGGCGCCTTGCTGGCCTACACTGGTCGGATCGAGCGTCTGCGCATAGGAAAGTCCGGTCTGGCCGGCGATCAGATAGCCGGCAACGGACAACGCGCTCATCACGATGCGCGCCATAGCGCCGATCAGAATGCCGGCCGTGATCTCCTGGGCGATGAGCAATCCGAGCGCCAATATGGAGGCGGGCGCGGTCTGCGGATAGGCGCTCATCACTGTCGGTGCCAGCGCGAGCGAAATCGCCAAGGCTAGGATCAAGCGAACGTTGGCAGGCACGGTGGCTTCGCCGATAGCCGGCAGCAGCATCACCATGGCGCCGGTGCGCGCGAAAACCAGCAAGTAGACGAGGACCGCGCCAGAGAGGCCGGGGAGCGTGATCGTCATCGCGGCCCTAATATGCCGCGATGCGCTGGGCGATGTCGGTCATCAATCCGCCCATGGCTTGTCCCGCGAACGGCAGCGTGATCAGCAGCACGACAAAGATGGCGATGATCTTTGGCACAAAGACCAGCGTCATTTCTTGGATCTGGGTCAGCGCTTGAAGCAAGCCGATACCGAGCCCGACCACCAGAGCGGTCAGCATCGCCGGCGTGATGACCTCCAACAGCACGTAGATGGAGGAGCGGGCGAAGTCGATGGCATCGGCGGGGTTCATAAACGGTCCTTCAAATCGGCATGTTCATGATGGATTGGTAGGCGGCGACCACCTTGTCGCGCACCGCGACCACCGTATCGAGAGTGATCTCGGCGGCGTTGACCGAATTGACGACGTCCACGATGTCGGCCTGACCGGCGGCTTGTTTGGCGGCCATCTGCTCGCCTTGTTTGATCGTGCTGACGCTGGATTTCACCGCATCGGTGAGAAAACTGGAAAAACTTCCGGCGCCCGACAGGTCGGCGGGAACAATGCCTTGTGTCGATGCCGCGGCGGTACCCATGCGGGCGACCGACTGGTAGGCAGCAGCGGCTGCGGCGGGCAAAACGGCCATCGAAATCTCCTCTTACCGAAACCGCATTCGCGGGATTTGCATCATTTGTTCAACAGATCGACCGTACGGGACAGCATCGATTTGGTGGCATCCATGACGGTAAGGTCGGCTTCGTACGAATTCTGCGCTTCGCGCATGTCCATGATCTCAACCAGGCTGTTGACGTTGGGCATTTTCACATAGCCCTGCTTGTCGGCCGCCGGGTTGCCCGGATCGTATTGCAAGCGAAAATCGGTCATGTCGTTGACCGGTTTTCCCGATGTCACGACCGTGGCATTCAATTGCCGGTCGAATTCGCTTTTCACGGTGGCGATTTGGCGCCGGTAAGGATCGCCATTCGCCGACGGTGACGTCGAGTTCGCATTGGCAAGGTTCTGGGCGATGGTTTTCATGCGCTCGGACTGCGCGCGCATGCCCGAGGCGGCGACCGCCATCGATGTGGAGAAATCCGTCATTCAATCCTCCTAGACGCTTTTGCCAATAGCGGTTTTCATCATGCCGATCGCCTTGGCGTAGAGATTGGTTGCTGCCTGGAATTGCGCCTGGGTGTCGGCGACCTTGATCATTTCCTGTTCCAAAGAGACCGAATTCCCCGAAGGATCGGATTCGATATCGGGCGTGGTTTGGTCGTCGAAGCTGCTCGCGGCCCGCGGCGACATCGCGATATGACGCGGATTGGTAACCATCAGCCCGTTGGAAAAACTGCTGGACGAGGTGGCAGCCTTCAACGCGTTCGCAAAATCGATGGGTTTGAGATCGCGCGCTGTATAACCGGGCGTGTCGACATTGGCGACGTTCTGCGACAACACGTTCTGGCGCTGATTGAGCCAGGACATGCGTTCTTTCAGCATCGAAAGAAGAGGGATGGCGGGGAGGTCCATTTTTGCCGATCCGTATACGAATTGTTAGCCTTAAGAACGTCCATGCTGCGCGCGAACGATTAAGCCGCACTTAACGCAACGGGAAAAACCTGCCGGGCATATTCTTCCGCGCTTAACCAGCGATTAAGGTTGACGGCTTTTGATGTGGGTCATGGACCTTCTCGATCTTGCACGTTATCTGGGCGCCCTGCTCTTGGTGCTGGGGCTGATCGGCTTCGCCGGCCTGGCGGCGCGCCGTTACGGCTTGCCGGGCCTCTCCAAACCCGTTCACGCGCGGCGGCTGAAAGTGGTCGAGACGTTGATGATCTCTCCGCGCCAGCGTCTGGTGTTGCTGAGCCGCGACGGCGTCGAATATCTGGTGGTGATGAGCCCCGACGGCGCCTCGATACTCGAACAAAACATTACGCCACCATCGGGGCCGGCATCATGATCAAACGGCTCATCGTTGCGACGGCGATTTTGCTGCTGATCGCCCTTCCCGGTGCGGCGCATGCCGCAAGCCATGCGGCGGCGGCGGCCGCTTCTGCCAATGACGGGTTGAAGATCGATTTCTCCGGCGGCGGGTTGTTCACCGACCGCATGATGCAAATCATCGCGCTGATCACGATCTTGAGCGTGGCACCGTCCATTCTCATCATGATGACAAGCTTTGTGCGCATCGTCGTCGTGCTGTCGCTGCTGCGCACGGCGCTGGGCTTGCAGCAAAGCCCGCCCAACAGCGTGATCGTCAGCTTGGCGCTTTTTCTAACGCTGTTCGTGATGACACCGACACTGAAAGAAGCTTATGCCCAAGGCATTCAGCCGCTCGTCGCCAATCAGATCACCACCGAACAAGCATTCGACAGAGCCTCCGTGCCGATGAAAAAATTCATGCTCGGTCATGTCCGCGAGGCGGATCTGAAACTTTTCATGAATATGGCGGGCACAAAAAAGCCGGTCACGCCCGAATCGATGGCGATCACCACCATCGCGCCGGCCTTCATGCTCTCGGAATTGAAGCGCGCCTTCGAAATCGGCTTTTTGATTTTCGTACCGTTCCTCATCATCGATATGGCGGTTGCTTCCATCCTGATGAGCATGGGCATGATGATGTTGCCGCCGGTGATCATCTCGCTGCCGTTCAAGCTGATCTTCTTCGTGCTGGTCGATGGCTGGCGGCTCATTTCCGGATCGCTGGTCGAAAGCTATATGCACGGTCCGCCGCCCGGTTAGGCCAATCACCCGCCGTTACAATGGATCGTGTATTGCACGGTATTGCTGCGCCTGCCGTCGAGATCCATGATGAAAGCACGGATGGTGGCGTAGTATTGCGCGGTCCCGCATATCCAGCCGCCGGATACGACGGCACCTTTCTTTTGTGCCTCGGCAGGAATGTTGATCGTGGCATCCTCCAGATTTGTCTGTCCGATAGAACCATTCGTGTCGACAAGTTCGCGATGAAGGACAATGGCGTTGCCGTTCGGCGCGACAAAATGAAAGTCGGGCACGATGTCGGCGATAGCGCCGTTACGTTCGCGCACATGGATTCGCACACTCACCGATTGCAAAATCGGAGCGCGTCTGTCCGATGGAGGGGTAATCGGCTGCGCGACCGTCAGCCGTGGCGCCGTGGCGTAATCGCTATCGGGCGTGATCTGTTGATCCGGCGCGGGGTCGGCTGCCAACGCAGCCCCCGCCATTCCGATCAGTGCCAAATAAGCTATCAGACGCATCTCAGCCTCCATTATCGAAACAAAGCAACTATAGCGAGAATTTGGCCAACTTTCATGACAGCTGAATTCAAACTTGACACCTTCGATAATTCTATTATTTTGGAAATATGAAATCACATGATGCCTTGGCCGCTTTAAGCGCGCTGTCGCGGGAAACGCGATTGGCGATTTTCCGCCGTTTGGTGCGCAAAGGTCCGCCTGGCGAAACGGCCGGCGCTCTGGCGGACGCGCTGAAGATACCCTCGCCCACGCTGTCGTTTCACTTGAAGGAATTGGAGCGCGCCGGCTTGATCGCGCAGCGCCGCGAAAGCCGCAATCTCATCTACACCGCCCGCTTCGATCAGATGCGAGCACTGCTTTCCTTTCTGATGATGGATTGCTGCGAAGGCCGTCCCGAAATCTGTGGTCTGTCTTTGAAAGAGGCGTGCTGCGATGACGCCTGAACGTACGTACAATGTGCTGTTCCTTTGCACCGGAAATTCCGCGCGCTCTATTTTGGCGGAAGCCGTTATGAACGCCGAAGGCAAAGGCCGCTTTCGCGCATATTCCGCTGGAAGTTTCCCCAAAGGGTCCATCAATCCTTTCGCGTTGGCACTACTCGAACAGATCGGTATTCCCACCTGTGATCTTCGCTCCAAAAGCTGGGACGAGTTCAGCGCTGCACCGCCGATGGATTTCATTTTCACGGTCTGTGACAACGCGGCAGGCGAAGTCTGTCCGGTGTGGCCCGGCCATCCGGTCACCGCCCATTGGGGCATGCCGGATCCGGCTATTGCGGAGGGGACACACGCGCAGAAGATGCAAGCCTTCCGCGAGACGCTGCGAATGTTGTCCAATCGCATCCGGACCTTCGCGGAATTGCCATTCGATAAGCTCGACAGGTTGAAATTGAAATCGCAGCTCGACGACATCGGCCGCTCGCAAAGCTGACGGAACAAAACAGCATGTCCGCTTTCGAACGCTACCTGACCCTGTGGGTGGCGCTGTGCATCGTCGCCGGTGTCGCGCTCGGGCACTTCTTTTCACCGGCGTTTCACGCCATCGGCGCGGCCGAGATCGCCAAGGTCAATCTGCCTGTCGCCCTGCTGATCTGGCTGATGATCATTCCCATGCTGGTGAAGATCGATTTCGCGGCACTGTCGCGCGTCAAGGAACACTGGCGCGGCATCGGCGTAACGCTGTTCGTCAATTGGGCGGTCAAGCCTTTCTCGATGGCGCTGCTCGGCTGGCTTTTTATCGGCTGGCTGCTCCGGCCTTATCTTCCGGCAAGTCAGATCGACAGCTACATCGCCGGTCTCATTCTGCTCGCCGCAGCGCCCTGCACGGCAATGGTTTTTGTCTGGAGCAATCTTTCCGGGGGCGAACCGCATTTCACGCTAAGCCAAGTCGCGCTCAACGATCTTATCATGGTGTTCGCGTTTGCGCCGATTGTCGGTGTTCTTCTCGGTCTATCGGCGATCAGCGTGCCCTGGGAGACATTGTTTCTCTCCGTCGTGCTGTACATCGTGGTGCCGGTGCTGCTGGCACAATTGGTCCGCCGTTATGTCTTGGCACGCGGGGGCGATTCGGCCCTGAAACATTTGTTGTCGACGCTGCAACCGGTCTCGCTGCTCGCCTTGTTCGCAACCCTGGTTCTTTTGTTTGGCTTCCAGGGCGAACAGATATTAACGCAACCCCTCATCATTGCGCTCTTGGCCGTACCGATCTTGATCCAAGTCTATCTCAATGCGGGAATCGCCTATCTTTTGAACCGCGCCGTAGGGGAAGTGCATTGTGTGGCCGCACCCTCAGCTCTGATCGGTGCGAGCAATTTTTTTGAATTGGCAGTGGCCGCAGCCATCAGTCTTTTCGGCTTCAACTCTGGCGCTGCGTTGGCGACCGTCGTCGGCGTTTTGATCGAAGTTCCTGTGATGCTGTCGGTGGTGGAGATCGTGAATGCGACGCGCGGCTGGTACGAGGCAGGCGCAGCCACCCAGCGATCCTGAGGCCGCCCCCTGGCTCTTCACGCTGCTCTGCGCAAGGCAGGGCGCTTATTTGGGCGAAAGGGGCGCCATGCAATTCCTGCAGGGTAGTCATACCGAAGATTTGATCTAATTTAAATCATTCTAAACAAACGTGAATTTCGAAGAGTTCGCTTCTTACTATCTCTTCGCGCCAACGTGTCCCCTTTTCAAATTCGCCGCACGTGCTTAATGTTGTGAATGTTGAACCTTGAAGGGATAATTCAGATGACCAAAATCCGCACCCTTCTCTTCACATCACTTGCCGTCGCTGCGAGCTTCGCCGCGGTCCAGGCGCAGACCGCGACCGATGTGTCCGGGGCTTGGAAACTGGCCGTTGGTGCGAATGAGGCCTGCCCGTTAACGCTCGTGCCTGACGGCACCGTCAGCTTCACCTCTGATTGTGCGAAAGAAAGTCGCGTTGCGCATTGGCGCGTTTCTGCCGATAAGCTTGAGTTGAAAACAGCGTCAGGCGAAACAGTCGGTCTGCTTCGCGCCCAAGACGGAAGATATGTTGGCAAGCGCTTCGCTGACGGACGCGCCCTATTGCTGAGCCGTTAAACTCCCCATCGATTTGACGGTTCGGTCGGGCCGCGAGATTCCCAGATCCCGCGGCCCAATACTCTTTGCACAATTGGAATTACACCAATAACCTCTTGCGCATGACAAGCGAGCCGCACGATCACGCGCAATGGACGCATGGCCATGTGTTCCTAGGCCATGGCCACGACCGGGCCGAAGCGCGCACCCGCGCCGTGACGATGCTCACGGCCTTGTTCATGGTTGTGGAGATCGCTGCGGGACTGCTGTTCGGCTCCATGGCGCTGTTGGCCGACGGCGTACACATGGCTACCCATGTCGGCGCTTTGGGCCTTGCCGCCGGCGCCTATTGGCTGGCGCGCCGCCATGCCCATGACACGCGCTTCTCTTTCGGTTCGGGGAAATTCGGCGACCTTGCGGCCTTCACCAGCGCCATCATTCTGGGCCTTCTGGCCTTGGGCGTCGCCATTGAATCGGTCCGCCGCCTGCTGGCGCCGGTCAGCGTGCATTATAGCGAAGCGTTGTTCATCGCCAGCATCGGCCTCGCCGTAAACATCGCCAGCGCGGCGCTGCTGCATGAGCCGCATGGACATGACCACCACCACGGCGAAGCCGAGCACACGCATCACCACGATCATAATCTGCGTGCCGCTTATGTCCATGTCGTGGCCGATGCGGCGACCAGCGTGCTCGCCATCCTCGCCTTGGCATCGGGTCTGATGTTCGGCATCGCTTGGGCCGATCCGCTGGTTGGTGTCGTGGGCGCAGCGGTCATCGCGTCCTGGTCCCTCGGGCTGATCCGCGACAGCGCCTTGGTGCTGCTGGATGCGCAGGACGATCCGAATCTGGCGCGCGAGATCACAACGCTGGTCGAGCGGGAAATGGGCGCGCGTGTTTTTGATCTGCATCTATGGCGACTCGGGCCCGGCCATCACGGTCTGATCGTGTCGTTGGTGAGCCCGCGCGAAGAAGACAGCGAGCGCGTCAAGCGGTTGCTGTGCGAGCGTTATCCCAGTCTTAGCCATGTCACGGTGGAGATCGCGGTATGCGGCGATTGTGCGCCGCAGCCGGCCGCTTGACGTAACATCCGCTTCGTCTTCATCTATCGAGAATTGCTGGGGAAGGCTTTTTATGCCGCAATCGGCCGTCGAATTGCGTGGCGTGACCAAACGCTTCGGCAATCTTATCGCGATCGACAATCTCGATTTAATATTGCCCGGGGGCGGTATTCTGGGTTTTCTGGGGCCCAATGGGGCCGGCAAGACGACCAGCCTTCGCATTTTGCTCGGGCTATACGCGCCGGATGCCGGTGAAGTCCGGGTCCTTGGCCAGCGCATCGAGAGAGTGCGATCGCGCATCGGCTATTTGCCCGAGGAGCGCGGCCTCTACAAACGCATGCGCGCCGACGATGCGATTGCTTATGTCGCGACCCTAAAAGGCATGAAGCGTAGCCGAGCCTTGTCGCGCGCGCGCGAATTGCTGTCGCAATTTGGTCTGGGCGCATTCGCCCGCGTCCGCCTTGAAGGCTTGTCCAAGGGCATGGCCCAAAAGGTGCAACTTCTCGCGGCCGTGGCGCACGATCCCGACATCGTCATTCTCGATGAACCATTCGCCGGCCTCGATCCGGTCAACCAGGGCGAGCTGGAAGATTTCATTCGTGCCCTGGCGAGGGAGGGCAAAACGATTCTGTTTTCCACCCATACGATGGAGCACGCCGAACGGCTCTGCGACCGCTTGGCGATTCTGGTGCGGGGCCGCAAACGCTTCGACGGGACGTTGAACGATGCGCAAAAACTATTGCCGCGCCGGGCCCGGATCGGCGCCGAGGGCGATTTGGCTTTCCTGTCTTCGGTGGAAAGCGTGGTGGGCGTTCTGCCGCCGGGCGAGAAACGCGAATATTGGGAAGTCGATCTCAAAGAAGGCGCCGATGGGCGCGAATTGCTGGCGGCATGTTTCGAGCGCGGCGTTGCGCTTTTCCATTTCGATCTCGCTCCGCCCAGCCTGCATGACGTCTTTGTGGCAATTGTCGAAAAGGCGAATGCATCATGATCCGCCGCATTTTTCTCATCGCCCGCCAGGAATTTCTGAAATACGTCACGCGGCGCGGTTTTTTGATCACCACCTTGATGGTGCCGCTTTTCATCGTCTTTGCCGCGGTTGTGCCGTCCCTCTTAATCTCTCAGACCGAGACGCGCGCTATCACCGTCGTCGATCGTGCGGGCGGTTACCAGCGGGCGATTGCAGCGGCGGTGGCGCGCGACGACGCGCAAGCCACGCTTTCGGCTTTGGCCGAATACGCTCGGAAAAATGCCAATGTGGCGCGGCTGCGGCACGCCGATCCAGTTCTTGCTGCCATGCTGACGGCGCCCGATCGCGTGGCACAGATCAAAGCGTTCCAAGCGCGCGGCGGCTGGGAACAGGCCTTAACGCCGCTGTCGCGCACGGTGCGCGCCGGTTCGCCGCCATTCGTGCCACCCCGCCCACACTATGTGCTGGCGCCGGCGCCGCACGATCTTGCCGCAGCGAAGGACAACGATATCAGAGCGGTGGCCCGCGCCTATCTCGTGGGCGAGCGCCAAGCTGTCATAGATGGCTATCCGGTGAAGCTCAGCGGCATCATCTTCATTCCCAAGGACTTTGCTCCGGGGTCGCCCATTGCCGCACAATATTGGACGACGGAGACGACGAACGTAGAAGCGCTAAACTTCATACGCTGGACGCTGACCGATGCGTTTCGGGTTCGCGCCTTGCAGCAGCTCGTCCCGGCCTCGCGCCAATCCGACGTCAATCTCGATGTCGATGCGGATGTCCAAACATTCGACCCGACGAAGAGTGCGGGCCCGGCCGTCAGCCTTGCCGATCGTTTGGCGCCGCTGGTCCCGATGGGGCTGGCGTTCATGCTCTTCATCGTGGCGTTCTCCAACGCGGCGCTGCTGCTGCAAAGTGTGGTCGAAGAAAAATCCACCCGTATGATCGAGGTGTTGCTGTCCTGCGCCTCGCCGCAAGAGATCATGACGGGCAAGCTCATCGGCGTCGTCGTGGTGGCCCTTTTGACGCTGCTGTTATGGGGTCTGGGGCTATTCGCCGTCGCCTCGCTCATCTCGCACGAAACGATCGTCATCGTGAAAGCAGGCCTGGCGGCGGTCGCAAGCTTGAAACTCCTGCCTCTCATCCTGCTTTACTTCTTCTGCGGCCTTTTGATCTACAGCTCGATCTTCCTCGGTATCGGCGCGATGACAAATTCGCTTCCCGATGCCCAAGCGCTGATGACGCCCGCCACGTTGATCATTGTTCTGCCGATCTCTTTGCTCGGCGTTCTGATGCGGGATCCGAACGGCACATTCGCCACGGTGATGTCCTGGATACCGATCTACACGCCGTTCTTCATGCTAGTTCGGCTGCCTTTCCATCCGCCTTCCATCGAGCTTTGGGCGACGGCCGTGCTGGTGGTGCTGACAACCGCGTTTCTGGTTCATCGGATGGGCAAGGTTTTCGCCAGGCACGTGCTGACCACAGAACGGCCGCCCGCGCTCGGCGCCTTGCTGAAGCAGCTCATGGGACGCAAACCCGGCTGAAAACAAAAAGGCCGCGTCTTTCGAGCGGCCCTTTGGAAAAATCGGTTCGGAGCGCTTATTTCGGCAGCAAACCTTCGCGCTGCATGCGCTTTCTCTGGAGCTTGCGGTAACGGCGAATCGCTTCGGCGCGTTCGCGGGCCCGCTTCTCGCTCGGCTTCTCGTAATGTCCCCTCAGTTTCATCTCGCGGAAGATGCCTTCACGTTGCATCTTCTTTTTCAGCGCTTTCAGCGCTTGATCGATATTGTTGTCGCGAACGATGATCTGCAAAGGCAACTCCTAAGCCGTTTCTTTGAGGGGCGGCTAGATAACAGAAGGGGTTAGCCCTGTCCACCGCACTCCTGAAAACGCCGCCATGACGGCCCACAATGAGCGTGAAGTGTTGCGATCGTGCCAAGGGAGAAGGGGGGTACCCCCAGCCGCTTTTTTGGGGTTCAATCGGGCAGGTCAAAACTTGGCAGCTAAGTCTTTGGAATCCATAGGCGTCCCATGGCTATCTTAAAAATCGCCCGGATGGGCCATCCCGTTCTGGCAGGCAAAGCCGCTGCGGTTCCCGACCCATCTGCTGCCGAGATCCGGCGTTTGGTCGCGGACATGGTTGAGACCATGATTGACGCCAATGGAGCCGGATTGGCCGCACCCCAAGTGCATGTTCCGCTGCGGGTGATAGTTTTCCAGGCTCCCGGCGAGCGGGCCGAGGACGGGTTGTCGGACGGCGAACGCTTCGACCATACCGCGCCACTCACCGTACTGATCAACCCGCAGATCGAAGTCGTTGACCCCGCACTCGAGGGCGGCTGGGAGGGATGTTTGTCGGTCCCCGGGTTGCGGGGGTTCGTCGAGCGGCCGGTGCATATCCGTTACCGCGGCGTCGATCATGAGGGGCGCGTCGTTGAACGCGTCGCCAAAGGGTTTCATGCCCGCGTCGTGCAACACGAATGCGATCACCTGGATGGTATCCTTTATCCGCAACGCATGCGCGATCTGAAGAATCTCATCTTCGAAAGCGAAGCGCGTCATTGGGCCGGAGAGAACGAGTGACCGCGCCAAAGAAGAAAACCAGCGCGAAAAGCGACGATAGAATCAAGCAGGCGGTGATCGAGGCGGCCCTGCCGCACATCGCTTTTGACGGTTTCACCGACACGCTGATGGATCGCGCGGCCAAAGAGGCCGGCGCAAACAAAGGCGACCTCAAGCGCCTGTTCCCCAATGGTGCGATCAGCCTGTTGGAAGCCTATTCGGCGGATGTCGATGCCGAGATGGAAAGGCAGTTGGCAAAGGCGAAGATAACCGCCTTGCCGGTGCGCAAACGGATTTCCATGGCGGTGAAGACGCGACTGGCGATTTTGAAACCGCATAAGGAAGCGGTACGTCGAGGCGTGGCGCATTTAAGTTTGCCGCCGAATGTCCCGCTGGGCGCCAAGCTCGTCTATAACACCGTCGACACGATGTGGCGCGCGGCGGGCGATGTTTCCACCGATTTCAATTTCTATACCAAGCGCGGAATTCTGGCGGGCGTATATTCTGCTACGCTGATGCGCTGGTTGACCGATACTAGTGAAGACGAAAGTGTCACCGACGCCTTCTTGGCGGCACGCATCGAAAACGTCATGCAATTCGAGAAGTTCAAAGCGAAGGCGAAATCCGCGTTGGCGCGGCTGGGCGTAATGGTCGCCGCGAAAAAGAAAGCCTGATCACGCGAGAACGAACGGGAAGGGAAATATGCGGTATTGCAGATTTACGGTAGCGCTTCCATTGTGGGTGGCATTACTCGGAACCGGCGCCATGGCACAGGAGACAGGTTTGGCGAGCGAGGCCCTATCCCATTCCAAAGTGTTCGCGTTCGACTCGCTTAGCGTCCGCAAGATGGCCAATGGCGGCGAGAGCCGCGACGTCGTGCAGGGGACGCTGGCGACGGGCGAAGCCGTCGCCATTCACGAATCCGTTCAACCGGCGGGCATTCCGCCCAATCCGGCCCATCAGATTGCGCATTCCGAGTTTATTTTGGTGCAGGAAGGAATTCTGGAATTCAATCACGACGGCAAGACGGAAAGAGCAGGCCCGGGCAGCGTCATCTATGTCGCCTATGGCACCATGCATGGCGTGCGAAATGTCGGCGACGTCGCGGCCAAATACACGGTCATTTCGCTTGGCGGCGATGTGAAGAAATAGACAAGACAAAGGATATTGCGAATGGGAAAACCGGATCATGCTCTAGACCGGCGCGATTTGTTCGCGGTTTTCTCGGCTTTGGCCGCGCTCGGCACGTTGGCCGGAACGGCACGAGCGGAGAATTCGACCGCGGAACTGTCAGCCTCCAAAGTGCTTTTTTATAAGGATTTGCCGGTGGACCTATTGCCCACCGGCAGCACGATGCGCCGCGTGATGTCCGGCACGCTGCCGACCGGCGAATTCATCGAGATCCACGAAAGCATACTGCCCGCCGGGCGCATGCCGCATCCGCCGCACAAGCATCCCAATACCGAAGTGCTGTTCATCCAGAGCGGCAAGCTGGAATATCTGGACGTCGACAAGCCGATCGTTATCGGGCCGGGCGATATCGTGTTCAGCGCCTCGAATGTGATGCATGGCCTGAAAAATATCGGGGACGTGCCGGCGAGCTATATTGTCGTCTCGGTCGGCAAACAGATCAAAGAAGGTTAGCGAGAGGAAGACTTTGGGCCTAGCCTTGTGACGTGCCCCATCTTGCGTCCCGGCCGCAATTCTTTTTTTCCGTAAAGATGCAGCGCGCCGCAGCTTTCGGATAGCTTGTACCAATCCGCGCCCTCCTCGCCGATGATGTTCTCCATGATGGCGTCGGCATGGCGCTCGGGCGAACCCAGCGGCCAGCCGGCGATCGCGCGGATATGCTGTTCGAACTGGCTGACCAGACAGGCATCGATCGTCCAGTGGCCGGAATTGTGTACGCGCGGCGCGACCTCGTTGATCAGCAATGTACCATCCGAGGTCACAAACAATTCGACGGCGAGCACGCCGACATAATCGAGCGCGTCGGCAATTTTGCGCGCGATGCTTCGTGCCTGTGCGGTCTGCGCCGCACTCATTTTCGAGGGCACGGTCGAACGGCGCAGGATGTGTTTCTCGTGCACATTTTGCGGCGGATCGTAAGCGACAAAGTCGCCGTCGCGACCGCGTGCGGCGATGATCGAGGCTTCGAAGTCGAAATCCACGAATGCTTCGAGAATCGACGGCGCGTCCTCGAAATGCGTCCAAGCGTCCAGGGCTTCTTTGGCAGAGGTGACTTTTGCCTGCCCCTTACCGTCATATCCAAAGCGCCGCGTTTTCAATATCGCCGTGGCGTCGATCGCGGCAAAGGCCGTGGCAGCTTGCTCGGGCGAGCTCACCGCGTGGTAGACGGCGGTCTGCAAACCCAACGAGGCCAGAAAATTCTTTTCTTCCAATCGGTCCTGGGTCAGCGCCAGAGCCCGGGCGCAGGGATTCATGGCGGCGCGTTCGGCGACGAAAGCGGCGGTATGCGCCGGCACATTCTCGAATTCGTAGGTCACCGCATCGCAAGCCGTGGCGAAATGTGCCAGGGACCGCTCGTCATCGTAGCGCGCAAAGGTGCGCGCATGGCAAACATCGAAGGCGGGCGCGTCGTCTTCGTCGCTATAGACATGTGTCTTGAGGCCAAGCCTGGCAGCGGCCAGCGCCAGCATGCGTCCCAATTGGCCGCCGCCCAGAATACCGATCGTATTTCCCGGCGCGACCGGAGCGGCGAGGCGTTTGACAGCACTCATTTGTCGGCCGGCGTTTCGGCAACCGATTCGGTCTGCTTCTTGCGCCAGGCCACGAGACGGCCGGCCAGTGCCGCATCATTGAGCGCCAAAATGGCAGCGGCATGCAGCGCGGCATTTTTCGCGCCCGCTTCGCCGATGGCGAAGGTCGCAACCGGAACGCCGCCCGGCATCTGGACGATAGACAACAGGCTATCCAATCCCTTCAGCGCTTTGGATTCCACCGGAACGCCGAGCACCGGCAGCATGGTCATCGAGGCCGTCATCCCCGGCAGATGGGCGGCCCCACCGGCCGCCGCGATGATGACCTTCAAGCCACGCCCCGCCGCCGCCTTGGCATAGGCGCTCATCCGGTCGGGCGTGCGGTGGGCCGAAACGATTTTGCTTTCGTAAGGCACATCGAGCGCGTCGAGCGCTTCAGCCGCCGCGCGCAGGCAAGACCAATCCGATTGGCTTCCCATGATCAGGCCAACGATGGGGATGGTCATATTTGCAGCCTCGATAAGGCGGTGCGCCCGCGAATCGGCGCAGTATAAGGAGGGAAAACCGCAGGAAAAGCAGGCATCGGAAAAACATTAACCTTTTGGTGTCCTTCGTAAACGAGTTATTAACGAGGTGCCATTAGGTTTTTGTGATGGGCCGAGGGACGAAGGGATGAAAGTCGAAAGACCGGGCTCCGTACGGGGCGCCCGCGCGGTTGGTGCCGCTGCCTATGCCCGGCAGTCCCAGGCCGTCGCGGCCGCTGAAGGCCCCGTCGCGGTCGGTGCCACGGCCACCGTTTTGGGCATTCCCGAAAGCGAATTCACTCCGCGCGTGCGCGACGCCATCATGGTTTTGATGGGTGAGGTCGACAATCTGCGCAAGGAATTGCAGCAGACACGCGAAAAGCTCGAAGAAGTCGAACGCACGGCCGATCAGGACCAGCTCTTGCCTCTGCTAAATCGTCGCGCCTTCGTTCGCGAACTGACCCGCTACATTGCGTTCACGGGGCGTTACGGCACACCCGCAACGCTGATCTATTTCGATCTCGACGGCTTCAAACAAGTGAACGACACTTTTGGCCATGCCGGCGGCGATGCCGTCCTGAGCCATTTTGCGCAAACCTTGCAGGCGCATGTGCGAGACAGCGACGTGGTGGGGCGGCTGGGCGGCGACGAGTTCGGCGTCTTGTTGTCTCACGCCACGGAAGAACAGGGCCTCAAAAAAGCGGATCAGCTGGCCGACAATTTGCGAGCTTCGCCGACGATCTGGAACGGTCAGGCGATTCCCACGGCCTTCTCTTATGGCGCTTTCGAATTGAAACCCGGCGACACGGCCGATACTGCCATGGCCCGCGCCGACGAGGCGATGTATGCGCAAAAGCGCAACGGCCGCTGACGACCCCAGAATATCGCAATCTAGGCTCTAAGCGATAATATCCGGCAATAGCTGGTTGTGGATCTTGGTGATCTGATCTTTGAGCTGAAGCTTGCGCTTTTTCAGCCGCGTCAGCTGCAGCATGTCGCGCGTGCCGATGAGCGCGTCAATGGCGGCATCGAGATCGCGATGTTCCTGTGTCAGCTCGGCGAGCTTGGCACGCAATGCGACTTCGTCTGGAGCGGTGACTTCGCCGGTCATCTCACTTTTTCCTGGAGCGGGCGCCGCTTTCGCCCCAACGCTTGAGCTTCGGCCAATCATACCCGAAAAAATCGAGCGCGCGACCAACCGTGTGATCCACGAGATCTTCCAAAGTTCGCGGCGCGGCATAGAAGGCGGGCACGGGCGGCAAGATGACGGCCCCCATTTCGGCCAAGGCCACCAACGTACGCAAATGGCCCAGATGCAACGGCGTCTCGCGTACCAAAAGCACCAGCGGCCGGCGTTCTTTGAGCATGACGTCGGCAGCCCGTGTGAGCAATGTCGAGGTAACCCCGGTGGCGATCTCGCTCATAGTGCGTACCGAACAGGGCGCCACGATCATACCCTTGGTAATGTAACCGCCCGAGGCGATAGGGGCGGCAATATCGCCGATGGCATAGGAGACGTTCGCTTTGGCCGCAACGGCCTTGGGCTGCAATGCCAATTCGTATCCTATGGTCATTTGGGCTGCCTGGCTCATGACCAGATGGGACTCGGTTCCGAGTTCTTTTAATGCTTCTAAAAGACGCAGGCCGTAGACCACCCCGGAGGCGCCGGAGATTCCGACGACGATACGATCCTTGGTGCCTGATTTTCCGCCACTTTTTTCCATCTATTTTCTTTACATGCCGCAAAGGATGGGTGGAAGAGCCACGTGACAGATAGGTGACTTGGTGCTCTAATCTGTCATGCCTAACCCGATGAGGTGCATGAATGGCAATGCAAGGGCATATCCAAGAGTTATCCGAAAAGCATAAGAAACTTGAAGATCTCATCGAAGATGAGATGGCGCATCCCGACTGGAACGAAGTGCGGGTAGCCGCCCTGAAAAAGCAAAAACTCCGAATAAAGGACGAATTGGAACGGCTGCGAGGCAGCGTCCACTGAATTGATCGGCTAAACCCGATAAACCCGATACCTGTCACCGGTGCGGCTTGCTGACTCTCATTCAGCCGCACCGGGGGAGTGCGCGGGGTCGTTGATGGCATGCGGTTTGACGAGCGAAAACGACACCGCAGCCAAGGCGATGCACACGCCCGCGGCGAAAAACGACGCGCCCGGGAAATAGACCGGAGCCTTCGCGCTGGTGAAAAACGCGAAGAGATAAGACATCGCGAGCGGCGCAAATATCGACGTGAAACTTCCGATACTGGCGATAGCGCCTTGCAATTCGCCCTGCTCGGACGGGTCGACCTCCTTCGACATGATCGCGTTCAAGGCCGGCATGGCCAGGCCCATCAAAGATCCAACGACCATCCACCCATAAAGCATCCAACCTTGGGTCGAAAAAGCATAGCCAAGGCATGCGATAGCGCCTGCAGCAAATCCACAATAGACCGCGCGCACTTCGCCGATGAGGGGGATGACCAGACGCGTCAACCCGCCATAGACGAGGGCTGTGATAAAACCGACCGCCATTAAGGACTGACTGACCTGCCACATCGACCAATGAAATTTGAGCATCGTGTAATAGGTCCAGGTCGCCGGATTGGCGTCGTGCGCAAAGCGTAGGAAAACGATCACGATGCAAAGACCGAGCACATAGGGAAACCGGCGCAGCGCCATCAAGGACCCCAACGGGTTGGCGCGCCAGATTTCGAATTCACGCCGGCTTTCCTTGGGCAGAGAACTCGGACAACACGAAGAACCCGAACAGGGCATTGGCGAAGGCCAATCCTGCTGCGACGAAGAAGGGCAGGCGCGTACCGGCATCCCCGAAAAGATGTACCCCATACTCACCGAGAAATCCGCCCAGTGGGGGCCCCAATGTAAAGCCAAGCCCGAAGGCAGCACCGACCAATCCAAAATTTGCGGCGCGCTTTTCCGGCGGCGAGACGTCGGCGATATAGGCGGACGCGGTGGTGTAACTGCCTCCCGCCATGCCCGAGAGAAAACGGCCGAGAAACAGCCAGTTGATCGTCGGCGCCCAGCCGGTGATCGCATAATCGATGCCGATCGAGATCAGCGCATAGATCAATACCGGGCGGCGGCCGAAGCGGTCGCTCAAATTCCCGATGATCGGGGCGCAAAGAAATTGCATGCCGGCGTAAACGAAGAACAGCCAGCCGCCATAACGCGCCGCTTCGCTAAGACCGACATGAGCCAAATGCGAAATCAACTTCGGGGCGACCGGAATGATGATTCCCAGGCCCACAACGTCGACGAAAATCGTAATGAAAATGAAGACCAGCGCGTATCGGCTCGTTTTGGCCCCAGTCATGCGATTTCCTATGAGAGCCCCAGCGTCTTGCGTGCTTCGGCTTCGACATCCTCCCATGAGCGGCCTCCGGTAAAACGGCCGACCGCCAGAACCAGACTTGCCGAACCGTCGTCGGCCAGCAAGGGGGCGGAGAAATATTCTCCGATCAGAAAGCTCATTTTGGCGCTGTCGGCCCGGGTCAGAAAGCGCAGCGGCGCGGACTGCCCCAATGTGCAATCGAGCGCTGCATACCAGCGGGTCACAAGTTCGGATGAAAGCGCGTCATCGAGATACAATCCCCCCAGATCGCCCATAATTTGGGCGAAGGATTGGCCCATGGTCTTGACGCGCCAGCGCCGCGCGCTATGCGTCCCCTGGCGTTCGTAAAGCACGCTGTCGGCCAAGTAGGGTTTGATCGGTCGGGGCGGCAGCTCGGCGTATTTCAGCACTTGCCCCGGCTTGCCCAATTTGCGCCACGCACCATTGAGCCGGCGCAGGTCCGGATGGGAAAATCGCACCGAGGCATCGCACAAGGCCGGCCATCCGTTTTTGCTGGCGGTGTTGTTATATTCCGCAACATTCACGATCATCGCGCATCCCCATTGCGCGGTGCGCCCCTACGCCCGCTAACTATCCGAACTGATTGCCGATTCGGCCAATGCGCAGCAAACGGTAGTGCACCGGCGCGTACAAGGCCCGCGGATAATTTTTTGTTCCCGCGATGACTGTAGGGATTAAATGAAAACGGCTGGCTCCAGTCCAAGACGCTTGCACTCTGCTGCGTGCAGCTCCGTCCAGCACAGTGTGCCGTCGTAATGGCCGACAATCCAAACGAGCCGCGCCTCGCCGTCGTCGGCGCGCAGCGGAGCACAAAAATATTCCGCAACCATGTGGGCTTTGTCGAACGTATCGCTGCGGACGAGAAATCGCACAGGCGCCCCGGTTCGCAGTACGGCATCGGGCAAAGCCTCCCACCGAGGCAAGAAATTCGCGGGTATGACCTCGTCCAGACACTTGCCGGTGAACTCACCGAAGACCTGCACAATTTTGCTGCCCATCAGGCGTACGCGATAACGCCGTTCGCCATGGCCCCCTTCGACGCGCTCGTACAGGAGAATCGATTTTAGATAGGGCTGCAATCGCCGCGCCGTCATCTCGCGGCGGAAAGGGATGCCTTCGCTACCGGCCAGGCTGCGCCACAGCGCGAGAATGTCGCGGTGTTTGGCATAGAAGAATTTGCAGGTGGGGTCGCACAGCCCGGGCCATCTGTAGTGCTTTGCCGCCGCGTTGAATTCATCCGCGCCCGCAGTCACGCTGGATAAAACATTAGGTTGTATGTCCATGTCCAATTTCTAGCAGAGGATGCTCAACCAATTGTTAAAACCTCTGCGGCTCAGCCGCGTGTCTTGGTTGCAACATCTTCCCAGCGCAAATCGCCCGTAAAATGTCCGACCGAGATGATCAGGTTGACCGTTCCATCGTCCGCCATCAGCGGAGCGACAAAAAACTCACCAAATAGGAAGCTCTTGTCGAGTTCGTCGGCACGAATCAGCATGCGGATCGGCGCACTCTCTGCCAGCACGGCATCGGACATCGCGTTCCACATGGCGACATAATTCTCGGGCAGAAATTCGTCGTAGAACTTGCCCGAAACCTCTCCGATCACTCGCGCGGCGTGGCTTCCGATCAGGCGCACCCGATAGCGCCGCGTGCCATCGCAGCCATCAACGCGCTCATGAAGGATCAGCATCTTCGAGAACGGATGGAGCAGGCGCAATGTCATCTCGCGGCGGATCGGGATGCCGGAAGCGCCTGATTTGCCATGCCAAATCGCGGCAAGCTCTTTGAGTTCGGCGAAGATAAACCGGCACTCTGTATCGCCCTCCACAAACCATTCGCGTCGGCGGGCAAGCTCATTGAGGCCTTGGACGCTTGTGACTTCGGGGCGGTTGGCATGTGAATCCATCGCGCCATTGTATGAATTCTTGCTCAAGCCGAGGTTAAACACCTGCGGCAATAGGCTGCGACAAAAGTGTATTTAACGCACCGATCAACTGACCGTTTTTGCCAGATCGCGCAATTTGAATTTCTGAATCTTGCCGGTGGAAGTTTTGGGGAGCTCCACGAAGACGATGCGGCTCGGGCATTTGTAATGCGCGAGGTTATCGCGGCAATAGGCGATGAGATCGGCCGCCGTGACCTCGCTATGGCCGGGATGCTTTTCGATGAAGGCGCAGGGGCTCTCGCCCCATTTCTCATCGGGTTTGGCGACCACTGCCGCGAACATCACGGCGGGATGTTTCATCAACGTATCTTCGACTTCGATGGAAGAGATATTCTCGCCGCCGGAAATGATGATGTCCTTGGAGCGGTCCTTGAGCTGGATGTAGCCATCGGGATGCAGCACGCCCAGATCGCCCGAGTGAAACCAGCCGCCGGCAAAGGCCTGCGCGGTGGCTTTGGGATTTTTCAGATAGCCTTTCATCACAATATTGCCGCGGAACATGACTTCGCCCAGCGTTTCGCCATCGGCGGGTACGGGGTCCATGCTCAGAGGATCGAGCACCGACAAAGCTTCCAACGCGTGATAGCGAACGCCCTGGCGCACCCGCTTGGCGCTGCGCACCGGCTTGTCGAGCGCATCCCATTGCGGTTTCCACTCGTTGACCACCGCCGGACCGTAAGTTTCCGTCAGCCCATAGACATGGGTGACGGCAAACCCCGCCTCTTGCATCGCCTGAATGATGGCCTCGGGTGGCGGCGCCGCAGCGTGAATAAAATCGACCTTATGGGCGAAGGCGCGTCGTTCTTCGGGCCGGGCGTTGATGAGAGCCGACATCACCGTTGGCGCGCCCGAAAGATGGGTGACTTTGTGCTCGGCGATGGCATCGTACATCGCTTTGGCGCGCACCCATCTCAGGCAAATATGCGTGCCGGCGACGGCCGACAGCGACCAGGGAAAGGCCCAGCCATTGCAGTGGAACATCGGCAGCGTCCAAAGATACACCGGATGCTGGCCCATATGCGTGGCGAGCGTATTGGCGTAACACATCAAGGCCGCGCCGCGATGGTGCGAGACGACGCCTTTGGGATTGCCTGTCGTGCCGGAGGTGTAGTTGAGCGAAATCGCATCCCATTCGTCGGCGGGTGGCGCCCAGGTGAATTCGGGATCGCCATCGGCGATGAAGGCCTCGTAGTCTACATGGCTTAGCCGCTCGCCGGATTGCGGAAATTCTGGATCGTTGTAATCGATGATCACAGGCTTTGCCTTGGCGAGCCGCAGAGCGTCTTTGATCGTGGCGGAGAATTCGCGGTCGGTAATGAGAAGCTTGGCCGAGGCATGATCAAGGATGAAAGCGATGGAAGCGGCGTCGAGCCGTGTGTTCAGCGTGTTCAGCACCGCGCCGATCATCGGCACGCCATAATGTGCCTCGAGCATCGCAGGCGTGTTCGCCAGCATCACCGCGACGGTGTCGCCTTTGCGGACGCCCGCCTTCGACAGCGCCGAGGCCAGTTTGCGCGAGCGCTCATAGAACGCGCGATACGATGTCTGCGCCTTGCCATGAACGATCGCGGTGTGTTCGGGAAAGGTGCGCGCGGACCGCTCGAGAAAGGTGATTGGCGTCAACGGCTGGTAATTCGCCGCGTTTTTGTCCAGATCGGCGTCATACGGGTGGCCGAAAGACTTGGTCATCCGATGCGGCATGAGGCGGGCGCCGCCCCGGGAATTTCGCCGCGCCAGCGACTGGCGGGGCCGCAGCCGTACAATGATCTTGTCGAGGGCTTTTTTCGATTTGGCCGGGCGCAGTCTCTTCTTCACTTGCGTGGTTTTGCGCTTGACCGGCTTTTTCTTCGCCGGCTTGCCCGAGCTTTTCTTTGCTTTTTTGCGCGACGCCATGGCCGATTCCCGCTTGTTTTGGCCGGGAAGCTAATAGCCATGCCGTGTTACGGCAAGGCGCATGGACGCTTCCTGCGGCGGTTGCTAGGAAGGCGCCGGCCAAAGAGTGGAGCATATGGCGGACAAATCGACGACGGCGCAGCGCCAGGGACCCTTGCGCGCGCTCTATGCCTGGATGCTGAAAAACGCTCAGGGCAAGCATGCCTGGGCGGCGCTGGCCGGCTTTGCCTTTGCGGAAGCGTCGTTTTTTCCCATTCCCCCTGACGTCATGCTCTTGCCGATGATGTTGGCCGACCGCAAACGAGCCTTTCAACTCGCCGCCTGGTGCGCCTTGTGGTCGGTGATCGGGGGCATGCTCGGCTACGCGATCGGCGCACTATTCTGGGATACGGTTGGAATCTGGATCATCCACGCGCTGCACGTGCCTCTCGCGCAAGTGGATGCATTGCGTCTCAAATACAGCCAGCACGCTTATCTCATCGCGGTGCAAGGCGTGACGCCCATCCCCTACAAACTGGTGACCATTTCGGCAGGGCTCGCCAGTGTGCCGTTCGCATCCTTTATGATGTATTCGGCGATCGCGCGCAGTGTGCGTTTCATCGTTATCGAAGGCCTGCTGGTTCATTTCTTCGGCGAACAGGCCCGCGTCATACTGGAGAAATATCTCGAAGCGGCGTTGATCGGATTCTTGGTCTTGGTCGTACTCGGCTTTGTGCTGCTGCATTACGTCATTCGATAATTGCGGGGCGGAGCGTTTAATGAACAATGCGCTGCGCTCCATCACCGCGATTCTATCCTCGACACTGATTTTCCTGATCGGCAACGGGCTGCTCGGCACGCTGATTCCGGTGCGTGCACATTTGGAAGGGTTCTCCACGCTCGCCATCGGCGTGATCGGCTCGGCCTATTTCGCCGGCTTTGTGGTGGGATGCTTCACCGGACCGCGCTGGCTGGCGCGAGTCGGCCATATCCGCACCTTTGCGGTCTGCGCCGGTATCGCGGCGGCGGCCACCCTGGCGCAGTCCATTCTGATCGCAGTCCCCGCCTGGATTTCGATGCGCGCGCTCTTCGGCTTCGCCGCCGCCAATATGTATATGGTGCTCGAAAGCTGGCTCAACGATCGTGCCGGAAACGAAACAAGAGGGCGCATCTTCGCAGCCTATCTCAGCGTGAATTTCGGCGGCTTGGTGATCGGTCAGTTTCTCTTCGCGACGGCCCGGCCGGAAAGCTTCACGCTGTTCAGCTTGACGACCATTTTCTATGCGCTGTGTTTGATCCCGGTGGGATTGACGCAATTGAAACAACCCGCCCCCACACCTGTACCTGTGCTGCGTCCCGTCCGCCTGTTCCGCATTTCGCCGGTGGGGGTTGCCGGCTGCATTGCCGTGGGGCTGGCCAATAACGCGATTTGGACCTTGGCGCCTGTTTACGCGCAGAGCCGCGGTCTTTCGAGCGGCTGGATTGCGCTTTTTATGTGCGCGTTTACGATCGGCGGCACATTGGTGCAGATCCCGGTGGGACGGCTTTCCGATCGCATGGATCGGCGCTACGTCATCGCTGTCACCTGCACGCTTGCCGCGGCCGCCGGAATTGCCATCGCGCTGTTTATGGGAAGCGGACATGGCGTGATGCTGCTGTCGATTGCCGGATTCGGCGTTCTAATGCTGCCGCTTTATGGCCTCTCGGTGGCGCATGCCAACGATCGCATCCCGCGCGAGGCCTTCGTCAAATCCTCTGCCACGCTGCTTTTGATCAATTCGCTGGCGTCGGTGGTCGGTCCGACTCTGGCGGCCGCCGTCATGGATATCTTCGGCGCGCACGCTCTGTTTTTCTTCACGGCGGCGATCCACACGACGATGGCGGTATTCACCATCGTGCGGCTACGCGTAAAAGAAGCGGCGGGCGCGACGCATCGCGAGAAATTCGAGCCCTTGCCGCATGAAGGTTCGCCGAGCTCTCTCGAGCTCGATCCGCGCGGAACGGAAGAAGAGAAAGCGGCTTAGGCCAACAGGGCCTAAGGCTCGCTGTGTTCGTCTTCCGGCTTGTCCGACAAATCCTCAATAATCTCCGGTGCTTCCGCTTCTTCCTCGGGCTGAGGGCCGGCGCCTGGAATCGCATCGCGTAGCGGTTTCAGCGTTTCGCCGGTTTTGGCGGCACGCTTCAAAGCGCGCTCGCGCTTAATCGAGGCGCGGCTGACCGCGAGATCGAGTTCAAGTTGCGAGCAAAGCCCCAGCGTAACTGGATCGACGGCCTTGATGTTGGTGGCGTTCCAATGCGAACGCTCGCGAATTTTTTGAATGGTCGCCTTGGTTGTACCGATCAGCTTGATGATGTCGGCATCGGTGAATTCGGGGTGATTGCGCAGGATCCAATAGACTGCATCGGGCTTGTCCTGACGTTTGGAGACCGGCGTGTAGCGCGGCGCCTTCTTCTGCTTGACGATCGGCATCTTGTGCTTGGGCGGCGCCATTTTGAGGCGGATCTTGGGGTTCTTCTCCGCTTCCTCGATCTGCTCGCGCGTGAGCTGGCCCGAGGAAACCGGGTCCTGGCCCTTGATGCCCTTGGCGACGTCTTCGTCGGCGATGCCTTTCACTTCGAGAGGATGCAAGCCGCAAAAATCGGCGACTTGATCGAAGGTGAGCGAGGTGTTGTCCACCAGCCAGACGGCGGTGGCTTTGGGCATCAGCGGTTTGTTTTCGGCAGCCATAATCTTCTCCCTTGCCGGGGGAGCGTTCACCGCTCCACCCGACCTCTCAAGGTTTCACCTTTCGAGGAATGGAGGGGTTTTAGCGGGTTAACGCGGGCAGGGGAAGGGAAATTGCTGACGCTGTCGGCAAAAAAAGCGGCGGCAACCAACCCCTTTTTCGTCCTGCGGCGATTAACTGGTTAGAATTGGGCTGGTCTGTGAAAGGGGCGACATGCGCGAGATGGTCGTGGCGGCTGGCCGCCCCCTCATTGTCGCATCCGGTGGTGACGACGGGCGAGTCGCGGCGTTCTGCGCGTTGACCGACGAAGCGCTGATGAGCCGATTTTGCGATGGAGACCCGCAAGCCTTCGAAGCGCTTTATCGCCGTCATCGCGCCGGCTTGCATCGTTTCGTGCGGCGACTGGCACCGGGTGAAGCCGACGAAATCTTCCAGGACGTTTGGCTCGCCGTCATCAAAGGCAAGCGGCGATATGTCCCGACGGCGCGTTTTGTGACCTATCTATTCACGATAGCCCATCACCGCGCGGTGGAGAGACTGCGCAAGCGCGGACGTCTGCCGCAGGCGGAACTGTCCGCCGATGATGACGGCGATGTCCCGGACGGCAGCCCCGATCCTTTGAACATTGCGCTTAATGCCGAATTGGGAAGAGCGCTCGCAGACGCCATTGCGCTGCTGCCTCTTGCACAACGCGAAGCGTTCTTGATGCAAGCCGAAGGCGGTCTCAGTCTCGATGAAATTGCCCAGGCCAGTGGCGCTTCCCGCGAAACCGTGAAGAGCCGTTTGCGCTACGCGAACCGCCGGCTGCGCCTGGCCCTGGAGAGTTGGAAATGAGCGACGAACTGTCCACGCAATTGCTCGCACTCTATCGCGCCGGCGCGCAGGACGAACCACACCCCGATCTCGATATGGCCATTCTCGGTGCCGCACGGCGCCACGACAGGCTCGTTCAAGCTACGCGTGTCTTTGTTTTGGTCGCCTCCTGCGTCTTGCTTGCAGCGTGGTTTCAAATAGAAAGCCGGCCTCAGCACGAGGCATTGCCGATGCACATCGCAACCGCGTCGCGTCCGGGACTTGAGGATGGGCGGGCGAGATTGTTCCTGCTTACGCTCAAGTCCGACACGCAACGGCCAGGCATGGCGCAGCATCCGGCCATGCTGAACGACTGACCAGAGGAGACGTTGATGGGACCCAATCGCAAGTTCGCTGGCGCCGCGTTTTCACTCGCACTGATTTTCTCCACCGCGGCTGCTCGCGCAGAAGACGGCATAAGCACTGTGATTCCAGGCTGGCTGATCAAGTCCACACCACTCGACAGCTTCACATTCGGAATCGAACACACCGAAGGCAGCGCGCACGACAAGAGCGCCTATTTGGAGATGAAGGTGGCGGACCCCACCGCGAATGGCATTTTGTGGCAGAAAATCCTGGCCGAACCCTATCGCGGCAAGCGGATGCGCGTCTCGGCCCGCGTGAAGACCGCCAACGCTGTCGGTGCGCAATTGTTCATGCGTATCGACGATGCCCATGACAAGCGGCTGACCTATGACAATATGGAAATGCACACGATCAACGGAACGACGGAATGGACGCGCTACGCGGCGGTGCTCGATGTTCCACAGGACGGGCAGATCATCCAGTTCGGAATCTATGTGAATGGCGCGAATGGGGCGGAAAAGGTCTGGGCCGACGATTTCAAGCTGGAGGAGGTGTCAAAGGATGTGGCCCTCACTGCCTTGGACCACCCCTTGCCTAAGGCGCCGGTCAACACGGCGTTCACCGGGATGACGGGTTGGCTCGTCACCGGGCGTGGGCCGAGGGCCAATTTCGACTTTGGAACCGAAGAGGTCAAAGGGATTCGCATCCGTACGAGCGGCTTCATCGCCTCGAAGATGCCCAATCCGACCGGGTTTGAGGATTTGGTGCAGAGCGTTTCCCCCAACGCCTATCGCGGCAAACGCGTGCGACTCTCTGCCTGGATGAAGAGCCTCGACGCGGCGAACGCACAATTGTGGATGACCGTTGACGGGCCGGAGGGCAAGACTTTGTCGTTCGATAATTTGGATTCGCGCCCGCTCATCGGCACGACGGACTGGAAACGTTATGAGATCGTGCTCGACGTACCGCAAGAGAGCGTCGAAATCGATTTCGGCTTTTTCCTGAACAGTTGGGAGAAGCCGGGCAAGGTTTGGGCGACCGACTTCCGGCTGGAGCCCGTCGGGAATGATGTGGCGGTCACCCATTTCCATAGCGAGATGCCCAAAGCGCCAGAAAACATGAACTTTGATCAATGACGGCGAGACCGTTGGAGAGATACCGATGAACACGAAAGGCATTTACTTCGCGCTATTCGCAGCCGCGTTGCTTGTTGCAGGTATGGCTGGCGCAGAACCGATCAAGGGATGGCAGGTCGCCGGCAGTGCTCCGGCCAATTACGATTTTGGAACCGAACACACCGAAGGCGCCGCGCATAGCAAAAGCGCATTCATCGCCGCGAAGAGCGCCAAGCCCTATGGATACGGAACCCTGATGCAGATGATCCTGCCGGATTCCTATCGCGGCAAACGGTTGCGGCTAACGGCGCGGATCAAGACGGCGAACGCCGATCACGCACAGCTGTGGATGCGCATCGACGGGCCCAATCAGAAAATGCTGGGTTTCGATAACATGGACTCTCACCCCGTCACGGGCACGACGGGTTGGAAACGCTATGAGGTTGTGCTCGATGTGCCGGAAAGCAGCATTGCTATCGCCTTCGGCATATTCCTGAATGGCGGGGGGAAAATGTGGGCGGACGATTTTAGGCTCGAGCCTGTCGGCAAGGATGTCGCCGTTACCGGATCGGATTTAGATTTGCGCAAGGCGCCCACGAATTTGGATTTCGATCAGTAAAGTCAGACGGCGAGCAATATCTTCCCGATATGTTCGCTCGTCCGCATCCGCTCATGTGCCGCCTGCGCCTCGGCCAATGGGAATGAGCGGTCCACCACCGGTTTGATTTTTCCCGCCTCGATCAACGGCCAAACTTCGCGCAGCAGCGCATCGCGGATTGCGCCCTTTTCAATATTGGAGCGGGGGCGCAACGTGGTCGCGGCATGCGTCAGCTGCTTTCTCAGCAACGGTGCATAATTCACCGTCGCGCTCATGCTGGATTGGAACGAAATATTGACGATCCGGCCCCTCAACGCGGCGGCCTGGAAGTTCCGTTCGATATAGTCGCCGCCCACCATGTCGAGAATGACGTCGACTCCCTTGCCGTTGGTGGCCGCGCGCACAGCCTCCACAAAATCTTCGCTGCGATAATTGATGGCACGCGTTGCGCCCAGCGCTTCACAGGTCTTACATTTTTCAACACTGCCCGCTGTGGCGAACACTGTTTGGCCGCGCGCGGCGCACAATTGGATGGCTGCCGTCCCGATGCCGCTCGATCCGCCATGGATCAGAACGCTCTCACCGGGCTTGAGGCGCGCCGTGTCGATCAGATTGGTCCATACCGTAAAGAGGGCTTCGGCCAGCGCCGCAGCCACCACAAGGTCTACGCCTTTGGGAATGGGCAACACGCATTCCTGCGCCGCAATCGCATATTCTGCATAGCCGCCGCCGGCGAGCAGCGCGCAAACCTTGCCGCCTTCGCGCAAATTCTTGATCCCGGCGCCGAGCTCGGCTACCTCGCCGGATACTTCCAGGCCGAGCGTGGCGGGAGCGCCGGGCGGCGGAGGGTAAAGCCCCATCGCCTGCATAATGTCCGCGCGGTTTAGGCCGGACGCGGCCACTTTGATCAGAATTTCGCCTTCGCCGGGCTGCGGTTTCTCGATTTCCGAAAGTCTCAGCGCATAGCCGGGCCCCGGATTATCAATCTTGATGGCTTTCATGGTTGGCATTTTGGTCCTTGCGTGGTGGGGCGCGACGGATTGAGATTATCAGCGCATCGCAAGGAGCGGAACGATGGCTATCGATCCCGAAGAGCTTCACCCGAGAAAAAAATCTGCAGCGCCGGTACTCGGAGAAGACCTCTCGTTCATGTCGGAATTCGAACTTTCCGAGCGCATTCTGGCGCTGGAACAGGAAATCATGCGCTGCCGCGAAGCCATAAGCGTCAGAAAAGCGACGAAATCCGCAGCCGATACGTTTTTCAAGAAATAAGCTTCGCACACGCAACAGCGCCAAACGCGTCAACTATTAACGTCGTTCGCACATCAATGATTAATATGCACAGCGTGAACGTTGCCATTGCGCACCATCAAAATGGTTTACGTCCACCATGCATCATGATGCACCTTGCGCGGACGCGGCGAGTTGATAGCTTGCTGCGGATAAATTCTTGGGCTGGGGACCGGCATGACGCAACTTGCAAGCGGCGACGACAATCTGCACGAATTGACGCTGCAAACCTTTACCGGCTCCGCGCTTTTCCAGCGCACCTTCGATGAAGGCATGTCGCTGGTGGAAGAAACCGCGCGTTATCTCGACGGTCAAGGCCGCGAGGATCAACGCCGGCTGCCGCGCAAAGCGGCGATGCTCTATGCGGGCGAAAGCATGCGCGTCACGACGCGTCTGATGCAGGCGGCGAGTTGGCTGCTGGTGCAGCGTGCGGTGCACGAAGGCGATATGGAAGCCGAAGACGCATATAGCGAACGCTATCGTTTGGGCTCGAAGGAAATTTGTTTTGGCGGCAGCACCGACGGCATCGAGCTACTTCCCGTGCCGCTGCAAGATTTGTTGTCGCGCAGCGACAATCTCTATCGGCGCATAGCGCGGCTGGACGAAGTTTTGTTTAGCGATACGGCAGCGCGGCCCGGCGTGCGCGACCAATTCGAACGCCTAGAGCAAGCTTTCGGCGGGAAATGACATTGCGCTAGCAGTGTCACACAGAGCTATTTCACGAATTCGGCAAACTTCTTATTGAAGCGCGTCAGGCGTCCGCCGCGGTCGAGCAATTGCTGCTGTCCGCCCGTCCAAGCCGGATGCGTCGTCGAGTCGATGTCGAGCGTTAGCTTCTGATCGGGCTCGCCCCACGTGGTGCGCGTGCGATAGACCGTGCCATCGTTCAGATGAACGTTCACGAAGTGATAATTGGGGTGGATGCCCTTTTTCATGGCGGCCGGCCTTTTTTCAGCAAGGCGCGGCTTATAAGGGATCGGGCTGAGAGGCGCAAGCGCTCGAATTAACCCATAGCGCCCAGCGAACGGCACCCTATATATGGGCTAAGAGGACGCAAGATATGGCGCAATCCGGGGCAGAATATGTCGATCAGATAGAGCACGCCGCGGCAGGCCGGCCAAAGGCCAAGTCGCTGGCGCCGCTGCGCAAGATGGCGCCGTTCCTCTGGCCGTATCGTCTGCAGATCACCTGGGCGTTCCTCGCACTGCTCACTTCCTCGGCTGCAACACTGGTTCTGCCGGCCGTGCTGCGGCAGTTCGTCGACCACGCGTTTACCGCCGCCCAGATTACCGGGATTTCGCATTACTATCTTCTCTTCCTGGCGGCCGCGGCGGTTTTCGGCGCGGCGACGGCGACGCGCTTCTATCTCGTGACGTGGCTCGGAGAGCGCATCATCGCCGACATCCGCAAAGCCGTGTTCGATCACGTGCTCGGATTGACACCCTCCTTTTTCGAAGTCACGCGCACCGGCGAAGTACTGTCGCGACTAACCGCCGACACCACGCTGATCCAGACGGTTGTTGGGTCGTCAGCTTCATTGGCGCTACGCAATCTGGTGATGTTCGTTGGCGGTCTCATCCTGATGTTTGTGACCAGCTCCAAGCTGACGCTGCTTGTCGTCGCTGCCGTGTTGCTCATCATGGTGCCGTTGATCGTGTTTGGACGCTGGGTTAGACGACTGAGCCGCAAAAGCCAGGACAAGATCGCCGACTCCAGCGCGCGCGCCAGCGAAACCTTGAATGCCGTACCCACGGTACAAGCTTTCACGCGTGAAGATCACGAACGCAGACGTTATGGCAGCACCGTCGAAGATTCGTTTGTTATTGCCATCCGCCGCACCCGCGCCCGCGCCGCAATGACCGCCGTCGTAATATTCGCGGTCTTTGGTTGTCTCGGCGCTGTCATCTTGGTCGGCGCGCAGAACGTGGCCAACCATAACATTACACCCGGTCAGCTCATCCAATTCGGCTTCTATGCCGTTCTTGTCGCGGGTGGCGTGGGCGCGATGAGCGAAACCTGGGGCGACATTCAGCGTGCGGCGGGAGCGTCGGAGCGATTGGGGGAATTGCTAACGGTCACCTCCGAGATAGCCGTACCGCTCCATCCCAAAACTTTGCCGAAGCCCGCACGTGGAGCGGTCAGGTTCGAGAACGTGATTTTCCGCTATCCAACCAGGCTCGATCATGCGGCGCTAAACGATTTTTCGATGGGCGTCGAACCGGGCGAAGCCGTGGCGCTGGTGGGACCGTCCGGTGCCGGCAAGTCCACGGTGTTCCAGCTTTTGTTGCGTTTCTATGCCGCGCAGGAAGGAAGGATTTCTTTCGACGGCGTCGACATCGCCGATCTCGACCCCGCCGATCTGCGCCGCGCCATTGCCATCGTCACGCAAGATCCCGTAATCTTTTCCGGCAGCATCGCCGACAACATCCGCTACGGACGCCATGACGCAAGCGACGACGAGGTCCAAAAGGCCACGGATGCCGCAGCCGCCGGCGAATTCGTCACGCGGTTGCCGCAAGGTTTGGGTACACTTGTGGGCGAACGCGGAATTACCCTGTCGGGCGGCCAGCGCCAACGCATCGCAATCGCGCGTGCTTTGCTGCGCGATTCGCCGCTGCTTCTGCTCGACGAGGCCACCAGCGCGCTGGATGCCGAGAACGAGAGGCTCGTGCAACAAGGTTTTGCCAATCTGATGGAAGGGCGCACGACGATCGTCATCGCCCACCGGCTGGCCACAATCCAGCGGCTCAAACGCATTGTCGTCATGGACCAGGGCCGGGTAGTGGGCGAGGGCAGCCACGCCGAACTTGTCGCGAGCGGGGGACTTTATGCCCGATTGGCAAATCTCCAATTTGCGAGCGCAATGGGCCTAGCTAGATAGGGGACTGCCCAGATAGGGGGCTGCGATGAGGCGAAATCCCTGGTATCGCATCGGAGCGACGGCAGCGGCCGTCATTGTCGTCGCCGTGTTGACGGGCACGTTCCGCCTGTTGGAATCGCACGGCGCCTTTACCGAAATTAAACCCGGCTTTGCAGGAACCTGCCGCTCGGTCAGCGGCGTGGTAGGGCCTGAAGATATCGCCATCGACACGCAGGACCATGTTGCCTTTGTCTCGGCGACCAACCGGCCTGCCCGCGCTTCGGGCAAACCTTCGCCCGGAGACGGGCTCTACGCCTACAACTATCTGCAGCCGGGAGCGAAACTGGTGAAGCTCGGCGGTACGCCATCCGACTTCCATCCGCACGGCATCAGTCTTTACCGCGCGCCGGATGGCAGCCTGACATTAATGGCAATCAACCATCGTCTCGATGGGACCAACTCGGTAGACATTTTCGCAGTCGGGTATCTTGGAATCGACGTGACCGGCGATAAAGGTCCCGTCGGAGCAGATTTGGTGAGACTGAAAGAAGTGGGCAGCATCAGCAGCGGGCTGCTGGTCAGTCCCAACGATCTCGCGGCTGTCGATCAAGACCGCTTCTATGTGGTCAACGACCATACCAGCAAGACGCAATTGGGCCGCTGGCTCGACGACAATCTCGTGTTGCCGCGCACCAACATTCTCTATTTCGACGGCATCACGTTTAAAGTCGCCGCCGATGGTTTGAATTTTCCCAACGGCGCGGCGCTGTCGAAGGACGGCCGCTACCTTTATGTGCCCGAATCCTATGCGCGCACCTTGTTGACCTTCGAGCGCAATATCTTTTCGGGCCAGCTCAAGCAAGTGAACGCGTTGCCGATCGCTTCAAATTTGGACAATGCCGACGTCGCTTCCGACGGCAGTATTTGGATCGGCAGCCATCCCGACGCTTTCGCCATGGCAACTTATCGCAACGACCCGTCCAAACCCGCACCCTCCGAAGTATTCCAGGTGTCGGTGCACAATGGCGTGCCGCAATCTGCCTCGCTCGTTTATGCCAATATGGGCGAGCAAATCGGCGCTTCGAGCGTGGGCGCCGTGAGCGACGGGCATTTGCTGATCGGCTCGCCATTCGACAGCAAAATACTGAATTGCATGCTGCCGTAGGTTGGCGTCGACGTTTTGGGGTGCCAGCCGCGAGTACGCTGCGGAAAGGCGAAATGACGAGAGTAGGCTTTGACGGTATAGTGCGACGGAAGCCGCCGTTGACTGGCGCATGGTTCGCCATATCGTTTCTGCTCACCTGCCTTTATTGGGTAGTTTGCTGGCACTGGCTGAATAGGGATTGGCTAATCCAGGCGCTCTTTCCATATGCGACGACTGTGTCTGATTGGCACGCTATTGCTGTCTCTTTGATGCCCTTTGTGTTTACGTTGGGGCTCGCTTTTTTCTTTCGAGTTCCCGAACGAGAATTTTGGTTCTGGATTCTTTTGATCGTCGCTGCCGAGTTTATCACCGGCTTCGCAACCTTGGTCTCAATTATGATACTCTTGGCATGATTTGAAAATCTCCAGTGACACGACCGCTTCGCCTTTCGAGCAGCCTCCGCTTAACGTCATGGAGGTGATATAATCCCACATAGACATGTGCGGTGGGGCCACCATGCGGGCGGAGAAAAAAAATCGGGTAGGAGGAGCTCTTGCGAGCCCCCCCTCCCACACCACCTGGCATACTCAGCGTACCGCGGCGGTTTCCGACAATGCGGAGCGTTGCGGAAAAGAAGCGCCGCCAAGGCTCGGTATTCGACCAACGCCGTAGATGCTGATCCGCTCCACACGCGCACCAGACCCAGTTCCGCTTTCGCCGGTAATGCCGTGGCGAAGTAACCTTTCCATCGGAGAGCGTCACTTCCTTGCTGCTGTTGGGCATCTATCGAGTGGGTTGAACCTGCTCCTTGATTGTCGAATTCGGCCCTTCATCCAGTTGCCCGGACTATTATGGCCTCTGCTGACTTCTCCCCATCCATTGGACGACGTTGCCGTCGCCCTACTCCGATCGCCGGAGAGACAAAGAGATCTCCCAGGGTAAGACGTTGATCCTTCGCTCGGTCGCCGCCGGATTTACCAATGCGCGTGTCCGAATGACTATTGGGCTTCCCCGTCCATGGCCGAGTTACCCCACCGCACCGGCCTCGTATCCGGTTTCTGTTCGTCAACTCCGAGCTTTGCTTCCAGCTTCCTCCCCACCCCGCCTCGCGACGACGCAGTTGCCTTCCGCTATCAGTTCCCGTCATCAGGGCCTGAAGAGGACTTCCACCTCCAACATCAACGCCATGCCTGGCACACCAAAAAGGGCGCCGTTTCCGGCGCCCTAATTACTGCCCCCTGCTAAAATCTTTAAGCGGCTGCTTCTTCCGCCGGATCGCGCAGCACATAGCCGCGGCCCCAAACAGTTTCGATATAGTTGTCGCCATTGGTCGCAGCGGCGAGCTTCTTGCGCAGCTTACAGATGAAAACGTCGATAATCTTCAGCTCCGGCTCGTCCATGCCGCCATACAGATGGTTGAGGAACATTTCTTTCGTGAGCGTGGTGCCCTTCCTGAGCGAAAGCAGTTCCAGCATCTGATATTCTTTGCCGGTCAGATGAACGCGCGAGCCGTCGACTTCCACGGTTTTGGCGTCGAGATTGACCGTGAGTTTGCCGGTCGTGATAACCGATTGCGAATGGCCTTTGGAGCGGCGCACCACCGCTTGAATGCGTGCGACCAACTCGTCCTTGTGAAACGGCTTGGTCATGTAATCGTCGGCGCCAAAGCCCAGCGCTTTCACTTTCGCTTCGACGATGGCGTTGCCCGAAAGAATGAGCACCGGCGTCTGCACTTTGGCGACGCGCAGGCTCTTTAAGACCTCGAAGCCACTCATATCCGGAAGCTGCAAGTCGAGTACGATGATGTCGTAATCGTAGAGCTTGCCGAGATCGATCCCCTCCTCGCCCAGATCCGTTGTATAGACGTTAAAGCCTTCGGACCGCAGCATCAGTTCGATGCTCCGTGCCATGGCGCTATCGTCTTCGATCAAGAGCACGCGCATGTCAGACCCCTTCTGGCCATCTCCCGGCGGAAATACCGTCGGACTTAGTTAATCGATCAAAAGACGGTAAGCGGAATTGGTTAATATCCACTTTCTTTTTACCGGACGATTTATCGGATGCAAATGTGCCTTAACGGTGTCAATGCCGTCCGGGGCCCAAAATGCATCCCTTTGATTCGATTTGTTAAGTTTACCGCCATTTAAATCCTTCCAGGCAAGATGTCTTTTTAGGGCCACCAAAGGGCCCGGCCGGAAATGGGGCTCATGCGCAATCTGCACAAGGAAATCGACGCCGTACCGGCTCTGCGACAATTCGGCCGAGTTGCCCGCATCGAAGGACTTCTGGTCGAGGTCACCGGCGCGGCCGGGGCCATCAGCCTGGGCGGCGTGGTGCGGCTAACCCCCAATATCGGCAAGACAATCCCCTGCGAAGTCGTCGGTTTCCGGGAAGGACGCGCGCTCGCCATGCCGCTCGGAACGCTCGATGGCATGACGCTGGGGGCCCGGGCCGATTTCGAAGCGCGCATCGCATCGATTTTTCCATGTAAGGCTTGGCTCGGCCGCGTGATCGATGCCTTTGGCAACCCCACCGATGGCCAGGGCCCTCTGCAGCAAGGCTCCATTCCTTATGCGCTGAAAGCTTCGCCGCCAAAGGCACAGGATCGCGGCCGCGTGGGCGGCAAACTCGATTTGGGCGTTCGCGCGCTGAATGCCTTTGTGACCTGCTGCAGGGGGCAGCGCATGGGCATTTTCGCCGGATCCGGCGTCGGCAAGTCGACGCTGCTCGCCATGCTGGCGCGATACACCGATGCAGACGCCATCGTCATCTGCCTGGTCGGCGAACGCGGCCGGGAAGTGAAGGAATTCATCGAGGACGATTTGGGAGAGGAAGGTCTGAAACGCTCTGTGATCGTCACCGCAACGTCGGACGAGCCGCCGCTGGTGCGTCGCCAATCGGCCTATGTCGCCATGACGGTGGCCGAACAGCTGCGGGACCAAGGCTTGCATGTGCTGCTCTTGATGGACAGCGTCACTCGTTTCGCAATGGCACAACGCGAGGTCGGCCTCTCCGCCGGAGAGCCGCCGACGGCAAAAGGCTATACGCCGACGGTATTCGCCGAATTGCCGCGCCTGCTGGAACGCGCGGGTCCCGGCGGCACGACTTGCAAAGGCTCGATCACAGGTCTCTTCACGGTTCTGGTGGAAGGCGACGACCATAACGAACCGATTGCCGATGCGGTGCGCGGCATTCTCGACGGCCATATCGTGCTCGACCGTGCCATTGCGGAACGCGGAAGGTTTCCACCCATAAATATTCTTAGATCCGTAAGCCGTTCCATGCCGGCCTGCAACGCCGAAGTGGAGCAGGAAGTAGTCGTGCGGGCGCGCAAACAACTCGCCGTTTACGATGATATGGCAGAATTGGTGAGGCTCGGCGCATACAAACACGGCACCAATGCCGAGGTCGATGCCGCGGTTAAGCTGCATCCGGAATTCGAAAAGTTTCTAGCGCAAAAGAAAGATGAACGCGCCACGTTAACCGAAGGGTATGAAGCACTGGATAAGATAAACGGTGGTGCGGTGGGGAAGGGTAAGGCGACATGAAACGGCAAGACACGTTGTTACGTCTGCGCAAATTCCGCGTCGACGATCTCAAGCGGCGGATGGCAACCCTCGATGGGATGAAAGCCGATGTCGAAAAGAAACTCGCAGATCTCGAAGACAGTGTCGCGCGCGAACGTCAGCGCGCCGGCGACACCGACATCGGGCGGCTGGCATTCCCCTCTTTTTTGCGTTCCATCGAAGGTAGGCGCGAAAATCTTCGCGCGACTTTGAAAGACATCGAACGCGAACGCGCGATCTGCCAAGACGATCTCACCACCGCTTTTCAGGATCTGAAGAGCCTTGAGTTCGCCAACGAGCAACAGGAAAAGCGCTTGGCCGAAGTTGAAGCGCGGCGGGCGCAGTCGCGTCTCGACGAATTGGCGCTGGTGCGTCACCTGCGCAAACATGCGCTCAGAGGCGCCTAAACTGTCGCCTTAAGGGGCAAATCGCCTTAGAATCTCTGCTTAGCACTGCTTCGCGGGGAGTTTATCATGTCGATTTCGGAATACCTGTCGCCGCTACTCGGGCGGCTGGTGTTGGCTTGGTTTTTCCTGGCACAGGTCGGTTACTACGGCGGGGAATGGAACGCGACCATCTCCTTGATGACCTTTCGCGGCGTTCCGCTGGCGCCGTTGTTACTGGTCGTGACCCTTATGCTGCTGATCTTGGGCAGCTTATCGCTGATCTTTGGCTTCCATACGCGTCACGGTGCCATGTTGCTGTTTGGCGTCGTCTTGATCGCCACAATGCTGATGCATGATTTCTGGCGGATCGCCGATAACGCCAGTGCGCGTCAAGCCGATTTCGATCTTTTCGCACGCAATATCGCCATAGCCGGCGGGCTATTGCTGCTGGTGGGAATGGGGCCCGGGCCGGTCGCGCTCGACAACCGCATGGGTGCTCCGAAAAAGAAATAGTACTCGCAGCCGGCGGAAACGATGCTCCCCGCCGGACCCCAAGGTCTGCCTTTCCGGAACTAGTGTCGTGGCTTCGAAGTTCGCTGTATCACCGATATGAGCATCTTTCGCGAACTTCGAAACCAAAACGACACTAGCATCAATAGGTTGGCTAGTGTCCTTTCGATTCCGAAATTCGAATGAGGCCGATATCAGATACAACGAATTTCGGAATCGGGACACTAGCAGTTTGCTGAAAAACCCCTCGCTGTTGGCGATTTGACGTGATTCACTGGTCGCGAGGCTGTTGGATCGGCAAAAATGCGCGGGCGGTTTCAGGATCAAGGCGGGTTGTTTTCATATGTCTCGCCGGAGACGCGGGTTCCGGCGGCTCACCCTCTGCGGAAGATACGCGAGCTTGTGCGGGACGTTCTGAAGGAACTGAACCGAAGCTTTTCGCGGCTCTATGCGAAGGAAGGCCGCCCGTCGATCCCGCCGGAACAATTGCTGAGCGCCCTGCTGCTCCAGGCACTCTATGGCATCCGTTCGGAACGGCAATTGATGGAGCAACTGGACTACAACCTTCTGTACCGCTGGTTCGTGGGGCTCTCGCCGGACGATCCGGTGTGGGACCCGACGAGCTTCACCAAGAACCGCGACAGGCTGCTGGGCGGGGAAGCCTTCGAGAAGTTCATGATCAAGCTATTGAACCATCCCGAAGTGAAGCCGCTATTGTCGGACGAGCATTTTTCGGCGGACGGGACGCTGATCGAGGCTTGGGCTTCGCAGAAGAGCTTTCGCCCCAAGGACGGCAGCGATGACGGCGACGGCTCGAACTTCCACGGTCAGAAGCGCAAGAACGACACTCATGCCAGCGTCACCGACCCAAACAGCCGGCTCTACCGCAAGGCGTTGGGGCGAGAGGCGAAGCTCAGCTATATGGGCCATGCCATCATGGAGAACCGCCATGGCCTGGCAGTGGCCGGGATGGTGACGCAAGCCAATGGCACGGCCGAGCGGCGAGCGTCGGAAAAAATGTTTGCAGCTAAGAGCAAAGAGATGGCCCGCCGTATCACGGCGGGCGAGGACAAGGCCTATGACACCGCCGATCATGTGGCCAACCTTCGCGCCATCGCCGTCACGCCGCATGTGACGCAGAACGACGCCGTGACCAAAACCGGCAAGCGGCGCAAAAGCGCCATCGACGGGCGAACCGTCCGCCATATCGGCTACGCCATGTCGCAATCACGCCGGGCGATGATCGAGTGCATCTTCGGCTGGGGCAAGCAGCACGGCACCATGCGCAAAACCAAGCATCGCGGCATCCGCCGCGTCGCCGCCGACTTCCTGCTCAATCTCATCGCTTACAATCTCGTCCGTATCCCAAAATTGATCGCCGCTTGAGGACGAGCCTGCCCGCCAATCCCCAATAGCACCGTCAAAAACCAAATCCGCAGCACACCGTTCCGCCAGCCAAAGGCGCAGGAGCGTCAAATCCAGACTTTTTCAGCAAACTGCTAGATCAGCGATTGATGGCCGAGCGTATGAAATGCACAACTGCGATCAGCACACCGAACAGAACAACATAGGCCACCAGCGTGAGCATCGGCATGGCGAGAAAACTATGCCAATCGGTATGCGCATAGGCCGTAAAGTCCTGCTTTCCCAGCGTCACGGCGCGGATAAAGCCTAGCAGCGCAAAGCCAATCAGAGCCAAGACCGTCGACGAAACGATGGAATTGAAAGTCTCCATCATGAAGCCGGCAGCCAATACAACGACGATGCCGATCACAAGTGTGATCGTGTCGGCGGAAAAAATGATGGCATGAACGGCATGCCAGATATCTGTAAGTGCGGACATGGTACCCCCTTGAACACGTTATGGTTCAACCCCAGGCGACGCAGTCAAACGCAGCCAAAAGGGTGGTTTGCTACGATGCCTATTTACACATCATACACCAAAACAATGCTGCTGCGAGTTCGGGGAGTTGCGGCGGAGCGTCTTCTATTATGGTTAACGTAGCGAATAGACCAGCTGGGGTCTGCTTGTTTGCACGCCAAGAGCGGTTGCCAAACGCGCAATCGCCAGCGCCGCGGCGCATTGCGGATAAAGCGTGAAGAGCGTGGTCTGGTGCCGGATCGCTTCGACCACATGGCTGTCATTGGGTATAAAGCCCAAATAGCTCGGTGCCGTTTTGAGGAAGGTTTGCGCCGATTGAATTAGAGTATCGGCGGCCCTTTTGGCTTCGCTCATATTCGCCGCCATATTGACCGCGAGTGCGGGCACCCGTCCGCCGGTACGCCTCAAGAACAACTTCACGAAGGCATAAGCGTCGGTGATCGCGGAGGGATCGGGTGTCATGAGCACCACCGCGTCGTCGGCGTGCGCCGCGAGCGTCAGCACGGCATTGCCAACGCCGGCGCCCAAATCGATCAACACGCGATCATAACCGGCCGCGCGTTTGAGCAGGATCGTCATACGTTCGGCGATTTCCGCGTCGGCATCAGACAAAAAACCCGTACCCGGCGGCGCAGCCAAAAGATCGAAAGGCGCATGCGGGGCGATGGCGATTTCTGAGACGGCTTGATTCAAAGAGAGGGTGCCGACCAGCAGCGCAGGCAGGTTTCCGCACTGTGTGACGCCAAGCTGCACCGAGGTGTTGGAAAGGCCAAGATCCGCATCGCACAGCAATACGCGTTCGCCCAGATCCGCGAAGGCTTGCGCCAGTGCCACGGCAACGAATGTTTTGCCCGTTCCGCCTTTGCCGGAGCCGATAGCGGTGAGGCGCGGTCCCTTTTGTATCATTGTGCGCTCTCCAGATCGCTTTCCGCCAAGAGGCGGGCTAGCGACAACGCGGTCAAAGTCTCCAGCCCGCCCGCCACGAATGGCGATCGCGTAACATGGGCAATGGCGATGCTCGGGGTCAGCGCCGCCGTTGCAAGCGCACCGGCACGACGCGCGAGATCTGCAGCTGTGACGATCAAGCGCGTGGCGCCCAGCTTTGCCAGGGCCGCAGCGATCTCGCCGATTTCTTCGCCGTCGGTGAGTGCCGACACGACACCAATGGTCTCCACATTTCCGATCTTTCCCAAAGCAGAAAAGGCCGTAGCGGCTTTGGGTTGGCGCGGATCGAATCCGGCCGCGTCGATGATGGCGAGCACGCCTTCGGCAACAGCCGTCTTTGAGATGTTCGCCAAGGCGGAAGCCGAATTCGGCCGTGACGATCTCGGTGTCGAGATGTTGGGCAAAGGCGCTGAGACGTTCCACGGCACCCGCCCCAGAGCAGTCATTGGCGATCAACAAAACCGCGCGGCCCGCAAGCTTGGCATGAGCGGCAAGCTTGGCTGCACATGCGGTTTTGCCGACACCGTTTGGACCGGCGAGCAGAAAGGCTTTCGCTGCCGCGAAATCGATGGGCAACCGTATCATGCGGGCGTCGATCGCTGAAGCGAGCGCCAGAGTCATGTCGCTGAGATTGGTCTTTGCGCTTTCGTCGGCCAAAGCGTGCGCCAACCCTTCGGGCAATCGATGCCGCGCGAAAGAGGCAAGAAGTTCGCCGCGGTTGAAGCGCCGCCGTTCGGCGTTAACGCTGGGAGCTTCGCGCAGGCGGCGAACCAGCGCGTTGCGATAGTTCAGGTCGAATTCAGTGACGGTCGCGGACTCGGACGGTTCGTCTTCGGCACACGCCTGCTCGGCGAAATCGAGCGCAGCACGCACCATGACCCCTCCGCCTTTGGCACGTTCACTGGCGACGATGACCGCCTCGGGGCCCATCTCGGATCGCACATTGGCGAGCGCCGCTTTCATGTCACTGGCGAGGAACGTACGAAACTGCATGATCTCACACCTGTCCCAATGTGCGCAGGCGGATAGAGGCGTGGATCTCGTTTTGCGACATCACGACCGTCTGAGAACGGAAACGCTCGACGATCGAACGCACGAATGGTCTGATCTGCGGACTGGTCAGAAGTACTGGAACCTCGCTGCGCTGGGTCGCTTCTTCGAAACGATCGCGCACGCTGGTGATGAATTGCTGAAGCTGTGACGGTGCCATCGCGAGCTGGCGATCTTCACCTTGCCCAACGATCGATTCCGCAAACGCTTGTTCCCAGGCCGGCGACAGCGCCACGATTGGCAGATAGCCCCCCGGCGCCAAATTGGCGTGGCACAGCTGGCGGGCCAGCCTCGCGCGCACGTGTTCCGTAATATAAAGCGCGTTCTTGGTGTGACCGACGGCTTCGGCAATTCCTTCCAGGATCGCGGTCAGATCGCGGATCGACACGCGCTCGCCTAGCAGCGTCTGTAGGACGCGCTGCACGCCGGTGACGGAAATCTGCGAAGGCATAAGCTCTTCGACCAGTTTTTTGTGTTCGGCGGGCAGGTCGTCGAGCAGCTTTTTGGTCTCCGCATAAGAGAGAAGTTCGGCCATGTGCGTTTTGAGCACTTCCGTCAGATGCGTGGTCAGGACCGTGCCGGGGTCGACCACGGTATAACCGCGGAACGACGCTTCTTCGCGCATCGTCGCAGCGACCCATGTGGCGGGTAGGCCAAAAGCGGGTTCGGTCGTATGCGTGCCGGGCAGATCGATGGGCAGCCCCTTGGGATCCATGACCAGCAGGCTGCCGGGGTAAAGTTCGCCTTTGCCCAAATCCACTTCCTTGACGGCGATGCGGTACTCGTTGGGACCAAGTTGCATATTGTCGATGATGCGCACCGCAGGCATGACAAAGCCCATTTCTTGGGCCAGCTGCCGGCGCAACGCTTTGATCTGGTCGGTGATGCGGTGGCCCTTCACATCGTTGATCAGGGGCAGAAGCCCATAGCCCAATTCGACGCGCAACAAATCGAGTGCAAGGGCGGTGGAGATCGGCTCTTCCGTCGGCGCGGTGGCCTTGGCCTTTTCTTCTTCGGTGCGGGTCTTGTTTTCGGCGGTGTTCTTCTTCTTGTAGGCGCCCCAAGCCAGTGCGCCCACGCCGGCAGACAATCCGGCAAAGGCAAAGGTCGGCATGCCAGGCAAGACCGCGACGATGCCCATCACCGCGGAGGCCATGCCCAGCGCTTGGGGATAGAACGACAATTGGCGCATCAGTGCGGCATCGGTCGAGCCGTCAATGCCTGCCTTGGATACCATGAGGCCTGCGGCGGTCGAAACGATCAGGGCCGGCATCTGGCTGACAAGACCATCGCCGACCGACAGCAGCGTGAAGCTGTTGGTGGCGTCGGCAAAGCTCATCCCGTGTTGTGCCACGCCGATAATGATACCTCCGATCACGTTGATACCGACGATCAACAGGCCGGCGATTGCATCGCCGCGGACGAACTTGGAGGCGCCGTCCATGGCCCCGAAGAAGTTGGATTCCGATTCCAGCTCTTTGCGGCGGCTGCGCGCTTCCTTCTCGTCGATTAAGCCGGCGGAGAGATCGGCGTCGATCGCCATTTGCTTGCCGGGCATGGCGTCCAAAGTGAACCGCGCTGCGACTTCGGCGATACGTCCGGAACCCTTGGTGATGACCACGAAATTCACCACCACAAGGATCGCGAAGACGATCAGGCCGATGACAAAATTGCCGCCCATGATGAGCTTGCCGAAAGCCTGAATCACATAGCCCGCCGCCGCGGTACCGCTGTTGCCTTCCGACAGGATAAGGCGCGTCGAGGCGAGGTTAAGCGACAGACGCATCATCGTCGTGATGAGCAAGATGGCGGGGAAGGAACTGAACTCCAGCGGTTTGCGAATAAACACCGCCGTCATCAGGATCAGGATCGAAAAGGACAGCGAAAAAGCCAGGCTGATGTCGAGCAGCCAGGTTGGCAGCGGCAAGATGAGCGCCACCAAAATCGCCATGATGCCGAACGCCAGACCGAGGTCACTGCGTTTGACAAACCCGGCAATTCCGGAGGGCGAGAAATCGAAGCCCGGTACCGGAACGGGTGGAGCGGAGGCGTCAGCCATCTAGAATATCATCCAGCCATTCTTTGTTCGCCCGGCTGGGGAACGGCGAGACCGGCCTGGGTATATTCGCGCAGCTTGTTGCGCAGCGTGCGGATCGAGATTCCGAGGATGTTCGCCGCATGGGTGCGGTTGCCGAGGCAATGATCGAGCGTGTCAAGAATGAGATCGCGTTCGACATCGGCAACGGTTCGTCCGACCAAACCGCGCGTCACTGCGGCAGCCAATTCCACGGCCGCGCGCACCGGGCCGGACAACTCCGCATTGCTGGCACCGAGCGTGGCGCCGCCAACTTGCGTACCGTCGGGAAGCCGGATCGCTTCCGGACCGATTTCATTGCCGACCGCCAGCAGCACGGCGCGATGGATGGTGTTTTCCAGCTCGCGAACATTGCCGCGCCAGGGATGCGAGGCCAGAAGCCGTTCGGCGGTGGGCGAAATGGCGCGGAACGGAACGCCATTGGCTTCGGCGTATTTGCGCGCGAAATGCCGCGCCAGGGCCTGAATATCCTTGGGCCGTTCGCGCAGGGCCGGCAAACGCAGATTCACGACATTCAAGCGATAGAGCAGGTCTTCGCGGAAGGTGCCCCGCTTGACGGCATCGGCGAGGTCGCGGTTCGAGGTGGCGATGATACGGATGTCGACCTTGACCGGCTTGGTCCCGCCGACGCGGTCGATTTCACGCTCCTGGATGGCGCGCAGGAGCTTGGCCTGCAGGCGCCCGTCCATTTCGCTGATTTCGTCGAGCAACAGTGTGCCGCCATTGGCTTCTTCGAACTTACCAATGCGCCGCGCGATAGCACCGGTAAACGCACCTTTCTCATGGCCGAACAATTCGGATTCCAAGAGATTTTCCGGAATGGCCGCGCAATTGACTGAAATGAACGCCCGGTCGGCGCGTAAGGACTTTCTGTGGACATAGCGCGCCAGCACTTCCTTACCCGACCCGCTTTCGCCGGTAAGAAGGATCGAAGCTTCGCTACCCGCGACCTGATCGGCGAGCGTGATGACAGCCGTCATCGCCTCGTCCTCGCAGATCATCTGATGCGATTCATCGGACACCGCCGCCAGCACCGCGGCGATCAATTCGGGATCTGGCGGCAGGGGCAGATATTCCTTGGCCCCGGCGCGGATCGCATCCACCGCCCGGCGCGCATCGGTGCCTACGCCACATGCCACCACCGGCGTGCAAATGCGCTCGGCCGACAGTGCGCGCACCAGCGTTCCGATGTCAAAGGTGACATCGCAGAGGACCAGGTCTGCGCCCTGACCGCCGCGCAAACTGGCGAGGCCTTGCTCGATGTCGTTGGCGTGCGTGACCTTGGCACCGCGATCCATCGCGATCTTGGTCGCTGCCCCGATCTGTCCTTGCAGGCTACCAACGATGAGTAGACGCATGTTCGTATTCCCTGTTTACCCGGTCAGCTTTGGCCGGCCTTGATGATTTCCGTCATGGTTACGCCGAGCCGATCTTCCACGAGCACGACTTCGCCGCGCGCGACCAATCGGTCGTTCACATAAATATCGATGGCTTCGCCGACTTTGCGATCCAATTCGACGATCGTACCTTTGCCCAACTTCAACAGCTGGCTGACTTCCATGGAGGACTTGCCGAGCACTGCCGAAACCGTCACCGGTACGTCGAATACCGCCTCGAGATCCTGCGCCGAACGCTTGATGTCGGACTCGGTGTTGTTATCACCGGTCAACAAAGCGGCCGTACCGGCCTCCTGCGCTTCGTGGGAGAGGTCGGGCAGATCGACGTCGTCGTTTCCCGCCATGATTTATCCTTTCACAATGGACGAATTGGAAGCCTGCGAGAACCGCCGGGCGATCAAGTCGCCGACAGCGTCCTCGAGAACGGAGAGATTGCGTTCGGCGCCGCCGCCGCGCCATTCGATGCGGCAATCTGCACCTGCGATGCTGGGGTCGGCTTTGGCAACGATGCGCCCTTCGAAACCTTCCTCTTGGGCGATTTCTTCGAGTTTTGGAGAAATGGTATCGATCACGACTTGCGCAGCGCGCAACACAATGCGCGGCTCGCCAATGGCTTGGTGGATGGCTTCGCGCAAAGCGGCTTCCACATCGGCATCCGGCAATGCGGCAATGGCCATGGGAGCCAGTTTTTGCGCCGCTGCAAAAGCGAGCAGCGCCGCATCCTGGCGCATGGATTCGATTTCGACGTGCGTTGTGGCAACCGCCGCCTGCAATGCGCCGACCAAAGAGGCGATTGTAGCGGCGACCGCCTCGGCAGCGCGCACCATGCCTGCTTTGGCACCTTCGGCGCGCGCCCGAGCACACATCTGATCGATTTCGTCCTGTGAATAGACCTTGCGCTGACGCGCGCGGGCGGCGTTGGATACAAGATCGCCTTCCACGCGGAATTCCGTGTCGAAAGTGAATTTGCTCGTTGTTGGGTTGTTGCTCATCAATACACCAACTCGTCTTCGCCCTGCTTATTGGCGATCATGATCTCACCTTTGTTGGCGAGATCTTTGGCGACGTTGACCATGCGCATCTGCGCTTCGTCGACGTCTTTAAGCCGCACCGGCCCCATCACTTCCATGTCTTCGCGCAATATCTTTCCGGCGCGTTCGCTCATGTTGGAGAAGAAGACATCGCGCAGGGAATCCGTAGCGCCTTTGAGCGCCAGACCAAGCTTGTCCTTTTCGACATGGCGCAGCAGTGTCTGGATCGAGCCCGGATCGAGCTTGCCCAAATCCTCGAAGGTGAACATCAATGCCTTGATGCGTTCGGCGCTATCGCGGCTCCTCTCTTCCAACGCGGTTACGAAGCGGCTTTCGGTCTGGCGGTCGAAATTGTTGAAGATTTCCGCCATATGCTCATGCGCGTCGCGCTTGGCGGTACGGGCCAGATTCGACATGAATTCGACGCGCAGCGTGCGCTCCACTTTGTCGAGAATGTCCTTCTGCACGCTTTCCATGCGCAACATGCGCTGGACCACCTCAAGCGCGAATTCCTCGGGCAACGCCGCCAACACGCGCGCAGCGTGCTCGGGTTTGATCTTGGAGAGAACGACGGAGACAGTCTGCGGATATTCATTCTTGAGGTAGTTCGCCAAAACGGTCTCGTTCACATTGGCGAGCTTGTCCCACATGGTGCGACCCGCAGGACCGCGGATTTCTTCCATGATCTGGGAGACTTTATCCTCGGGCATCATGCGCGACAGCATCCGCTCGGTGGATTCATAGGAACCCATCAGCGAGCCCGTGCCCGACATCTGCGAAACGAATTCCACCAGCAGCTTTTCCACCACGGTCGAACTAACCGTGCCCAAATTGGACATGACCTGCGAGATTTCCTTGATCTCGTCTTCGTCGAGCATCTGCCAGAGCTTCGCCGAATTGTCTTCGCCCAGCGACAGCATGAGGATGGCAGCGCGCTCCGCACCGGTAACAGAGCGGATGTCGTCTTTGACGGATGATTTTGCGCTGCGGGCCATCGCTTACACCGGTTCGTGGAGCCAAGTACGCATAATCGCCAGCGCCTCTTCGGGATGCGACTGCACGACTTCGCCCACTTTCTTGATGGAGGATTCGCGCACCTGACCTTCGATGCGGCTGACGTCGATCATGCTATCGCGCGGAGGCGGGATCATGGTGGGCGATTGTCCGCCTTGCGCCGCAGCATCGGCGTTCTGGCCGGCGGGCGGCGCCAACTGACCCGCAACGGGCGATCCTGACGCAATCTGGCTATGCGTAACAGAATAGGAGACCGGAGCGAACATACGCGCAATCAACGGACGCATGACGAACAAGCCGATCAGCAATGCGGTAATCGAAAAAATCGCCGCTTCAATGATCTTGAACCAGTCCGCACCGTCGAGCCCCAGAAGGGGCGCGGGCGCGGGTGTCGCCGGGCCCGTGTCGATACGTGCGAACGGCATATTGACGACCTGTACCTGATCGCCGCGACTGGCATCGTAGCCGATGGCGGACTTCACCAGCGAGTCGATTTCTTTCAAGTCTTGGGCGCTGCGCGGCTTGTAAGATCCGGTTTCGCCTACGATCCCGTCGACAACCACGGCGACCGAGAGCTTCTTGACCGTGCCTGCATCGACGGTACTGGTCGTTACGGTTTTGTTGATTTCGTAGTTCGTTGTTTCTTCGGTGTGGCCGGAATTCGATTTCACGTTCTCGTTTCCGCCGGAAGCCTGTTGGCCGGGCAGAGAGTTAGAGACCGATACGGCGTTGCCGTTGCCGGTAGTATCCGTGGCGTTCTGCTCAACCGTTGAGGTGGAGCGAACCACCTTGCTGTCGGGGTCGTATTTCTCGCTGGTCTCGCTGGTATGGTTGTAATCCATATCGGCAGTGACCTGCACACGGGCATGGCCCTGTCCGACTATGCTGGTGACCATCGATTCCACCCGCTGGCGCACGCGGTCTTCGAAATCCGTGGTATGCTGTTCTTGGTCGCTGGCGGTCGCATCTTGACCGGTCTTATCGTCACCGCCGGCCAGGAGATTGCCGCGATCGTCGACGATGGCTACTCGGTCAGGCACAAGTGAGGCCACGGCCGCGGCAACCAAATGCTGAATTGCCTGTACCTGGCCGCGGCCGATCACGTTTCGCGTCTTTATGATAACGGAGGCGCTGGGGGACTGCTCGTCGCGCGAGAATATCTGTCGTTCGGGAACGACCAAGTGTACGCGCACGCTCTCGATTCCGTCTATCGTCTGGATGGACCGGGCCAGTTCGCCTTCTAGCGCACGCAGCCTGTTGATATTCTGGACAAAGGCGGTGGCGCCGAATGCGTCCGACTTGTCGAAGATTTCGTAGCCAACGCCGGCGGCCGGAAGGTTATCCGCGGCCAATGCCATGCGCAGCTTGGTGACCTGGTCGGCGGGCACTAAGATTGTACCGCCGTCGCCCTTAGCTTCATAGGGCACGTTCATCGCTTCGAGCTTGCTGGTGACAGCAGAAGCGTCGCGGGCTTCGAGCCCGGAATAAAGAATACTCTTGGGCGGCTCTGAGAGAACGCCCGCCACATACAAGAAGAAAGCTGTCAGGGCCGCGGCGACGCCTGCCATCACGCCGAACCGCGCTGCACCGATTGCTTTAATGAAATCCGGCAATGCTTGCTCCTTCGCATGGGGCGAAGGGTCGGAACCTAAGGGTCCCGGCAATTCGCCGTGCTAGGCAAACATTGCCGCTTGTTGGGTAAAGGCGCGCTTAACGCACACCAAATTCCAATGCGGTAAACCAAAAATCAGAATTAAAGGATTCCTTCACACTTCTGATTTTAGTTCCGGTATTGCTGCACGCGTGTCGCGCGCAAACCAGCCAGTCCGAAACGGTCGATGGCGCGCTGCCAGGCGAGAAATTCCTCGACCGTCAACGTATAGCGCCGACATGCTTCGTCGAGACTGAGTAGCCCGCCGCGCACTGCGGCGACGACTTCAGCTTTGCGCCGGATGACCCAACGCTTCGTATTGGGAGGCGGCAGATCGGCCATTGTCAGAGGGCTTCCATCGGGCCCGATGACGTAGCTCACGCGACCTCTGCGGTCTTCGCCCATTTTCATTTTACTCCTAACTCCACTACCCGCGAGCAAGGTACGCGTGACGCCTTAAGAAAATGGCCAACAGATACGGTAAACAACATCGTAAAAGGACCCATACATTTGCATCTAGTCTTGAGATTCCGGCGTCTTTACTTGGTAAAGACGCCGGAAATCTTAATTAACGCATCATCTGCAACAGATCGTCCAGCATTGTCGATGCGGTGGTGACGATCTTTGAAGATGCTTCATAGGCACGCTGCGTCGTGATCAGATTGGTGAATTCGGTCGCCAGATCGACGGTCGAGCCTTCGAGATTCTTCGACTCGATGGTACCGGCGCCGCCCAAATCCGCTTCCGTGATGGTGGGCGAGCCCGAGGCTATCGAAGTCAAATAAGCGTTGCCCGAGGCTTCCGACAAACCGTCCGGGTTCGAGAAGGTGGCAATTGGAATCTTGTAAACCTTCTGCGCCAGGCCGTTGGAGAACTGCGCGGTGACGATACCGTCGGTGTCGATGTTGATACCCGACAGGCTTCCGAATAGCGCGCCGTTGACCGTGGACGATACCAAGGTCGACGTGTTGTCGTATTGCGTAATGCCGTCAGTTCCGCCGACCGTTCCCATGTTGATGGAGATCGATTGGGCCGCCAATCCGGAGCTTCCCGACCAAGGGATCGTGACCGAAACCGACCCTGTTGCCGGTGTGCCCGTGCCACCGGTCGGTACAACGTTGGCCAGCGATCCGTCCGAATTAAAGGTGACCGTTCCCGAACTCAACAGGTTGTCGGTGGGTGGCGTACCAACCGCGGGCGGCGTCACAGGTGGCACGGTGGTATCGAGATTTGCGCTTGAACCCGCATAGGTTACTTCGTAAGCCCAGGTGTTGGCGCCGGTCTTACAGAACGACAATTGCATCGGTTGAGCGCCGCCCTGGCTATCGTAAACATTGATCGTGCGCTGGAAGGCCGGCGTCACGCTTCCGTTCGCCATATAGGTGGGAGGCGTTGTCGTAAGATCGTAAGTGGGGACGGCAACCGCCGTGCTGGATTGCAGGTTTGCCGCAAGCGTCATTGACGTCGAGGCTTCGGCCTTGCCCGTCAAGCTGTTGACGTTGATCGGATTTATGTCGTTGCGGTCGGACGGCACATTGCCATTGGCGTCGAGCTTCCAGCCCAACAAATAGAGACCTGAAGTGTTCTTGAGGTAGCCATTGGCGTCGGTCGTAAAACTTCCGGCCCGCGTATATTCCTGGACACCGGTTGAGCTCGGCGTTTGACCGACGACAAAGAAGCCGTTGCCGGAAATTGCAAGATCGGTCGCCGAGTTGGTGGTCTGCAACAAGCCTTGCTGAAGGACATTCTGTCCGGCCGAGGACATCACGCCTGCCGTACCCGGATCGCTGACACTGGTTGCCGAGGCGAGCAGCGTCGAAAAGTTGGTCGAGGCAGACTTATAACCGATTGTGTTGACGTTCGAGATGTTTGCCGCAGAAACGCTAAGGGCATTGCTGAACGCATCCAGCCCCGCAACACCGGTCATCATGGCGCCGTAAAGACTTATTTTTTTCTTCCTTCTCGGCTTTCCGAACTTCGTTCGGTTGCCGTCCTTCAGAGTGTGCAGCCGTTTCTCAGCCGCGGTTGCAGTTAGTTGGAAACGAGGGTCGCGCTCGAAAGCGGGACTTCCATCGATCCAATGACAAGTTGCGGAGTGGTGCCCGACATATCGACTCCGGTCACGGTGCCGCTGCTGGCGACTGTCGTCGTCACGCTCGATCCGTTTTGGGCCGTGGCCGTAGCGCTAAGCGTATACGTACCGTCCGCGAGCTGGTTGCCATTGTTGTCCATTCCATTCCAATTGAACGTGTGAGTGCCGGCGGCGGTTTCGCCTTGACCGGAATAAACCGTATTGCCGCTTGAATTGGTAACCGTGAGCGTCGTCGATGCGGCGCTGTTGTTCAGCCCATAAGTCCAAGCGGCCGCTCCATTGGTGAGGGCCTGCTGGCCGTTGGTGAGCACGACATTTTTGCCGAGATAGCTCATGGCGTAAGTGTTGCTCTGCCCTTGGCCGAGCGAAATCAAGGAATCGAGTTTGGTGTTCGTGTCGATCTGTTGTTCCACTTGGCTGTACATCACCAATTGCTGCGTGAATGTGTTGGAGTCCATCGGTGCCGTCGGATCCTGATTCTTGAGCTGCGTTGTCAGCAGCGACAGGAAGGTCTGGAAATTGCCGGACAGCTGATCGAGACTCGACGAAGCGCTGCTGGACGAGTTGGTGGTTGCTGCCGTCGTGTTGGCTGTTGGTGCAACAGTGGTCATGGAAGAGTTTCCTTTCGCCCTAGACGCGAATATCCAACCGCGCGCCGCCCGGCGCGTAGTTGTCGGTAGAACCAGAAGTCGAAACTGCGTCCGTATTCACAACGGCCTTCACGGACAGTGAGCGGCTGCGCCCCTTGGCCACGCTGCCGCCGTCATTCTGCCGGTCTTGTCCTCTTAACGAGAAATTAAGGCCATTGTTCGACAGATCGAGCCCGGCGTTGCTCAGTGCACGATGCAAATTTGGGGCATCGCGCTGCAGCAATTCCAGGGTTTGCGGTTTGTCGACCAGGAGCGAGGCCTGGGTTTTGCCGTCGTCGCCGATTGAGAGGCGGACTTCGACGCGGCCAAGCTCGGGGGATCCAAGCGGATGTCGAAGTGCTTGATGCCGTCGCTGGATTTTGCCGCAATTGCGACGCCCAGCGTGTCGATATTCGCGGATGTGCTTGTATCGGGATGCGATGGAGCGACTTGAACACTGGTGCTCACATTCGCGGAATTGGTGGCGGCTTGTGTCCCCTGCACGAGTTCCTGCGGTGGCATTCGGGTCGGGCACGGCCTGCGAATGAGCGGCCGGTGCGGCTGCGGTCTGCGAAGGCGCGGATGACGAAGCCGGCGTGGAGACTACGGAAGCCGAAGATTGTGGGTTGGTCGAGTTCCTGCGTGGCCGCGTCATTCTTCGTAGCGTCCGGTTGCGCAAGATTGCTTTTGCCCGCGTTTTTGCCGGTCGTGGCTTGGCTCGCAAGGCTTGCCGGTGCGGGGTTGGTATCATTGGGCGCGGCTACCGGTTTTGCGTTTTTGGGCGTGGGTGTGGGATTGGCATCCGTCGACGGGAGTGCCGGTTGTGCAGTGGTGTTGCCGACCGCCGCGTTGACACTTGCTTGCGCGTTGATATCTGCCGATGTGTTGGGGCCTGCCGTCGCATCTGTACCTGCCGTTGAATTGGAGCCGGGCGTGGACGCCGTGCCTGCTGCCGCGACACTCCCGATTTGCGTTGATGCGCCGCTGTTCTGCGGTGCGCTCGGCACTTGAGTCTGTTGGTCGGTCACGATTGCGGCCACGAGCGGTTGCAGCGTTGCCTGAGCCGCGGGAGTTGCGGCCGTCGTATCGGCGGATGGTGACGGTGTGCCGCCGGAATCCTTCTGATCGTTCTTTGCGCCGGGCTTGGCTTTCGCCGTGCCGGTTGCATCTGCATCAGGCTGCGTCGCTATTGGGGCAAGGGCTTGGCTGGCGACCGCGGTTTGCAATTGTGTCAGGGCGGTCGTTAAATCCGTTTGTGCGTCTTGCGCACTTGGCTGGGTTTCCACCGTACCTGTCGTGGCCGTGACCGGCGGTGTCACCATCTGGACCAAGCTTTGCGCGTTGACGACCGTCGCATCGACGGGCGGCGCCGTAACGGTGGAATCTGTCTGATCGTCCTTTGCACCAGTTTTGGCTATTGTCGTTCCGGTCGGGCCGGCTGTGGGCGGCGCCGACGGCGCCGTAACGGTGGAAATCTGTCTGATCGTCCTTTGCACCAGGTTCGGCTTTTGTCGCTCCGGTCGGGCTGGCTGCGGTCTGCGCCGCAGTTTGGGAAGGCGTTTGCACCGCCGCGGCCAAGGTATCCGCCGGTTGCGCTTGCAAAGTGGCGACAGTGGAATCTGTCTGTTGATCTGTTGCGCTTGGCGGTGCTGGATCCGTTGCGGCTGGCGGATTTGTGCCGCCGTTCTGCAACAACGCGATCAAATCCGGCTGTGTGGTGGATACGGGCGTGGCCGTAGCGCCAGTAGCCGTAGCGTCACTTGAGGTGTTTTGGCCGGATGCACTTTGTCCGTTCGGCGTGTTGTCATTCTGGACCGCCGGCTGTTGGGCGGCACTGGTCGGCGCGGTTGTCGTCACGCCGGTTGCGGCTGGCGGGTTTGCGTCGCCAGTCTGCAACAATGCGATCAAATTCGATTGCGTGATCGTAGCGGCCGTCACCGGAGCATTAGCCAGGGCGTTTTGACCGGATGCGGTCTGTCCAACGGTTGCAATGGCGCCGTTGTCGTTCTGGGCAACCAATTGACCAAGGTCGTTGGCAGGCGTGGGGTTCGATATTTGCCCGGCGCTTGGCTGCAGCAGCTGCAACAAGGCGGCGAAAGTCGTACCGCCCGCGGCATTCGCGTCCGCCGTTGCCGGCGCGGCCGTTGTATTCGTCAGTGAAGCGATCGCTGCGATATCCGCCACTAGCTCAATCCGCAAATGTTCGGCGCAACCGAAGCAAGGGCCGGACCAACCGCGCCGCGGCGAATTTCCGCTTTTTCCCGGTGCTCGCTACGACACCGATACGCAAATTCGCAGGGCATGATCTGCCCCTATGCGGCAAACTCTGCCGCGTCGATGGGCCATCGCGAAGGGCTTTTCCCGCATCCGCCCGGACTTTGTCATGGCACGAGGCTTGCGATCTGACTTGACGGAGAAAAAGCATTTTCTAGGACACACGCCTTGGGTCTCAACGGAATCCTGTCGGGCGCCTTAACGGCGCTGCAAGCCAATACGCAGGCGTTGGGCGTTATTTCCGGCAATGTCGCCAACATCAACACGCCGGGTTACGCGCGACGTGTCGTTACCATGGGCACGCTATCGGCGAATGGCCAGCTCCAGGGCGTCGACGTGGAGAGCGTCCAGCGCGCCTCCGATCAATTCATCAACCAGGAAGTTTTGTCGGCCAGTTCCTCTTCGTCGCAATACTCCGCGCAGACGTCAGTTTTTACGCAGCTGGACGGTCTTTTGGGATCGCCGGGCGACGGGACGGCGCTAACCTCTCAGCTGAGCAATATCTACTCGGCATTGGGGGAGGCGGCGCTTTCGCCCACCGTAAGTTCGAGCCAAACGGGAGTGCTCAACAGTCTGCAGGATTTTGCGACGTCCGTGTCTTCGCTATCAACCTCGCTGTCCACCTTGCAGCAACAGGCCGACACGCAGGTGGCAAGCTCGATGGGCACGGTCAACGGCCTCATCAAGCAAGTTTACGATCTCAACACGCAGATTAAAATCGCCACCGCTGCCGGCGACACGTCGTCCGCGCTGCTCGATCAACGCGATGTGGCTATGCAGAGCCTGTCGCAGTACATTGACGTGCGGACGACGCCGCAAGACGACGGCAGCGTCACCGTGATGACGCAAGACGGAATCAGTCTGGTCGGGTCAACCTACGGACAATTGTCCTACTCGGCGAGCAAAACCGGCGGCACTTACCAGCCCATCCAGCTCCAAACCATTAATCCGAGCAACGGCCAGCCCATTGGCGCCGTTCAATCGCTCGATCAGCACCTTTCCAGCGGTTCTATCAAAGGCCTGATCGACATGCGCGACGGCACGCTCGTCGATTTGCAGAACGAACTTGGTTCCCTTGCCCAAGGCGTGTCGCAAGCCCTCAATGCACAACACAACGCCAACAGCGCTTATCCGCCGCCGACATCACTCAATGGGCGCGACACCGGTCTTCTTTCCACCGATGCACTGAACTTCACGGGCAAAACGACCGTCGCAGTGGTGGATTTTAGCGGCAATATGGTGCAGAGCGTTGCCCTGGATTTCGGCGCAAACCAATACTCCACTGACGGCGGTGCCACGTGGACATCGTTTGCGCCAACCATTGGCGGGCTAACCGGCGCGCTGAACACCGCGCTGGGTTCGAACGGATCGGCGAGCTTTACCGATGGCCAGCTTTCAATCGGCGCGACTGGCACCGACGGCATCGTCGTACAGGACGACGCAACCACGCCATCGTCGCGTGGCGGGACTGGCTTTTCGCAGTTCTTCGGCCTCAATGATCTTTTCCAGTCGTCAGGTCCGTCGGTGCTTGCGACAGGTCTGTCGGCCAGTGATGCAAGCGGCCTGGCCGCCGACGGCAACATCTCTCTTCAAATCAAAGGCCCCAACAGCGACGTCGTCAAGCAAGCCAGCGCGACCATCACGGCCGGCATGACGATCGGCCAGGCGATCGGCGCCCTAAACACGGCGTTGGGCGGCGCGGCGACCCTGACGCTCAATTCCGACGGCTCGGTTTCGACGCAAGTCGCAGCCGGCTATCCGAATTATCAGTTACAAGTGGTGAACGACACTACGGCGCGCGGCACCACCGGTGTGAGTTTGACCAATTTGTTCGGCATAGGCTCCGATCAGTTGGCACAACAAGCCGAAGGTTTTTCGGTCACGCCGGATATCGCTAACGATCCTTCGCGGCTAGCGTTCGCCACGCCCGACGTCACGTCTAGCACTGTCGTTGGTAGCGGGGATTCCAGCGGCTTGGAGGCCTTGCAAAAACTCCTCACCACCCCCCAGAAATTTGCCCAGGCGGGCGACATCGGCGCTCAGACTGTGACCCTCAACGACTATGCCGCGGGATTTTATCAGGACGAGGCAACGCGCTCGGCCACGGCCACGGACAATGCGTCGTCGCAATCTGCCCGCCTCACCGAAGCTCAAACCCGTCAAGCGAGCACTTCGGGTGTCAACCTCGACGAAGAATTGACGAACATGATGAGTTACCAGCAAGCCTATGCCGCAGGTGCTCGTATGCTCAATGTCGTAGACCAACTTTATACGGCGTTGCTGCAGATCCAGTAGGGAGCGTCTCATGACCATCGAACGTGTTTCCACAAACTACCAAGCCCAATTCCTACTGTCGCAGGTGATGCAGGCGTCCGATACGCTGGACCAAACACAGGCGCAGGTTTCCAGCGGCAAGGAATCCCAAACCTACGCCGGTCTAGGCGACAAAACGGCAGCTCTGGAAAGCGCCCGAGCCGCCGAAGCGCGCGCAAATTCCTACCAATCCAATACTCAACAGGCCCTGACCCAAACGGATTTACAGAACACACAGCTCACCACGCTGTCGAGTCTTGCCAGCCAGCTGCAGCAAGCGATAACGACGGCGGCCGGTAATGGCGATGGCTCCTCGTTGATGGCGACAGCCAGCAATATCTTCGATCAGGCTTCTCAGGTGCTTAACTCGACGAACTCCAACGGCAATTACATCTATGCCGGACAGACTTCCAATAAAATGCCGTTCACTGCGACGTCGCTGGCCAGTTTGGGCGGAACACCGCCACCCTCCGTCTCCAGCTTCTTTCAGAACGGCACGCAGAAAAGCTCGGTGATCGTCGGCGACGGACAAAGTGTGCAGATCGGCGTGCTTGCGTCGGACGTCGGTACACAATTGATGACGGCGTTGCAGGATTTGGTGCAGGCCGACAATCCTGCGGGCAGTTTGGATGGTCAATTGACCAGCGCGCAAACCACTGCGCTCACAACCAATGTCCTGCCCGACGCACAGACGGCTGCGACCGGTCTTAACGCCGCCACAGCCCAGAATGGCGAGGTCTATAAGCAATTGCAGGATACCGTCACTACGCAACAAACCATGTCGACCATGTATGCCGGGTTTGTGTCCAACATCGAAGATGCGAATATGGGCCAAGCCGTCGTCAACTTGAACCAGGACCAGGTTGCACTACAGGCCGCTTTGCAAGTTACCGCCAAATTGGGTCAGCTTTCGCTACTTAACTATCTGCCCGCAGCCAGCGCGAGTTAAACGGCCTTGCCCGGGCGCGGGCCAGCAGATAAGACGCGCCCATGAAGCCTGCCCGCAAACGCATCGTGGCCGCCATGTCGGGCGGCGTCGATTCCTCGGTGACCGCCGCGCTGTTGCAGCGCGATGGTTTCGAAGTTATCGGTGTAACGCTGCAGCTCTACGATGCGGGCGCCGCCAAACGTAAAGGCGCTTGCTGCGCCGGCCAGGATATCTACGACGCCAAGCGCGTGGCGCAAAAGCTCGGCATCGCCCATTACGTGCTCGATTACGAACAGCGTTTTCGCGAACGCGTGATTGCCGATTTTGCTGCGACGTATGCCAACGGCCAGACTCCCATCCCCTGCGTTAGGTGCAATGAGCGGGTGAAGTTTGCGGATCTCATGGACACGGCGCGCGATCTTGGCGCCGAAGCATTGGCAACCGGCCATTATGTCCGCCGCATCGACGGCGCGGACGGCCCCGAGCTGCATCGCGCCGCCGACGAAACGCGCGACCAGAGTTATTTTCTGTTCGCCACGACGCGCACACAGCTTTCTTATCTGCGCTTTCCGCTGGGCGGGATGGAGAAGCCGCATGTGCGGGCCATCGCTGCGGAACTTGGCCTTATCAATGCCGAGAAACCGGACAGCCAGGATATTTGTTTCGTGGCCGATGGCGGTTATGCGAGCATCGTTGAGAAGCTGAAACCGGACGCGGTGCGGGCAGGCGAAATCGTCGACGAGGCCGGGCGGATGCTGGGCCGTCACGACGGCGTTATCCATTTCACCGTAGGTCAGCGCAAAGGCCTCGGGCTTTCCGGCAACGGCGAGCCGCTTTTCGTGCTGTCGCTCGATGCAGCGCAGGCGCGCGTCGTCGTCGGACCGCGCGAATCACTCCGTGTACAGAATATAACGCTGCGGGAGGTCAATTGGCTCGCCGATCCGGAGGAGACTGCCGATTGTGTTGTGAAAGTGCGATCCATGCGCGCGCCGGTGCCAGCCCATGTGATAGCCGGTCCCGCCGGTACCGCATGGGTCGAATTGTCCGTCGCCGAGGAAGGCATCGCGCCGGGCCAAGCGTGCGTCTTTTACAAAGGCTCGCGCGTGCTCGGCGGCGGCTGGATCGCGCCGCGCGAATCCGCGCAGGCCGCGGCGGAATAACCTGGCGCTTTTTCTTCGTGCGCCTCTTCGATTTCGCTTTGGCCGTCTTACGCGGGATTTTCCTTTTCGCCCGTTGCCCGCCAGGGGGCTGCTTGACAGCCCCGGCCCACACTCCTAAATCCCCCGCCGCGTGGCAGCGTAGCTCAGTGGTAGAGCAGGGGAATCATAATCCCTTGGTCGGGGGTTCAAATCCCTCCGCTGCTACCAGCCCTCGGCAACGGAGTCCGCGTGTCGGAACAACCAGTCACCATCGATGACGTTCGCGCGGCGGCAAAGGCGATCGAAGGGCAGGTGGAGCGTACGCCCACCAGGCTGTCGCGCACGCTGTCCGAAATCGCCGGCTGCGAGGTCTGGCTCAAATTCGAGAATTTGCAATTCACCGCTTCGTTCAAGGATCGCGGTGCTCTCAACAAGCTGTTGTCGCTGACGGCGGAGGAACGCAAACGCGGTGTCATTGCCATGTCGGCCGGCAACCACGCCCAAGGCGTCGCTTATCACGCCGGACGGCTCGGCATTCCCGCCACTATTGTGATGCCGGAAGCGACACCCTTCAACAAGGTCAAGCATACGAAAGGCTTCGGTGCACGCGTCGTTCTGGATGGGACGACGCTGTCGGATTCTTTTGCCCGCGCGCAAACGATCGCGGCGGAAGAAGATCTCGTCTTCGTGCATCCCTATGACGATCTCAAAGTGATCGCGGGGCAAGGCACAGTGGCGCTGGAGATGCTGGCCGACGCGCCGGCGCTGGAGGCATTGGTGGTGCCGATCGGCGGCGGCGGCTTGATTTCCGGAATCTCCATCGCCGCGAGAGCTCTGAGCCCCGCCATCGAAATTTACGGCGTGCAGACGCGCGCCTATCCTTCGATGTACGACGCCGTCAAAGGCGAAAACCTTCCTTGTAGCGGTCAAACCATGGCCGAAGGCATCGCCGTCAAACAGCCTGGTGCGCTCACCACGCCGGTCATCCGTGCCCTGGTGAAGGACATCTTGCTGGTCGGCGAAAGCGATATCGAACATGCCATCGCCGCGCTGCTGGAAATCGAAAAAACGGTTGTGGAGGGCGCCGCGGCCGCTGCTTATGCCGCCGTGGTCGCCAACCGTGCACTGTTCGCCGGCCGCAAGGTCGGTATCGTGCTCTCCGGCGGCAATGTCGACATGCGGCTGCTCTCCAATGTCATTGTGCGGGAAATGTCGCGCGAGGGACGGATCATGTCCTTGGTAATCGAAATCGTGGATATGCCCGGCATTCTGGCACGCGTCTCGACTCTGGTCGGCGAAGCGGGCGGCAACATTCTCGAAGTCAGCCACAACCGGATGATGACCGATACTTCGGCCAAACTGGCCGATCTCGGCATGACGGTGGAGGCGCGCGACGCCGAACACGCCGCCGAAATCCGCCAGACACTGGAACGTGCGGGGTTCAAGCTGAAAAGGTAGCGGAATCGTTCACTTGGGCCATAATCGCGTGGCGATCCAGATATTTCATGGCGTCGTTCAGCTCGCTCAACAGATGCTGCTTCAGGAACGGTTTGACCGTTTCGGACGCTTCATTTCGCAGTTTCAGGAATATCGCGAGCGCCAACACCCAGGCTCTCTGACTAAGATAACCGTGCCGCGACCATCGCCAGCCACATGAATCCGAGCTGAAGTTGAATGCGGCACTCGCTCCGAAAACACCAAACCCCATATATACGGTCAGCAAATCCGTCGTGAATTCGTGCAAGTCTTTGCCGCCCGGTACTTCGTCGCGCCATCGCAGCAGGAGGTAATGGGCGAGTTCGTGGGCGAACGTGGCGATCAATTGGCCGGGGTCGTCGATGCTGCTTGGCTCATAGGTGATAACGACATCGTTGCCGTCATATCCAAACGTACCCGCTGGACTATGGGTGATGGGTTTAAGCGCCGCGATATCGTTGACAAGCAACTCCGGGCGGCGTGGCTGAGCGATCAAACGGCAAGGCCAATCGGGCATTCTCGCCAGCCGTTTCACACAATCGAAAATGTGCTCGGCCCGAGCATGTCCCGTTTTCTCGGTCGGAGGAAAGAATTGGCGCGTCGGCAGGACGAGCGGTGAATGTTTCAGGTCGGACAGGCCACCGAATTGGCCAAAAAACCACCGCCAGGTCTCGATTTGCCATTCCTCGTCATCAGTGTCGAGAAACGTTCTTGGGCCGAAAGGCCACCAAGTCATGCGCAGCTTCCCCCTTACCCGCACACGAAGATAACACACGATAGTTAGCGCGAAAACTTCTCCGACAACACGACCGAGGTGACGGTCCGCGCCACGCCATGCGCATGCCCGATGCGATCCAGCGCGGCATCCAGCTTTGCGGCATTCTCCGCTTCGACATGGGCAATCAAGTCAGAGGCACCCGACACGGCGGACAGCGAACGAACTTCCGTCATCTTTTTGAGTTCGGCGCAAACTCGATCGGCTTGCTTGGGATCGGTGGAAATCATTACCAGCGCTTTCAGCCGCGGCGTCTCGTCGGAAAGCTTCACCGTATAGCCTTTGATGATGCCTTCGCGCTCCAGCCTTGCGATGCGTTCTTGCACGGTGGAGCGCGCCAAGCCCAGTTTGCGCGCCAGCGATGTTGCGGGTTCGCGTGCATTGGCGCGCAGCAAGGCGATCAATTTTGAATCACTGGGACGCATCTGTTCATGCCGCTCCAATCTCTTTCCTCCCCCGTTTACGGGGGAGGTGCCGAGCAAGCGGAGCGCAGCGAGGCGGAGGGGGCTGACGCCGATCCCCCCTCCGTCTGCCTCGCGCTTCGCGCTTCGGCAGCCACCTCCCCCCGGCTACGCCAAAAGGCTTCGCCGCGACAAGTAAATCTCACCTGGCCCGCCGTAGCTTTAGCGAAGGCGGCCGTAAACGGGGGAGGAAAGCAAGCTGTCACTTTGACGGTACCACCGGCGATTCGCCGGATCATACCGCAAGTTCCGGCGCTTTGCCGCCTGCTTTCGGGCGCAGAAAAGCCCAATATTACGGGGCGGAATGCTAGTGTCCCGATTCCGAAATTCGTTGCATCTGATATTGGCTTCATTCGAATTTCGGAATCGAAAGGACACTAGCCAAACTATTGATGCTAGTGTCGTTTTGGTTTCGAAGTTCGCGAAAAATGCCGATATCGGTGATATCGCGAACTTCGAAACCACGACACTAGTGGAGTGCGGATCATGAAAAAAGCGATGCTCGTCGGCGGCGGCAAGATCGGCGTCGCCATCGCCCAGTTCTTGTCGGAAACCGGCGATTACCACTTGACCGTGGTCGATCGCGACGCGGCCAGCTTGGCGCGCATGCCAACAAGAAACATCGTTCTGCGCCACATGGCGATCGATGATCCGCGTGAATTTCCAGAGGCCGTCAAGGGCCACGATATCGTGCTGTCGGCCACACCCTATCACCTGAACGCGACTGTGGCTGAAGCTGCCAAGCGCGCCGGCGCGCATTATTTCGATCTCACCGAAGATGTGGAATCGACGCGAACGATCAAGAAGCTGGCCGATGGCGCGTCTACGGCTTTTGTTCCGCAATGCGGCTTGGCGCCGGGATTCATCTCGATTGCCGCTTACGATCTCACAAAAAAATTCGATAAACTGCGCGCGGTCGAGATGCGGGTCGGCGCCTTGCCGGTGTTTCCCACCAACGCACTGAAATACAATCTTACCTGGTCTACTGACGGGTTGATCAACGAATATTGCAACCCGTGCGAGTCTGTGCGCGACGGCGTGCGCGGCGAAGTCCCGGCCCTGGAAGAGGTCGAACACTTCTCCCTCGATGGCACAGAGTATGAGGCGTTCAACACTTCCGGAGGCCTCGGCACGTTGTGCGACACGTTAGAAGGCAAAGTCGAGAATCTGAACTACAAGACCGTGCGCTATCCCGGCCACCGCGACATCGCCAAAATGCTGGTGCGCGATCTACGCCTGGGCATGCGCCGCGAGATACTGAAAGACGTGCTGGAGACCGCGATCCCTATTACCTATCAGGACGTGGTGTTGATCTTCGTCACGGTTTCGGGCTGGCGCGACGGGCTCCTAACTCAGGAGAGCTACGCGAAGAAAATTTACGCGCAGACGGTCGGCGGCAAACTGATGAGCGCCATCCAAGTGACGACGGCCGCAGGTATCTGCGCCATGTGCGATCTGCTGACCGAAGGAAAATTGCCGCAAAAAGGCTTTGTGCGACAGGAAGAGGCGCATCTCGCTGATTTCCTCGCCAACCGTTTTGGGCGCTATTACGCCTAGGCAATACTGCTTAACTTTGCCCTCCCTCAAGGGGGAATAGGAGAGACGCCGTGCACGCCCAGCTTCTTGCCGAATTCGGCATAATGTCATCCGGTACGAACGTCGTGCGCTCGCCGATCGACGGGGCCGAGATCGGGCGTGTCGCTTATGACGATGCGCCGATCATCGACGCGAAGATCGCAGCAAGCGTGGACGCGTTTCTTCAATGGCGCGAAGTGCCGGCGCCGCGCCGCGGCGAATTGGTGCGTCTGTTTGGGGAGGAATTGCGTGCCAATAAGGAGACACTCGGCCGCCTGGTGACGATCGAGAACGGCAAAATCCTGCAGGAAGGCCTCGGCGAAGTACAAGAGATGATCGACATCTGCGATTTCGCGGTGGGTTTGTCGCGCCAGCTTTACGGACTGACCATCGCCAGCGAACGTCCGGGTCATCGCATGATGGAGACCTGGCATCCGGCGGGACCGGTCGCGGTCATTTCCGCGTTCAATTTTCCCGTCGCGGTGTGGGCCTGGAATGCGGCGCTGGCGATAGTTTGCGGCGACAGCGTGATTTGGAAACCCAGCAAGAAGACGCCGCTCACTGCGCTTGCCGTCCAAGCACTGTTCGCCCGCGCGGCAAAGAAATTCGGCGATGCGCCCGGGGCACTGGCGCAAATCGCCCTGTGTACGCGCCAGGCGGGCGAACTCCTGACCAAGGATCGGCGTATTCCCGTGGTCAGCGCCACGGGTTCCACAGCGATGGGCGAGGCCATGGCGCCGGTGGTGGCCGCGCGTTTCGGCAAATCCATCCTGGAGCTCGGCGGCAACAACGCGATGATCGTCGCACCATCGGCCAAGTTGGAACTCGCCGAGCGCGCCATTGTGTTCTCCGCGGTCGGTACGGCCGGGCAGCGCTGCACCTCATTGCGGCGCTTGCTGCTGCACGAAAGCATCTACGACAGATTGGTGGAAGCCCTGAAGCGTCATTATGCCAAGCTCACCATCGGCGATCCTTTGGCGAAAGAAACGCTGGTCGGGCCGCTGATCGATCGCGAGGCATTTGAAGCGATGGAGCGCGCCCTCGCGCACGCCAAAAGCGAAGGCGGCAAGGTCACCGGCGGCGGGCGCCTGTTGGCGGCGAAATACCCCAATGCGTTCTATGTCCGCCCGGCCATCGTCGAAATGCCCAAACAGACGGAAATCGTGATACAAGAGACCTTTGCACCCATTCTCTACGTCCTCTCCTACCGCCATTTCGGCGAGGCCCTGGCGCTGCACAACGCCGTGCCGCAGGGGCTTTCTTCCTGCATTTTCACGCAGGATCTGCAGGAAGCCGAGCGCTTCTTGGCGGTGGGCGGTTCGGATTGCGGTATCGCCAATGTCAATATCGGGCCGTCCGGAGCGGAGATTGGCGGCGCTTTCGGCGGCGAAAAAGAAACCGGCGGAGGGCGCGAATCCGGTTCGGATTGCTGGAAGGCTTATATGCGGCGGCAGACGGCGACGATCAATTACTCCGACGCGCTGCCGCTCGCCCAAGGCATCGCGTTCGACGCCGACTGAAAATCGAGATCGCGCCTCTGCTTAATCCATCTTAATTGTCGGATAATCGTCGCCGATTTGGCCGATACCTTAATACAATAGGGCGGCCATCGGCGAAGGATTACTGTTGCCAGACGCCGGGCGACACGCGATCATTCGGCAATATGATCGATGAGGTAATTACAATGGCGATCGAGAAGATCGAACCGGGATTTGACGTTTTTGTCCACGACGGCGACAACGCATTTGGCGCCGTGCGTCGGGTTATGCTGAGCAGCCTTGTCGTCTATGTCGAGGGCGCGGGCGATTTTACCGTGCCGCGGTCCGCCGTCATGGAAGTCGATTCGGACAAAGTGGTGCTCAATTGCGCCAAGCTCGACGACAAGCTGCGCCATGCCATCGGTCACGCGCATTCGCGCGAGGATCCCGACGTCTAACTCCGGCAAGGTACGCATGGACGCCGCCATTCATATCCCCAGCCGCGAACAGCTGCTGCATAGGCTTTATGAAGCCGCGGAGCTCGAACACGATCTGATGTGTACCTATCTTTATGCCGCCTTCAGTCTGAAGAGCGGCGAAGAAGAGGGGCTCGGCAGAGAAGAAGCGGCCGCCACCGCCCGCTGGCGCCGCACTATTCTCGATGTTGCCATCGACGAAATGGGTCATCTTGCGGCGGTGTGGAATATCACCTCTGCGCTGGGCGGGGTGCCGCGTTTCGGACGCGGGAATTTTCCGCTCGATCCGGGTTATTTGCCGGCGGGTGTCGTGGTGAAGCTGGCGCCGTTCAACGCGGCGGTGTTGCAGCATTTCATTCATCTGGAGCGGCCGGAAGGTTCGAGCGAACCGGACGGAGAAGGCTTTGAGCCGGAAGTCCGCTATCTGCGTGGCGCCGCAAAGCCGCGCATCACGCCAATGGCGATGGATTACGAAACGGTCGGTGTGTTCTATGCCTCGCTGGGGCAAAGTCTAACGCGCTTCGTCGAACGTATCGGGGAAAGCGCTGCATTCTGCGGCGATCCGGCTTTGCAGCTTTCGCCGGAACAAATCGATTTGAACGGCGTCAGGCCGGTTATCTGTTCCAAAACGGCCTTGGCGGCATTTGACGCGATCGTCCAGCAAGGCGAGGGTGCGCAAGAGGATTCGGCGGGTTCGCACTTCAACAAGTTCGGCATGATCCGCGCCGAATTTGAGGCGCTGAAACTTGCGAACCCGAAGTTTGCTCCTGCTCATCCGGCCGCGGTCAATCCGGTGCTGCGTCAACCGCCGCGCCGCGAAGGGCGGGTGTGGCTCGAAAACGAAGAGGCGGTCGTCTGCGTCGATCTCGCCAACAGCGCCTATGCCTTGATGTTGCGCTTAATCGCTTACGCCTATGCCGTGCCCAGCCCGGATCCCGAAAAAGCTTTGGCCGTCGATCTGGGCATCGGATTGATGCGCGCACTGACTCCGCTGGCCGAACGGGCCGCGCGTCTGCCGGCGGGACCGTCCAATCCCGGCTGCAATGCCGGTATCTCGTTCGTGGCTTTGCGCGATGCGGCGTCGTTCCCGCAAGGGGCCGGCGCCAGACGTTTTTTCACCGAGCGCTTCGACGAATTGGTTGCGGGAGCCGCAGAGCTGAACAAATCGGACAGCCGGTTGGCCATGGCGACGCGCCTACTTGCCGATCTTGCAGCGCGTCCGGGAGCGCGGGCTGGACTCGGCGTGAAACTTGAAGACATCCAGCAACAGCAAACGGACGTGGGACCCGCCGCACGCGACGGGGCCACGTGCGCCAGCTCCCCGCTCCCCGCCCCCCATGTTTTACCGCCCCCTAGCTCAAACCGGTTTACAGGTCTCCGAAGTGGCCCTGGGCTGCTGGCCGATCGCGGGCATGACCAGTCTCGGCGTGACCGACGCCGACAGCCTGGCCACGATCCAGGCCTGTTTCGAGCTGGGCATCAACCACCTCGATACGGCCTATTGCTACGGGGTCCACGGAGAGAGCGAACGGCTGATCGCCCGGCGCTGGGCAGCCGCCGCAAGGAACTGGTGATTGCCACCAAGGGCGGAATTCACTGGTCGCCGGAAGGCCGGCAGGTGCTCGACGCCCGGCCGGCCACCTTGCGGCGGGAGTGCGAAGAGAGCCTGCGGCGATTGGGCACCGACCGCGTGGAACTGTATTACCTGCACGCGCCGGACAAAAACACTCCCATTGCCGATTCGGCTGGCGAGTTGAAGCGGCTGCTCGACGAGGGCAAAATATTGGCGGCGGGGGCATCGAACGTCACTCTGGCCCAGCTCGAAGAGTTCGCCGCCGTTTGTCCGCTGGCCGCCTTCCAGCCGCCCTATAACATGCTCTTGCGGCAAATCGAGGCCGATACCCTGCCCTGGTGCCGCCGGCAGGGCATGGCGGTGATGGCCTATTGGCCGTTTATGAAAGGACTGTTGGCCGGCCGGATCGCTCGCGACCAGGTTTCGGCCCCGACGATAGCCGTCGCAAGTATCCAATGTTTCACGGCGAGGAGCGGAGGAAGAACCACGACCTGGTCGATCGGTTGAGAAATCCCAGGCCGATGCGGCCATACAGTGGCCGAATTCGTCGTGCGCTGGACCGTCGAGCAGCCCGGCATTACCAGCGTGCTGTGCGGGGCCAAGCGGCCCGATCAAATTCGCGAGAACGCCGGCGGCTCTGGCTGGCAACTCGACGAGCAACAGTTGGCCGAAATCGATCAGGCCCTGGCCGATCGCGGGGCATCGGCGATGCGATTGCCGGTTTCAAGCCTGCAGCAGATACGTCGCGCAGAGTTTGCGGCCGATCTCGTCCATTGCGCAGAATGGCTCGCTGCTCTACTTCCATGCCATTCTTCGCTTGCCATTGGTTTGCCGTGGTGTATGTTTACTTCGCGACGTTAAGACTTTAGCCCGTTCGACCCCCGAGGTGCAGATCGTGCCCAAGTTTGCGGCTACTCTGGCATCGCTCTTGCTCATTGCAAGCTCGATCGGGGTCAATATCGCCCGTTATCCCCAGGTTGGGCAAACGGTCGACGCTTGGCAGCCGACGGATGCGGCCCAGCGGCAAGCCCTTCGCCGGCGGCGCAGCAGTCAAGTCATGTCGAAACAGCCAATCCGGATCCATTGCCGGTCCGCGAAAGCGAAATCGAGCCGGCAAAATCGCCCCAGGTTGCCGCGGTTACTCCTCCGCAGAATTCGCGCAGCCGAAGAACCCCACGATCCGAAACCGGCCACTGGCCCTGCCCGTCCGCAGCCGGAACCGCCGGTGCGATCCTGGATGTGCGGCCGATGGTCCCCGTCGCCAGACTGCAGGCGACTTTGGGTGCGCACATTCCGCCGGCCGGAGATGACGAGGTGCGGCGGCTGCCCCCCGTGGAGCCGGGGTTTCCGCGATTGCCGAGCTCAAGCTCGGCGGCCCGACGAGGCCCAACCTATCCGGCCACTCTCCACGCCGTAACGGTGATCACGCTGACGGTGCGGCAACGGCCGCTTGTTGCTGGCAAACTTCTCGCCCGCGAACAACGCATTGCGGGCTTTCAGACAGACGTGGCGAAAGCCTTCGGGCGGAAACGCCGCGGAGACGGAAAACTTCTTTGCCGTCGCGATTGAAAACCAAGTCGCCTGCGTGCAGAAAGTCCTGGCCGGGCAGAACGGCGACCTCGATCGAGTCGAATCCATCGAGGCCGATCGACGGCCCATCTTTGGCCGTCAAGCCAAGCTGGACGATCAACCGCCGGTTGGTGAGTGTGTAGCGGCGGCAGGCCCCGGGCATGAGCCGCCAAAGAAAGACGATCAGACTGATGGGGATCGTCGCCACCGCCAGCAGTTTGCCCAAAGGTGAAAAAACCATAGCCAAAGCGATTTCCGGCAAGCTGCCCGACCCAACGGCCAAGCGCCATGGAGCCGATCCCCGGCCAGACGGTCATGATTCTGGCCGGCCGGGGGCGGTGCCAGCGAAGGGGGATTTGCGGTGGACATGGTACGATGTCGATTCCAGGAAAGAACGGCGGAATGCTCTTATTGTATCCGAAGAGGGCCTGCCGACAAAGCGGTGATGACTACACCGGCTTCACCGTGCTCACCCACACGAAACGGCTTCCCGGCCTCATCGACCCGCACCTCGAACTTCAATCCGATTTTCCCCAGCATCTTCCGCATCGCGATGCTGTAGCTCGTTCGCTGCTCGGGGACGCGAAACGGTCGCCTTGTCGGGCTCGATGCCGTGCCGTGCCAGGGCGTTGTGATCGAAAAACACCGGCGCCCTTGAATTGGCCTGGCAACCACCTCCAGGAGCTTGGACGCCGTCACGCCGGAGACATTCACGTTGTGGAGGTCATACAGTGCCGGCAGGACTTTCTGCGCGCCTTCCTGTGGGGTGAGCCCGACGGGCCAGAGCTCCTGCTCCAGCCCCTGGGCCTTCTTCACCGTGTACGACAGCGTCTCGCCGTTGACCCGCAGGGCAGCATGCACGAACCGATCGGCCGCAAGATGCAGGCCAGGGCCGTGCCCGGCTGGAGAACTGGGAAAGCTCCTCCTCGATCTTGTTGTCGCCGTCGGCCAGGGCGCCTTCGATCTTCAGCGGCAGGCCGAGCTGCCCGGCGATCTTGCTGACGGCCTCGCCGCGCGTCATGCCCTGGGTGGAGAAGCCGACCGCCTTGGAGAGATCGTGGTTGATCTTCTCCCGAGTGGCTTGGCCGTCAGCCCGAAGGCGGAGACCCGCTCGCGCGTCTCCGGTGGCCCATGCTTGGCCAGGTCGTCCAGCCAGGCGGCCAGCTTCTCTCCGGATCTGCTGCGACGGAAGCGGCCGCCGTGTACGACCAACACGTCGCCGGCGCCGAGCACGGCGGTCAGTCTCCGGGTACGGTACCTGCTTTGTGCCGCCGACCTCGATCGCCGGCTTGTCGCCGTCCTGGGCCGAACGGAGACGGAAGTTTTGCACGCCCGCGGCGGTCAATGCCTGCCCCCATTGC